>JBKBHP010000010.1:0-35593 GCA_046299695.1 Hylemonella sp.
ACATCGAGCGGTTCTACAACCCGACGCGCCGTCATTCGACGCTCGGCTACGTCAGTCCGATAGACTTCGAAAAAGCTTCAGAAGCTTAGGTGGGTGTCCACGGAACCGGCAGCAGCCCAGCTGTTCTTGTGCCAGTAATAATTGGGGTTGCTCCTTTGTGGAGGAATAGTTTCCGCCTTCAAAAATTCATATACAACCCACCTCCACTCTCCGGTCTCCAGGTGCTCAAGGAAAACGGATTCAATATCGAAATTTCGCCCCGTAGTTCCCTCCAGCAATTCAACGAGCAATGCGCCTGCCGAATCATCTGGTCGAGAAAGGCTCTTGGAATGATTGGAAATCTTGTTGGTCATGCAAATAGATCCTGGAGGATTGCTAATTAGCAATAGTGATTAAGCGCGGACATCTGAATCAGTCACTACGTTTTCACCAACTCCATCAACCTTCCAAAACTATCCACCACGTCGTACTTAATGTTCTCCGGGGCGAAGCGACGGTTCATCTCATCGAAGAACTTGCGAGCGCATTTGATCTTCGTCCTCTCAATCTCGCGTAGATCCATCGAGGACATCGACCCCTTGGTTTCCGCCACGAAGTAGATGTGCTTCACCGAGCCTTCCTTGAAGGAAATGGCCCAGTCGGGGTTGTAGTCGCCTACTGGGGTCGGGATCAGGAAACCACGCGGCAATTTGGCGTATACAACGACTTCAGCACTGGCCTCCAACGCCTCGGCAAAATCGCGCTCCGGCTTCGATCCGGAATCCGGCAGCACGAAGTCGTAGATGTGGTGCTTGGGCGTCTTGACCGCGTTGCTGAAGTCCTGCTTGGTCTGCCCGGCAGTAAAGATGTCGAGGTCAAACTTGTCCTCAACCGGATCGTAAGCCAGGTGCTCGATGATGACGGTGGCCTTCTGCTCATTGATCAAGCGAATCGCCTCGGCAATGAAGCTCTCCGGGTTGGTTTTGAACTGCGCGAATACGGCGGCGTTGAGTCCCTTCAGAATCTCGGTCACCGTACGCCGTGTCAGTTGGGTTCCTTCGGCAAGCTTGCCGATCAGGTCGTACTTGACCGCCGAATGGATTGAGGCGCGGTTGGTTTCCGTCTCCGTGACCTTCAACTCGAACGCATTGCCGCCCTTGATGCCGTCGTAGGTCACGGCGGCAGCCTGCTCACCGTGCTGGATGGTGTATTGCAAAGGAGTGACTCGCAGCCCAGCATCTTTGTCGTTGAGGGTATTGACCGCTTTCTGCACCAACTCGTCGGAGTCGAAGTCGACGCTGTACGCTGCCTTGCGATTGATCCGATTCCAGAGTTCCTTGAACTCCTGCTTCTCGAAGTTGGCGTTGAGCGGGTTTTTCTTGGGTTTGCGGTCGTCGCCAATTTCGGGCAACAGGCTCTCGCTAAAGACACTGTCAATCAGCTTGAAGACCTGCTCGGCGTACGGTGCCAACTCGGGTGGCAGCGCAGCCAGTGCGCCGTCCTTCTTCGCTTCGTGATAGGCGCTGGTGATGCGATCTGCGTCGTCGGTATAGTCGTGCTTCAGCAAGTACTTGTAGATCTGCTTCGCTAGCTGCGGCGTGACCTCGACATCGCCAGTCGCCGTCTTCAATACCTTGCCGGTGAAGTAGGCCTCGTCCGCCGTGCGCGGACGTGCAGACAGCGACTCGCTGATGTCCTTCTGCAGCGCTGCGACAAAGTCCTTGTAGCTCTCGCTGGCGACCACGGTCAGCACGTTCACGTCGTGTACCGTGGCCGGGTGATCCATCCGGTCACCACTTTGGTTAACGGACAACCTCAAGCCGCGCCCTACCTCCTGGCGGCGGGAAATCGTGTTGTCACTGTGTTTGAGCGCGCAGATCACGAACACGTTCGGGTTGTCCCAGCCTTCGCGCAGGGCCGAGTGCGAGAAGATGAAACGCACCGGCTCGTTCAGCGATAGCAGGCGCTCCTTGTGCTTCAGGATAAGATCGTAGGCGTCCACGTCGTCGGACAGCCCGGCGTTTTCGCCACGCGCGGCAACAGAAGGGTCAACATCACGCTTGCTCCTCTTGTCGATAGAGAAGTAGCCGCTGTGAGTCTTGTCGGCTGGAATGCCCTTGAGGTACTTGATGTACGGCGTCTCATCCAGATCCAGCACCTCGTTGAGGTAGAGCTGGTATTCCTCCTCGAAGATTCGGGCGTACTCGCCTTTCTCGTCCGGGGCGGAGTAGTCGCGGTACTTGGCCACTTCGTCGATGAAGTAGAGCGTAAGCACCTTCACGCCTTGCTGGAACAGCGCCTGTTCCTTGTCGAAATGGGCCTTGATGGCCTCGCGGATCTGTATGCGGCGCAGTGCTGCCTCGGTCACATCACCGGTCGCATCCCCTACGGTGAGCTCGACTCCATTGGTGAAGCTCAGGGTGTCGGAGTTGGCGTTGATGTCGGCCACGACAAAGCCATCGCGGTACTGATCGAGTCCGTTGGATAAATCGAAAAGGTTGTCACCCTTGGAGAACTTCCTCACTACGCGTTTGATGTCCCCCCCCACCAGCTTCTGCTCGAACTCAACACGCGCCTCGGGCGGCTTCTTGCTCGATATCTCGATTGACTGTAGATACAGATAACCCGCCGTGCCCGCGAGGCCCTTCACAGCGATGCCGCGCACCGCGATCTTCTTAACCAGTTTCTGGTTGTAGGCGTCCAGCGCGTCTAGCCGGTGAATCTTGTTGTGCGTGGTCTTATGGGTGGCCGAGTAGCGCAGCACCATCAATGCCTTGAATTCTTCCAAGGACTTCAGCGTGGCCGCGCCTTCCATCTTCTGCGGCTCATCCAGAATCAGGATGGGGCGGTTGGCGCTGATCACGTCGATAGGCTTGCGCGACTGGAAGTCGTCCAGCACGTCATAAATGCGGCGGTTGTCGGCACCTCGCGCGGCAAACGCTTGCACGTTGATCACCATCACGTTGATGCCCGCGTCGGACGAGAAACTCTCCAGGTGGTGCAATTGCTTGGAGTTGTAGATGAAGGAGCGCGCCTTCTTGTGGTAAGTCTCCAGAAAGTGCTCGGCAGTGATTTCCAGCGACTTGGCCACGCCTTCACGGATGGCTATGCTAGGTACCACTATGATGAACTTGCTCCAGCCGTACTGCTTGTTCAGCTCAAAGATCGTCTTGATGTAGCAATAGGTTTTACCGGTACCAGTTTCCATCTCGATGTCGAGATTGACCTTGGCCACTTTGGTCTTGACCAGTGCGTCCGACACCGGCAGGTTCTGGCCGTGCTGCACGGCCCGGATGTTGTCGAGCAGAGATGTTTCCGACAACGTGAAGTCGGAGTTGCGGAACGCAGCTTCCTTTTCCGCTGCGGCTTCAGACGAAGCGGTCTCTAGCGCGAGCGACCCTTGCAGGCTTGCTGGGACTGCTTTATGGCTGCCGGGATCGAGCCGGTAGCGAACGCCGCCGTGATGCGGAACCTGTCCCTTGAAGCAGTCCACTACTGCCTGCACCGCCGCAGTCTGGTAGGCCTGCGTCTTGAATTTCAGCTTCATCGCAGCCTCCTCAGACGCACTTCACTTCGGTGGCAGGCGACAAAAGCTTGAAGATCTGCTGTACGTTGATCTTGACGGCGCTGTCCTTAAACCCCGCATCGCGGAACACCACGCGCAGCGGCTGGCGCTTGGCCAGTTCCTTTACGAAGGCTTCGTCGATGCCGCTATGCGCGTCAAAGCAGGCAGCCAGTGCGTTGCCATCGACAAATAACACCTCCTTGCCCTGAATGGTTTCCCTGGCAACCGGCAGCGCCAAGTCAACACCCCAGTCCAGCATCACCTGGAACAGCAAGTCTTCCGCCGTGCGGTCAGGCTTGATGTTGTCAATAAACAGGTCGAGATTAGCCTTGTCCAGCGCATCGGGGGCGTAGTAAACGTCACCCATGTTTGAAGTATCGATTTTGAGAACCCTGGTTCCGATGTCTCGGTTCCATCCTGGGTGGCATTCCCCTTCGAGAATTTTCTTACCAGCGCGACGAATACGCTCTTTGCCGATTTCAGCGATGCTAAGAAACCCTTGCGTCGCAGCGACAGTACCCTCTACAGGCGGTTCGGCAATTTGAATGGCAACAAAGCAACGGTTGCCCCCATCCTCCGCGTTTTGTTTGAGAACCGCTGCAGGGGTTGAACATGAACCCGCGAAAAAATCGACGACGATTTCCTCTCCTTGACCTGTTGTTCCAATACCCAGCATTCGCTGAATCAACTTCGTGGGCTTGGGGGTGTCGAAAACCGCAGCGCCGAATAATTCCTTGATTTCAGATCCACCGTCATCCGTCGTGCCACTTGACTTATAGTCCCAAACATCAATCGGCACCATTCCCTCTGTTTGATCTGCCAAATAGATTTTGAGTCTAGGGAATTCTGCGTCCCCTTCTTTGGCCCAGTAGAGTCGATTTTCCGCGACATGCTGCTTGTGCTCTGACTCTGCGTATTTCCATGCGTGCGTAGGGTGATGAACCTCCACGCCGGTGTATGGATTTTTGATGCCGTAAACAAGATTCGGGCGGGCCTCTTTGGTCGCAGGATTAACGTACGAAGAGGTAATCCATGGGCCTCGAGGATCATTGTCAGGGTTGCGGTACCCTGAATCAGCCTTTTCAGAACGCTTCTCTTTGATTACATCCAGCGACTCAGAACGCCGGAAAACGACGATGTTATCTTTCAAAGAATAGAATCGCTTGGCATTGTTTGATCGGGTATATCGCTTTTCCCATGCGATCTGAGCCACAAAGTTTGAGGCTCCAAAAATTTCTTCGCAACAGTGTCGCAGGCCGGCCACCTCACCATCGTCTATGCTGATGAAGATTAGGCCATCTTCTCGTAGCAATGATCGCGCGAGCCGCAGTCGCGAATACATCATTGAAAGCCAGTCCGAGTGAAAGCGCCCATTCGCGGCGGTATTGGCCACTAACCGGTTACCTTTTTCGTCCACCTGATTGGAACGCCGCAGGTATTCGCCGGTGCTTTCCGCGAAGTCATCCTCGTAGATAAAGTCATTCCCCGTGTTGTACGGAGGATCGATATAAATCATCTTGACCTTGCCAAGATAGGTTTCCTGCAAAAGCTTCAGAGCATCGAGGTTGTCACCTTCAATGAACAGGTTCTTCGTGGTATCGAAGTCCACGCTTTCTTCGCGGCAAGGTCGCAGCGTTTTGGCAATCGGCGCGTTGGCTGTGAGCAATGCTTCGCGCTTGCCTGGCCAGTTCAAGTGGTAGCGCTCTTGTGGCCCCTCGACAATCGACTCGGCAAGCTCTTGCCGCAACTGGTCAAAATCCACCGCCAGCTTCACGCTGCCGTCCTCACCCTTGGCTTCGGTCACACAGCCCGGAAACAGATCACGAATGCGGGCGATGTTGTTCTGCGTGAGATTGGGTGAATGCATTTTTAGTTTTTCCATGTTCTTTTCCTCTGGACGCCAGTATTTAGCGGCTCACAATTCAAGTTCGTATTGGTATGGTCAGTTGCCTTGTTGCCAGTCCTGGCAAAAGTGCGTGCGCAGACTCTCGATGGCGGATGGCAAGGTGCCCTGGCAGGTCACACCCAAGTAGGTGGCCGCGCGGGTGGTGCCGACGTACAGGTACTTGTCGAACAGCGCCGGGTGCAGCGTGGCGAGCTGGTCAATGCCGACAAAGAACACCGCCTCAAATTCCAGGCCTTTGATGTGCTGGATGTCGAACACGCGCACGTTGCTTTCCTGCCCCACTGCCTGGCCCTCGCGGCAGGCGATGACCTGGATGTTGTGCTCCGCCAGGGCGGCGTTCAGCGCGTCGGCCACTGGAGCAACGTCGTCCTCGGTGTTCACAAAAATGGCGGTGGATGGCAACTGGCCGACAAAGCGCTCAATCTCGCGAATGCGATCCGCCAGCCAACCGACAATGGCTTCTGCGTTGGTAGCGTGCTCCAGCAAGGCTGGCGCAACGCCAACACTGTCCATATGCGCAGGCAAGCTGGCGTCTTGCTCGGTTCCTCCGACGGCGCGGATCATGGCGCGGGCCAGATCGTTTAGCTGCTTGCTCTGCCGGTAGGAGACGGTGATCTCCTTGATGTCGAAATCGGCGAAGACCCACTTCAAGTCGTCGGCAGAGCGTGCGCCCCAAGTAGTCAGGCGTTGATTGAAGTCGCCACAGGCAAAGAATGAGCGCAGTCGCGGATGCGTCAGCGCCGCCATGCTGGCAAGCTGGGTGGGCGAGAAGTCCGTCGCTTCATCTACCAGGATCTGGTTGCGGTAATGCGCCAGGATAGGCTGGAGCGATGACCACGCTGGACTATCGATGTCGCGCTGAACATTGGGCCGACTGATCAGATCGCCTGCGGCGCGCAAGATCGCGAGCAAGACGATGTCCAACTCCAGCGGGTGGATGTCGCGCGCCTCAAAGCCTTCGTGGCGATACCAGATGTTTGCCGGTTGGCGTTCGCGCCTGAATGCACGGTAGCGCTTCGGAATGCCGTCGAGGTAGCGCTTGACCGGATTAACGAAGCGGCGCGCGCTGGCCTGCACCAGAAGGCTAGCACCCACCTCGGCGCGATCCGCTTCTGTCAGACCACGATCCCCCAACCACTCGATGATCTTGCCGTTGCGGGAGGCTTTGCTGACTGCGCGCTTCGATGCTGCCGCCCGGGCTTGGGCACGCACAGCTTGCATATAGGCATTGAGCGCGGCGGCACGGCCTGTGCGCGGTGCGGTGGCGTCTTCCTCCTCATCAGCGTCGGGGTCGTCCTGGTCGTCCGCATCAGTCGCTTGCGCCTGTTGCAGGCTGTCTATTACGCGGGCCAACTCATCCAGAAAGGCTCGGTTGCGGTTGAGTTGCAGGTTGAGCGCGGCCTTGATCTTGCCGTCGGAGCCTTCCTTCAGGCTGCTGACGAGTGCCTGTACTTTGGCAATCTCCACCGCCAGCGAGCCAAACATCGCCGCCAGTGCGCCATCGGCCGCCCGAGACAAGATGTCTTGCAGACGTGCGCCGAGGCTCAGCACTTCGGGAGTTTTGGCTTCGTGGAGCTGGGTTGCGGCATCATGCAGCTCCTGCACATAGGCCTTGCGCTGCCATGCGTCGAAATCGTCAAACCACTGGATGGGGCGCTCAAGTGCTGTCTCGCTCAGGCTGGCCAATCCGTCTTTCAGGACAAAGGTACCGCCGCCAGAAGCCGTTCTGAGGACGCCGAATGCGTTTCGGGCCAGCTCGCGTCGATAGTCTTGCCACGTTCTGATGCGTAGATCCGAGGCGGGAACACCTTCACGCGCAAATGCTTCCTTGAGGTATTGCTTGAGCAACTCCGTGGGCGTGAACATCAGCCAGCTGTTGGCGTGCGCAATGCCTTGGACTGAGGCGACTGTTTCAACCAGACGCTGTTCGCCTTCTTCCAGGAAGGCCGTGTCGAGTTTTTGGCCGAGGCGGCGGATCAGGGTGGTTGTTTTGCCTGTACCGGGCGGGCCCAGGATCAACAGGCGCTTGTCGAGAGGGAGACGGAAAATCTCGTCCTGGTATTGATCGAGGATGGGCTGATCCCGCAGTCCCATCTTGGTGATGACGCTGCGGCGAACGCCGTCGATGATGTTGGCCTTGACGGTCTCCTCGGCCAGCAATTGGCCAAGAATGTCTTCGGTAACTTCCTCCCCCGCAACCTCGGTCAGCAGCGCACGCAGTGACTCGATGGTGAACGGCCCAAAATGCTCGGCTTCAACGACGGTGTCGCGAGAGTCCCACCCATCGGCAAGCGCATTGGGCCGAAGCTGGGCCCGCTCAAGAACCTCAACGACGGTTCCATTGGGAAGCGTGAACTCTGCGCCAATTGCCAGTGAGGCCAGGCGTCCAACCGGCGCGCGGTAGCTGGCCAAATTGGGAAAGCCCGATACCGGCGTCGTGCGGCAGATGTAGTAGGTTTTCTCTTCTCCCTCTTCATCGACCACAACAACGCGGGCGATGGCAGGCTCTGCCACCAGCACCTGATAGCTTTCGCGGTTCGCCTGACTGATCTGATCCAGCCTTTGGATGGCTGAACTGGACGTCATTGTGTTGATGCTTGCCAGCGCATCCGAGCCCAGTGTCCGCCCATCGTGCAGCTTGCTCTTGGCCGTTTCAGCAATGCTTTCGAGTTGCGCCAACGCTTCGCCAGCGACCTGCTCGATGTGTTTCCTCGATTCGTCATTCAGGCTCTGCGTCATGCACTCTCCCTCCCGGTCAATTCTTCAAGTTCGTTTTTAAGCTGCCGCAAGTGCGCGTTGATCTCTACCTTGCGGTTGAATTGTTTTTCTTTGGCAAGTCGGCTGGCGGTTTTCTCGATCTCACGCTGCTTGGCTGCAACCTGTTCAACGCGGGCGACCAAGTCAGCGAGGCTTTCTTGTGGGCGCGCGGGCGTGGGGATCAGGCGGTGAAGCGCCTGCTCATACAAGCCGCCCAAGTCGAGTGCCAAGGGCATGGCGGCGCGCTCACAGTCACTCGGCAACCAGGCCGTTGCAAAGTAGTCGCTCAAGACCCAACGGCTGGCGTCTGACTCGTTCGGGCGCTTGTACGCGGCAATCACCTGTGTTCGGCCATCAAAGCTCAGCTCGAAGATGATGGGAAACTGCACCGCGCCATCGATGCAGCGCAAAACGTCCAGATTCAGCTCCGATGTCTTGAGCTGGATCGAGAAAATCTGAAGCTCTGGCACTCCCGGCTTGGCGGGCAGGTTGATCGTTTCCGGTGCCAACTTGTATTGCCAAACGATCTGCTCCACTTGCTCGACGAACAAGTCCTTCAGCCTCGTATTGGCACCGCTGTGTTCGTAGATTTTGTTCTTTGGCAGGGTGCGGCCAAAAGCGGCCTGCTTCGGGTAGTTGATGAACGCGGCGTTCGACTCGAATCGGGCGGGCAAACTCATCCGGCCTCCTGAATCACGAGGAAGGTGATCAGTTCGAAGTCGTCCAGCCCGGCGATGGTATTGACCAGCGCAGTGGTCTTGCCGCCGCTGAACAGGCTGTCCAGATCCTTCTCTTCCTTCACCTCGATCATGGAGCGAATGGTCTTGCCAAGCAGGTCCGAATACACCTGCATCTTGCGGCCATCGGCCGTTTCCTTGTTGAACAGGCGACAGGCATCCGGAATAGGCTGGGCTTGCCCCTTGCAGCAACTGCGCACTAGATCCAGCAAACGCTTGACCTCGGTGTGGTCGTGAATGACTTCACCCTCGCGGTTGATGTAGACGAGGTAGTAAGGGTGCAGCCGGTTGTGCTGGCTGACATTGACGCTCGGATTGCGGTTGCGCAGCGTGAAGATCACGCCCGGGCGCAGGCCCATCTCCGGCTTGGCAGGCACTACGGCATGCATGCCGCTTGGCACGTTGCTCAATTCGCCATTGGCTTTCACATAGTTGAGCAAATCCATGCGGAAGTCATTGAGCCCGAGGTCAGTGATCGACACGCCGGTCTTCAGGTCTTCCAGCTCGATCACTTCCTCTTGCAGACGACGCAGTTGTTCCTTGCGATAGGACACATCGTTGGCTTGGGCGCTCAGCACGTTGTCGTCCCCGGTGGCGGTGACGTCGGCAATCATCATGCGGCTCTCAACCCGCTCCTTGAGGTTGATGTACTCGTCGAGCGAGATGTCTGGCCAGTAGTTGACCAGCTGGATACTGCTGTTGGGCGAGCCGATGCGATCCACACGGCCGAAGCGCTGGATGATGCGCACGGGGTTCCAGTGGATGTCGTAGTTGATGAGGTAGTCGCAGTCCTGCAGGTTCTGGCCTTCAGAGATGCAATCAGTGCCGATCAGCAAGTCAATCTCTGCCGGTTCGTTCGGCAGCACGATGGCTTTCTCCTTCGAGCGCGGCGAGAAGAGGGTGAGCAGTTCCTGGAAGTCGTAGCTCTTCTTGAGCGTGGACTTCGGCGCACCTTTGCCGGTGACTTTCGCGCTGTGCAGGGTCTGTGTGGCCAGCAACTCCGGAGCCAAATTGGCATACAGATAGTCAGCGGTGTCGGCGAAGGCGGTGAAGATCAGCACCTTCTTGTTGCCGGGATTCAGCGGTGCTGCGATCTTCTCCAGAACCAGTGCCTTCAGGTGCTGCAGCTTGGCGTCATCGGCAGGCGTGATTTTGTTCATCGACGCCAGCAAGGCATCAATGATTTCCAGATCGACTTTCAGCTCGTGCTCCCAAGAGGGCAAGTCCATATCGGCGAGGCTGATCTTGACCTTGCCGCCTATTTTTTCAGACTCGTCGCTGTCCCCAATGGTGGGCAGGTCGTCGTCGTCCGCGTCGAGGTTTTCCAACTGGTCGGTCAGGTCATCAATGCTGGTGACGTTGCCGGTCTGATTGAACGTGCTGATCTTGGCCAGCGTATTCGTGTGGTTCGCACGCAGGGACTGGAGCGTCAACCGAAAGGACTCAATCGAGCTTTCTAGGCGCTTGAGCAAATTGGTCGTCATCAACGCCTGCAGGCTCTTTTCGCGGTCGGCTTGCTTGAGCTTGCCTTTACCAGCGACCTGGGTGTCGTACATCTCCTCGTACTTCTTGAGCCGACTTGGCAGGATGTAGCTGATCGGGGCGTACACGGCGAGCTTGAGCAGGGACAGTTGCTCGAAGATCTCGTTGAAGCTCATCACGTCCGTTCGCTGCGTGAGCGGGCTGTGGAACGACAATGGTTTGCGGCGCTCTGGGAATTGGCCGATGTCCTTGGTGTCGTAGAAGGTCTGGATGTGCTTGCGCGAGCGCGCAATGGTGACGCTGTCGAGCAATTCGAAGAAGTCGAAGTCCAACGAGTCCAGGATGGCTCGCGCTGTGCGCTCTTCCGGTGGAAGCTTTGCCCATGCGTTGAAGCTGGCCTGCGCACCACGGAAAATATCCTCAACCGTTTTGCCGGTACGCAGCTTCTTGCTAAGGTTCTCGGAGTCACCCTCGTAGGCCAGTGCCAGTTGGTTGCGCAGGTCATTGAAGCGGTTGTTCACCGGGGTGGCTGAAAGCATCAGCACCTTGGTTTTCACGCCCTCCTTGATGACCTTGTTCATCAGCTTCTGGTAGCGGGTTTCCTTGTCCTTGTAGGCGTCGTTGTTGCGGAAGTTGTGCGACTCGTCGATGACGACGAGGTCGTAATTGCCCCAGTTGATGCGGTTCAGGGGGGTGCCAAACGACTCGCCGCTGGTACGGCTCAGGTCGGTATGACAAAGCACGTCGTAGTTGAACCGGTCGCGGGCAAAGATGTTGGTCTTGAGGTTGCGGTTGTAGTTCAGCCAGTTGTCCGCCAGCTTCTTGGGGCATAACACCAGGACTGACTTGTTACGCAGCTCGTAATACTTGACGACCGCCAGGGCCGTGAAGGTTTTGCCCAAGCCGACGCTGTCGGCCAGGATGCAGCCGCTGTAGGTCTCAAGTTTGTTGATGATCCCAGTGGCCGCATCTTTCTGGTAGTTGAAGAGCTTGTTCCAGATGAGCGTGTCTTGGTAGCCCGTGCGGTCGTTCGGCAGGACATCCTCATTGATGTCGTCCAGGAACTCATTGAAGATGTTGTAGAGCATCAGGAAATAGATGCTCTCGGGCGAGTTTTCCTGGTACACAGACGCAATATGGTCGCAGATCTGCGCCGTCACATCCTCCAGCTTCTCGGGGTCCTGCCAGATCTGGTTAAACAGACTGAGGTAGGTCGCCGTAAAGGACGGCTCGTCCATCTTGTTGACGAGGTTGGAGACAGCGTTGCCCTGCTGGTAGCCGAGATCGACGGCGGTAAAGCCGTGCAATGGCATGTAGGCAGTCTCTGCTGCGGCAGCCTGAACACAGGCGAACTGTTGCATCGGTGCCTTGCTGCGATTGGACTTGAACGTTGCCTTGCGCCGCATCCAGTCCGCGCACTCTTTTGCAATTGCGCGCTGGGTCAGTTTGTTGCGCAGCTGAATCTCGAACTCACTCCCGTACAGACTCCGTTCGCGGTCAGCCTTTGGGATGTGGAATTCTTTGCGTTCCTTGCGAATCTTGTCGGTGACCTCGTTGGCGGTGAACGTCGGCGAGGTAAAGATGAATTGCAGCTCGTCGATTTTTTCCAGCTCTGCTTTGAGCGCTTCAAACGCGTACATCGAAAAGCAGGAGGCCGCGATTTTCAGGCGAGCACCGGGTTTGAGCGTCTGCTTTAGGTCGTCGCCGAGCAGGCGGTTGATGTTGTCGATCAGTTCCATCAAGAGTCCGCCTTCGTAGTGGCGCTATAGCCTGGTGCCAGTACGGCATTTTTCACGCCGTAAATCGCGAGATGATCTTTGAGCCATAACCGGTACTCCGGTCCACGAAGGCAATGATCGGGCGAACAGTCGACACTCCATTTGCGCAGGATGTATCCAGCCGTGGCAGCGCGCAGCTTCATCCGCAGCACGCCGTCGCGCATGCCGTAATCCATTTCGGTGATCTCCGGCCGGGGCTGATCCGGGTGCGGCACCAACTCCAGTTCGACGATCCGCGTCCACTGGATGTCTTGATCGCTCATCTCATGGGCTGCCACTGGCTGCCCCTTGAGCACGACAGGGTTCTTGATCCGGGTGATGACGAAATCCCGGAACTCCTGAGACTTCCGGTCAAAGGCGCGGACATGCCAGCGCAGGCCGTTGTCGATCAGCGCAAAGGGGACGACTTCCCGCTCAGTACAGCCGCTAGATATTGAGTAGTACTCGACGCGGAGCGGACACCCCTGATGGATCGCCCGGGTCACGCTGGCCAGTACATCGAGATCCGGGTGTGTAAGCCGTGAGGGGCTTTCGCTGGCCACCCACGCCTTGAGCCGCATCGGCTCGCCGTCTCCAAAACCCTGCGTCAGCCAAGACAGCACCCGCTCCGGAGGAAAGTCGAAGATGGGGCGGAAGTCTGGCCCCAGGACGTAGGCCTTGCCTTTGGGGTCATAGTCGATGTTGCCTGGAGACAACTCCTTATAGAGCGCCAAATCTCGAGTTGCCGCTGCGGACTGGATGCCAAACCGCGCAACCAAGTCCTGCCGACGGATCTCCCCCACGAAGCGCACACGCAGCTCAATGAAGGCGAGCCGGTCGCGCTGAGGCTGGGTCAGTTCTGCAAGTTGGTCTTTGGGCATTCCTGAGTGCTCTATCGGGTTAACGAATACTTGTGCGGGTTATTGCGGGAAGTATATAAGCTGCTCTAGAATGTGGCAACGCAATGTTTATGATTCTTGTATGCGTTGCATTGTGATTACCACATGACGGGCGATGCCCGCAGTTTGGAGCATGGGAGTGAAAGCAGACAAAGCCATCGCGACCTACCGGCGCATGCGGGCGCAGCCGCTGTGGCGTCTGCTTGCCTCGACTACCGGGCCTACCGTCATTGGCCTGCTTCAATCCCATCTGTATGAGGGCGAGCGAAGCCTCCCTGCCTCCATTTTTCACGAACGCATCGCAAGGGATTTGGAAGAGCTGCGCGCCCAAGGCGAAGACTTTCCCCAAACGGCACAGGCGTATGTCGCCAGCTGGCTCGCCGATGGGTTCCTGGAGCGACGTTTCCCGGCTGGGGCTTCAGAAGAGGAATATGAACTCTCCACGGCGGCCGTCGAAGCCATTCGGTTTGTCTCTGGACTGGCACAGCCGCACTCAGCCGCGACCGAAAGCCGCCTGACGCTCGTCATCGAGGCCTTGGCCCGACTTGCCGAGGACACCGACACCGACAAGTTCCGCCGCATCGACCGGCTCATGGCCGAGCAAGCCCGCATCGACAAGGAGATTGACGCCATCCAGAAGGGGCAGATGCGCGTGCTGCCCCATACGACGGCGCTCGAGCGCACGCGGGAGATCATCACGCTGGCCGACGATCTGGCCGGTGATTTCCGCCGTGTTCGAGATCAGTTCGACCAGCTGAATCGCGATCTTCGTGAACGCATCATGGACAACGATGGCAATCGAGGGGATGTGCTGGATTCGCTGTTCGCCGGAATCGATCTGATTTCAGAGAGCGATGCCGGAAGGACTTTCTCTGCTTTCTGGCGCTTGCTTACGGACCCAGAACAGGCGGCCACGCTTGATCAGGCGCTCGATAGCGTCATGTCGCGGGAGTTCGTGGGGCAGCTCGAGGCCAAGGAGCGACGATTCCTTCTGCGGCTGACGCGCACCCTTCTTGAACAGGGCGGCATGGTTCACGAGGTGCTCCAGACCTTCGCGCGCAGCCTGAAGCACTTCGTCCAGAGTCGTGAATACCTGGAGCAACGCCGACTCAATCACCTGCTGAAAGACGCCCAGCGCGCAGCACTCGCCCTGAAGGATGAAGTCAGGGCCACAGAAACCCTCCAGTACACGCTTGAGCTCACGAGCAGTCGTTTGCGCTCATTATCTCAATGGGTTCTGCACGCCCCATCCCTGCAAGCATTGCCTGGGCAGATGGCAGAAGGGGACGCGCCGCCCATCGATCTAGAGTCTGTGAGCGAACTGGTCGCTCAGTCCGAGATCGACTTCCGAACACTGAAGGCCAACGTGCTGGCAGTCCTGGAGCAACGCTCCCAGGCATCGATTGCCGACGTGCTGCAGCAGTTCCCCGCTGCACAGGGGCTGGGCAGCGTCGTCGGGTTACTTGCGTTGGGTAGTCGGCATGGGTTCAAGGCCGACCACAGTGAAACCGTAGGCTGGGTTGGAGGCGACGACGAGCGTCGTAGCGCCCGAATTCCAAAGATCTTCTTTTTGAGGGAGCGGGCCAATGAACTGGTCTGAAAATGGGTCCATCAGCGACGAATTGGCAGTGCCAACCGAAGCACAAGAATCAGATGCTGCTCGGGCACCTGCCAACACCCTGTTCCTGGGCGACAGCGGCGAGTTGGCACTGGATACCCGGCGCGCCTTGGTGCAGCTGCTCGCAGGGCCATCGCTCGACGGGCGTCGGCATCCAAAACTCTGGCCGATCTTGGTACGAGACGAAGCGGTGATCCGTCGGCGTCTTGCCGAGCTGTTTCTCGAACTGGTTATCGATAGAGACGTACAAGTGGCTTTCACGCGCCAGGCAGATACCGGCGACCTCGAAGTGCCACTCCTGCTGCGTCGCGCCCAGCTGACGTTCATTGACTCCATCCTGCTGCTCCACCTTCGCCAGCGATTGACCCAAGCAGACTCGCAGGGCGACCGTGCCGTGGTGTCGACAGACGAGATCACGGAGTTTCTCTCCCTCTATGAGCGCGCCGCCAATACCGACCGTGCAGGGTTCGTGAAACGGGTTCATGCCTCCATCGAGAAGATCAAGAAGCACAGCATCCTGCAGAAGATTCGCTCGAGTGAGGATCGCTTCGAGATTTCGCCGACGCTGAAACTCCTGTTCTCGGCAGAGGAAATACAAGCGCTGACGCACCTGTATCAGCGCATGGCTGCCGGAGAAACGCCAGCGCAACTGGTTCAGACTGACGCCGATGAGGAGGCCGACCAATGATCTCGGAACCCCAAACCGCCTCCTTGTTTGCCCGCGAGCAGTTCCGGATGACTCGCCTGCAGGTTTACAACTGGGGTACTTTCTCCGGCCTGCACGACGTGCCGATCAGCGAACGAGGCTTTCTGTTTGTGGGTCGATCCGGCGCTGGGAAGTCGACGCTGCTCGATGCATTTTCGGCGTTGCTGACGCCACCTCGGTGGATCGATTTCAACGCGGCTGCGCGCGAGGCGGATCGCAGTGGCCGTGACCGGAACCTCGTCACCTACATACGTGGTGCGTGGGCTGAACAGAAGGATGGGGAGTCGGGAGAGATCGCGACCCGCTACCTGCGCGCAGGGACAACGTGGTCAGCCTTGGCACTGAGCTACCAGAACGCCTTGGGCCAGTCTGTGGTGTTGGTTCAGGTGTTCTGGCTGCGGGGCAATGCGAACGGCAGCACCGACGTCAAACGCCACTACCTTGTCATGGAGCGGGCTTTTGATCTGCGCGAGCTCGAGGACTTCGGCCAATCCAACTTCGACATCCGTAAGCTCAAGCAGTCCTTCCCGGAGGCATTCGCCCGGGACGAATTTCGTCCCTATTGCGAACGGTTCTGCCGTCTGCTCGGCATCGAGAGCGAAATGGCGCTACGTTTGCTGCACAAAACCCAGTCGGCCAAAAACCTCGGCGACCTCAATACCTTCCTGCGCGACTTCATGCTCGACAAGCCCGAGACCTTCGAGGTAGCGGATCGCTTGGTCAGTGAATTTGGCGAGCTCAATGCGGCCCACCAGACAGTCGTCACGGCCCGCGAGCAGGTTCAAACGCTCGCGCCAGCGCGGGATCAGCACCTGCGCAGGGACTCGCTGATGCTGCAGCTCAATGGCTTGGATGAGCTTCGGCTTGGTGTTGATGGCTACCGGGAAACCCGACGCATTGACCTTCTCAAGGAGCATGTGGCAGCCCTGGAGGTGCAAGCCAACGGCTCAGAAGGTGAAGTGGGGCGACGTCAAAGCACTCTGGAAAACCACGCCGCAATCTTGCGCGATTTGGAGCGACAGCACCGTGAAGCAGGCGGTGATCAGATCGAGCAATGGGAGGCCGAGAAATCGGGGCTGGAAGGCCAACGCACGGATCGCCTGCGCAAACGCGGTCAGGCCGAAGATGCGTGCAAAAAGCTGGGCCGGAGCATCCCGGATTCACCTCAAGCCTTCGCGGAACTGTTGGGCAACGCGCGGCAGGAAGTCGAAAATTGGGAACAGCGCAGCAACGCGAACCGCGAAGAACAGTTCCGCCTGGCCGGTGAAAAAAGGGACGCTGAGGCAGCATTTTCGCAAGCTCTGAAAGAGGTGCAGGCACTCCAGCGCCAGCCATCGAACATTCCAGCCGACATGCTGGAAATGCGCCGAAACATTGCCGTTGCCATCGGGATCTCGGAGTCCGCGCTGCCATTCGTTGGTGAACTCATCGAAGTGAAGCCTGACGAGGTCGAATGGCAGGGGGCCATTGAGCGCGTACTGCACGGGTTTGCGCTCTCACTCCTGGTAGACGAGCGCCAGTATTCGGCATTGGCCAATCACATCAACACCACCCACTTTGGGCAGCGCTTGGTGTATTACCGGACTGGCCGACCGGAGACGTGGCAGGCCAAGCCCATCGGGGCCAATTCACTCGTCCTCAAGCTGAACGTCAAGGAGGGGACGTATGCCGATTGGCTCCAGGCCGAACTACGGCAACGCTTCGATTATGCGTGCGTCGACTCTATTCAGTCCTTCAGGAGCGCAGATCGCGCCATCACCCGTGAAGGCCAGGTCAAGCACAGCAAAACCCGGCATGAGAAAGACGACCGCAGAAATGTCGGCGACCGGCGAAACTGGGTGCTCGGATTTGATAACAGGGAGAAGCTCGGGCTCTTTCAAGCTCAGGCGCAGGAGCAGGCTGACGCGATGGCGCGCCTCGGCGGGGAGATCGACAAACTCTCCGACCAAGACAAAAATCGTGCGACCCGAGCGATGCAGTGCCAGACTCTGGTGAATCTCCAGTGGCAGGAAATAGATGTGCACCCATTGCTGGATCGCATCTCCACCATTGAGCGGCAGATCCGCGAAGCGCGGGAGGGCAATACCACCCTGCTGCAAATCAGCGAGCAAATCGGTGAACAAAAGAAGCTCGTTGAGGATGCTGACAAAGATCTTCGGCAGGCAACACGCGCGCACGACTCGATTCTTGACCAGATCAAGACCAGCACCCAGAAACTGGAATCTCTCCTGCAGGACGCGTCTATCGTTCCATTGACGCCCCATCAGGTGTCGGGTCTCGACGAGCGCTTCGCCAAGCAGTCAGATGCAGTCCGGCTCGACAACCTCGACAAGGTGACAACGTCTGTAGAACGCGCACTCAATGCGGAGATCGAAGAGGTCAACCGTGGGATTGGTGCCTGCGAGAAGGAAATAGAAGCACGCTTTGCTGATTTCAAACGGCAATGGCCGATGGACGCGGGCGACATGGACACGAGCCTTGCCAGCGCGCCAGACTTCTTTGCCAAACTGGTTCGACTGGAGACGGATGGGCTACCCGCCTATGAGCAGCGATTCTTTGAATTGCTGCAGAACCAAAGTCACCAGAATCTGGCGGCGCTTTCCACCTACCTGAACGATGCGCGTAAGGCGATCCTGGAACGGATGGATCTGGTCAACGACAGTCTTGGTCAGGTGCCCTTCAACCAGAGCGCCAATCAACGCACCTATCTCCACATCGACGCCAGTGATCGGCAGCTTGTCGACGTCAAGGAATTCAAGCAGGAGATCCAGCAGGCACTGAGCCATGCATGGACGGAGGATCGCGAGTTTGCCGAGGCACGGTTTCTAGCCTTGCGACGACTTGTTGATCGACTCGCCAGTCAGGACCCCGAGCAAAAGCGCTGGCGCGAGACTGTGCTCGATGTTCGACAGCATGTTGAGTTCATCGGGCGGGAGATCGATGAAAGCGGCGTCGAGGTCGAGATCTACCGCAGCGGAGCAGGCAAGTCCGGCGGCCAACGGCAGAAACTGGCCACTACGTGCTTGGCCGCAGCCCTGCGATATCAACTGGGCGGGAACGACCACGGCGTGCCGATGTATGCGCCCGTCGTGCTGGATGAAGCCTTCGACAAGGCGGATAACGAGTTCACCGCTTTGGCGATGAACATCTTTACCAATTTCGGATTCCAGATGGTGGTCGCTACACCGCTGAAGTCCGTCATGACCCTTGAGCCATTCATCGGTGGCGCCTGCTTCGTGGACATCAGCGATCGGCGCGTGTCAGGCGTCCTGCTGATTGAGTACGACGGTGATCGTCAGCGGCTGAAACTGCCAGAGCACGCACGAGAGGAGGCTAGCGTTGAAGCTTCCTGAAGATGTTCGACAGTTTCTCGCCCGTCGCTTTCAATGCAAGCACCGCGAGTGGTTGATCGGTGATCCGGGCGAGGGCCAATGGCCATTGGAAGTCCCGCTCGGCATACCGACGGAACAAGCTGCGCTGAGGCAGGTCGACGGCGTTCGTGCTTGGGTGGGCGCTTGGCAAGGTTGGCAAGCCAACACAGTACAAACATCTGGCACCTTGTCCTGGTGTGAGCGCCGGTGGAAAGCACTTGGCGTTCAGCGACTACCGAAGAAGCTAGCGTTGGGCGGCCCAGAGGAAGTTGCCATGTGGATTGGTGAGTCCGCACGATGGGAGCGTGCTCAATCTCGCTACCGGACACTCACTGCTCGCTGGCCGGTACTGGCGCAGCCGTTGCCGAGGTACTTTGATGTCCTGGCGGACTACGGCGATGCCGATTTTCATCGGCTTGCAGAGATGCTGGATTGGATAGCGAACCATCCACAAGCCGACCTCTATCCCCGCCAGCTGCCGGTGTCCGGGCTGGATAGCAAATGGCTCGATGGGCGCAAAGGGCTGCTGACGGATCTGGTGGCCGCAATTCAAGAGGACTCTTCCAGCGAACTGGATTTTTACCAACGCTGCGGACTGAAAGCACCTCCACTCCTTGTGCGAATGCGGGTGCTGGATCAGGTGTTGCGAGCCAGGGTCGGTGGCGTGGGTGACATCACTGCACCAGTGGAAGACCTGGCGGGTCTCAATTTGCCGGTCTCACATGTGTTTATTGTCGAGAACCTTCAAACGGGACTGGCAATGTCCGACATGCCGGGCGCTGTCGTGTTCATGCGTCTTGGCTATAACGTCGACGTGTTGGCCCGTTTCCCTTGGCTTGCCCGCGCAAAGTGCACCTACTGGGGTGATTTGGACACCCATGGATTTGCCATCCTGCATCGCGCCCGTTCATACATCCCGGAGTTGCAATCCGTGCTCATGGACGAAGACACCTTGCTTCGACACAAGGCGCTGTGGGTGGATGAGTCGGCGCAGCATCCAGCAACGGAACTGACGCTTCTGACGGAGCAAGAGCAGCAACTCTATCGGGATCTCAAGCAGCAGCGCTGGGGGCAAAACGTTCGCTTGGAGCAGGAGCGAATCGACTGGGCTGCCGCATGGAGCGTGTTGCAGCGACTTGCTGTCCGCACCTAGTCAAGGTCTTTGGTGCGTTGCCATCGCCCGATGCGCATCGCTGTAGAGCCGTAGTTGCTGCATCTGGCCTACCCTCGAGCGCGGTTCAACGCGTTCCCCAAAATTGCACGCAGCCGATCCACGATGGCTGCCAAGGGTTCAGGGGCGAGTTCGTTTTTCTTGAGAAATGCCAGCCACAGCGCCTGGCGCGAAGCGTCGTGCGCAAACTCGTCCGTCAGGCCGACTGGCAGCGCATCAGGAACCGCCATGCCCCGTCTTTCGAACGTGGCCTTGATCGCTTGGGCCAGCAGATCAGTGTCCAGAGTTTCTCGTTCCAACAGCACCGACAGATCGAAGTAGTCCTTCAAGCGGCTGTTGGTCATGCCCAGCAACGCGATGGCGTGGAGCTTTTCCGCGATGACGGTGTACGTTGGGTAGGCCCGCAGCCGTGGCGCGGGCATTTCCTCCAGCAGTACTGGGTAGACCGAATCAACAGGCGCAGGGGTGACGGCGTCGCCGAAGCCGACATCGATTTGGGTCTTGCAGCGTGCTCTGGCCAGGTCACCTGCAATCATCACGCGAACGCCACCGTAGCCAGCTTCCTTGCGGATCTCCTCGACCGTGACGGAGGCTGGGTCGAACACAATGCCGTCGTCGACTAGTACAGCTGCGATGTCCCGGAATACTTGGGCCACTGACTCCAGATCACTGGCACCGAAACCCAACAGATCGGCGTCGCGTGTGGCCCGGTGTGGCATGTCGTACCAGAGCGTGAACAGCAGCGCACCTTTGAGCAGAAAGCGGTCCGCGTGCGGCGACTGGGTCAGCCGATAGAGGATGCGCTCCAAGGCGAAGCGCACCAGCACCTGATTGAAATCGACGCCTTGCGCTTTGGCGACATTGAGCAGACGCGCACGGACGGATGCCGCGACATTTGGGGTGGCCGCACTCATCCGACGCTCTCCAGGTAGGGGCGCATCACATTGGCCACGCGGCATATCTTGGCAAAACGCCAGATGTCGTCGACGGAGGCCTTGCTGCGCGCCCGGGCGTCCTTCAGCGCCTCCAGCGCCACATCCAGCCCGATCTTGTTGCGGTGCTTGAAGCAGTCCGCCACGGTCTTGGCCACGCCGTACACCCGGAGCCTCACACCGTCGCGTTCGACTTCCTCAATCCCTGCCAAGTAGGCATCACCCGTGAACTGCACCATCTTGACGGGCGGGTAGTCGACACGGGGCGGGTGGCTGCCCCGAGGCATGGCGATCCAGATCTGACGCGGCAGCTGCGTGGTCAGCTCATGAAACTGCAGCGCCGTAAGCAGGCAGAACACCGCTTGAGGTACCTTGGTGGCGATGGTGCCAAGGCTCTCGAATTCCGAAACCTGTGCATCCGGCAGACGATACAGACCACGCCCCACCTTCTCTAGTAGACCCGCAGCGGTCAGGCGCGTCAGAACGACCCGAGGCGCACTGATGGCGTCCAGATCGCTGGCGCGCAGTAGCCCCTTCTGGCTGGCCAGATCGAGGACGCGTTGATTGTGGGTACTGGAGAGCATGGGTGGAGTATGTTTTATATTTTCGTCCAAAGCAACAATTCGACGAAAAATAGGAACAGACAGCAGAAATCCTCGACCTGTAGGTGCGGCGGCCAACCTCACGCCCTTTCACTCAGATGGCAGGTGAGTGCCCCCTTGTTCTTTGACCTCGCCGCCCCTGTCGACCGGGTATCGACAGGGGCGCAAGTGATGCATCTCCCAGAGGAAGATTTCCTCTATGCTGAAGCGGATGACATCACCGTTTGCGATCCGGTAGAAAGGAATGCCGAGCCGCAGGCGTTCCAGATTCTGGTGAATCCAGTAACCGGGCAATCCAGTGATGTCGACCACATCCTTGGCGGAGTAAAAAACCTGATCGCGGCGTGCGGCCCGCTTCTGCATCATCTGCTTGATGGCGTCTTCTCGTGCCGTCGGGGAGGATTCGGACAACTGGCGTCCGGTAGGGGATTTCCAAGTGACCCGAGCCTTGCGCTCGAAGGCCTCGACCTCCATCAGAAGGTAACGGATAGATCTGTTGAGGTGCCAGGCGGGCGGGCCGATTCCTTCCGAGCGCCACTTTTGCAGCGTCTTGGGTGAGAGATTCCACCTCGAGGACAACTGGTTTTCATCGAGGACCGGATACGTGATGACTGGCTCATCCGGGCTGGACACAACATCCTGTCTATCGGCATCAACCTTTGGTTTCATCGCGCGCCTCCGTCAGCCCGGCCTCTGCCGCTTCAAGACTGCCGTACTGCGCGATCAGTGCGAAGGCCTCGCTCAAGTAGTACCGCTTTGGTTCGGGGGCGGCGGGCGCGGGAGATTCGACAACGGGCTGCGCGTCGGTCAAGGATGGCAACGGCGCTTCGTTGGACATGCCCTGGCGGATCGCCTGCTCATAGGTGACGATCTCATCCACTGGGTAGCGGACGGCCTTTGAGAGCTTGATGTACGGCGGGCCGCGTTCTTCACTGCGCCAGCGTTGAAGGGTCTTGATGCTGACGTTCCACCGATGTGCAAGCTCCGTTTCGGTGAAGGCGGGTTCGGTTTGCATGGCATTTCCTTTCGTCGTTCGTGCCGGGCATTACGGCGACAAACGAGAGGAAAGCCAAGTTGCGGCCCCGAGATTCCTCGGCAGTCGTGGCAACTGCGAGTGCCAATCTGCCTCTCTGAACTTACAATCATGGGCATGTGCGGTTGCGCGAAATCCTTCCCCGGAATCGCGCGTGGGTCTCAAGGCTTCCGACCGGGGCTGAGAGACTGCTGATATGTGGGTTTGGTTTTCTGTTAAACTACACCACCAAGATTTCTCAGAAAGCCATCCTCCCCGGGGTGGCTTTTCATTTTCTGCAGTGCCCCGCCCCGTGAGGACAGGCTGAGGGCGATGCAGTCCGTTCCCTTCCATCCAGGCGCCGCCTTCCCCGCAAGACGGTGTGTGCCGTGGGGTCCGCCAGCGGATCGCCACCTTTGTCGCATCTGCCCGCCGGGACGCCAGGCGTCGGCCGCCAGATGCATTCCGGGCGCATGCCCACGACCTCACCGGAGTCCTCCATGGCCCTCGACCACCTCATTCCCGATCACGCCGCGCCCGTCGCCCACGTCATGGACGCGCTCAGCACGCGCACGCTGAACCACTTCGCGGAAGAAGCCCGCCAGAACGGCGAGAGCCTCAAGGACGCCTTCGAGCGCTATGAGATCGACTACGCCTGGCATGTCCTGGGCTCGGACCGCCTGCGCGAGGCAACACTGGCTTGCCTGGTCAGCCGCCAGCATGCGGTGACTGCCGCGCAGAAGGACAGCCTGGCCGGCATCCTGCAAGCCGCAGCCGCGGCCCAGGCCTCCGATCTGCTGATGAGCTTTGACAACGACGTGCCCGAAAAGCTCGCGGACTTCCTGTCCGCCGCGTGGGCCCCGCGCGGCACCCACTGATCCGCCCTTGCGGCTGTGTCTGCGGTCGCCTCAGGCCTGCAGGTTCAGCATCTGCACCAGCTCCGCAGGGCTGGGGCGCAGCGCCTCGGGCAGGGCTGCCAGATAGCACTCGATCGCGAAGGTGGCGTAGCCGTGCACCAGCGACCAGGCGCCGATGGCCAGTTTCATGACGCCCGGCGCCTGCACGGGCTCGCCGCGCAGCTCGGCGGCCAGTTCGACGAGCACGCCGAAAGCCGCGCCGGACGAGGCCCGGAATGCCTCATTCGATTCGAAACGTCCCTTCTGGCTGAACATCAGGCGGAACAGCCCGGGCGCGTTCTGCGCGAAGTCGATGTAGGCCTCACCGGCCAGGCGCAGGCGCTGCGTCGCGTCCGCGCCCGGTTGGCCTTGCAGACGGTCGAGCATGTGCTGACGCAACTCCAGAAAACCATCGGCGGCGACCTGGGTCAGCAGGGCCTCCTTGCTGGCGAAATGGCGGTAGCTGGCGTTCACGCTCACCCCCACGCGTTGAGCCAGTTCGCGCAGGCTTAACGTCGTTTCGTCGCCAGCGGCCAGCTGCGCGCGGGCCGTGGCCAGCAGGGCGGCGCGCAGATGGCCGTGGTGGTAGGGGGCGGGCATGGTGTTCCGGGGGTTGAGATGTTGACAGTGTATACATACAAGGCTAGACTGTAATGTATGCAGTGTACACATCAAGGCATCCCGCCCTGACCGAGCTGCCGCTCCGAGGACTCGAACATGAACCATGACCTGGCCCTGGCCATCGTGCACCACTGGGCCCTGCTGCTGCTGATCGCCGCTCTGGCGGCCGAATTCGTACTGTTGCGCCAGCCGCCCTCGGCAGACTGGGTGCGCACCCTGGCCCGGGTAGATCAGGCCTATGGCGCTGCGGCCATCCTGCTGCTGGCCGCAGGCCTGGCGCGGGTGGCCTGGGGGGCCAAGGGGGCGGACTTTTACCTTCAGAACCCGGTGTTCTGGGGCAAGGTCGCCGTCTTTGCCGTGGTGGGGCTGCTGTCCATCGGACCCACGCTGCGCTACCCGCGCTGGCTCAGGCAGCTCAGAACCTCGGGGCGCCTGCCCGAGGAGGCGCAGGTGGACGAGACGCGCCGCTGGGTGGGCGGGCAGTTGCTGCTCATCGTGAGCCTGCCCGTGCTGGCTGCGATGATGGCGCGCGGCATCGGCAGCTGACCCCTGTCGCCGGCGCGCTGCAGAAAGGCGTCAGGCCTGCCATGATGGTGGCCACAGGGCCGGCTGCGGCCCGCACTGCTCGCCATGGCTGCCTCCACCGATCTCACCACCTCACCGCTGCTCCCCACCATCTGGCGTCTGAGCCTGCCCAATATGTTCGCCATGGTGGCCACCGCCCTGGTCAGCGTGGCCGAGACGGTCTATGTGGGCGTCCTGGGTACGGCGCCACTGGCGGGCATGGCGCTGGTGTTCCCGCTCATCATGCTGCAGCAGATGCTCTCGGCCGGCTCCATGGGCGGCGGTATCGCCTCGGCCGTCAGCCGAGCGCTGGGCGCGGGTCAGCAGGCGCGGGCCGATGCCCTGGTGCTGCATGCGGTCGTGATCAGCGCGGCGCTGGGCCTGTTCTTCAGTGTCTTGGTGCTGGGCTGGGGTCGTCCGCTCATCGCGCTGATCGGTGGGCGTGAGCGCGCGCTGGACGAGGCGCTGGCCTATGCGAGCGTGGCCTTCGCGGGCGCCCTGGTCATCTGGCTGCTCAATGCATTTGCCTCGGCCCTGCGTGGTGCGGGTGACATGAAGACACCATCGGTCACGCTGCTGCTGGTGGCCCTGGGGCAGATCCTCTTCGGCGGTTGGTTCGGCCTGGGGTGGGGGCCCGTGCCGCGCCTGGGCATGGCCGGCATTGCGCTGGGGCAGGTGCTGGCCTTTGCCCTGGGGGCCGCCTATCTCTACCGCCATCTGCGTTCGGGGCGAGCCCGTGTGCGGCTGCGGTTCACGGCGCGGCTGCAGCGCGACAACTTCCACGACATCCTCAAGGTCGGCGCCGTCTCCAGCCTCTCGGCATTGCAGACCGTGCTGACCATTCTCATCGTCACACGCATCGTGGCCGGCTTCGGCACCGAGGCGCTGGCGGGCTACGGCATCGGCGCGCGGCTGGAGTTCCTGCTCATCCCCATCACCTTCGCCATCGGTGTGGCCTGCCTGCCCCTGGTGGGCATGGCGCTGGGCGCCGGCCGGGTGCAGCGTGCGCGGCGCGTCGCCTGGACGGGGGCAGGGCTCGCGGCGGCCATCGTGGGGGGCATCGGCCTGCTGGTGGCGCTGTGGCCCGATGTCTGGTCACGTCTGTTCACCGATGAAGCTCAGGTGATCGCCTATGCGCGCAGCTACTTCCGCTGGGTGGCGCCGGCCTACGGCTTCTTCGCCCTGGGGCTGTGCCTGTACTTTGCGGCCCAGGGCGCGGGCAGGCTGCTGGGCCCGGTGCTGGCCGGCACGCTGCGCCTGCTGCTCGTGGCCGTGGGCGGCTGGCTGCTGGTGCAGGGCGGCGCCCCGGTGTGGAGCATGTTCGCCCTCATCAGCCTGGCCATGCTGCTCTATGGCCTGGTGACGGCGTTCTCGGTGTACTACGCCCGCTGGGGCGATTGACCGCCCGCGCGCTCAGGCCCTGTACAGTCGCAGACCAAGCCAATACCACCGGAGACCCCATGGACGAGAACCCGAGATACAAGGCCGGTCTGGCCGTGCGCAAAGCCGTGCTGGGCGAGGACTATGTGAACAAGTCGCTGGCAAATGCCG
Source organism: Hylemonella sp. (assembly GCA_046299695.1). Classification (GTDB taxonomy): domain Bacteria; phylum Pseudomonadota; class Gammaproteobacteria; order Burkholderiales; family Burkholderiaceae_C; genus Hylemonella. The sequence continues at coordinate 26,127 of JBKBHP010000010.1, forward strand.
ATGCCTTCATGGCGCCGATCCAGCAGTTCCTGACCGAAAACGCCTGGGGCACGGTCTGGACGCGCCCGGGCCTGGATCGCAAGACGCGCAGCCTGCTCAATCTGGCCATGCTGACGGCGCTCAACCGCCCCAACGAGCTCAAGCTGCACCTCAAGGGCGCACTCAACAATGGCGTGACGAAGGAGGAGATCTGCGAGGTCTTCCTGCAGGCCGCGGTCTATTGCGGTGCCCCGGCGGGGCTGGACTCGTTCAAGATCGCGCAGCAGGTCTTCCAGGACGAAGCCGAAAAACAAAAGGCCGGAGCAACGCCCCGGCCTTGAGCGCTGCGTGCGCGGTGGTCAGCCCGCGCCCAGCGCCAGGGCCGCGCGGTAGGTCACGAACGATGCCGCATAGGCCAGCGCAAAGAGATAGGCTCCGGTGACGATGGCCATGCGCCAGCCACCGGTCTCGCGACGGATTGTCGCCAGCGTCGACAGGCACATGGGCGCGAACACGTACCACATGAGCAGTGAGAGCGCGGTGGCCAGGCTCCAGCTTTCCGAGATCAGCGGCATCAACGCCTGGGCCGTGTCGTCGTCGGTGGCCGAGAGCGCATAGACCGTCCCTAGCGCACTGACGGCAACTTCGCGGGCGGCGAGGCCCGGCACCAGGGCGATGCTGATCTGCCAGTTGAAGCCGATGGGCTCGAACACGACAGCCAGCGCGCGGCCGATCATGCCAGCCAGGCTGTACTCGATGGCGGGTCCGGTGGCGCCCTCTGGTGCGCCTGGATAGCTGGCCAGGAACCAGAGCAGCACGGTCAGCGTCAGGATCACACCGCCCACGCGGCGCAGGAAGATCTTCACACGCTGCCACAACCCGATGAGCACATTGCGCAGCCGAGGCCAGTGGTAGGACGGCAGTTCCATCATCAGGGTGCGGACCTGGCCGCGGGTGGTGAAGTGCTTGAGCATCCAGGCCACGGCCATGGCGCCGGCGATGCCCGCCACGTAGAGACCAAACAGCACCAGCCCCTGCAGCTCGAAGCCGCCCCAGACCTCACGCTGCGGCACGAAGGCGCCGATCAGCAGGGCGTAGACCGGCAGCCGGGCCGAGCAGGTCATCAGCGGCGCGATCAGGATGGTCACGAGCCGGTCGCGCGGATTGGCGATGGTGCGCGCGGCCATGATGCCGGGGATGGCGCAGGCAAAGCTGGAGAGCAGCGGGATGAAGCTGCGCCCCGACAGGCCCAGCGCGCCCATCAGGCGGTCCAGCAGAAAGGCTGCGCGCGGCAGGTAGCCGCTTTCTTCCAGCACCAGGATGAAGGCGAAAAGGATGACGATCTGCGGCAGGAAGACGATCACGCCGCCCAGGCCGGCCACGATGCCGTCCACCAGCAGGCTGCGTACCCAGCCCTCTGGCAGCAGGGTGCCCACTTGCTCGCCCACCCAGCCCGTCCCCGCTTCGATCCAGCCCATGGGCGCTTCGGCCCAGGCGAACACGGCCTGGAAGACCAAAAACAGCAGCACGGCCAGCAGCAGCGGGCCCGCCACCGGGTGCAGCACGACGCGGTCGATGCGGTCGCTGCGCGCGTGCGGCACGGCGGCGGCCAGGCCCAGGCGTTCCAGTATGGCGCGCACGGCCTCATGGTCGCCGCGTGCATCGGCTTCGGGCGCGGCGGCCGGGGCCTCGGTGCCCGGGCGCCATAACGCTGCGTCGTCCAGCGCGGTCTGCAGGAGACCAGCACCACCGCTGTCGATGGCCACGGTGCGCACCACGGGCACGCCCAGTTCGCGCGCCAGGGCCTCGGTGTCGATCTTCAGGCCTTGCTGTTCGGCCAGGTCGGCCATGTTCAGCGCCACCACGCAGGGCAGGCCCATGCGCTTGACGCCCAGCACCAGGCGCAGGTTGCGGCGCAGGTTGGTGGCGTCGACCACGCAGACCACGAGGTCAGGCCGTTTCTCGCCCGTGGCCTGGCCGCGCAGCACGTCCACCGTCACCTGCTCATCGGGCGAACGCGGGTAGAGGCTGTAGGTGCCGGGCAGGTCCAGCAGGCGCAGCAGCTTGCCGGCGGCGGTGCGAAAACGCCCTTCCTTGCGCTCCACCGTCACGCCGGCGTAGTTGGCCACTTTCTGGTGGCTGCCGGTCAGGCGGTTGAAGAGCGCCGTCTTGCCGCAGTTCGGGTTGCCCACCAGGGCCACCAGCGGACCGGTGGGGTGGACGTGGATGACGGCGGGGTTCATCGTGCGGCGTCCTCGCTGACCGGGTCCAGAGCCTGCACCTGCACGCAGGCCGCCTCGGCCCGGCGCAGCGCGAAGGTGGAGTCGGCGATACGCACCACCAGTGGGTCGGCACCCGGAGCACCGCGCGCGATCACGCGCACCGGCTCACCGGGCAGGAAGCCGATCTCCTCAAGGCGGGTGCGCCATTCGGCCTGCCCCTCGGGGGGCAGGACGTCGCGCACCAGGGCCGGTGTGTGCAGCGGAAGTTCGTGCAGCGCGGTCATGGCGCGCATCCTTCAAGTGCGTTGAACAGGGCGGGACCGGGAAGGCGGGACAGGCGGGGGAGGTGCATGCTCTCGTCGTGGGCCGGGCGAGCGGGGCGCCGGACACCGGGAGTCTGTGAGGAGAACGATTATAGAGATGAATAAGAATTGTTTTTATTTACCATCGAAGCCACTACCAGTCCACGAGGCTCAAACCCACGCTCAGGGCCGTGCGCCGCCGGTTGTAGTCCACCAGGGCATCGCCGTAGCCGCTGAAGAGCTGCACGTGCAGGCGCAGACCGGGCGAGGCGGGGTCGATGGGGCGCAGCCATTCCAGGCGCCAGGAGCCGTTGGCGTCACTGCGCAGGCTGTGGCGCAGCGTCAGGGCCAGGGTGTGCTCGGGCCGGACCTGCCAGCTGCCGGTGAGCTCGGCACGGCCGATCGTGTCATCGATGCCCGGGTTGTCGTCACCTGCGGCGGGGCTGCTGCTGTTGCTGTCGCCGTCTGTCACGCGCTTCCAAAGCCGGCCGGTCACGGTGTAGCGGTCGCCGTGCTCCATGCCGGCCATGACGATCAGGCGGTTCCAGCTGCGTGAGAGCGGCAGTGTCTGGCCGTTGGACTGATGGTTGATGCTCAAGCCGCTGTAGCGCAGGCGCCAGCCGCCGGGCAGGTCCAGCGGCGTGGGCAGGATGTACATCATCTCGGGCTCGTGGTCCGTGGTGCGGAAGGGGCGCGAGATCTCGCCGTTGAAGAGCTGCCAGTAGGACTGCTGGGTGTAGCCGAACCAGACCGAATCACGCTGGCCTTCGGGCAGCCAGGGCAGCAGGCCCGAGGCCACCTTGGTACGCACCGAGAGCTGGATGCGCATCTCGTTGCGCATATAGGGCTGGGCGCTGGTGGCCGTGCGGCCCGCGGCATCGGAACTGGGCGCCGTGTTCACGCTGTTGCCGTGCACCCAGGACAGGCTGATGGGCTTGTAGCCGCGGATGTTGAAGCGCCCGCAGTCGCTGCCCGATTCCAGTTCCCAGTACCGCGAGAGGGTGGACTGCGGGCCGCTGCGGCAATCGGGCGGCGGAGCCGGTACGTCGGCTGGCGAGGCTGCGACGGCGGCAGGTTGCGCCTGCTGCTGCACCCAGCGGTCATAACAGGCCAGCCGGGCCGTGGCATCCTCGGTTTGGGCCGCACAGAGCTGCCAGCCGGGTGTGCTCTCCTGCGCGGGGACGCCGGGGGAGACCGGCGCCTGGGCGGCGGCCAGAGACGCCAGTCCCGGCGCCAGCAGGGACAGGGCCGCTCTCATGCCGCGCCTCCGGCCAGGGCCTGCGCCGCGGCAGCATCCTGTGCCTTCTTGGCAAACTCGGCACGCAGTGCGCGCAGCTTCTCGCGCGGGTCCTCCTTGACCGTGGCCGTGTCCAGGGCCATTTCGGCGATGAAACGGCTGGGCTGGGCACTGACCATCTCGCGGCCCTTCTTCTTGCGTTTGGGCCAGCTCACGGCCAGGCTGCGCTGGGCACGGGTGATGCCCACGTACATGAGGCGGCGTTCCTCCTGCAGGCGCTGGGCGATGTTCTCGTTCACGGCCTCGTGCTCGCGCTGGGAGCCGCCGAGTGAATCACCGCCTTCGTCCAGCTTGAAGGGCAGCATGCCCTCGGTGACACCGACCAGCATCACGTGGGGCCACTCCAGGCCCTTGGCAGCATGCAGGGTCGACAGGGTGACCACGTTCTGGTCCTTCTCGCGCTCGCTGATGGTTGACAGCAGCGAGACGGTCTGCGCGACTTCGAGCAGGGACTTCTTCTCGCTGGCCAGCGTCACGCCCGCGGTGTCATCGATCTCACCGCCGCAGCGCTTGGCCATCCAGTCGCAGAACTCCATGACGTTGATCCAGCGGCTGGCGGCGACCCGTTCGTTGTCCTCGCTGTCGTAGAGGTGTTTTTCGTAGCCGATGTCCTTGAGCCAGTCGGCCATGAAGGCGCGCGCATCCTCGGCGCCCGTGGTCTGGCGGGCGCGGTACTCCAGGTCGTTGATGTAGCGACCGAACTCGTGTAGGCTGCCCACAGTCCGCGCATTGAGCACCGAGCCCAGGGAAGACGAGAACAGGCCTTCGAAGAGGCTGACCTTGTACTGGCTGGCGAAGGTGCCCAGCGACTGCAGAGTCTGGTGGCCGATGCCGCGTTTGGGCGTCGTCACGGCGCGCAGGAAGGCCGGGTCATCGTCGTTGTTGACCCAGAGCCGGAACCAGGCGCAGAGGTCGCGGATCTCGGCGCGGTCGAAGAAGCTCGTGCCGCCTGAGACCTTGTAGGGGATCTGGGCCTTGCGCAGGGCCTGCTCGAACACCTTGGCCTGGTGGTTGGCGCGGTAGAGCACGGCGAAGTCCTTGAACTCCTTGTGCTGCGAGGTCGAGCGCAGGCTCTGGATGCGCGCCACCGCGCGCTCGGCCTCGTGCTCCTCGTTGTCGGCGTCGACCACACGCACGGGCTCGCCCTCACCCAGATCGCTCCACAGACGTTTGGGGAAGAGCTTGGGGTTGGGGCCGATCACATTGTTGGCCGCCTGCAGGATGGCGCCGGTGGAACGGTAGTTCTGCTCCAGCTTGATGACCTTGAGCGTGGGGAAGTCGAGCGGCAGCTTCTTCAGGTTGTCCAGCGTGGCGCCGCGCCAGCCGTAGATGGACTGGTCGTCGTCGCCCACGGCGGTGAAGCGCGCGTCCTTGGGGTCGGGCGGCACCAGCAGCTTGAGCAGGTCGTACTGCGTGGCATTGGTGTCCTGGTATTCGTCCACCAGGATGTGGCCCATGATCTTCTGCCACTTGGCGCGCACGTCTGCGTGGTCGCGCAACAGCTTGAGCGGCAGGCCGATCAGGTCGTCGAAGTCCACGCTCTGGTAGGCGGCCAGTCGCTCCTCGTAGCGCGCCATGATGCGCGCCGTGATGCGTTCGTTGTCGTCCTTGGCAATGGCCTCGGCCTGGGCCGCGTTCAGTCCCATGTTCTTCCACAGGCTGATGGTCCACTGCCACTGGCGCGCGGTGGCCGCGTCCGTGCTGCCGCCGGCATCCTTGAGGATGCTGGTGACGTCGTCACTGTCGAGGATGGAGAACTGGGGCTTGAGTCCGACGGCCTCGCCGTCCTCACGCAGCAGATGCACGCCGAGCGCGTGGAAGGTGCAGATGCGCACGTCCTTGGCCTGTTTGCCGATCAGCCCCTTGGCACGCTCGCGCATTTCGGCGGCGGCCTTGTTGGTGAAGGTGATGGCGGCGATGCGCTTGGGCTCCAGACCCGCCTGGATCAGACGCCCGATCTTGTGCGTGATGACCCGTGTCTTGCCGGAGCCGGCGCCAGCCAGCACCAGGCAGGGGCCATGCAGGTAGTTGACAGCGTCCTGCTGCGCGAGATTGAGACCGTGGGAGAAGGAAGTCGACATGCGGGAGAGAGTTGCTGCGGACGATCATAACCAGAGCACGTTTCACACTGCGGCGACAATACACACCGTGTTGCAAATCTTCGCGGTCACCTTCCCCTTCTTCGCGCTCGTGCTCTGCGGCTACCTCGCCGCCCGCCGCCGCATGCTGCCGCTGGAGGCGATCCCCGGGCTCAACGGCTTCGTGCTCTTCTTCGCCCTGCCCTGCATGCTCTACCGTTTCGGCGCCAGCACGCCGATCGCGCAGCTGCTCGACTACTCGGTGTTCTTCATCTGGCTGCTCTGCGGCCTGGTCATGGTGGGCTTCACCATCGCCGTCACGCTCAACACCCGCATCCGCTGGAACGACGCGTCCTTCGGCGCCCTGGTGGCGGCCTTTCCCAACACGGGTTTCATGGGCGTGCCCCTGCTCGTGGCCCTGCTCGGGCCGCTGGCGGCCGCGCCCATCATCGTGGGCATGCTGGTGGACATGGTGATCACCACCTCGCTGTGCATCGCGCTCTCGCGGCTGGACGGCGCCGACAAGCACGGCACGGCGGTGGCGCTCAAGAATGCGCTCAAGGGCATGCTGACCAATCCCATGCCCTGGGCCATCCTGCTCGGAGGCGTGGCCTCCTCCATCCAGCTCGAGCTGCCGGGGCCGGTGCACAAGACCGTGGGCCTGCTGGCCGATGCGGCCTCACCCGTGGCGCTGTTCACCATCGGCGCCGTGCTGGCGCGCTCCCAGATCCTCACGATGGAGAGCAAGCACGCCCCCATCCCGCTGCGCGACTACGTGCCGGTGGCGGTGTTCAAGCTGCTGCTGCACCCGCTGCTGGTGCTGATGGTGGGCGTGGGCGCGATGCAGCTGGGCGTGCCGCTGAGTCGTTTCGCCCTCACGGTCATGGTGCTGGCCGCAGCTCTGCCCAGCGCCAGCAATGTCTCGCTGCTGGCCGAGCGCTTTGGCGCCGACAACGGACGCATCGCCCGCATCATCCTGGTCTCCACGGCCGTGGCCTTCCTGAGTTTCTCGGGCGCGGTCGGTCTGATGACCTGATCCGTTCCGGATACTCGGGTAAACACCTATGAATATCCATACATGGATAGCTGTCGCCTATTCGATAGATATTCCAAATCAAATGGCCAGAAAGATAGATGAATCCTAGACTAGGCGCACTTTCATGCCACAGGAGTCTGCGTATGTCTGTTACCTTGCCTACACAGCAGCTGTCCTGGCTGGAAGCCCTGGCCGCTCTGGCGCAAACCCACTGAGCGGCCGGTCCTTCGCTCCAAGTTTTCCCGACCCGTTTGCGTGCCCATTACCCAAGGAGAGAACCCATGTCCGAAGCCCAGTGTCCCTTCCACGCAGCCGGCGGCGCGCGTGCCACGCACGGCGCCCAGTCCAATGCCGACTGGTGGCCGAATCAGCTCAACCTGTCCATCCTGCACCAGCACCAGCCGGTCTCCAACCCCATGGACCCGGACTTCAACTACGCCGAGGCCTTCAAGAAGCTGGATTACAAGGCGATGAAGAAGGACCTTGCGGACCTCATGACCCAGAGCCAGGACTGGTGGCCCGCCGACTGGGGCCACTACGGTGGCCTGATGATCCGCATGGCCTGGCACGCCGCTGGCACCTACCGCACGGCCGACGGCCGGGGTGGCGCCAACACCGGCAACCAGCGCTTCGCCCCGCTCAACAGCTGGCCTGACAACGGCAACCTCGACAAGGCGCGCCGCCTGCTCTGGCCGATCAAGAAGAAGTATGGCAATGCGATTTCCTGGGCCGACCTGTTCGTCCTGGCCGGCAACGTGGCCATGGAAACCATGGGCTTCAAGACCTTCGGTTTCGGTGGCGGCCGCGCCGACATCTGGGCGCCGGAAGAGGACATCTACTGGGGCGCCGAGAAGGAGTGGCTGGCTACCAGCGACAAGCCCAACAGCCGTTACAGCGGCGATCGCAACCTCGAAAACCCGCTGGCCGCCGTGCAGATGGGCCTGATCTACGTCAACCCGCAGGGCCCGGACGGCAAGCCCGACCCGGTGGCCTCGGGCAAGGACGTGCGCGAGACCTTCGCGCGCATGGCCATGAACGACTACGAGACCGTGGCCCTGGTGGCCGGCGGCCACACCTTCGGCAAGATGCACGGCGCCGGTCCTGCCAACCTGGTTGGCCCCGAGCCCGAAGGCGCGCCCATGGAAGAGATGGGCTTCGGCTGGATCAACAAGCACGGCAGCGGCAAGGGCGGTGACACCACCACCAGCGGCTTCGAAGGTGCCTGGAAGCCCAACCCGACGAAGTGGGACATGGGCTACCTCAAGGTGCTGTTCAAGTACGACTATGAGCAGATGACGACGGCCGCCGGTGCCATCCAGTGGCGTGCCAAGAACGTTGCGCCCGAGGACATGATCCCCGACGCGCACGATCCGAGCAAGAAGCACCCGCCGTCGATGACCACGGCCGACCTCTCGCTCAAGTTCGACCCGGCCTACGAGAAGATTGCCCGCCACTTCCTCAACAACCCGGACGAGTTCGCCGATGCCTACGCCCGCGCCTGGTTCAAGCTGACCCACCGCGACATGGGCCCGAAGAGCCTGTACCTGGGCCCCGAGGTGCCGAAGGAAGACCTGATCTGGCAAGACCCCATCCCCGCCGTCAACCACGCGCTGGTCGACGCCAAGGACATCGCCGATCTCAGGGCCAAGGTGCTCGCCAGTGGCCTGGGCGTGAGCGAGCTGGTGTCGACCGCCTGGGCCTCGGCCTCGACCTTCCGCGGCTCCGACCGCCGCGGCGGCGCCAATGGCGCGCGCATCCGCCTGGCCCCGCAGAAGGACTGGGAAGCCAACCAGCCGGCCCAGCTGGCCAAGGTGCTCAAGACGCTCGAAGGCATCCAGGCTGAGTTCAACAAGAGCGCCTCCGGTGGCAAGAAGGTGTCCTTGGCCGACCTGATCGTGCTGGCGGGCTGCGCCGCTGTCGAGTCGGCCGCCAAGGCGGCCGGTCACGCGGTCACCGTGCCATTCGCACCGGGCCGCATGGACGCCAGCCAGGAGCAGACCGATGCCGAGTCCTTCGCGGTGCTCGAGCCGGTGGCCGATGGCTTCCGCAACTACCGCAAGAAGGCCTACAGCGTCTCGCCCGAGGAGATGCTGGTCGACAAGGCGCAGCTGCTCACGCTGTCCGCTCCCGAGATGACGGTGCTGGTCGGCGGCCTGCGCGTGCTCGGTGCCAATGTGGGCGGCTCCAAGGCCGGTGTCTTCACCCAGCGTCCGGGCCAGCTGACGAACGATTTCTTCGTCAACCTGGTCGACATGGGTATCGCCTGGAAGCCCACGGGCGACAACGCCTACGAGGGCAAGGACCGCAAGACCGGTGCTGCCAAGTGGACCGCGACCCGCGTGGACCTGGCTTTCGGCTCCAACTCGCAGCTGCGCGCCATCTGCGAAGCCTATGCGCAGGACGACAACAAGGCCAAGTTCGTCAAGGACTTTGTCGCGGCCTGGAACAAGGTCATGAACCTGGACCGCTTCGATCTGGCCTGAGGCCAGAAGGACTTAAAAAGAATCGCGGGCCGCCACGCGGGCCCCCCCAGTAACCCAGGTGGGGAGGGGT
>JBKBHP010000010.1:35603-132764 GCA_046299695.1 Hylemonella sp.
TGGGGCGTGTGGCCCTACTTAATAAAAATTACCCGCGCCCCGCCCCGCGCCCCGCCACTGAACCCTTTGGCTGAAGGGCTACGGTCGTCGGGGTGCAAACCCTGACGGCCGCTTTTTTTTAGATCGCCAAAGGATCCACGTCCACCGCCCAGCGGATCAGCCCTTTCCCCTCGGGGCCCTGCCGCACGGCGTGCAGGGTGTCGTGCCAGTCCGCCAGGAAACGCTGCAGCGCGGCGCGAGACGGTGACTCGATCAGCATCTGCGCGCGCTCCACATTGGCCACGCGCTGCACGCTCATCGGGACGGCCGGGTAGAGCGTGACGTGTAGCGAGGCCGCGGCCTCGGTGCCCAGCGCGCTGGCTGCGTTGAGAAAGGCCTGGGCAGTTTCCTGCGTGCGTGCTTCGGCGCGCACCAGGGCCTGGAAGCTGAAGGGCGGCAGGCCGGCCTGCTCGCGCTCTTGCAGCTGTTGTGTGGCGAAGCCCGGGTAGTCGTGCTTCTTGAGGTTGTCGTAGAGCGGGTGCGTGGGGTGCTGGGTCTGGACCCACATCTCGCTCTGGGCGCTGATACCGGCATCGCGGCCTGCGCGGCCTGCGGCCTGCATGAGCAGGCTGAACAGGCGCTCGGGCGCGCGAAAGTCGCTCGAGAACAGCGCGCTGTCGGGGTTGGCCGCCGCCACCAGCGTGATGCGGCGGAAATCGTGGCCCTTGGCGATCATCTGCGTGCCCACGAGCACATCGACTTCGCCGCTGTGCACCTGGGCCAGCTGGGCTTCGAGCTCGCCCTTGAGCTTGGTGGTGTCGGCGTCGATGCGCGCGATGCGCACGGCGCTGCCGTCGGGCCGTCGGACATCGGCCAGCAGCTCGGCCAGATGCTCCTCAAGTTTCTCGGTGCCACGGCCCATGGGGCGGATGTCGGGGCTGCCGCAGCCCGGGCAGGCACGCGGCACGCGTTCGGTGTAGCCGCAGTGGTGGCAACGCAGCGTGCGATCGATCTTGTGGAAGACCCGGTAGGCGCTGCAGTGCGGGCACTCGCTCTTCCAGTCGCAGTCATTGCAGTGCAGCACCGGGGCGTAGCCGCGCCGGTTCAGGAAGACCATGCACTGCTCGCCCCGCGCGATGCGTTCGGTGATGGCCTGCAGCAGCGGGGGCGAGAACACCGCGCCCTTGGGTTGGTGGTTCATGTCCACGCGGCGCACCCAGGGCAGGGCGCCGGTGCCGGCGTCTCCGTCGCCCACCCGGCTGGGCATCTCCAGCCGCACATAGCGTCCGCCTTCGGCTGCGGGGCGGCTGTGGTGCCAGGACTCCAGGGACGGCGTGGCCGAGCCCAGGATGACCTTGGCGTTCTCCAGCCGGCCGCGGTAGACGGCGAGATCGCGTGCCGAGTAGCGCGCGCCCTCCTGTTGTTTGTAGCTCGGGTCGTGCTCCTCGTCGACGATGATGAGGCGCAGCGCCGGCATGGATGCAAACACCGCCATGCGCGTGCCCAGCACGATGCGCGCTGCGCCGCTGTGCGCGGCGAGCCAGCTTTTCAGACGTTGCGGGTTGGTCATGCCGCTGTGCAGCGAGACCACGGTCTCGGCGCCGAAGCGCGCGGCAAAACGTTGCTCGAGCTGGGGGGTGAGGTTGATCTCGGGCACCATCACGAGCGCCTGGGCGCGGGGGTCGCGTTCCAGCAGCGCCTGCACGCAGCGCAGATAGACCTCGGTCTTGCCGCTGCCCGTGGCGCCGAAAAGCAGGAAGGGGCCGGCCTCGGCCTCGATGCGCGCCAGCACGGCGGCCTGCTCGGGCGTGGGGGCGGGCGGGGTTTCGCGTGCGACCGGTTCCGCGGGCGCGGCCTGGCGCTTGAGTCGGCGGGCGAGCTGTTCACTGCCCAGCTCACGCAGCTGCGGGGGGAGCGCGGCCAGCGCCACCTCGCCGGCGGCGCGCTGGTAGTAGCTGGCCGCGAAGTCCACCAACTGGCACCAGGCGGGTGTCAGCGGCGCGAGAGCCGTGAGTGCATCCGTGATGGGGCGCAGGCGCGCGCTCTCGGGGAGCGGCGCTGGCGGCGTCGTGGCTGGCCAGACGATGCCCAGGGTCTCGCGCCTGCCCAGAGGGACGCGCACCAGCGTACCGGGCACAAGTGCCTGCTCGCTCAGCCAGCTCAGCGTGCCGCCGACCTGGCTGTGCGCCGGGGTCTGGACCAGGATGGAGAGCGAATGTGACATGCCTGTCGAATAACTGAAACCGGATCTTCAGAAGTCGTTGCGAAATTTTCTCTAAGTGCTTGATATGCAATGACTTTGTGAATGATTCAGAAAATCTGTGGATAACTTTGTTGAAAGATTGTCACGATCGGCGCCGAGGCCTTGAAAATCAAGGCTTTGGACAAAATGCCCGCGAAAAGGGCAGCGCTTTAATCCCATATAAATCAACAGCTTACGTTAGCTATTGGTTTTGTAGCAACACAGACCCCGGCAGGTATGCCATGGCGCACCGCAGCACGAATTTTGTGCATAAGTGAGTCTCCACTGAGCGTTTTTGGGGCTGTCCAGGACAGGAATGGAATCAGGGAAATCCATGAGCACGTGCACCAGCCCTGCCCTTGACAGGGCTCAGGTCCGCAGCCGGCGCGAGTGTGAGTGCACGGCCTCGACCAGTGCGGAGACATGGTCTGGGGGTGTGTACTGGCTGATGCCATGGCCCAGGTTGAAGATGTGGGTGGGTCCGCTTGCCGTCTTGTCGGTGTGCGGACGGCCAAAGCTGTCCAGCACCTTCCTCACTTCGGCCTCGATGGCCGCCGGCGGGGCAAACAGCACATTGGGATCGATATTGCCCTGCAGCGCCTTGGTGTGCCCCACCAGCGCGCGGGCCTGGCCCAGGTTCATCGTCCAGTCCAGGCCCAGCACCTCGCAGTCGAGCTGGCCCATCTGCTCCAGCCACAGGCCACCGCCCTTGGTGAAGACGATACGCGGCACGACCTGGCCGTCGGCGCCGGTGCGCTTGAGTTGCGCCAGGACCTGGGCCGTGTAGGCCAGGCTGAATGCCTGGAAGGCCCCGTCGGCCAGCACCCCGCCCCAGGAATCGAACACCATCACGGCTTGCGCGCCGGCGTCGATCTGGGCGTTGAGGTAAGCGGCCACGGCGTCGGCGTTGACCTGCAGGATGCGGTGCATCAGGTCCGGACGGCTGTAGAGCATGCTCTTGACCAGGCGGTAGTCGTCCGAGCCCGCGCCCTCGACCATGTAGCAGGCCAGGGTCCAGGGGCTGCCGGAGAAACCGATCAGGGGCACGCGGCCGTTGAGGGCCTTGCGGATGGAGGTGACGGCGTCGAAGACGTAGCGCAGCTTGTCCAGGTCCGGCACCGCCAGCTTCGCCACCGCGGCCTCGTCGCGCACCGGGGTGGCAAAGCGCGGGCCCTCGCCCTGGGCGAAGGACAGGCCCAGGCCCATGGCGTCGGGCACGGTGAGGATGTCGGAGAACAGGATGGCCGCATCCAGCGGGTAGCGCGCCAGGGGCTGCAGGGTGACCTCGGTGGCGTAGTCCACGTTGGTGGCCAGGCCCATGAAGCTGCCGGCCTTGGCACGCGTGGCGCAGTACTCGGGCAGGTAGCGTCCGGCCTGCCGCATGAGCCAGACAGGGGTGTGGGCGGTGGCCTGGCGCAGGCAGGCGCGCAGGAAGGTGTCGTTCTGCAGGGGGGCGTAACTCATAGCCCCCGATTGTCGCAGGCCGGCCGGAGCTAGCGGGCCAGACGTACTTCGAGGATCTCGAAGTCCAGGGCCTCGTGGTAGATCTTGGCGTCCTGCGTGGCCATGTGCAGCAGGATCTTGGGGGCCTGGTGCGCCACCAGACGGTGCGCCAGCACGCCGAAGATCACCAGGCCCAGGCCCAGCCAGCGGTAGTCGAAGAAGGCCATGCCGATGCCCGTGCCGATGATGGGCAGGATCAGCGCGGTCAGCAGCAGGCGGTGCTTGACGTACTTGCGCGCGCGGTCCGGGTTGACGATGACGCGGAAGCGACCGGCCGGCAGACCGGTGCGGAATTCCTCGTAGGGGACGTAGATGCCTTCGCCGCCTTCGGCGCCTGCGCTGGGGGTGGTCTCGCTCATGATCTCGTTAGGGGTAGCCAGACGGTGATTCTGCACCACACCGCCCGGCCCTCCTCAGCGGTAGGTGATGGCACAACCGTAGGGCCGGCTCGCAGGCACGCTCAGGGGTTGGCCGGCCAGGGCCTCGGTCAGTCCCTGGCGCAGATAGTTGGTGGCACGCGGGATGTCCTCGACCTTGTGGCTGGGGATGTTGTCGATGCCGCCGGCATAGAGCAGCTCGCCGCGCGGACTGAGCAGGAAGAAATGCAGCGCCGTGCGCGCCCCGAAGGCCCGGCCCAGCACGCCCTCCTCGTCCATCAGCGCATGGGCGGGCGTGGCCTTCTGTCCGGCCAGCCAGCGCTCCATCTGCGCCGGCGTGAGGAAGTCGGCGCTGCCGTCGGCCGTGGAGTTCACGGTGAGCCAGACCACGCCCAGGCGTCGGGCCTCGGCCTGCAGCGCCTGCAGGTTGCCGCTGCGGTAATGCTTCTGCACGAAGGGGCAACCGGGGTTGGTCCACTCCAGCATCACGTGGCGGCCGCGGAAATCGGCCAGCCTCACGCGGCGGCCCTGCAGGTCCGTGCCACTCAGGTCGGGAATGGGTTGCCCCAGCGGCAGCGCAGCCCGGGCCGCCTGCGGGATCAGGCCGGCCAGCGCCAGGCCCAGGGTCTCTCGCCGGCGCATCAGTGGTACTTGATCGTGCAGCCGTAGGGCCGGGTGCTGGGCTGGCTCAGGGGCTTGCCGGCCAGGGCTTCGCCCAGGCCGGTGCGCACATAGTTGATGGCGGTCTTGATGTCCTCGGTGCGGCCCGAGGGAATGCTGTCGATGGCGCCGGCGTAGGCCAGCCGGCCCTGGGCGTCCACGATGTACATGTGCGGCGTCACGCGCGCGGCGTAGGCCCGACCCACGGTGCCGTCCTCGTCCATCAGCGTGGCCGTGGGCGCCGCCTTCTGCTCGCTCATCCAGCGGCCCAGCTGGGCCGGGGGCAGGTAGTCGTCGTGCGAGGCCTCGGTGGAGTTGATCGCCAGCCAGACCACGTTCTTCGCCGCGGCCTCCCTCTGCAGGGTCTGCATGTTGCCGCTGTCGTAGTGCTTGCGCACAAAGGGGCAGCCCGGGTTGTTCCACTCCAGCACCACGGGGCGGCCGCGGTAGTCGCTCAGGCGCACGGTCTTGCCGTTGACGTCCTGGAGAGTGAAGTCGGGCGCGGGCTGGCCTACGGTGGCGGCCTGGGCGCCGGCCAGCAGCGTGGCGCCGACGATGAGGGAGGCGAGCAGTTGCTTGAGCATGGTGGACTCCTGGTCAGATGGAATTCAGGGCCTGTCGCACCTCACCGGTGCTCAGCACTTCGGAGAGCACCAGGGGCGCGCGGCCCGCGCGGTAGAACACATACACCGGCACGCCGTTGCGGCCGAGTTGCGCCAGCGCGGCGGTGATGGCCGGGTCGCGCCGCGTCCAGTCGGCGCGCAGCATCACGACGCCGCGGGTGTCGAACTCGCCCAGCAGGGCCGCATCGGCCAGCGTGGTCTGCTTGTTGTACTGGCAGGTGACGCACCAGGCGGCCGTGTAGTCGACGAAAACGGTCTTGCCCGCAGAAAGCAGCTCCTGCTGGCGCGCCGGGCTCCAGGCCTGCCAGCGCGCGTCGGCGGCCTGCGCCATCGGGGCCGGGCTCAGGAACAGGTAGGGGCCCAGGGCCCAGACGCTCCAGGCTCCTGCGGCCAGCAGCAGACCGGCAAGCAGGGCGCGCCCACGGCCGCGCAGCGTCAGCGCCCAGATCAGGGCACTCAGCGCCACCAGCAGCACGAGCAGCGCAGCGGCCCCGTCCACCCCGCTCTGGTGGCCCAGCACCCAGACCAGCCAGACCACGGTGATGAGCATGGGGAAGGCCAGCAGCTTGCGCAGCGTGTCCATCCAGGCGCCGGGCCGGGGCAGCCAGCGCGCGAAGGCCGGCACGAAGCTGGCCACGAGGTAGGGCAGCGCCAGGCCCAGACCCAGCGCGGCGAAGATCAGCAGGGCCTGGCCCGCGGGCAGGGTGATGGCCAGGCCCAGCGAAGCCCCCATGAAGGGCGCGGTGCAGGGTGAGGCTACAGCCACGGCCAGCACGCCGGTGAGGAAGGCGTCCACCACCGGGTGGCGGGCCTGGAAAGCGGCCAGCGAGCTGGGCGCGAACTGGCCGAACTCGAACACGCCCGCGAGGTTGAGCGCGATCACGATGAAGAGCGCGGCCAGCGCTGCGATCACGATCGGGTCCTGCAGCTGGAAGCCCCAGCCCAGGCTGGCGCCGGCGCTGCGCAGGCCCAGCAGCAGCAGGCCCAGGGCCAGGAAGCTGACGATGACACCGGCCGTGTAGGCCAGGCCGCTGACGCGATGGCGGCGGTGGTCGTCGGCGTGCTGGGTGAAGCTCAGCACCTTGATGGCCAGCACCGGAAACACGCAGGGCATGAGGTTGAGGATCAGGCCGCCGATCAGTGCACCGGCCAGTGCCGCCCAGAAACCCAGCGTGGGTGCACTGCTGCCCTGGGCCGCGGCATTGGCGTCAAGCGCGGCTTGCAGCGCCGGGGAGATGGCCGCGGGCGCGGCTGTGGCAGGCCAGGCGTCGCGCACGGGCAGCTCTGCGCGCCAGCCCTGCTTTCCGAGGGCCAGGACCACCGGCAGCACCGAGGGGCTGGCGCTGCGCTGCGGCGACAGCGGCAGTTCGGCGGTCCACACCGTGCCATCCCAGCGCTGGCTCCAGGGGGCCGAGGGGTTGACGACGTCGGCGATCTCCGGGAAGGCTTCGAGTTTCTGGCCGCGCAGACGCTCGGGCAGGCCGGCCACGGCCAGCTGCAGGGTCTGGCCCTGGAGGCGGATGGCGCTTTGCGGCGACACGGCCAGCGTGCGCGGCTGGGCCTGCTGCGCGGCGTCGAACAGCGCACCATGCAGGGCGGTGGAGCCGCGCAGCGGGATGCGCAGGGTGTACTCGCCTTCCTCGGGAATGCACTCGGTCTTGCAGATCAGCCAGCTCGCGCGCAACTGCACCGTGAGGTCCTGGCCCGGCAGCGGCGGTTTGAAGTCGGGGGTGATGGTCAGCGGTACGGGCAGCAGCAGCGTGCCCTCGTAGCCGTAGTTCATCAGGGGGCCGACCGGGATCTTCTGCGGCAGCGGCCAGGCGATGTCGCCGGCCTGCACGCCGGCCGGCAGCGTCCACTGCAGTTCGGTGGGCAGGCCGGAGTCGCCAGCGTTCTTCCAGTAGGTGTGCCAGTGCTCCTTGTGCTCGATCCGCAGACCGACCCAGACGGTGCGGCCCGGCGCCACGCCTTCGGGGGCATGGGCCAGCAGCTCGGTGCGCGCCTGGGGCGTGGTGACCACGGTCTTCTGGGTCGCGATTTGTGCGCTGGCGCACGGAGCGAAGAGGACGGCCGCTGTAAAAAGAGGGGCGAGCAGTGAGCGCAGAAGCCGTTGAGGAGCCATGGGTACCACGATGGGGAAAGACGATGGGAGTGCACCGGGCGGGTGCAAGTTCCCGGCCACGCTGCCCCGCAAAGCGCGGGACAAGGCGCACTTGAATATAAGCCAAGGCTGAAAGCCTTGAACTCCCTGCGGTCCTTGGCGACACTATTGGCCCCGACGGCGGTTTCTGGTCCGGATCCTGCTTGCGTCGGAGATGACCGCAGGCTGTCACATGGGCCTGCACATGAACGCTCGTTGGATGGGAGATTCATGATGGCGAACCCTCTGGAAGCGGCGCTGAGCCCCTGGGCGGCCCAGCTCAAGTCCAAGACCAGCTTGCCCCTGCTCGTGCAGTGGGGCGAGCACCCGGCACCCGGCGCCGGCTTGCGCCTCGGTGATTTCGAGCAGCCCAAGGTGGTGATCAAGGTCCGCAAGGCTGCGGCCCTGTCCAAGCTGCTCAGCCCCAGCCTGGACAGCCTCGGCGAGGCCTACGTCGAAGGCTTGATCGATGTCGAGGGCAGCGTGGAGGACATCCTGGAGATGGCGCACCGTCTGGCCGAGGCCGGCAGCCCGACCGAGAGCCGCCTCACGCGCATCGTGCGCCATTTTCAGCACAGCAAGAAGAGCGATCGGGAGGCCGTCCAGTACCACTACGACGTCTCCAACGCCTTTTACCAGGCCTGGCTCGATCCGCGCATGGTCTATTCCTGCGCCTACTTTGAGAACGGCGACGAGACGCTGGCCGAGGCCCAGCTCAAGAAGATCGACCACATCCTGACCAAGGTGCAGCTGCGCCCCGACCAGCGCCTGCTCGACATCGGCTGCGGCTGGGGCGCGCTCGTGATCCGCGCGGCCGAGCAGTATGGTGCGCGTTGCGTGGGCATCACGCTCTCGCAGCGCCAGTTCGAGCTGGCCACGGAGCGCGTGCGTGCCGCCGGCCTGCAGGACCGGGTGGAGATCCGGCTGCAGGATTACCGCGACGTGCAGGGTCCTTTCGACCGCATCACCAGCGTCGGCATGTTCGAGCACGTGGGGCTGGACTATCTGCAGGGCTATTTCGCCCGCATCCGTGAGTTGCTCACCGACGATGGCTGGGTGCTCAACCACGGCATCACCTCGACCGATGCCAACGACGGCGAGACCAGCCTCGGTGGCGGGCGCTTCATTGACCGCTACGTCTTCCCGCAGGGCGAGCTGCCCCACATCAGCACCGTGCTCAGGACCCTGCAGGCCGGCGGCCTGGAGGCGCTGGACGTGGAAAGCCTGCGCCGCCACTACGCGCGCACCACGGGCCTGTGGAGCCAGGCCTTCGAGGCGGCCGGCGAGCAACTGCGGGCCATGGTGGACGAGCGGCGCTGGCGCATCTGGCGCGTCTACCTGGCCGGCTGCCAGTGGGCCTTCGAGCACGACGAGATCTCGCTCTACCAGGTGCTGTGTCGCAAGGCCGGCCGCTCGGCGCGCGGGTTGCCCTGGTCGCGTCGCTGGATGTACCCGCACTGAGAGCCGGCACCGCTTCGGGGCGGGGCAAGATCCCCTGGCAGCGGGAGGTGGCGGCAGGCTCTAAGATAGAGGCATGGGCAACACCCCTCGCACCGCTTCCTCCCGCTACTGGGCCGATCTCTCCACCCGCGACTTCGCGCAGCTCGACATGGCGCGTGCCATCGCGGTGCTGCCCGTGGGCGCGACCGAGCAGCATGGCCCGCATCTGCCCCTGAGCGTGGACGCGGACCTGGCCGAGGGCGTGGTCGCGGCCACGCTGCCGCATCTCGCGGCAGACCTGCCCGTGCTCTTTCTGCCCGTGCAGAACCTGGGATTCAGCCCCGAGCACCAGGCTTACCCGGGCACGCTCACGCTGTCGTCACGCACGCTCATCAGCCTGTGGACCGAGATCGGCGAATCGGTGGCGCGTGCCGGCGTGACGAAGCTGGTGCTGCTCAACGCCCATGGGGGCCAGGTCGGCCTGACCGACCCGGTGGCGCGCGACCTGCGTGCGCGGCTGGGCATGCTGGTCTACAGCGTCAACTGGTTCAACCTGCCGCTGGGCCCCGAGGTCGAGGGCCTCTTCAGCGCCGAGGAACACCGCTGGGGCGTGCACGCGGGGCAGATCGAGACGGCCATGATGCTGGCGCTCAAGCCGCAGCGCGTGGCCCTGCAGCACGCGCAACACTTCACCTCTGCCGCGCAGCAGCGCGCCGCGGCTTTCCCCATCCTGGGCAATGGCAGGAGCGCCAAGTTGGCTTGGCAGATGCAGGACTACAACCCGGCGGGCGCTGTTGGCAACGCGGCCGCCGCCACGGCCGAGCAGGGCCGCGCCGTGCTTGATGCCGCTGGCCGTGCCCTGGCGCAATTGCTGACCGAGATCGACCGGCTGCCGCCGCAGACCCTGATGGACGGACCCCTGCCGTGAACGATGCGCTGCCGCCCTCCGGACTGATGCAGGACGAGGCCGAGCGGCAGCGCCTGCAGACCCTGCAGGACTACGCGGTGCTCGATACCGCCCCCGAAGCCGGCTTCGACGAGATCACCCATCTGGCGGCGCAGTGGCTGCGGGTGCCCATCGTGCTGGTCAGCCTGGTCGACACCGAGCGCCAGTGGTTCAAGTCGTGGGTGGGCCTGGAAGCACCCGAAACGCCGCGCAGCGTCTCCTTCTGCAGCGTGGCGATCGAGCGGCCGCAGCAGATGCTCATCGTCCCCGACGCGCGGCTGGACCCGCGCTTTCGTGACAACCCGCTGGTCACGGGCGAGCCCGGCATCCGCTTCTATGCCGGCGCGCCGCTGGTGATGCCGGATGGGCAGGCCCTGGGCACGCTGTGCGTGATCGACCGCCAGCCGCGCGACTTCGGCCCGCAGGAACGCGAGACCCTGAGCCTGCTGGCGCGCCAGGTCGTGGCCCAGCTCGAACTGCGGTACCAGCGCCTGGAGATGCAACTGGCCGTGGACCGCTACCAGAAGCTGTTCGACAACACCATGGACGGCGTGCTGCAGACCCGGCCCGGCGGCGAGGTGCTGGCCGCCAATGCCGCAGCCTGCGCCATGCTGGGCCTGAGCGAGGAGCAGATCCGCCAGACCGGGCGCGGCGGCATCCTCGACCTGGAGGATCCGCGTCTGCCGGGGCTGCTGGACACCCGGCTGCGCCTCGGTCACGCGCGTGGCGAGCTGCGCATGCGCCGCGGTGACGGCACGCTGTTCGAGGTCGAGCTGACGTCGGCGCTGTACCGCGACCACGCGGGGCAGTGGCTGAGCAGCATCGTGTTCCGCGACATCTCCGAGCGGCTGCGCTGGCAGCAGCAGCTCCAGGCCCAGGTGGACCTGCTCGACAACCTCGCCGAGCACGTGCCCGGCTCCCTTTACCAGTTCCGCATGGAGGCCGACGGTCGGCTCAGCTTCCCGTTCGCGAGCGCCGGCATCCGGACCATCTACGAAGTCGAGCCCGAGCAGGTGCGCGAGGACGCCGGCCCGGTGCTCGAGCGCATCCATCCGGACGATCTGGAGATGATGCTTGACTCCATCCGCGCTTCGGCCCGCACGCTGGAGCCCTGGCGCCTCGAGTACCGCGTGATCCTGCCCGTGCAGGGCGAGCGCTGGCGTTTGTGCAACGCGCAGCCCGAGCGTCTGGCCGATGGCAGCACGCTGTGGCACGGCTTCAACACGGACATCACCGAACGCAAGGAGACCGAGGCGCAGACCTTCCGTCTCGCCTACTTCGACGCGCTCACCGGGCTGCCCAACCGCAGCCTGCTGCGCGACCGCATCGACCAGGCGCTGGCCCTGGCGCGTCGCAGCCGCCAGTACGGCGCGGTGATGTTCGTGGACCTGGACAATTTCAAGCAGATCAATGACGCGCGCGGCCACTCGGTGGGCGACCTGCTGCTGACCGAGGTGGCGCAGCGCCTGCATGGCCTGCTGCGTGCCGAGGACACGGTCGCGCGTCTGGGCGGCGACGAGTTCGTGCTGCTGATCAACGAGCTGGGCCAGGACGTGGAGGCCAGTGCGCGCGCGGCCATGGCCGTGGCCGAGAAGGTGCGTGCCACGCTGGACCGCCCGCACCTGATCGACAACTTCAGCTACAGCAGCACGGGCAGCATCGGCATCAGCCTCTTTCCCAAGGCCGGGCAGAAGATCGACGACCTGCTGCGCGAGGCGGACACCGCCATGTACCGCGCCAAGGGCGCCGGGCGCAACCGTATCGCCTTCTTCGAGCTGACCATGCAGCACGAGGTGGAGGACCGCCTCGCGCTGGAGCAGGAGCTCAAGGAGGGGCTGGCCACCGACCAGCTCTGCCTCTATGTGCAAAGCCAGGTCGACATCCATGGCCAGCCCGTCAGCGGCGAGCTGCTGCTGCGCTGGCAGCATCCGCTGCGCGGCCTGATCGCGCCGGCGCGCTTCGTCCCGCTGGCCGAGGAGACAGGGCTGATCCTGCCGCTGGGCGAGTGGGTGATCGAACAGGCCTGTCGCACGCTGGTGCGCATGCGCGCGCAGGGGCTGACACAGTCGCTGTCGGTCAACGTGAGTGCGCAGCAGTTTCGCAGCGAGGATTTCGTGCCGCGCGTGCAGACCCTGCTGCGCCAGACCGGCGCGCCGGCCCAGCAGCTGGTCTTCGAGGTCACCGAGAGTCTGTTCATCGATGACTGGGAGCATGCGTTGCAGCGCATCATCGAGCTTGTCAAGCTCGGTATCCGTTTCTCCATCGACGACTTCGGCACGGGCTACTCCAGCCTGCGCTACCTGCAGCGCCTGCCGCTGTTCGAGCTCAAGATCGACCGCAGCTTCGTGCAGGACACACCGCACGACATCAACGACACGGCCATCGTGCAGTCCATCCTCTCCATGGCGCACCACATGGGGCTGGAGGTGGTGGCCGAAGGCGTCGAGACCCAGGCCCAGGTCGACTTCCTGCGGGCGCAGCACTGTGATCGCCTGCAGGGCTACTTCTACGACCAGCCGCAACCGCTGGAACAGTGGCTGGCGCGCCTCGGTTCTGCCGTGCCGGTTTGACAGCCTGGACCGGCCTGTGGATACTCGTTTCGGCGCCTGTGCGCCGGGGAGTCCCTCCTGATGAGCACCTCCAACGATCGTCGCCAGTTTCTGCGGTCCGTCTTCCACGCCCCCGTGCGACTGCGACGGGGTGAACAGGAGAGCCAGGGCTTGCTGCAAGATGTCTCGCTCCGGGGCGCGCTGGTCGAGGTTCCGGCCGGCTGGGGCGGCCGGGTGGGTGAGCTCTGCAGCCTGCAGCTGACACTGGCCTCCGAT
Source organism: Hylemonella sp. (assembly GCA_046299695.1). Classification (GTDB taxonomy): domain Bacteria; phylum Pseudomonadota; class Gammaproteobacteria; order Burkholderiales; family Burkholderiaceae_C; genus Hylemonella. The sequence continues at coordinate 48,339 of JBKBHP010000010.1, forward strand.
GCCACCATCCGCATGGAGGCCACCGTGGCCCATGTCGAAGGCCGTCATGTCGGCCTGCACTGCGAGCGCCTGGATCTGGACAGCATGACCCACCTGCGTCAACTCGTCGAACACAACGCCGACGATCCCGCCCTGCTCGAGCGCGAACTGGCCACCCTGGTGACCCAGGGCCGGGCTCCCGCCTGATGCGCCGCCGCCTGCTCTTGGGCGCGCCCGCCCTGCTGCTCGCGCCGCACCGGTCGGCGGCCGCGGTGGGTCAGCGCCTGGGGGCCGGGGGCCATGTGCTGCTCATGCGCCATGCCGAGGCGCCCGGGGTGGGAGACCCGCCGGGCTTTCGCATCAATGACTGCAGCACCCAGCGCAACCTCAGTGCGGCCGGGCGTACGCAGGCGCGTGCCGCGGGCCGCTGGCTGCGCAGCCAGGGCCTGCAGCGCGCCCAGGTCTGGTCCAGTCCCTGGTGCCGCTGTCTGGACACGGCGCGCCTGCTCGACCTGGGCCCGGTGACGGTCGAGCCCAGCCTGAGCTCTTTTTTCGGCAACTACGAACGCGGACCGCAGCAGCGCGAGGCGCTGCAGGCCTTCGTCGCGCGCCTGCAAGGTGACCCCGCCGGGGCCGCCCCCGTACTTGTCACGCACCAGGTCGTGATCAGCGCCTATGTGGGCGGTGGTGCATCGAGCGCCGAAATGGTGCTGGTGCGCGTGGACCGGCAGGGATTTCCGCTGGACGTGAGTCGTTACGCTCCGCCAGCGCTCGGTTGACGCCGCATGGTTCCCGTCGGGATGGCACGCGGTTTGCATGCAAAGGGGGCATGTGCGTCCCTGCCCCATCCCGTCTCGCAGAAGCGGTGATTCGCCCCGATACCTTGTGGCAGCGCCAGCTCGAGCTGCTGCTGGAGTCCACGGGCGAGGGCATCTTCGGTATCGACCTCGAAGGCCACTGCACCTTCATCAACCGCGCTGGCGCGCGCATGCTGGGCTGGGAGGCGGCCGAGGTGCTGGGTCGCAACATGCACGAGCTCACCCACCATTCTCATGCGGACGGCAGCGCTTACGCGGCCCAGGATTGCCCGATCTTCAACGCGTTCCGGCGGGGGCTGCCCTGCCGCATCGATACCGAGGCGTTCTGGCGCCGTGACCACCAGCCCTTTCCCGTAGAGTACTCCAGCTATCCCCTGATGGACGGCGCGCAGGTTCGTGGCGCCGTTGTGACCTTTGTTGATATCACGGAGCGTCGCCACGCGGCCGAGGCCTTGCGACGTGCCAACGACGAGCTGGAAGCCCGTGTCGCCCGGCGCACGCACGAGCTCTCTGTGGCGCTGGGGCAGTTGCGCGAGCTGGCTGCGTACTCGGAAAAAGTGCGGGAGGATGAGCGTACGCGCATCGCGCGCGAAGTGCACGACGAGCTGGGCAGTCTGCTGGTGGCCCTCAAGATGGACGTCAACTGGATGGACAAGCGCCTGGGTGAACAGCCCCAGCGCAGCGCCGACGAAGCGCAGTCCATGCGGGCGCGCCTGCAGAGCAAGTGCCGCAACATGAGCCGCCTGATCGAGGAGGCGGTGGACAACGTGGGGCGCATCATCACCGACCTGCGTCCCAGCATCCTCGATCACCAGGGCCTGTGGGCCGCGCTGGAATGGCAGGCCCACGAATTTGCGCGTTCGGCCGAGCTCCAGCTTGACTGGGCCATGGACGACACCGACGGCGCCGAGCTGCCCGAAGCCGCGGCGATCGCGGTCTTCCGCATCTTCCAGGAGATGCTCAGCAATGTGGGGCGGCACGCGCGCGCGAGCGCACTGAGTGTGCAGATCGGCATCCGCGACGGTCAGTTGCAGGTGGTGGTGCAGGACAACGGCTGCGGCGCCGCGCCACAGGCTTTCGAGGCGCCCACGGCCTATGGCGTCATGGGCATGCGCGAGCGTGCCCGGCATTTCGGCGGCGACATCGCGATCCGCAGCGAGCCGGGCGGTGGGGCGCGTTTCTGCCTGCAACTGCCCGTCGCATCATGATCCGCGTCCTCATCGGTGACGATCATCGCATCGTCCGCGAAGGCATCAAGCAGGTCTTGGCGGACGCCCAGGAGGTCTGCGTTGCGGCCGAGGCCCAGAGCGGCCCCGAGGTGCTGGACCAGGTGGCTGTCCTCGGCGGCCCACTGGGGCTGGACCTTGTGCTGCTGGACATTGCCTTGCCCGGCATCGACGGGCTGGAGGTGCTGCAGCAGCTGCGCAAGCGCTGGCCCGGGCTGCCCGTGCTCATGCTCAGCACCTATCCCGAGAGCCAGTACGCTGCGCGCTGTATCAAGCTGGGATCGGGTGGTTACCTCAACAAGAGCGCCGATCCGGACCGCATGCTGGAGGCCGTGCGTGAGGTGGCGGCTGGCGGGCGCTATCTGAGCGCGGATACGGCCCAGGCCTTGGCTGCCGCGGTCGCGTCCGCCGGTGTGGGGGGGGTGGAGTCGCTCTCGCACCGCGAGCACCAGGTCTTCCGTCTGCTCACGGCCGGGTGCACCGTGGGCGAAATTGGTGCGCAGCTCAAGCTCGCTTCCAATACCGTGAGCACCTATCGCGCCCGCATTCTGGAAAAGACGGGTGCGAAGAACGATGTCGAGTTGGCCCTGCTGGCCGAACGGCATGGAAAGTCGGCCCGCTCCGGCGCAGCCTGAGCCGTGTTTGTAGGGCTGGCCCTACACGACGTCATGCGAGGCGGCACGAAATTCGCCTCGTCGTGACGGCGGGCGCCGAGCTGGCCCGTCCCTTGCAAGGCCATGGCATGTCCACTCATAGAGGTGATGCCATGACCCACTACTTCGACCCCTACAACGCTGACCGTCCGCTGATGCTCAAGTGCAGCTGCGGACGCGATCACACCGTGGCCGAGCACGAGCAGGAACAGGCCGCTGCCACCTTGCGCGCGCGCAGTGAAACGGCGGAGTTCGAGGCCTACAGCAACGAGTTCATCGAAGCCACCCTGGTCAAGGCCCTCTTCCCGCAGGACGCGGTGCGTCGCCGTTTCCTGCGTGCCGTGGGCAAGGGTGCCGCCATGTCGGCCATCGCCAGTGTGCTGCCCGTGGCCAGCCTGCAGGCCATGGCACAGGAGAAGGGCGCGCTCGAGAAAAAGGACCTGAAGATCGGCTTCATTCCGATCACCTGCGCCACGCCGCTGATCATGGCGCATCCCCTGGGCTTCTACCGCAAACAGGGTCTGAACGTGGAGGTGGTCAAGACCGCGGGCTGGGCCCTGATCCGCGACAAGATGCTCAACAAGGAATACGACGCCACGCACTTCCTCAGCCCCATGCCCCTGGCCATCAGCCTGGGCCTGGGTTCCAACGCCACGCCCATGAATGTGGCGACCATCCAGAACACCAATGGCCAGGCCATCACGCTGGCGCTCAAGCACAAGGACAAGCGCAATCCCAAGGACTGGAAAGGCTTCAAGTTTGCCGTGCCGTTTGATTACTCGATGCACAACTTCCTGTTGCGCTACTACGTGGCGGAGCACGGGCTCAACCCCGACACCGATATCCAGATTCGCGTCGTGCCGCCGCCCGAGATGGTGGCCAATCTGCGCGCCGGCAACATCGACGGCTTCCTCGGCCCCGATCCCTTCAACCAGCGCGCAGTCTATGAAGAGGTGGGCTTCATCCACGTCCTGACCAAGGAGCTCTGGAACGGCCACCCCTGCTGTGCCTTCGGCACCAGCGCCGAGTTCATCCAGAAGAACCCCAACACCTTCGCGGCCCTCTACCGTTCGGTGCTCACGGCCGCGGCCATGGCGCGTAAGCCTGAGAACCGCGAGCTCATATCGAAGGTCATCGCACCGCAGGCCTACCTGAACCAGCCCGAGGTGGTAATCCAGCAGGTGCTGACCGGCAAGTTCGCCGATGGCCTGGGCAGCATCCAGAACGTGCCCGACCGTGCCGACTTCGACCCCATGCCCTGGCAGAGCATGGCGGTGTGGATGCTCACGCAGATGCAGCGCTGGGGTTACATCAAGGGTGACGTCAACTACAAGCAGATCGCCGAGCAGGTCTTCCTGCTGACCGACGCCAGGAAGCACATGAAGGAACTGGAGATGAAGGCGCCCGAAGGGGCCTACCCCAAGTTCAAGATCATGGGGCGCGAGTTCGACCCGGCCAAGGCGGCCGACTACGCCAGGAGCTTCCCCATCCGCAAGGCGGCGGCATGAAGTTCTGGCAAACCCTGGGCTTTCGCGCGGCGATGGTCTCGCTGCTGCTGCTCGTGCTCATCGTCGTGACCTGGGGCGCGGCCACGCTGCCCGAACCCGGCCGCGGTGCGGCGTCGTCAGCGATTGACCTCACGCCGGAGCAGATCGAGTACCTCAAGATGATGGGCAAGGACCCGGGTGGCGCCTCGGCCGGCGGCAAGCAGGCCGGCTTCCCGACGCCGGGCCAGATGGGGCAGGCCGTCTGGCAGCAGCTCAGCGACCCTTTCTACGACAACGGCCCCAACGACAAAGGCATCGCCATTCAGCTCGGTCATTCGCTGGCGCGCGTGGCCCTGGGCTTCGGCCTGGCCTGCCTGGTGGCCATCCCGCTGGGCTTTCTGATCGGCATGTCGCCGCTGCTGCGCCGGGCATTCGATCCCTACATCCAGGTGCTCAAGCCCATCAGCCCGCTGGCCTGGATGCCGCTGGCCCTCTACACCATCAAGGACTCGTCCATCAGCGGCATTTTCGTGATCTTCATCTGCTCGATCTGGCCCATGCTGATCAACACCGCCTTTGGCGTGGCCTCGGTCAAGCGCGACTGGCTCAACGTCGCCGCCACACTGGAGGTCAGTCCGCTGCGCAAGGCCTTCCTCGTGATCCTGCCGGCGGCTGCGCCCACCATCGTGACGGGCATGCGCATCAGTATGGGCATCGCCTGGCTGGTCATCGTCGCAGCCGAAATGCTGGTGGGCGGCACCGGTATCGGCTACTTCGTCTGGAACGAGTGGAACAACCTGTCGCTGACCAGCGTGATCTTCGCCATCGGCGTGATCGGCGTGGTGGGCATGCTGCTGGATCTGCTGTTTGGCCAGCTGCAGAAGGCCGTGACCTATGTGGAGTGAGTGCGCGTGAGTGGATTTCTCAGAATCGAACAGCTGGCCAAGACCTATGGGGGCGGGCACCCCGTTTTCGCCGACGTGTCCTTCGTGCTGGAGAAAGGCGAGTTCGTCTGCATCATCGGTCACTCGGGCTGCGGCAAGACCACCATCCTCAACGTGCTGGCCGGTCTGGACCGCGCGAGCGCGGGCCTCGTGCTCATGGACGGGCGCGAGGTCGCGGGCCCCAGCCTGGAGCGCGGCGTGGTCTTCCAGGGCCATGCCCTCATGCCCTGGCTCACGGTGCGCCAGAACATCGCCTTCGCCGTGCGCTCGCGCTGGCCGGAGATGAAGGCCGACGAACTGCGCGCGCATGTCGAGAAGTACGTGGCCATGGTGGGCCTGACCGCGGCCATCGACAGGAAGCCCAGCGAGCTCTCGGGCGGCATGAAACAGCGCGTGGGCATCGCGCGTGCCTTTTCCATCGCGCCCAAGATGCTGCTGCTCGACGAGCCCTTCGGCGCCCTGGACGCGCTCACGCGCGGCACCATCCAGGACGAGCTGATGGCCATCGTGCGCCAGACGCAGCAGACCGTCTTCATGATCACCCACGACGTGGACGAGGCCATCCTGCTGGCCGACCGCATCCTGCTCATGAGCAATGGGAGCGAGCACGAGGGCATCTACACACCCGGCGGCATCGCCGAGGTGGTGGTCAATCCTTTGCCGCGCCAGCGTAACCGAGCCGGTCTGCATCACCTGGATGGCTACTACGAACTGCGCAACCACATTGTCGATTTCCTCGTCACCCGCGCCCGCGCGCATTGAAACTGTCCCAACCCCCGCACAACATGAAGGAGTTCTCATGAACCGCAACGACGTCACCGAAAAAATCATCACCGCCAAGGTCTCCAAGGGCCTGAAATGGGAGGACATCGCCAAGAAGGTCGGTCAGAGCAAGGAATGGACGACCGCCCTCTGCCTGGGCCAGATGACGGCCACGCCGGCCCAGGCCAAGACGCTGGGCAAGATCTTCGGTCTCAATGCCGAAGAGCAGAAGTGGCTGCAGGTCGTGCCTTACAAGGGCTCACTGGACACGGCCGTACCCACCGACCCGCTGATCTACCGTTGGTACGAGATCGTCAACGTCTACGGCACCACGATCAAGGAGCTGATCCACGAGGAGTTCGGCGACGGCATCATGAGTGCCATCGACTTCAGCATGGACATCCAGCGCCAGAAGGACCCCAAGGGCGACCGCGTCAACGTCGTGCTCTCGGGCAAGTTCCTGCCCTACAAGACTTACTGAGTATGGACGCCAAGCCGCCGCTGCCGCCCTACACCGCCGAGACCGCGGCGCAGAAGGTGCGCATGGCCGAGGACGCCTGGAACTCGCGCGACCCGGACCGGGTCGCGCTGGTCTACACCGAGGACACGCGCTGGCGCAACCGGGCCGAGTTTCCGGTAGGACGCGCGCAGGTACGTGACTTTCTGAAACGCAAGTGGGCGCGCGAGCTGGATTACCGCCTGATCAAGGAACTCTGGGCGTACACCGAACACCGCATCGCCGTGCGTTTTGCCTACGAATGGCACGACGACTCGGGCCAGTGGTACCGCTCCTATGGCAACGAGAACTGGGAGTTCAACGAACTCGGCTATATGCAGCGGCGTTTCGCCAGCATCAATGACCTGCCCATCAAGCCGGAAGATCGCCAGTTCCACTGGCCGCTGGGTCGCCGGCCGGACGATCATCCCGGCCTCAGCGAGCTGGGGCTGTAAGTCAGCCGAGCGTCGGTTCAGTAGTGCGGCGGCAGCTCGTCGCGCAGATTGCGCAGCACGGGCTGGCTGCCTTCGGGTAGCTGCTGGCGCAGGCCCGTGACCTCGCGCAGCAGCAGGTCGATCTGCTGCTGTTGGCGGTAGATCGTGGTGTTGAGCTGCTCCAGCAGGTCTTCGGCGTAGCTGGCCTTGATCTCGAGTTCCGTCAGACGGGCGTCGGTGTCGTGCGGGGCGTTCATGCGCGTATTGGACCCGAAAAGTGCCATGTTCGCGACCTGCCTAGAATTTGGGCATGTCTCATGCCCAGCCCCAGCAACCCACGGCCACATGGCGCCGCTATGCCGGCGAGTATGCCGCGCATGCGCACGCCTATGCCCAGGTGCTGGTGGGCCTGAGCGGACGGCTGGAGCTCGAGCTTGACGGCCGCTGCACCTGGGTGGATGGCGCCTGCGCGCTGGTGGTGCCGGCTGGCGTAACGCATGCCTATCTCGCTGATGCGCCCGCGCGCGTGCTGGTCATCGACAGTCCGGCGCTGCCAGGTCTGGAGCGATCACGCCGCTTCGTGCCACCCGCGCACTGGAAGGCGCCTCGCCTGCAACTCGATGCCGATCGTATCGTGGAGGAACTTGCGGGCGCGGCGGGCGTGCTGCAGCGTCGCCCGATCGATCTGGCGCGCATCAATGCCGCACTCGACGCGCAGCTGCATGCGCGCTGGAGCACGGCACGCCTGGCCGCGCTGTGTCATTTGAGCACGCCGCAGTTCTATGCGCGCTTCGTCGAGCTCACGGGGCGCACGCCGGCCGACCATGTGCGCGCCCGCCGTCTGGACCGGGCCCAGCAACTGCTGCGCACGGGGCTGGGGCTCGAAGCCACGGCCCTGCAGGTGGGTTATGCCAGCGCCAGTGCACTGGCCTATGCCCTGCGACGCGAGCGCAGCCTGGGCGCGCGTGACCTGCGTCGCTAGGAGCACAGTTCCAGCGTTTCTCGACATTTGTGTGCGCTGGCGCCTTCATGCTGGCGGCATGCACAAACATCCTTCCCTGGGCGTGGCTCTGGTGCTGCTTGCGGCCCTGCTCTGGGGCACCACGGGCACGGCGCAGGCTCTGGCCTCGGGGGCCTTGCCGGCCGTCTGGTTCGGTGCCCTGCGCCTGCTCGTCGCTGCGCTCTTCTTCGCAGTTTGGGCGCGGCTGGACCGCACGCCCGTGGCCTCCGTCTGCCCGCCGCTGGCCCCCGTGCTGGCCGCGGGCCTGTGCATGGCGGCCTACAACCTGGCCTTCTTCGCGGGCGTGCGCCTGACGGGCGTGGCCCTGGGTACAGCCGTGGCCCTGGGCAGCGGGCCCGTCTGGGCGGGTCTGCTGCAGGCCTTGTGGACGCGGCGCTGGCCCGTGCCCGTCTGGTGGCTGGGCACCGCGGTGGCGGTCGCGGGTGGTGTGTCCATGTCCTTGAGCGCTGGTGCGGCAGGTGGTTTGCGTGCGGACCCCCTGGGTCTGGGGCTGTGTCTGCTCTCGGGGCTGTCTTGGGGCTGCTATTCCCTGCTCAATGCCGAACTGCTGCGCCACCTGCCCGCGGGCCGCGTCACACTGTGGGCCTTTGGCCTGGCTGCCGTGCTGGCCCTGCCGCTGGCGTGGTGGGACAGCGGCTGGCCGGTGCTGCAGCTCGGTGATGTCATGGCCGTGCTCTATGTGGGCCTGCTCACCGCGGGGGTGGCCTATCTGCTGTTCAGCCATGCGCTGCGTCACATCAGCGCGGCCACGGGTGTGACGCTGGCGCTAGCCGAGCCTGTGGTGGCTTTTGTGCTGGCGGTGCTCGTGCTGGGTGAGCAGCCAGGCGCCCGGACCTTGCCGGGGCTGTTGCTGGTGCTCGCTGGCGTGGGGCTTGTGGTGCGTGCCGAGCTGCGCAGTGCCCGCCGGGCACGCGCACATTTCTGAAGCGAAAGACTCCTTCATAGGTCATCACCGCGCATTGCGCAAGCACTCATTTTTCGGGTGTTGTGCTCGGAAGACGTCACACTTCAAGCACTTTCTCAAGTGTCGGCTCTAAGCTGCTTGCGTGTCGTGCTGCGCGCCTAAGCATCTGATTTTTCTCTGCTTTTCACTCGCGCTTTCTGTCGTTTTGCGGCGTGTGGCCTGGACAATAGCCTCAAGCAACTGCGATAGCGCGACACAGCCAGTACAACAGAGAAAGGCGACACACCATGTTCAAGACCTGGAAGAAATTCGCCTCCCGCCCCGAACCCGTCGATGTGATTGACGTGGTACCGGTGCTGGACCGGTCACTGGCCTACCGTCGCTTCCTGCGTTCGGTCTTCCAGGCTCCGGCCCGGCTCACGCTGGCGGGGTATATGCGCGAGGTGCAGGTACTGGACGTGTCGCTCAAGGGCGCGCTGGTCGACATGGGGATGGCCCTGCCCTGCCCCGTGGGGGCACGCGGACGTCTGCGCCTGCTGCTCTCGCCCACCACCTTCATCGCGATGGACGTGGGCGTCACCCGGGTGCAGGGCAGCCAGCTGGGCCTGCAATGCCTGCACATCGATCTCGACAGCATGACGCACCTGCGCCAGCTGATCGAGCGCAACTCCCAGGACCCCGCCTTGCTGGTGCGTGAGCTGTCGGTCCTCGTGGGGGCGGCGGCCTGAGCGCCGCTGTCTCAGCCCTTTTCCTTTTCGCCGATGGCCGCGCGCGTGAGCGCGGCCTGGGCCGTGAGCCAGGCACAGAAGGCCTGTACCTCGGGGCGTGCGCTGCTGCGCGCGGCCACGATGAGCCAATAGGACATGGGCGAGCCCAGGCGCATGCCGGGCAGCACCTCCACCAGATCGCCTGAAGCCAGGCTGTCCGCCACCAGGGGCATGCGCGTGAGCGCCACGCCCTGACCGGCCAGCGCGGCCTGCGCGATCTGGTAGGCGTAACCGAAGTAGAGCCAGCGCTTGGGCTCGAGCTTTTTCTGCCGGTGCACGCTGAGCCAGTGGCGCCAGGTCAGCCAGGTCATCTGCTGGCTGTGCTGGGGCTCGTAGGCCTCGATCAGCGTGTAGTGCGCCAGGTCTTCGGCGCGCTGCAGCGCCCGCCCGTTCTTGAGCAGCCAGGGACTGGCCACGGGCGTGAGCTGTTCACCGAACAGGGGGACGGCGTGGGACGGCACGTGGTTGGGGTAGGTGTAGCGCAACACCAGATCCACGTCCGAGGTGTCCAGATCCACCAGCGCGTCGGAGGCATCGATGCGGATGTCGATGTCCGGGTGCGCGCTCTGGAAGGCCTCGAGACGCGGGATCAGCCACATGGACGCAAAGGAGGCCCAGGTGCTGATGGCCACGCTCTTGCGCCCTGCGCTGCGCCGGATCTGCTGCACCGCGCCGTCGATGCGCTCCAGCGAGGGCAGCACGGCCTGCAGCAGCTGTGCGCCGGCGGCGGTGAGTTCGACCGCGCGCGTGTGGCGCAGGAAGAGCGCTACGCCGACTTCCTCCTCCAGCGCCTGGATCTGGCGCGTCACCGCGCTCTGCGTCAGCGCCAGCTCCTCGGCGGCGGCGCGGAAGTTCAGGTGCCGCGCCACGGCGCCGAAGGCGCGCAGCTGGCCTGCGCCCACGGGGCGGGTGCGCAGTGGGGTGTCGGGGCGGGACGAGGGCATACCGGGCGGGGTTTAATTGATGCGTATATGGAATCAATAGACTAACCCGATTTCATTAGACGCGGAAGGGGAATTTGCCGAAGATCAAGGGCCGAATTACCCATCCGGAGTCTGCAATGGCGTCTTCAAGAGATACAAAATTGCATCAATCACAGGAGGCCGGCGCCATCGCCGGCAGCTGGCAGCTGGCCCCGGGCCGGGCGCTGAGCCTGTACCCGCGCGGTGAAGGTCTGCTGCGCATCACCCGCGGTCGGGCCTGGGTCACGCTGGACCTGTGGCCCGGCGGGCACCGTGACGAGGCGGGCGACCATTGCCTGTGTGCTGGCGAGCAGCTGCGCGTGCGAGCCGGGCGCCACGTGGTGTTCGAGTCGCTGGATCCCGCGCCGCTGTGGTTTGAATGGGTGCCGACCCCGGCTCGCGAGCTGTTGCCGGTGACGCCGCGGGTGCTGCCGCTGGCGCAGGCCTGGTCCGAGTTCTGGCAGGCAACGCGCCTGACCACGCGCGCCCTGCTGCGTCTGGTCCGCGGCCTGCTGGCCACCGTCCCCTGGGTGCTGAGCGACGGTTTCAACCTGCGGCGGCGCTGAGGCCCCTCAGAAGGTCTCCCAGTCGTCGTCCGTGCCCTTGGCGGCAGCAGCGGGTGCGCTCGGCTTCGCGGGTGGCGGTGCGGGACGAGCCTGGGGTGCTGCCGGCCGCGCCGGCAGGCGGGGCGCAGCGTTGACAGGGGCCGGCTTGCGAGGCGCGGCCGCAGGTGGTGCCAGAGCGGCGCTGGCACGTGGCGCCGGGGCCGCCTGACCCTCGGCCACGCGGAACACCGATACCACCGACACCAGCTCCTGCGCCTGGCTGCGCAGGCTGCTGGCGGCAGCGGCCATCTGCTCGACCAGGGCTGCGTTTTGCTGCGTGACCTGGTCCATCTGCTGCACGGCCTCGCCGATCTGCGCCACGCCCTGGCTCTGCTCGGTGCTGGCGGCGCTGATCTCGCCCATGATGTCGGTCACCCGCCGGATGCTGGCGACCACCTCGCTCATCGTCCGGCCGGCCTGTTCCACCTGGGTGCTGCCCTGCTCGACCCGGCCCACGCTGTCGGTGATCAACTGCTTGATTTCCTTGGCCGCCTCGGCGGAGCGACTCGCGAGACTGCGCACCTCGCTGGCCACCACGGCAAAGCCGCGACCCTGCTCGCCGGCGCGGGCCGCTTCCACCGCGGCGTTGAGGGCCAGAATGTTGGTCTGGAAGGCGATGCTGTCGATCACGCTGATGATGTCGGCAATCTTCTTGCTCGAGGCGCTGATGCCGTGCATGGTGTCCACCACCTGGGCCACGACCTCGCCGCCCTGCACGGCGACTGTCGAGGCGCTCTGCGCCAGCTGGTTGGCCTGCCGGGCGTTGTCGGCGTTCTGCTTCACGGTGGAGGACAGCTCCTCCATCGAGGCGGCGGTCTCCTCCAGCGCGCTGGCCTGCTTTTCGGTGCGCCCGCTCAGGTCCTGGTTGCCCTGGGCGATCTCGGTGCTGGCCGTGGACACCGAGTCGCTGCCCTGGCGTACGCGTGTGACGATCTGTCCCAGATTGCCCTGCATCGCGGCCAGGCTTTGCAGCACCTGGCTGACCTCGTCGCGGCCGTCCTGGCGGATGACCGTCGTCAGATTGCCCTGGGCGACTGCGGAGGACACCTCGACGGCGTGCTGCAGCGCGGCCGAGATGCCGCGGATCAGGAAGAAGCCGAAGACCACGGCCGCCACGATGCCCAGCACGATGGCGGCAATGGACAGCGCGCGCATGCTCTGGTAGCGGGAGACGGCGTCCTTGTATTCCTGTCGCGCGACATCGATCTGCAGGGTCAGCAGGGCGGTGACAGCCTCCTGCACCGGCGGAGCCAGGGGGCTGAGCCCTTCGCGGTAGGCCTTGTCGGCGGCCGCCATATTGCCGGCCCGCATCGCCTCGGTCACGGCCACGACGCCATTGCGCGTGTAGTTCGTCACGCGCTCGTCAAAGGCCTTGGCCAGCTTCTCCTCTTCGGCCGTCAGCTGGGTGGACATGTACTGCTTCCAGATCTCCAGCCGCCGGTTGGAGTTCTCCTGGATCTCCTTGCTGCGACGTTCCACATTGGAGGGATCGGTGTTGAGCAGCATGTCCATCACCAGAATGCGGTTGCGGTTGAGCAGGTAGTTGATATCGGCCAGCTGTTTGAGCGGGACGGTGCGGTCCTCAAAGGTGGTGCGCATGCCCTCGTTCGCCTGGCTTGTGGCGTACAAGCCCTGGAAGCCAACGATGGCCAGCAGGATGGAGAGTGCGGTGATGAGAAACCACAGACGCGTCGATATCTTGAACTTGTTCATGGCGTTTGCTTCCAGAGGTGCAGGGGGATCACACGGGGGACGCGGCCACTCTACGCTCCATGGCCTGAAAAAGCGAGAGGGAGCGGGCCTGTGCGGCCAGCTCCCTCTTCTGGTGCGCTGTTGCGGGTGTGCTGAATGTGGCGCGGGCCTCAGTCCGCCTTGAAGCCCGTCGCTGCCACCGCCTTGCCCCAGGTCACGGTGTCCGCTGCGATGATGCGCGCGAAAGCCTCGGCCGTGGTGCCTGTCACGCGAAACCCCGCCTCCTCCAGCTTGGTGCGCATGGCGGGGTCGGTCACGGCCTTCTGCACGTCGGCACTGAGCCGGGCCAGGATCTCGGGCGGCGTGCGTGACGGTGCGACGATGCCGAACCACGAGCTGAACTCCAGCGTCGGGTAGCCCTGTTCCTTGATCGTGGGTACGTCGGGCAGCGCGGCCGCGCGCGCCGGGCCCGTGGTGCCCAGGGCCAGCAGCTTGCCGGCCTTCACATTGGGCGCAGCCAGACCCACGCTGGCGAAGACGCCCTGGACATCCCCGCTGAAGATCCCGCCCAGCGCGTCGGCCGTGCTCTTGTAATGCACGGCCTCCGGCTTGATCTTGATGGCCTCGCCAAACATGAAGGCGCCGAAGTGGCCCGGGGTGCCGGCGCCGAAGGTGGCCATGAACAGGCCCTTCTGCTGCTGCACCCAGCTCACGAATTCCTTGACGTTCTTCGCCGGCACCTTCTGCGGGTTGACCAGCAGCGCGAAATCGGCGCTGACCACCTGGCTCACGGGCGCGAAGTCCTGCGCAGGGTTGTAGGGCAGCTTGTTGTAGCTGCTGGGCGCGATGCTGAGCTGGCCGGTTTCGCCCAACATCAGCGTGTAGCCGTCGGGTGTGGCGCGCGCCGCTTCGCTGGCCGCGATCAGGCCGCCGGCACCCGGCTTGTTGTCCACGATCACCCCCTGGTTGCCCCAGACCTCGGACAGCTTTTGCGCCAGCAGGCGGGCCACGATGTCCGGGCCGGTACCGGCCGGGAAGCCGACGATGATGCGCACCGGCCGGTTGGGGTAGGCGGCCTGGGCCTGTACGCCGGTGGTGATGGCGCAGGCCAGCAGGGCGGCGCCCGCGAGCAGTGCGCGGCGCAGGGTCGAGGGGGTCTTCATGGGAGGTCTCCTGTTTATGAATCTAGTTGACGGTGAAAAACTGCATCTCCACGCGATCGGGCCGGCGCACCCCGGTGCCGATGAAGAGGCGCTCGGCGATCCAGCCCAGCGCGGGCGAGGCGGTCTCGAAGCTCGGGCTGCAACGGAAATAGACCTGCGTCGGGTCGACGGGCTCGCCGCGCAGCAGCCGGGCCGTGACCTCGGGCGCGGCCGCGCGCAGTGCGCGGTTCTGTACATAGATCAGGTCGCCGGCATCGGTCTCGAGCACGTAGCGCGCATCGAGCTCGGCCAGGCGCGGGCTCACGATGAGCTGGTAGTCGGCGCCGCCGGGCAGCACGCGCGCCGTCCAGCCGGCGCCACGGGCCTCGCCACCCAGGATGGGAATGAGGCGGCGCTGGCCGTGCACGGTGGCGCCGACTTCCTGCGGGGCGGCGACATGGACCGAGAGCTCGGCAAAGAATTCCAGGGTGGGCGGGGTCATCGCCGCAAGCTTAGGGCGGGTCGCCGCGGCAGGCTGTCATCCCTTAAGATGACAGCACAACACAGGCCTGACCGCGCCCCGGACACGAGGGCGTACGGGCTCATACCGAGCGAGGAGACGCATGCGCAAGTGGACCTGCAACGGCAGTGCCAGCGGCACGGGCCGTCATGCCCAGCTGCTGGCCGGGCTCATCAACCAGCTCGGGCAGCCGCGTTTCCGTTCCCTGCTGCTCGAAACCCTGCAGCCCCTGGTGCCCGCGGCCTCGTTTTCGGTCTACCGCACGGGGCATCGCAGCGTGCCGCAGCTCTTTCTCTCGGGCAGCCTGGGCGTGCCCGACACCACGCGCGATTGCTGGCGGGCCTACCTCTCCGGCCCCTACCGCAGCGACCGCACGCTGATGGCCGAGGCGCAGGGTGAAGAGCAGCCGCTGCTGTGCCACCTCACGGCGCAGGAGGTCCCGGCCCAGCACCGCGCCCGCGTCTACGAGGCGCATGGTGTGGCGGAACGCGTTTCGGTGGTGCAAGCGCGCGAGGACGGCCTTTTTGCGGTGAACTTCTACCGCCACCAGCATCAGGCGCCGTTCAGTGATGCGCAGGTGGCCGACTTCGAGGCCCTGGCGCCGGCCCTGCTGGCGCTGGCGCGCAAGCATGTGGCCCTGGGCGTGGTCGATGCGCCCTCCGAACCGCTGGCGCAGGCGCAGCGCCTGCGGGCCTTGCAGCCCACACTCACGCCGCGGGAACTGGACGTCTGTGTGCGCCTGTTGCGCGGCATGACCTACGACGGCATCGCTGCCGACCTGGGCCTGAGCGTGCCCAGCGTCAAGACCTACCGCAACCGCGCCTTCGACCGCCTGGGCATCCACTTTCGCAACGAACTGTTTGCGCTCGTGCTGCACGCGCCGACGACGCTGCAATAAAACCCGCGGACTCAGGAATAGGTCACCCAGTCCGCGAGGTCCGGATGGTCCAGGTGCGGCAGGGTATTGAAGCTGACCAGGCTGTGGCGCTTGGGGTTGTAGTCGAACTGCGTGAGCGCGCTGTTGCGGATGCGCAGGTTGAGCTCGATTGTGGTTTCCGGCGTGGTGCCCAGCACATGGCCCACGGCGGTGGAGATCGGGCCGCCGCTGGAAACGATGAGCACCGGCCCCGCGTGGTGTTTGCGTACCCGCTCGAGTGCATCGCTCACGCCCGCCTGGAACTCCGCATAGCTGGGCATGCCCCGCGGGCTGACCACGCCGTTCATCCACTGGCGCAGGCCGTCACGCAGCAGACGGAAGTGGTGTCTGTACATCTCGGGCGTGTCAGGTTTCTGCAGCGGCTGGGGGTGGATGGTGGCGATCACCGCCTCGCTGTCATATTCGTTGAGGCCTTCGAGCGCGATGGCCTGCTGGTCATAGCCCGCACCCGCCGCGATGCCAGCCCAGGTCTGGGCGTGGCGGCGCAGCGTGCCTGTGTAGACAGCTTCGAAACGCAGGCCGCGTTCGCGCCAGTATTGGCCCAGGCGTTCGCTCTGCTGGCCGCCAAGTGCACTGAGCTGGTCGTAATCCGCCGCGCCAAAGGAGGCCTGGCCGTGGCGTACGAGGTAGAGGGTTCCCATGCCGGTGATTGTGGCAAGGACAGCGCGTCCTCGCAGTCGCCCGCGAGACTGATGAGATGCTACGAAATCAGGAGCAGATGTCGAGCGGGCCGCGTGCTGTCCCCAGGCGGGCGCGCAGATGGACCGGACCGGGGTGCACCGGCAGCGCCAGGCCGATGGCCTGCAAGCCGGCTGCCAGCCCTTCGGCTTGCGGATGTTGCAGCTCCAGCGCGGCCAGCGTGATGCCGCTGGCGGACATGTTTGCAGCCGGATGCACCTCACCCCACTGGATCAGCGTGGGCAGCAGGCCATCGAACAGGCGCCGGCCATCCGGACGCACCGTGATCTGCCATTGCAGCAGGCCTTGTGGCGTGGGGCGTGAGGCGGCGATCACCTCGCCACCCTCCAGTCCCTGCTCCTGCAGGGCCGCCAGAGCGGCGCTAGCGTCTTCGACCCGTGCGGCCCAGTGCACGAGTTGTGGACCCTCTCGTCGTAAGCGACTGTGCAGGTTGATATCGTCCAGATCGAACCAGCGGCGGCGGCCCGGGATCGGCGCTGCCGGGTCGATGGCGATGATCTCGACATAGGCGAGCGGAAAGTCGGCGTTCGCGATGCTGAAGAGCCGGTTGTGCGTGCCCATGAGCGGGTGCTGGCCGCCGGGCCCGGGCGTGATCCCCAGGGTGCGCTCGCACCAGGCCACGCCTTCGTCCAGCGTGGTGGCGGCGATGACAAGGTGATCGAGTGCCGCGTTCAAAGTTCTACGGTTCCGGTGATGCAGGTCTGCACCTGTCCGCCCACCCAGACCTGGCCCGCCGCGTCACGCTCCAGCAGCACACGCCCTGCGCGTTCCAGGCAGGTGCCTTGCGCGGCGATGTAGCGCATGCCGACATGACCCTCGGCCATGAGCCACTGCGCGAGGCTGGCGTTGAGACTGCCGGTCACCGGATCTTCGGGGATGCCCACGGGGGCGGCGAAGGCGCGAACCTCGAGGTCGGGCGAGGCCAGCTGCGGCGCATCGGCGGCATGGTCGGCAAAGGCGCGGGCCTCGCGGCTGCTGCGCGCGATCAGCTGCACGGCAGCCGGCTCCGCGGTGAGCGCGGCCACGCCGACCTTCTGGCCCAGCTCGCGCAGGCGCGCGTGGTCCGGCGTCAGCGCGAGCACGGTGTCGGCGCTGTCGAGCAGCAGGCCCAGCCACTTCGGGCCGTTGTCCAGCACTTGCGCGGCGCGGATCTGCGCGGGCTTGAGACCCAGCGCCTGGGCCACGCCGGCCAGCAGCTGGGGCGCAGGGGGGCGGCGTTGGAGCGGCGGCGCGGCAAACGCGAGTTGATGGCCCGCGCGGCGGATCGGCACCAGACCCACGGCGCATTCCTGCACGATGCGCTGCGGATCGCGCGGCGTGCCGCCACTGTCCAGCCAGGCCTGGCAGCTGCCCAGCGTGGGGTGGCCGGCAAAAGGCAGTTCACCGCCCGGCGTGAAGATGCGCACGCGGTAGTCGGCACCGGCCTGGGTGGGGGGCAGCAGGAAGGTGGTTTCGGAGAGGTTGGTCCAGCGTGCGAAGCGCTGCATCTGCTCGTCACTCAGGCCCGTGCCGTCGAGCACCACGGCCAGCGGGTTGCCCCAGTAGGGCGTGGTGGTGAAGACGTCGACCTGGCGGTAGGGGCGGGTGCTCATGGTGTGTGTTCGCGGATGACCGTGGCCAGCGCGGCGATGCCACGTGCGATCTCTTCCGGGCTGGCCGTGACGAAGGACAGGCGCAGCGTGCGCGTGTCGGCCGCGCCCGCATAGAAGGCCGCGCCCGGCACATAGGCCACGCCTCGTGCCAGGGCTTTCGGCAGCAGGGCCGCGGCGTCCAGCCCCGCCGGCAGACGGGCCCAGAGGAACATGCCACCAGCCGGGCGGTTCCAGTGCACGCCCTCGGGCATGTGTTGCTGCAGCGCGGCCAGCATCACATCGCGCTGGGCCCGGTAGAGCGCGCGGATGCGCGGCACATGGCGGTCGAGGAAGCCGTCCTTCATCACCTCGGCCACCACGCGCTGGTTGAAGCCCGGGCTGTGCAGGTCGGCGGCCTGCTTGGCCTGCAGCAGTTTGGGAAAGAGCGCGGGCGGTGCCACCAGATAGCCCAGGCGCAGGCTGGGCGCGAGCACCTTGGAAAACGAGCCAAGGTAGAGACAGGCCTCGGGCTGGCGCGCTGTCAGTGGTGCCGGTGGCGGCGTGTCGAACCAGAGTTCGCCGTAGGGGTTGTCCTCGATCAGCGGCAGGCCGATCTCGGCGGCCGTGCGGCTCAGCGCCGCGCGCCGCGTCTCGCTCATGAGGCGGCCGCTGGGGTTCTGGAAATTGGGCAGCACGTAGAAAAAGCGTGCGGGGGTGCCGGCCTGTGGCGCTGTGCGCAAGGCGTCGATGTCCACGCCCTCATCGTCGCTGGCCACGCTGGTCACTTTGGGTTCCATGGGGGCGAAAGCCTGCAGCGCGCCGAGGTAGGTGGGCGTTTCCACCAGGATGCGGCTGTCCGGATCGATCAGCACCTTGGCGGCCAGGTCCAGGCCCTGCTGGGAGCCCGTGGTGATCAGCACCTGGGACGGATCCACGGGCCAGGGCAGGCTGGCCGCCACCATCTCGCGCAGCGGTCCATAGCCTTCGCTGGCCGCGTACTGCAGCGCGGCGTCGGCGTCCTCACGCAGCACACGGCTGCAGGCCGCCTCGAACTCCGCGACCGGAAAGGTCTTGGGCGAGGGCAGGCCGCCAGCGAAGCTGATGATGTCGGGTCGCTCGGTGACCTTGAGCAGCTCGCGCAGCACCGAGGGGTTCATCTGGTCGGCGCGCCCGGACAGCACCCAGGGGGAGGTGGAGGGGGTACGCGCATTCATGAGGTGTTTCCTTGGGGACGAGGCGTCAAGGTGGAAATCGGCATTTTGCGCCCGGCGTAGACCAGGGCGATCACCGCCAGGCCACAGCCCAGGGTGAGCGCGTCCAGCGTCTCGCCCAGCAGGGGCACGGCGAAGAGCATGGACATGAAGGGCTGCAGCAGCTGCAGCTGGCTCACGCGCACCGTGCCGCCCAGGGCCAGGCCCTGGTACCAGGCGAAGAAGCCCAACCACATCGAGAACACCGCGGTGTAGGCGAAGCCGCCCCAGGCCGCGGCGCTGACCGCCTGCGGCGGCCAGGTCCAGAGCGTGAGCGGCAGCGTCACCGGCAGGGACAGCAGCAGGGCCCAGCAGATCACGTGCGTGGCGGGCATGCGCTGGGCGAGGCGCGCGCCGTGGGCGTAACCCACGGCGGCGCAGAGCATGGCCAGCAGCAGGAGCCCGTCGGCGGGGTGCAGGGTGAGCCCCGCGCTGCCCGAGCGCAGGACCGCAAACGTCACCACCAGGCCGGTGCCGGCCAGCGCGCAGAGCCAGAAACCGGCCGAAGGCCGCTGGCCCTGCAGCAGCGCGCCCACGGCCGCCGTGGCCAGGGGCAGCACGCCCACGATCACGCTGGCGTGCACGGCCTCGACATGGCGCATGGCGATCGAGGTGCAGATGGGAAAACCGAAGACCACGCCCAGTGCCACCCAGGCCAGGGCCTGCCACTGCGTGCGCGTGGGGCGCGGCGCGCGTACCGCCAGCAGGAAGAGGGCCGAGAGCGCGGCGGCCACCACGGCGCGGCCGGTGGCGATGTAGAGACCGCCGAGCTGCGGCGTCTCGGGGGTGCCGGTGGCCAGGCGCGTCATGGGCAGAGTCAGGGCGAAGACGGCCACGCCCAGCAGGCCGAGCGCGTAGCCGCGGCGGGTCCGGTCGGTGGTGGAGGGGGGCATGGTCCTGACTCTAGGTGACAGACCAGCACACTTGCAGTACAGTTTCTCGGACAATTTGCTGCGCTGTATTGCCGCCGCGGGCAACACAGCGCCCACTTCGACCTTCCGCAGGAGCGCACCATGCTGACCCCCGGCGCCGCCCAGACCCTGGCCGAACAGCTGGCCGGCCGTTACGCCCAACGCATCCGCGACCGCCTGCTGGCGCCCGGCAGCCGCCTGCCTTCGGTGCGGCAGTGCGCCGCGCAGCAGGGCGTGAGTCCGTCCACGGTGGTGGCCGCCTACGACCGCCTGCTGGCCCAGGGCCTGGTGGAAGCCCGACGCAACCGCGGCTTTTATGTGCGGGAGGCGATGGCGCCAAGGCGGCGCAGCAGCGCATCGGCCCCCGCGCCCGCCGCCGATGCGACCCCGGCCCCGGTGGACGCCACGGCGCTGATCCGCGCCATGTTCCATAACCGAGCCGAAGGGCCGCAGCCCGGCACCGGCGTGTTTCCGCCCGACTGGCTGGAGACGCCTTTTCTCGCCACGGCCGTTCGCCGTGTCACGGGCCCGGCCGCGTTGCGCTCGGCCTCCTTGCAATACGGTGAACCGGCGGGGGACGCCATCCTGCGGCGTGCGCTGGCTGACAAGCTGGCCGGTCTCAACATCCAGGCCACGCCTGCGCAGATCATCACCACCGTGGGCGCCTCGCAGGCGCTGGACATCGTGAGCCGCACCCTGCTGCGTCCGGGAGATCCGGTGATGGTGGAGGAGCCGGGCTGGGCCGTGGAGTTCGCACGTCTCTCCGCCCTGGGCATGCGCATCCTGCCCGTGCCCCGCGGCCCCGAGGGGCCGGACCTGGCGGTGATGGCGCGCTACTGCGAAGCGCACCGCCCGCGCCTCTTTGTGAGCGTGAGCGTGCTGCACAACCCCACGGGCTACAGCCTCACGCCGGGCAGTGCGCATCGCATCCTGCAGCTGGCCGCGACGCACGACTTCCACATCGTCGAGGACGACAGCTACAGCCATCTGGCGCCGGAGCAGGCCGTGCGGCTGTGCGCGCTCGACGAACTGCAGCGCACGATCTACGTCAGCGGCTTTGCCAAGATCCTCGCGCCGGGCTGGCGCATCGGCTATCTGGCGGCGCCCGAGGCGCTGGCGATGCGCTTGCTCGACACCAAGCTCATCTCCACGCTGAGCACGCCGCCGCTGCTCGAGCAGGCGCTGGCCTGGTGCATCGCCCAGGGGCAGTTGCGCCGCCATGCCGAGCGGGTGCGCGTGCGGCTTGACGCCGCGCGGGCGCGCAGCGTCAAGCTGGCCGAGGCCCATGGCTGCCGTTTCGTGGCGCCGCCGGCCGGGCTCTTCGGCTGGGTGGACACGGGGGTGGACACAGACGTGCTGGCGCAACGCCTGCTGGATCAGGGCTATCTGCTCGCACCCGGCGCGCTCTTTCATGCCGGGCGCCAGAGCAGCACGCTGATGCGCATCAACTACGCCACCACGCAGGAGGCGGCGTTCTGGAAAGTGTTTGTCCGCGCGCGCGATGCGCTGGCGACGCGCGTATGAGGCGCGTGAGTGCGCGGGTCTCTCAGGTGGCCAGGCCGGCCAGGGTGCGCAGCAGGGCGCGGTTGACGTCCTCGGCGGCGTAGCCATAGCTCTCGCTCAGGGCGCGCGTGCCGCGGGCGTCACCGGCCTCGATGGCGTGCGCGATCTGCAGCGCCGGCAGGTAGGGCCCCGTGCCTTCGAGCAGGGACTGCAGGATGCGTTGCGACAGCGGCAGCCGGTCCAGCAGAGTGGCCAGCGGCTCGCCGAGCAGCTGGTCCAGCTGCGCGTAGAGGCCGCAGAGGTAGACCTCGCGTCGCAGGTCCTCCTCGTCGCCGGGGTCGAGCAGGTGCTCGACCAGACGCGCGCGCACGGCCATGCCGGTGCGCACGGGTTGCAGGTCGGCCTCCCCGCTGGCCTGGGCCAGCTGATCCAGCAGCCAGTCCTGCGCGTGCTTCAGCCCCCAGAGCTGCAGCCCGCGCTGCACGGTGTCGATCTCGCCGCGCTGGCGACCGGCCGAGCTGTTGACCTGCAGCAGAAAGCGATAGCTGAGCACGGGGTCGGCGCAGAGCAGGGCCTCGAGCCGGTCCCAGGACGCATCGTTGTCGATGGCGCGCACCACGCGGCTGATGGCCGTGCGGTCCGGCTGGCGCGCGGCGACCGACAGCGTCTGCAGGGTGGACGGCACGGGCCAGCCGGCCACGGCCCAGGCTTCGCGCTGGTCGAGCGCGGCGGCGGCCTGTGCGTGCCGTTCGGGGGCCTGCAGGATCTGCCCCGGCGGCAGCAGGCCGATGGCCTCACCGCCCTCCAGACGGTAGAGCCCGGGGCGACCCTGTTGCGGTGGCGCGGCGTCGAGCCGGCCCGGCCAGATGAGGGGCAGGCCTCGGGCCTGGGCCTGCAGGGCGCGCGGTCGCAGCACGGGATCGGCCGCGGCCTCGGGCGTGAGCACCACCCAGGGACCGTCGCCACGACCGTGCACCAGCAGGTCCAGCAGCAGCAGGGGGTGGCGGATCGACAGCAGCAGCTGCGGGGCGCGCGCAGGCCAGAGCTCGGCCAGCGTGGCCAGCAGATGGCGCGCGTCGACACCGGCGATCACGGGTGGGGCATCGACCAGCAGCTCCACGCCGGCGACCTCGCGCCGGCGGTTCCACAGCAGGCGGTAGCCCAGGGTCAGGGGGTCCAGGACGGAAGCACTCATGGGCGCGCGCGCGAGGCGCTCGGAAGATCAGTCGACCGGGGGCTCAGCTGAGGTAGTTGAACAGCGAGAGGCGCTGGATCTGGGCATAGGTCTGCAGCGCGGCGCTGTAGCCGGTCTGCTGGGTCTGGAATTCCGAGATGCCCTTGATCATGTCCATGTCCTCGGCGCGCGAGCGGTCGGCTTCGAGCTGGATGCTCTTGTCTTCCTGGTTGCTGTCCACGATGTCGGCACGCTTGAGCAGTTCGCCGGCCGTGCCGCGTGCGGACTGCAGGCGCTCCATCGCGCTGTCGAGCTGGGACAGGGACAGCGAGTTGTTGTGCGTGAACACGTGGCCGTTGGGCTGGCCGTCGATGGCGTTGATGGCCGCGTCGACCACGGCAAAGATGTCGGTGCGCGTGCTGGGCGTGATGTTCAGCGTGTCGCCGTTGGCGGGCACGCCGCGGGCCACGAAAGACAGGCCGTCGAAGGTGATGTCCTGGCCGTCCACATAGGGCTGGCCGGTGAGCACCGGCGTGGCCGTGGTGGTGTTGACCACGTCGTAGGTGGTCACGGGCGGGAGCGTGGCGGTGACGTTGAAGGTGACGGTGTAGTTGTCGCCGGTCAGCAGGCCGGGCGTGAGCACTCGCCCCACGTCGGCCCAGAGCTGGCCCTGGTTGGGGCCGACGGGCGGGCCGGCGTTGGTGCCGATGCTGAGATTGAACACCCCGTTGCCCGAGGGCACGTTCATGAACACGGCCTGGCCGTCCATGGTGGAGGGGATGCTCACGGGGCCGCCGGACTGCTGGCCCGGGATGCCGTTGAAGCTCACGCCCGTGGTCAGATCGACGAAGGGCGCGTTGGCGCTGCCCAGGCCACCGAAGAGTGGCACCCCGTTGCTGTCCTGCTTGTTGGCATAGGTGAAGAGCTGGTCGCGCAGGCTGCGCATCTCCTGCGCAATGCTGCGGCGGTCGGCCGGCGTGAGCGTCGCGTCACCGGCCTGCACGACGAGCTGGCGGATCTGCTGCATCAGCGACTGGGCGTCGCCCAGCGTCGATTCGGCCAGCGACATCGAGTTCTTCTGCAGGCTCAGGGCGCGCTGCTCGATTTCCACGCGCGTCAGACGTGTCTGCGAGCGCTCGGCCTGGGCCGCGCCGGTCGGGTCATCGCTGGCACGCAGCACTTTCTTGCCCGCGGAGAGCTTCTCCTGCAGATCGGCCAGGCCGGCCTGGCGTGTCGTGAGATTGACCAGGGTGCGGTCGAAGGCGTTGGCGGTACCGAGACGCATGGTGATGTCCTTTTGTCGTCTTAACGACCGATGCTGTTGATCAGCGTGTCGAAGATGGTCTGCGCCACCTGCATCATCTTGCCCGAGGCCTGGTAGGCCTGCTGGAACTGGATCAGGCGTGCGGCCTCCTCGTCCAGGTTCACGCCCGACACACTGCTGCGTTCCTTCTCGAGGTTGGTGGCGATGTCGGCCGAGACCGAGGCCGCCGACTGCGCGCTCAGGATGCGCGTGCCGATCAGGGCGATGGCGCTGGCGTAGCCGTCGGTCAGCGGGCCGCCGTCGAACATGGCCAGATCACGCAGGTCCAGCATGGCCTGGGCATTGCCGGCATTGAGCTGCGGGTAGGGGTTGGCGTCCACGGTATAGGTGTCGCCCGGCTGCGGCACACCCTTGAGCGTGAGCGACCAGTCCCACTCGGTGGTTGGATCGAAAGGCAGGTTGGTCGTGCGGTCGTCGGCGTCGATGACCTGCCCGGGAACATAGGTGTAGCGCTCCCCGGCCGGGTGCGCAGCAATCGCCGCGGCATAGGCCGGGCTGGCCGGATCCAGCGGGGGCGGGCCGTCCAGGGTGGCGACCAGGCCCGCATAGCCGGCATCATCGGAGCGGATGTACTGGCCGGTACCGATGAAGCGCAGCGTCACGGCCGGCGCGGGCAGGGTGGCAGGCACACCTTCCACCAGGAGGTTCTGCAGGGTCACCGTGCCGGTGTTGCTGATGCCGGCTTCGGCGGTGATGGGGCTGGCCATGGCCAGGCCGCGCGGCGAGGCAAAGGCCGTCGAGATGCTGCTGGCCGAGGTGTTGAAGGGCTTGAGCAGGAAGCGGTCGCTGGCGGCAGCGCCGGCGCTGACGGTGATGTTCAGGCCGTCGATCGGGATCGGGTTGGTGGCCGCAGTGTCGAAGGCGACCTGGGTGCCGTCGGTCAGGCGGGTGATGGTGCCGGTGGTGGCGGTCGTGAAGACCACGTCGTAGTCCGTGGCTACGAATGAGGTCGTGCCCGAGGGATCGGTCTGGATGGTCAGGCCCAGGGTGGCGGTCCCGGTGTTGTTGACGTGAGCCAGTCCATTCGGGAGCGCGGCCAGATTGAAGAGTGGCGAGCCGGCGTTGCCGTTGAGGTCCAGGCCCAGGGCCTGCTGCTCGTTCATCTTGGTGCCGATGGCCAGGGCCATGCGGCCCAGCAGGTTGCGCGCTTCGAGCAGGTCCTGGTTCTGGAAGCGCAGCATGCCGCTGACCTCGCCGCCGCCCAGGCTGTTCTCGTCCAGCAGCATGGGTGGTGCGCCAGCGACCGCGATGGCCAGCTTGGACTTGGCCAGGTCGGAGAACTGGTCGTTGACGATGGACACCGGCGAGACCGTGGTGCCCAGCACCAGGGCCTGGCTGCCGCCGATGAAGATGCCGACGCTGCCGTCGGTGGCCGGGATGCTGGTGGTCTGGATGTACTTGTTGAGCTCGCGGATCAGCTGGTCGCGCTGGTCCAGCAGGTCGTTCGGCGTCTGGCCATTGCCCTGCGAGCGCGAGATATCCTGGTTGGCCTTCGCGATCTGGCGGGCCAGGTTGTTGATGGCCTGGGCCGCGGTTTTGAGCTCCTCGACGGTGCCGATGCGCATCTGCTCCAGCTGCAGGTTCATCTGGTTGAAACGCGTGGCCATCTCGTCGGCGCGGGTCAGCGCGACCGAGCGTGCGGTGAGGTCGGTGGGCGCGCTGACGATGTCGCTGAAGGCGTTGAGCATGTCGCTGACCGCGGCGCCCAGGCCATTCTTGCCACCTTTGAAATAGTTCTCGAGCTGATTGAGCTTGTCCAGGCGCGTCTGGTCGGCCGTGGCGATGGACTGGGCGGAGGCGGCCTGGCGGGTCAGGAAGTCGTTGTAGCTGCGCGTGACCGTGAGTACGTCCACGCCCTTGCCGAAATAGCCGCTGCCGGTGTACTGGCCCTGGATGTTCTGCAGCACCACCTGCTGGCGCGAGTAGCCCGGCGTGTTGACGTTGGCAATGTTGTTGCTGACGGTCTGCAGTGCCGCCTGGTTGGCGTTCAGCGCCAGCACGCCGATGTTGAGGATGCTGCTCATGACAGTTTCCCTGCGTCAGAGACACGCTGCAGCTGCAGCGTGGTGTTGATGGCCCGGCTGAGCTTGGCCGCGTAGTCGGGATCCGTGGCGTAGCCGCCGTCCTGCAGGCCCTGGGCCCAGCCCTGCACGGTGCCGGCCTGCTCGCGGGCTTGCGCATAGCGCGGGCTCTGACCCACGAGGCGTGCGAAGTCCTGGTAGGACGCGGCGTAGGAGTCGTAGGCGCGGAACCGTCCGACGGTCTTCTGTGCCACGCCATCCACGTATTCGGTGGTCGTGACCTCGGCGACCTTGCCCTTCCAGTCCGCGGTGGCCTTGATGCCGAAGAGGTTATGCGAGGGACTGCCGTCGGGCATGAGAATCTCGCGCCGACCCCAACCGCTTTCATGTCCCGCCTGGCCCAGCAGGTAGCTGGCGGGCAGGCCGCTCGTGCGCTCGATGTTCTGTGCGGTGGCCGCATGCTGCTGCACGAAGTGGCGTGCAGCGTCCGACACAGGCACAGCCGGGGCGGTGTTGCTCTTGTCGGCGCCGGTCCTGTCCGGGCTACTGCCATCCTTGAGTCCCATCTGCTGCATCAGCTGTTTCGCGATGGTCTCGGCCAGGCCACCGGGCAGGCCGGCCATCTGCACCGCGAACTGCTGGTCCAGCAGATCAGTGCCCAGGTTTTCGGTCGGGCTCTCGAACAGGCCGCTCTTCATGGAGGCATTGGCCTCGCGCATGCTCTTGAGCAGCTCGCGCATGAACAGTGCCTCGAACTGCTTGGTGGTTTCCTTGATCGCCTCGGGCGTGGCCTGGCCGGCCTGGTATTTCAGGCGGTTCAGGCTGGACGCGTCGGCGGCCAGGGCCTGCTGGGTGGAGAGCAGGTTCGAGGCGTTCATGTCAGATGACTTCCAGCTCCGCATTGAGCGCGCCGGCGGCCTTGATGGCCTGCAGGATGGCCAGCAGGTCCTGCGGCGTGGCCCCCAGGGTGTTGAGCGCGCGCACCACATCGGCCAGCTTGGGCGCGGCGGGCAGCTGGATCAGCATGCCGGGCTCCTGGCGCACCTCGATGGTGGCCTGCTCGGTCACCACGGTCTGGCCGCCCGAGAGCGGGCCGGGCTGGCTGATCACCGGTGTGGAGCTGATGCTGATCGACAGATTGCCGTGCGCAATGGCGCAGGGGCCGAGCGTCACGGCCTGGTTCAGCACGATGGAGCCGGTGCGCGAATTGATCACCACCTTGGCGGCGGGCACCGAGCTCTCCAGCGGCAGCTCTTCCAGCTCGGCCAGGAAGTTGATGCGGTCATTGGGCGTCGTCGGCGCACGCACGTCCACCGTGCGGCCGTCCAGGGCGCGGGCCACGCCGTCGCCGAAGCGGGTGTTGATGGCGCCGGCCACGCGGCGCGCGGTCTGGAAGTCGCTGGCGTCGAGGCTCAGGCGGATGCTGTCGCCTTCAAGCAGGGGCGTGGGCACGGCACGCTCGATCTGCGCGCCCGCCGGGATGCGGCCAGCGGTCAGGTGGTTGATCTGCACGCGGCTGCCCCCGGCCGAGGCGCCTGCGCCCGCGATCACCAGGCTGCCCTGCGCCAGGGCGTAGACCTGGCCATCGGCGCCGCGCAGGGGCGTGGCGATCAAGGTCCCGCCCTTGAGCGACTTGGCGTTGCCCAGCGAGGAGACGGTGACGTCCATGGCCTGACCCGGGCGGGCGAAGGCCGGCAGCTGCGCCGTGACCAGCACGGCGGCGACGTTCTTGAGCTGCAGGCGCGAGGCCAGCTCGGGCGCCAGCGTGATGCCCATCTGCTGCAGGTAGTTGCTCAGCGTCTGCGTGGTGTAGGGCATCTGCGTGGTCTGGTCGCCCGTGCCGTCCAGGCCGATGACCAGGCCGAAGCCCGTGAGCTGGTTGCTGCGCACGCCCTCGATGGCCGCCACTTCCTTGATGCGGCTGGCCTGGGCCGGCGCGATGGCCAGCAGGCCCAGCAGCAGGGCTGAGGCGAGGCGGGCCATCGTGCGTGTGAACGTGCGGGTGTTCATGGTACGGGTCTCAAGTTCTGATGTGGCCGGTCGATGTAGTCGGTAAGGGCGAGGTCGGGCTTCAGAACGGCGAGACGTTCATGAAAAAGCGCGTGAGCCAGCCCACGGTCTGGGCCTCGTACTGCGGGCCGCGCCCCTTGGACTCCACGCGCACATTGGCCACGGCGCTGGAGTTGACGATGTTGCCGGGCAGGATGGCCAGCGGATCGATGGTGCCCGTGAAGCGCAGCACGTCCACGTTGTGGTTCAGGCCGATCTGCTTCTCGCCCACCACCAGCAGATGCCCGTTGGGCAGCAGCTCGGCCACCGAGGCCGTGATCGTGCCCGCGAAGGTGTTGGCCGCCTCGGTGCCGCCCGCACCCGAGAAGTCCACATCGCTGCCCGCGCCGATGCGCAGGCGGTTCTCGGCCGCGGTGCCCGGAAACTTCAGGCCCGGGATGGCGGTGATACTGCCCTCGATGCTGCTGCTGCGGTTGGCCGTGGAGCTGGACTTCTGGCTCGCCGTGACGTTCTCGACGATGCGGATGGTCACGATGTCGCCGACCTGACGTGCACGCCGGTCCTCGAAGCTCGCGCGGTAGGTCGTGGGCTGGAACAGGCTGCCCGTGGGCAGACGCGAGGCCGGCTGCGCCGGCTGCTGCGCCAGCGTGGGCGCGGCAAAGTCCACCTGGGCGGGCTTCGGGGTCGCGGCGCAGCCCGCGAGCACCACGCTGCCGAGGATGAGGGTGAGGTGCTTCATCACAGTTGTCCCAGCTTCTGCAGCATCTGGTCCGAGGTCTGGATGGCCTTGGAGTTCATCTCGTAGGCGCGCTGGACCTGGATCATGGTCACCAGCTCCTGCACCACGTTGACGTTGGAGGTCTCCAGGAAACCCTGCATGAGCTGGCCCAGGCCGTTGGTGCCGGGCGTGCCCGTGTTGGGCTGGCCCGAGGCGGCGGTTTCCGCGTAGAGGTTCTGGCCACGCGGGTCCAGGCCCGCGGGGTTGATGAAGCTGGCCAGCGCGATGGTGCCGATGGGCTGCGGTGCGACCTGGCCGGGAATGGTGGCCGTCACGTTGCCGTCGGACGAAATTGAGATCTTGGTGGCATTGGCTGGCACGGTGATGCCGTTGGCCACGGGCAGGCCGTTGCTGGTGACGATCTGGCCCTGCGCATTGACCTGGAAGGCGCCGTCGCGCGTGTAGTTGATCGTGCCGTCGGGCATGGTGATCTGGAAGAAGCCGTTGCCCTGGATGGCCACGTCCATGCCGCTGCCCGACTGCTGCAGGCTGCCCTGTGTGAAGTTGCGGCTGGTGGCCACGGTGCGCACGCCCAGGCCCACCTGCAGGCCGGTGGGCAGCTGCGATTGCTCGGACGTGGCCGAGCCCGCCTGACGCAGGTTCTGGTAGATCAGGTCCTCGAACACGGCATGCGCGCGCTTGAAGCCATTGGTCGACGAGTTGGCCAGGTTGTTCGAGACGACGTCCAGCTGCATCTGCTGGGCTTCCATGCCGGTCTTGGCGATCCAGAGGGAATTGAACATGGCGGTTTCCTGGAAAAGAGGGCGCGTCAGCCCTGCAGGCTGAGCAGCTGGCCGGCGGAGCGGTCGTTGGATTCGGCGGTCTGCAGCAGACGCATCTGCTGCTCGAACTGCCGTGCGGTCTGGATCATGCCCACCATGGTCTCCACGGCGTTCACGTTGGAGCCTTCGAGCACGCCGGTCATCATCCGGGCGTTGCCGTCGTTGGGCAGCGGGTTGCCCGAGGCGGCGCGGAACAGGCCGTCATTGCCGCGCTTGAGCGGATCGTCGGGCGTGGGCGTGGCGAGCTTGAGGCGGCCCACCACATTGGAGGGCTGGTTGCCGGTCTTGGCGCTGATGGTGCCGTCAAAGCCCAGGCTGATCACCGAATCCTGCGGTAGCTGGATGGGCGTGCCGCCGTCGGACAGCACGGCCAGGCCGTTGGCCGTCTGCAGGATGCCGGTGGAGGACACCTCGAAGCCCCCGTTGCGCGTGTAGGCCTCGGTGCCGTCCAGGCTCTGCACGGCGAACCAGTTGTTGCCCTGGGGCATGGCGTCGAGGTCACGGCCCGTGCGTATGGCCGGGCCGGGCGCCTCGCGGTGGCCGGCCGTGGCTTCCAGTGCAAGCACGCGCGTGGTGGCGCCGTCGCCGCGCAGCGGCACGGCGCGGTAGGTCGAGAGCTCGGCGCGAAAGCCGTTGGTCGAGACATTGGCCAGGTTGTGGGACAGCACCGACTGCCGGTGCGCCGCGGCATTGGCCCCGGTCATCGCGGTGTAGATCATGCGGTCCATGGCAACTCTCTTTCAGGGATGGCTCGAAGCGGTGGCTTAGCGCAGGTTCACCAGGGTCTGCAACACCTGATCCTGGGTCTTGATGGTCTGCGCGTTAGCCTGGTAGGCGCGCTGCGCGGTCATCATGTTCACGAGCTCGGCCGTCAGGTCCACGTTGGAGTCTTCCAGCGCACCGGCGCGCGTGGCGCCGAACTTGCCCTGGCCCGGCTGGCCCATGAGCGGCTGGCCGGAGGCAAAGGTCTCGGACCAGTTGTTGTTGCCGATGGGCTCCAAGCCCTGCGGGTTGCGGAAGTCCGCCAGCGCCAGCATGCCGGCGGCCTGGGTCTGGCCGTTGGAGTAGCGTGCGGTCACCACCCCCAGCTCGGAGATCGACATGCCGACAAAGCTGCCGGCGGTGTAGCCGTTTTGCGTCAGATCGGTCACGCCGAAGGCCGCGGCGTACTGGGTCACGTTCGAGATGTCGAAGGTGGCCACGATGTCCGGCGTGACAGCCGAAGCCGTGGGGATGGTCACCGTGGGCATGACGATCGGTGCCGTCAGCTGGCCCGTGGCGTCAAAGCGCATGCTGAACAGCGGCGTGTTGGCGGGGACGGTGGGAGGTGCATTGGCATCCCACACCTGCCAGACGTCCTCAGCCGGGGGGCCGACGACGGAGGTGTCGCGGGTGAAGTAGACGCTGAACAGCTCGGGGTTGCCCTGGGAGTCATAGACATTCAGCGCCGTGCCGTAGGTGGTGTAAGGCGGCGTGTCGGTCACCCGGTTGTAGACCGTGGTGTCGGCGGCGTTGAGGTTGAACTCGGCCGTGATGCTGGTCGTGGCCTGGGCCGGGATAGGCGCGCCCGTGGGCAGCACCAGCGGGCCGGGGGTGGTGCTCGTGGGCACACCGGCCGTGGTGGTGGGATAGCCCAGCACCTGGGCGCCCGAGTTGGTGATGATGGTGCCGTCGTTGGCCAGCTTGAAGTTGCCCGAGCGCGTGTAGGCCGTGGTGCCGTCCTGCAGCAGCAGCTGGAAGAAGCCGGAGCCGTTAATGGCCACGTCCATGGTGTTGCCCGTGATGGTGAGGTTGCCCTGCGTGAACTGCTGGGCCACTGCGTCCAGCGCCACGCCCAGGCCAGCCTGGTTGCTGCCGCCGGCGCCGATGGACGAGGCCACCAGCTCCGAGAACTCGGCCCGCGAGTACTTGAAGCCCGTGGTGTTGGCGTTCGCGATGTTGTGGCCAATGACGTCCAGGTTCTTGCTGGAGGCGTTCAAGCCGGAGAGACCAGTCTGAAATCCCATGGTGTGTTCCTTCGGGGTTTAGAAAACGGCGGCGATCTTGGAGTACGGCACACTCTGGCCGCTCAGCAGATCGAGGTTGAGCAGACCATTGGCCGTGCCCACGGCCAGCACGCGGTCGGTGCTGTAGGTGGTGGCGGCGATGGGTTTGCCATCGTTGACGGCGGTGACACGGTAGCTCAGGCTGGGGTAGTTCTTGTAGTCCGACCCGTCCCAGGTGAAGGAGTTGCGGCCCGCTTCCATGGCGCCCGAGGTGATGGTGTCGAGCACCGTACCCGTGGGCGAGAGGATCTCGATCTTGACCTGGCTGGCCGAGCCGCCCAGGTCAAAGGCCGAGCCGGCCATGCCCGTGGTCGCGTCGCGCCACAGCGTGTTGCCCGGAATCAGCACGTCGCGGCCCACCAGCGCCGTGCCCTGCAGCACCTGCATCGCATTGAACTGGGTGTTCATGCTCTTCATGGTCTCGTTGAGCTGCTGGATGCCGCTGACCGTGTTGATCTGCGCCATCTGGGTCGTCATCTGCGCGTTGTCCATCGGGTTGAGCGGATCCTGGTTGTTGATCTGCGCAACCAGCAGCGTGAGGAAGCGGTCCTGCATCTCGGCAGCCGAGTTGGCCCCCGCGCCCGACGTGTTGGTCGGGGTGTAGGTGTAGTTGTTGACGGTGGTGACCATGGTCGTCCTTACTGGCCGAGCTGCAGCGTCTTGAGCAGCAGGGTCTTGGCCGTGTTCATGACCTCGACGTTGTTCTGGTACGAGCGCGAGGCGGAGATCATGTTGACCATCTCCTCCACCGCGTTCACGTTGGAGTGGCTCACATAGCCCTCGGCGTCGGCCGAGGGGTGGCTGGGCTCGTAGACGCGGCGTGCTGGCGTCTGGTCTTCCTGGATGTTGCGGATCTTGACACCCGAGGCGGCGGCGCCGTCCATGGGCACGGTCTCGAACACCACCTGGCGGGCCTTGTAGGTCTGGCCGTCGGGGCCGGCCACGGCATCGGCGTTGGCCAGGTTGGAGGCCACCACGTTGAGGCGTTGCGACTGTGCGCTGATCGCGCTGCCGGACACGTTGAAGATGGAGAACATGGACATGATGGTCTTCCCGGTTCAGCGCGTCACTGGCCCTGGATCGCGCTCAAGATCGTGCGCGAACTGCCGTTAATGAAACGCAAGGTCGATTCGTAGCGCACCGCGTTGTCGACGAAGTTGCCGCGTTCGCGGTCCAGGTCGACGGAGTTGTTGTCCAGCGCCGGCTGCACCTGCGGTGCGTAGCCCATGCTCGAGCCCAGCGTGCCCTCGCGTGGGGCCAGCGGCAGGTGGGCCGGGTGCGGGGCGGCGGCGCCCTGCGCGCTGCCGGGCAGCGCCTTGCCCGAGAGCGCGGCGCTCATGGCGTCCTTGAAATTGAAGTCGCGGGCCACGTAGCCCGGCGTGTCGGCATTGGCGATATTGCTGGCGATGGCGCGCTGGCGTTCGGCGCGCAGCACCAGGGCCTTCCCGTGGAAGTCCATCGTGCTGGTCAGTTTGTCGAACATGTCACACCTCTGCGTATCGTGGGGCTGGCGCCGGAGGGCGCGTCTGGAAGGACCCCGTGCGGAAATTGTGGTGAAAACTTGAATTTCCGAGCGCCCGAAATAAGGGGGAAAAAGCGCGCATTTGCCCCCTTTGCGCTTTACGCCTCTCCGTATAGTCGGCACGGTGGGTGGAGTTCCTGAGCCTTTTTTTGTAACACCCCACCCCCAGACTCAGGCAGGAGGACCCGACATGGACACGACGCGCATTTCCGCTGCGATCCGCACCCGCTTTGCGGTGGGTCTGGCCCTGCTCGCCGCCAGCCTCGTCCTGCCGGCCTGGGCCCAGGCCGTGCGCAGCGAAGCCGATCTGCCGGCCCTGGCCCGCCAGTGGCTGGACCAGGCCCTGCCCCTGCAGGCTGCCCGTGCCGAACAACCCCTGCGCCTGCGTGCCACGCTGGGTGCACTCGATGCCCGCCTGCGCCTGGCACCCTGCGCCCGGGTCGAGGTCTATCTGCCGCCGGGTACCCGCCTTTGGGGCGGCAGCCGCGTCGGCCTGCGGTGCCTGGAGGGCGCCACCCGCTGGAATGTGACGATGCCCGTGACCGTGCAGGCCCTGGGCAGCGCCTGGGTGCTGCGCCGTGATGTGGCCCAGGGCGAGGTGCTGTCGGCCACCGATCTGGTGGCGGACGAAGTGGATTGGGCCGCCGAAGCCAGCCCCGTGCTGGCCGGCCGTGACGCCTGGGCCGGCCTGGTGGCCGCCCGCCCGCTGCGCGCCGGCCAGACCCTGCGTGAAAACCTGGTGCGGGCCGAACAGGTCTTCCAGGCCGGCACCCAGGTGCGCGTGCTGGTGCAAGGCGGTGGCTTCCAGATCAGCGCCCAGGCCCAGGCCCTCTCGGCTGGCGTCGTAGGCCAGCCGGCAAGGGTCAAAATGGAAAGTGGGCGCGTGCTAACTGTGAAGGTGCTCGATGCCCGGACCGTACGGGCCGAGATCTGAGGCCCGTACGCCACAAGACGAGGAAGTAACAGGGAAAGAAAAGCCTCAAGTCGGTCATGATGCTGCCGATAGCCTACGTACGGGGCTGAATGCAGCCTCATCAGGTGGGCCTTCCGGCTCCCGGCTTTTTGGAGAACGACATGAAAGTAGGTCAACCGGCAGACATGCCCAAAGTGACGCCCCAGCAGCAGGCCGGGGCGGGCGCGGCTGCACCTGCGAAGAAAGAAGCGGCCGCCACGGCCACCAGCAGCGCCAGCTCCAGCGGCGTGGCGGTGACCGTCTCGGCCTCCGTGCGCAGCCTGGAACAGGCCAACCGCGGCGAGTCCGCCGCCGACGTGGACATGGACAAGGTCAACGCCGTACGCCAGTCCATCGAGGACGGCACCTATGTCGTCAACGCCGAAGCCATCGCCGACAAGCTGCTGTCCAATGCCCAGGAGCTGCTCGATAGCCCGCGCAACTGATCTGATCACCGCCACCCGGAGTCCCCATGCTGCCCGCCGAACTTGAGAAACCGCTTGCCCTGATGGAACTGCAGTGCCAGGCCGTGGCCGCAGCGGTGAACAGTGGACAGCCCCTGGAACTTGAAGCCGCCAGCCAGTCCCTGCGCGACACCGCGGTGGCGTTCTCGGCCTTTATGGACAGCATCGGTGGCGCCGCCCAGGCCGGCCCGCAGCTGCGCGCCCGCCTCAAGAAACTGGCCACCAACCTCGGCATCCAGCGCGAGGCCCTGCTGCGCCGCAGCGCCGTGATCGAACGCGGCCTCCACGCCCTCGTGCCTTCGACGCAGAAGACCACCTATGCACCTGCAGGGCGGGCCAGTGTGTACCGGGGGTTTGCGTCCTGAGACGCGGGTCTTTGTGCTGAACGTCAGGCTGCCGATGGCAGCCTTTTTCGTTTCTTGGGCCAAGCCGATGGTGATGGGTTCGGGTCCGCGCTGTATCGGTGAACCTCCATCAAGCGCAACAAGCACTAAGCTTGCAGCCAGGAAGAGGCGAGGATGAGCATCTGTCGATTTCCCCGTCCTTCCTTCGTCGTCTCAGTATCAAAACCCACTGACGGAGCCCACCATGCGTTTCATCATCACGGCCCAGGCTGGTCCTGAGGACAGTGCCGCAGACGCGGCTGCGGACTTCAACGAAGAGCTCTTCAAGGCCTATATGCGTTTCAACGAGGAGATGCACGAGGCCGGAGTGCTCGTGGCCTCGGAAGGGCTCAACCCGGCGGCACCGGGTGCCCGGATCGCCGTACGCCAAGGCAAGCGCTACGTCGTGGACGGCCCGTTTGCCGAATCGAAGGAGCTGGTGGGCGGCTTCTACATCATCGACGTGCCGACGCTGGACGAGGCGATCCGCTGGGCGCTCAAGGCGCCGACCGGGCTGGGCACGGACAATGTGCTGGAGGTGCGTCAGCTCACTGGCGCGGACGACCTGCCGCCAGAGATCCTGGCGCTGATCCGAGAGGCGGCGCCACGCTGGAGTGCGTCGGTCTGGCAGGCGCGGCCTGAGGCAGGGCGCGCGCGATAAGTTGCTGCGACGGTGACCTTGCGCGCCGTGCGGTCAGTGCGAACGCATCTTCGCCCGCAGCCGCGCAATCGACTGGCTGTGCAGCTGGCACACCCGTGACTCGGTGACGCCCAGCACCGCGGCGATTTCCTTGAGGTTCATGTCCTGCTCGTAGTACATGCTCATGATGTACTGCTCGCGTTCCGGCAGGCCCTTGATGGCCGTGACGAGGGCGCCGCGCAGGCGCTGGTTGCGCAGCAGCTGCATGGGATCGGCGTCGTCGTCGACCATGTGGCGGTCGAGGAAGCCGTCTTCGCCTTCGCCGCTGCCCGTCATGTCTTCCAGATAGACCAGCTGCGTGCCCTTGACCTTGTAGAGCAGGGCCTGGTACTCGGCCAGGTCCAGGCCCAGTTCGGCGGCGATCTCGCTTTCGCTCGGTGATCGGCCGAGCTTGTGCTCCAGCCGCGTGAGTGCGCTCTCGATTTCCTTCTGGCTCTTGCGCGAGCCGCGGCTCATCCAGTCGTTCTCGCGCAGCTCGTCGATCATGGCGCCACGGATGCGCTGGGTGGCGAAGGTCTCGAACTGCACACCCTGGTTGGCCTCGAAGCGGGTGAGCGCCTCGGACAAACCAATCAGGCCGACCTGGATCAGGTCGTCGACCTGGATGCTGGGCGGCAGCTTGGCCATCATGTGGTGGGCCAGGCGGCGCACGAGCGGCGAGTACTGCCGGATCAGGGCGTCGCGGTCGAGCTGGCCTTTGGCGGTGTACATCAGTAACTCCTCACGGCACGGTGCGCAGTGTGGGCGTTGGCCGGTGGTGTCCAGCGCGTGGGCAGCAGGGCGTGCTCCAGCGTGCGCAGCGCCAGGCGCTGCATCTCCTCGACCTGGCTCGGGCAGACCGTCAGGGCTGGCACTTCGCAGGCCAGGAAGTCGCGGGCGCAGTCCTGCAGGTTGCGGGCCAGGCTGTGGCCCGAGACGCGGGTGGCGAGGGCGGGGTTGTCCATCACGGAGACGATGGTAGGCCGAAGTTTGCCCAGGTTCAACAGTTGCTTGAGGGCATGGTAGGCGCTGAGCATCGCTGCCTCCTGGGCCGAGAGGCTGAGCAGGGGCGAGAGGCTGCTGCCCTGGAAGCTGCGCGCGAGCTCGTGCGCCGGGGCGTAGAGCAGGATGAGCTCGTGGCCATGGAAGATCTCGGCCAGGCGGCGCGCGCGCTCCATGCTGGCCTGGGCCGGGCTACCGGCCTGGGGCGTGCCCAGCGCGGTCAGGCCCAGCGCCGCGGGCACGATGGGCCAGCCTTGCGTGCCCTGGCCGAGCTGGCCGGCGTCTTCACTGTCGCTGAGCAACTGCTGCAGGCCCGGAGCCTGCGCGCTTTCGCGCACGTGCGCGTCCAGCACCACCAGAGGGTAGTCGAGCGTGGTCCAGGCGGCGCAGAGCTGCCACAGCAGGGGCAATTCGCTCTGGCGGTCGCCATGGCCGGCCAGGGCCACGATGCGTGGCGCCTGTTCGGCGGCCAGCCCGGCCAAGCCGGCGGCCTGGTGGCTGCTGTCGGTGTCAAGCATGCAGGCGTCCCTGTGCGCGCGCGCCGGGGGCGCCGGCCTGGGCGAAGTACAGGCCCAGCTCGTCCATCTGCGGATCGTGGGCCGATTTGCCTGCCGAACGCATGGACAGGCGCACCAGCTGGGCGGCGTCGGCGCGCTCCCAGTCTTCGGGCACGCGCTGGCCGCTGCTCACGCCGCGCAGCACCAGGTGGTTGCGGATCACGGTGTCCAGCGCCGGGCCGATCTTCACGGCCTCGTCGATCTTGGTCAGCACGGCCTGCTTGGCGCCGAAGTTGGCCACGGCCTCGTCCTGCGTATCGCCATGGCTGGCGGCGTTGAGCACCAGCAGGCGCTTGATCTGCGGCAGGTCCAGCACGTCGAGGATGTCGCGCTTGCGCGGGTCGCGCGGGGCCACGCCGGTGGTGTCGATGATGACCATCTTGCGGTTGCTCAGCAGGCCCAGCAGGTCCTGCAGCGCGGCGCGGTCGTGCGCCATATGGGCCACCACGCCCAGCATGCGGCCGTAGGCGCGCAGCTGCTCGTGTGCGCCGATGCGGTAGCTGTCCAGGGTGATCAGGCCTACGCTGCCGGGGCCGTGCGTGCGTGCGCACAGCGCGGCCAGCTTGGCGGCGGTGGTGGTCTTGCCCACGCCGGTGGTGCCGACGAGGGCGAACACGCCGCCTTCGTCCTTGAGCGCGGCACTGCCGGCGTCGGTCTTGATGTTGCGCGTCAGGATGCCCATGAGCCACTGCACGGCCTCGGCTGGGCTGGCGTCGTCGGGCATCATGCTGAGCACGGCGCGGGCGAGGGCAGGCGAGTAGCCGGCACGGATGAGCTTGAGCGTGAGGTTGGCGCGGATCGGGCTCTGCTTGGTCTGGCCCAGCCAAGCCAGGGTGCTGAAGCGCTCCTCAATCATCTCCTTCATCGCACTGAGTTCGTTGACCAGACCCTGGGACACGGCCGCGGCAGCCGGGGCAGCGGCGGGGGCCGGTGCAGGCGCCACCGGCTGCGGGATGGCGATGGGCGCGGCCTTGCGTGCGGACGGCGCGCTCTGCGGATCGGGCGGAATGATCTCGTAGGCAGGGCGTGGCGCGGCGGCCTGGGCCTGCTCACGGGCTTCGGCGCGGCGCTGCAGCATGCGTTCACGCACATAGTCCTGGAAGGACAGGGTGCTCATGGCCAGTTGGGCGGCGTCTTCTTCCACCGGGGCCTGGGCCGCAGCGCGCAGGGTCGCGGGGCTGGGTGCGGGCGCGGGCTTCATGCGGGGCGCCGGCGCCGGCGCGGCGGCCTGTGCAGCTGGTGCGGCCACCTGGTCCAGCGTGGCCAGGGTGTCTTCGCTCGCGGCCATCACCTCGACGCCCTGCGGGGTCTGGCGGTTGGAGAGGATCAGCGTGCCGTCGCCGAAGGCGAGGCGGGCCTTGGCCAGGGCCTCGCGGGCGGTGGGGGCGGTGAAGCGTTGGATGTTCATGATGCGGCGCCTCGCAGGATCGGTCCGATGCGGATGGAGTGGGTTTCAGGAATTTCGCTGTGCGCCAGCACCTGCAGGCGTGGCGCGGCGCGGCGCACGAGGCGCGCGACGGAATTTCGGATGGTGTCGGGCACGAGCAGGCAGGGCGGCACGCCGGTCTCTTCCTGCTTCATGGCCACGTCGGCGGCGCTGCGCGTGAGCATGTCGGCTACGCCCGGGTCCAGCGAGGGGCCGCTGGGCTGGCCCAGGGCCTGGACCAGCAGGCGCTCGAGCGGCGGGTCGATGGCAATGACGTTGAGTTCCTTCGAGGGGCCGTAGATCTGCTGCACGATGGCCGGCGAGAGCGCCACGCGCACGCGCTTGGCGAGTTCCACCGGGTCGGCGATGGTGGGCGCGTGTTCGGCCAGGGATTCGATGATGGTGCGGATGTCGCGGATGTGCACCGACTCCTCCAGCAGCAGCTGCAGGACTTTCTGGAACACGGCGATCGGGACCATCTTGGGCACGACTTCTTCGATGAGCTTGGGGGCCTGCTTGGCCACGTGCTCGACCAGCTGTTGCGTTTCGGTACGGCTCAGCAGCTTGGCGGCGTGGACCTGCATCAAGTGTGACAAATGGGTCGCCATCACGGTCTCGGAATCAACGACGGTAAAGCCGGCCATTTGGGCCGCTTCCTTCTGCCGCTCCTCGATCCAGTGCGCGGGCAGGCCGAAGGCCGGGTCGGTGGTGGCCGTGCCGATCAGCGGCGTGGTGATGCCGCCGGGGTTGATGGCCAGGTACATGCCGGGGAAGGCCTCGCCCTCGCCCACGACCACGCCGCGCAGGCTGATGCGGTAGCCGCTGGGCTTGAGTTCCAGGTTGTCGCGCACGTGCACGGGCGGCGGCAGGAAACCCACCTCCTGTGCGAACTTGCGGCGCACGCCCTTGATGCGCGTGAGCAGGTCGCCCGAGCGGTTCTTGTCCACCAGGGTGATGAGGCGGTAGCCCAGCTCCAGGCCGAGCTGGTCCACGGGCTGCAGGTCGTCCCAGCTGGCTTCGCCGTCGCCTGCGGGCGCGGGCGGCGCGGCGGCGGCCTCCTCGCTGGGTTCGGGCTGGTGGGCCAGCACCCAGGCGATGTAACCGATCAGGCCGGCCACCGAGAGGAAGACCAGGTTGGGCATGCCGGGGATCAGGCCCAGGACGGTGAGCACGCCGGCCGTGATGGCCAGGGCGCGTGGCGAGGTGAACATCTGGGTGGCGATCTGCTTGCCCAGGTCCTGCTCCTTGCCCACGCGCGAGACCACCATGGCCGCGGCCACCGAGATCAGCAGGCCCGGGATCTGTGCCACCAGCGCGTCACCTACGGCCAGCAGGATGTAGCTGTTGGCGGCCTGGCCCGCGGAGAGGCCGTGCTGGGCCATGCCGACGGCAAAGCCGCCGATGATGTTGATCAGCAGGATCAGGATACCGGCGATGGCGTCACCGCGCACGAACTTGGAGGCGCCGTCCATGGAGCCGAAGAAGTCGGCTTCTTCGCTGACTTCGAGGCGGCGGCGCTTGGCTTCCTTCTCGTCGATGATGCCGGCGGAGAGGTCGGCGTCCACGGCCATCTGCTTGCCCGGCATGGCGTCCAGGGCGAAGCGCGCCGAGACTTCGGCGATGCGCTCGGCACCCTTGGTCACGACCACGAAGTTGATGACCACGAGGATGGCGAACACGATCAGGCCGACGGCGAAGTTGCCGCCGATCAGGAAGTGGCCGAAGGCCTCGATCACCGCGCCAGCCGCCCCCGGGCCGGTGTGGCCTTCGAGCAGCACCACGCGGGTGGAGGCCACGTTGAGCGAGAGGCGCAGCAGCGTGGACAGCAGCAGCACGGCGGGGAAGGCCGCGAAGTCCAGCGGCTTGAGCATGTGGGCCGCCACCATCATCACCATCAGCGCAATGGCGATGTTGATGGTGAAGAGGATGTCGAGCAGCCAGGGCGGCAGCGGCAGCACCATCATCGCCAGCACGGCAATGACGAGCAGCGGCGCGGCAATCCCCGGGATCATGGCCGCGTGGCGGCCGAAACGCTGTTGCAGGTTCTGGGTGAGCGGGTTCATGCGGCGCTAGGGGTCGGTTGGGCCATGGGCGGGGCCTTGCGTTCGTGCGGGTCCAGGCCGGGCGGCACCTGCGGCTGCGGCGGCTCGCCGGGCATGGGCCCTTCACCGCGCAGGGCCGCGCGCAGCCGGTAGATGTAGGCCAGCACCTGGGCCACGGCGGTGTAGAGGCTGGCGGGGATGTCCTGATCCAGCTCGGCGTGGGCATAGAGCGCACGCGCCAGCACGGGTGACTGCAGCACCGGCACCTCGTGGGCCTTGGCCACATCGCGGATCTTGAGGGCCAGCAGGTCAGCGCCCTTGGAGATCACGCGAGGCGCGGCCATGGTTTTTTCGTCGTACTTGATGGCGACGGCGTAGTGCGTGGGGTTCATCAGGATGAAGTCGGCCTTGGGCACGGACTGCACGCTCTTGCGCTGGGCGATCTCGCGCGCCTTCTGGCGGCGGTGGCCCTTCATCTGCGGATTGCCTTCGGATTCCTTGTGCTCGTCGCGCATTTCCTTGAGCGACATCTTGAGCTCGGACTTGTGCAGGAAGAGCTGGAGTGGCACGTCGATCAGCGCCACCAGCAGGATGACGACCAGCAGCAGGCCGCAGCCGGCGATCAGCCATTCGAACATCCGGGCCAGGGCGCCCACCGAGGGCTGCATCACCAGAGCGGCCACCGACGGCAGGGTGGCGTAGATGAACGCCGCAGCCAGCAGCAGGATGAAGAAGGCGATGAAGCCGAGCTTGACCGTCTCGGCCAGCTTCTTCTTGGAGAACAGGCCCTTGAACCCTTGCAGGGGATTGAGCCGTGTGAGGTCGGGCGTGATGGGCTTGGTGCTCAGCACCCAGCCGCCGGAGGCCAGCGTGCCCAGCACGGCGGCGACGCCGACGACAGCGGCGAAGATCAGGCAGCCGATCAGCCCGGTCAGCGCCATGAGCTGCAGGCGGTCGATCATGCTGCCCGCCGCGAGCACCGTGTCGGCGTTGAAGGAGAGCTGTTGCATGAAGGCCAGCCGGAACTCACCGAACATGCGGGGGGCCAGCGCCAGCAGGGCCAGTGCGCCGCCGCCCAGCACCGCCAGGTGTCCGAGGTCGCGCGAGCGGGCGACCTGGCCGTCCTCCTTCGCCCGCTGCAGCTTGCGCGGCGAAGCGGGTAAATTGCGGTCCTGACTGCTGGAATCCATGATGGCGCGGCACTGAAGTTCACGCCATTGTCGGCCCGGGGTGCCCGGGCTAAAGGGGGAAAAGCCGGGTGTTTCCGGCCTTCATTCGTCCCGTTCGCAGGGGGCGAAAAATGCCTAGAAGCCGAGGCTTGCCAACAGGTCGTCGACCTGGGACTGGCTGGTCACGACGTCGCCGGATTTGGCGGGGTCCACCACGGGGCCTGACAACACGACATCGTCCACCCCCAGCGGGGCCGCCGCAGACGCGGGGGCGCTGACGCGGGCCTGGGCATCGGGCGGGGCGGTCTGGATCAGCAGCTCGACCAGCTGGTCCTCGATGACGGTGGCCAGGTTCACGACGCGGGCGATGACCTGGCCC
This sequence comes from Hylemonella sp., assembly GCA_046299695.1. Lineage (GTDB taxonomy): Bacteria > Pseudomonadota > Gammaproteobacteria > Burkholderiales > Burkholderiaceae_C > Hylemonella. The sequence continues at coordinate 90,331 of JBKBHP010000010.1, forward strand.
GTGAGGTCGTGGAAATCCTGGGCCATCATGATCTCGGTGAGGTGCTGGTCGACCTCGCCGTTGGCCTTTTCCAGATCGGTCAGGAAATTCATGATGTGGCCTTTGGCCACGGCAGCCACCGGGTCGGCCACGAGCAGGGCGATCATGTGCTTGGTCTGCGCCGCGATGTGGTCGTGCTGGCTCTTGGCCTGGTCCACGCGATTGAGCACCTTCTCAGCAGCTTCGCCCGTGAGGCGGGCGATGTAGGACAGGCGGGATTTGGCGTCGGGCAACTCGCCCGCGGTGCCTTGTAGCCGTTCGGCGTAGCCCAGCTCGTGCAGCGCGTCATGCAGCTGACGCGTGAGCTGGCCGATCTTGTGGTGGACGTCCGGGGTTTCCGGCTGCCCCGGGGAAGCGGCGTCCCCGGCGTGATGTGCAGAGGCGCTCGGTTCCATGATTTACACCAGACCCGCTTTCTTGAGGATGTGGTTGACCTTCTCCTCCAGCGTGGCCTTGGTGAAGGGCTTGACGATATACCCGGCGGCACCCTGCTGGGCAGCCAGCACGATGTCTTCCTTGCGGGCCTCGGCGGTGACCATGAGCACGGGGATGTGCTTGAGCTTCTCGTCCTTCTTGATCTCGGCCAGCAGCTGGAAGCCGTTCATGTTCGGCATGTTGATGTCGCTGACGACGAAATCAAAGTTGCTCGCACGCAGCTTCTGCAGGGCGACCACGCCGTCCTCGGCTTCGTCGGCTTCGGCGTAGCCGCTTTCCTTGAGCAGGTTGCGCACGATGCGGCGCATGGTGGAAAAGTCGTCGACGACCAGGAATCGGGGGTTGGCCATGGCTGAGCCTTTCTGATTTATTGAGGCAGATTATCGCAAGTCCGGACGGCGGCCAAGTCCTGGGAGATCGGGAGCGAGCTCTGGGTCATTGCGTGGGGGCCGCCGGTGCGGCGGCCGGTAAAGGGGCGGGGGGGGCCGTGGCCCCGGCTTCGGGCTCGCCCAGCACCGCATCGCGGTTGATGCCCAGCAGGCGTTCCTCGGCTTCACGGGTCAGCACCAGGATGCTGATGCGGCGGTTGATGGGCGCGGTCGGGTTGGCGCTGTCGAGCAGGGTGCTGGAGGCCAGGCCGGTCACGCGCAGCAGCTTGTCTTCGGGCAGGCCCGAAGCCACGAGCTCGCGGCGCGAGGCGTTGGCGCGGTCGGCCGAGAGCTCCCAGTTGCTGTAGCCCTGCAGGCCGCCGGCGAAGGGGGCCTGGTCGGTGTGGCCGTCCAGGCTGATGCGGTTCTCCACGCCATTGAGCGCAGCGCCGATCTCGCGCAGGATCTCCCGCATATAGGGTTGCACGATGGCGCTGCCGCTGGTGAACATGGGGCGGCCCTGGTCGTCGACGATCTGGATCTGCAGGCCGTCGGGCGTGGTCTCCAGGCGGATCTGGTTGCTGTACTGGCGCAGCCGGGGGTTGTTCGAGATCGCGGCGCTGATCTTGGCGCTGAGTGCTGCCAGCCGCCGGGCATCCTCGCGCGCGGCGGCGGCACGGGCCTCCTGCATTGCACGCTTCTTGCGCAGCGGATCGGCGCTTTCCCCTTGCTGGTTCTGGCCCACGGTCTGCGCCAGATCGGCGCCGCCGCCGGGCAGGATGGTGGGGCTGGCGCCCGCGCCGCTGCCGCCGGCCATGGCCACCTTGAGCGGGGAGCTGAAGTAGTCGGAGAGGCCTTTGAGGTCACCCTTGGAGGTCGAGCCCAGCAGCCACATGAGCAGGAAGAAGGCCATCATGGCCGTCACGAAGTCGGCGTAGGCGATCTTCCACGCGCCCCCATGCGCTGCATGGCCGCTCTTCTTGACCTTCTTGACGATGATGGGCTGGAGCTTCTTGGCGTCGGTGGCCATGGCGGGGTCCCTGGAGGCGTGGCTTATTTCTTGCCGCGCACGTGGCCTTCAAGCTCGAGGAAGGTCGGGCGCTCGGTGGAGAACAGCACCTTGCGGCCGAATTCGATCGCGGTGGAGGGGTTGTAGCCCTGCATGCTGGCCAGCAGCGTGGACTTGATGCACTCCAGTTCCTTGCCAGCGTCCTGGGCCTTCTGCTCCAGCAGGCCGCCCAGAGGTTCGACCACGGCGTAGGCCAGCAGGATGCCCAGGAAAGTGCCGACCAGGGCCGAGGCGATCATGCCGCCCAGGATGGCCGGGGGTTGACCCACCGAGCCCATGGTGTTGACCACGCCCAGCACCGCGGCCACGATGCCGAAGGCTGGCAGCGCACCGGCCAGGCGGCCGATGGCGGCCACCGGGCCGTGCGCTTCCTGGTGGTGGGTCTCGATCTCGTTGTCCATCAGCGACTCGATCTCGTGGGCGTTGAGGTTACCCGAGACCATCATGCGCAGGTAGTCGGTGGTGAACTCGACGACGTGGTGGTCGCTGCCGACCGTGGGGTACTTCTGGAAGATGGGCGATTCGTGCGGGTTCTCGACGTCCTTCTCGATGGCCATCAGGCCTTCCTTGCGGGCCTTCTGCAGGATGTCGTAGAGCATGGCCATCAGGTCCATGTAGCGCTCCTTGGTGTACTTGGAGCTCTTGAGGGCCTGGGGGATGGCGGCGATGGTGGCCTTGAGGACCTTGGGCTGGTTGTTCACCACGAAGGCGCCGAGCGCGCCGCCGAAGATGGTGATGAGCTCGAAGGGCAGGGCGGTGAGGATGATGCCGATGTTGCCGCCGTGCAGCACATACACCCCGAAGATGCAGCCCATGGCGACGGCGTAACCGATGATGACTAGCATGGGCGTGTGATGGCGTTGGGTACAGGAGGTCTGGGGAGACTGTGTCGGGCCATTCTAGGGGAAAGGTTCCGGCCTGTGCTATGAAAAAAAGGGGGCGGAAGCGCCCCCTTTTTTCCGTTCATGTCGCAGGGATATGCGCCGTCTCAGTGCAGCAGGATGCCGCGTGCGGTGCTGCCCTTGCCCGCGCGTGCCGGCGGCTCGCACAGGCCGCAGACATAGTGGCGCGCGTTCTCGTAGGGCTCGGAGACGAAGTGGCCGCCGCACTTGGAGCACTTGGTCATGGCCAGCATGTTGTTGTCGACGAACTTCACCAGGCGCCAGGCGCGCGTCACCGACAGCAGGGGCTCCATTTCCAGCATGTCCATCTGCTCGCTATAGAGCTTGAAGGCCTTCATCACGGCGTCGATGCCCTCGATCGAGCTGACCTTGTTGAGGTGCTCGTAGATGTTGAGGAAGAGCGAAGCGTGGATGTTGGGCTGCCAGGTCAGGAACCAGTCGGTCGAGAAGGGAAGCTGGCCCTTGGACGGCGACTTGCCCGCGACTTCCTTGTACAGGCGCAGCAGGCGCTCGTAGGACAGGTCGGTCTCGCTCTCCAGGACCTGCAGGCGCGCGCCCAGCTTGATCAGGGCGACGGCGCGTTCGATCTGGCGCGATTCGTTGAGGACGCTCTTGACGGTGGCCATGCTGAGGTCCTTTCGTTCAGATCGCTTCGGCGTGGCGGCCGGCCATCAGGATGCTGGCGTGCAGGCGGGTGGTGGTGTCGTTGTCCACCTTGCGTGCGGCGTGGTTGGTCAGCAGGCTCCACACCACCTCGTCGTCCATGCGGAAGCGGCACAGCAGCATGCTGCTGGAGGCGATCTTGGAGAGCTGGGCCGGCGAGAGTGCGGCCATGAGGTCGGCGGACTCTTCCGAGATGCCCAGGCGGAACTGCGCCTCGGCCTTGTCCCGGCGGATCAGGTTCTGCGCCAGCATGAGGTAGGTCAGGTTGGCTTCGCGGATTTCGGCGTTCAGTTGTTCGTCGGTCATTTGGGGCTCCTTTGCAGCGCAGTTCTTTCGTTTGGCGTTGGACCTGATTCTGAAGATCGGTCGTGAAACTTGAATCAGCCGCTGTCTGTGTCTCGTGTTGGCAAAACGGCAGTTGCGTGTCGGAAGAAATCCTACAAAGGCTGACGGCGGCGGAATGCGGGAAATGCCGGGCGAACCCCGGGCAATTCCGCTGTTCCACGGGGCAGGGCTGCCGTATTCTTGGCGACTATCTCTATAGACAGAGCGCATGCTGCGTCGCACACCATGAAAGCAGTCATCCTGGCCGGTGGCCTGGGCACCCGGATTTCCGAGGAAACCCATCTCAAGCCCAAACCCATGATCGAGATCGGGGGCAAGCCCATCCTCTGGCACATCATGAAGATCTACAGCGCCCATGGCGTGAACGACTTCGTGATCTGCTGCGGCTACCGCGGCTATGTGATCAAGGAATACTTCGCCAACTATTTCCTGCACACGTCGGACCTGACGTTTGACATGGCCAGCAACCGTATGGAAATCCACCACCGTCATGCCGAACCCTGGCGCGTGACCGTGGTCGACACCGGCGAACACACCATGACCGGCGGACGCCTCAAGCGCGTGGCCGACTATCTGAAGGACGAAGAGGCCTTCTGCTTCACCTACGGCGACGGCGTGGCCGACGTGAACATCAGCGCGTCCATCCGTTTCCACCAGGCCCATGGCAAGCTGGCCACCGTCACGGCTGTGCAGCCGCCGGGGCGCTACGGCGCCTTGCAGATGGACGGTACGGCGGTCACCGGCTTTGCCGAGAAGCCGCGCGGCGACGGCGGCCTGATCAACGGCGGCTTCTTCGTGCTCTCGCCGCGCTGCATCACGCGCATCGCGGGAGACGCCACGAGCTGGGAGGTGGAGCCGCTGACCAGCCTGGCCGCGGCCGACGAGCTGCGCGCCTACGCCCATCATGGTTTCTGGCAGCCCATGGACACCCTGCGCGAGAAGAACCTGCTCGAGGACCTCTGGGCTTCGGGTCGCGCGCCCTGGAAGGTCTGGGAATGAGCGCCGCCCGGTCGACCGAAGGCGCTCGCATCGCCATGCCCGGCATGGAGGTGGGGCCATGACTTTGGCTCGTCCCGACGCGGCGTTCTGGCGTGGCAAGCGCGTGCTGCTCACCGGGCACACGGGCTTCAAGGGGGCCTGGCTGGCGCTGTGGCTGCAGCGCCTCGGTGCACGGGTCACCGGCCTGGCACTGGCACCGGCGACCCAGCCCAGCCTGTTCGAGCTGGCAGGAATCTCGCAGGGGCTGGACCACCATGTGGCGGATATCCGCGATGCCGCGGCCGTGGCCCGCGTGGTGCAGATCGCCCGCCCCGAGATCGTGCTGCATCTGGCGGCCCAGGCGCTGGTGCGTGAGAGCTACCGTGAGCCTGTGGCGACCTGGTCCAGCAACGTCATGGGCACGGTCCATGTGCTGGACGCGCTGCGCCTGCACCCGGGTGCGCGCGTGGCGGTCTGTGTCACGACTGACAAGGTCTACCGCAATCGCGAGTGGCACCATCCCTACCGCGAGAGTGACGAGCTCGGCGGCCATGATCCCTACAGCGCGAGCAAGGCCGCCTGCGAGCTGGCCATCGCCAGCTACCGTGATGCCTTCCTGGCCGAGCACGGCCTGGCCCTGGCCAGCGCCCGCGCCGGCAATGTCATTGGCGGCGGTGACTGGGCCGCGGACCGCCTGTTGCCCGACGTCGTGCGCGCCTGGCAGCGCGGCGAGACCGTGCAGATCCGCCGGCCCGAGGCCACGCGTCCCTGGCAGCATGTCATCGAGCCGTTGGCCGGCTACCTCTGCCTGGTCCAGGCCCTGTGGCAGGACGCCACGCAGGCCGGGGCCTGGAATTTCGGGCCGCTCGCGCACGAGCGCGCCACGGTGCGCCAGGTCGTCGACCTCGCCAGAGGGGCCTGGGGTTCGGGTGCCGTGGAGTACGCACCACAGACCGAAGGTCCGCACGAGGCGAGCTGGCTGGCGCTGGACACCTCCAGGGTGCAGGCGCAACTGGCCCTGCAGCCGCGCTGGGATCTGGAGCAGTCGGTACTGCGCACCTTGCGCTGGTACCGTGCGCAGCACGAGGGCGCGGATGCACGCGCGCTGTGCCTGCGCGATCTTGAGGCCTGGGAGGCCCGGGGATGAGCACCGCCCGATCGCCCGATGGCGCTCGCAGCGCAGTGCGTAGCACGGAGGTTTGCCCATGAGCAGTCTGACGGTCACCGATCTGCCACTGGCCGGGCTCAAGCGCGTGCAGCGCCGCCTGCATGGCGACGAGCGCGGTGTGTTCGCGCGCCTTTTCTGTGCCGAGGAACTGGCAGCCGTCGGCTGGCGCGGACCCGTGGCCCAGATCAACCACAGCCTCACGCGCACGCGCGGCACGGTCCGTGGGCTGCACTACCAGCGCCCCCCGTATGCGGAGATGAAGCTCGTGAGCTGCGTGCGCGGCGAGGTCTGGGATGTGGCCGTGGATCTGCGCGCGGGCTCGCCCACCTTTCTGCGCTGGCACGCCGAGCGCCTGAACGCCGCCGAGGGCACCGCCCTGCTGATTCCGGCCGGGTTTGCGCACGGCTTCCAGGTGCTCAGCGACGAGGCCGAGCTCGTCTACTGCCATTCCGCCCCCTACATGCCGCAGGCCGAAGCCGGTCTGCATGTGCGTGAAGCACGTCTGGGCATCAGCTGGCCGCTGCCGTTGCAGGGTCTGTCGGTACGCGATGCAGGCTTTGAGCTGTTGACCCCGGCTTTCGAGGGAGTGACTTTGTGAAGTGCCGCCACTGCGCCCGCGAGCTGCGTCTGCCTTTCCTGGACCTGGGCAGTGCGCCGCCGTCCAACGCCTACCTCAGCGCGGCAGCGCTGCATGGCCCCGAGACCTGGTACCCGCTGCGCCTGCTGGTCTGCGAGGCCTGCTGGCTCGTGCAGACCGAGGACCATGCCGGGCGCGAGCAGCTCTTTGACGCCGACTATGCCTACTTCAGTTCCTACTCCAGCTCCTGGCTCGCCCATGCCAGGACCTATGTGCAGGCCCTGCGTGAGCGCCTGGGCCTGAGCGCGCAGAGTTGCGTGGTCGAGGTCGCCGCCAACGATGGCTACCTGCTGCAGTACGTGCGCGAGGCCGGCGTACCTTGTTACGGCATCGAGCCCACGGCCAGCACGGCCGCCGCCGCACGGGTCAAGGGCATCGAGATCGTTGAACGCTTCTTCGGCGTGGCGCTGGCGCGGGAGCTTGCTGCGGCCGGTCGCCAGGCCGACCTGATGGCGGCCAACAATGTGCTGGCCCACGTGCCCGACATCAATGACTTCGTCGGCGGCTTCGCTGTGCTGCTGAAAGAACAGGGTGTGGCCACCTTCGAGTTCCCGCACCTGCTGCGCATGGTGCAGGAGTGCCAATTCGACACGGCCTACCACGAGCATTACTCCTATCTTTCGCTCACGGCCGTGCAACGCATCTTCGCGGCCAACGGTCTGCAGGTCTTCGACGTGGAGGAGCTCTCCACGCACGGCGGCAGCCTGCGGGTCTACGCCCAGCGCAGTGACGCCGGCCGCCGGCCGCTTGCGCCGGCCGTGGCTGCGCTGCTGGCGCGCGAACAGGCCGCAGGCATGACGACGCCGGCGTTCTACGCAGGCTTCCAGCGCGAGGCCGAGCGCATCAAGCGCGAGCTGCTCGAGTTCCTGCTGCAGGCCAAACGTGAGGGACTCCGGGTCGGCGCCTATGGCGCCGCCGCCAAGGGCAACACGCTGATGAACTTCGCCGGCGTGCGGCCGGACCTGCTGCCCTATGTGGTGGATCTCAACCCCGCCAAGCAGGGCATGTACATGCCGGGCAGCCGTGTGCCCATCGTCGATGAAGCGCATCTGCGCCGTGACCGTCCCGACCGCGTGCTCATCCTGCCCTGGAACCTGCGCACCGAGATCACCGCGCAGCTGGCCTATGTCCGCGAGTGGGGCGGACGTTTTGTCACGGCCGTGCCCCGTCTTACCATCGAACCATGAGAGTCCTGCTCACAGGCGCCAGCGGCTATCTGGGACAGCATGTGCTGTCCCGGCTGCGCGCGCGTGGCTGTGAGATCGTCCTGCTTGGGCGCAGCCGTCCCAAAGGAGCGCAAGAGCTGCCCTGGGTCGAAGCCGATCTGCTGGACGGCGGTGATCTGACGGGCGCATTGCGCCAGGCGCGCGCCAGCCATCTGCTGCATCTGGCCTGGTATGCCGAGTACGGCAGGTTCTGGACCTCGCCGCTGAACCTGCGTTGGGTGGACGCCAGCCTGCGTCTGCTGCAGGCCTTCACCGAAGCGGGCGGCAGGCATGTCCTCATGACGGGCAGTTGCGCCGAATACGACTGGAGCGGCGAGGGCCCTTTTCAAGAGGACCGCACGCCTCTGAATCCAGCCACGCTCTACGGTGCGGCCAAGGACGCCACGCGTCGCCTGGCCCAGGCCTGGTGTCGCGAGCAAGGGGCCACGCTGGCCTGGGGTCACGTCTTTTTTCCCTTCGGCCCGGGCGAGGCACGCCAGCGCATGCTGCCTTCGCTGATCGAGGTCTTCCGCGGCCGCGCTGCACCCTTTGGTGTCAATGCCCAGGCCCGGCGCGGCATGCTGCCCGTGCGTGATGCGGCCGAGGCTTTTGTGCACCTGCTGGCCCAAGGCTGCGAGGGGCGCTACAACATCTGTTCGGGTCAGCCCGTGCCGGTGGGCGAGGTGGTACGCACTTTGGCGCGCCTGTGTGCTGCCGATCCGGCTCCGGTGCTGGCCCTGGCGACCGCGCGACCCGGCGATCCGGCGCTGCTGGTCGGCGACAACAATCGCCTGCTGGCCACCGGCTGGCGGCCTGTACAGACCCTGGAGCAGGGGCTGCAGGCCATGGTCCAGGCGACCCTGATGACACCGGTGACCCCGGAAGGAGTACAGCGATGAGCAACCATGCAACCACCATGTTCTGGGGCGTCGGCGACGGCTCGCAGTTCATTGCCGGCATCCAGCAGTCCATCAACAACCTGGTCCAGCAGAGCGGCATCTACACAGGCGACAACCTCTTCACCTACCAGCGCAATCTGAGCTTTCTGGAGGACGAGCCCCTGATGGCCGCCTGGCGCCAGCATGCCAGCGACGCCATGGAAAAAGCCATCCTCTGGCGCACGTCCATCCTGCTGGGCGGCGTGCGCAACGGTCTCAAGCTGGAGGGCGATTTCGTGGAGTGCGGCTGCTACAAGGGCACCAGTGTGCGCATCCTCTGCGATGCGGTGAACTTCGGAACGGTCGACAAGCGCTATTTCCTCTACGACCTGTTCGAGTACGACGCCGCCACCATGGCCAATGGCATGCCCGAGCACGGCCAGCAGCTTTATGAGCAGGTGCAGCAGCGCTTTGCCGACCTGCCCAACGTCGTCGTGACGCAGGGTCGTGTGCCCGAGGTGCTGGACGAGGTGGCCCCCGAGAAGATCGCCTTCATGCATCTGGACATGAACAGTGCCACGGCGGAAGTCGGCGCTCTGGGCGTGTTGTGGGACCGCATGGTGCCCGGCGCCATGCTGGTGCTGGACGACTACGGCTGGGAAGGCTACCGTGCGCAGAAGCTGGCGGAAGACGCCTGGTTGGGCGCGCGTGGATTCCAGGTCATCGAACTGCCCACGGGGCAGGGCATGGTCATCAAACAATGAACAAGGAGTGACTCTCATGACGACGCCTGAACAACAATTCGCCCAGGAACGCCGTGAACGCCTGGACGCCTATGCGAAGGATCAGTCCTTCCGGCAGCTCTCGCGCCAGTGGCTGCAGGAGTCCATGGCCAAGAAGTACGTCTATAACTTCGACTGGCTGGGCCGTCCCATCATCCAGTACCCGCAGGACATGGTGGCCATCCAGGAACTGGTGTGGCGCGTGCGGCCCGACCTCATCATCGAGACCGGCATCGCCCACGGCGGCTCGCTCATTCTGAGTGCCTCCATGCTGGCCATGCTGGACATGTGTGACGCCATCGAGGCCGGCACCACCATCGATCCGCGCAAATCGCAGCGCAAGGTCATTGGCCTGGACATCGACATCCGCGCCCACAACCGGGCCGCCATCGAGGCCCACCCCATGGCCAGCCGCATCCAGATGATCCAGGGGTCGTCCATCGCCCCGGACGTGGTGCAGCAGGTGCGCGCCGCGGCCCAGGGCTACAAAAAGGTGCTGGTGTTTCTGGATTCCATGCACACACATGACCATGTGCTGGGCGAACTCGACGCCTACGCAACCCTGGTCACGCCCGGCAGCTACTGCGTGGTCTTCGACACCTTCGTCGACGACATGCCGCCCAAGTTCTTCGCCGACCGTCCCTGGGACGTGGGTGACAACCCCAAGACTGCTGTGCGTGCCTGGTTGCCCAAGCATCCGGAGTTCGAGATCGACACGGATTTCGAATCCTGTCTGCAGGTGACCGTGGCGCCTTCCGGTTTTCTCCGCCGCAAGGGTTAAAGAGTCAGCGGGTGGAATCCAGGGCACCCGCGGAACTGGCTTGGCCAGGCCGCTGGGTACGCCCCCTCCCGCCGTAGGCGAGAGAGAGGGGCTGAGGGCTGCGGCTCCAAGCCTGCCTGCGCAGGCTTGGACAGCCCGAAGAGCTACGGCCTCTGGCCGTCAGCACCGAGACGCGCAGCGTCTCAGGGGGTGTTTTCAGTTTCGCCGAGATATTCAAGCGCGGCTTGCACATATTGCTGTGTGCGGGCCAGCAGTTGCTCCGACGGCTCGGCCGGGGTCAGGGACTTCAAGGCTTCCTTGAGATAGACGCGGCCGAATTCGTGGTTGCCGTGGGCATTCTCGATTTCGGCCAGGGCCGTGAGAGCCACGGGGTCGTGGGGCTTGGCGCAGAGGATGCGTTCGGCCAGCAGGGTGGCTTCGAACCAGCGTTTGCTCGCGAGCTGGCGGTTGGGTGTGGCGGGGGCTGCGTCGGCACTGGCTTCGGCCTGGGCCCGGGCGATCTGGGCCTGCAGGCGTTCGTAGGCCTGTGACAAAGGGATGCGTTCGCCGGGCGCGACGCCGACCAGGAATTCCTGTTCCGGCAGCACGGGCGGCTGGCTGATCCAGTCGCCCACCTGGGCGAAGACCTGGTCCGTCGTCCACTCCGGGTGACTGGATTCGGCCAGCCAGAGCATCCACATGAAGCGCAGCGCGTTGCCGAACTCCGTCATGTAAACGTCCTCGCGCATCAGCACGCTGGCTTCCATCTCGTCGCGCAGGGCCAGGCGGGTGCGGTTGAGCGCCTCCACGTCGGCGGCCAGGCGCGCGGCGATGGCCACGTACTCGTCCGGGTTGCGGGCGATCCAGTCGTGGTGGCCCAGGTGCGCCAGAATGCCCACCCCCATACGCGAGCCCAGGCTGTCGCCCTGCATGGTGATCAGCGGCACGCCCATCCAGGTCAGATCGCTGGAGGTGGTGCCGCCCACGAGCGGGAAGGGATCGAGCGCGATGTCGATGCGGTGGTAGGTCAGGTACTGGTTCTGCTGGTTCAGGGGCAGCAGCTCGAGGCGCGCGCCGTCGATGCCCAGGTGTTCGCAGCGTGCGCGGTAGGCTGTGGCGAACTCCGCCTTGTCGAAGCCTTTGCCCTCGATCAGCAGGCGCGCGTTCGGCACGGTGGCCAGGAGGCGGCCCCAGAGCGTCAGCACCTTGTCGGTCAGCTTGCCCAGGTTGTTACAGCAGCCGAAGGTGACAAAGCCGTTCTGCAAAGCGGGGGTGGGCTTGACCTGGTAGGCCGGCTGGTAGCGCCACAGCGGGTTGCGGCTGTGCGGGCGGTAGATGAGCCAGCGCGTGGGCAGGCGGTAGAGGCGTTCGCTGTAATAGACATCGGCGCCCGGCGGGTCGGTGATGCCGTCGCTGAACCACCAGTCCATGGCCGAGAGGCCCGTGGTGCCCGGGTAGCCGATGGTGCTGGCCTGTACGGGCGCGGGTTTGCGCGCCATGGCCGGCAGACCGTTGTTGCCGGTGTGGCCGGCCAGGTCGATCAGGATGTCGATCTGTGCGTCCTGGATGGCCTGCACCTGTTCCTGCACGTCGCGCCGGTGCAGGGAGACGTAGTGGTCCACATGACAGCGCACGCGTTCGTTGGCGCTGTCATCGCTCATGGCGCCCAGATAGAAGCCCCAGACCTCGAACTGGCGGCGGTCCAGGCCGGACAGCAGGGCCTCGGCGAAGTACATCACCGCATGATGGTGGAAGTCGGGTGAAAGAAAGCCCACGCGCAGGCGCTTCCAGGGGCCGCCCTCGCGGCGCGCGGCGTGGTCCGGCCAGTGCGGTTTGAACGGCGGCTCGAACACGGCACCGAAGTTGCGCGCGGCCTCCGCCAGGTCCTGCACACCGGCCTCCGGGTCGGCCAGCATGAAGAGCAGCAGATTGGTGTGGTGGGCGATGTCGCCGGGAGACAGGGCGATGGCGGCCTTGCAGTCCTCCACGGCCTCGTGCACTTCGCCCAGCTCTCGCCGGTGGATGGCGCGCTGGTTCAGCACCCCGACTTTTTCATCCGGGGTCTCGGCCAGCTCCCAAGCCTTGTTGGCGGCGTCCAGACCTTCGCGATGATGCTGGGCGCCATAGCAGGCCTGCGCCAGCTTGACCCAGCTGATGGATTTGTCGGGCCGAAGCTCGCAGACTTTGCGCAGCACGGTGACAGCGTCGCTGGACCTGCCTTCCTGGCGCAGCACATCAGCGTAGTTGATCAGCAGCTCGGCGTCGTTCGGGTGCAGGGCCGCGCCCTGGCGGTAGGCGGTGATGGCTTCCTCGCCGCGGCGCAGCTGGGCCAGCGCAAAGCCCAGCATCTGGTGTGCACGCAGGTGCATGCCGTTCTTGCGCAAGGTCTGGCGGCACAGGCGTACCACCTGCTGCCAGTCTCCCTTGAGGAAGCTCTGGCTGATCTTGACGGCGTCTGCGTCGGGCGCAGCGTGCCCTGGCCTGGCGCCATGGACAGGATGGCCGTGTTTGTGCGGGTGGCTCACGGCCCTCATTATGGTTCTTACCGTTGCAGCAGCTGCAACACGCCCTGGGGAATCTGGTTGGCCTGGGCCACCATGGCGGTGCCGGCCTGTTGCAGGATCTGGGCACGCGACAGGGCGGCGGTTTCGGCCGCGAAGTCGGCATCCATGATGCGGCTGCGCGAGGCGGTCAGGTTTTCCGAGGTGATCTGCAGCGCCGAGATCGCGGTTTCGAAGCGTGACTGCAGGGCACCAAGCTTGGCCCGTTCGCCGCTGATGAAGGACAGGGCCGAGTCCACCGTCTTCAGTGCGTCGTTGGCCTTGACCGCTGTCGTCACGTCCAGATTGGCAACCTGCTTGAGTGTGGAGGCCGCATCGTTGAACAGGGACGTTGCCGCACTTGCCGTGGCATCCAGGGCGAAGGACTTGTCGGAGTCCAGTGTCACATAACCGCTGACGATGGAGGTGTCCGCTACGGCGTCGGCGGCCAGCACGACGGTGCCGGCCACAGGCTGCAGGGCGCCGGCGGTATCGGCGGCCAGCTTGGTGACGCTCAGGGTGCCGGCGTTGGCGATCGTGGTGTCGGTCAGCACGATGTCGTTGCCAGTGGCATTGGTCAGCACAATGGCTGTGCCCGCGGCGTTGAGGCTGGCGATGACGCCGGTCTTGGAGGATTTCTCGTTGATGGCCGAGATGGCGTTGGACAGACCGTCGGCGCTGCTGGTCGCGGAAATCGAGAAGGACAGCGACTCGGGCGCGGCATTGTCCGAGCGGATGGTCATGGCATAGGCACCCGAGGCGCCAAAGACCAGCTGGGTTTCGGTGCGGGCCGTGGCGGCAATGCCGGTGCCAGGCGTCTGCTGGTTGATGGTGTCGGCGGCGGCCTTGGCTGTACCGTTGGCGGCGATGGAGACGGTGGCATTGCCGCGCGGGCCGTTAATGGCCACGGTGTTGGCGGTCATGCCGTTGGCACCCCAGCCTGCAGCGGCGGCGGAGGGGCCGTTGGCGACGATCTGGTTGTTGCCGTACTGGCTGGTTCGCAGGTTGGCGGTGGAAGCCACGATGACCTGGCCTGCGTTGGCGCCGATCTGGAACTGGGCGGTGCCGAAGGTGCCGTCCAGGATCTTCTGACCGTTGAATTCGGTGGTCTGGGCGATGCGGTCCAGTTCGGCGACGAGCTGGCCCACTTCCTGGTTCAGGGCCTGGCGGTCAGCCGCGCTGTTGGTGGCGTTGGCCGACTGCACCGCCAGTTCCCGTACCCGCTGCAGTATGGCGCTGGCCGAACCCAGGGCGCCTTCCGCCACCTGGGCCAGGGAAATCCCGTCGTTGGCGTTGCGCGCCGCCTGGTTCAGGCCGCGGATCTGGCTGGTGAAGCGCTCCGAGATGGCCAGGCCGGCGGCGTCGTCCTTGGCGCTGTTGATGCGCAGACCGGATGACAGGCGCTGGATCGACGTATTCAGCGCCGTCTGGCTCATGCCCTGGTTACGCTGCGCAGTCAGCGAGGGGATATTCGTATTGATGATGGCAGCCATTGAAACACTCCTTCAGTACAGGGTTGTGGCCCCGGCATAGCGATGGAATGAATTGTGGGTAGCGGCTATCGGGCCGGTATTCCGATAAAAGGGTGGGAAACCACCTTTTTTTTCGATTCAACCCTCAAGTTGGGGCAAAAGACGCCGATAACTTCTGCGTATCCGGCAAGTTCTGGAGCTTGGCCTTTGCCTGATTGGGTCAAAGCGCGGAGCTGGTATCGAAAAACCTGCTTTTTCGCGCTTTAGCTCTTAAGTTTCGGTGGCAGGCATCCGAAATGAGCAGCGAGGGCATTACCTCAGCCTCTAACAGGAGTTCAGCAATGGCATCCATCATCAATACGAATATCAACTCGCTGAGCGCCCAGCGCTACCAGGGGTTGAGCAGCAATGCTTTGTCGACGGCGATCCAGCGCCTGTCATCCGGTCTGCGCATCAACAGCGCCAAGGACGACGCCGCCGGTCTGTCGATCTCGGAGCGCTTCACCAGCCAGATCCGCGGCCTGAACCAGGCGGCGCGCAACGCCAACGACGGCGTGTCCCTGGCGCAGACCACCGAGGGCGCGCTCAAGGCCGCCAGCGACATCCTGCAGCGCGTGCGTGAACTGGCGGTGCAGTCGGCCAACGCCACCAACAGCGCTTCGGACCGTCAGGCCATCAACCAGGAAGTGGGTCAGCTCATTTCCGAGCTGGACCGTATTGCCGTGTCGACCGAGTTCAACGGCTCCAAGCTGCTGGACGGCACCTTCGGTACCGCCCAGTTCCAGGTCGGCGCCAACGCCAACCAGGTCATCGTGGCCGCCACGGCCAACGCCCGCACCAATGTGTACGGCAACAACCAGGCCCTGAACTCGGTCGCTGCCATGAGCATGGCCGCCACCGGCGCCGCCTGGGGTGCCAACGGCATCACGGCCGAGACGGTCACCATCAACGGTGCTGCCGGCAGCGCGGCCGTGTCCATCACGGCCAACGAAACGGCCAAGTCGGCCATCACCAAGATCAATCAGCAGACCTCCGTCACCGGTGTGACCGCCACGGCCCAGACCGATGTGGAGCTGACCTTTGGCGCCACCGGTGCCTACACCCTGAACCTGCGTTCGGACAACGCCACGGCCGAGTCCATCACCTTCAACCTGACCGGCACCGGCACCCCGGCGGGCCTGGCCAGCGCGATCTCGGCCGTCAACGAGAAGTCGGCCAAGACCGGTGTGGTGGCCAGCCTGAACGCTGCGGGTAACGGCGTGATCCTGACCAACAGCACCGGCGAGGACATCCTGGTCTCCGACACGGCCGTGCAGAACGCCGGCAACGTGACGGTGAACAAGATGAAGGCCGACAGCGCCGGCGCCCTGGCTTCGGTGGGGACGGTCACGCTGACGGCCAACACCACGGCGGAAAACGGTCTGATCAGCGGTTACCTGACCTTCGACTCGAACAAGTCCTTCGTGCTGAGCCACGCGACCACGGTGGCGGCTTCGTCCTCGTACATCGGTGTGGACACCTCCTCGGTGCTGCACAAGGTGGCGGATCTGGATGTGTCGACGGTGGTCAAGTCCAACGACGCGATCAAGACGGTGGACTCGGCACTGGCCTTCATCAGTGGTGAACGCGCCAAGCTCGGTGCCCTGCAGTCGCGCTTCGAGTCGACGATCAACAACCTGAACATCTCGTCCGAGAACCTGACCTCCTCCCGTAGCCGCATCGTCGATGCGGATTTCGCGGCCGAGACGGCCAACCTGTCGCGCGCGCAGATCCTGCAGCAGGCCGGCACGGCGATGATCGCCCAGGCCAACCAGCTGCCCCAGGGCGTGCTGGCCCTGCTGCGATAAGCGAGGTTTCGTCCCGATAAGACGTTTGTTCCATGGCCGGCGCGTGCGCCGGCCATCCTGTGACAGCCGGTGTCTGGCCTGGACACCGGCTTTTTTTGCGCCCGTTGCCGGAGCGCTCCCCCTTTTGTGGCCGTCGCTAGGCGCTTGTGTGAACGCGTGAAGTGAGGCAGAAACACCCCGCTTTTCTCGCTTTTGAATGCGGACCCGGCGCCGATTTGGGCGGCGCTTTCATCGGCCCATGGCCTCGGCACCGGCCGCTGCGGCCCGCTCAAGTTCAAAGGGGTCGGGACGATAACTGGGCTACAGGGTTCCCCGAAAACCCGGCGCTCATTGCAAGGCGGCAGGTCTGACCTGCGGCGGTGTGGATGGGCCAAGAGCTCGTACAAGGGCACATGTATTAATCTGGCGCAAGCTTGTTGAAGCAAGTGCCATTTCTTCGTCACAGGAGTTTGGAACATGGCATCTATCATCAACACCAACATCAACTCGCTGAGCGCCCAGCGCTACCAGGGGTTGAGCAACAACTCGCTCAGCACCTCAATTCAGCGTCTGTCGTCCGGTTTGCGCATCAACAGCGCCAAGGACGACGCCGCCGGTCTGTCGATCTCGGAGCGCTTCACCAGCCAGATCCGCGGCCTGAACCAGGCGGCGCGCAACGCCAATGACGGCGTGTCCCTGGCGCAGACCACCGAAGGCGCGCTCAAGGCCGCCAGCGACATCCTGCAGCGCGTGCGTGAACTGGCGGTGCAGTCGGCCAACGCCACCAACAGTGCGGCTGATCGCCAGGCTCTGAACCAGGAAGTGGGCCAACTGGTGGCCGAGCTGGACCGTATTGCCGTCTCGACCGAGTTCAACGGCTCCAAGCTGCTGGACGGCACCTTCGGTACCGCCCAGTTCCAGATTGGCGCCAACGCCAACCAGGTCATCGTGGCCGCCACGGCCAACGCCCGCACCAATGTGTACGGCAACAACCAGGCCCTGAACTCGGTCGCTGCCATGAGCATGGCTGCCACCGGTGCGGCCTGGGGTGCCAACGGCATCACGGCCGAGACGGTCACCATCAACGGTGCCGCCGGCAGCGCGGCCGTGTCCATTGCGGCCAACGAGACTGCCAAGTCGGTGGTGACCAAGATCAACCAGCAAGCTTCCGTCACCGGCGTGACCGCGTCGGCCCAGACCGATGTGCAGCTGACTTTTGCTGCCACCGGTGCCTACACCGTGAACCTGCGTTCGGACAACGCCACGGCCGAGTCCATCACCTTCAGCCTGACCGGCATCGATACGCCAGCCGGCCTGGCCTCGGCGATCTCGGCCTTCAACGAGAAGTCGGCCAAGACCGGTGTGGTGGCCAGCCTGAACGCTGCGGGTAACGGCGTGATCCTGACCAACAGCACCGGCGAGGACATCCTGGTCTCCGACACGGCCGTGCAGAACGCCGGCAACGTGACGGTGAACAAGATGAAGGCCGACAGCGCCGGCGCCCTGGCTTCGGTGGGGACGGTCACGCTGACGGCCAACACCACGGCGGAAAACGGTCTGATCAGCGGTTACCTGACCTTCGACTCGAACAAGTCCTTCGTGCTGAGCCACGCGACCACGGTGGCGGCTTCGTCCTCGTACATCGGTGTGGACACCTCCTCGGTGCTGCACAAGGTGGCGGATCTGGATGTGTCGACGGTGGTCAAGTCCAACGACGCGATCAAGACGGTGGACTCGGCACTGGCCTTCATCAGTGGTGAACGCGCCAAGCTCGGTGCCCTGCAGTCGCGCTTCGAGTCGACGATCAACAACCTGAGCATCTCCGCGGAAAACCTGACCGCTTCACGCAGCCGCATCATGGATGCGGATTTCGCGGCCGAGACGGCCAACCTGTCGCGCGCGCAGATCCTGCAGCAGGCCGGCACGGCGATGATCGCCCAGGCCAACCAGCTGCCCCAGGGCGTGCTGCGTCTGCTGCAGTAATAAGAAGGAAGCAAGGGCTCACGTAGGAGCAAACGCAAGAGCCCCAATCTCCAGGCTGGCGCCGGTCACGGCGCCAGCCTTTCTGTTTTTGGGGTCAGGCCTCAAGTTCCACCTTCTTCGGCCGATAACCGAGAGAAGCGGAAATATGGTCTTTTCGCCCCTTTGATCAGGCTGACAGAAGGGGGGTATAGATCAATAATTCCGGGTACTGGATGCCGGGATGACCGGCTTGGAGTCACTATGGCTACGATTTCATCGCTGGGCATCGGCACCAACGGACTGGATGTCCGTAGCATCGTTGAGCAGCTGGTTGCGCTGGAGAAGAAGCCGCTCGACAAGCTCAAGCTCGACGCGGCGGCCACCCAGACCAAGATCACCACTTTCGGCCAGATCAAATCACTGGTGTCCTCCCTGCAGGACGCCGTGAGCAAGCTCACCAGCGTGACGGGCTGGAACTCGGTCTCCGCCACCTCCTCGGCCAAGGACTACGTCAGCGCCAGCGCCATCGGCGGCACGCAGCCCACGAGTTTCAGCGTCGAGGTACAGAGCCTGGCCCGGGCGCGGGCCACGGCCTCGCAGTCCCTGCCCGCAGGCGCGGCGTTGGGCGAAGGCACGCTCACCTTCACGGTCAATGGCACGGCAGTGGACATCGAGGTCGGGGCCGCCGACACGCTGGCCGGCATTGCCGGCAAGATCAATGGCTCCGCCGCCGGTGTGACGGCGACCATCCTCAACGACGGTTCGGGCGAACGGCTGTTGTTGACCAGCAAGGCCGCCGGCCTGAATGGGGCCTTCGCGCTCACGGTCAGTGATGTGGATGGCAACGACGCTGACGACCTGGGCCTGTCACGTCTGCTTTTCAACACCACCGAGACCAAGGCGGCTGCCGATGCTCAGGCCACGATCAACAACATTCCGGTGACTTCGTCGACCAACACCTTTACCAATGTGGTGTCGGGCGTGACCCTGACGGTGGCCAAGGAGACGGAGGTGGGCAAGCCCGTGACAATCACGGTGGCCCCCGACAATTCGGCGGCGAAAGCCAACATTGAAGCCTTCGTCAAGGCCTACAACGACATCAACGGCGTTCTCAACGAGGCGACCAAGTTTGACCAGACCACGGGCGTGGGGGGGCTGCTGCAAGGTGACAGCACCACGCTGTCCTTGCAGAATGCCCTGCGCGCCGCGGTGCAGTCTGTGACCAGTGGCGGCACCTTCAGCCGCCTGAGTGATATCGGCATCAGCGCGCAACGCGGCGGCAACCTGGAAATCAATGCGAGCAAGCTGAGCACGGCGCTGGAGCAACCGGATGCGCTCAAGACCCTGTTCAGCAGCACGGGAACCGGCAGCGCCGAGGGCATTGCGGTGCGACTCAAGAGCGTGACGACGGCCTTGCTGGCGACCGACGGATTCTTCAAGCGCAAGGACGACAGCCTGAGTCGCATGCTCGATGAGAACGCGAAGGACCAGGAGCGCGTCAACAACAAAGTCAGCCGGATCGAGACGCAGTTGAATCGCAAGTACAGCGCTCTGGACACGCAGCTGTCCAGCCTGAACTCGCTCAACAACTACCTGGCGCAGCAAATTAGCCAGTGGAACAAGTCCACCTCCTGAGATCGGGCGCCTTCATTTCCGAGGCAGATGCGCCGATATAGAGTCAGAGCACCGAAGAACTGACCGAGGACCGACTTCTCATGTACCAGACTGCCAGCCGTCCCCGCGCCGATGCCTACCGCCGCATCGGTGTCGAGACCAGCATGCACACCATCGATCAGCACCAGATCATCGTGCTGCTGTACGAAGGCCTGTTGCAGGAGATTGCGCGCGCTCGCGGTGCGCTGGCGCGCCAGGATGTGCCCGCCAAGTGCGACGCCATCACCCGCGCGCTGCGCATTCTGCAAGAAGGCCTGGTGACCGGGCTGGATCTGGTCGAGGGTGGCGAGATCGCCCAGAACCTCAATGCGCTTTACGAGTACTGTGCCCACCAGCTGGTGATGGCCAACGCCCGCAACGATGACGCCCGCCTGCAGGAGGTGTACGCGCTGATCGAGCCGGTGGCCCAGGGCTGGAAGGCCATCAAGCAGCCCGGCCAGGGCACGGGAGCCTGACCATGCCGCAGATGCTGATTGATTACTACAAGGCCATCGAGGACAGTAGCACCCGCATGCTCGAGGCCGCCCGCGCCAAGGACCTGGAGGCCGTGATGCGTTACGAAGGTGTGTGTGCCGTGCTGATCGAGCAACTGCGTTTCCGCTCCCGCGAGGAGGATCTGCGTCCGGAAGAGCGCAGCGAGAAGGCGCGCATCATGCAGCGCATCCTGCGCAACGACGCCGAGATTCGCCACCTGACCGAACCCTGGCTGGGCCATCTCGAAGAGCTGATGGACGGGAAACCGCGCACCTTGCACTGAGGGTTTTGAAGCCTGCCGCTAGGCCCTATACCTGCATGTTCATGATGTCGGTGTAGGCTTGCACCATCCTGTTCCGGACGTGCAGCGTGGCCTGGAAGCCGACCTGGGCCTTCTGGATCGCCACCATGGTCTCTTCCAGGCTGACCTTGGGGTTTTCCATCTGCACCTGCTTCTGCAGGGTGGTCGCAAAATTCTGGGCCTGGCTCACCGATTGCAGCGCGGCCTTGAATTCGCCCGGGAAGCCCTTGTCGCCCAGGCCTGCGGCGCCGGGCTTGGCGGCCAGGCCCGGGCGCACGGCGGTGGGCATCGTGGTGGGGGTGAGTCGCAGATCCATAGGGCCATTCCGGAGCAAAGGTGTTGAAAGGGATGCTAGTCCCCGCCCTCCGGAGCTTTAGCGGGAAAAGCCGGGGAAATCCGGGCCTTTTCATCCTAATGTTTTGGGGGGCAGCCAGAATAATCCGCTGCATAGGCGCTCGGAACGCGCCACGATGTACCGGAACCCACCATGGCTGAAGCTGCTGCGATTCCTCTGAACCCGACCTTGGGCCAACGCTTTTCCTCTCTGAACCAGGGGCAGATGCTGCGTCTGGCGCTGGGCGTGGCGCTGTTCGTGGTGATTGCCATCATCGGTCTGGTCATGGGGCGGCAGGCCGAATGGCGTGTGCTCTATGCCAATCTGTCGGACAAGGATGGCGGGGCCATCATCGCCCAGCTGTCCCAGATGAACGTGCCCTACAAGCACACCGAAGGCGGACAGGCCATCCTGGTGCCAGCCGACAAGGTGCACGACACCCGGTTGCGGCTGGCGTCTCAGGGGCTGCCCAAGGGCTCGGTCGCCGGCTTTGAGCTGATGGAGAACAGCCGTTTCGGCATCACCCAGTTCCAGGAGCGGGTCAGCTTCCAGCGCGGCCTCGAAGGGGAGCTCACGCGCTCGATCCAGGCCCTGTCCTCGGTGCAGAGCGCGCGCGTGCACCTGGCCTTGCCCAACCAGAACGGCTTTTTCCGCGAACAGCAGAAACCCTCGGCTTCGGTGCTGCTGAGCCTGCATCCGGGCCGTCCGCTGGACCGTAGCCAGATTGCCGGCATCGTGCACCTGGTCTCGTCCAGCGTGCCCGAGATGAAGCCCGAGGCCGTCAGCGTGCTGGACGACACGGGCAAGCTGCTCTCGCAGTCCGGCAGTGGTCCCGAGGGTGCGGCCGGTGGCGCCGACAGCCAGCAGTTGCAGTACGTGCAGCAGATCGAGGCGCTTTATCGCCAGCGCATCCTCGATATCCTAGAGCCCGTGGTCGGACGCCAGAACGTCAAGGCCCAGGTCACGGCCGAGGTCGATTTCTCGCAGAGCGAGCAGACCTCCGAGGTCCACAAGCCCAACCAGACACCCGATGCCGGCACCATCCGCAGCCAGCAGCTGCTGGAAAGCAGCAACCCCGGTCCGGCCGGTCCGGCCGGTGTGCCTGGCGCGGTGAGCAACCAGCCGCCTGGCCCCAATGCCGCGCCCATCAATGCGCCGGCCCAGGCGCTGGCGCCGGGCGCGCCCGGTGCTCCTGCCGCGGGTGCCGCCGCGCCGGCAGCGCCCGTGAGCACGCGGCGTGAATCCATCATCAACTACGAGGTCGACAAGACGGTGCGCGTGGTGCGCGCCGGCAGTGGCGTGATCAAGCGCCTGAGCGCGGCCGTGGTGGTCAACCACCGCAGCGAGACCGATGCCAAGGGCAAGACCACGGTGATTCCCCTGTCCGAGCAGCAACTGGAGAAAATGACGGCTCTGGTGCGTGAGACCATCGGTTACAGCCAGGAACGGGGGGACTCCGTGAACCTCATGAATGCTCCGTTTGCCCAGGACAAGATCGACTTGCCCGAGATGCCGCTGTGGAAGCAGCCGGAAGTGCAGGAGCTGGCGCGCAGCTTCGCCTGGCCGCTGGGCACGCTGCTGCTGGCCGTGCTGGTGCTGTTCGGCGTGATCCGGCCGGCGCTAAAGTCCCTGACCACGCCGGCCCGCAAGCGCCCGCAGCTCGACGCCATGCTGGCCGAGGAGCCCGACCGCCCGCAGCTGGAGGCGCCGGAGGAAAAGCCCGCCGGTCCGACCCCGGGCGAACGCGCCCTGGAAGACGCGCGCAAACTCACCCGCGACAACCCTGCGGCCGTGGCCGGCATCGTCAAGGGCTGGATCAGCGGCGAAGGCCAGGGCGGTGCCCTGTCCAACATCTGAGACGACCATGGCTACACCTGACGACGGTCTGCAGGATGCCGCGGTTCTCCTCATGTCCCTGGGGGAGGAGGAGGCGGCCGAGGTCTTCAAGCACCTTTCGCCCAAGGAAGTGCAGAAGCTGGGCGAGGCGATCGCCAAGACCAAGTCCATCACGCGCGAGCGCGTCGATGACGTGGTGACCAAGTTCACCAACATCGCGGCCGCGCAGAGCCTGCTGGTGTCCGACTCGGGCGACTATGTGCGTTCCGTGCTCAAGCGCGCACTGGGCGACGACAAGGCGGCCCTGCTGATCGACCGTATCCTGCAGGGCGGCGACGTCTCGGGCATCGAGAGCCTGAAGTGGATGGACCCGCTGTCCGTGGCCGAGCTGCTGCGCAACGAGCACCCGCAGATCGTGGCCGCCATCCTGGTGCACCTGGACTTCGATCAGTCGGCCGACATCCTCAAGAACCTGACCGAGCGCCAGCGCAACGAGGTGATGCTGCGCATCGCCACCATGGAAGGGATCCAGCCCACCGCGCTCAAGGACCTCAACGAGGTGCTGTTCAAGGTGCTGGCGGGCGGCGACAAGATCCGCAAGGCCTCGCTGGGCGGCATCAAGACGGCGGCCGAGATGATCAACCTCATGGGCACGGTGATTGAGGGCACAGTGCTCGAATCCATCCGCAGCCACGATCCGGATCTGGCGCAGAAGATCATGGACAAGATGTTCGTGTTCGACGACGTGATGAAGCTCGACGACAAGGCGATCCAGATGATCCTCAAGGAAGTGGCGTCCGAGTCGCTCATCGTCGCGCTCAAGGGCGCGGGCCCCGAGCTCAAGGAGAAGTTCCTGTCCAACATGTCCACGCGTGCGGCCGAGAGCCTGCGCGAGGATCTGGAGTCGCGCGGCCCCATGCGCCTGTCGGAGGTCGAGGCGCAGCAGAAGGAAATCCTCAAGATCGTGCGTCGCCTCGCCGACGAAGGCCAGATCGTCATTGGCGGCGGCGCCGACGATGCCATGGTTTGACGCTGTACCCGCGAGACCCGATCATGCGCCCCACCACCCGTTTCATCCCCGGCGAAGAGATCGACGCCGTCTCGCGCTGGAGCTTTGCCGATGTGGACGCCGCGGCCATGCTGCTGGAGCAGCAGACCCGCGAGCGCGAACTCAACGAGCACCTCGAGGGCGCGCGCCAGCAGGCCCACGCCGACGGCTATGCCCAGGGCTTTGAGCAGGGCCGCGCCCAGACTCTCATGGGCGCGCAGAAGCAGATCAGCGACTACATCGCCGGCCAGGGCCGTGAAACCGCGCAGCAGTTCGGCGCGCTGGTCGAGTCGGCCCGTGCGCAGCTGGAGGCCGCCGAGCAGATGGCCGGCCAGGCCGTGCTGGAGCTGGCCTGCGAGCTGGCACGCCAGGTACTGCGGCACGAGATCGCCAGCAACCCCAATGTGCTGCTGCCCGTGATCCGCGAGGCCCTGGGCCAGCTGTTCTCGGACAGCAAGGCGGTGCAGATCAAGCTGCACCCGCTGGACCTGGATGTGCTGCAGGACGTGCTGCACGAGGAGTACCCGAATCTGCCGCTCACCCTGCAGCCCGACGCCAGCCTCACGCGCGGCGGCTGCCTGGTCGAGTCGGCCGGCACGGTCATCGATGGCCGGCTGGAGAAACGCTGGGCCCGCGCCATCGGGCGCCTGGGTCAGAACCTGAGCTGGGAGGAGGGTGGCGATGAGCAGCCCTGAGCCCGGCGCGCGCTGGCGCGATTTCCTCGACACCGCACGCCAGCAGGCGGCGGTGCCGCAGAGCACGCTGGAAGCCGGTGGCACGCTCACCCGCCTGACCGGCCTGGTGCTCGAGGCGGTGGGTATCCGCGCGCCCGTGGGCTCGCAGTGCCTGATCAGCCAGGGCAAGCAGACGCCGGTGCTGGCCGAGGTCGTCGGCTTTTCGGGCGACCGGGCCTACCTCATGCCGGCGGGTGATGTGCAGGGCCTGTCCAGCGGCGCCAGCGTGGTGCCCACGGCTCCGTATGTGGCGACGCCGCGTCTGGGTGACGGTCGGCCGTCGCAAGCCCCCCTGTACGCCCAGGGGCAGCTGCGCCTGCCGCTGGGCGCGGGCCTGCTGGGCCGGGTGGTGGACGCGCACGGCGAGCCCATGGACCGGCGTGGTCCCCTGATCAACGTGGTGTCCCGCCCGCTGGACCGCAGCCCCATCAACGCCATGGACCGCGCGCCCGTGCGCGATGCACTCGACACCGGGGTGCGTTCGATCAACGCCCTGCTCACGGTCGGGCGCGGTCAGCGTCTTGGCCTGTTCGCCGGTGCCGGCGTGGGCAAGAGCGTGTTGCTGGGCATGATGGCGCGCTACACCCAGGCCGACGTCATCGTCGTCGGACTGATCGGCGAGCGCGGCCGTGAAGTCAAGGAGTTCATCGAGGACATCCTCGGTGAGGAAGGGCGCGCGCGCTCCGTGGTGGTCGCCGCGCCGGCCGATTCGCCGCCGCTGCTGCGCATGCAGGCGGCGTCTTACGCCACTGGCATCGCCGAGCATTTCCGTGATCAGGGCCAGCACGTGCTGCTGCTGATGGATTCGCTGACCCGCTATGCCATGGCGCAGCGCGAGATCGCGCTGGCCGTGGGCGAACCACCGGCCACCAAGGGCTATCCGCCGTCGTGCTTTGCGCGTCTACCCCAGCTGGTGGAGCGCAGTGGTAACGGCCTCAACGGCGTGGGCTCGATCACCGCCTTCTACACAGTGCTGGCCGAGGGCGACGACCAGCAGGACCCGATCGCGGATGCGGCGCGTGCCATCCTGGACGGTCACATCGTGCTCACACGGGCGCTGGCCGAGGCCGGTCACTACCCGGCGATCGACATCGCGCAATCCGCTTCGCGCGTGATGCACAACGTGGTGAGCCGGGAACATTTCGAGCTGGCACGCCAGTTCCGTGCCATCGCTTCGCGTTACGAGCGCGGACGCGACCTGGTGCAGATCGGCGCCTATGTGCATGGGTCCGATCCGGCACTCGACGAGGCCATCCGTCTGCACGGCGCCATGAGCGACTTCCTGCGCCAGGATATGTACGCCGGTGCCAGCTTTGCGGACAGTCTGCAGGCCATGGGCGCGGCCATCCAGCGCGAGGAGGCCTTCCCATGAACCCACGGGCTGACACCGGTCGGAGGCTGACATGTCGGAGCTGAAGAGTCTGACGCTGGCCATCGAGGTGGCCGAGCGTGCGCGCGATCAGGCCGACCAGGCCTGGCAGCAGGCGCGCCGCGGCCTGCAGTTCGCCCAAGGGCAACTCGAGCAACTCTCGAACTATGCCGCCGACACGGATGCGCGCTGGGCCACGGCCGCGGCGGCGACCGTCAGCGCCGAGCTGATGCAGCACCACCAGCATTTCATGCAGCGCTTGCGCCATGCCATGGGCCTGCAAAGCGGTGTCATCAGCGATCTGGAGCGCCAGGCCGAGGCTGCGCGCCAGCAGCGGGTGCAGAAAGAGGTGCGACTCAAGGCCCTGCAGCAGCTGCTGGAGAAGAAACGGGCGGCGCGTGCGCAACTGGTCGCCCGACGCGAACAGAAACAGATGGATGAGCTGGCGGTCCTCGCCTACACCCGCGGTGGCGCCTCAGCGCGCCGGATGACTGGAGATACCTGATGAGCGTAGAACACTCTGTGAACATGGGCACGCCCAAGGCGACCTCGGGCGTGGCCGGCGCGGGTACCGCGCGCAAGCCCGCAGGTGCCCCCGAGGCCGGCGGCTTTGCGGCCCTGCTGATGAGCCTGGGCGCCGACGAGCTGACGGTCGAGACCGGTCTGGGGCTGGGCCTGTCGGAGGGGCAGCCCGAGGCGCCGGGCGCTGACAGCGGCGATGCCGCACTGCTGGCGAACGACACCCCCCTGAGTGCCACCGAGGCGCTCGTGCTGCCTACACCACCCGCGCCGCCGCCCGCCGAGCAGATCCGCCTGAGCCCGGCGCCTGCCGCTGCGGAAACCTCGGCGGTGTCCGCAACGATGGCCACTGTGCGCGGTCGGAGCGAGGCAGCGACCCTGCTGGTCGACACGCTTCAGGATACAGACGCCCACGCTAGCAAGAACACGGCCCAGGATGCCGGTCTGCCGGCCGCAGACTCCGCCGAGCCGGTGGCGGATCTGCAGCCCTTGCTGCGTCAGGCCGGCCTGGTGCAGCGCCTGACCCAGCAGCGCAGCCAGGCGGCCGAGGCGGCCCGCATGGCCCAGGCACCGCGCGGCGAAGACGTGGCCGCGCGGCTGGGCTGGCAGATCGCGGATGCGCAGGTGCCCGCGGGCATGGCGCCCCAGGCTCTGCTGGCTTCGGGTCTGGGCGAAGGCGGCCTGCGGCCTTTCGGGGAACGGCACGCCGACAGGCTTGGCGCGCGGGTGGGCGGCGAGATGGGGGCCTGGGCCGGCGTCGCTGCGCCCGACGGTGCGCGCCTGGACGTGCCTGCCGTGGCGCCGGACGCAGGTCTGACAACCGAGATGCGCGTGGCCGAGCAGGTGAGCTATTACGTGGGCCGTGGTGCGCAGAGCGCCGAGCTGGAGGTCGAGGGTATCGACGAGCGGCCCATCCATGTGAGCATCGATCTGCAGGGCCAGGAAGCCCGCATCGAATTCCGCGCCGAGCAGGCGCAGACGCGCCAGGTGCTGCAGGACGCCATGCCCCATCTGCGCGAGATGCTGGAGCGCGAGGGCCTGACGCTGAGCGGCATGTCCGTGGGCAGCTCGGGGCCCCAGGGCGGGCAGGAGCAGCCCTCCGAGCGTGGCCGTGCCGGGTTGCGTCAGGGCCAGGTGGAAGCCACGGTCGAGGGGCCGGCGTCTGCGGCTGGCGCGCGCAGCGCGCTGCCCTCGGGCCGGACGCTGGACCTCTATGTCTGAGCCGGCACCGGGCCGGAGGCCCGGATTGGCATGGTTTTTTGCCCTTAATCGGGGTATCGTAGACAGCGTCGTCCAGAATAATCGGACCCAAAGACAGACCGTGCGTGGCATGACGCGCGCGGCCCGCGATCCAGTCAGTTGATGTTGAGGACCCCGCCGTGGCCACCAAATCCCCAGAAGCAGAAGCCGCCGAACCGCCCAAGAGCAAGAAGATGCTGGTCATCGTGGCGGTGCTCGTGGTGCTGGG
Source organism: Hylemonella sp. (assembly GCA_046299695.1). Classification (GTDB taxonomy): domain Bacteria; phylum Pseudomonadota; class Gammaproteobacteria; order Burkholderiales; family Burkholderiaceae_C; genus Hylemonella. The sequence continues at coordinate 118,117 of JBKBHP010000010.1, forward strand.
GGGGGCGCTGGCCGGTGGCTGGCTCTACCTGAGCAAGCAGAACGCGGCGCTCGACGAAGATGAGGAAGAGGAGGTCGTCGCCGTGGCGGAGCCCAGCGGGCCGCCGACCTACTTGCCGCTGGACAATATGGTGGTCAATCTGGCCGATCCCGGAGGCGAGCGCGTGGCGCAGATCGGTATCACGCTGGAAATCGCCAGCCCGCTGGACCTGGAAAAGGTCAAGGCCTACCTGCCCACGATCCGCAGCGACGTGCTGCTGCTGGTGTCGCAGCGCACCGCTGATGAATTGTTGAGTCGCGAAGGCAAGGAGAAGCTGGCCGCGGATGTGCAGGCGGCTGCGGCGCGCCACTTCGGCAAGCCCGAGCCGGCCAAGGACAAGAAGAAAACCAAGGACGCGAGCAACGGCAACCCCGTGCGTGGCGTGCTGTTCTCCAGTTTCATCGTGCAGTGAGCAGGCAGGGATGACGCAACCATGAGCGAATCGTTTCTTTCCCAGGAAGAAGTCGACGCCCTGCTGGAGGGCGTCACCGGCGAGAGCCAGAAGGCCGTCGAGGAAGTGCCCGAGGCCGGGGAGATCCGCGCCTACAACATGTCGAGCCAGGAACGCATCGTCCGCGGACGCATGCCGACCATGGAGATCGTCAACGAGCGCTTCGCCCGCAATCTGCGCATCGGTCTGTTCAACTTCATCCGCCGCAGCCCCGAGATCTCGGTGGGCCCGGTGCAGGTGCAGCGCTACAGCGCCTTTCTACGCGAGCTGGCGGTGCCCACCAACTTCAACATCATGGCCATCCGTCCGCTGCGCGGCAACGGCCTGATCGTCTGCGAGCCGGCGCTGGTGTTCGGCGTGATCGATACGCTCTACGGTGGCATCGGCAAATTCCAGACCCGCATCGAGGGGCGTGACTTCTCGGCCACCGAGCAGCGCGTGATCAACCGCCTGGTCGACGTGATCGCCGAGGAATACAAGAAGGCCTGGCGTGGCATCTACCCGTTGGAGCTGGACTACCAGCGCAGCGAGATGCAGCCGCAGTTCGCCAACATCGCCACGCCCAGCGAGATCGTGATCTCCACCAGCTTCCAGCTGGAGATCGCCGAGATCACGGGCTCGGTCCATTTCTGCATGCCGTACGCGACGATGGAGCCCATCCGCGACGTGCTGTATTCGTCAACCCAGGGCGATTCGATCGAGGTCGACCGCCGCTGGGTCAATGTGCTCACGCGCGAGATCCAGGCCGCCGAGGTCACACTGGTGGCCGAACTGGCCCGGGCCGACGCCACCGTGGAGGAGCTGCTGGCCATGAAGCCGGGCGACTTCATCGAACTTGAGCGCCAGCCGCGCATCGAAGCCTCGGTGGATGGCGTGCCTGTGTTTGAATGCCAGTACGGCACGCACAACGCCAAGTACGCCATCCGCATCGACAAGTGCCTGCGCGGCAATGACACCAACTGGTTAGGGGAACGCTATGGCAGTTGAAGAAACCCAGAAGCCCGAAGATGACGGCATGGCCGACTGGGCCGAGGCCCTCCAGGAGCAGAAGGCCTCCGGCGCCGGCGATGGCCACGAGCCCGGTGGCGTGCTCAGCGGCGAGGTGCCACGCCCTTCGGCGGGTGACGCCCCCGCGGCGGACATCAACATGGTGCTGGACATCCCGGTCCAGCTCTCGGTCGAACTTGGCCGTACCAAGGTGCCGATCAAGCACATCCTGCAACTCGGCCAGGGTTCGGTGGTCGAGCTCGACGCCATGGCCGGCGAGCCCATGGACGTGCTCGTCAATGGTTACCTGATCGCCCAGGGCGAGGTGGTGGTGGTGAACGACAAGTTCGGCATCCGCCTGACCGACGTGGTGACGCCCTCCGAGCGCCTGCGCCGCGTGAGTCGCGGCTGAGCCGGCGCTGAGGCTCGGCCGCAACTGTCGCGGATGCATGCCGCTTTTTTTCGCGGCCAATGAGCGGCCTTGACTTAAACTGCAGGCCATGACGCAAACCATCGTCTCGGTTGTCCTGTTCCTGGTCATCCTGGCGCTGCTGCCGCTGGCGATCCGCTGGTACCAGCAGCGGGCACCGGGCAGCACCTCGCCCGCTGCCGCGTCCCGCATCATCTCCACCGTGGCCGTCGGTCCCCACCAGCGCGTCGTGACCCTGGAGGTGGGCCCCGAGGGTGCGCGCACCTGGCTGGTGTTGGGTGTGACGACCCAGAACATCAGCTGCCTGCACAGCATGCCGGTGGCGTCGCCCCGGCCCAGCGCCTTCGCGTCGGTCGCCGCCGCGGCCCATCCGCCCGCTGGCGGCGGGGACAGCGCCTGATGCGTGGCATCTACGGCCCCCGACTGCTGCGGGCCACGGTCCCGTTCCTTGTCCTGTCCCTGCTGATGGCCCTGCCGGCCCTGGCGCAGGAGAACGCGCCGCTGGGCGCGTCGCAGATCAACAGCACCCAGCTGCCCCTGGTGGTAGGCCAGGGCGCGGGCGGCACGAGCTATTCGGTGCCGATCCAGACGCTGTTGTTCTTCACGGCGCTGTCCTTCCTGCCGGCCATCCTGCTCATGATGACCGGCTTCACGCGCATCGTCATCGTGCTCTCGCTGCTGCGCCAGGCCCTGGGCACCCAGTCGGCACCGCCCAACCAGGTCATCATCGGCCTGTCGCTGTTCCTGACCTTCTTCGTCATGGGGCCGACCTTCGACCGCATCTATGCCGAGGCTTACCAGCCGTACACGCAGAACGTCATCAACTTCGAGCAGGCGGTGACGCGCGCGGAGGCGCCGGTGCGCCAGTTCATGACGAAGCAGACGCGGCAGTCGGATCTGGCGTTGTTCGTCAAGCTGGCCAAGCTGGACCCGGCGACCACGGCTGAGAATGCGCCCATGCGCGTGCTGATTCCGGCCTTTGTCACGAGCGAGCTCAAGACGGCTTTCCAGATCGGTTTCCTGATCTTCATCCCCTTCCTGGTCATCGACATCGTGGTGGCCAGCGTGCTGATGTCGCTGGGCATGATGATGTTGTCGCCGGTGCTGGTGGCGCTGCCCTTCAAGCTCATGCTCTTCGTGCTGGCCGATGGCTGGAACTTGCTGATCGGTTCGCTCGCGGCGAGCTTCGTCACCTAGGAGTCATCGTCATGAACGCACAGATGGTTCTCACGATCGGGCAGGAGGCGCTGATGACGCTCCTGCTCGTGGCCGCGCCCATCCTGGGCGTGGTGCTGCTCGTTGGCCTGCTGGTCAGCCTGTTCCAGGCCATCACGCAGATCCATGAAGCCACGCTGGCTTTTGTGCCCAAGCTGATCGCAGCCATGGCCGTCTTCGCCTGGGCCGGGCCCTGGATGCTCAACATCCTGGTCGAGTACATCCGCCGCACCATCGAAGCCATTCCCGGCATCGTGCTCTAGGCCTCGCTGCGGGCGCTGCGCCATGGTTACCTTCGACGAAGCCCAGATCATGGCCTGGCTCTCGCCGCTGCTCTGGCCTTTCCTGCGCGTGCTGGCCGTTTTCACGGCAGCGCCCATCTTCTCATCGCGCTCCTTTCCCGTGCGCGCCCGCATCCTGCTGGCCCTGCTGGTCGCACTCTCGGCCCAGGCCACGCTGCCGCCCATGCCGGTGATCGACCTCAACGGGCCGGCGGTCCTGGGGGTGGTGATCCAGCAGGTCGGCATCGGCCTGGCCATTGGATTCGTCGTGCGCGTGGTGTTCGCGGCCTTCGAGCTCGCGGGCGAGGTGGTGGGTTTCCAGATGGGACTGAACTTCGCGGCCTTCTTCGATCCGGCGCTCAACAACCAGTCCAGCGCGGTCGCGCGCTTCTTCGCCTACATGGCCTCGCTGCTTTTCGTGGTGCTCAACGGGCATCTGCTGGTGCTCATGGCCGTGACACGCAGCTTTGAAGTCTTCCCGGTCACGCAGAACTTCCTGGAGGCGCTCCGCCTCATGCAGCTCTACACCCTGGGCGCCGAGCTCTTCGCCAGCGCGCTGTGGATTGCCCTGCCCATGCTGGCGCTGCTGCTGTTCACCAACCTGGCCCTGGGCATCATCTCGCGCGTGGCGCCGCAGATGAACGTGTTCGCGATCGGCTTTCCCGTCACCCTCGCCGTGGGCCTGATCGGCCTGACGGCGACGTTGCCCATGCTGGATCAGCCCTTCCAGTCCCTGCTGGAGCGCTCGATCGAGATCTTCATGGGGCGCTGACGGTTCATGCGGCGATCAGGCCACGTGAGGGATCGACTCGCAGGTTCTCACACCAGGCCGTTGCGGATGGCGTACACCGTCAGCTCGGCGTTGTTCGAGAGCTTGAGTTTTTCCAGCACGCGCGAGCGGTAGACGCTGACGGTCTTGGGGCTGAGCATGAGTTCCTCGGCAATGTCCGACAGGCGCTTGCCCGAGGCGATCTTGAGCAGGGTCTGCAGTTCGCGCTCGGACAGGCTGTCGTGCAGGGCCTCGCTGGTGGGCGTGGCCAGGTTGTCCACCAGCATCTGCGCGACGCTGGGGGTGACGTACTTGCGCCCCTGGGCAATGGTGCGCACGGCCTCGATCAGTTCGGCCGGGTTGCCGGCCTTGTTCAGATAACCCTGGGCGCCCGCGCGCAGGCAGCGGATCGCGTACTGGTCCTCCGGGAACATCGAGACCACGAGCACGCGGATCGGCGTCTCGGTCTCCTTGAGCGAGGCCAGCACTTCGAGGCCGCCGCGGCCCGGCAGGTTCAGGTCCAGCACCAGCACGTCGCAGGGGGTGGCACGCAGCAGCTCCCGCACCTCGGCGTAGCTGCCGGCCTCCCCCACCACCTTGATGTCCACCGCTTCCGAGAGGGTGTCGCGGATGCCGCGGCGCACCACAGCGTGGTCATCGCAAAGTATCACTCGTATCATCGTGCCTCGTCCTTGGCCTGCATTGTGAGGGGTACCGACAGGGTAATCGAAGTGCCGGCACCGGCGCGGCTGCTGATGTCGAGCCAGCCGCCCGCGGTCCGTGCGCGCTCTTGCAGGCCTTTGAGCCCGAAGGCCTTGGGCTTCTGGCGCTCGGATGTCTCGATGCCCTGGCCGTTGTCGGCCACTTCAAGCGTCAGGACCCCCTCGGCGTCGGAGAGCTCCACGCGCACTTCGCTGCAGCGGGCGTGCTTGGAGATGTTGGTCAACGCCTCCTGCGCCGTGCGGTAGGCCGTGAGCTGCACGTTTTTGGCGATCTCAGGCTGGCGCAGTGCGGCGCGCACCTGGGTGCGGATGCCCGTGCGACGCTCGAACTCTCCGGCCAGCCATTCGATCGCGGCTTGCAGGCCCTGGTCCAGGATGGCCGGACGCAGGTTCATCATGATGCGCTGGCTGGCGCCCACGGCGTGCTGCAGCATGGCCGTGGCGGCCTGCACATGGGCCTGCGTGTCGGTGTCGGTGTGGTGGCGGCTGATCCAGGACAGGTCGAACTGGATGGCGGCCAGCGAACCGCCAATGTCATCGTGGATCTCGCGCGCGATCGCCGCGCGCTCCTGCTCGATGGAGCTCTGCAGGTGCTCGGCAAAGCGCGCCAGACGCTGCTCGGAGGCTGCCAGTTCTTCCACTGCGCGCTCGCGCTCGCGCTTGGCCTGCTGCACCTCGATGGCACGCTGGATCACGTGGGCCAGCTTGCCCAGGTCGTCCTTGAGCAGGTAGTCGCTCATGCCCAGCTTGATCGCGTCGACCGCGGCGGTCTCGCCGATGGCTCCCGATAACAGAATGAAGGGCGGGGGCTGGGGCACGGCCTGCAGGGCCTGCCAGGCGTCGAGCGCGGTGAAGCCCGGCAGGTGATAGTCGGCGAGCACGGCGTCGTAGCGCTCGGCCTGCAGGGCCTGCACGAAGGCCTCCAGGCGCTCGACCCGGGTCAGCTCGCAGACAAGGCCGGCGCGCCGCAGTGCCTGCCGTACGATGGTGTGGTCCAGCGCCGAGTCCTCCAGGTGCAGGAGGCGGATCGGTGCCGGAAGTGTGGCTGACAGCATGCGATGGGTATTGAGGTGACGGGGCCAGTAGCGGCGGGTGCGGTGCAGGCACGTCTGGAAACGTCGCAAATGTTGACCAATTCCCTCCCAATTCGGCGGAATCCTGCTACCCTATGTCCTGCAAAATTCTAATGCCGGACTGGATGGAGCAGTGAACCGATTAGCATCCTGACGTCAGACTGGAGAGACCATGCAAGCCCCCAACACCCTGCCCGCGGAACGACCCGCCGTGCAACTGCCGGTGATGCTGGTGGCCGAGGTGCAGGATTCGCTGCTGGTGGTGGTGCATGATCTCGCGCGACTGGACGGCCTGCTGGCGCACACGATGGACAACCTCATGCAGCGCTTCACCACGGCGCTCGACAACCTGGACGATCCCGCGCAGGCAGGGCCTGCAGCCATCGAAGAGGCACGCAACGCCCTGCGGGCCGCGGTGACCGAGCTGCAGTTCCAGGACATGGCCTCCCAGCTCATCGTGCACACGTCCAAGGTACTGCAGGGCTGTGCCTACCGGCTGGCGTCCGAGTCCATGGGGCAGGAAGACGGCGAGGCCGTGCCCTTTGTCGAGGAGGTGCCTGAGCGGCCCAACCCCGTGACCCAGGACGAAATGGACGCTGGCTCGATCGAGCTGTTCTGACCCTGTGCAGAAGTACGACCCCGATAAACCGAACCCAGATACTTGAACCGGAGCCCCGACATGCCCACGATCCTCGCAGTGGACGACTCACCCTCGATGCGCAAGATGGTTTCCTTCACCTTGTCCGGCGCCGGCTACCAGGTGGTGGAGGCCGTCGATGGCCAGGACGCCTATGAGAAGGCACAGCAACAGGCCTTCGATCTGGTGCTGACGGACCAGAACATGCCGCGTTTGGATGGTCTGGGTCTGACGCGCAAGCTGCGCGAGCACCCCAATTTCAAGACCACGCCCATCCTGATGCTGACCACCGAATCCAGCGACCTGATGAAGCAGGCCGGGCGGGCGGCCGGAGCCACTGGCTGGCTGGTCAAGCCCTTCGACCCCGCGCGGCTGCTCGAGGTCATCAAGAAAGTCATCAAATAATCTGATCCCCGGCAGCTGCAGGCGGATTACAACAGGAGCCAGGTATGACCGAAGGACACCAGGAAAGTGGCGGCGCAGGGGATGCGTTTGATCTGACCCAGTTCTATCAGATCTTTTTCGAGGAAGCGGGCGAGAACCTGGACCAGATGGAGCAGATGCTCCTCAATCTGAACCTGGAAACCGCCGACGACGAGGAACTCAACGGCATCTTCCGCTGCGCGCATTCGGTCAAGGGCGGCGCGGCCACCTTCGGCTTCAGCGATGTGGCTGAGCTGACCCACCAGATGGAGTCGCTGCTGGACAAGCTGCGTCGCCATGAGCTGCAGCCTAATCCGCTGATGGTCGACGTGCTGCTGGAGTCGGCCGATGCATCGCGCATGCTGCTGGCTCGCCATCAGTCCGGCGACAGCAGCGCGCCGCCGTCCACAGCCGATCTTGTGCGCCGCATCAGCGAACTGGCCGCTGGTGGCATGCCCGCGCCGGCTGCGGCTGCGGCTCCGGTTCCCGCGCCCGTAGTAGCTGCGCCGGTGGTAGCACCGGTAGCGGCCGTTCCTGCCCCGCCCGCCGCCAAGCCAGGCCAGCGCCAGATCGAAATCCGCATGGGGCCGCTGGAGCGGCTGGACCAGGTGGATGGGGTCAAGGACCTCTTCCGGGACATCGTCGGCCTGGGCGAGATCGCCGAAGTGTCCAGCGGCCGCGCCGACACCCGGGTCTTCCGGGTCACGACATCCTCCAGCAACGACGATCTGCTGGACCTGTTTGCCTTCCATGTGGCGCGTGAGCAGGTCCAGATCGTGGAGCAGGCGGCGCCAGCGCAGGCTGCGGCTGCATCCTGGGTTGACAAGGAAGACCCGCCTCCGGGTGCCCCGGTCGCCCCGGCTCCGGGTTTCGGCTTCTTCGAAGGTGCGCCGGGTGTGCCGCAGGGCTCTGCTGACGCTGCGCCGGCGGCCAGTGAGACCCCCTCGACGGCGGTCAAGGCCGGCCCGGCCAAGGCTGCCGCGGCCCACCAGGTCGCAGCCCAGCCCGAGGCGGCCACCATCCGCGTGGCCATCAACAAGGTCGACCAGCTGATCAACCTGGTCGGCGAACTCGTCATCACCCAGGCCATGCTGGCACAGAACAGCCGCGCCCTGGATCCCACGGCCAACCAGCAACTGCTGGCCGGCCTGGCGGATCTGGACCGCAACACGCGCGATTTGCAGGAATCGGTGATGTCGATCCGCATGATCCCGATGTCCATCGTGTTCAGTCGTTTTCCGCGCATGCTGCGGGATCTGGCCAGCAAGCTGGGCAAGAAGGTGGAGTTCGTCACCCAGGGTGAGGCTACCGAGCTGGACAAGGGTTTGGTCGAGAAGATCACCGACCCGCTGACCCATCTGGTGCGCAATAGCTGTGACCATGGCATCGAGATGCCAGCGGACCGGATCAAGGTCGGCAAACCCGAGACCGGCACCATCACGCTGTCAGCGGCCCACCAGGGCGGCTCGATCGTGATCGAGGTCCGCGACGACGGCCGTGGCCTGAACCGCGAGAAAATCCTCAGGAAGGCGAAGGAGCGTGGCCTGGATGTGTCCGACCAGATGTCGGACGCCGATGTCTGGCAGCTGATCTTCGCCCCCGGTTTCTCCACGGCGGATGTCGTGACCGACGTGTCGGGCCGTGGCGTGGGCATGGACGTGGTGAAGAAGAACATCGCCGCACTCAACGGTACGGTGGAAATTGATTCCTCCGAGGGCTACGGCATGCGCGTCTCGGTCCGCCTGCCCCTGACCCTGGCCATCATGGACGGCATGTCGGTGGGTGTGGGCGACGAGGTCTACATCCTGCCCCTGTCCTCGGTGGTTGAGTCCTTCCAGGTCAAGGACGACTCCGTCAATACCGTGGCCCAGGGCTCGCGCCTGGTCAAGGTGCGCGACGAGTACATGCCCGTGATCGAGCTCGAGAAGGTTTTCCAGGTGCCACGCGACGACGCCAAGTCCAGCGACATCATGGTGGTCGTCGAGGCCGAGGGCAGCCGCGTGGCCCTGCTGGTCGACGAACTGCTGGGCCAGCAGCAGGTGGTCGTGAAGAACCTCGAGACGAACTACCGCAAGGTCCCCAATGTGTCGGGCGCCACCATCCTCGGGGATGGCAAGGTGGCCCTGATCCTGGATACCAGCGCCCTGGTGCGCCGTTCGCGTCATTGAGACTATAGGAGTCCATCGGTATGAATCAGCTGGCGGAAGAAGACAAAGTGGCGGCGGGACCGCGCGAATACCTCACATTCAGGCTCGACCAGGAGGAGTACGGCATCGACATCCTCAAGGTCCAGGAGATCCGGGGCTACGAGAAGCCCACGCGCATTGCCAACGCGCCGGCCTTCATCAAGGGCGTGGTCAATCTGCGCGGCACCATCGTGCCCATCGTCGACATGCGTCTGAAGTTCAACTGCGCCCGGGCGGAGTACAACAGCTTCACCGTGGTCATCATCCTGAATCTGGGGCACCGTGTGGTCGGTATCGTCGTCGATTCGGTCAGCGATGTCATGGAGCTGGCGCAGGAGAACATCCAGGCGGCGCCCGAAGTGGACGCCACGATCGACAGCTCGGCCGTGGTCGGTCTGGGCTCCGTTGGCGAACGCATGCTCATCCTGCTGGACATCGAAAAGCTCATGTCCAGCGTCGACATGGGGCTGGTGTCTGCCGAAGCCTGATCCTTCTTCCTGACGTCCGAGCCTGCGCGCATGCCGACGATGGACAAAACTTCCAGAACTGCAAGGGCAGGAGCCGACAGGCCGGGTGCCGAGGAGATTGCTGGCGGCGATCAGCAGGCGCGCGAGTTCAGCTGGACTCAGGCCGATTTTTCCCGTGTGCAGTCGCTGATCTACCAGCGTGCCGGTATCAGCCTGCACGACGGCAAGCACGCCATGGTCTACAGCCGCCTCTCGCGGCGCCTGCGTGAGACCGGGCACCAGAGCTTCCGGGACTACCTGGGCTGGCTGGAGTCGCATGACGGGCCGGAGTGGCAGGAGTTCGTCAACGCCCTGACGACCAATCTGACGTCTTTCTTCCGCGAGCAGCACCATTTCGACATCCTCGCCGAGCACCTCAAGGCGCGGCCCGGTCACGCCTGGCGCGTCTGGTGCAATGCCGCTTCCACAGGCGAGGAGCCCTACTCGATTATCATGACCGCGCTGGAGGCGCTCGGTCCACAGGCCAGCTTCAAGCTATGGGCCAGCGACATCGATTCCAAGGTGCTGACCACGGCGGCGCGGGGCGTCTACCGCAGCGAGTCGACCAAGGGGTTGGACATGGCGCGTCTCCAGCGGTTCTTCCTGCGTGGCAAGGGTAACAACGCGGGTCTGCTGCGTGTCAAGCCCGAATTGCAGCGGATGGTGGAGTTTCTCAGCGTCAACCTGATCCGTGACGACTGGCCGTTTCGTGAGCCCTTCGATATCGTGTTCTGCCGCAATGTCATGATCTACTTTGATGCGCCCACCCAGCGCAGCGTGCTGGAGCGCATTCACCGCGTCATGAAGCCGGGCGGGTTCCTGTTTGTGGGCCATTCAGAGAATTTCAATGAATCGCGCGACCTCTTCGTGCTGCGTGGAAAGACGGTGTATGAGCGTCGTTGAAGTCTGGGCAGGAGCTGCATGAGTTCGCTGTCCTCTCCCCTGAAGCCCGTGACCGCTGGCGGCCCGAAAGTGCTGGCCGGAGGGCGTGTTTCGCGCGTGGACGAGTTGCGTGCCCAGGGACGCAAGCCCGGGGAGGCATCATTTTTCTATGCAGACCATCACTTCCAGTACGACGCGGTCAAGGTGCTGCCGGGGGAGTATTTCGTGTCTGGTGACGACGTGATGATCATGACGGTGCTCGGCTCCTGTATCGCCGCCTGCATCTGGGACGGCAAGGCCCGCCTGGGCGGCATGAACCATTTCATGCTGCCCGAGGGCGATGACGGGTCGGGTCGCTATGGGTCCTACGCCATGGAACTGCTGCTCAACGAGATGATCAAGATGGGGGCCCGTCGCGAGACCATGCAGGCCAAGGTGTTCGGTGGCGGCGCCGTCATGGCAGGGTTCACGACCATGAACGTGGGCGAGCGCAACACCAAGTTCGTGCTGGACTATCTGGCCACCGAGCGCATCCCTGTGGTGTCGCAGGACGTGCTGGACATCCATCCGCGCAAGGTCTGCTTCTTTCCGGTCACGGGCAAGGCCCTGGTCAAGCGACTGGCGCATGCTCATCCCGAGGCTCTGGTGGTCGAGGAGCGCAAGGGCAATGCGGCCACGGTGGCCAAGACGACGGCTGGCGGATCGATCGACCTGTTTTAGCGAGGTTGAATTTGAAGAAGATACGTGTGGTGGTGGTAGACGACTCGGCGCTGGTACGCAGCCTGCTGGCCGAGATCATCAACCGGCAACGCGATATGGAATGCGTGGGGGCGGCCAATGACCCGCTGATCGCCCGCGAAATGATCCGCGAGCTCAACCCGGACGTGATCACGCTGGACGTCGAGATGCCGCGCATGGATGGCATCGATTTTCTCGGACGCCTCATGCGTCTGCGGCCCATGCCGGTGCTCATGATTTCCACGCTGACCGAGCGTGGTGCCGAGGTCACGATGCGCGCGCTTGAGCTCGGGGCAGTGGACTTCGTTGCCAAGCCCCGCATCGGGCTGGCCGAGGGCATCAAGGAGTTGTCCGACCAGATCGTCGAGAAGATCCGCGTCGCCGCCTCCGCCCACATCCGGCGCGCTCCAACCCCCGTGGCAACCTCCGGCGCCGCTCCTGCGGCTGGATCCCCTGCTGCTGCCGTCCCCAAGCTGCTGGGTCGCCTGTCCACCGAGAAGCTGATCTGCATCGGCTCCTCGACAGGCGGGACCGAGGCGGTCAAAGAGGTGCTGACGCGCATGCCGGCTGATTCCCCGGGCATTGTCATCACGCAGCACATGCCGCCCGGCTTCACCACCAGTTTCGCGACCCGTCTCAACGGTCTGTGTCAGATCACGGTCAAGGAGGCGGTCAACGGGGAGCGCATCCTGCCCGGACACGCCTACATCGCGCCCGGCGGCCGGCATCTGCGCGTCGATCGCAGCGGCGCCAACTACGTGGCGGTGGTCGAGGACGGCGAGCCCGTCAATCGTCACAAACCTTCGGTTGAGGTACTCTTTCACTCCTGTGCCCAGGTCGTCGGGCCGAACGCCTTTGGCATCATGCTCACCGGCATGGGCAACGATGGCGCCAAGGCCATGCGCGAGATGAAAGACGCCGGCAGTTACAACTACGTGCAGGACGAGGCCAGTTGCGTGGTCTTCGGGATGCCGCGCGAGGCGATCGCCCATGGTGCGGCGGACGAGGTGCTCCCGCTGACCTCCATCGCCCCCGCTTTGCTGGCTCGCCTGAGCAGCGGCGGCGGCGACCGTTACCGCGTCTGAGCCGCGAGGCTCAAACGCGTGTCGACAGCGCTTCCCAGCGGCTCAAGGCGGTCATCAGCTCGGCCTCGAGCGCCGCATCCCGGTTGTACAGCGTGGCGGCGCGCTGCGGGTCACTGGCATACAGACTGCCGTCGGCCAGTTCCTTGCGCAAGGCCCCTTGCTCTTTCTCAAGCGCATCAATCAGATCGGGCAAGGTTTCCAGTTCGCGCTGCTCCTTGTAGCTGAGCTTGCTCCCGCGAACGGAGGGTGCGGTGGTCGCGGTGGACGAGGTCGTTGCCTTTTCGGCTGGTGCGGGCGTGGCGGCAGACCGGATGGCCAGGCTGCGCTGTGATTGCAGCAGCCAGTCCTCGACGCTGCCTTCGTACTCGCGCCACAGGCCTTCACCCTCGTGCGCGATGATGCTGGTCACCACGTTATCCAGGAAGCTGCGATCGTGGCTCACCAGGAAGACTGTGCCCGGGTAGTCCTGCAGCAGATCCTCGAGCAGCTCCAGGGTGTCAATGTCCAGATCGTTGGTGGGTTCGTCCAGAACCAGCACGTTCGCAGGTCGGGCGAACAGGCGTGCCAGCAGCAGACGGTTGCGTTCGCCTCCCGAGAGCGATCGCACCGGTGAGTTGGCCCGCGCTGGCGAGAAGAGGAAATCCCCGAGATAGCTCTTGACGTGCTGGCGCTTGTTGCCGATCTCGATCCACTCGCTGCCCGGGCTGATGAAATCTTCCAGCGTGGCGTCAAGGTCTAGCGCGTCGCGCATCTGGTCGAAGTAGGCCACTTGCAGATTCGTCCCTGTGCGTACCTGGCCCTGATCGGGCTGCAATTCGCCCAGGATCAGCTTGAGCAGGGTGGTTTTTCCTGCGCCGTTGGGGCCCACCAGGCCGATCTTGTCGCCACGCAGCAAGGTGGCTGTGAAGTCCTCGACGATCTTGCGTGTGCCGAAAGACTTGTGCACCTTCGTCAGTTCGGCCACCAGCTTGCCGCTGGGCGCCCCCGCGGCGATGTCCATGCGCACGCGGCCGACGGCCTCGCGCCTTGCCGCGCGTTGCGCCCTCAGCTGCTCCAGTCGGCTGATGCGGCTCTGGCTGCGCGTACGCCGTGCTTCCACACCCTTGCGGATCCAGACCTCTTCCTGCGCCAGCAGCTTGTCGGACTTGGCATTGATCACGCTCTCCTGGGCCAGTTGATCTGCCTTCAGTGTGAGGTAGGCGGCGAAGTTGCCCGGGTAACTGCTCAGTCGGCCGCGGTCCAGTTCCACGATGCGTGTGGCCGTGGCATCCAGAAAGGCGCGGTCGTGCGTGATCGTCACGACGCTGCCCTTGAAATCACGCAGCAGGTCTTCAAGCCACAGGATGGAATCCAGATCCAGGTGGTTGGTCGGCTCGTCCAGCAGCAGCACATCGGGTCGCATGACCAGTGCGCGCGCCAGAGCCACCCGTTTGCGCGTACCGCCCGACAGCGTATGGACTTGCGCCCCAGGCTCCAGGTGCAGGCGTTGCAGTGTCTCCTCGACGCGCTGTTGCCAGTTCCAGCCGTCCTGCGCTTCAATGGCGTCCTGCAACTGGTCGAGCTCGCCTTCCCCCCGGGAGTAGCGCTCGATCAGTTCGATCACAGGCTGCAGGCCTTCGTGGGCGGCTTCGAAGACGGTGCTGTCCGCCGCGAAGACGGGCTCCTGCGGCACATAGGCCACGCGCAGGCCTTGCTGCAGCTGCAGATTTCCGTCGTCCAGCCGCTCGAGGCCCGCGAATATCTTGAGCAGCGAGGATTTGCCCGTGCCGTTGCGGCCGATCAGGCCGATGCGTTCGCCGACCTCCAGGCTGAAGTCGGCGTGGTCGAGCAAGGGAACGTGGCCAAAGGCCAGCTGGGCATTGAGTAGAGTGAGTGCTGCCATGATGTGGCGAGGATTATCCCCGCCACCCGCCGGCCCGGGTGGCGGCTTGAAGAACCCCCGAAAATTTGTGCTATAGTTGCGGGCTTCGCTCTTGAAACAGGGCAAGACAGCCCAGCACGGACCAGCGGCGCAAGTCGCCGGTCGGCTCTTTGACAAAAAGAGCGGTTTAAAAAATTCATGTCACGATGTTGACGGGATCGAAAAAACAGTGCTAGAATTCAAGGCTCAGCTGATCGCAGCTAGTCGAACGCAAGACAGAGGTTTTGCGGTGGATCTTTAAAAACATACAGCCGATAAGCGTGGGCGTTTGAAGGCGATTGCCAAGTTCTTCGGAACTAAGTG
>JBKBHP010000011.1:0-118799 GCA_046299695.1 Hylemonella sp.
ATCCCGAACAGGACAGTGAAACGCCTCAGCGCCGATGATAGTGCGGGTTCCCGTGTGAAAGTAGGTCATCGTCAGGCTCTTACAGCAGAAAACGCCCCGTCATTCGACGGGGCGTTTTTATTTGTACATCCAAAATCGACGGCGTCACCGCGTCACCGCGTCACCATGGCGCCATGCGCTCCGTCGGTCGAGCCTGCTGTAACAGGCGCCCCTCAGGGCGCTGGCTCACTTGCCAGCACGCAGCTCTCGACGCAGGATCTTGCCCACGTTGGACTTGGGCAGCTCGTCGCGGAATTCGATGTACTTCGGGTGCTTGTACCCGGTGAGATTCTGGGCGCAGTACTTGGCCACATCGTCCTCACTGAGGGTCGGGTCGCTGCGGACCACATAGACCTTGATGGCTTCGCCCTGCTTGGCATCGGGCACGCCGATGACGGCGCACTCCAGCACGCCATCGCACAGTGAAATGACGTTTTCCAGCTCGCTCGGAAAGACGTTGAAGCCGCTAACCAGGATCATGTCCTTCTTGCGGTCCACGATTTTCGTGTAGCCCTGGGGATCCATGATGCCGATGTCGCCGGTGCGCATGAAACCATCAGGCGTGAAAGCCTTGGCGGTCTCTTCGGCTTGCCGGTAGTAGCCCGTCATCACGTTCGGGCCGCGGATGCAGATCTCGCCCGATTCGCCGACGGCCAGCGAACGCCCCTCGTCGTCCTTGATCGAGATCTCGACACCCGGTAGGGGCAGGCCGATGGTGCCGCTGAACTTGGTGGTCGTGACGGGATTGTTGGTGCCGATGGCGCAGGTCTCGCTCATGCCCCAGCCTTCGACCATGGCGCAGCCGGTCACTTCCTGCCAGTGCTTCGCGGTGCCCTCCGAGGCCGCCATGCCGCCGGCCTGGGAGATGCAGAGATGGGAGAAATCCACGGTGCGGAACTGCGGATGCTGCAGCAGGGCGTTGAAGAGGGTGTTGACCGCTGGCAGCATGTGGAAGGGACGGCGTTTGAGCACCTCGACGAACTTGCCGATGTCCCGCGGATTCGGTACCAGCGTCATGTGCGAGCCCCAGCGGATGGCAAGGAAGCACAGGGTCAGCGCAAAGATGTGATAGAGCGGCAAGGCCGCAATGCTGTTGGTCTCGCGCACATTGCCCACTCGGTCCAGCGCGGGCGTGAACCACGCTTCCGCTTGCAGGATGGCGGCCACCACGTTGCGGTGGGTGAGGACGGCGCCCTTGCTCAGGCCGGTGGTGCCGCCGGTGTATTGCAGAAAGGCGATCGAATCGAGATTGGCCTGGGAGGGCTTGAGCGTCAGGTGTGAGCCTTCGCTCAAGGCCTTGCGGAACGCCGTGACGGTGCGTCCTTCGGTCAGCGGGAGCTTGAATGGGGGGACCATCTTGGCCAGGTGACGGATGGCAAAGGTCAGCCAGCGGCCATACCAAGGGCCCAGCAGGTCGCCGAAGGCGGTCAGCACCACGTGCTTGACCTGCGTGCGGGCGATCACCTCTTCCAGCGTATGCGCGAAATTCTCCAGCACGACGATGGCCGTGGCGCCCGAGTCCTTGAGTTGGTGTTCCAGCTCACGTGCGGTGTACAGCGGGTTGACGTTGACGCAGGTGTAGCCGGCGCGCAGGATCGCCGCCATGGTGACGGCAAACTGCGGTAGGTTGGGCAGCATGATGGCCACGCGCGCATCCGGCTCGAGACCCAGGCGCTGCAGCCAGGCGCCCAAGGCGGCCGAGAGCTCGTCCAGCTGGCGATAGCTCATCCAGCGCTCCATGCAGACCGAGAAGGGCTGGGTGGCATTCTTGCGGAAGGACTCCTCCAGCAGCTGGGCGAGAGAACTGTATTGACCCGGGTCGATGTCCTGCGGAACCCCAGGCGGATAGCTTTGCAACCAGATTTTTTCCATCAATCACTCCATGACCGCGCTATTGAACCCCAGACTCGGGGGCATAGAACACCGGGCTTGTCCTAGGTCAGGGCAGAAACTGTCACCCGTGCGTCAAGCCACGGCCGGCCTCTGCGCTTGGAGAAAGGCCGGAATCCCCGTACATTCGCGGCATGAATCCCAAGCACGAGGGCGAGGAAGACAGCGGCAGTCCGGAGCTGTTGCGCATGCTGCCCGCCGAACAGAGCGCCACGGCACGCGCGCCCTGGGTGGCCGTGATTCGCCGACTTGGCGCCCGGCACCGAGGGCGCATTGCGCGCCACCTCCAGGCCCTGGACGAGCACGACCGCTACCTGCGCTTCGGCTACATGGCCAACGACGCCCAGATCCAGACCTATGCCGACAGTCTGGATTTCGAAAACGATGCCATCTTCGGCATCTACAACCGACGCCTGGAGTTGGTGGCCATGGCCCACCTGGCCCATTCGGTGGATCGCAGCTACGACGCCTGCGCGGAGTTCGGTGTCTCGGTCCTGCCCTCGGTGCGCGGCCATGGCTACGGCAGCAAGCTCTTTGCACGCGCCATGCGCCATGCGCGCAACGAGGGCGTCTACCTGATGTTCATCCACGCGCTGAGCGAGAACAAGGCCATGCTGAATATCGCGCGCAAAGCGGGTGCGACGGTCGAATATGACGGCTCTGAAGCGAGGGCCTACTTGCGCCTCCCGCCCGCCACTTTCGAGAGCCAAGTCACCGAGATGCTGGAAGAGCAACTGGCCCAAACGGACTACCGGCTCAAGGTCCAGGCCAAGCAGTTCTGGGACTTCCTGTCCGGCCTGCAGGACGTGCGCCGGGGCGTGCGCGAGGGCCGGCACAAATCTGCGCCCTGAGCGCCAGCGGTACCCTGTCATCCGGGGGCAAACGCGATCCGCTATCCTATGGGGGTCGCAACAACCGCACCCCGGTGCAACCGTCAGTGCCTGACCCCCATCCTGCGCGAAGTCCTGAAAAAGAGGACAAGCGCACCTTCCTGAAGAAGCTGGCCGAGTTCATCCATCCCGGACCGGACTCCACGGCTGAACTGATCCAAACCCTGGCCGAGGCCGAAGACAACCAGGTCATCGGCGCCGAGTCGCGCTACATGCTCGAAGGCGTGCTGCGCATGGCCGACATGACGGCCGGCGACGTCATGGTCCCCGCCCCGCGCATGGATCTGGTCGACATTAACGCGCCCTACGACGAGCTGCTGCACCTCGTCATCGACACCGCGCACTCGCGCTTCCCGGTCTATGAGGGTGAGCGCGAGAACATCATCGGCATCCTGATGGCCAAGGACCTGCTCAAGCTGCAGCGCGCGCCCGAGCTCAACATCCGCGCCCTGCTGCGCCCGGCGGTCTTTGTGCCCGAGAGCAAGGGCCTGAACGACCTGCTGCACGAGTTCCGCGGCAACCGCAACCACCTGGCCATCGTGATCGACGAGTTCGGCCGCGTGGCCGGTCTGATCACCATCGAGGACGTGCTCGAACAGATCGTTGGCGAGATCGAGGACGAGTTCGACATCTCCGAAGACGAGGGGGACATCTTCGGCCTGGCCGACCAGACCTACCGCGTCAGCGGTCGCGCCCCGGTCGATCGGGTGAACGAAGCCTTCGACGTCACCATCACCGGCAGCGATCCGGAGGAAAGTTTCGACACCATCGGCGGACTGATCGCCCACGAGATGGGCCACGTCCCCCGCCGGGGCGAGCAGCATGTGATCGCCGGTCTCCGGTTCGTCGTGCTGCACACCAAGGGGGGCGCCGTGAAGTGGTTCAAGGTCTCGCCCGTGGCACGCAAGGCCAGCCTCAATGCTTGAAGGCCGGGCGCGCGCCGGCGCCTGGGGCCTGAGTCTCCTCGCCGGCCTCGCCCAGGCCTGTTCCATGGGTACGCCCTGGGATGGGCAGCCCCACTGGGGCCTGCAGTTGCTGGCCCTGGGTCTGCTGGCCTGGGGGATCGAGCGCAGCACCCACTGGAAGCAGGCCGCCATCGCCGGCTGGCTTTTCGCCACGGCCTGGCTGGCCGGGACCTTCTGGTGGCTCTACATCTCCATGCACACCTACGGCGGCCTGCCGGCGCCGCTGGCCGCCTTGGCCGTGTTCGCGCTGGCCGCTGCGCTGGCCCTCTACTACGCTGCGGCTTGTGCGCTGTACCGGCGCTACGCGCCCCAGTCGCGTCTGCTGCGGGCCGTGTTGTTTTCGGCGCTCTGGCTGCTGGCCGAACTGGCGCGCGGCATCTGGTTCACGGGCTTCGGCTGGGGCGGCAGTGGTTACGCGCATGTGGAGGGCCCGCTGGCCGGCTATGCGCCCTGGGTCGGCGTCTACGGCATCACCGCCATCACAGCCTGGCTGGCCATGACGATTCCGCAGATCTGGGCTTGCGGCCACTGGCAGCGCATCGCGGCGCTGGCCGTGCTGGTGCTGCCTTCGGTCCATCAGATGGGCCAGCCCCAGACCACCACGTCCACCGGCACGCTCAAGGTCGCCCTCCTCCAGGGCAACATCCCGCAGGACGAGAAATTCCAGCCCGGCAGCGGGGTGCCTCTGGCCCTGCGCTGGTACGGTGAGCAACTCCTGGACAACCGCGCACCCCTGGTCGTGGCGCCCGAGACCGCCTTGCCCCTGCTGCCACGCCAACTGCCCGAAGGTTACTGGGCCACCCTGCGCCAGCGTTATGCGGCCGGCGAACAGGCGGCCCTGATAGGCCTGCCCCTGGGCAGCCTGGCCGAGGGCTACAGCAACTCGGCCGTGGGCCTGGCGCCGGGGCGCGAACCCTGGCGTTACGACAAGCACCATCTCGTGCCTTTCGGCGAATTCATACCCTGGGGGTTCAAGTGGTTCACGGCCATGATGAACATCCCGCTGGGTGACTTCAGCCGCGGGGCCGTGGGCCAGCCTTCCTTCGACTGGCAGGGCCAGCGCCTCGCCCCCAACATCTGCTACGAAGACCTGTTTGGCGAAGAACTGGGCGCGCGCTTTGCCGACCCGGCGCAGGCGCCCACCGTCTTCGTCAACCTCAGCAACATCGCCTGGTTCGGCAATTCCGTGGCCATTGACCAGCACCTGCAGATCTCGCGCATGCGTGCGCTGGAGTTCGAGCGCCCCTTCGTGCGCGCCACCAACACCGGCGCCACGGCCCTGGTAGATCACCGCGGCCAGGTGGTGGCCGAGCTGCCGCGTCACACGCGCGGGGTACTGGAGGTGGAGGTGGAGGGGCGGCAGGGCCTCACGCCCTATGCCCGCTGGGTGTCCTGGGCCGGCTTGTGGCCGTTCTGGGCATGGGGCCTGGTGATTCTGGCCGGAGCCATCTGGCGCCAGCGACGCTAAGACCCGGGCAGCAGAGGCCCAAAGGCCCCGAAGCCCCGTAAAATCGAGAGTTTACGCGGGAAACCGCCCCCACTGCGCAGCGGCGCGCGATCCGCCCGCCTGCGCCTGCCCAAGATGCTGACCTTCCAACAAATCATCCTGAAACTGCAGGCCTACTGGGACGCCCAGGGCTGCTCGCTCTTGCAGCCCTATGACATGGAGGTCGGCGCCGGCACTTCGCATACGGCCACCTTCCTGCGCGCGCTCGGCCCCGAGCCCTGGAAGGCCGCCTACGTGCAGCCCAGCCGCCGCCCCAAGGATGGCCGTTACGGCGAGAACCCCAACCGCCTGCAGCACTACTACCAGTACCAGGTCGTGCTCAAGCCCGCGCCGAGCAACATCCTCGAGCTCTACCTGGGCTCGCTCGAAGCCCTGGGCTTCGACCTCAAGAAAAACGACATCCGCTTTGTCGAAGACGACTGGGAGAACCCCACGCTGGGCGCCTGGGGCCTGGGCTGGGAAGTCTGGCTCAACGGCATGGAGGTGACGCAGTTCACCTACTTCCAGCAGGTCGGGGGCATCGACTGCAAGCCCATCACCGGCGAGATCACCTACGGCCTGGAGCGCTTGGCCATGTACCTGCAGGGCGTGGACAACGTCTACAAGCTCAAGTGGACCGAGACCATGAGCTACGGCGACGTCTACCTGCAGAACGAAAAGGAGCAGTCGGCCTACAACTTCGAGCACAGCGACGCCGACTTCCTGTTCACCGCCTTCACGGCGCATGAGAGGCAGGCCAAGCACCTGATGGAGCAGCAACTGGCCCTGCCGGCCTATGAGCAGGTGCTCAAGTGCGCGCACAGCTTCAACCTGCTGGATGCACGTGGCGCCATCTCGGTGACCGAACGCGCCGCCTACATCGGCCGCATCCGCAACCTCGCGCGCAGCGTCGCGCAGAGCTACTACGACAGCCGCGAGCGCCTGGGTTTCCCCATGGCGCCGCGCGAGTGGGTGGCGCAGATCGACAAGATGAGCGAGAAGAAAGCCGCCTGAGACCATGAGCATGAACAACCTTCTCGTCGAACTGTTTGTCGAAGAGCTGCCGCCCAAGGCGCTCAAGAAGCTGGGTGAGGCCTTTGCCGCCATGCTGGCCGATCAGCTCAAGGCCCAGGGCCTGGCTTCCGCGGCTTCGGTCGTGACGCCCTATGCCTCGCCGCGCCGTCTGGCTGCGCATGTCACACAGGTGGCGCTCAAGGCCGCCGACAAGGCGGTGCAGCAGAAGCTCATGCCCGTGAGCGTGGGCCTGGACGCGGCTGGGAATGCCACGCCCGCCCTGCTCAAGAAGCTGCAGGCCTTGGGTGCGGATGTGTCTGACGTCGCCAAGGCCGTGGCCGCGCTCAAGCGCGCGCCCGACGGCAAGGCCGAGGCCCTGTACTACGACAGCCTGGTCACCGGCGCCACGCTGGATACCGGTTTGCAGAAGGCCCTGGACGAAGCCATTGCCAAGCTGCCCATCCCCAAGGTCATGAGCTACCAGCTCGAGAGCGATTGCGAACTGCCCGGCTGGAGCAGCGTGCACTTCGTGCGCCCGGCGCACGGCCTCGTGGCCCTGCACGGCAGCACCGTCGTGCCCGTCAAGGCCCTGGGCCTGAAGGCCGGCAACAGCACCCGGGGCCACCGCTTCGAGGCGAAAAAGGACGTGGTTGTGCTCCGGGATGCCGACAGCTATGCTGCTGCCCTGCGCGAGGACGGTGCCGTCATCGCCTCCTTTGCCGAACGTCGTGCCGAGATCGTGCGCCAGCTTGCGGCAGCGGCTGCCAAGGTTGGCGGTGGCGTGCGTCCCATCGAGGACGAGGCCCTGCTCGACGAAGTCACGGCCCTGGTGGAGCGCCCCAATGTGCTGACCTGTGAGTTCGAAAAGGAATTCCTCGCTGTGCCGCAGGAGTGCCTGATCCTCACCATGAAGGCCAACCAGAAGTATTTCCCCCTGCTCGACGCCGCGGGCAAGCTGACGAACCAGTTCCTCGTGGTCAGCAATATCAGCCCGGCCGACGCCAGCGCCGTGATCGGCGGCAACGAACGCGTGGTGCGCCCGCGCCTGGCCGACGCCAAGTTCTTCTTTGACCAGGACCGCAAGAAGACGCTGGAGTCACGCGTCGAAGGCCTGGGCAAGGTGGTCTATCACAACAAGCTGGGCACGCAGGGTGAACGCGTGGAGCGCGTGCGCGCCATCGCCCAGGCCATCGCGCAGCAGCTGGGCGACGCCAAGCTCGTCGCAGCGGCCGACACCGCGGCGCGCCTGGCCAAGACCGATCTGCTGACCGATATGGTGGGCGAGTTCCCCGAACTGCAGGGCATCATGGGCAACTACTACGCCCGCAACGATGGCCTGAGTGACGAGATTGCCAATGCGATCGAGGATCACTACCGGCCACGATTTGCGGGTGACGAGTTGCCTAGCAATCTGGTTGGCATCGTCGTAGCCCTGGCCGACAAGCTGGAGACGCTGGTCGGCATGTTCGGCATCGGCAACCTGCCCACGGGCGACAAGGATCCCTTTGCGCTGCGTCGCCATGCGCTGGGTGTGATCCGCATGCTGGGCGAGAAGAACCTGGCATTGGATCTGTCAGTCCTGTTCAAGGCGGCCGTACCGGCCTTCGGCGACAAGATCACGGACGCCACGCCTGCGCTGGCCGACTTCATCTACGACCGCCTCGCTGGCAGCCTGCGCGAGCAGGGCTACAGCGCGCAGGAAGTCGACGCCGTGCTGGCGCTGCAGCCGCAACGGCTCGGTGATGTGGCCCAGCGCCTGGCCGCGGTGCGTGCTTTTGCCGCGCTGCCCGAAGCCGCCGCCCTGGCTGCGGCCAACAAGCGCATCAGCAACATCCTCAAGAAGGCGGGCGACGTCGACGCCCATGTCAGCGACGTACTGCTCAAAGAGACGGCAGAGAAGAGCCTCTACGCCGCCCTGAAAGATGTGGTGCCCCAGGCGAACGCCCAGTTCGAGGCCGGCGACTACACCGCCTCGCTCAAGACCCTGGCCGCTCTGCGCGCACCGGTGGACGCCTTCTTCGACGGCGTCATGGTGAATGCCGAGGAGATGGACCTGCGCCTGAACCGTCAGGGCCTGCTCAAGAGTCTGCACGACGCGATGAACCGCGTGGCTGACCTCTCGCGTCTTGCCACATGATGAGCCCCCACGCTCCGCACTGCGTGTCGTCGCTGCCCGCCGAGGGGGCGCAGGCCTCCC
Source organism: Hylemonella sp. (assembly GCA_046299695.1). GTDB lineage: Bacteria > Pseudomonadota > Gammaproteobacteria > Burkholderiales > Burkholderiaceae_C > Hylemonella. Next base: position 8,482 of record JBKBHP010000011.1, read on the forward strand.
TTGAGGCTGCCCGGCGGGGGGCCTGAGATGCCGGCCACGCACACCATGAAGCTGGTCATCCTTGATCGCGACGGCACCATCAACGAGGACAGCGACGACTACGTCAAGTCCGAGGCCGAGTGGAAGCCGCTGCCCGGCGCACTGGAGGCCATCGCCAAGCTCAACCACGCGGGCTGGCATGTGGTGGTGGCGTCCAACCAGTCGGGTCTGGGGCGCGGCCTCTTCGACGTCGCGGCGCTCAACGCCATGCATGCCAAGATGCACAAGCTGCTGGCGGCCAGCGGTGGGCGGGTCGAGGCCATCTTCTACTGCCCGCACGCACCCGACCAGACCTGCCGCTGCCGCAAGCCCCTGCCTGGCCTGTTCGAACAGATCGGCGAGCGCTACGGCGTCACGCTCAAGGGTGTGCCCACGGTCGGCGATTCGGCGCGCGACCTCGTCGCTGGCGCGACGGCGGGCTGCGAGCCGCATCTGGTGCTGACTGGCAAGAGCGCCCACCTGCGCGGCCAGCCGCTGCCCGACAGCTTCCCGGCCGGCACGCGCGTGCATGACAGCTTGCTGGCTTTTGCCGACCATCTGGTGTCGCGCGATGCTGCGCGCGACCACGTCTGAGGAAACACACCATGGCCCTGCTTCGTTCCATTGTTCATGCCCTGTGGATGCTGGTCACCGTCATTCCCTGGGGCATCATCATGGTGGTGGCTTCCATCCGAGTGCGCGGCAACCCGCTGTACTGGATGGCGGCGCGCTGGCTGGGCTGGGCCGTCGATGGTGCGCGCCTCATCCTCGGCATCCGGGTCCGCGTGAGCGGCATGGAAAACTTGCCGCTGGGCGAGACGAGTGCGGCCATCCTGCTGGTCAAGCACCAGTCCACCTTCGAGACCTTTCTGATGCCCACGCTGATGCCGCATCCGCTGGCCTATGTGTTCAAGAAGGAACTGCTCTACGTGCCCTTCTTCGGCTGGGCCATGGGCCGGCTGGACATGATCCACATCGACCGATCGCAACGCAACGAGGCTTTTGCCAAGGTGGTGGCGCAGGGCAAGGCGCTGCTGGCGCGTGGGGTCTGGATCATCATGTTCCCCGAGGGCACACGCATCCCGCGCGGCCAGCAGGGCACCTACAAGACCGGCGGTACGCGTCTGGCGGTGGAGACCGGCGCGCCGGTGATCCCGATCGCCGTCACCTCGGCCAAGTGCTGGCCGCGCAAGGCCTTCATCAAGCGTCCCGGGGTGGTGGACGTCTCCATCGGCAAGCCCATCCCGAGCGCTGGCCGTGAGCCGGCCGAGCTCATGAAGGAAGTCGAGACCTGGATCGAGGCCGAGATGCGTCGGCTCGACCCCGACGCGTACAAATGACTCACCCCCCGGCTACGCGCACTTCGTGTCGCTTCGCCACCCCCCTTGCAAGGGGGCAACGCCAGTGGCTCGGCCAAGCAGGTTCCTCGGCGTTTCTCGCTTGGACTTGCGCAAGCCATGGCTGCTTGTCTTCGGTAAAGTAGCAGGCATGCGCAGCTTTCTTCAGCTTGCCCTCGACCTGTTCGATGCACCAGCACCGGTGCAGGCCTCGGCACCTGAGACGGCTGCTGTCCCACCTCTTCCCGAACTGCATGGGCCACAGCGCCCGGCCGATCCGCTGCCCAGCGTGATGGCGCCGGCGCAGTTTGCACACCCGCGCGCCAACCGGCAGACGCGGCTGTGCGACGCCCACGTGGCCTATGAATTCAGGCGCGGCAAGCGCCGCACCATCGGCATGCAGGTGGGCGCCGATGGTCTGGTGGTCAGCGCGCCGCGCTGGGTGCCGCTGTACGAGGTGGAGGCCGCGCTGCAGGAAAAGGCCGAGTGGATCGTGCGCAAGCTCGACGAGATGCGCGAGCGCGAGCAGCGCCTGGAGTCCACCCGCATCGAGTGGCGCGACGGCGCCAGCTTTCCTTTTCTGGGGGAAACGGTCATCGTGGTGCTCGACCCCACGCACGCCTACCGCGCTGTGGGTGGCGGCCTCAAGGCCAACAATGTGGAGGTGGTGCTGCACACCGACGCGCAGGCGCCCAACCTCACGCTGGACGGCGTGCCGCGTCTGACCCTGCACATCGGCCTGCCGCAACACGCCGAGCCGGCGCAGATCCGCGACGCCGTGCAGGCCTGGCTCATGCGTCAGGCCAAGCGCCTCTTCACCGAGCGGCTCAACCATTACGCCCCCTTGCTGGGCGTGCAGTGGCGCAAGCTCTCGCTCAGCAGCGCGGGTACGCGCTGGGGTAGCGCCAGCGCCGACGGCGCTATCCGCCTGAACTGGCGGCTCATCCATTTCCGTCAGAACGTGATCGACTACGTGGTGGCGCACGAGCTCAGCCATCTGCGCGTGATGGACCACAGCCCGCGCTTCTGGGACACGGTACGCTCGGTCATGCCCGACTACCAGGCGCAGCGCGACCAGTTGCGCGACGACGCCATCCCGCGCTGGCATTGACATGAGCTTCGGCGACGGCGCGCTGACCAGCCTGGCCCTCGCGCTGGGTATCGGCCTGCTGATCGGCGTCGAGCGTGAGCGCCGCAAAGGCCAGGGGCCCATGCGGCAGTTCGCCGGCGTGCGCAGCTTCACGCTGGTGGCCCTGCTGGGCGCCGGCACCCAGCTGCTGGGGCAGGTCTGGCTGACGGCCCTGGCAGGTGTCCTGGTGGCGGCGCTGGTGGTGGTGGCTTACTGGCGCGATCGCTCGGCCGACCCGGGCGTGACGACCGAGATCGCGCTCTTTCTGACCTTCGTGCTGGGCATCCTCAGCGTGCCTCATCCGGAGATCGCGGCGGGCGGTGGCGTGGTGGTGGCAGGCCTGCTGGCCGCGCGCGGGCCGCTGCAGCAGTTTGCGACCCAGACCCTGAGCGAGCAGGAATTGCGCCATGCGCTGATCCTGGCGGCGGCGGCCCTGGTGGTGCTGCCGCTCACGCCCGATGCGCCGCTGGCCTGGCTGGCCGGCGTCAACCCGCGCCAGCTCTGGCGGCTGGTGGTGCTGATCCTCGCCGTGCAGGCCGTGGGTGACGTCGCCCTGCGCCTCTTCGGCGCGCGCCTGGGCCTGGCGCTCTCGGGCCTGGTGTCCGGCTTCGTCTCGAGCACGGCCACCATTGCGACCATGGGCGCGCGTGCGCGCGAGCATCCGGCACTGCGCACGGCCTGCCTGGCGGCAGCCTGGTTCTCCACGGTGTCCACCTCGCTGCTGCTCATGCTGCTCGCGCTCACGCTGGGTGGCGAAGTGCTGTCCACGCTGGCCCCCTTGCTCGGTGCGTCCTTGCTCGCGGCGCTGTTGCTGGGGCTGGCGGCATTGCGGCGCAGTCCCTTGCCCCACGATCAGGACCATGGCAAGCATCGTGCCTTCAACCTGCGTCAGGCCCTGGGCCTGGCCCTGCTGTTCACAGGTATCGCCGCTTTCGCGGCCTGGATGCAGGGCAGCCTGGGCTCGGTGGCCACGCTGTTCACGGCGGCCATCGCAGGCCTGGCGGACGCGCACGCGGCCTCGGCGGCGGCCATGGCGCTGGCCGTGCGGGGTGAGCTGGATCCGGGCACGCTGCAGCTGGCGGTGCTGCTGGCCTTCAGCAGCAACACGGCCAGCAAGATGGTGGCGGCCTGGGTGGCGGGGGGTGCGCGCTATGGCGCACCGGTCAGCGCGGGCCTGCTGCTCGTGGTGCTGGCCGCCTGGCTGCCCTGGCTCTGGCAGCGCTTCTGATCAGTGCGGGGTGCCGGTCTTGAACAGGGCGGCCACCACGTCGGACTGGGTGATCATGCCGACCACGCGGTATTGCTCGTCGACCACAGGCATGTGGTGCAGGCCACCGTCGGAGAACAGGCCCACGAGGTCCACCATGGGCTGCTCAGGGCGGGCGGTACGGACACGGCGCGTCATGATGTCGGCGACATAGCGCGCCGTGTGCATCACGGGCATCTTGCGGGGGTCCGGCGCGCTCTGGGCCATGAAGAAGTCGTGCAGCGAGACGATGCCCACCAGCGTGCCGTCCTCGGGGTCCATCACGGGCAGGGCCTTGACCTTGTGCCGCTCCAGCCGTGCCCAGGCTTCGTCGACCGAGTCGCGCGGCCCGATCGAGATCACGTCGCGCGACATGATGTCGCGGCACAGCACCTCGCCGAACTGGCGCCGGCTGGCCTGCAGCTGCGCGCGCATGAGGATCTGTTCGAGGTCTTCGGGCGTGATGTCGAGCAGCTCGCCCTGACTGGCCAGGGCCGCATCCAGATCCGCCTTGAGGAAGCCCAGGCGTGCGCTCGGCAGCGGGTCGGCCGTGCGATGCGGGTGCGGCTGGGGCGCGGGCTGGTGCGGGTAGCGCCGCCGCGTCAGGTTGTTGAAGAGCAGGGCCACGGCGAGCAGCAGCACCGAATTGGCCGCGACGGGCCACAGCGCATAGCTGTAGCCCAGTTCGGCGATGGCCGGCCCGCCGACCACGGCCGTCAGCGCCACCGCGCCACCCGGTGGATGCAGGCAGCGCAGCGCGAACATGGCGCCGATGGCCAGCGCGCCGGCCGCCCCCGCACCCAGGCCGCCATACCCCAGGGTGTGGGCGCAGAGCACGCCGACCAGGGCCGAGACCAGATTGCCGCCGACGATGGACCAGGGCTGGGCCAGCGGACTGGCCGGCACGGCAAACAGCAGCACGGCCGAGGCGCCCATGGGGGCGATGAACCAGGGGTTGGCCGCACCCAGGGAGAGATGGCTGACCCACTCGGTACCGAGCAGGCCCAGGCCGGCGCCCAGGCAACTGAGCCAGATCTCGCGCCGGCTGACGGACAGCGGGGCGGGTTTGAAGCTACGTAGCCAGTGAAGAAAAGGATGCGGCATCACGCCAGGCTCCTCCGTTCATGCATTCAGGGGAAGGATGCCTGCGTTGGCACCAAGAGGGTGCATTGTAGGGGCCCGGCCATCAGCCAGGGCCGGCGGACGGATCAGCCCGGGCTGAAGCGGTAGACGCCCTCGGCGTCGCGGCTGCGCCGCAGCTTGCCGTCGAACCAGAGCGCGTGCAGATGGGCCACGGCCTCGCCCATGGCGAAGGTGGTCTGGTGCAGGTCGAGCTTGCGCTTGAAGAGCACCGGCATCACGTCGGCGGCGCTGCAGGGCTGCTCGGTACAGGCCGCCATGACTTCGGCCAAGCGGTCGCGGTGGTGGTCGTGCAGCTGGCGGATGCGGCGGTACAGGCCTGTGAACGGCTTGCCATGCGAGGGCAGGGTCAGCGTGTCCTCGGGCAGGGCCTGGAACTTGTCGATGGACTGCAGGAAGAGCTGCAGCGGGTTGGCCTCGGGCTCCATGTCGAAGACGCTGACGTTGGTGGAAATGCGCGGCAGCATCATGTCGCCGCCGATCAGCAGCTTGAGCTCATCGCAATACAACGCGATGTGTTCGGGCGCATGGCCGTGGCCGCTGATGCAGCGCCAGCCACGTCCGCCGATGACCACGACGTCGCCATCCATGAGGCGGCGGTACTGGCGTGGCACGCCGGGCACCAGGGTCGGGTAGTAGCTGGCCCGCTCTCGGATCTTCTCCATGGACAGGGGGTCGCGCAGGCCGTGGGCCGCGAAGAACAGCGCCGCGCTGTCGCCGCCGAAGCCGTTGCTGCCGGCCGAGCCGATGCGCGCCAGGTTGTAGTCGGTGGCGCTCATCCACAGGCGGCAGGGATGCTCGGGCGTGCTCCAGCGGGCGCAGAGCCAGTCGGCCAGGCCGATGTGATCCGGGTGCATGTGCGTGACGATGACGCGCAGCAGCGGCAGGCCTTCAAATTCGTTCGCGAAGATCTGCTCCCACTGGCTGCGCGCCTCGTCGCGGCTGATGCAGCAGTCCACCACGGTCCAGCCCTCTCGGCCGTCCAGTGTGTCGCGCAGCAGCCAGAGGTTGATGTGGTCCAGGGCAAAGGGCAGGGCCATCCGGATCCAGCGCACGCCGGAGGCGACCTCCAGCGTAGCGCCGGGGGCGGGCAGGGTGTCGCCCAGGGGGTAGTGCAGCTCGCGTTCGAGTTCGTTCATCTTTGTGCCAGAATTGACGTTTACGTAAACGTCAAGCAAGGTGCCATTCTAGGGCCCGGGTTGGCGCGGCGATGTCGCCTTTGTTCACTGTACTGCACGAACCAGCCATGGCAACGACCTACAGCATCAGCGATCTGGCGAAGGAATTCGACCTCACGACGCGGGCGATCCGCTTCTACGAGGACATGGGACTGCTGCAGCCCGAGCGCAGCGGACCCGGCGGACGGATCCGGGTCTACAGCGGGCGCGACCGCACGCGCCTCAAGCTCACGCTGCGCGCCAAGCGCCTGGGCCTGAGCCTGACCGAGGCCAAGGACATCATCGACATGTACGACAGCCCGCGCGACACCGGGCCGCAGCTGCGCAAGTTCCTCGACGTGCTCGCGGCACACCGTGCGCAGGTCGAGCAGCAGATGGCCGACCTGCAGGCCAACCTCGACGAGGTCAAGGCGCACCAGCGCGAGGCGCGCGCCCTGCTGACCAAGCTCGACAAGAAAAACGGCAAATAAGCCAGAACCCAGACGGAGATTTCCATGAACCTGCCCGGACTCAACTTCCAGCTCGGCGAAGACATTGATGCGCTGCGTGACGCGGTGCGCGAATTTGCGCAAGCCGAGATCGCCCCGCGCGCGGCCGAGATCGACCGCAGCGACCAGTTCCCCATGGACCTGTGGCGCAAGATGGGCGACCTGGGCGTGCTGGGCATCACTGTTCCTGAGGCGTACGGTGGCGCCAACATGGGCTATTTGGCGCACATGATCGCCATGGAAGAGATCAGCCGTGCCAGTGCCTCGGTCGGTCTGTCCTATGGTGCGCACAGCAATCTCTGCGTGAACCAGATCAAGCGCAACGGCAACGAGGCGCAGAAAAAGAAGTACCTGCCCAAGCTGATCTCCGGTGAGCACGTGGGCGCGCTGGCCATGAGCGAACCCGGCGCGGGCAGCGATGTCATCAGCATGAAGCTGAAGGCCGAAGAAAAAGGTGGCTACTACCTGCTCAACGGCAGCAAGTTCTGGATCACCAACGGTCCCGACGCCGACACCCTGGTGGTCTACGCCAAGACCGAGCCCGAGCTCGGCGCGCGCGGCGTCACGGCCTTCCTGATCGAGAAGGGCATGAAGGGCTTCTCCATCGCCCAGAAGCTCGATAAGCTGGGCATGCGCGGCAGCCACACGGGCGAACTGGTGTTCCAGAACGTCGAAGTGCCGGCCGAGAACGTGCTGGGCGCGGTCAATGGCGGCGCCAGGGTGCTGATGAGTGGCCTGGACTACGAGCGCGCCGTGCTGACCGGCGGCCCCCTGGGCATCATGCAGGCGGTGATGGACAACGTCATCCCCTACATCCACGACCGCAAGCAGTTCGGCCAGAGCATCGGCGAGTTCCAGCTCATCCAGGGCAAGGTGGCCGACATGTACACCGTGCTGCAGGCCGGCCGCAGCTTTGCCTACACCGTGGCGAAGAACCTGGACCTGCTGGGCGCCGAACACGTACGCCAGGTGCGCAAGGACTGTGCCTCCGTCATCCTCTGGTGCGCTGAGAAGGCCACCTGGATGGCCGGCGAGGGCGTGCAGATCTACGGTGGCAACGGCTACATCAACGAGTACCCGCTGGGCCGTCTCTGGCGCGACGCCAAACTGTATGAAATCGGGGCTGGTACCTCGGAGATCCGACGGATGCTCATTGGACGGGAGCTTTTCGCCGAAACGATGTGACGGTCAGGGGCCCCGATTCGGCGCAGGCTCATGTCCGCGCAGCGGACGTGAAGGCGCGTGGCGCCGGCCGCAGCCAAATCGAGGCAGGTACCTCGGAGATCCGGCGCATGCTGATCGGGCGTGAGTTGTTCGCCGAGACCATGTAAGCGGTGCTTTTTGCCCGGACAATGTCGGGCATGCAAATGTCTGAACCTTCACGTGGCCGGCGCTGGCTGGCGCGGCTGGCCTCGACCACGCTGCAGTCCTGGGCGCTGGTCCTGTGCGTGGCCGGAGTCCTCTCGCTGCTGCGCCTGGCGCAAATGGCCTGGCATTGGCCCCAGGACCTGAACGTCCCGTTGTCCGATCTCTGGGCCGTCGTCTACCAGGGCGCGCGCTTCGACCTCAAGGTCTGCGCCGCCGCGGCCCTGCTGCTCTGGCCCGTCTTCATGCTGCTGCCGCCGCGCTGGCATGGCGCGCCTGCAGGTGTGCTGGCTGTGGTCTTTGTGACAGCCAGCCTGATCAACCTGCACTACTACGGTTTCTACAAGACCCCGATCGACCCGGTGGTCTTCGGTTTCTTCGAGGACGACACGCAGGCCATCCTGCGGACCATCTGGAGCGACTTCCCCGTGCTGCTCACGCTGGCCGTGCTCGTCGGGGCCAGCTGGGCGGCGATCGCGGCCAGGCGGGAGCTTTACGCGGCGCTGAGCCTGCGCCTCAATGAGGCCATCGTGATCCGGCGGGTGCCGGCGCTGTGGGTCCTGCTGGGCGTGCTGCTCGGCCTCTTCCTGCTGGTGCTCACCACCAAGGGCACTTTGCGCGCCATGGCGCTGGGGCGTCAGAACGTCACGGTCACCACCTCGCAGTTCCTCAACGACATGGTGCCCAACGGTGTCATTGCGCTCAAGTTCGCCTGGGACGGCCGCAAGGCTTCGCAGAATTTCAGCGATCCGCTGCTGGGCTTGCGTCAGCTGGGCTACGGCACGCCGCAGCAGGCGGCGCGCGTGCTGGGTCTGCCTGCGGGCAGCGAGGCCGAGGTGCGCCAGGCGCTCTTTGCTCAGGGCGGGGGCACCCCGGTGCCGGGGCAGCGCAAGCACCTGCTGTTCTTCCTGATGGAGTCCTGGAGCGCCGAGCCCTTTCTCTACCACGACGAGAAGCACTTCAATGTGCTGGGTCGCCTGGCCCCTACGCTGGACCGGGCCTGCCATTTCTCCAACTTCGATGCAGCCCAGCCTGGCACGCATCCGTCGCTGGAAGCCATCCTGTTCTCCACGCCCATCACGCCGCTCACGCTGGGCGTGCAAGGCCAGCGGCCCATCCCCTGGGCCGTGCCCCTGCTGCTCAAGCAGGCCGGCTACCGCACCGTCTTCGTGACTTCGGCCCAGGCCGGCTGGCGCGGGCTGGACCGCGTGCTCAGAACCCAGGGTTTCGACGAGGTGATCGACGCGAGCTTTCTGCAGCGCACCTACCCCGATGCGCAGATGGGCATCTGGGGCGTCTGGGACCACTATATGTTCCGCTACCTGAGCCAGCGCCTCAAGGAGCCGCAGCCCCAGCCCCTCTTCGTCTTCGTGCTGACAGCGACCAACCATCCGCCCTATGACCTGCCGCCCGGCTACCGGCGCGTGCCGCGTGACGAAGCGCGCTGGGGCGGCGAGCGCAACTCCAAGGACCTCTGGCCCAACCTGGACACCTGGCACTACGCCACCGACCTGCTGGGTGGGCTGGTGCAGGAGGTACGTGCGGGCCCGCTGGCACGCAACACCGTGATTGCGGCCACGGGCGACCACAATGTGCGCAGCTTCGGCCTCTATGCCACGCCTGAGCGTCGCCACCTGATCAGCCAGGTGCCCTTCGTCCTCTGGGGCGAGGGGCTGGCCTGCGGACCGCAGCGCCAGCTGCCGGCCGGCCATGCCGACATGTTCCCCACGCTGTTTCCGCTGATCGGGGTCGACGGCGGCTATGTCCGCAGCGGGCGCAACCTGCTGCGCGATCCTGCGGGCGGGCTTTCCGCGGCGGCGCCGCTGAGCCTGAGCTATTACGGCCGGGCGCGCAGCGCGCAGGGCAGCTGGACCCTCGGCGAAGCGGGCAGCTTTGTCTGCACACCGCCTGATCCGAAGCGCACGCAGGATTGCCGCTTCGATGCGGCCCAGGACGCACTGGCGCGTGCCCAGCTGGGTCTGCTGGACTGGAACGTGCGGGCCGCCTTGCGGCAGGGACGTTGAACTGCGCGAGAATAGGCTCATGAACAAGACCATCGATGATCTCTTTGCCCACAACCGCGCCTGGGCGGCGCAGATGGAGCGCGAGCGCCCCGGCTTCTTCAGCAGTCTGCGTGCGCAGCAGCGCCCCAAGTACATGTGGATCGGCTGCTCCGACAGCCGCGTGCCGGCCAACCAGATCACGGGCCTGGACCCGGGCGAGGTCTTCGTGCACCGCAACGTGGCCAATGTGGTCGTGCCGTCCGATCTCAATGTCCTGTCCACCGTGCAGTTCGCCGTGGAACGCCTCAAGGTCGAGCACATCATGGTCGTGGGACACTATGGCTGCTCCGGGGTGCAGGCGGCGCTGGAGGGGGCGCGCATCGGCCTGGCCGACAACTGGCTGCGCCACATCATGGATGTGCGTGACCGCCATCGCGAACTGCTCGCGGGGCTTGCCGAACCGGTGCGCCACGACGCGCTGGTGGAACTCAATGCCATCGAGCAGGTGGTCAACGTGGCCCAGACCACGGTGATGCTCGACGCCTGGGGCCAGGGCCAGAAGGTCGCGCTGCACGGCTGGGTCTTCGGCCTGCACGACGGCCTGCTGCAGGACCTGAAGATCAACGTGGACAGCGTGGAGGCGCTGGAGCCTGCCTACCGTCAGGCGATCGCGGCGGTGGCGCAGCGCAAGCGCGCCTGAGCGGCGCTTCGGGGCCGGCCCGGATGTTTCCGCAGCGGCTCGATGCCTCGGTGGCCTATGGCATCGCACGCGCGATGCTCGACGGCTTCCAGCGCCACTACACGCTGTTCCGTGCCGAGTCCGCGCACGCCCAGCAGCGCTTCGAGGCGCGGGACTGGGCAGGCCAGCAACGCGCCCAGCGTGAGCGCATCGCGTTCTACGACGAGCGCGTGCGCGAATGCGTGACCCGGCTGGAGCGGGAGTTCCAGGCCGGCACCCAGCCCATGGCCATCTGGCAGCAGGCCAAGCTGCACTACATCGGCCTGCTCGTCGGGCACCACCAGCCCGAGCTGGCCGAGACCTTCTTCAATTCGGTCACCACCCGCATCCTGCACCGCACCCACTTCCATAACGATTTCATCTTCGTGCGTCCCGCGGTCAGCACCGAGTACCTGGAGAACGAGGAGCCGGCCGCCCGCCCCACCTACCGCGCCTACTACCCCACGCGCGAGACCCTGGCTGCGACCCTGGAGCGCATCCTCGACAACTTCCGCCTGCAATGCCCCTTCGAGGATCTGCCGCGCGACATCACGCGGGTGCTGGCGGCCGTGAACGACCAGCTGGGCCGCAATCGGCTGCATGCCAACTTCCAGGTCCAGGTGCTGTCCAGCCTATTCTTCCGCAACAAGGGCGCCTATGTGGTGGGCAAGATCATCAATGGCGACGCCCAGCTGCCCTTCGCCCTGCCGCTGCTGCACGCGCCGTCCGGTGGGCTGGTGATCGATGCCGTGCTTTTCGGTGAAGACGACCTGCTGCTGCTTTTCTCTTTTGCCCACGCCTACTTCCTGGTCGACACCGAGGTGCCCTCCGCCACGGTGCAGTTCCTGCGCAGCCTGATGCCGCGCAAGCCGCGCGCCGAGCTCTACAACGCCTTAGGCTTGGCCAAGCAGGGCAAGACGCTGTTCTACCGCGACTTCCTGCACCATCTGCGCCATTCGAGCGACCGCTTCCGCATCGCGCCTGGCATCAAGGGCATGGTCATGCTGGTGTTCGACCTGCCGTCCTTTCCCTATGTGTTCAAGGTGATCCGCGACTGGTACCCGCCGCCCAAGGAGACCACGCGCGAACAGGTGCGCGCCAAGTACCGCATGGTCAAGCAGCACGACCGTGTGGGGCGCATGGCCGACACGCTGGAATACAGCCTGGTGGCCTTCCCGCTGGAGCGTTTCGACGAGGCGTTGCTGGAGGAGATCCGGCAGTGCGCGGCCAGCCAGTTCGAGATCAGCGAGAGCGAGGGCCGGCGCGAGATCATCTTCCGGCATGTCTACATCGAACGCCGCATGATCCCGCTGAACCTGCAGCTGCAGGAGCTGCTCGAGGCCGGGGCGGCCGACCCGGCCGACGAGGGCGAGCAGGCGCAGCGCGCACGCCGCCAACTCGAACGCATCGTGGTCGAGTACGGCCAGGCCATCAAGGACCTGGTGGCGGCCAACATCTTCCCCGGCGACATGCTGTGGAAGAACTTCGGTCTCACGCGCCAGGGCAAGGTGGTGTTCTACGATTACGACGAGATCGAGTACCTGACGGACTGCCGCTTCCGCGCCGTGCCGCCACCGCGCACCGAAGAGGACGAGCTCAGCGGCGAGCCCTGGTACCGCGTGGGCCCGCGCGACGTCTTCCCCGAAACCTTCGCCCCCTTTCTGCTCGGTCATCCCGTGGTGCGCGAGTTCTTTCTCAAGCACCATGCCGAGCTCCTGACGCCGGCCTACTGGCAGGGCCACCAGGATCGCATCTTGCAAGGCCATGTGCACGACGTCTTTCCGTATGCCCAGAGCCGACGCTTCGCTGCGGCGCCCTGAAAAATTGACCCCGGTCATGTTCCGGTGCACGCGGACTGCAGTACAGTCCCAACTGCCCGGGGTGCAGACCGGACCGTTCAAGGTCCGGATCTGCTGAGACGGTGATACCGAACCCGCGAACTTGATCCGGTTTGTACCGGCGTAAGAAGAGCCTGACCCGCAGTCCGTCTGCCGCGTCTGTCCCCGCTTGCTGGCCCTGTGCCATCCACGGTTCGCGTTCTGTGAGCCGTCCTCTCCGAGCATCCATCCACATGCAAGGAGAGAACGATGAACGCCCCCGACAAACTGAGCCAGCTGCTGTCCCTCGCGCGCACGCCTTTGCCCGCATCGCGCAAGATCCACCTTCACGGCAGCCGCAGCGACCTGCGCGTACCCATGCGCGAGATCGCGCTGAGCAACGGCGAGCGTGTGGTGGTCTACGACACCTCGGGCCCCTACACCGATCCGCAGGCCGCCATCGACGTGCGGCGTGGTCTGCCCCAGGTGCGCGAAGGATGGATCGAATCCCGCGGCGACACCGATTTCTACCGCGGCCGCCAGCCCTACGCGCTGGACGACGGCCTCAAGCAGGGCGAGACCGACAGCCTGGCCGCCTTGCGCGCCCAGGCGGCCGGCCTGCAGCGCACGCCGCGCCGCGCGAAGAACGGCGCCAGCGTCACGCAGATGCACTATGCGCGCCGCGGCATCGTCACTCCCGAGATGGAGTACGTGGCCATCCGCGAGAACCAGCAGCGCGAGTGGATGGCCGGCTATCTCGGGGACCCGCAGCGCGAGGCGCGCCTGGCCGGCCACAGCTTTGGCGCGAGCATCCCCCAGGTGGTCACGCCGGAGTTCGTGCGCGACGAGGTGGCGCGCGGGCGCGCCATCATCCCGGCCAACATCAACCACCCGGAACTCGAGCCCATGGCCATCGGCCGTAACTTCCTGGTCAAGGTCAACGCCAACATCGGCAACTCGGCCGTGACGTCGAGCATCGAGGAGGAAGTGGAAAAGCTGGTCTGGGCCACGCGCTGGGGTGCGGACACGGTGATGGATCTCTCGACGGGCAAATACATCCACACCACGCGCGACTGGATCGTGCGCAACTCGCCCGTGCCCATCGGCACCGTGCCCATCTACCAGGCGCTGGAGAAAGTGGGCGGCGTGGCCGAGGAGCTGACGTGGGACATCTTCCGCGACACGCTGATCGAGCAGGCCGAGCAGGGGGTGGACTACTTCACCATCCACGCGGGCGTGCGCCTGCCCTTCATCCACCTCACGGCCAACCGGGTCACGGGCATCGTCTCGCGCGGCGGCTCCATCCTGGCCAAGTGGTGCATCGCTCACCACCAGGAGAACTTCCTCTACACGCACTTCGAGGAGATCTGCGAGATCATGAAGGCCTATGACGTGAGCTTCTCGCTCGGCGACGGCCTGCGCCCGGGCTCGGGTGCCGATGCCAATGACGAGGCCCAGTTCGCCGAGCTGCGCACCCTGGGCGAACTCACGCAGATTGCCTGGAAGCACGAGGTGCAGACCATGATCGAAGGTCCGGGCCATGTGCCCATGCATCTGGTGCAGGCCAATATGACCGAACAGCTCAAGCACTGCGGCGAAGCGCCCTTCTATACGCTGGGTCCGCTGACCACGGACATCGCGCCTGGCTACGACCACATCACCAGCGGCATCGGCGCGGCCATGATCGGTTGGTTCGGCACGGCCATGCTCTGCTACGTCACGCCCAAGGAGCATCTGGGTCTGCCCGACCGCGAGGACGTGAAGACCGGCCTCATCACCTACAAGATCGCAGCCCACGCGGCTGACGTGGCCAAGGGGCACCCGGGCGCGCGGGCGCGTGACGATGCGCTGTCCAAGGCCCGTTTCGAGTTCCGCTGGATGGACCAGTTCAACCTCTCGCTGGACCCGGACACGGCGCAGAAATTCCACGACGAGACCCTGCCCAAGGACGCGGCCAAGGTGGCGCACTTCTGCTCCATGTGCGGCCCCAAGTTCTGTTCCATGAAGATCACGCAGGAGGTGCGCGAGTACGCGCAGGCCCAGGGTGTGGCCGAGGGCCGGGCGCTGGATGCGGGCATGGCACAGAAATCCGAGGAGTTCCGGCGCGCCGGCGGCGAGATCTACATCCCCATCGCGCCAGTGTCGGCCTCGGGAAACACCCCTACGTAGTCTTCCTGACCGCCGCCGGCAGGCCTGCGGGGCAGGCCGATCGGCGGCACAATCTGCGCATCCATTGCCAGATCCAGGAGCACACCATGTCCGATCCCATCGTCATTGTCGGCGCCGCCCGCACCCCCATGGGGGCTTTCCAGGGCGACTTCTCTTCCCTGTCCGCCCATGACCTGGGCGGCGCGGCCATCAAGGCCGCGGTCGAGCGCGCGGGGATCGCCCCCGAACTCGTCAACGAAGTGCTGATGGGCAACTGCCTCATGGCCGGCCAGGGCCAGGCCCCGGCGCGCCAGGCGGGTTTCAAGGGCGGCCTGCCCAAGAGTGCGGGTGCGGTGACCCTGTCCAAGATGTGCGGCTCGGGCATGCGCGCGGCCATGTTCGCGCACGACATGTTGGCCGGCGGCAGCGCCGAGGTCATCGTGGCCGGCGGCATGGAGAGCATGACCAACGCGCCCTATCTCATGCTCAAGGGCCGTGGCGGCTACCGCATGGGCCACGACAAGATTTATGACCACATGATGCTCGACGGCCTGGAGGACGCCTACGAGGCCGGCCGTTCCATGGGTACCTTCGGCGAGGACTGTGCCGCCAAGTACAAGTTCACGCGTGAACAGCAGGACCACTTCGCCAGCAGCAGCGTGCGCCGCGCCCAGGCGGCGACGCAGAACGGCGCCTTCAATGCCGAGATCACGCCAGTGACGGTCAAGACCCGCACCGGCGAGACCGTGATCTCCATCGACGAAGGCCCGGCCAAGGCCAAGCTCGACAAGATCCCCGCGCTCAAGCCCGCCTTCAAGAAGGACGGCACCATCACCGCCGCCAGCAGCTCGTCCATCAACGACGGTGCCGCAGCGCTCGTGATGATGCGTGCTTCCACCGCCGCCAAGCTGGGCTGCAAGCCGCTGGCCAAGATCGTGGCGCACGCCATGCACGCCCAGGCGCCCGAGTGGTTCACGACCGCGCCCGTGGGCGCGACGCAGAAGGCCTTGGCTACCGCCGGCTGGAGCGTCAAGGATGTGGACCTGTGGGAGGTCAACGAGGCCTTCGCCGTCGTGCCCATGGCCCTCATGGAAGAGCTCAAGGTCTCGCACGACATCGTCAACGTCAATGGCGGCGCCTGCGCGCTGGGCCATCCCATCGGCGCCTCCGGCGCGCGCATCATGGTCACGCTCATGCACGCGCTCAAGGCCCGTGGTCTCAAGCGCGGCCTGGCCACGCTGTGCATCGGCGGCGGCGAAGGTACGGCCGTGGCGCTGGAAATGCTCTGAAAAACAGCGCGGATCGGGCCTTGAAATAGTCCGGAGGGTATACACCTGAATACATAAGTGGGCGATGATATGGGCCTAGCCTCCAGGGAAGGTCCTTTCATGAAATTCAGCGCAAACTTTTACTTTGCGCCGTGGTTCCCGCGGCGCTTTTCATGGTCGGTCTGGCTGGCAGCATAGGCGGGCTGGTCCATACCAAGAATCAGTTCAGCCGCTACATCCAGACCGAGCAGCGCATCAGCGCCGGCTTCAACGAGATGTATGCGCAGGGCCTGCAGATGGGGCAGGCCCTGCGCAACATCGTGCTCGACCCGGCCAATCCGCGCGCCTTCGACAACTTCGAGGCCGCCCGCAAGGCCTACGAGAAGGCCTATGCCGACACAGTGGTCACCGCCAAGGGCACGGCCTTCGCCGCCGGTCTGGACAAGCTGCCGCCGCTGCGCGCCGCGCATGTCCAGGCGCAGGAGCGCGTGCTGGCCCTGGTCAAGGAGCAGTCCACGGAGACGGTGAAATTTCTCAACAGCAACGAGACCCCGGCGTGGCGCAATCTGCGCGGCGAACTGCTCAAGCAGATCGAGGAAGCCGGCAAGGCATCGGACGAAGTGCAGGCGGCGGTCGAGCGCCAGGCCAGCCGCCTGGTCTGGTTCTCGCTGCTGCTGGCCGCGCTGGCCGTGGCGGTGGCCGCCGGCTTCACGCTCTACCTGCGCCGCACCGTCAGCCAAGAGCTCGGTGGTGACCCGGGTGAAGCGCGCGATGCGCTGTCGCAGATTGCCCAGGGTAATCTCGCCTATCCGGTCCCACCCACCGAGTTTCCCCAGAGCCTGATGCAGGAGCTGGTGCGCATGCAGCAGTCGCTGCGCCAGCTGGTGGGTGAGGTCCGCCACTCCACCGACAGCATCACCACGGCCAGCAGCGAAATCGCCGCGGGCAGTCAGGACCTGAGCGCCCGCACCGAGAGCCAGGCCAGTGCCCTGCAGGAAACCGCCGCCTCGATGGAGGAGCTCAGCTCCACGGTCAAGCAGAACGCCGACAACGCGCGCCAGGCCAACCAGCTGGCGCAGAGTGCCTCGACGGTGGCCGTGCAGGGCGGCGAGGTGGTGGCCCAGGTGGTCGACACCATGCAGGGTATCAATGACAGCTCGCGCAAGATCGCCGACATCATCAGCGTGATCGACGGCATCGCCTTCCAGACCAATATCCTCGCGCTCAACGCCGCGGTGGAGGCGGCGCGCGCTGGCGAGCAGGGCCGGGGATTCGCCGTGGTGGCCAGCGAGGTGCGCAGCCTGGCCGGTCGCAGCGCCGAGGCGGCCAAGGAGATCAAGGCCCTGATCACCGACAGCGTGGGCCGGGTCGAGCAGGGCACGGCCCTCGTGGACCGGGCCGGCGCGACCATGAATGAGGTGGTGGCCAGCATCCGGCGCGTGACCGACATCATGGGCGAGATCAGCGCGGCCAGCAGCGAGCAGAGCCAGGGTGTGGCCCAGGTTGGCGAGGCGGTGCAGAGCATGGACCAGGCCACGCAGCAGAACGCGGCCCTGGTGGAGGAGTCCACGGCCGCGGCCATGAGCCTGCGCGAACAGGCCCAGCACCTCAACCAGCTGGTCGGCACCTTCCGACTCTGAACGATGTGGCCCCCACGCTCGCTCACAGGGTGTAGCTCCCTGCCCCCCGAGGGGGTGCGTCAGCGCCTTCGGGCGGCCGGGCGGCGCTGACATGAGCACCGTCCTGGTCATCGGCGCCTCGCGTGGCATCGGCCTGGAGTTTGTGCGCCAGTACGCGGCCGAGGGCGCGCGCGTGATCGCCACCGCGCGTGACGTTGCCGGCCTGGCGCGTCTGCGCGAACTCGGCGCCGTGGCGCTCAAGGTGGACGTGGCCGATCCGGCCAGCGTCAGCAGCCTGGCCTGGCAGCTCGACGGCGAGACCATCGACGTGGCGCTCTATGTCGCCGGCATCTGGTCCGAAGGCGGCGCCACAAGCCCGCCGACGCAGCCTGATTTCGACCGCGTCATGCACGCCAACGTCCTGGGCGCCATGCAGGCCATGCCCCAGGTGGCGCAACTGATGGGGCGCGGCAGCCGCTTTGCCTTCATCACCAGCGGCCTGGCCCAGATCTCCACCGTGGCGTCCAGCCAGGCCTGGCTTTACCGCGTGAGCAAGGCCGCGCTCAACATGGCGGTCGTCGCGGCCCAGCCCGACTATCCCGGCGTCATCATGGTGGCGCTCTCGCCCGGCTGGGTGCGTACCGACATGGGAGGAGCCAGTGCGCCGCTGTCCGCCGAGGAGAGCGTGGCCGCCATGCGGCGTACCCTGGCGGGCCTGACCTTGGCCGACCGCGGCAGCTTCCTGCGCCAGGACGGCAGCCGCTTCGAGGGCTGGTGAGTGCGAGACCGTGAGCCGGCGCTGGGCGGCATAATTGACGTTTACGTCAACGTCAACTGAAGGCGCGCCCCATGCTGCTGAGTTCCGACCAGGAAATGATCCGCGACGCCGTGCGCGAGTTCGCGCGCGCCGAGCTCTGGCCCCACGCGGCGCGCTGGGACCGCGAACACCATTTTCCGCGCGAGGCGCATCGTGGCTTAGCCGCGCTCGGTGCCTATGGCATCTGCGTGCCCGAGGCTCTGGGTGGCGCGGGGCTGGACTACCTGAGCCTGGCCCTGGTGCTGGAGGAGATCGCTGCGGGCGACGGCGGCACGAGCACGGCCATCAGCGTGACCAACTGCCCGGTCAACGCCATTCTCATGAAGCATGGCAATGCGCAACAGCAGGAGCGCTGGCTCACGCGACTGGCGCACGGCGAGCTGCTCGGCGCTTTCTGCCTGACCGAGCCGCACGTGGGTTCGGACGCCTCGGGTCTGCGCACCACGGCCGTGAAGGACGGCGACGCCTATGTGCTCAACGGCGTCAAGCAGTTCATCACCAGCGGCAAGCACGGGCACATCGCCATCGTGATTGCGGTGACCGACAAAGGCGCGGGCAAGACGGGCATGAGCGCCTTCCTCGTGCCCACCGATACGCCCGGCTATGTCGTCGAGCGCCTGGAAGAGAAACTGGGCCAGCACAGCAGTGATACCGCGCAGATCCGTTTCGAGAGCTGTCGCGTGCCCGTAGAAAACCTGATCGGTGCCGAGGGAGAGGGCTACAAAATTGCCCTGGGTGGCCTGGAGGGTGGGCGCATCGGCATCGCCTCGCAAAGCATCGGCATGGCGCGCAGCGCGCTGGAGGTGGCCATCCAGTACGCCAGGGAGCGCGAGAGCTTCGGTCAGCCCATTTTCAACCACCAGGCCGTGGGTTTCCGCCTGGCCGAATGCGCGACGAAGATCGAGGCCGCGCGCCAGCTCACCTGGCATGCGGCGGCCTTGCGCGACGCCGGGCGTCCCTGCCTCAAAGAGGCGGCTATGGCCAAGCTCTTCGCCAGCGAGATGGCCGAGCAGGTCTGCAGCACGGCCCTCCAGACCCTGGGCGGCTATGGTTATGTGCAGGACTTCCCGGTCGAGCGCATCTACCGTGACGTGCGTGTGTGCCAGATCTACGAAGGCACGAGCGATGTGCAGAAGATCCTGATCCAGCGCGCCCTCTGAACACCCCTAGCCCAGGAGACCGACATGCCCATCACCAAAGGATTCCGCGCCCTCGTCGACGAGGCCATGGCCCAGGTCCGGACCCTCAGCGTGCCCGAGGTGCTGGCGATGCTGAACGACCCCCAGGTTCAGATCGTCGACATCCGCGATGTGCGCGAACTCAAGGACGGCACCGTCACCGGCAGCACGCACGCGCCACGCTGCATGCTGGAGTTCTGGGTCGACCCCGAGTCGCCCTATCACAAGCCCATGTGGGCTGACGAGCGGAAGCATTTCGTCCTGTTCTGCGGCGCAGGCTGGCGCAGCGCGCTGGCGGCCAAGACCCTGCAGGACATGGGCATGACCAATGTCTCGCACATCGAGGGCGGCTACGCCGAATGGGTCAAGCAGGGCGGCCCGACCGAGACGCTGGAAGAGCGCAAGGCCAAGAAGGGCGGCTGAGGCGTGAGCGACTGCCCCTGCGGCCTCGCCCTGCCTTATGCGCAGTGCTGTGGCGCTTATGTGGAAGACTTTGCGGGCCGACCTGCGCCCGGCGCCGAAGCCCTGATGCGTTCCCGCTACAGTGCCTTTGTGCTGGGACGAGGCGACTACCTTCAAGCCACCTGGCACGCGAGCAAGCGGCCGTCCCAGATCCGCTTCGACGCCGGTGTGAAGTGGCTGGGGCTGGACGTGCGCGACGTCAAGGAGGTGGATGCCGACCATGCCGAGGTGGAGTTTGTCGCGCGTCAGCGTGACAAGAGCGGGCGCGCCGTGCGCCTGCACGAGCGCAGCCGTTTCGTGCGCGAGGACGGGCGCTGGTACTACGTGGACGGGGATTGGTTGTGAGGTTCGAGGCGGTGCTCTTCGATTGCGACGGCGTGCTCGTCGACTCCGAACCCATCGTCAACCGCGTGTTGCGCGGCATGCTGGCCGAGCGTGGCTGGGAGCTGAGCGAGGCCGAGTGCCTGCGTATCTTCCTCGGCAGGATGGTGCGGGACGAGCGCGCGCGCATCGAGCGCGAGACCGGTCAGCCGCTGACGGAAGAGTGGCTGGCGGCGTTCCGCGCGCAGCGCAACGCTGCGCTGGAGCAGGAGCTGCAGATGGTGCAGAACGCGCAGCTGGCCGTGCACGCGGTGCACGAGCGCCTGGAGGCGCGCATCGCCTGCGCCTCCGGGGCCGATCGCCAGAAGGTCGAGCTGCAGCTGCGCAAGGCGGGGCTGCTCGACTACTTTGCGGGCCGCATCTTCAGCGGCCACGAGATGCCGCGCTCCAAGCCGCACCCCGATGTCTACCTGGCTGCAGCAGAGGCCCTGCGGGCGGACCCCGGGCGGTGTGCGGTGGTGGAGGATTCGCTGGTCGGCGTCGCGGCCGGTCTGGCGGCCGGGGCCACGGTGCTGGCTTACGTGCCGCACGGCGATACCACGCCCTTCGAGCGTGCCGGCGTGGCCGCGGTGTTTCGCGACATGGCGCAGCTTCCGGCCTTGCTGGCCTGAGCCTCAGCTCAGCGGCGCAAAGCCCGAGCTGTTGCGACCGGCTGGCGCCGCCAGCACGCCACCGGCCTGCAGCAGCGCCGTGATCTCGTGCTGGCGCAGCGGGCGCGACAGCAGATAACCCTGGAACTCGTGGCAGCCCTGGAAGCGCAGGAAATCGAACTGGGCCGGGTTCTCCACGCCCTCGGCCACCACGGTCTTGCGCAGGCTCTGGCCCAGGGAGATCACGGCGCGCGCGATCATGGCCACTTCCTCCTCGTGCTCGATGCCGGTGACCAGCGAACGGTCGATCTTGATGATGTCTAGCGGGAATCGGCGCAGATAGCTCAGCGAGGAGTAGCCGGTGCCGAAGTCGTCCATGGCCAGCTGCACGCCCAGGTCCTTGAAGTCGCGTAGGGTGCTGACGACCTGCTCGCTGTCGCCCATGAACACGGTCTCGGTGATCTCGATCTCCACCAGGCCCGGCGACAGCTGGGCTTCCTGCAGCAGGCCGGCCACATGGGCCACGATGTCGCCGCCGAGGAAGAGGCGGGCCGAGAGATTGACCGCGATCCGCAGCGGCGCGGTCGACTGCCGGTTCCACTCCCGCGCGGCGGCGAAGGCGCGCCGCAGCACGGCCGTGGTCAGCGGCATGATGAGCCCACTCTCCTCGGCGATGGGGACGAAGCGGTCCGGGCTGATCGGGCCGTATTCCGGATGGACCCAGCGTGCCAGCGCTTCCACGCCCACGATGCGCCGGCGGTGATCCACCTTGGGCTGGTAGTGCACCTCCAGCCCTTCGTGTTCGATGGCATGGCGCAGGGCGGCTTCGATGTTGAGACGCTCGTCGGCCACGCGGTTGAGTTCGCGCGTGAAGAACTGGAAGGTGTTGCGCCCGTTGTTCTTGGCCGCGTACATGGCCGTGTCGGCGTGCTTGAGCAGGGTGTCGCTGTCTTGCCCATCCCCCGGGTACATGGCCACGCCCAGGCTGGCGCCGACATGGAACTCGCGGCCCGACAGCATGACGGGCTGCCCGATCTCGGCCAGCACGCGCCGCAGCTGCGAGATCACGGTGCTGGTGCGGAAGTGATCGCCCAGCAGCAGCACGAACTCGTCGCCGCCCAGACGGGCCACGGTGTCCGTGCCGCGCACGCAGTGCTGCAGGCGCGCGGCGATCTCCTTGAGCAGCTCATCGCCCGCGCCGTGGCCCAGGCTGTCGTTGATGAACTTGAAATTGTCCAGGTCGATGAAGACCACGGCCAGGTAGTAGCCCAGCCGGTCAGCGCGCGCGATCTCGTGCTGCACGCGGTCGGCCAGCAGGATGCGGTTGGGCAGGCCGGTCAGCATGTCGTGGTTGGCCTGGCGCTCCAGCTCCTCCTGATGGCGACGGCGCTCCGAGATGTCCTGCACCGTGCCCTCGTAGTAGAGGATGCGGCCGTCGGTGTCGCGCACCACGTGCGCGTTTTCCGAGATCCAGATGCGCGTGCCGTCGGCGCGGTAGACCTCGGATTCGAAGTTCAGCACCTCGCCGTTCTGCGCCATGAGCTGGCGAAAGCGCTCGCGCTGCCCGCTCTTGACGTAGAGCTGGCGGCCGATGTCCTCCAGGCTGCACATGAGTGCCTCAGGGTCGGCGTAGCCGTAGAGGCGGGCCAGCGCGGGGTTGGCCGCGAGGTAGCGGCCCTCGGCCGTGGTCTGGAAGATGCCCTCCGAGGCGTGCTCGAAGATGCTGCGGTAGCGCTGCTCGGCCTGTTGCTGCGCCAGCAGCAGCTCGTGCTGGGCGCTCACATCCTCGATGAAGCCCTCCAGCACGAGCTCGCCCTGCTCGTCCAGCACCCCGATGCCGCGCTCCAGCACCCATTTGGTCTCGCCTGAGCGGGTGCGGATGCGGTACTCGGTGGAGAAACGCTGGCCCTGGGCGACCGCGCTCTCGATCTGGCTGCGCACCCGGGCGCGGTCCAGGGGATAGGTGATGTCCTCCCAGCCGAAGCTTTCGCCATGGACCAGCTCGTCGGCGCTGTAGCCTGTCAGCGCCAGGCAGCCTTGGCTCACAAAGATCATGCGCCAACTCGCGTCCAGCAGGCAACGGTAGGCCATGCCGTCCAGGTTGTTGACCAGGGTGTCGAGCACGCGCGCACGGTCCAGCTCTCCGGTGCTGAGCAGGCTGAGGCGGCGTGGGCGGACGGGCGGGGCAGACATGAAGGGGGGGCTGGAGCAGGCGTACACCCTCAGGGGTAGCAAAGCCCGTGCCGGCCTTTTTGCACCGCTGTGGTGCATCATGCGATGCCGGGCCCGAAAGCGGGCCTGAATCTGCCACAATTGACGTTTACGTAAACGTCAATCATCCGCTTCCTGACGAAAGGCCGCCATGCCCCTCCTGGAAACCCAGCTCAACGCCCGCTCGGCCGACTTCCAGGCCAATGCCGCCGCCATGCGCGCCGTGGTGGACGACCTCCGGGCCCGCGTCGAGCAGGCGGCCCTGGGCGGTGGCGAGGCGGCGCGCGCCAAGCACACGGCGCGCGGCAAGCTGCTGCCGCGCGAGCGCGTGCAACGCCTGCTCGATCCCGGCACGCCCTTCCTGGAGCTCAGCCCGCTGGCGGCCTATGGCATGTATGGCGATGATGCGCCCTGCGCCGGCCTGATCGCCGGCATCGGTCGTGTGAGCGGCGTGGACTGCGTGATCGTCTGTAACGACGCCACCGTCAAGGGCGGCACCTACTACCCCATGACGGTCAAGAAGCACCTGCGCGCGCAGGAGATCGCCCAGGCCAACCGCCTGCCCTGCATCTACCTTGTCGATTCCGGCGGTGCCAACCTGCCCAACCAGGACGAGGTGTTTCCCGACCGCGATCATTTCGGACGCATCTTCTACAACCAGGCCAACATGAGCGCGCAGGGCATTGCGCAGATCGCGGTCGTCATGGGCTCGTGCACGGCCGGCGGCGCCTATGTGCCGGCCATGAGCGACGAGGCCATCATCGTCAAGAACCAGGGCACCATCTTTCTCGGCGGCCCGCCGCTGGTGAAGGCCGCCACGGGCGAGGTGGTGAGCGCCGAAGACCTGGGGGGCGGCGACGTGCATACGCGCCTCTCGGGGGTGGCCGACCATCTGGCGCAGAACGACCTGCATGCGCTGGCGCTGGCGCGCGCGGCGGTGAAGAACCTGAACCTGCACAAGACATCGCCCATCACGCTGAGCGAGCCCGTGCCGCCGCGCTACCCGGCCGAGGAGCTCTATGGCGTGATCCCGACCGACACACGCAAACCTTTTGACGTGCGCGAGATCATCGCGCGCATCGTCGACGGCTCCGAGTTCGACGAGTTCAAGGCGCGTTACGGTACCACGCTGGTCACGGGCTTTGCGCGCATCGAGGGCATGCCTGTGGGCCTCATCGCCAACAACGGCATCCTGTTTTCAGAGTCCGCGCTCAAGGGCGCGCACTTCATCGAGCTGTGCTGCCAGCGCAAGATCCCGCTGGTCTTCCTGCAGAACATCACCGGCTTCATGGTCGGCCGCAAGTACGAGAACGAGGGCATCGCGCGCAACGGCGCCAAGATGGTCACGGCGGTGTCCACCGCCAACGTGCCCAAGTTCACTATCATCATCGGCGGCAGTTTCGGCGCCGGCAACTACGGCATGTGCGGCCGCGCCTTCGGCCCGCGTTTTCTCTGGATGTGGCCCAATGCGCGCATCAGCGTCATGGGCGGTGAGCAGGCCGCCAGCGTGCTGGCCACCGTCAAGCGCGATGGCATCGAGGGCAAGGGCGGGCAGTGGAGCGCGTCGGAGGAAGAGGCCTTCAAGGCCCCGATCCGCCAGCAGTACGAGGAACAGGGGCATCCCTATTACGCCTCGGCCCGCCTGTGGGACGACGGCATCATCGACCCGGCCGACACGCGCCGGGTGCTGGCCCTGGGCCTGAGCGCGGCGCTCAACGCGCCCATCCCCGAAACGAAGTTCGGCGTGTTCCGTATGTGAGGCGTGTGTGAAGGACTACCTCGCGTCGTTGGCGCGCTACAACCTCTGGGCCACGCACCGGCTCTACAACGCGCTCGACATGCTGCCCGAGGCCGACTACCGCGGCGACGCGGGCCTCTTCTTCCGCTCCATCCACGGCACGCTCAACCACCTGCTGGTCGCGAGCGACCGCATCTGGTACCGGCGTTTTGCCGAGGGGGTGTCGCCCCGGGATGTGCAGCTGTCCGACGAGATCGAGAGCGACCGCCTAGCCCTGAAGGCAGCGCTGCTGCGCAGCGCCGAGCGCTGGGGTGAGCTGGTGCAGACCTTTCCGGCCGAGCGTTATACCGGCACGATCGAATACACGACCATGCGTGACACGGCGGCCGTGCTGCCCTTTGCCGCCACCCTGGGCCATGTGTTCAACCACGGCACGCACCACCGCGGCCAGATCACGGCCGCGCTGACAGCGCGTGGCCACGCCGCCCCCGAGCTGGACTGGGTCTATATGCTGCAGCAGGAACAGGCGAGGCCCGCGGGCTGAGCTGTCAGAATGCGGGCCCCTTGCTGAAGATTTCGAGCGTATGACGATGTCTCCCCCCGCCCAAGACGACTGGGTCGCGCGCAGCCTGCGCAGCGTCTGGCACCCTTGCACGCAGATGCAGCACCACGAGACCGTGCCGCTGATCCCGGTCAGCCACGGCCGCGGCCCCTGGCTGGTCGACACGCAGGGCCGTGAGTACCTGGACGGCATCAGCTCCTGGTGGGTCAACCTCTTCGGTCACGCCAACCCGCGCATCAATGCGGCTCTGAAAGACCAGCTCGACAGGCTGGAGCACGCCATGCTCGCGGGTTTTACGCATGCGCCCGTGGTTGAGTTGTCCGAGCGTTTGTCGGCACTGACCGGCGGTGTGCTGGGTCATTGCTTCTACGCATCCGACGGCGCCTCGGCCGTGGAGATTGCGCTCAAGATGAGCTTCCACTTCTGGCGCAACAGCGGCCAGAGCCAGAAGCAGGAATTCATCTGCCTCTCGGGCAGCTACCATGGCGAAACCATCGGTGCGCTGGCCGTGACCGATGTGGCGCTATTCCGCGACGCCTATGGGCCACTGATCCAGCGCGCCCACGTCGTGGCCTCGCCCGATGCAAGGCTGGCCGGCGAGGGCGAGAGCGCCGCTGACGTGGCGCGCCGTGCCACTGCCGCGCTCGAGACCCTGTTGCAGGAGCGCGCGGGGAAAATTGCCGCGGTCATCGTCGAACCCCTGGTGCAGTGCGCCACCGGCATGGCCATGCACGACCCCGAGTACTTGCGTTTGGTGCGCGCGCTGTGCGACGAACATGAAGTGCACCTGATCGCCGACGAGATCGCCGTAGGCTGCGGGCGCACGGGCAGCTTCTTCGCCTGTGAGCAGGCGGGCATCTGGCCCGACTTCCTCTGCCTGTCCAAGGGCATCAGCGGTGGCTACCTGCCGCTCTCGCTGGTGATGACACGCGACCGCATCTACCAGGCCTTCTACGACCCGGACGTCACGCGCGGCTTCCTGCATTCGCATTCCTACACGGGCAACCCCCTGGCCTGTCGCGCGGCCCTGGCCACGCTGGACATCTTCAAGCAGGACGATGTGCTCAACGCCAACCGTGCCAGGGCCCACCAGCTGACCCAGGCCCTGCTGCCGCTGGCCACCGATGCGCGGGTGCGCCACTTCCGTCGCCAGGGCATGATCTGGGCCTTCGACGCCATGGTGGACGAGTCCGAGCGCGCCGCCACCTTCTCGCGCCGTTTCTTCACGGCCGCCTTGCAGCGCGGCCTGCTGCTGCGTCCCATCGGTCGCACGGTCTACCTCATGCCGCCTTATGTGCTGGACGACGGGGAGATCGCCCTGTTCGCTGAACGCACGCGCGCCACCTTCGAGGAGGTGATGGCGTGAGCTTCGCGTTGATGGATGCCCTGCAGGACCGGATCGACGAGCTCGACGCCCAGGGCCTGCGCCGCCGCCGTCGCACGGCCGAGACGGCCTGTGCGCCCCACACCGTGGTGGAGGGTCAGCGTGTGCTGAGCTTCAACAGCAACGACTACCTGGGCCTGGCCGCGGACCCACGCATCGCCGCCGCCTTGCAGGAAGGCGTGCGCCTCTACGGCGCGGGCAGCGGGGCCTCGCATCTGGTCAGCGGGCACTCGAAAGCCCACGAGGAACTCGAAGAGCGCCTGGCCGACTTTCTGGCACCGCATCTGGTGCAGGCGCGTGCGCTGTACCTGAGTACCGGCTACATGGCCAACCTGGCGGTGCTCACGGCCCTGGCTGCCGCCACGCCGGGCGAGGCCGAAATCTTTTCTGACACGCTCAACCACGCCTCCATCATCGACGGCACGCGCCTGGCGCGCGCCAAGGTCACGGTCTATGCGCACAACGATGTGGCGGCGCTGGCGCAGGCCCTGACGGCGAGCGCGGCGAAGAACAGGATCGTCGTCACCGACAGCGTTTTCAGCATGGACGGCGACATCGCGCCGCTGCCGCAGATCCTGGCGCTGTGCGAGCGCTTCGGTGCCTGGCTGGTGGTGGACGATGCGCATGGCTTCGGTGTGCTCGGTGAGCACGGTCGCGGCGCGCTGGAGCATTTCAGTCTGAAGTCGCCTCAGCTTGTCTACATGGGCACGCTGGGCAAGGCCGCGGGCGTGAGCGGCGCCTTTGTGGCTGCGCATGCCACCGTGATCGACTGGCTGGTGCAGCGCGCACGCCCCTACATCTACACCACGGCCGCCGCGCCCGCCCTGGCCCATGCGCTGCTCAGCAGCATCGCCCTGATCGACAGCCGGGAAGGCCAGCAACGCCGCGCCCAGCTGGAGCTCCTGCAGCACCAGCTCACAGCTATGCCTTTGCGTGCGGGCTGGAAGCATCTGGCCTCGCCCACGCCCATCCAGCCCCTGGTCATCGGCGGCAATGTCGAGGTGCTGGCCGCTGCCCAGGCCCTGCTGGACCAGGGGCTCTGGGTCTCGGCCATCCGCGCGCCCACCGTGCCTGCGGGCACGGCGCGCCTGCGTATCACGCTCTCGGCGGCCCATACCCATGAGGACGTCGCACGTTTGCTCGACGTCTTGCACACTCTTGCGAAAGAATCCTGAATGCCCGCCTTTTCCTGTTTCGTCACCGGCACCGACACCGAGATCGGCAAGACCCTGATCAGCGGCGCGCTGCTGCATGCGCTGGGCGCCGCTGGCGTACGCGCGGCCGGCATGAAGCCCGTGGCTGCGGGGGGCGAGGAACATGACGGTGTATTGCGTAACGAGGACGTGGACTTCCTCTACGAAGCCGCGCCGCTCAAGCTGCCACGCGAGCTGACCACGCCCTATCTCTTCCGCACGCCCGCCGCACCGCACATCGCCGCGGCGCTGGAGTGCCAGCCCATCGAGCCGCGCCGCATCATCGCCGCCTACGAGCAGGTGCGCTCCCAGGCCGATGCCGTGGTGGTCGAAGGCGTCGGGGGCTGGCGCGTGCCGCTGACCAACAGCTACGACACCTCGGACCTCGCGCGCCAGCTCGGCTTGCCCGTCGTCCTGGTCGTGGGCCTGCGCCTGGGCTGCATCAACCACGCACTGCTCACGGCCGAGGCGATTGCCGCACGCGGCCTCAGGCTCGCGGGCTGGGTTGCCAACATGGCGGACCCGGCCATGGGCCATGTGGACGGCAATGTCGACGCCATCGCGGCGCGCCTCGATGCGCCCCTGCTGGGCCGGGTGCCGCGCCTCGAACAAGCTACCGCGGCGGCCGCGGCGGCCTATCTGGACCTCGGAAAGGTGAAGACCGATGTTTAAGAAAATCCTCATCGCCAATCGCGGTGAAATCGCATGCCGGGTTGCGGCCACGGCCCAACGCCTGGGCATCCAGACCGTGGCTGTCTACTCCGACGCCGACGCGAATGCCAAGCACGTGGCCGTCTGCGACCAGGCCGTGCACATCGGCGGCAGTGCGCCGACCGAGAGCTATCTGCGCTGGGAGCGCATCATCGAGGCCGCGAAGGCCACGGGCGCCCAGGCCATCCACCCGGGCTATGGCTTCCTCAGCGAGAACGAGGCCTTTGCCGAGGCCTGCGCCCAGGCGGGCCTGGTCTTCATCGGCCCGCCGGCCTCGGCCATTCTGGCCATGGGCCTGAAGGCCGAATCCAAGCGGCTCATGGAAAAAGCCGGTGTGCCCCTGGTGCCGGGTTATCACGGTGCGGATCAGAACCCGTCGCTGCTGCAGCGCGAGGCCGACCGCATCGGCTACCCCGTGCTCATCAAGGCCAGCGCGGGCGGCGGCGGCAAGGGCATGCGGGTGGTCGAGAAAAGCGCAGACTTCGCGGCGGCCCTCGCGTCCTGCCAGCGCGAGGCCGTCAACAGCTTTGGCGACGCGGCCGTGCTGATCGAGAAGTACGTCACGCGCCCACGCCACATCGAGATCCAGGTTTTCGGCGATACGCAGGGGAACTGCGTCTACCTGTTCGAGCGCGACTGTTCGGTCCAGCGCCGTCATCAGAAAGTGCTGGAGGAGGCGCCGGCACCGGGCATGACGCCTGCGCTCCGGCAACAGATGGGCGAGGCTGCCGTGGCCGCCGCGCGGGCGGTGAACTATGTGGGCGCCGGCACGGTGGAGTTCATCGTCGAGCAGCGCGACGGCAAGATGAGCTTCTTCTTCATGGAGATGAACACCCGCCTGCAGGTCGAGCACCCGGTGACCGAGGCCATCACGGGCCTGGACCTGGTGGAGTGGCAGCTGCGTGTGGCGGCCGGTGAGCCGCTGCCCCTCAAGCAGGAGCAGCTGCAGATCCGCGGCCACGCCATCGAGGCGCGCATCTGTGCTGAGAACCCGGACAAGCAGTTCCTGCCGGCCACGGGCGCGCTGCAGGTCTACGCGCTGCCGCCCTGCAGCGAATTCAGCGTGAGCCCAGTGCGGGTGGACTCCGGCGTGCGCCAGGGCGATGCGATCAGCCCGTTCTACGACTCCATGGTCGCCAAGCTCATCGTGCACGGTGACACGCGCGAGCAAGCACTTGCCCGCCTGGATGCGGCGCTGGCGGCCACGCGCATCGTGGGCCTGCAGACCAATGTGCAGTTCCTGCGTCATGTGCTGGCCAGTCGCTCCTTTGCCCAAGCCGATCTGGACACGGCGCTGATCTCGCGCGAGGCGGCCGTGCTCTTTGAACAGGAGAAGGTGGGCCTGCCGCTGGCCGCCGCGGCTGTGGTGGCCCATACCCTGCTGAGGGAGCAGGCAGCCTTGCCGGCCACCGATTGGGTTGATCCCTGGGAGCGGCGTGACGGCTGGCGTTCGCATGGCCTGACGCAGCGTTATGTCGATCTCGAGTTCCATGGCGAGCGCCACACCGCCGTGCTGACGTATCTGCACGACGGCGCCCTGCGCCTGCAGATCGAGGAGGCGAGTGCGCCCCTGTCCTTCAGCCGCGGTGCCGAGGGCATCGTGCTGCAGTACGCGGGCCAGCGCCTGACCGTGCAGGTCGAGCGCAGCGGCGAGGTGGCCCATGTCTACACCCCTCAAGGCGCGACGCAGATCACCGTGCTCGATGCCCTGGCCCACGCAGGTGAGGCGGCGGCCGAGGGCGGGCGCCTGACGGCGCCCATGCCGGGCAAGGTGGTGTCCTTCGCCGTCAAAGCCGGCGATGCGGTGACCAAGGGCCAGGTGCTGGCCGTGATGGAGGCCATGAAGATGGAGCACACCATCGCCGCGCCGGGCGACGGCGTGGTGGCCGAGCTGCTCTACGCACCGGGCGACCAGGTGGCCGAGGGGGCCGAATTGCTCAGGCTGTCGGCCACGTGACGGCTGGCAACAGCATCTGCGGCTAAGCTTGGCCACATGAAGATCTATTTCTGCGGTACCGATTTCAAGCCCGAGCCCTGGCTGGCTGCCTTGCGCGCGGCGCTGCCACAGGCCCGCATCGAGGCCTGGGTGCCGGGCGCGCCGCCCGGAGACTATGCCGTGGTCTGGGCGCCACCGCAGCAGTTCCTCGACGAACAGCCGCAGCTCCGGGCCCTCTTCAATCTGGGCGCCGGCGTGGATGCGCTGACGCAGCTCCGCTTCTCGCCGAGCACCCGGCTCGTGCGCCTGGACGACGCCGGCATGTCGGTGCAGATGGCCGAGTATGTGGTGCATGCGCTGATCCGCCATTTCCGCGAATTCGATGGTTACGACGCCGACGTGGCCCAGGGCAAGTGGTCCTTCCGCAAGCCGCGTCTGCGCGAGGACTTCCCCGTGGGCATCATGGGCCTGGGCGTACTGGGGCAGCGCGTGGCGCGCGCGGTGCAGCAGTTTGAGTTCCCGGTACTGGGCTGGAGCCGCAGCGCCCGGGACGTCCCGGGCGTGCGTTGCTACGCGGGCCAGGCGCAGTTCGACGAATTCCTGGCCGAGACCCGCGTGCTGGTCTGCCTGCTGCCCCTGACGGAGGAGACCCGCGGCATCCTGAACCGCCGCACGCTCTCGATGCTCCGACCTGGGGCCTATGTGATCAACGTCGCGCGCGGTGGCCATCTGGTGGAAGAAGACCTGATCCCCCTGCTCGACGGCGGCCAGCTCGCGGGCGCTGCGCTCGATGTGTTCCGTGAGGAGCCGTTACCGGCCGGCCATCCGTTCTGGCGCCATCCGAAGATCACGATCACGCCGCACACGGCTGCGCGCACCCTGCGCGACGAGAGCGTGGCCCAGATCGCGAGCAAGATCCTGCGCCTGGAGCGCGGGGAGGCGATTGCGGGTATCGTCGATCCTTCGAAAGGCTATTGACATGCGTCTTCCTTCCCGCGTCCAGATCATCGATGTCGGCCCGCGCGACGGCCTGCAGAACGAAAAGCAGCCCGTGCCCGCGGCCGTCAAGATCGAACTCGTGCAGCGTCTGCAGCATGCGGGGCTGAAAGAGATCGAGGTCACGAGCTTTGTTTCGCCCAAGTGGGTGCCGCAGATGGGCGACAACGCCGAGGTCATGGCCGGCATCACGCGTCAGCCCGGCGTGCGTTACTCGGTGCTGGTGCCCAACCTCAAGGGCTGGGACGCGGCGCAGGCGGCCAGGCCCGACGAAATCGTGGTCTTTGGTGCGGCCAGCGAGGCCTTCAGCCAGAAGAACATCAACTGCTCGATCGCCGAGAGCATCGAGCGTTTCGCGCCCGTGGTCGAGGCGGCACTGGCCGCGGGCATCCGCGTGCGCGGCGCCATGAGCTGCACCGTGGGCTGCCCTTACGAGGGGGAGATTGCACCCGAGCGCGTGGGCATGCTGGCCGGACTGATGAAAGGCATCGGCGTGCAGCGCGTCGACGTGGCCGACACCATCGGCGTGGGCACACCGATCAAGGTCCAGCGCGCCATCGAGGCCGCGCTGGACCATTTCGACCTCGACCAGGTCTCGGGCCACTTCCACGACACCTATGGCCAGGCCCTGTCCAACACCTATGCGGCGCTGGAGCTGGGGGTCTGGAATTTCCAGTCCTCGGTGGCCGGTCTGGGCGGCTGTCCCTATGCCAAAGGGGCTACGGGCAATGTGGCGACCGAAGATCTGGTCTACCTGCTGCAGGGGCTGGGTATCGACACCGGGATCGATCTGGACCCGCTGGTCGATGCCGGCGCGTACATCAGCGCAGCGCTCGGCCGCAAACCGAATTCGCGCGTGGCCACGGCCATCATCAACATGAGAAGCTGATGGAGTGGCTGGCCCGACAGGCAGAGCGTGCACAGCGCAAGGTGAGCGACCTGCCTTCACCGTGCATCGCGGTCTGCCGCATGGAGATGGCCACCGGCCTGTGCCAGGGCTGCCGGCGCACGCTGGAGGAAATCAGGGCCTGGTCCACGCTGGACGACGGGGGCAAGCGTGCCGTCTGGGCGCTGATCGAACAGCGAGCCCTGCAGGCCGAAGCCGCAGCTCAAGGAGACCGACCATGAAGCAGATCACTTTCTACCTGGACTTCATCTCGCCTTACGCCCACCTGGCGTTCGAGAAGCTGCCCGAAGCCCTGATGGGTCTGAGCTACTCCGTGGCTTATCGTCCGGTGCTGCTGGGCGCCATGCTGCGACACCACGGGCTGCTGGGGCCGGCCGAGGTACCGGCCAAGCGGGCCTGGACCTACCGTCATGTGCAGTGGCTCGGGCACGCGCATGGGGTGTCCTTGCAGATGCCGGCTGTTCACCCTTTCAATCCGCTGCCCCTGCTGCGCCTGGCCATCGCCTGCGCCGACGCCGGCGACCCGAACCGCTATATCTGCGAGACGCTGCTGCGTCATGTCTGGCAGGGCGGGCTGGACGCCGTCGATGCGCAGCGCCTGCAGGCCTTGCGTGAGCAGTTGTCCCCGCCGCGCGCGCCGGATGACGAGGCGGTGAAGAATCGTCTGCGTGCCAATACCGATGAGGCCATTGCCGCCGGCGCCTTCGGCGTGCCGTCCTTTGCGGTGGACGGCCGCATGTTCTGGGGCTATGACAGCCTGCCCATGCTGCGCCGCTATCTGGAGGGCGATGCCTGGTTCGGCGGGCCGGGCTGGCAGGCCTGGACGAACCCGGAGGTCTAGCGGCGGAAGCGTCCGTCGGCCGTGATGATGGCCAGGTCGGCGAAGTCCAGCCCGGTGTGATCCTGGGGGCTGAAATGCACTTCGAGACCGCCGATGTCGAACTTGCCCAGGTTCTCCAGCGCCGCCTGTATGCGTTCGCGCGTGGGCTTGGGGCCGGCACGGCGCAGCCCTTCGACCAGCACCTTGGCAGCGGCAAAGCCTTCGAGCATGGCCGGGCTGACCTCGCCCGAGCCCTTGGCCCGTGCCAGATCCTGCGCCTCCTTGACCAGGCCGTAGGCGATCGAATGCGGGAAGACCTGGGAGACGATGACGCCGCGTGCGTTCTCACCCAGGCTCTTGATGAAGCCCCCCGACGCATTGTTCGACAGAGTCACGACCTGGGCGCTGCTGCCCGCCGCGCGCAGGGCCTTGAGGCCATCGACCACGGCCGAACCCGAGGCGATCATGAGTACCGCCTGGGCACCTGACTGGGCGATGGCCGGTGCAATCTTGCTGAAGTCAGGCTTGGCACGGTCGAACTTCTCGAGCACCACCGGGGTCAGCTTGGCGGCGGTCAGGCCCTTCTGGGCCCCGGCCAGGCCGTCCAGTCCGAAGCTGTCGTCCACGTGCACGACGGCCAGCCGGTTCATGCCGATCGTGGCCAGGTGGGTGATGGCCTTCTCCGCTTCGCGCTGATAGGTGGCCCGGACGTTGAAGACGTGCTTCTTCAACGGCTGGTGCAGGCTCATGGCGCCCGTGGACGGGGCGATGAGCGGGATGCCGTACTTGTCCAGCAGGGGGATGATGGCCTCCGTGTGCGGGGTGCCGCGGTTCAGGAAAAGCGCCACCACGTTCTGGTCGATCAGCTTCTGGGCGTTCTCCGCCGCGAGCTTGGGGTCGAACTTGTCATCCAGTGAGATCAGCTCGATCTTCTGGCCATTGACACCGCTCTTGGCGTTGATGGCGTCGATGTAGAGCTTGGCGCCTTCGGTGGTTTCCTTGACGCCGGCGGCCACCGGGCCGCTGAAGCCGGCGGTCTGGCCGATCAGGATCTGGGCGTGGCTGCTCAGGCCGAGCAGCGCCAGCAGAACGATGCCTAGTGCTCGATGGTATCGCATCATGTCTCCTCGTCACTTGGTTTTGTGCAAGAAGTGTATGCCCAAACCCCCCGGGTCGGCTAGGCGGGCTCAGCGCCGGCTACCGAGCCGGCACCGAGTCCGGGAGCGGGTCGGCGCGGCCACTCAACGCCGGAAACGCCCGTCGCTGGTGATGATGGACAGGTCGGCGAAATCCAGACCGGAGTGGTCCTTGGCGCTGAAATTGACCTCCAGCCCGCCGATGTCGAACTTGCTGAAGCTTTCCAATGCGGCGTGGATCCGGGCGCGCGTGGGCTTGTCGCCGGCCCGCCGCAGGCCCTCCACCAGCACTTTGGCGGCGGCAAAGCCCTCGAGCATGGCCGGGCTCACCTCGGCCAGACCCTTGGCGCGGGCCAGGTCGTTGGCTTCCTTGACCAGCGGGTAGGTCAGCGACTGTGGGAAGACCTGGCTCACGATCACGCCGCGCGCATGTTCGCCCAGGCTCTTGATGAAGCCTCCCGAGGCGTTGTTGGACTGGGTCACGATCTGGGCCGTGCTGCCGGCGGCGCGGATGGCCTTCACGGCCTCGGCCGCCGCCACGCCCGAAGCGATGAGCACCACGGCCTGGGGGTTTGCGCGGGCCAGCGCCGGCGCGATGGTGGAGAAGTCCGGCTTGGTGCGGTCGTACTTGGCTACCAGCACCGGCTTGAGCTTGGCCTGTTCCAGGCCGCGCTGGGCACCGACCAGGATGTCGTTGCCGAAGCTGTCGTCCACGTGCAGCACCGCGATGCGGTCGATGCCGATCGTGACCAGGTGCTGAATGGCCTTTTCGGCCTCGCGCTGGTAGGTGGCCCGCACATTGAAGACGTACTTCTTGACCGGCTGGTGCAGCACCATGGCGCCCGTCGACGGGCCCACCAGCGCCACCCCATGCTGGTCCAGCACCGGGATGATGGCCTCGGTGTGTGGGGTGCCGCGGTTGAGGAACATGGCCACCACATTGCGCTGCTCGATCAGGATGCGGGCGTTTTCGGCCGCCAGCTTGGGGTCGAACTTGTCGTCCAGCTGGACCAGTTCGATCTTCTGCCCGTTGACCCCACCCTTGGCGTTGACCGCGTCAAGGTAGAGCATGGCGCCGTCGGTGATTTCCTTGACGCCCACCGCCGATGTACCGGTGAATCCGGCGGTCTGCCCGACCAGGATCTGCGCCTGGACCTGGATACCCAGCAGCAGACCCGCGAGGAGCGCTGCGATACGTAGTTTTCCCATTTCAGCTGCCTTTGCTGCCCAACAACGGGGTGGCATTCTATGCCCGTCGTCCTACGGACAGATTACGACCCTACGCCCACGTCACCGCGCACCTGCTCCTAGAATGTTCGGGCCTTTAGCAGCGAGAGCCACCATGACCCAGGGAAGCATCCGCATCCGCGGCGCGCGTCAGCACAACCTCAAAAACCTCGATCTGGATATCCACACAGGGGAGCTCACGGTGGTCACCGGGCCCAGCGGCTCGGGCAAGTCCAGCCTCGTGTTCGACACGCTGTACGCCGAGGGGCAGCGGCGCTATGTGGAGACCTTCAGTGCCTATGCGCGCCAGTTCCTGGACCGTATGGACAAACCCGCCGTGGACCGCGTGGAGGGCGTGCCTCCGGCCATTGCCATCGACCAGACCAATCCGGTGCGTTCCTCGCGCTCGACGGTCGGCACGATGACCGAGCTCAATGACCACCTCAAGCTGCTCTATGCGCGCGCGGCCCAGCTCTACGACCGGCAGACGGCCCAGCCGGTGCGGCACGACAGTGCTGACAGCATTTACGCCGAGTTACAGCAGCGCGCCGCGGCGACGGGTGATCCGCGGCTGGTGCTGACCTTTCCGGTGGAGCTGCCCGGCAACACCAGCCGCGAAGAGATTGAGCAGTGGCTCTCGGCCAGCGGCTTCACGCGCGTGCAGGCCGAGCGCGAGACGGCCACGCTGGCCGGCCCGCGCAAGGTCCTCGATGTGGTGGCGGACCGCTTCCGTCTGGCCAGTGCCGAGCGCGCGCGCGTGGTCGAAGCCATCGAGGTGGCACTGAAACGCGGCAGCGGGCGGCTCAACGTCTACCGTCTGCAGGACGAGGGGGACCCCGAGATCTGGAGGTTCTCCACGGGCCTGCACTGTCCGGACAGTGACCTGCGCTACGCCGATCCTATCCCGTCCATGTTCTCCTTCAACTCGGCCGTGGGCGCCTGCGAGGTCTGCCGCGGCTTTGGCCGCGTGATCGGCGTGGACTACGGCCTGGTCATCCCCAACGATCGCCTCACCCTGCGCGCGGGTGCGATCAAGACCATCCAGACCCCGGCCTGGGCCGAGTGCCAGGACGATCTGATGCGTCATGCCGAGGCCGCGGGCATCCCGCGCGACACGGCCTGGGGCAAGCTCACGCAGGAGCAGAAGGACTGGGTCATCTACGGCTCGCCCAACTGGAAGGGCAAGTGGAACCAGCAGTGGTACGGCATCAAGCGCTTCTTCGAATACCTCGAGAGCAAGGCCTACAAGATGCACATTCGTGTGCTGCTGTCCAAGTACCGCAGCTACACGCCCTGCGAGACCTGCAACGGCGCGCGCCTGAAAACCGAGAGCCTGCTCTGGCGCATCGGCAGCAAGGAAGACGCCGACGCCGTGCTGGCGCCCGAGAAGCGCTTCCTGCCCGTGGGCACGCAGTGGACCCGCGCGCAGCTCGAAGCTCTGCCCGGGCTCTGCCTGCACGATCTCATGCTCATGCCGCTGGACAAGTTGCGTGACTTCTTCGATAGGATGAAAAAGTCCTCCCCCTGGATGGGGGAGGATGCAGGTGGGGGTGGAGCCGAATACACCCCGCAGGAGGGGCAGCGCGAAGCGATGCGCCTCCTGTTCGAGGAAATCGGCACGCGCCTGAAATACCTGTGCGATGTCGGCATCGGCTACCTCACGCTGGACCGTCAGAGCCGCACGCTTTCGGGCGGCGAGGTGCAGCGCATCAACCTTACCACGGCCCTGGGCACCTCGCTGGTCAACACGCTCTTCGTGCTCGACGAGCCCAGCATCGGCCTGCACCCGCGCGACATGCACCGCATCATCGAGGCCATGCACCGCCTGCGTGACGCGGGCAACACCCTTGTGGTGGTGGAGCACGATCCGGCCGTGATGTTCGCGGCCGACCGCATGATTGACATGGGCCCAGGACCCGGCGAGCGCGGCGGCCAGATCGTCTTCGATGGCAGCACCGAAGACCTGCGCAAGGCCGACACCTTGACCGGCGCCTACCTGGGGGGACGCAAGCAGATCGGCATGGGTTTCAAGCGCATGGTGGCCGAGAACACCCCGCGCCTCATCCTCGAAGGCGCGCGCGAACACAACCTCAAGAACGTCTCGGTCGACATCCCGCTGGGGCGCCTGGTCTGCGTGACCGGCGTCTCGGGCTCGGGCAAGTCCACGCTGATCCAGGACGTGCTGGCCCCCGCGCTCATGCGCCATTTCGGCCGGGCCACGGAAACGCCAGGCCTGCATGACCGCCTGCTGGGCGCCGAGCAGCTGGCCGATGTGGTCTTTGTGGACCAGTCGCCTATCGGCAAGACCGCGCGCTCCAATCCCGTGAGCTATGTGGGGGCCTGGGACGCGGTGCGCGAGATCTACGCCAACGCGCCGCTGTCGCGCCAGCGCGGCTACACGGCAGCCAAGTTCAGCGCCAACAGCGGCGACGGCCGCTGCCCCACCTGTGGCGGCTCGGGCTTTGAGCACGTGGAGATGCAGTTCCTCAGCGACGTCTACCTGCGCTGCCCCGACTGCGATGGCAAGCGTTTCCGGCCCGAGATCCTGGAGATCACCGTCGAACGCGGCGGTCGCCTGCTCAATGTGGCCGACGTGCTGGAGCTCACTGTCAGCGAGGCCGCCGGTCTGTTCGCCCACGATCGCGACGTGATCCGTGCCCTGCAGCCCATCGTGGACGTGGGGCTGGAATATGTGCGTCTGGGGCAGCCCGTGCCCACGCTTTCCGGCGGTGAGGCCCAGCGCCTCAAGCTCGCCGGCTTCCTGGCCGAGGCCGCCAAGAGCGCCACCGCCAGCAAGCAGGCCGTGGGCAGGAAGGGCACGCTCTTCCTCTTCGACGAGCCGACCACGGGCCTGCACTTCGACGACATCGCCAAGCTCATGCGCGCGCTGCGCAAACTGCTGGACGCCGGGCATTCCCTGCTGATCATCGAACACAACCTCGATGTGATGCGCGCCAGCGACTGGATCATCGACCTGGGCCCCGAAGGCGGCGAGGCGGGCGGCCAGGTGGTGGCCGTGGGCACGCCCGAAGAGTTGCGTGCCCACCCGAGCAGCCACACGGCACGTGCCCTGCGCGAGTACGCCCTGGCCATGGGCGAAGCCCACGAGGCCCAGGAGGGCGCGGCGCGCCTCATTCCCCAGGCCTTCACCCCAGGCCACCGGCCCGCACCGGAACGTGCGGAGCTCAGCAACGACATCCAGATCGTCAACGCCAAGGAACACAACCTCAAGTCGCTGAGCGTCAACATCCCGCGCGGCAAGTTCAACGTGATCACGGGCGTCAGCGGTTCGGGCAAGTCCACGCTGGCCTTCGACATCCTGTTCAACGAAGGGCAGCGTCGTTACCTCGAATCGCTCAACGCCTACGCACGCAGCATCGTGCAGCCTGCCGGCCGGCCCGAGGTGGATGCGGTCTACGGCATCCCGCCCACGGTGGCCATCGAGCAGCGCCTGTCGCGCGGCGGGCGCAAGTCCACGGTGGGCACCACCACCGAGGTCTGGCATT
The DNA here is from genome assembly GCA_046299695.1 of Hylemonella sp. Lineage (GTDB taxonomy): Bacteria > Pseudomonadota > Gammaproteobacteria > Burkholderiales > Burkholderiaceae_C > Hylemonella. The sequence goes on from JBKBHP010000011.1 coordinate 47,711, forward strand.
TCCTGCGCCTGCTCTACGTCAAGCTGGGCGTGCAGCACTGCATCCATGATGGTGCGGCCGTGGCCCCCCAGACGCCGGACAGCATCCTGGCCCAGCTCATGAAGCAGTTCAAGGGGCAGGAGATCGGCCTGCTCGCCCCGCTGGTGATGAACCGCAAGGGCGTGTACACCGAGCTGGCCGAATGGGCGCGGCCCCGTGGCTACACCCATCTGCGTGTGGACGGCAACTTCCTGCCCACGCAGGGCTTCCCGCGCATTGACCGTTTCAAGGAGCACACCATCGAGCTGCCTGTGGCCAGCCTGGTGGTGGACCCGGCCCATGAGGCCGCGCTGCGCCTGGCCCTGACCACCGCCCTGGAACACGGCAAGGGCGTGGTGCATGTGCTCAGCGATCTGGGCGGCCTGCAGGAGGCCATGAAGAGCGGCGAACCGACGGCGCGTATCGGTACGCTGCAGGTGTACTCCACGCAGCGCGCCTGTCCGGTCTGTGCCACGTCCTACGCAGAGCTCGACCCGCGCCTCTTCTCCTACAACAGCAAGCACGGCTGGTGCCCGGACTGCGTGGGCACGGGCGTCAAGCTCAGCAAGGAGCAGCGCAAGGCACTGGACGATTCGGTACGGGACGACAAGGAGAAGGGCCGTGAGCAGACCTTCGCCGAACCCGAGGTGGAGGACGTGGCCGACGTGGTCTGTCCGAGCTGCGAGGGAACGCGGCTCAACGCCACCGCCCGCGCGGTGAAGTTCAACGGCGTGGGCATCGCCGAGATTGCGCGCCTGAGCGTCAGCGATGTGCGCGCCTGGGTCGAGACCCTGCAGGTGATCGGCCGCCTGAGCCAGCGTGAGAACGACATCGCGCGCGACCTGATTCCTGAAATCAGGAGCCGCCTCGAGTTCCTGGAGCAGGTGGGCCTGGGCTACCTCACGCTGGACCGTGGCGCGCCCACGCTCTCGGGCGGGGAGGCGCAGCGCATCCGCCTGGCCGCGCAGCTGGGCAGCAATCTGCAGGGCGTGTGCTACGTGCTGGACGAACCCACCATCGGCCTGCACGCCCGCGACAACCAGATCCTGCTCGACGCTCTGCACACGCTGAGCGAGCGTGGCAACACGCTGGTGGTTGTGGAGCACGACGAAGACACCATCCGCCGCGCCGACCACCTGATCGACATCGGCCCCAGCGCAGGCAAGCGCGGCGGTCGTCTGGTGGCCCAGGGCTCGGTGAGCGACCTCACCGATGCGGCGGACTCGCAGACCGGTCGTTACCTGCTGCACGCCATGAAACACCCGCTGCAGCCGCGGCGCGACGTCCAGGCCAAGGACCTCCAGTGGCTGACCGTGCAGGGCGCTAGCCTGCACAACCTGCAGCAGGTGACCGCGAAATTGCCACTCAAGCGCCTGGTGGCCGTGACCGGCGTCAGCGGTTCGGGCAAGTCCACGCTGGCGCGCGATGTGCTGCTGGCCAATGTGGCCGCGATTGTGGCCAAACGCGCGACCAAGGCCGGGCGCGACGCGCTGAGCCGCGGCGTGGACTGGAGCGGCTGCGAGGGCGTGAGCGGTTACGAGGCCGTGGACCGCGTGCTCGAGGTGGACCAGACCCCGATCGGCAAGACACCGCGCAGTTGCCCGGCCACTTACATCGGCTTCTGGGACACCATCCGCAAGCTGTTTGCCGAGACGCTTGAGGCCAAGGCGCGCGGCTACGCGGCGGGCCGCTTCAGCTTCAACACCGGTGAAGGCCGCTGTCCCAGCTGCGAAGGCCAGGGCGTGCGCACCATCGAGATGAGCTTCCTGCCCGACGTCAAGGTGCCGTGCGAGAGCTGCAAGGGCGCGCGCTTCAATCCCGAGACCCTGGCGGTCACTTGGCGGGGGAAGAGCATCGGCGACGTGCTGCAGATGGAGGTGGACGAGGCCGTGGAATTCTTCGCCGCCATGCCCAGCATTGCGCACCCCTTGCAGCTGCTCAAGGATGTGGGCCTGGGTTACCTCACCCTGGGCCAGCCCTCCCCCACGCTTTCGGGTGGCGAGGCGCAGCGCATCAAGCTCGTGACCGAACTCAGCAAGGTGCGGGACGAGGTGGGCCGGCGTGGCCAGAAGGCCCCGCACACGCTTTACGTGCTGGACGAGCCCACCGTCGGCCTGCACATGGCCGACGTGGACAAGCTCATCCGCGTGCTGCACCGCCTGGTCGACGGCGGCCACAGCGTGGTGGTGATCGAACACGATCTCGACGTGATCGCCGAAGCCGACTGGATCGTGGACCTGGGTCCGGAGGGCGGCAAGGACGGCGGCCGCATCGTGGCCTCGGCCCCGCCGGAAGAGGTGGTGCGCCTCGGCACGCACACGGGCCAGGCGCTGGGCCCAGTGCTCGCGCGCGGCTGACCCCCCTTGCCTGTCGAATGAGCAGCGCCCGCTAGGCCAAGGCGGGCGCGGCCTGCGCGACTTGTCCAGGGACTTGTCCACAGCGTTAGCCACGGCAGCGCGGGATAACTCGGGCCGGCCCCGGAGGCCTGGGTTATTCTTCGGTCGCTTCGCCTTGCAGGCACAGATTGCCCAGGGCGGTGAAAGCTGAAAGAGGGAGGCACATGAAATTCAACAGACTGTGGGCGGGCGCGCTGGTGGTGGCCTTCGCGACCTTGACAGGCGGCGCCTGGATGATAGGGCGCGGTACACCGGCAGACGTACCGGGAGCTCCCGAAGTGAACGCCGCCGCTGCCTCTGTCGATCCCGCGGTGAGCGCGCAGGTCATGAGCAGCTTGCGTGAGCTGTTGGCAGACTACCGCAAGATCATTGTCTTGCTGGCGGAGGAAGACAAGCTCTCTGCGGCGGAGCGTGAGCCTGCCAATCAGGCCGGCTTAAGCCTGTTTCACGACAACCTGAAGCGTGCGGCGAATCTCGTTGCCCTGTTCGAAAGCGGCGTTGCTTCCGGCCCTGGCATCCGGCAGGCCTTGCTGGGCAGTCTGCTTGATTACGTCGAGAGTGATCCAGACCTTTACGACGCCGATCGCCTGCCTGCTACAGCGGCCTGGGGTTGACTCGCGGCGTCGGGTCGAGCAGCTTTCTGCGTGACAACAACAAGCGCCTAGGCCGTCAGATGCTGACGGCTGGCGGGGCCGTCAACTGGTGGCTGATGGAGGGCCCAACGGCCATTCTGTCTTCACCTGGACCTTGTTGCAGGGGCTGAACGGCAAGGGAGACCTCAACGGCGACGGCATCATCACCGCCACAGAGCTTGCGGCCTACGTCGCTCCAGCGGTGTCCTCCGTTTCCAGTCAGACACCGGCTTTTGGGAGCCTGCCGGGCTCGGAGGGTGGCGATTTTGTCTTCGAGTTGCCGGTGGAAAGTGAGTTTCTCAACGCCCAGAGCAGCCAACTGCCGAGCGATGCGATCGCGTTGAACAGCAAGCTCGACGCTAGCCGGCCGCCATCGGTGACGGCGATTGCGGCGGCAGGCGACAAGCTCGCCGTGCCTGTCGTATCCGCACCTGTGGTCATCAAGGACCTGCAGGGACGGGAGCAGCAGATCACGCCGCCGGCGGCTGTGCCGCAATCCATGCGTCAGCTGGCGCAGCGGGCGAACGACCGTGGCCTGCAGCTCTACCGGGAAAAACTGTACGAGCAGGCAGAAGCGCAGTTCACCGAAGCGCTCAAGCTGCGCCCCGATTTCGCTCTGGCGGCCAACAACCTGGGCTTCGTCTACTACAGGCAGCAGAAGTACCGGGAGGCGGCACGCTGGTTTGAGAGCGCGATACGCATGGATCCCTCACGTGCGGTGGCTTACCTGAACCTCGGTGACGCGTGGGTGAAGGCTGGCGAGAAAGACCGCGCGATCAAGGCCTACAAGACCTATCTTGAATTAGCGCCAAGCGGGGCTGGGGCTGTGCATGTCAGGGAACAACTCATCAAGTTGTAGATGGCTTGCGTGGCGCCACGCATGGCAGGGAGGGGCTGCACCCTGCTGGGTCCCATATCCGTGTGATGCGCGGGACTTCCCTTCCTGCTAGTCTCGGCGTTCTTGATACAAGTCAAAAACGCATGAAGACACGTCCGCTCCTTCCTTGGTTCACTGCCGCTCTGCTGGCTGGCCTGCAGCCCGCGCTGGCCCAGCACGCGGGTCACCATGCCGCTACGGCGACCACCGCCTCTCCGGTGGCTGCCGCTTCCAGCGTGCCCGAGATCGTGCCCCACCCCTGGGTCACGTTGCCGCCCACGCGTTCCCCCGAGTCCTATTTCACCAACCTCCAGGACGACGAGGTCCGCGAGTCGCCCTTTGTGCTGCGCTTCGGCCTCTCCATGCGCGGCCTTGTGCCGGCGGGCAAGACCGCGGGGCGCGCGGGGCACCACCACCTGCTCGTGAACCAGCCGCTGCCGCTGGATTTCACCAAGCCGCTGCCCTTTACCGAGAAGTACATCCACTTCGGCAAGGGCCAGATGGAGACCGTGCTCAATCTGCCGCCGGGCAAGTACGAGCTGCGCATGCTGCTGGCCGACGAAGGCCACATTCCCTTCTTCGTCTACAGCAAGCCCCTGACGCTGACCATCAGCAAGCAGAACAAGGACGTGAACCTGGCCAGCCTGACGGGGCCGGCGCGCATCGAGATCATGAACCCGCCGGCCGGCGAGACCTTGCGCCCGCCTTTCCGCGTGCAGTTCCACGCCAGCGGCTACAACATCTCGCACGTGGGGGCCAAGGCGCCGGACACCGGTCACTTCCGCCTGGTGCTGGAGCGCGCCGGCCGCAAGCCCGAAGTGCTGAACTTCCTGTCCGGGCAGACCGAGGTCTGGCTCAATCCGCCGGCTGATGACTACGCGTTGCGCCTGGAGCTGGTCAATGGCACGACCGGTGCCGTGATGGCCCAGGCTGAGCCGCATGCGCTCAAGGTTGTGGCGCGCTGAGGCGCGCGTTCAGGGGCGCAGCAGCGCCTGTGCCAGCTCGGCAAAGCCCGCGCCGCGTTCACCCTGCGTGATGTAGCGTGGCTTGTGCTGCAGCTGGGATGCGAAGCGCCGGATATTGGCCACGCCCACGCTGTGGACGAAGTGGTGGAACATGGGTTGGTCGTTGCCCGAGTCACCGACGAAGACCCAGCGGTCCAGCTCCTGTCTCAGATCGCGCCCGTAGAGTTCACGGACGATCCAGCACGCCCCCCGCCATTTGTTGAAGTCCTCAAAGCAGCCGTGGATGTGGATGCTGCTCACCGTGGTGTACATGCCCGCGTCTTGCAGGATGGCCAGGATCTGCTGCACGCCCTCGGGCGGCAGCTGCGTATGTTCGTTGTAGTCGAAGGCCAGGTCGGTTTCGCGCCCGCCCGCGTCGCGGGCCCGCAGCGCGCCCGGCACCTCGGCCAACACTTTAGCGGCCACCTGCTCCATGCGGGCCTGATGAGCGGCGCGGGTGGCAGCGTCCTGTTGATACAGCTTGGCCAGCTGCCGGCGGTGATCGCTTGCTGTGTCAGGCGCGGGCACGACCGCCAGCGCACCGTTCTCGGCCACCATGGCGTCGGCGGGCCAGGGCACCGAGCTGCTGCCATCCATCAGTGGCACACACCAGCCTATGTGTCGGCCGGTGATGGGTAAGACCACCAAGCCCGCGGCTTTCAGATCTGCCAGCGCCTGCAGGGCCTCGGGGGTGATGGCGCCCTCGGTCGTCAATGTGTCGTCGATGTCGGTGAACACGCCGCTGATGCGGTGGCGCTGTTCGGCGGGCCAGTGGGTAAGAGGGAGCATGAGGCTGGGATGGCGGAGAATCGCGGCAACTTTAACTGAGATGCAGACGCCTCCATGAAAGACAAGGATCTGCCCGTGCAGGGCACGCAGCACTGGGTGCTGCAGGACGAGGTGCGCCTCTTCCTCTGGGAGAAATGCCAGGGCGGCCCCCAGGGCAAGCCCGTGCTGGTGCTGGCCCACGGCTCGGCCACGGCAGGCCGCGAGACCTTCGATCTCAAGGTGCCGGGCCGCCCCGAGTACAGCCTCATGGACTTCCTCGCGCGCCAGGGCTTCGACGTCTTTGCGCCCGACATGCGCGGCTTTGGCAGCTCCACCAAGCCCGAGGGCCACATCACGACCGAGCAGGCCGCGGCCGACCTGAGGGCCGTGGTGGACTTCATCTGTCAGCTGCGCGGCGTGCCGCAGGTGCAGTTGCTGGCCTGGTCCTGGGGCACGCAATACGGCGGCCAGTTCGTGATGGCGTATCCGGAACGGGTGCAGCGCTACGCCAGCTACGCGCAGATGCACGCGAAGAGTCCGGACCTGGAGGCGCGCCGCACGCGTCTGGCGACTTTCCAGCGCGCGCCCTACATCCGTATTTCTGAGCCAGGCTGGAAGCTGCGCTTCAACTCCATGACGCCCGACGAGGTCAACGACCCCGTGGTCATGGACGCCTTCGCCAAGGCCGCAGCCCTGGTCGAGCTCAAGTCACCGACCGGCCCGCAGGTGGACCTGCTCACGCGCCAGCCTCTGATCGATGCGACGAGGATCACCGTGCCGACGATGATGATCCACGGCCAGTACGACGACGTGGCCGACCTGGTCGGCCTGCTGCCCTTCTTCAACGCGCTGCCCAACCCGGACAAGCAGTACACCGTGGTGCCCGAGGGCGGGCACATGCTCCATCTGCAGAAGGGGCACGCGCGCTTTCAGCGCGCTGTGGCGGATTGGTTTGCAGTAGCGTGACGCTGTGAGGTGGTTGTTTTAAACCACGCTTAGATGCGGTTTGCCGTGGGCCGGACTTGGCATTCAAAATTGCTTGTCCTGGGTCGATCACGCATCTACAATGATGCACACGTGACCGGCACGTTCACGAACCGGGTCGTTTACTGGCATCGCTCAAAACCAGGTACAGCACCGTGACTGCACTTCACGGGCGAGGGTGTCCCCCTCCTGCGCTTTTTTCTTCGGCTGTAGCAGGGCCGACCAACCAAATGAGGTAACTCAATGATCAGGATTTCCCTGCGCATTGAGCTTGGCATTCGGGAGCTGGTCGTCTTGCTTTACGCAGTGACCTGGATCCTTGCCAAGTTCTTTGCATAACCACAATGGGTGGGCTAAGGCCCGCCCATTTCCATCTATTACCCTGCGCTTTGCAACGCCAGCCCCGCATGCTCCCGCAGCGGGTGGAAGTGGATCTTTGGAAAGCGCTCCTGCGCCAGCCGCACGTCGTACGGTGAGGTGCACAGATAGGCCAGGGTGTCCGCCGCATCGCGCGCGAGGCGCTGCGGGTAGGCGTCGCAGAAGGCCTTGAGCTCGGCCGGTGTGTCGGCGGTGATCCAGCGCGCGCCCGTGTACTGGCAGCCTTCGAGGCGCACGTCGGCGTCGTATTCACTCTTGAGGCGGTGCTGCACCACTTCAAACTGAAGCTGGCCGACCGCGCCCAGCAGCATATTGCCGCCCATCTCGGGTTTGAAGACCTGGATGGCACCTTCCTCGCCGAGCTGGGCCAGGCCCTGCTGCAGCTGCTTGGTGCGCAGCGGGTTCTTGAGCACCACGGTCATGAAGAGTTCGGGGGCGAAGAAGGGCAGGCCGGTGTACTGCAGGGCGATCGTGCCGTCGGTGATGGTGTCGCCGAGCTGCACGCCGCCGTGGGTGGTGAAGCCCACGATGTCGCCGGCATAGGCCTCTTCGACGGCTTCGCGGCGCTGGCTCATGAAGGTCACCACGGAGGTCGGGCGCAGCTCCTTGGCCGAGCGCTGCACCTTGAGCTTCATGCCCGGCGCGTACTTGCCCGAGCAGACGCGCACGAAGGCGATGCGGTCGCGGTGGTTGGCGTCCATGTTCGCCTGCACCTTGAAGACCACGCCCGAGAAGGCGTTGTCGTCAGGCTGCATCTCCTTGACGACGGTCTGTTTGTTGACGACCAGCGAGCTTGTGCGCGGGCCGGGCGAGGGCGCGAGGTCCACCAGCGCGTCCAGCACTTCCATGACGCCGAAATTGTTCACGCCCGAGCCGAAGAACACGGGGGTCTGCTTGCCAGCGAGGAAGGCCTCGCGGTCGAAGGCGGGCGAGGCGCCGGTGGCGAGTTCCATGCTTTCCACCGCGGTGTTGTACTCGGCGCCGAAGCGGGCCTGCAGCGCAGCCGTATCGCTGACGGGGATGGCCTCGAAGTCCTGCGGGCGGCGTTCGCTGCCGGACTCAAAGACCGTCATGGCCTGGGTGCGCAGGTTGATGATGCCCCCGAAGCTCTTGCCCTGGCCCACGGGCCAGGTCATGGGCACGCAGGGCATGCCGAGTTCGCGCTCCACCTCGTCCAGGATGTCCAGCGGGTCGCGCACCTCGCGGTCCATCTTGTTGACGAAGGTGATGATGGGCGTGTCGCGCTGGCGGCAGACCTCAATCAGGCGGCGGGTCTGCGCTTCCACGCCGTTGGCGGCGTCGATGACCATGAGCGCCGAGTCCACGGCAGTGAGCACACGGTAGGTGTCCTCGGAGAAGTCCTTGTGGCCGGGCGTGTCGAGCAGGTTGATCACATGGTCCCGGTACTGCATCTGCATCACCGAGCTGGCCACCGAGATGCCGCGCTGCTTCTCGATCTCCATCCAGTCGGAGGTGGCGTGGCGGCTGGCCTTGCGCGCCTTGACCGAGCCGGCGATCTGGATTGCGCCCGAGAACAGCAGCAGCTTTTCCGTCAGCGTCGTTTTACCGGCGTCGGGGTGCGAGATGATGGCAAAGGTGCGGCGGCGGCGCGTTTCGGGAGCGTAGGACACGGGAATTCCAGCTTCGGTGGGGCGGACCGCGACGGCCCGCAACGGACGGACAGTGCGCGGCGTGGTGGGCGCCAGGACTGCGAGGCCGCGATTTTATCCGGCGCGGGGCTATAGTCGGCGCCATGTCGCAGGAGGACACATGACGCTGCAAGAGTTGCTGGGTACGGAACTTCCCTTGATCCAGGCCCCCATGGCGGGTGTGCAGGGCAGTGTGCTGGCCATCGCCGTGTCGAATGCCGGGGGGCTGGGCTCGCTGCCCTGCGCCATGCTGGCGCCCGAATCCCTGCGTGCCGAGCTGGAGAAGATCCGAGCGCAGACCACGCAGCCCTACAACGTGAATTTCTTCTGCCACCGTCCGCCCGAGCCCGACGAACGCCGGGAAGCGATGTGGCGCCAGAGCCTAGCCCATTACTACCGCGAATACGACATCGATCCCGCCAGCATCCCCGCCGGGCCAGGGCGCCGTCCCTTTGACGCCGCAGCGGCCGATCTGCTGGCCGAGTTCAAACCGCCCGTCGTGAGCTTCCACTTCGGCCTGCCCGACGAGGCCCTGCTGGCGCGCGTGCGCAGCTGGGGCGCCAAGGTGCTGTCTTCGGCCACCACGGTGGACGAGGCGCGCTGGCTCGAGGCACGTGGCGTGGATGCCGTCATCGCCCAGGGCCTGGAAGCGGGCGGGCATCGCGGCATGTTTCTGTCGGAGGACCTGACGAGCCAGGCGGGTACCTTCGCGCTGCTGCCGCAGATCGTGCGCGCGGTGCGTGTGCCGGTCATCGCGGCGGGCGGCATTGCCGATGTGGCCGGGGTGCGCGCGGCGCTGGCCCTCGGTGCCGCCGGCGTGCAGGTGGGCACGGCCTATTTGCTCTGCCCCGAAGCCACGACCAGCGCCGTGCACCGCGCAGCACTGCAGGGCGAGGCGGCGCACCACACGGCCCTGACCAATCTCTACACCGGTCGCCCGGCGCGCGGCATCCTCACGCGCCTGATGCACGAGCAGGGCCCCATGAGCCACCTCGCGCCGGCCTTCCCGCTGGCGACCGCCGCGGTGGCGCCGCTGCGCGCCAAGGCCGAGGCAGCAGGGCTGGGTGATTTCACGCCGCTCTGGGCTGGACAGAACACCAGTGGCTGCCAGGCGGTACCGGCGGCCCAACTCACGCGCCAGTTGATGGGCCGTTGATCGGGCCGGCAACACAAAAACGGCCGGCTTCGTATAATCACAGCTTTCCGAGGAGCGTTGCGGCTCGTCCCGCCTGATCACCAGGCCGACGGGTTAGGCTCGGATCCCAAGGCTGCAGGCCTTGCCTCCCAACTGCGCTCACCCACCAGTCTGCTGTGAGGTGAGTCTGTCTTCCCTCTGCTGACTCCGGTGGTGTCCCAACCGCTATGTATTGGAGTTCACATGAGTGCCGTTCTCAAACCCGCCCAGGATTACGTCGTGGCCGACCTGTCGCTTGCCGACTGGGGCCGCAAAGAGATCAAGATCGCCGAGACCGAGATGCCCGGCCTGATGGCCATCCGCGAGGAGTTCGCGGCCAAGCAGCCGCTCAAGGGCGCGCGCATCACCGGTTCCCTGCACATGACCATCCAGACCGCGGTGCTGGTGGAAACGCTCGAAGCCCTGGGCGCTGAAGTGCGCTGGGCTTCGTGCAACATCTTCTCCACCCAGGATCACGCCGCCGCCGCCCTGGTGGCCAAGGGCACACCGGTGTTCGCCTACAAGGGCGAGACGCTGAAGGATTACTGGGACTACACCCACCGCATCTTCGACTTCGGCCCCAAGGGGGCCAAGGGCGAAGGCCCCAACATGATCCTGGACGATGGCGGGGATGCCACGCTGCTCATGCACCTGGGCAAGACCGCCGAGAAGGATCCGTCCGTCATCGCCAATCCCAAGAGCGAGGAAGAGCGCGAGTTGTTCGCTGCCATCAAGGCCAAGCTGGCCGTTGACGGCACCTGGTACAGCCGCAAGAGCGCCGAGATCATCGGCGTGACCGAAGAGACGACCACCGGCGTGCACCGCCTCAAGGAAATGAGCGCCAAAGGCACGCTGATGTTCCGTGCCATCAACGTCAACGATTCCGTGACCAAGAGCAAGTTCGACAACCTCTATGGCTGCCGCGAATCCCTGGTGGACGGCATCAAGCGCGCCACCGACGTGATGATCGCCGGCAAGGTGGCTGTGGTGGCCGGTTACGGCGACGTGGGCAAGGGCTCGGCCCAGGCCTTGCGCGCGCTGTCGGCGCAGGTGTGGGTGACGGAGATCGACCCCATCAACGCCCTGCAAGCCGCGATGGAAGGCTACAAGGTCGTGACCATGGAGTACGCCGCCGACAAGGGCGACATCTTCGTGACGACCACGGGCAACCGTGACGTCATCACCTATGAGCACATGGCCAAGATGAAGGACCAGTCCATCGTCTGCAACATCGGTCACTTCGACAACGAGATCCAGGTCGCCAAGCTCGAAGAGAAGTGCAAGTGGGAGGAGATCAAGCCCCAGGTAGACCACGTGATCTTCCCGGATGGCAAGCGCATCATCCTGCTGGCCAAGGGCCGCCTGGTGAACCTGGGCTGCGGCACGGGACACCCGAGCTTCGTGATGAGCTCCTCGTTTGCCAACCAGACCATCGCCCAGATCGAGCTGTACACCCACAGCGACTACTACGAGCAGGGCAAGGTCTACGTGCTGCCCAAGCACCTGGACGAGAAGGTCGCACGCCTGCACCTCAAGAAGGTCGGCGCCATGCTGACCGAGCTGACGGATGAGCAGGCCGCTTACATCGGCGTGCCGAAGCAGGGCCCGTACAAGCCGGACACCTACCGTTATTGATGCGCGCTGACCAGCTGCTCGTCGAACGCGGCCTCGCCGTGTCGCGGGCGCAGGCGCAGCGGCTGATCGCCGCCGGCGTCGAGTGGCAGCAGGCGGGCACCTGGAAGCGCGTGGCCAAGAACGGCGACGAGCTTCCGGAGTCTGCCGAGCTGCGTTTGCTCGACGATGCCGAGGCGCGTTATGTCTCGCGCGGCGGGCTCAAGCTCGAAGGCGCGCTGCAACACACCGGACTCAAAGTCTCGGGTTGGACCTGTCTCGATCTCGGCCAGTCCACAGGTGGCTTCACGGAAGGTCTGTTGAAGGCTGGCGCGGCGCGTGTCGTGGGGCTGGACGTGGGGCGCGATCAACTGCATGCACGTCTGCGCGAGGATGCGCGCGTGCGCTGCATCGACGGGCTCAATGCCCGTGATACCGCTGCTGTGGCGGCGGCGCTGGAAGGCGAGGCGTCCGAGGCCGGTTTCGACCTGCTGGTGGGCGACCTCTCTTTCATCTCCCAGACCCTGGTGCTGCCCGCGGTGGTGCCCTGGCTCAAGCCGGGCGGTGTGCTGCTGATGCTGGTCAAGCCGCAGTTCGAGCTGCAGCCGGGCCAGGTGGGCAAGGGTGGCATCGTGCGCGATGCCTCGCTCTACGCTGTGGTCGAGCAGCGCCTGCGCGAGGCCTATGCGGCGCTCGGTCTGCAGGTGCGCGACTGGTTCGATTCCCCGATTGCCGGTGGCGACGGCAACCGCGAGTTTTTCATTCAAGCCATCAAGAAGAAGTGAGGTTCGCATGAGCGAACAGGCATTGCCGGTCAGTATCGAGTTCTTCCCGCCCAAGACGCCCGAGGGCGTGGAGAAACTGCGCGCGGTGCGTCAGCAGCTTTATGCGCTGCGGCCGGAGTTCTGCTCGGTGACCTATGGCGCCGGCGGCTCCACGCAGGAAGGCACTTTCGCCGCTGTGCGCGAGATCCTGGCCGAGGGCAGGGACGCGGCTTCGCACATTTCCTGCATCGGCGCGACCCAGGCGACGATGCGCGAGAACCTGGCCACCCTGAAAGCCATGGGCGTCAAGCGCCTGGTCACGCTGCGCGGGGATCTGCCCAGCGGCTACGGCGCCGGTGGCGAGTTCCAGTACGCCAGCGACCTCGTGGCCTTCATCCGTGCAGAAACCGGCGACCATTTCCACATCGAGGTAGCAGCCTATCCGGAAGTGCACCCGCAGGCCAAGTCCCCGGTATCCGATCTGCAGGCCTTTGTGGCCAAGGCGAAGGCCGGTGCCGACTCGGCCATCACGCAGTACTTCTACAACGCTGACGCCTATTTCCGGTTTGTCGAAGAGGCGGACGCGCTGGGGGTGACCCTGCCGGTGGTGCCAGGCATCATGCCCATCACCAGTTCCACGCAGCTCATGCGTTTCAGCGACGCTTGCGGTGCCGAGATTCCGCGCTGGATCCGCCTGCGTCTGCAGGCCTTTGGCGACGACACGGCATCGATCAAGGCCTTTGGTCTGGATGTGGTGACGGAGCTGTGCGAGCAGCTGCGTGCCGGCGGTGCGCCGGCCCTGCATTTCTACAGCATGAACCAGAGCGCTGCCACGCTGGAGATCTGCAAGCGCCTGGGCTTGTGACCGCCGTCTGGCTCCGCGGTATCAGGATGCCGGTCTGCGGGTGACCAGGTAGATGCCTGGCAGCACCAGGGCCATGCCCCAGACATGGAAACCATACAAGGGCTCGCCCAGCACCAGCCAGGCCATGGCGGCGGTATAGATGGGTGCGAGATAGAGCAGCATGCTGACTCGCGCGGCGCCCAGTTCGCGCTGCATGATCGAGTGGGCCAGAAAAGCGGCGTAGCCCGGGATGACCGCGGCGATCAAGGCCAGCGTACCGCCTTCGAGCGAGAAGGTTGGCGTGGTCGCCTGCAGGGTTTCCCACAGCGCGAAGGGCAGGTTGATCAGCGCACCCGCCAGACTGATCACAGCCAGTTGCGCCCCCACCCCCAGTGGGCTGGTCCATTTCCGCAGCAGCAGGGAATACAGGGTCCAGGACACGGTGGCGGCCAGGATCCAGCCGTCTCCGGGCACGAAGGCGATGGACAGCAGCGCACTCCATTGGCCTTTGAGCACCACGTGCAGCACGCCGCCGAGCGCCAACAGCACGCCGAGGGCCTGGCGCAGGGTGAAACGCTCACCCAGCCACAAGGTCGAGGCCAGCACGATCAGCACCGGTGAAATCGAATAGATGAGACCGATGTTGGCGGCGCTCGTGGTCTGACCGCCGATGTAGACCCAGGCACCGCAGATCCACATGCCCAGGGCGCCGAGCACCAGATACTGTTTCCAGTCGGCCAGCACCTGGCGACGCTGCGACCAGATCTCGGCATGACTGCCCCAGGCAAACAGCGCGCTGGCCAGCAGCCAGCGCCCCAGGGCCAGCTGATGCGGCTCGATCACGCCGGGTGCCTTGCGGGCGATCAGGGCGTTGACGGCCCAGAGTGCGGGTGTGATGAAGAGCAGCGCCAGGGCGAGGCGGTGGCGGGGGGTGTGCATGCCCGGGGCTGCCGTCAACCGCCGCTGTCCAGCGTGAAAGCAGCGTTGCGGTCCTGCCCCAGCACCTTGACCAGCTGTGGCAGCGCCGGCTGCAGGGCGCCCTTGAGCGTGTGCGGCGGGTTGATGATGAACATGCCGCTGGCCGGCAGGCCCGGGCGTTTGCCCTCGCCCTGGGCGGCGGCCACACTCAGCTTGCTCGACTTGACCGTCAGCGTGGCGTGCAGCCAGGGCTTGCCGGCCTGGGTGGCCAGGGTCTTGAGCTTGCGGGGCAGCCCATGCGCTTCGGGCCGCGGGATGATGGGGTACCACACGGCGTAGGTGCCGGTGGCGAAGCGCTTGAGCGCTTCGGCCACCATGGCCGCCACCCGTGCATAGTCATTCTTGATCTCGTAGCTCGGGTCGCACAGCAGCAGGGCACGGCGCGAGGGCGGTGGCAGGAACTTGTTCACGCAGCTGAAGCCGTCCTCGCGCAGCACGACCACCTGGCGTCCGGCGTTGAGCTGCGCCACATTGGCGTCCAGGGTCTTGGCGTCGGTGGGGTGCAGCTCGTAGAGCTTGAGCAGGTCGTGTTCGCGCAGCAGGCGCTGGATGATGAAAGGCGACCCGGGATAGACCCGCCAGTTGTTCTTGCTGTTGAAGCTGGCCACCAAGTCCAGATAATCCTGCAAGGCAGGCGCCAGCGGCTCGTCCTTGCCGGGCGCCAGCAGGCGCTGGAAGCCTTCGGCGGCCTCGCCGCTGGTGTCGGCGAACTCGCTGTCGAGCCGGTACAGGCCCGCCCCCGCATGGGTGTCGATGACGGTGAGGGCCGTCTCTTTCTGCGTCAGGTGGCGCAGCATGGCCATCAGGACGGTGTGCTTGAGCACATCGGCGTGGTTGCCGGCGTGAAAGGCGTGACGATAGCTGAACATGGTAAGTGGATGTTAACGACGGGAAGCCCCGCAGCCGGGACGCCTGCTTTCCATGCAAGAATCGACCGTTATGGCTGAGATTGTCACGCATCCCGCATCGTCCCCCGAAAGCGCGTCTGCGCCTTCGGTCACGCATGTGGATGCCTTGCCGCCGGGCACGCGCCTGGCCGAGTTCGAGATCCAGGGCTTGCTGGGCGTGGGCGGCTTCGGTCTGGTCTACCGCGCTTACGACACCTCTCTCCAGCGTACCGTGGCCATCAAGGAGTACATGCCCGCGGCACTGGCGGCACGTCTGGATGGCAACACGGTCTCCGTGCGCTCTTCGGCCGACCAGGGCACCTACCAGTCCGGCCTGCAGTCTTTCATCGCCGAGGCGCGGCTGCTCGCGCAGTTCGACCATCCCTCACTGGTCAAGGTCTACCGATTCTTCGAGGCCAACAACACGGCCTACATGGTTATGCCGCTGTACAGCGGCATGACGCTCAAGCAGGCCCGTACGCTCATGGCCGCGCCGCCGCCCGAGGAGTGGCTGCGTACCGTGTTGTGGTCGGTGCTGCAGGGCCTGCATGTCTTGCACCGCAGCGAGGCGCTGCACCGCGATGTGTCACCCGACAACATCTTCCTGCAGGACATGGGGCCGCCCGTGCTGCTGGATCTGGGGGCCGCGCGCCGCGCCATCAGCGACAAGTCCCACAAGCTCACGGCCATCCTCAAGGTCAACTACGCCCCCATTGAGCAGTTCGCCGAAGCGGACGATCTGAAGCAGGGGCCCTGGACCGATCTTTATTCCCTGGCGGCCGTGGTCTACAGCTGCCTGCGCAACGATCCGCCGCTGCCGGCGACCACACGTGTGGTGCGTGACAGCCAGCCCTCGGTGCGCAGCGTCGCAGCCACGGTCAAGCAGCACTTCGGGTTGACGTATTCCGACGAATTCGTGCGCACCATCCAGCACGCCCTGTCGGTGCAGCCGGCCGACCGGCCGCAGAGCCTGGCCGCTTTCGTGACCGAGATGAAGCTCAAGGCACCGCCGCGTCTGAGCAAGTTCGACTGGCGTACCGAGCTGGGGACGTCGCTGCGCAAGGACGAAGAGGACTACAACTCCCGCCAGTTCTGGCACACCCAGCCGCAGGATGTGGTCGAGACGGCCCAGGCGCCAGCGCGCGCTGCGCAGCCGCGTCGCAGGGTCCGCATGCTGGCCTGGGCGGCGGGGCTGTTGCTTGCAATGGGGGTCGCCGGGCTGGTGCTGGACCGCGTGCTGCCGAGGGCCTCGGTGGTGGCGACCCCGGTACCGGCACCCGTTCCGGCGCCTGTGGCGGTGGTGCCTGTTCCCGAGCCGGCACCCGCTGCCGAGAATACGGTGGCGGCGGACGCCGCACCGACGTCCCCGTTGCCAGAGCCCGCGCCGCGTCGGCCCGCCGTGGCGACGACACCGGCGTCCAGGCCGGTGCCCTCCATCGACGTTGAGGACGAGCGCAAGCCTGTGGCCCGGCCGGTACCCCGAGCACCGTCGCCCGAGGTGCGCCCGGTACCGGCGGCCGCGCCTGCCCCTGCAGCGGCGGCCCGCGAGCTGTGCGCGGACGCCAGCTTCTTCAGCCGTCCCATGTGCTTGCACCAGGAATGCCAGAAGGCCGAGAACATGTCGCTGCCGGTCTGCGTCGAGGCCCGCAAACGCGCTACCGAAACACCGCAGACGGGTTCGCCATGAGCAAGCCCGTCGAGGGCTGAGGCGGATCGTGCCGCAGGGAGCCCTTGCCGTCCATGCAAGAATCCGGGTCTATGCCCACGACTCCTGCTGATCTGGAGCCTGTTCCGATGACCGACGTTCCAGCGCCGCTGGCGCACGCGGACGCCCTGCCGTCGGGTACGCGGCTGGCCGAGTTCGAGATCCAGGGCTTGCTCGGAGTGGGTGGTTTCGGGCTGGTCTACCGCGCCTACGACCACTCCCTGCATCGCACGGTGGCGATCAAGGAATACATGCCGGCGGCGCTGGCTGCGCGCCCTGAAGGGTTGAGTCTGTCGATCCGCTCCTCGGCCGACCAGGCGACCTACGATTCCGGCCTCCGCTCCTTCATGGCCGAGGCGCGCCTGCTGGCGCAGTTTGACCATCCCTCCCTGGTCAAGGTCTACCGCTTCTGGGAGGCCAACAACACGGCCTATATGGTCATGCCGTTGTACAGCGGCGTGACCCTCAAGCAGGCGCGGACCCAGATGACGGCGCCGCCGCCCGAGGACTGGTTGCGCACCGTGCTCTGGTCGATCCTGCAGGCCTTGCAGCTGCTGCACGAACACGACACCCTGCACCGCGATGTGTCACCCGACAACATCTTCTTGCAGGACGTCGGGCCCCCGGTGCTGCTGGACCTGGGCGCGGCCCGACGGGCCATCACGGACCGCTCGCGCAAGCTCACGGCGATCCTCAAAGTCAACTACGCGCCGATCGAGCAGTACGCCGAGGCGGACGACCTCCGGCAGGGCCCCTGGAGCGACCTCTACGCCTTGGCCGCTGTGGTGTATGGGTGCCTGCGCAACGATCCGCCGCTGCCAGCGACCACACGCGTGGTGAGCGACAGCATGCCTTCGATGCAGAGCGTGGCCGGCACGCTTGAGGCGCATTTCGGAGCGCGCTACTCCCCGGCCTTTGTGCAGGCCATCGAGCACGCCCTGACCGTGCAGCCGGCGCAGCGGACGCAAAGCGTGGGTGATTTCATGGCGGAAATGAGGCTGCAGGCGCCATCCGGACTGGTCAAGTTCGACTGGCGTGCAGCCCTTGGGCCGGTTTGGGCGCCGACGCCTGAGGCACATGACAACCCTGACGCCCGCACGACGGTTCAGCATCCTGTCCCGACCCTGCCGGAGGAGAGTCTGGCGCCCACGATTGCAGCGCAGCAACCGCAGCCGCTGGCGTCCGGGCGGACGCGCTGGCGGCCACGGCTGGTGCTCGCCTTGCTGTCCGTGGTCCTGCTGGGCGTCGGTGTCTGGGTTTATGACACCGTGTTGCGCGACACCTCGGTGGTCGAGGCGCCCGAGCGGCCAGCTGTGCCGTTGATGGCCGCGAGTCCGCCGGCACCTGCGGCAGAAGAGGCTGCCCCGGCGGCGGTGTCCAAAGACGATCGGGACCTGTCCCCGTCATCTGTGGCGGAGCCCCCTCTTCAGCCACCGCCCAGGCTTGCAAGCCCGGCGCCCGCCAACCGATCCGCGTCCAAGCCGGCACAAGCGCCCAAAGAATTGTGTGCAAGCGCAAACTTCTGGCGTAAGCCTGTCTGCCTGTTTCGTGAGTGTCTCAAGCCGGAGAACACGAATCACCCGACCTGCGTGGAAAGCCGGCAGCGCAGCACGCCCTCGGGTGACTGAAGCCGGCCTACCCGCCGGCCGGCAGATCGTCCCCCACAGCAGCTGCATGTTTGTATAATGGCGGGCTTCGCAGCGCTTTTGTGGCCCCGCGGCGAAGCTTGAATCCACCACCTAAGAGATTCCCGACAGAGGAAAACCGACCGTGGAAAAGGGCTGCCCAAACCCTCTCTGAAGAGAAAACTCATGACCAAAACGATCAGCGCCAAACCCGCTGACGTGACGCACGAGTGGTTTGTGATTGACGCGACCGACAAGGTCCTCGGACGAGTAGCCAGCGAAGTTGCTCTCCGTTTGCGCGGCAAACACAAGGCCATTTACACGCCTCACGTCGATACCGGTGACTTCATTGTCGTCGTCAACGCAGCCAAGCTGCGTGTGACCGGCACCAAGTCGCTCGACAAGATCTATTACCGCCACTCGGGTTTCCCGGGCGGCATCTACGCCACCAACTTCCGCGACATGCAGGCCAAGCACCCTGGCCGCGCGCTGGAGAAGGCCGTCAAAGGCATGCTGCCCAAGGGTCCCCTGGGCTACGCCATGATCAAGAAACTCAAGGTGTATGGTGGTGCCGAGCATCCCCACACCGCCCAGCAGCCCAAGGCGCTGGAAATCTAAAGGAGCCTTGAGATGATTGGTGAATGGAACAATGGCACCGGCCGTCGCAAATCCAGCGTCGCCCGCGTGTTTCTGAAAAAAGGCACCGGCAAGATCACGGTCAACGGCAAGGATATCCAGGAATATTTCGGCCGCGAAACCTCGATCATGATCGCCAAGCAGCCGCTGCTGCTGACCAACCACGGCGAGACTTTCGACGTGCAGGTCAATGTGCACGGTGGTGGTGAGTCCGGCCAGGCCGGCGCGACCCGCCATGGCATCACGCGTGCCCTGATCGACTACGACGCATCGCTCAAGCCGGTGCTGTCGCAGGCCGGCTTCGTGACCCGCGATGCGCGCGAGGTCGAGCGCAAGAAGGTCGGTCTGCACTCCGCACGCCGCCGCAAGCAGTTCAGCAAGCGTTAAGCTGCCAGTGCCCGCGAGGGCAACAAACTGTTGCAAAACCAGAGCCGCCGGAATGGAAATTCCGGCGGCTCTGTTCTTTGCGGCTGCTAGACTCGTCGGCTTATGCGAATGCGTCTGCTTTTCCGCCGCCTGACGGTCAGCGCACCGCGCATGTCAGTGCGCAGTGCCTTGCCCTGGCCTCTGCGCTGGATTGGTGCCGCGGTGGTGCTGGGTTTCTGTGCGGCCATCGGTCTGTGGGCTTTCGAGTTCGGCAAGGAGATCGCCGGCATCGACGACAACCGGATCCAGGATCTCACGCGGCTGGAGCGCGAAGTGGTGGACCTGCAGCGCCAGCTCGATACCATCAAGGAGGAGCGTGACAAGGCGCTGGCTCTGGCCAACACCTCGACCACGCTGATGACGGCCGAGAAGGCGGCGCAGGAGAGCCTGTCGGCGCTCAACCGTCAGCTGGAAACGGAAAACCAGCGCCTGCGCGACGATCTGGGTTTCTTCGAAAAGCTCATTCCCACCGTGGGGACCGAGGCCCTCGCGATCCGCGGTCTGCAGGCGGAAGTGCAGGATGGCCGCCAGGTCAAATGGCAGGTGCTGGTGATCCAGCCGCTCAAGAATGCACCGGAATTCAACGGCCGGCTCGAGCTCAGCTTCACCGGCCTGCAGGCTGGGCGGCCCTGGTCCTCGACCTTGCCGGAGGGCCCGCAAGCGATTAAGCTGCGTCAATACGCCCGTGCCGAAGGCATGTTCGATCTGCCGCCCCAGACCTTGCTCAAGGGTGTCAGTGTCAGGGTCATGGACGGCAATGTGGTCAAGGCCGTCCAGTCGATCAAGTTGTAACCAGGCCTGTTGGGGAAATCCAGATGTTCAGCCAGAAAAAGCAGCCCGCCATCCGCAGTCTGATCGCCGATGGCAACCATATCGAAGGCCATGTGCATTTCACCGACGGCCTGCGCGTGGACGGTTCCGTGGTGGGCGATGTGCGCTCCAGCGAGGACAAGAACAGCATCCTCGTGATCTCCGAGACCGCTTCCGTCACGGGTGAAGTGCACGCCGACCACATCATCGTCAACGGCACGGTCAAGGGGCCGGTCTACGCCCGCCGCATGCTGGAGCTCCAGCCCAAGGCGCGCATCGAGGGTGATGTCTATTACACCTCGCTGGAGATGCACCAGGGCGCTATCATCGCCGGCTTGCTTCGACCCACGCCGTCCATGATGGAAGACAAGCCCACGCTCAAGCTCGCCGCGAACAACTGAGCCGCGGCTCCCGCTGGCCCGACCGTCGGCGTGGGTACTGCACCGGCCGCTGAATTCCTGAGCATCTTGGTGTAGTATTTGGCCAGTTTCTTACTTTCCGGAGTGTTCACATGAGCGCCGTTGCCGAATCCGTCCAGACCGAGATGCCCGCTCCCATCCTTTTCACTGACAGCGCCGCCGCCAAGGTGGCCGATCTGATCGCTGAAGAGGGCAACCCTGACCTCAAGCTGCGCGTCTTCGTGCAGGGTGGTGGCTGCTCGGGCTTCCAGTACGGTTTCACCTTCGACGAGGTGGCCAACGAGGACGACACCACCATGACCAAGAACGGTGTGTCGCTGCTGATCGACGCCATGAGCTATCAGTACCTGCTCGGCGCCGAGATCGACTACAAGGAAGACCTGCAGGGCGCGCAGTTCGTGATCAAGAACCCCAACGCTACCACCACCTGCGGCTGCGGTTCGTCCTTCTCCGTCTGAGCAGCGGTTCCGGCCTCAGGCCGGATAGATTGCTCCCAGCACACGGGCGCCTCGGGCGCCCGTGACGCTTTGGAGATTGCCGGTTTCGCCGGCCAGGGCCTTGCAGGCCAGCCAGGCGAAGGCCGTGGCTTCAACCTGCAGCGGCGGCAGGCCTGCCGCCTCTGAGCTTTCCACCTTCACATCCGGCAGCTGGAGCTGCAGGCGACGCATGAGCTCGTGGTTGAGGGCGCCTCCGCCGCAGACATAAAGCTGGCGACATGCCGGTCCATGGCGACGCAGATCGGCGGCGCAGACACGCGCCGTGAGCTCGGTCAGCGTGGTCTGCACATCTGCTGCGCTGACCGCGGGGTATGTGGCCAGATGCCGATTCAGCCACGCCGCGTGAAAGAGGTCACGCCCGGTGCTCTTGGGCGGGGGCTGCTCAAAGTAGGGTTCCTGCAGCAGGTCTTGCAGCAAGGCCTCGTGCACATGACCGCTGGCGGCCCACTGGCCGGCGGCATCGTAAGCCCGTCCCGTGTGTTGCTGGCACCAGTGGTCCAGCAGGGCATTGCCCGGTCCGCAGTCAAAACCGAGCACGCCGCTGTCTGTGAGCACCGACAGATTGGAGATGCCGCCGATGTTGAGCACGGCTACTGCAGCATCGGGGCGACCGAAGACCGCCCGATGGAAGGCCGGCACGAGCGGGGCGCCCTGTCCGCCGGCAGCGATGTCGCGGCTGCGGAAATCGGCCACCACGGCGATGCCGGTCAGTTCGGCCAGCAGCGCAGGGTTGTTGATCTGCAAGGTGTAGCCCGTGCCGTCGTACAGCCCTGGGCGGTGGCGCAGCGTCTGTCCATGGGCGCCGATGGCGCGAATCTGGGACGCGGGCAGCCCACTGGCCTGCAGCAGCTCGCGTACCACCTGCGCGTAGAGACGCACCAGCGCGTTGGCGGCCAGGGCGGCGCGATGCAGCTCGTCGGCGCCGCTCTGGTTCAGTGCCAGGAGCTCGCCACGCAAGGTGTCAGGAAAGGCCTGGTAGGCATGGGCCCGCACACGCAGGCGTCCATCGAGGTCAGCCAGCACGCCATCCACCCCGTCCAGCGACGTGCCGGACATCAGGCCGATGAAGTATGTGGACATGCCGGGGATCAGCGGGCAGCGAGCAAGAGCTCCGCGGCAGCCAGCTGACGCCGTGCCTGCTCCGCCATGCGGTTGAAGACCGGGCGTGCAGCAGGCGAGACGGGGACCGATTCGCTGCGGCGCGCGACGGCCAGCGGGTTCTCATGCCGGCCGTTGATACGGAATTCGTAATGCAGGTGCGGCCCCGTGGCCCAGCCCGTGGCACCGACGGCACCGATGGTCTGACCCTGCTCCACGCGCTGGCCCTTGCGCACCTGGATGCGGCTGAGGTGGGCGTAGACCGTGACGTGGTTGTTGCGATGCCGGATGAAGACCACATTGCCATAACCGCCCTGGGACCCGGCGGTCTCCACCACGCCATCCCCTACGGCGCGCACCGGCGTGCCTGTGGGCGCCGCATAGTCCACGCCCAGGTGGGCACGCCACTTCTGGAGGATGGGGTGGAAACGCATCTTGAAGCCGCTGGTCACACGCGAGAAGGCCAGGGGCGAGGCCAGATAGGCGCGCTTGAGGCTGTGGCCTTCCAGGGTGTAGTAGCTGCCGCGGCCCTGGGTCGGGCGGCCTTCATCCTGCGCAGCCGCGCTGGCTTCGTTGAACCACATGGCCTGGTAGGTCTTGCCGGCGTTGGTGAACTCGGCGCTGAGCACGCGGCCGGCGCGCAGCGGCTCGCCGTCACCTTCGAGCACCTCGTAGACCACCGAGTAGCGATCGCCCTTGCGCAGTTCGCGGTGGAAGTCGATGTCGCCCGAGAAGATCTCGGCGAGCTGGATGGCCACGGCGTCAGGGATGCCGGCTTCGTCGGCCGATGCAAAGAGTGAGCTGTCGATGGTGGCGCTGGCAACGCGCACGGAGGCGGTCAGCGGCACGGTTTCGAGTCGCGAGTTGTAGCCTCGCTCGGACTTCTCGATCACCAAGCGCTGGAAGCTGCCGTCGTCGTCGGGGCTCCAGCGGGCGGTCAGGCTCAGCAGTGTGTTGCGTTCGCTGGCCTCGGCGCTGAGCAGGCGGCCGGTACGGCCGAGCAGATGGCGATGGACCAGCGCATCGCGACGCAGGAAGTTGGCGGCCTGGGGGTCGTCCACGCCCAGGCGACGCAGCAGCGTTTCCGCCGTGTCGTTGGCGCGCGAGGTATCCGATCGGTAGAGGCTGTAGCGATGCACTTCCAAGGCCGCAGCCTGATCCTGCACGGGCAGGGGCGTGACGGATTCGCTGACCTCCTGCACCGGCAGGCGCGCGGCGTCGGGCGCCAGTGTGACCACGGCAGCGGCGATGGCATAGGCGCCGCCGCCCAGCAGGACCACGGACAGCAGGGCGGGCCCCAGATGGCGCGGCCGGTGCTGAACCCACTGGCGCAGGCGGGCCAGGGCGGGTTCAAGAGCGGTGGGCAGCGTGATCATCAGGCGGCAGATTCAGGGCGGAGCCTCAGGGAAGCGGGCCCCGATGGCAGGGCCACTTAAAATCGTGGCCTCCGGGGACGCCCCAAGTATATCGGCCTGCGTGCGGGCCTCTGCGAAAAATCCTTATGAATCAAGCTTCTGTGTTGACTTTTCCCGTCACCGATCGGGTCCGCGAGGCGTTGGCGGTGACGCTGCGCGGTTGCGAGGAACTGATCCCCGAAGCCGACTGGGTGCAGAAGCTGGCCCGATCCGAAGCGACGGGCACGCCCTTGCGCATCAAACTGGGCCTGGATCCGACGGCGCCCGACATCCACATCGGCCACACCGTGGTGCTCAACAAGATGCGCCAGCTGCAGGACCTGGGGCACCAGGTGATCTTCCTGATCGGCGACTTCACCAGCCTGATCGGCGATCCTTCGGGACGCAACAGCACGCGCCCGCCGCTCACCGCCGAGCAGATCAAGGCCAATGCCGAGACCTACTACAAGCAGGCCAGCCTGGTGCTGGACCCCGCGAAGACCGAGATCCGCTACAACAGCGAATGGAGCCTGCCCCTGGGCTCCATGGGCATGATCCAGCTGGCGGCCAAGTACACCGTGGCGCGCATGATGGAGCGCAACGACTTCCATCAGCGCTACACCGCGGGCACGCCGATCAGCGTGCACGAGTTCCTTTACCCGCTGATGCAGGGCTATGACTCGGTGGCGCTCAAGAGCGACCTCGAACTCGGCGGCACCGACCAGAAGTTCAACCTGCTCATGGGCCGGCACCTGCAGCTCGAGTACGGCCAGGAGCCGCAGTGCATCCTGACCATGCCCCTGCTCGAGGGGCTGGATGGCGTGGACAAGATGTCCAAATCCAAGAACAACTACATCGGTATCACCGAGGACGCCAACACCATGTTTGCCAAGGTGCTGTCGATCAGCGACGAGCTGATGTGGCGCTGGTACACGCTGTTGAGCTTCCGCTCCCTGGCCGAGATCGGGGCGCTCAGGCAGGAGGTCGCCACGGGTCGTAACCCCAAGGATGCGAAGGTGATGCTGGCCAAGGAAATCACCACGCGCTTTCACAGTGCGGCGGCCGCCGAGGCGGCCGAGCAGGATTTCATCAACCGCAGCAAGGGCGGCATTCCCGACGAAATCGAGGAGCAGACCCTGCGTCTGGCAGCCGGCCCCATCGGCATCGCGGCCCTGCTCAAGCAGGCCGGGCTGGTGGCCTCGTCCGGCGAGGGCAACCGCCTGATCGACGGGGGCGGTGTGCGGGTGGACGCCGTGGTCATCAGCGACAAGGGCCTGAAGCTGGGCGCCGGCAGCTATGTGCTGCAGGTGGGCAAGCGCAAGTTCAAGCGCGTGACGCTCACCGGGGCTTGATTTTGCAGCCCGTCTGCGCTGCAATGGCGTCCAGGGCCACTTCCTAGTGCCTAGTGGAAACACGGGGGAGGGTAGTGCCGGTGCGGTGAAATAATTCGCGGACCACAAAAAGCAGAGGTTGGGCGGCATGGATACGCAAGCGATCTATCGAAAATCCGAAAAAGGGGCGGAGGCCATCGCGACCCGTGGTCATGGCGTGGGGGGCAAGCAGCGTATGCTCCTCATCCTCGTCGACGGCAAGAAAAGCGCGGAGGAGCTGATCAAACTGGCGGCCGGCATGGGCGAGTCGGCCCAGCTGCTGCAGCAGCTCGAGGCCGAAGGCCTGATCGAGGTGGTCGCCGCCGCGACGGGTGCCGCCAAGCCAGCCGCCGCAGGCCTGCCAACGGCGGGAGGGGTGGATCTGGGCAAGGCCAGAACACTGGCGACCCGGCTGCTGGCAGAACAGCTCGGCCCCCTGGCCGATGAACTGGCCATCCGGCTCGAAGCTGCCAGGGACATGCCTCAGTTCGTTGAGGTGATGAAGCGGGCCTACGCCGTGGTGCGCGAAGTCAGAGGCCAAGCCGCGGCCGACCGTTTCGGTGCCGAAGTCGAAGCCCAGATGCAGAAGACCTGAGTCTCAGCGGTCCAGCCAGCGCTGCACTTTCTCGCGCTGCTCGGCGGCCAGCCGCCAGGTGGTGATCTGACGTGGCAGCTTGAGCGGCAGCCTCAGCAGGCGTCGGTCGCGCGCCACCAGGGCCTGCACGCGATCCTGGTCCCCCGCGTAGAGCAGCAGGTCGTCCAGCTTGCCCAGGCGCCAGCTGCTGCCTGACTTCCCCGTCCCGACTTCCACACCCAGCCATTCATCGCCGGCGGCCAGGCCGGCCTGTTCGGCGGCACCGCCGCGCAGCACGGTCTTGACCTGCACCCCGCCACCACTCTCGGTGACTCGCAGGCCCAGACGCTGGGCCAGTTGAGCAGGCTCTTCATGGACCCTCACGCCATGCTGCTCCAACAGTTCGCGCAGTGGCAGCTCGCCCGTGCCGTGCACCCAGCGCTGGATCTCGCGGCTCCAGCTGCGGCCACTGAGCTCGCGTAGCACGGCCAGCAGGTCTTCCTCGTGCATGGGGCCGGCCGCGCAGCGTTGCCAGAGCGCGCGCATCACGTCGTCCAGGCTGTGGCGGCTCTCGGCGCGCAGCGTCAGATCGATGCACAGCGCCACGAGCGCGCCCTTGCCGTAGTAGCTCACGGTCGCGTTCGGCGTGTTCTCGTCCACGCGGTAGTACTTGACCCAGGCGTCGAAGCTGGCCTGGGCCACGGACTGCAGCAGGCGCCCTGGCGTCTGCTGCAGCTGGTTGACGCTCTTGTTGAGCAGGCGCAGATAGACCAGGTCGTCGATCAGGCCGGCGCGGCGCAGCAGCAGGTCGTCGTAATAGCTTGTGAAGCCCTCGAAGAACCACAGCAGCTGGGTGTAGTTTTCCTGCGTGTAGTCGTAACGAGCAAATTCGGCCGGGCGCAGGCGTTTGACGTTCCAGCTGTGGAAGTACTCGTGGCTGATGAGGCCCAGCAGCGTGGTGTAGCCTTCGCCCGGCTTGGCTCCGGCGCGCGGCAGGTCGCGTCGGCCGCAGATCAGGGCCGTGGAGTTGCGGTGCTCCAGGCCGCCATAGCCGTCGTCCGTGGCGTTGAGCAGGAAGAGGTAGTTCCTGAAGGGTGGTTTGCCGCTGCGCCCGGTGGCGCGGCCCTCGGCGTGCCAGAAACGGATCGCGGTCTCGCAGATGCGCTGGGCGTCCGCCAGCAGGCGGCTGCCGTCGAAGCTCGGCGGTGCGCCGGCGATGACAAAGCGATGCGGCGTGCCGCCGGCCTTGAATTCACCCATCCAGAAGTTGCCCAGCTCCACGGGGCAGTCCACAAGCTCGTCGTAATGGGCCGCGCGGTAGCGGCCCCAGCCGCGACGCTCGGTCTTGAGGGGCGTGAGGCCCGTGGCGACCTGCCAGTCGGCCGGTGCGGAGCCAGGTGCCAGCGTCAGTTCGTGCGCCGCGTCTTCCTGGCCCTGCACGCGCAGGCACAGGCTGGTGCCATTGAAGAAGCCGCGCTGGCGGTCAAGCCAGGCGGTGCGCACCGAGTTGTCCCAGGCATAGACCTCGTAGCCCAGCTCCAGCGGCTGCTCAGGATCGCAGGCGATCTGCCAGCTGCATTTGTCCATCTGCGTGGCGGGCAAGACCTTGCGGCTCTGCCGCGCCACGAGTTTCTGCAAATTCTTGGCGAACTCGCGCACCAGATAGCTGCCAGGAATCCAGACCGGCAGACTCACGACCTGCATTGCCTGGGGCTGCGTGATGGTGAGCGTGACGCGGAAGAGATGGGCGTGCGGGTCGGCGACCTCGATGCGGTAATGGATCGGGCCGGGGCTGGACTTCTTCGGCATGGGGCGTCGTTGTGGGCTCAGCGGGAGGCCGCCGCGAGCTGCTTTTCGATCTGGGGGAAGTCGATCGCGCCGGGCACGCGGCTGCCATCGGCGAAGAACAGCGTGGGCGTGCCCTGGACCTTGAGCTTCTGGCCGAAGGCCAGATTGCGCTGGATGGCCTGCACATCGCAGGCCGCGGCCGAGGGCAGTTGGTCCTTGAGCATCAGGTCCAGCCACGCTTGGCCCCGTTCCTTACTGCACCACACCAGCTTGGATTTCTCCGTGGAGCCCGGGCCCAGCACGGGGTAGAGGAAGACGTGGATGGTGACGTTGTCCAGCCTGGCCAGATCACGCTCGATGCGCTTGCAGTAGCCGCAGTTGGGATCGGAGAAGATGGCCATCTTGCGCGCCCCGTTGCCGCGCACCACGGTGAAGGCGTCCTTGAAAGGCAGGCTCTTGAAGTCGATGGCCAGCAGTTTGTCGACCCGCTCCTCGGTAAGGTTGCGCTTCTGGCGCACGTCGATCAGATGGCCCTGGATCAGGTAGTTGCCTTCGGCGTCACTGTAGTAGATCTCGTTGTCGTTGACGCGGATCTCGAACAGGCCGGGGATGGGTGTCTTGCTGACCTCGTTGATGGCCGGCAGTTGCGGCAGGCGTTCAGCCAGATTCTTGCGGAGGGTGGCCTCTTGTGCGCCAGCGCCCAGGGCCAGCAGCGCGGCCAGCAGGCCTGTGATCAGTCGCATCGTCGTCTTCATGTCCATCCTTCAAAAATTCATGGCCTTATGCGCCAGCCAGTGCTTGAGCCAGCCGCTGCGTTCCACGCCCTGCAACCCCCAGTTGCGCAGCGCACTCCAAGCCTGGCCTTCGCGCGCGAACAGCAGCTGCAGCCCATCCATGCCCACGTCCAGGGCCAGCATGCCGGCCTTGCGCGTGCGCTCGTAGCGGCGCAGCAGTTTCTCGTCGTCCACGCCGCGCCAGTACTCGCGCCCGTGCAACACCCGCGTGAGCTCGGCCACATCGGCTAGGCCCAGATTCAGTCCCTGACCGGCCAGCGGGTGCACGTTGTGCGCTGCGTCGCCGGCCAGCACCCAAGCGCCACCCGCGTTGCGGCCCGACCACTGCCGGGCCAGCGCCTTCTGCAGCGGCCAGGTCTTGCGCTCGCTGATCAGGCTCAGCGGGCCCAGGGTCTGTTGGCTGGCATGGGCAATCTCCTGGCAGAAAGTGACGGGTTCCAGCTGCTGCAGCTGGGCCGCACGTTCTGCAGAGACAGACCAGACCACGGCCACGGAGTTCCCTTGCGGGCCGCCCAAAGGCAGAAAAGCCAGGATCTCGCCTTGCGCAAACCACTGGCGGGCGACCTGTCCATGCGGTTTTTCGCATCGCAGCCGGGTGGCCAGGGCGTGCTGGGGATAGGGGGTGACATCGAAATCGACGCCGAATTCGGCCCGGGTGCGGCTGGCGCGACCCTCGCAGATCACGGTGAGTTTGGCTGGCAGAGGGGCCGCCAGCACCTCGATCTGCGGCTGATAGCGCACGGCCTCGGCCAGTCGCGCCTCGAGCTCGGGCACATCGACGATCCAGGTCAGGGCAGAGGAGCCCAGCGACGCCGCGTTGAAATTCAGTTCGCTGCCGCGGTCGCCCCAGACCTGCATGTGCAGCACCGGGGTGGCGGTGGCTTCATCCTCGGGCCAGGCGCGCACGCTCTCCAACAGTTCACGCGACGTGCGGTTCAGAGCATAGGCGCGCACATCGGCGCCCGGGGGCGTCGCGGCGGGCTGTTCGACCAGGCCGACGCGCAGCCGTTCGCGCGCCAGCAGCAGGGCCAGGGTGCGGCCGACGATGCCGCTGCCGCGTATGCAGATGTCGAGGGCTTGGGGCATGGGGACATTGTAGAAGCGGGGGCGGACCGAGGCAGAATCGACGCTGTTGCCAGTCAATTCAGGAATACCGCCCGTGAGTGAGTCCACCGCATCTGCTGCCGACGTGCAGGCCCGCATCGCCCGTCTTTACGTCTATCCGGTCAAGTCCTGCGCCGGTGTCGAGCTGACGGAAGCCGTGCTGACCGAAACCGGTCTGGATCTGGACCGCGCCTGGATGGTGGTGGACGAGGCGGGCGAATTCCTGTCCCAGCGCGAGGCGCCGCGCATGGCCTTGATCCAGCCGGCCTTCAAGCGCGGAGGGACGGAGCTGCAGCTGCGTGCCCCGGGCATGCTGGCCCTGCACCTGCTGGTCGATACCGTCGAGGCGCCGACCCGTGTGCGCGTCTGGGACGATGTGGTGCCCGCCTATGACATGGGCGACATCGCGGCCCAGTGGTTCACCGATTTCCTGGCGCTCAATGAGCAGGGGCTGCCGCGTGCCAACGCCACGAAATACCGTCTGGTGCGTTTTGACCCCGAACACCGGCGCCTGTCCAGCCTGCATTGGACCGGCGGCGTCGAGGCGCCCAACCAGTTCAGTGATGGCTACCCTGTGCTCGTGCTGGGCCAGTCCGCCCTGGATGGGCTGAATGAACGGCTGCAGACGCAGGGCCACGGGCCCGTGGACATCCGGCGTTTCCGGCCCAACATCGTGCTCGAAGGCCTGGAGGCGCATGACGAGGACCGCGTGGGCCCGCTGCAGATCGCCACGGCCGAGGGTGAGGCCGTTCTGACGCCGGTCAAGCCCTGCCCGCGTTGCCCGATTCCCAACATCAACCCCGACACGGCGCGCAGCAGCCCCGAGGTCAACGACACCCTGCAGACCTATCGCCAGGATGCGCGCGTCAACGGTGCCCTGACCTTCGGCATGAACGCCATCGTCACGGCGGGCGTGGACCACGTGTTGCGCGTGGGGCAGACGGTGAGCGCCAGCTACCGCTTCGATTGAACCGGTCCGGCCCGGTCCAGGGCGGGACTTACAATGGGGCCAGTTTCAGGCGTCCGTGGACGCCGCCCCTGCTTCGCAGGCCGGCCTGTACGCCGTGCCACGCGGGCGGCGCCTCCGAGGCGCCACATTCCAAGGAAGATCATGAGTCTCAAGTGCGGCATCGTCGGCCTGCCCAACGTCGGCAAATCCACCCTGTTCAACGCCCTGACCAAGGCGGGCATTGCGGCGGAGAACTACCCCTTCTGCACCATCGAGCCCAACGTCGGGGTGGTGGAGGTGCCGGACCCTCGGCTGGCCCAACTGGCCGAGATCGTGAAGCCCGAGCGCGTCGTTCCGGCCATCGTGGAGTTCGTCGATATTGCCGGCCTGGTGGCCGGTGCCAGCACCGGTGAAGGCCTGGGCAACAAGTTCCTCGCACACATCCGCGAGACCGACGCCATCGTCAACGTGGTGCGCTGTTTTGCCGACGACAACGTGGTTCATGTGGCCGGCAAGGTGGACCCGATCGCCGACATCGAGGTGATCCAGACCGAGCTGTGTCTGGCCGACTTGGGCACGGTCGAGAAGGCGCTGCAGCGCGTGAACAAGACGGCGCGCTCGGGTGACAAGGAGTCGATCAAGCTCGTGGCCATTCTGGAGAAGTGCCAGGCGGCGCTGGACCAGGGCAAGCCGGTGCGCACGGTCGAGTTCAGCAAGGAAGAGCTGCCCCTGCTCAAGCAGTTTTTCCTGATCACGGCCAAGCCGGCCATGTTTGTCGGCAATGTCAGCGAGGATGGTTTCGAGAACAACCCCTACCTCGATCGGCTGAAGGAATATGCCGCGACGCAGAACGCCCCGGTGGTGGCGATCTGCGCCAAGATCGAGGCCGAGCTGTCCGAGATGGATGATGCCGACCGCCTGGAGTTCCTCCAGGAACTGGGCCAGGAAGAGCCGGGCCTGAACCGCCTGATCCGCGCGGCCTACAAGCTGCTGGGCCTGCAGACCTACTTCACGGTCGGCGTCAAGGAAGTGCGGGCCTGGACCATCCATGTGGGTGACACCGGGCCGCAGGCCGCCGGTGTGATCCACACCGATTTTGAGAAGGGCTACATCCGCGCCCAGACCATCGCCTTCGAGGACTACATCGCCTGCAAGGGTGAGCAGGGTGCCAAGGATGCGGGCAAGATGCGCGCCGAAGGCAAGGACTACGTCGTCAAGGATGGCGACGTGATGAACTTCCTTTTCAGTTCTTAGGCCTCAGGCCAGGCGATCCGGAACACCGTGCCCGGCCCCGCAGGCAGCGGGCTGCGCAGCGTCAGCAGCGCGCCGTGTTGCTGTGCGATCTCCCGCACGATGGCCAGGCCCAGGCCGCTGCCGCGCACCGAGGCCGGCGCGGCGCGGTAGAAGCGTTCGAACACATGGGCCTGGTGTTCGGCGGCGATGCCCGGTCCGTGGTCCTCGACCTCGACCCAGCGTGGCCCTACGCGCACGGTGATGCGTGTGCCGGGTGGCGTGTGGTGCAGGGCGTTGTCGATCAGGTTGCCCAGAGCGTCGTGTAGTAGCCCTGCCGCGCCCGGCACCCGGGATTCCTGCACCAAGGTTTCGAAGCCCAGATCGTCGCCCTGCTGCAGGGCGCGTGGCAGATATTCCTGCGTGGCCTGCCGTGCCAGTGCCAGCAGGTCCACCGTCTCACCGTCTGTGCCGCCTGGCAGCGCGCTGGCGTGTTCCGCGCGGGTCATGGCCAGCAGCTGTTCGGTCAGGCGCACGGCGTCGTCGGTCGTGCGCCGGGCGGCAGCCAGGGCTTCGGGTTCCCGTTCGGCCAGGGCCAATTGGGTCTTGAGCACGGTCAGCGGCGTACGCAGCTGGTGCGCAGCATTGTCCAGAAAACGCTTGCGGATGTCGATCAGACGGCCCAGGCGCGCCAGATAGCCGTTGAGCGTGCCCACCAGGGGGTGCAGTTCGCGCGGCAGACCGGGTGGGGCGATGGGGGAGAAGTCATCGTCATCGCGTGCGGCCAGGTGTTGACGGAAATGTTCCAGTGGCCGGATGCCGCGCTGCACGCCCACGATCACGAGCAGGGCGGTCGCCAGCAGCAGCAG
Organism: Hylemonella sp.; assembly: GCA_046299695.1. Taxonomy (GTDB): domain Bacteria; phylum Pseudomonadota; class Gammaproteobacteria; order Burkholderiales; family Burkholderiaceae_C; genus Hylemonella. The sequence continues at coordinate 79,963 of JBKBHP010000011.1, forward strand.
GCTCTGGCTCAGCAGGGTGTCGCGCAACTGCTGGCGCACCATCTGCTGGCGCGTCTCCAGGGTCTCGGCGACGCTGATCTTGAGGATGTGGGGCTGGTTGCCTTCATCTTCCAACACATGCGTCAGGTGGGCGATCCGGACGGGGCGGCCGCGGAGTTCGCCGTCCTCGAACTGCACCAGGGCGTGGTAACGCACGCTGGCCGCCGGTCCGTCACGCGGCGCGGGGAGGGTGGGATCGCCGGCCAGGTGGCGGTCGGCGGTATCTGCCACGCGGTAGTAGAGGCGCGAGCCGGTGTGGTTCTCCAGCAGATAGCCGGCCGCACGCAGCACATTGACCTGCAGGGCACCCTGGCGCCAGACCAGTTCCTCGGCCAGGGCGCGGCTGGCCAGGTAAAGCGCGCGGTCATAGGCCTCGTTGCTGGCTTCGACGGCGTTGCCATAGGCCACCCAGGCGTTGACCGTGATGAGCCCCGTCAGGGGCAGCAGGATCCAGCCCAGCAGGCGCGCGCGCAGCGATGGAACGGGATGCGTCATCTCAGCGCTCCGTCCCCGGCGCGGGCATGAGCATGTAACCCAGGCCGCGGATGGTGTGCACACCCGGCGCCGCGGCCTGGCCAGTGGGCACGGGATGGGCTTCGAGTTTCCGGCGCAGGCGGTAGATCAGCACTTCTACGGCCTCCCGCTCCACGGCCTCGTCGCCGAAGACGGCCTGATGCAGTTCGTCCTTGTTGACGGTCTGGCGCGCTTTTTCCAGCAGCACGCGCAAGGCGGCCACCTCGCGCGGCGTCAGGGCCAGCGGCTCGTCGTGCAGGCTGGCCTGGCCGGTGTCGCGGTCCATCTCCAGCGGGCCCAGGCGCAGGCGGGTGTTTTTGGTGCGGCCGGGGCGGCGCAGCAGGGCCTGCAGCCGGGCTTCGAGTTCGCTGAGATCGAAGGGCTTGGGCAGGTAGTCGTCGGCACCGAGGTTCAGGCCCAGCACGCGGTCGGGCACGCTGGCGCGCGCGGTCAGCACCAGCACGGGCACCGGGTCACCCCGTTCGCGCAGGGTCTGCAGCACGGTGAGCCCATCGGGGCCGGGCAGTTGCAGGTCCAGCAGCACGGCGTCCAGCCCATGGCCTGGCGACAACCGCGCCAGGGCTTCGTGGCCATCCCGTGCAAAGCTCACCTGCATGCCGGCCTGGCGCAGAGCGGTGCCCAGCCAGAGGGCCAGATCGGGCGTGTCTTCGACCAGCAGAAGATGCGGACCTAGGGTATTCACGGAGGTGCTTTGACAGCCGCCTGAAAGCTGGCGGCGGGGTGGTTGCCCAGAATGCGGGGACGGGCCAGGTGCCTGATTGATCTTATACAGGAGATGACCATGGAGATGAACAAACGCGAATTCATGTGCCTGGGCGCCGCTGCGGGCACGGTGCTGGCCTGGCCAGCCTGGCCAGCCTGGGCCCAGGGCAAACCCCTGTTCGAGACCCTCCATATGTTCGTGCCCGCCGCACCCGGCGGCGGCTGGGATGGCACGGCGCGCGCCATCGAGCGTGCAGCCAAGGCCGCGGGTCTGGTCGGCAACATGCCGTTCGAAAACGTGGCCGGTGCCGGTGGCATGGTGGGCCTGCCGCGCTTCGTGAACCAGCGCAAGGGACAGGGCAACAGCCTGCTGGTCGGCGGCTCGGTCATGGTGGGCGCGGCGATTGCCAACAAGAGCCCGGTGACCATGCGCAACGTCACGCCGATCGCGCGTCTGACCGAGGAGGCCGGGGTGGTGGCCGTGCCGGCGGCCGGCAAGATCAAGACCTGGAAGGAACTGGAGGCGGCCTTCAAGGCCAATCCCAAGGCCGTGTCCGTGGCCGGCGGCAGCGCGGGTGGCACCGACCACGTGCTGCTCGGGCTCATCATCCGCGCGCTGGGTCGCAACCCGCGCGAGGCCGCCTATGTGGCTTTCTCCGGCGGCGGCCAGGCCAATGCCGCGCTGCTGGGCGCGCAGGTGGTCGCCGGCATCTCGGGTTATTCGGAGTTCGAGGAGCAGATCAAGGCCGGGCGCCTGATCCCGCTGGCTGTGTCGGGCAACAAGCGCATCCCCGGCGTGGAGGTGCCCACGCTGACCGAGCTCGGTGTGCGCGTGACCGCGGCCAACTGGCGCGGTGTGTTCGCGCCGCCTGGCATCAACGCAGCGCAGAAAGCCCAGCTCGTGGACTTCATGAGCAGGGTCAACACTTCCGACGCCTGGCGCAAGGAGCTGGAGACGCGCAAATGGACCGATGTGTTCCTGGCCGACACGCCCTTCGAGCGCGAGATCGAGGCCAACATCCGCGACACCGAAGAGGTGATGAAGGAACTGGGGCTGGCATGACCTCACTGATCCTGGCCGGCCTGCTGGTTGCCATCGCTGCGGTGGCGGCTTGGCAGGTGACGCTCATCCCCGAGTCCCTGATGCAGATGACGGTCGGACCGGTGCTCGCGCCGGGTGTGGTCGTCGCGGGCCTGGGCGCCCTGGCTCTTCTCTACGCCTGGAGCGCCTGGCGCGGCCGACAGGTCGACGAGAGCCTGGCCGAGGATCAGGCGCCCTTGCCCGGCAGCCGCCGGCGCCTGATGTTCCTGCTTGGAGGGGGCGTGCTGTTCATCGTGCTGGTGCAGCCCCTGGGCTTTGTCATCCCTGGTACCTTGTGCGGCATGGGGGTGGCGCGCGCTTTTGACGCCCCGTTGGGCTGGCGCTCGGCGCTGATCTGCGGCGCCATCGCCGGGGTGTTCTGGTTTGTGTTCGCCCGCCTGCTGGGTGTGGGCCTGGGCCCGGCCCTGAATTGGCCTCTCTGATCTTCTGGAGTCGTGATGCACGGATTCGAGGCCCTGCTGGGAGGGTTCGCCAACGCCCTCCAACCCATGACCCTGCTCTGGGGTTTCGCCGGCTGCCTGCTGGGCACACTCGTGGGCGTGCTGCCCGGCATCAGCCCGGCGCTGACCATCGCGCTCTTGCTGCCGCTGACCTATCAGGTGCCCGCCACGAGCATGTTCGTGATGTTCGCGGGCATCTACTACGGCGCGGCCTATGGTGGCTCCACCACCTCCATCCTGCTCAACACGCCCGGTGAGTCGGGGGCGGTGGTCACGGCGCTGGAAGGCAACAAGATGGCGCGGCGCGGCCGGGCCGGGCAAGCGCTGGCGACGGCGGCCATTGGCAGCTTCGTGGCCGGCACCATCGGCACGCTGGCGCTGACCTTTTTCGCGCCCTGGGTGGTGGAGGCCGCACTGGCCTTCGGCCCGGCGGAGTACTTCAGCCTCATGGTGCTCTCGCTGGTGGCGGTGTCGGCGGTGCTGGGCCGTTCGGTGTTGCGTGGTTTGCTGAGCCTGTTCGCCGGTCTGCTCTGCGGTCTGGTGGGCATCGATCTGCAGACAGGGCAGCCGCGTTTCACCTTCGGTCGTCCCGAACTGCTCGACGGTCTGGAGGTGACGGTGGTGGCTGTGGGACTTTTCGCCGTGGGCGAGGCGCTTTACCTGGCCTGGCAAGGGCGTGAATCGCGCAGCGGCGAAGTGATGAAGATGTCGGGCAGTCTGTGGCTCAGCGCGCAGGACTGGGCGCGCTCCTGGAAGGCCTGGATCCGCGGCGCCCTCTTCGGTTTTCCCATTGGCGCCATGCCCGCAGGCGGCGCCGAGCTGCCGACCATGCTGTCCTACTACACCGAGAAGAAGCTCAGCAAACATCCGGAGGAATTCGGCCACGGTGCCATCGAGGGCGTGGCCGGCCCCGAGGCCGCCAACAATGCGGCCGCGGCCGGCGTGCTCATGCCGTTGTTGACGCTGGGCATCCCCACGTCCGCCACGGCGGCCATCATGCTCTCGGCCTTCGAGGGTTATGGCATCCAGACCGGGCCGCAGCTCTTCACTCAGCAAGGTGCGCTGGTCTGGACGCTGATTGCCAGCCTCTACATCGGCAACATCATCCTGCTGGTGCTCAACCTGCCCCTGGTGGGCCTGTGGGTCAAGCTGCTCAAGATCCCGCCACCCTGGCTGTACGCGGGCATCATCGTCATCTCGACGGCGGGGGTCTACGGTGCAGGCAACTCGGTCTTCAACGTGGGCATGCTGTTTGTCTTCGGCCTGATCGGTTTCCTGATGCGGCGCTTCGACTTTCCCGCAGCGCCGTTGATCGTCGGCATGATCCTTGCACCTATGGCCGAGCAGTCCATGCGCCAGGCCCTGACCATCAGCCAGGGCGATTGGTTCACCTTCTTCACGCGGCCGCTCTCGGGGGCCCTGATGGCGGTATCGGTCGCCTTGCTGGTGCTGCCGCCGCTGTGGCGCCGGCTGCGGGGGTAGGGCCTCTGTTCACCCCGCTCCCTTCGGGTTGCGGCTAAAAAGCCATGCGGGGTGTTGCGCGGACTTGCCGGGGATCCCCCGGCGGCCTCCACGCGCCTACCGCATGACTTTTGATCCACAACGCATCTTGAGAAATGAGGGTGAACAGGCCCTAGAAGCTGATCCCGCCCGGGAACAGCCAGAGCAGCACCGCCGTCATCGTGACATAGCGGGCGAACTTGCCGATGGCCATGTAGAGCAGGCAGGGCCAGAAGGGCAGGCGCAGCCAGCCGGCCACGGCGCACAGCGGGTCGCCGATGGCAGGCAGCCAGCTCAGCAGGCAGGCCTTGGGACCGATGCGCTCCAGCCAGTCCAGTGCGCGCAGATGGGTATCGGAGTGGCGGACCTTGTCCACCAGGCGGTGCGAACCCCAGCCCATGGCCCAGCTAACGGCGCCACCCAGGGTATTGCCTGCGGTCGCCACAAGGACCGCGGGCCAGAACAGTTCGGGATTGAGCTTGAGCAGGCCGAAGAGCGCGGGCTCCGAGCCCATGGGCAGCAGGGTCGCGGACACGAAGGCGATCAGGAACAGCGTGCTCAGACCGTATTCGGGCAGGGCCAATAGCGCAAGCACTTGGTGCAACCAGGACTCCATAGCCTGGCCAGTATAGGCAGGTCGACGCACACCATGGCGCCTGATTTCAATTGCTGAAATTTTGTGCAGCTAGAATACGCGGCCCAGCTGCAGCCCGATCACAGGCCGCGGCATTTTTTTCTTGCTGTCACCACCTCTCTGCATCCATGCGCATCGGTTCTTTCGAACTGCCGAACCACCTGTTTGTGGCTCCGATGGCCGGGGTGACGGACCGGCCCTTCCGCCGCCTGTGCAAGGCGTTGGGAGCTGGTTATGCCGTGAGCGAGATGGTGACCTCGCGCAAGGACCTGTGGAACAGTCTCAAGACCTCGCGCCGCGCCAATCACGAGGGCGAGGTCGGACCGATTGCCGTCCAGATCGCGGGCACCGATGCACCCATGATGGCCGAGGCCGCGGTCTACAACATCGAGCGCGGCGCCCAGATCATCGACATCAACATGGGCTGCCCGGCCAAGAAGGTCTGCAACAAATGGGCCGGTTCGGCCCTGATGCAGGATGAGGTGCTGGCGCTGCAGATCGTGAGTGCCGTGGTGGAGGCCTGTGCGCCGCACGGCGTGCCGGTCACGCTCAAGATGCGCACCGGCTGGTGCCAGACCGAAAAGAACGCCCTGGCCATTGCGCGCGCCGCCGAAAGCGCCGGCGTGCAGATGGTCACGGTGCACGGCCGCACGCGTGAGCAGGGCTACAAGGGAGCAGCCGAGTACGAGACCATCGCCGCGGTCAAGGCCGCGCTGCGCATTCCCGTGGTGGCCAATGGCGACATCACCTCGCCCGAGAAGGCGCTGGCCGTGCTGCGCGCCACGGGCGCCGATGCGCTGATGATCGGCCGCGCGGCCCAGGGCCGGCCCTGGATCTTTCGCGAGATTGCACACTACCTGGCCACAGGCGAGCAGCTCGCGCCACCGCTGGTGAGCGAGGTGCGCCGTCTGCTGCTCGACCATCTGGAAGACCACTATGCCCTGTACGGCGAGTACACGGGCGTGCGCAGCGCGCGCAAGCACATCGGCTGGTATGTCAAGGCCCTGCCAGGTGGGGAAGCCTTCCGTGCGCGCATGAATGAACTGGACAACGCACAAGCCCAGCTGCGGGCCGTGGCGGATTTTTTTGAGGAACTCGGTACCCGCATGGACCGCCTGCCTGCCGCGGCGGACCTGATGGACACAGAAGAAGACATGGAGCTGGTCGCATGAGCAAAAAACAGATCGAAGAGTGCGTGCGCAACAGCCTCGAGGGCTATTTCAAGGACCTGCGCGGTACGGAGCCTGACGGCATGTACGACATGTTGGTGCGCATCATCGAGAAGCCGCTGCTCGAGGTGGTGATGCAGCAGGCCGAGCAGAACCAGTCGCGCGCCGCGCTCTGGCTGGGCCTGAACCGCAACACCCTGCGCAAGAAGCTGGTCGAACACAAACTTCTCAAATAAGCCAAGAATGAACGCACTCCTTTCCGTCTCCGACAAGACCGGCATCGTCGAATTTGCCCAGGCCCTGCATACCCTGGGCGTCCGGCTCATTTCCACCGGCGGCACGGCCAAGCTGCTGGCCGAGGCCGGGCTGCCCGTGACCGAGGTGGCCGAAGTCACCGCCTTCCCCGAGATGCTCGATGGCCGCGTCAAGACCCTGCACCCCAAGGTGCACGGCGGCCTGCTGGCGCGCCGGGACGTGCCCGAACACATGGCCGCGCTCCAGGCGCACGGCATCGATACCATCGACCTGCTGGTGGTCAACCTCTATCCCTTCGAGGCCACGGTGGCCAAGCCCGGGTGCACGCTGGAAGACGCGATCGAGAACATCGACATCGGTGGTCCGGCCATGGTGCGCAGCGCGGCCAAGAACTGGAAGGACGTGGGCGTGCTGACCGACGCCTCGCAGTACCCGGCCGTGCTGGCCGAACTCAAGGCCACGCATGCGACCGGATCCTGCAAGCTCTCGGACCAACTGCGTTTTGCGCTGTCGGTGGCGGCTTTCAACCGCATCGCCAACTATGATGCGGCCATCAGCAACTACCTCTCGTCCATCAACGAGGATGGTACGCACGCCGCCTTCTCGGCCCAGGCCAACAGCAATTTCGTGAAGCTGCAGGACCTGCGCTACGGCGAGAACCCACACCAGTCCGCGGCCTTCTACCGCGACCTCTACCCGGCTCCGGGTTCGCTGGTCACGGCGAAGCAGCTCCAGGGCAAGGAGCTGAGCTACAACAACATCGCCGATGGCGATGCGGCCTGGGAGTGTGTCAAGGCTTTCGAGGCACCGGCCTGCGTGATCGTCAAGCACGCCAACCCCTGCGGCGTCGCCCTAGGCAAGGACGCGCTTGAGGCCTATAGCAAGGCCTTCCAGACCGACCCCACCTCGGCCTTTGGCGGCATCATCGCCTTCAACCGTACGGTGGATCTCGCCGCGGCACAGGCGGTGAGCAAGCAGTTCGTCGAGGTGCTGATGGCGCCGGCCTACACGCCCGAGGCGCTGGAGCTGTTCAAGGCCAAGGCGAACGTGCGGGTTCTGCAGATCTCCCTGGATGGCGTCAAACGCGATGGCAAGAATGCCTGGGAGCGCGGCCTCAACAGCCACGATGTGAAGCGCGTGGGTTCGGGTCTGCTCATCCAGACCGCTGACAACCACGAGCTGCTGCGCAGTGACCTCAAGGTGGTGACCAAGCTGGCGCCGACAGCGCAGCAGCTCGAGGACCTGCTCTTTGCCTGGAAGGTCGCCAAGTTCGTCAAGAGCAATGCCATCGTCTTCTGTAAGGAGGGCATGACCATGGGGGTGGGGGCGGGCCAGATGAGCCGCCTCGATTCGGCGCGCATCGCCAGCATCAAGGCCGAGCATGCCCGGCTGTCTTTGCAGGGCACGGCGGTGGCCAGTGACGCCTTCTTCCCCTTCCGCGACGGTCTCGACGTGGTCATCGACCACGGTGCGACCTGCGTCATCCAGCCCGGTGGCTCGATGCGCGACCAGGAAGTCATCGACGCGGCGAACGAGCGTGGCGTGGCCATGGTGTTCACGGGGGTTCGTCACTTCCGCCATTGAGGGCAACCTCTCGGCAAAAAAAGCGACCCTCGGGTCGCTTTTTTGTTGCAGGGGCCGTTTCAGCGCAGGGTCTTGAAGACCTCGCGCGCCGCGGCGACCGTGGCGGCGATGTCCTCCTCGCTGTGTGCGGCGCTCACAAAGCCGGCTTCATACAGCGCCGGTGCGATGTAGACGCCGCGATCGAGCAGGCCATGGAAGAGCCGGTTGAACTTCGCGCCCTCGGTCTTCATGACCTGGCCGTAGTTCTGCGGCAGCTGGGGCAGCAGGAAGAAGCCAAACATGCCGCCTTCGCTGTCGGCGCAGAAGGGCACACCTTCGGCGTCCGCGGCGCCCTTCAGTCCCGCCATCAGGGTGCGGGTCTTGCGACCCAGATCGTCGTAGAAACCGGGCCGGGCAATCTCGCGCAGCGTGGCCAGACCACAGGCCGTGGCCACGGGATTGCCCGAGAGCGTGCCGGCCTGGTAGACCGGACCGAGGGGCGCGAGCTGTTCCATGACGGCGCGCGGTCCGCCGAAAGCCGCCAGCGGCATGCCGCCGCCGATGACCTTGCCGAGCACGGTGAGGTCGGGCTGGAAGCCCGGGATGAGCTGGGCGTAGACGCTCTGCGCGCTGCCCAGGGCCACGCGGAAGCCCGTCATGACCTCGTCGAACACCAGCAGGGCGCCGTGCTGGGTGCAGAGTTCGCGACAGCGCTTCATGAACGTTACCGAGGCGCGCACGAAGTTCATATTGCCCGCGATGGGCTCGATCATCACGCAGGCCAGTTCCTTGCCGTGGAGAGCGAAGGCTTCCTCCAGCTGCTGCACGTTGTTGTACTCGAGCACCAGGGTGTGCTGCACCACCTCCGCCGGCACACCGGCGCTGGTGGGATTGCCGAAAGTGGCCAGGCCGGAGCCGGCTTTGACCAGCAGGGCATCGGCGTGCCCGTGGTAGCAGCCCTCGAACTTGATGATCTTGCTGCGGCCGGTGGCGCCGCGTGCCAGGCGCAGGGCGCTCATGCCCGCCTCGGTGCCCGAGCTGACCAGTCGCACCATCTCCATGGAGGGCACGAACCTGAGGATCTCCTCGGCGAGCTCGATCTCGCGTTCGGTCGGCGCGCCGAAGGAGAAGCCGTCCATGGCGGCCTTCTGCACGGCCTCCAGCACCGCGGGATGGCCGTGGCCCAGGATCATGGGGCCCCAGGAGCCGATGTAGTCGATATGGCGTTTGCCGTTGGCGTCCCAGAAATGGGGTCCTTCAGCGCGCCGCACGAAACGCGGCGTGCCGCCCACCGCGCGGAAGGCGCGTACGGGCGAGTTCACGCCACCGGGGATGACGCGCTTGGCGCGTTCGAACAGGGTCTCGTTGCGGTCAGTGCTGGGTGTCATGCGGGGGGAGATCCAGGGGCGAGGCGGGGCCGTCGGCGCCGTCCTCCTCGGGGTCATCTTCGGTGTCGGCCTGGGCCCAGAACAGGCGGTCAGGGATCACATGGCCCATGCCGGGACGAAAGCCGCCGTCCAGGCAGTGGTCCAGATAGCCCAGGGCTTCGACAAAGGCCTCGCCCAGGTCACAGCCGCTGGCGATCAGGGCGGCCAGCGTGGCGCTCAGGGTGTCGCCAGCGCCTGAGAACACGGCTTCAAAGCGCTCGAACTTTTCGCTGGCCAGGGTGGTTTGCGGCGAGGCCAGCACGTTCTCGATATGTTGCTCGGCGGCCGGGATGCCGGTGACCAGGGTGTAGGGCACGCCGTACTCGCCAGCGGCGCGGGCGATGTCGCGCGCGGTCGGGCTTCGTTCGCCTTCCCAGTCCGGCAGCAGCCAGCGCCACAGGGTGCTGTGGTTTCCGACCAACACTGTGGTTTGCGGCAAAACCAGTTCCTGGAAGGCGTCCAGATACAGGTCGATCTGCACCTCGCTCCACCACGACAGGTTGGGCATGTAGGCGATCAGCGGCAGGTCCGGGTAGTCGGTGGCGATCTCGGCAATCGCACTGAGGTTCTCGGGGGTGCCAGCGAAGCCCACCTTGATGGCCTGCATGGTGACGTCTTCCAGCAGGCTGCGTGCCTGCTCGGCCACGACCTCTTCCTCGAAGGGAAAATGATCGAAGGTCTCGGCCGTGTCGCGGGCATAGGTGCCGGTGATCACGGGCAGGGCATGGGCGCCGGCCGAGGCGATGGCGCTCACGTCACCCGAGAGTCCGCCGGCGCCGCTGGGGTCGTTGGCGTTGAAGACCAGCACGCAGGGCGGCTGACCGGCATCGTGGGCACTGTCCTCGGGGGCTGGGGTTTGCATGGGCTGGCCTGTGTGAGTACTCAGGCAGAATACGACAAGTCGTTGCGTGAAAGCCGTCAGAGGGCGCTTTTCACTTTGTACAATGTTGCATTCTATTCGAAGGTCTCGTAAGCTGTGAGCGACAACAAAACCTGGATGTGTCTGATCTGTGGCTGGATTTATGACGAAGCGGCCGGCGATCCGGAGCATGGCATAGCGCCGGGGACGGCATGGGCCGATGTGCCCATGAACTGGACCTGCCCCGAATGCGGGGCGCGCAAGGAAGACTTCGAGATGGTCCAGATCTGAGGCTGAATCCAGAGGATGTTGAACGCCATCGCCCGCCCGGTCGCCATCAGGAGTAGCCTTCAGTGAGCACGCAAGACACGCCCCTCAAGGTCCTCGTGATCGATGACAGCAACACCATCCGTCGCAGCGCCGAGATCTTTCTCAAGCAGGGCGGCCACGAGGTGATGCTGGCGGAGGACGGCTTTGATGCGCTGGCCAAGGTCAACGACTACCAACCCCATCTGATCTTCTGCGACATCCTGATGCCGCGCCTCGATGGCTACCAGACCTGCGCCATCATCAAGCGCAACGCGAAGTTCGCTTCGGTGCCGGTGGTCATGCTCTCATCCAAGGACGGTGTGTTCGACAAGGCGCGCGGTCGCATGGTCGGCGCGCAGGACTACCTCACCAAGCCTTTCACCAAAGACCAGTTGTTGCAGGCCGTGCAGCAGTTTGGCATAGTCTCGCAAGGAGTAAGTTGATGCCCATCCGCAAAGTTCTCATCGTCGATGATTCCAAGACGGAGTTGATGTTTCTCACCGATCTGCTGCAGAAGAACGGCATGGCCGTGAAGACCGCGGAGGACGCCGACGACGCCTTCCGTCGTCTGGCCGAAGAGAAGCCCGACCTGATCCTGATGGATGTCGTGATGCCCGGGCAGAACGGCTTTCAGCTCACGCGAGCCATCAATCGCACGCCCGAATACGCCGACATCCCGATCATCATCTGCACCAGCAAGAATCTGGAGACCGACCGCGTCTGGGGCATGCGCCAGGGTGCGCGCGACTACGTGACCAAGCCGGTGGACGAAGCCGAGCTGCTGGGCAAGATCAAGGCGCTGGGCTGACCGTCACCCATGGCCAATCGCGAAGCTCTCAGGGACCTCCAGGCTCGTCTCGCCAACCGATTGCAGGCGGCCAAGGCCGAAGGTCTCTCCATTTCGTGGCTGGCCGTGCGCGCCGGTGGGCAGGACTACCTGCTGCCGCTGGCCCAGTCGGGTGAGATTTTTCCGCTGCCTTCGGTGCAGGCGGTGCCGTATTCGCAGTCCTGGTTTCTGGGGGTCGTGAACCTGCGCGGCGGACTGTATGGCGTGGTGGATCTGGCGTCCTTCATCGTCGGCAAGGCACCGCTGCGGACCGAGCAGTACTGGGCTGAGGCCAGCGTGGTGACGTTCAACGCCGCCCTGGACCTCAATTGCTGCCTGCTGATCGATTCCCTGGCGGGTCTGCGCCACGTGGGAGCGTTCTCCGGCTCCGAGCCGCCCCCCGAGGATGCGCCGCCCTATTTCGGCAACCGCTACGTCGATGCCGACGGCAGCCGCTGGCAGGAGATCAACCTGCAGCAGCTGTCGCAGATGAGCGAGTTTCTGAGCATCAGTGCCTGACACAGGCCACCCTAACGAACCTGAAGGTTGCAACATGTCCGTCCTCAACAAACTCTTTGGCAAGAAGAAGACGCCCGATACGGAGCAGAGCGTCGGGCTGAGCCTGGCCATGCCCGATGACCTGACGGCGTTGCCGCGCGGCCCGGGTGCCGAGAAGGCGGACACCCTGCTTCAGGATGTGCCGGCGCCCGCCCCGCAGGACCAGGATGATCTGGTCAGCGTGCCCTTGCTGGGCCGCCGTCCGATCGCCGAGCAGCAGCGTCTGCTCTGGTGGTTGCTGGGTCTGGGCCTCGTGATGCTGGGTGCCATCGCCTTTGTGGCCCTGACGGCGGCCGACCGCGTGGCGCAGCAGCTCAACGCGACGGGCCAGTCCCTGATGCAGTCGCAGCGTCTGGCCAAGTCCGTGTCGCAGGCGCTGGTGGGAGTGCCGGCCGCCTTTGCCGAGGTGCGTGAGAGCTCGGACTACATGGCGCGCACGCTGCGTGGCTTGAAGAACGGTGACTACGCCCAGCGTCTGGAGCCGATCGATGCCGACCTGATCCCCGAGCTCGACAAGGTCCTGCCCCTGATGGAGCGGGCCGAGAAAAGCGCGGCGGCCATTCTGGCCCAGGAAAAGATCCTGACCCAGGTGGGCACGGCCCTGCGCACGATCAACCGTCAGTCTTCCGACCTGCTGGAAATCGCCGAGACCGTGTCGTCGCTCAAGCTGCAGCAGAACGCCAGCGCCGCCGAGATCTCGGCGGCTGGCCAGCTCGTGATGCTGACCCAGCGTATCGGCAAGTCCTCCAACGAATTCCTGACGGCCGAAGGCGTGAGCCCGGAAGCGGTGTTCCTGCTGGGCAAGGACCTGAACTCCTTCAAGGAAATCGCCCAGGGCCTGCTCGATGGCAGCCCGGAGCTGCGTCTGAACGCCACCAAGGACCCGCAGACCCGTGAGCAGATCGACGCCCTGATCAAACTCTATGAACAGACCCGCACCCAGGCCGGCGCCATTCTGGGCAACCTGCAGGGTCTGGTCTCGGCGCGCAGTGCCCAGATCACCGTGATCAACGATTCCGAGCCGCTGCGCCGCGACCTGGAGACTTTGCAGGCCCAGCTGGCCACGCGTACGGGCCTGGGCCCCACCTCGCTGCTGGCCCTGATCGGCGCTGCCATCTTCTCCCTGGTCTGCGCCGCCGGACTGGCGCGCGTGCAGCTGATGGACAGCCGCCGTCGTCAGGTGACTGCCGAAGCGCAGCGACTCGAAGCCGAGCGCCAGGAGCAGGAGGCCAAGCGCGTCAACGACGCCAACCAGGCCGCGATTTTGCGACTGATGAACGAACTGCAGACGGTGGCCGAAGGCGACCTGACCCAGGAAGCCACCGTGACCGAAGACATCACCGGCGCCATCGCCGACTCGGTGAACTACACGGTGGAAGAACTGCGACTGCTGGTGGGCAACGTGCAGAACACGGCGGCCCAGGTGGCGCAGACCACGGCCGAGGTGGACCAGACCTCCACCGAGCTGCTGGCGGCTTCCAACGAACAGCTGCACGAGATTCGCGAAACGGGCCGTTCGGTCGTGGACATGTCGACCCGCATCAACCAGGTGTCGCATCAGGCGCAGGAATCGGCCGCGGTGGCGCGTCAGTCCCTGCAGGCCGCCGAGTCCGGTCTCAAGGCCGTGCAGGACGCCATCGGCGGTATGAACGCCATCCGTGACCAGATCCAGGACACTTCCAAGCGGATCAAGCGCCTGGGCGAATCCTCGCAGGAGATCGGTGAAATCACCGAGCTGATCTCGGACATTACCGAGCAGACCAACGTGCTGGCCCTGAACGCCGCCATCCAGGCTGCGTCCGCCGGTGAAGCCGGTCGCGGCTTCTCGGTGGTGGCGGAAGAAGTGCAGCGACTGGCCGAGCGTTCCGCAGACGCCACGCGCCAGATCTCGGCGCTGGTGAAGGCGATTCAGACCGACACGCAGGACGCCGTGGCCGCCATGGAGCGCTCCACGCAGGGTGTGGTGGAAGGGGCCCGACTGTCCGACAACGCCGGTACCGCGCTGACCGAGATCGACCGCGTGTCGCGCCGACTGGCCGAACTGATTGAGCAGATCTCGGACTCGACCTCCAAGGAAGCCGCGATGGCCAGTGTGGTGGCGGACAACATCCAGCACATCTTCGCCGTGACCGAGCAGACGGGTGAAGGTACCCGCGCCACGGCAGCCCAGGTGCGCGAACTGTCGCGCATGGCCGAAGAGCTGCGCCAGTCGGTGGCGCGTTTCAAGATTTCCTGATCCCCAGGTTCCCGCAGGAGCTCCGTATCCATGCAAGCCCTCGCAGCCGACAGCGGCGACAACGATCAGCAGCTCAATGACCTTGGCCCCTTGGCCTGGGTGCTGGAGGAGTTGCGCAAGTCGCTCGATGGTGCGAGCAAGGCCATCCGCCGCTTCGTCCGCGATGCCGAAATGGCCCGCGGATCGGATCTCGAATCGCTCGACGCCAGCCAACTGCGCATCGCGCGCCAGCAACTGCACCAGGCCGTCGGTGCCCTGGAGATGGTGGGGCTGCCCGAGCCAGCCAAGGTATTGCGTTCGATGGAGGCGCTGGCACAGAAGTTCGTCGAGCGCCCCGAGTCCTGCAGCGAAGAGGCCGCTACCAAGGTGGAGCGTGCCGGCTTTGCCTTGGTGGAGTATCTTGAGGGCGTGCTGCGCGGCAAGTCGGCTTCTGCCGTGGCCCTGTTTCCGCAATACCGTGACGTGCTGGAGCTGGTCGGCGAAGAACGCATCCATCCAGCCGAACTCTGGCCCCATGCCTGGCGTTGGATCGACGCCGACACCCCCGCAGCCGAGCCGCTGAATTACGAACCGTCGGTGCGCGCGCAGCTGGACTCGGCCGTGCTCAAAGTCGTCAAGAGTGGCAGCGTGTCATCGGCCAAGTCCCTGCGCGACGTCTGCCTGGGCCTGGCGGCCGGGCAGCAGGCGCTCGAGGGCCGGGCTTTCTGGAAGATCGCCGCCGCCTATTTCGAGGCGCTGGCGCTCAAGCTCTGCCCGCCCGATGTCTACGTCAAGCGCGCGGCCTCGCGCGTGCTCATGCAGTACACCAGCCTGGCCAAGGGCTCGGCCGAGGTGTCGGATCGCCTCGCCCAGGATCTGCTGTTCTTCTGCGCCCAGGCCGTGCCGACCGACGCCGCGTCGGCACCGGTGCTGGCCGCCGTGCGACAGGCCTATGGTCTGGCCGACTCGCGCGCCGTCAACTACGATACACCGCAGTACGGCCGCTTCGACCCGGCCGTGCTGGTGCAGGCGCGCAAGCGCATCGCCACCGCCACGGAAACCTGGTCGGCCCTCTCCGGAGGCGACACCAACCGTCTGAAGGTCGTGTCCGAGCAGTTCACCCAGGTGGGTGAGTCCCTGCTCAAGCTGCATCCCGAGAACAAGGAGCTGGCGCGTGGTCTGCTCAAGGCCGTGGACAGCACGGTGCGCTCAGGTGAGCCGCCGACCACGCCGGTCGCCATGGAAGTGGCCACCTCCATCCTGTACCTGGATGCGGCCTACGAGGACATGGATCCGACCGAGACCGCGAACATGCGCGAGCGCAGCGACCGTCTCGCCCGGCGCCTGGACCATGTGGTCTCGGGTGGCCAGCCCGAGCCGCTGGAGCCCTGGATGGAGGAGCTCTACCGCCGCGTCAGCGACCGTCAGACCATGGGCAGCGTGGTCGAGGAGCTGCGCACGGGCCTGACCGAGATCGAGAAATCGCTCGACACCTTCTTCCGCAATCCCAAGGACAAGGCCCCCCTGAACGACGTGCCGAATCAGCTCGCTCAGATGCGCGGCGTGTTCTCGGTGCTGGGCTTGGACCAGGCTTCGCTGGCCACGGTGCGCATGCGCGACACGGTGGAGAAGTTCCTGGTCGACACGATTGCCGAGGACGCTGCGCGTTCCGGCGTGTTCGAGAAGTTCGGCAACAGCCTGGGCGCCTTGGGTTTCCTGATCGACATGCTGAGCTACCAGCGTGCGCTGGCCAAGAAGCTGTTCGTCTATGACGAGGAGCTCGGCGAGTTCAAGCCCCTGATGGGGCGCGAGCAAGAGGCCGCCGCCGTGGCCCCCGAGCCGGCGCCCGTGCCCGAACTTACGCCCCCGCCGGCGCCGGTGGCTGCCCCTGCACCGGTCGCCCGTCCCGTCGCTGCGGCGCCTGCCGTTACGCAAGGCAGTGAGGATGACGGTGCCGAGTTGCGCGACATCTTCCTCGACGAAGCACGTGAAGTCGTGCGTAATGGTCTGGACGCCGTCTCGGCCTTGATCGAGGACCCCGCCGACCTATCGCAGCAGACCACGCTGCGCCGTGCCTTCCACACCCTCAAGGGCAGCTCCCGCATGGTGGGCTTCAACGAATTCGGTGAAGCAGCCTGGGCCATGGAGCAGATGATGAACAGCTGGCTGGCCGAGCAGCTGCCAGCCCGTCCCGAGCTGCTGCAGCTGTCCAACGCGGCCTTGCAGGGCCTGGGGCTGTGGGTGGAGGACATCGCTGCGGGCCGGGATGCCGGCCGCAGTGCGGCGGCCTTCCGTCAGTCGGCCGATGCCATGCGCCAGGAGGGCAAGCTCATCGCCTTGCCCGACACCTCGCCCACGCCCACCCTGGCCTTGCCGGCCACGCCGGCACCGGCACCGGCGGCTGTACCTGCGCCGGAGGCGCCAGCCGGCCCTGATTTCGCGTCGACCCAGATGTTCGACTTCCAGCTGGCGGATGCGCCGGCTCCGGCTCCGGTGGTCGATCCCGCGCTGGCCCTGGGCGATGTCAGCGGCATCGATTTCAGCAGCCTGGCCCAGGTGCCGCCGGCTGCTCCGGCTGCGCCTGTTGCTGCTGCGGCCTCCGCACCCGCCTCCGCGCCCTCCACCGAACTGAACCTGGACTGGTTGTCGCCCGAGCCTGAGCCCGCGGCGTCTCCGCCCCTTGAGCTGTCCTTCGACCTGGAGCCGGCGGCGTCGCAAGCGCCTGCCGCGGCAGAGCCGCCGCTGGAGCTGCCCGAGCTGCAGAACAACTGGGCCGATACCGCCACCGGTGCCTTCGAGGACTCCGTCAGAGGCAAAGGCCCTGATACCAAGCCGGCTGCCATCGAAGGCTTCGAGTTCGACCTGCCCACGCCGGTGCAGGCGGCGGCGCCGGCCGAAGAACAGGTCAAGGTCATCGGCACGCTGCGCATCGGTATTCCGCTCTACAACGTCTTCCTCAACGAGGCGGACGAGTGGTCGCGTCGTTTGCTGACCGAACTCAACGAATGGTCGCTGGAGCTGCACAACCCCGTGCCCGACAGCGCGATCGCACTGGCGCATTCCCTGGGCGGCAGTTCGGCCACGGTGGGTTTCAAGGCCCTCTCCGACATCGCCCGTGCGCTGGAGCAGGCCATGCAGCACGTGCAGCTGCACGGCCAGGGCCAGCCCGAGCATGCGCAGACCTTCGTCGCGGCAGCGGACAACATCCGCCATCTCCTGCACCAGTTCGCGGCTGGCTTCCTCAAGAGCCCCGAGCCGGGCCTGGTCGAGGCGCTGCAGGCGATTGTCGGCACCGAATTTGGTCCGCTCGATGCGATGGACCGCCGTTCTGCAGCGGCCGCCATCACGGTGACCGAAAGCACCGACCTGGATCTGGGCGATCTCGACTTTGACTTCACGGCCGAGCCGGCCGCCGCGCCCGCTCCGGCGCCCGCACCGATCCAGCAGGCTGCGCCGGCGCCCAAGGTGGCCCCTGCCGTGCCCGTTGCGCCGGCGGCAGCCCTGCGGGGCGCAGCCCAGATCGTGGCCGACGACAGCGACGAGGACATCGATGCGGTCGACGTCATCGATCCCGACCTCTTCCCCATCTTCGAGGAAGAGGCTGCCGAGCTGATGCCGCAACTGGCCTCGGCCCTGCGCCAATGGTCGGGCAAACCCGACGACAGCGGTGCGCGCCTGGACGTGCTGCGCGTCCTGCACACCCTCAAGGGCAGTGCCCGTCTGGCGGGCGCCATGCGCCTGGGCGAAATGGCCCACCGCATGGAGTCAGCCATCGAGCAGATGGGCAGCGAGTTCGTCCAGTCTGCCCAGATCGAGCCCATGCTCGGACGTTACGACCGCCTGCAGGAAGTCTTTGACGACCTGTGCAAGGGGCCTGCGCCTGAGCCCGTCGCATCGGCTCCGGCTTCCCCGGCACCGGCCGCGGCCGCGGCTGCTGCGCCTGTCGCAACGGCGCCAGCCGCCGCCGCGCCCAAGCCGGCGACCCCGGCGCCCGCCCAGATGCCCGTGGTCCGTCCCGCCATGCCCGCACCCGTCGCCCGGCCGGCCGCGCCCGCGGCGCAACGCGCGAGCTCGGGCCAGACCGTGCGGGTGCGCTCCAACCTGCTGGACCGCCTGGTCAACCAGGCCGGCGAGGTCATGATCACCCGCAGCCGTCTGGACCAGCGTCTGGGCCAGCTCAACGGCTCGCTCGGCGAACTCACGGCCAACCTGGATCGCCTGCGCACCCATCTGCGTGACGTGGAGCTGCAGGCGGAATCACAGATGCAGTCGCGCCTGGCGCAGGCCAAGGACACGGCCCAGGGCTTCGATCCGCTGGAATTCGACCGCTTCACGCGCGTCCAGGAACTCACGCGCATGATGGCCGAGTCGGTCAACGACGTGGCCACCGTGCAGCGCAACCTGCAGCAGACCATCAGCGGCACCGAGGACGACCTGATCGCCCAGGGCCGCCAGACGCGCGAACTGCAGCGCGACCTGCTGCGCACGCGCATGATGGAATTTGAAGGCATTTCCGAGCGCCTCTATGGCGTGGTGCGCCAGGCGTCCAAGGAGGCCGGCAAACAGGTCAAGCTCGACATCACCGGCGGCTCGATGGAAATCGACCGTGGCGTGCTGGACCGCATGGCGCCGGCCTTCGAGCACATGCTGCGCAACTCCGTCGCCCACGGCATCGAGACGCCGCAGCAGCGCGAGGCCGCCGGCAAGCCGGCCGCGGGCACCATCACCATCAGCCTGCACCAGGAAGGCAACGACGTGTCCGTGACCTTCACGGACGACGGCGCCGGTCTCAACCTGCCGCGCATCCGCGAGAAGGCCTTGGCCAATGGCCTGGTCGCCCCGGGCCAGGCGCTCAGCGACGCCGAGGCTGCCAACATGATCTTCATGCCGGGCTTCTCCACCGCCTCCAGCGTGACCGAACTCGCCGGCCGCGGCATTGGCATGGACGTGGTGCGCTCCGAAGTCCAGGCCCTGGGCGGCCGCATCGAGACGGCCACCACCGCTGGTGCCGGTACCAGCTTCAAGCTCGTGCTGCCCCTGACCACCGCCGTGACGCAGGTGATCATGTTGCGCATGGGCGAACTCAGCGTGGGCGTGCCGGCCAATCTGGTCGAGATCGTGCGTCGCCTCAGCCGCGCCGAGCTGGACCAGGCCTACCGCCAGGGTGGCATCGACTACGGGGGTGAGAACGTCCCCTTCTTCTGGTCCGGTGCGCTGCTGCAGGCATCGGCTCGCAGCTACGAACAGGCCGGCAAGACCCAGCCTGTGGTCGTGCTGCGCAGCGCGGGCCAGCGCGTGGCCATCCACGTCGACGAAGTGCTGGGCAACCAGGAAGTCGTGGTGAAGAACCTTGGTCCCCAGCTCTCGCGCCTGCCCGGCCTGGCCGGCATGTCGGTGCTGGCGTCGGGCGCCGTCGTGCTGATCTACAACCCCGTGGCCCTGGCCACGGTGTACGGCGAGAAGGCCTACGAGCTGCAGCAGGGCAGCGGCGAGGCCATGGCGCCCGCAGTTGCCGTGCCGCAGGCGCGCAAGTCCGATGCCGAGCAGTCCCAGGCGCCCAGCGGCGGCGGCGAGCTGCCCCTGGTGCTGGTGGTCGACGACTCCATCACCGTGCGTCGTGTCACGCAACGCTTGCTGCGCCGCGAAGGCTACCGCGTGGCGCTGGCCGCCGATGGTCTGCAGGCCCTGGAGCAGCTGGCGCAGGAACGCCCGGCCGTGGTGCTCTCTGACATCGAGATGCCGCGCATGGACGGTTTCGACCTGGCGCGCAACATCCGCGCCGACGCCAAGCTCAAGGACCTGCCCATCATCATGATCACCTCGCGCATCGCGGAGAAGCACCGCGAGCATGCGCAGCAGCTGGGCGTGAACCACTACCTGGGCAAGCCCTACTCGGAAGACGAGCTGCTGGCCCTGGTCAAGCACTACTGCACGCAGGCCGTGCCGGCCTGATCGGGAGTCCGCGCAGCGAGTGCTGCGCGGCTCACTCCATCTTTTCTCCCGGTTTCTTGACCACCGCATAACGCGCCAGCGTGCGCTCGCGCGCCTCGTCGTGTGCCACCAGGGGTTGCGGGTAGCCGCTGCCCAGGGTCACGCCGGCCGCTGCCAGCTCCACGGGGTTGGCCAGCCAGGGCGCGTGCAGCGCCGCGTTGGGCAGGGCGGCCAGCTGGGGCAGGTAGCGGCGGATGAAGCGGCCCTGCGGGTCGAACTTCTTGCTCTGGCTCACGGGATTGAAGATGCGGAACCAGGGCTGGGCGTCGCAGCCGCTGGAAGCCACCCACTGCCAGCCGCCGTTGTTGGCGGACAGGTCGAAATCGTTGAGTTGTTCGGCGAAATAGCGTTCGCCCCAGCGCCAGTCGATCCCCAGGTTCTTGACCAGGAAGCTGCCCGCCACCATGCGCAGGCGGTTGTGCATGTAGCCGCTCTGGTTGAGCTGCTGCATCGCAGCGTCGACGATGGGGTAGCCGGTGCGGCCCTGGCACCAGGCGGCAAACAGGGCCTCGGCATGCGCGCCCTGTTCCCAGTGGATGGCGTCATAGGCGGGACGGAAGGCATGTCCGTCCACATGCGGGAAATTGGCCAAAATCTGGACGTAGAACTCGCGCCAGATCAGTTCACTGAGCCAGGTCGCGGCCCCGGGGCTGCCAGCGGCGCTGCGCTGCTGGGCCAAGGCCACGAGACGGCGAATCGACACCGTGCCGAAGCGCAGGTGCACGCTCAGATAGCTCGGCCCCTTGAGCGCGGGGAAGTCCCGTGCCTCGTGGTACTGGTCGATGCGGGTCAGGAAGTCGTCGAGCAGGGACTGCCCGCCGCTGGCGCCGGTCGGGATGCGGAGCTGGGTCAGGTTGCTGGCTTCGAAGCCGATCTCGGTCAGCGTGGGCACCGGCTGGCGCAGGGGCTCCGGGCGGGCCGCCAGCGTGCCGGGGCCGACCTCGGTGGCCTGGGGTCGCACCGGGTGTGCCTGCAGCCGCGCCAGCCACGCACGCTTGTAGGGCGTGAACACCGTGTAGGGCGTGCCGCTCCCCGTCAGGACTTCACGGCCTTCGAAGACCACATGGTCCTTGCAGGTGTGCAGGGCAATGCCGGTCGCGGCCAGTGCCCCGCGCACGCGGGCGTCCCGCGCCTGGGCCCGGGGCTCGTAGTCATGGGCGGCGAAGACGGCCTGCACGCCGAGCTGCTGTGCGATTGCGGGCACTTCCTCGCTGGCCTGGCCATGGCGTACGATGAGGCCGGCCTGGTCGTTGACGGCCAGGGTGCGCAAAGCCTGGTCCAGCTCGACCAGACAGGCGCGGATGAACTCCACGCGTCGGTCGGCGCGCGGCAGGGGGTCGAGGATCTCGCGGTCCAGGACAAAGGCGCAATGAACGCGGCGGCACTGCCGCAGCGCCAGCTGCAGGGCGGCATGATCATCCACCCGCAGGTCGCGGCGAAACCAGACCAAGCCTGAGTCGAAGGGTTTTTCCATGGGGACCGTTAAAATCAGCGTATGGCCGATGATTCTGCACCGATCAACCTGACGAATCATTTTCTGATCGCCATGCCCGGCCTGGCGGATGAGACTTTCGCCAAAAGTGTGGTCTACCTGTGCGAGCACAGCGAGCGCGGTGCACTCGGGCTCATGATCAACAAGCCCACCGACATCAAGTTGCAGAACCTGTTCGACAAGGTCGAGCTGCCGCTGGGCCGTGCCGACCTCAAGGACATCCCGGTCTTCCATGGCGGCCCGGTGCAGACGGAGCGCGGTTTCGTGCTGCACGAGGCGCTGCTCAACATGCCGGCCCCGGTCGAGGGGGAAGACAAGCCCGAGACCGTCTACGCCTCCACCATGATGATTCCCGGCGGCCTGGAGATGACCACCTCACGCGATGTGCTCGAAGCGCTGTCCACCGGTGCCGGTCCCGCCCGCGTCCTGGTTTCGCTGGGCTACTCGGCCTGGGCCCAGGGCCAACTCGAGTCCGAGATCGGCGAGAACAGCTGGCTCATCGTCCATGCCGATCCAGCCGTGATCTTCGAAACCCCCGTGGCCCAGCGCTACGACAAGGCCTTGTCCCTGCTGGGCCTGCAGGCCTGGATGCTCTCCCCTGAGGCGGGGCACGCATGAGCGCCGCTGCGCCCAGCGTGACCGCCGTACCTGCTGCACAGCAAACCTTTCTGGCTTTGGATTTCGGCCTCAAGCGCACCGGTGTGGCCGTGGGCAACCGCCTGCTGCGCCAGGCCCAGCCACGGCCCACGATACGTGCCGAAGGCGATGCGCGTTTCGAGAAGATCGCTCTGCTGCTCCAGGAGTGGCAGCCCGACGCCCTGGTGGTGGGCGTGCCTTTCCATCCCGATGGGGCGCCGCACGAGAATACGGCGCGGGCGCAGAAATTTGCGCGCCAGCTGCGCGGCCGCTTCGGCCTGCCGGTCCATGAGGTGGACGAGCGTTACAGCACAACCGAAGCGCTCGCGGACGGCGCGGCCGATGCGGACGCTGGCGCGGCCTGCGTCATCCTGGAACAATTCTTGAGGACCCTGGTATGAGTACCCTGGCATTGGATGCGGAAGCCCTGTACGCCGAACTGCTGCGCGGTGTGCGTGGCCTGTGCACGCCCGAGACGCGCCTGGTCGGCGTGACCTCGGGCGGGGCCTGGCTGGCCGAACGTCTGCAGCGCGAACTGAAGCTCCCCGGCGAGTACGGCACGCTTTCCTCGTCCATGCACCGTGACGACTTCGCTCAGCGTGGCCTGGCCAGCAGCGGGCAGACCGTGCTGCCCTTCGACGTCAACGGCGCGCGCATCCTGGTGCTGGACGACGTACTCTACACCGGGCGCACCATCCGCGCCGTGCTCAACGAGCTGTTCGACTACGGGCGCCCGGCCTGCGTGCAGCTCGCCGTGCTGGTGGATCGTGGCGGGCGCGAGCTGCCCGTGCAGGCCGACTATGCCGCCGCACGCGTGACGCTGCCACCGAACCAACTGCTGGAACTGGCGCGCGACGCCGATGACCGCTTCCACTTCCAGGTGGAATCCGCCTGAGCCCGGCGCCCCGACACGAGACCTGCACCATGCTCTACAAACGCAACCCCCAGCTCAACAAGAACGGCGAGCTCATCCACCTGCTCTCCACCGAAGGGCTGCCGCGTGACATCCTCACGCACATCCTGGACACCGCGGCCAACTTCGTCAGCGTCAGCGACCGCGAGGTCAAGAAGGTGCCGCTGCTGCGCGGCAAGAGCGTGTTCAACCTCTTCTTCGAGAACTCCACGCGCACGCGCACCACCTTCGAGATCGCGGCCACGCGCCTGAGCGCCGATGTGATCAACCTCGATATCGCGCGCTCCTCGGCCTCCAAGGGCGAATCGCTGCTCGACACCATCGCCAACCTCAGCGCCATGGCGGCCGACCTCTTCGTGGTGCGGCACAGCGAATCGGGTGCGCCCTACCTGATTGCCCAGCACGTGGCGCCGCATGTGCACGTGATCAATGCGGGCGATGGCCGCCACGCGCATCCCACGCAGGGCCTGCTGGACATGTACACCATCCGGCACTACAAGAAGGATTTCAGCAACCTCACGGTGGCCATCGTCGGCGACATCCTGCACTCGCGGGTGGCCCGCTCCGACATCCACGCACTCACCACGCTGGGCTGCGCCGAGGTCCGCGCGGTCGGCCCCAAGACCCTGGTGCCGGCCAACCTGGCGCCCATGGGCGTGCGCGTCTGCCACACGCTGGAAGACGGCATCAAGGGCGCGGACGTGATCATCATGCTGCGCCTGCAGAACGAACGCATGAGCGGCGCGCTGCTGCCCTCGAGCCAGGAGTTCTTCAAGAGCTTCGGCCTCACGCCCGAGAAGCTGCAGCTGGCCAAGCCCGACGCTATCGTCATGCACCCAGGGCCGATCAACCGTGGCGTCGAGATCGACTCGGCCGTGGTCGATGGCAAGCAGAGCGTGATCCTGCCGCAGGTCACCTTCGGCATCGCAGTGCGCATGGCCGTCATGAGTATCGTTGCAGGGAATGAAGCATGACCCCCAGGCTGCGCGACACCTTGTGTCGCTACGCCACCCCCCTTGCAGGGGGCAACGTCAGTGGCCCGGCAAAGCCGGTTCCACGACGTTCCAGGTATGGTTTTGTGGTGCGCAGAGATGCGTGCACAGGGCAGTGGAGTTGAACACATGAAATTGTTGATCAAGGGCGGCCGCGTCATCGACCCCGCCAGCAACCGCGACGAGATCGCCGACGTGGCCATCGCCGCTGGCCGCATCGTGGCCATCGGCCGGCTGCCGGCTGACTTCGCGCCCAACCGCGTGGTCGAGGCTGCGGGCTGCATCGTCGCCCCGGGCCTGGTAGACCTGGCCCTGCGCCTGCGCGAGCCGGGCCATGAACACGAAGGCATGCTCGAATCGGAGATGGCCGCCGCCGTGGCCGGCGGTGTCACCAGCCTGGCTTGCCCGCCCGACACCGACCCCGTGCTCGACGAACCGGGGCTGGTGGAAATGCTCAAGTACCGTGCCGAGAAGCTGCATCAGGCGCGCGTCTTCCCGGTGGGCGCGCTCACGCGCGGCCTACAGGGTGAGATCCTGACCGAGATGGCCGAGCTCACCGAAGCCGGCTGCGTGGCCTTCGGCCAGGCCGATGTGCCCCTGGTCAACACCCAGGTGCTGCAGCGCGCCCTGCAATACGCCAGCACCTACGGCTACACGGTCTGGCTGCGTCCCAATGACCACTACCTGGGCCAGGGCGTGGCCGCCAGTGGCGCGCTGGCCACGCGCCTGGGCCTGTCGGGCGTGCCCGTGGCGGCCGAGACCATCGCACTGCACACGATCTTCGATCTCATGCGTGCCACCGGGGCGCGCGTACACCTGTGCCGCCTCAGCAGTGCGGCAGGTGTGGCACTCGTGCGCCAGGCCAAGGACGAAGGCCTGCCCGTGACCTGCGACGTGAGCATCAACTCCCTGCACCTGACGGACAACGACATTGGCTACTTCGACAGCCGCATGCGCCTGTCCCCGCCGCTGCGCCAGCAGGCCGACCGCGAGGCGCTGCGCGAGGCCCTGGCCGACGGCACCATCGACGCCCTGGTCTCGGACCACACCCCCGTGGACGAAGACGCCAAGATGCTGCCCTTTGCCGAGGCCGAGCCCGGCGCCACGGGCGTGGAGCTCCTGCTGAGCCTGGCCTTCAAGTGGGGCCAGGAAAGCGGCGTGGGCCTCACGCGCGCGCTTGGCGTGCTGAGCAGCGAACCCGCACGCGTGCTGGGCAACGCCCTGGGCACGCTGCAGGCCAGCGCGGGCCAGCTCGTGGTCGGCGGTGTGGCCGACGTCTGTGTCTTCGGTCCGCAGGCCGAATGGACCGTGCAGCCCGAGGCCCTGCGCAGCCAGGGCAAGCACACGCCGTTTGCCGGCTACGAGCTGCCGGCGCGCGTGCGCTGCACCATCGTCGGTGGGCAGATTGCGTACCAGCAGGACTGAGACGGAGGTCTCGCGTCTTCGTGCCGCCTGGCGCCTGGCGCGTGCGCTCGCCCACATCGTCGCAGGTCTGCTGACCATCCTGCTGCGCTTCCCGCGCCTGAGCGCAGAGCAGCGCGCGATGCGTGTGCAGGTCTGGTCGCGCGGGATGCTCGCACGCCTGGGCATCCGTCTGCAGGTCGAGGGCGAGGCCACGCTGCCCGGTCCGCTGCTGCTGGTGGCCAATCACATTTCCTGGCTGGACATCACCTCGCTGCATGCGGCGCGCTTCTGCCGCTTCGTCTCCAAGGCCGACGTGGCGCGCTGGCCGCTGATCGGCGCGCTGGCCTCGGGCGTGGGCACGCTCTTCATTCAGCGGGAGTCGCGCCGCGACGCCATGCGCGTGGTGCACCACATGGCCGACAGCCTGCGCGGCGGCGATGTGCTGGCGGTCTTTCCGGAAGGCACCACCAGCGATGGGGTGGACCTGCTGCCCTTCCATGCCAATCTGCTGCAGGCGGCCATCACCGCGGGTGCACCGGTCCAGCCCGTGGCCCTGCAGTTTCTCGATGTGCGCGGCGAGCGCAGCCTCGCGCCCTGCTATGTGGGGGATGACACGCTGCTGGGCTCGGTCTGGCGTACGGTGCGCGCGCGCGGGATCACGGTGCGCATCGTCTTCGGTGCGCCGCAGGACGCGCAGGGCCGGGAGCGGCGCGCCTGGGCGCAGAGCCTGCGTGAGGACGTGATCCGCCTGCGGCGCTGAGGGCAGGCGGCGGCGCTCAGCGCCGCTCGAAGGTCACCACGTGGTCCACCTCGGGCCGGATGCCGATCCATTCGCCGATCTTGTGGTCGTGGTGGCTGGGCACATGGGCCAGCAC
This sequence comes from Hylemonella sp., assembly GCA_046299695.1. GTDB lineage: Bacteria > Pseudomonadota > Gammaproteobacteria > Burkholderiales > Burkholderiaceae_C > Hylemonella. Next base: position 106,398 of record JBKBHP010000011.1, read on the forward strand.
GGTCTGGCCGCCGGCCAGGCGCAGGGTGTAGAGAAACTCCGAGCCGCGGAAGGCCTTGCGGATGATTTCGGCCTTCACCGGCGCGTTGTCGTCGTGCACGATGTCGTCGGCACGCAGCAGCACATCGCACTCGCCATTGCAGAAGGCCGTGGGCAGCGGGCACTCGGCCATGTCGCTGAGCTCGCCCAGCGGCGTCTGCACCACGAGCTGGCCGTCGCGTTCCTTCAGCGTGGCGGGTGCGAACACGCCATGGCCGATGAAGTCCGCCACGAAGCGCGTGGCCGGTCGGTGGTAGAGGGTGTAGGCCTCGTCCCACTGGTGCAACCGGCCCTCGTGCATCACGCCGATGGTGTCGCCGATGGCAAACGCTTCGAGCTGGTCGTGGGTGACGAACAGCGCCGTGGCCTGTGCGGCCTTGAGGATGGTGCGCACCTCGTGCGCCAGACGCTCGCGCAGCTCCACGTCGAGGTTGGAAAACGGTTCGTCCAGCAGCAGCAGCTGGGGCCGGGGCGCCAACGCCCGGGCGAGCGCCACGCGCTGCTGCTGGCCTCCCGAGAGCTCGTGCGGATAACGCGCCTCGCTGCCGGCCAGGCCCACCAGGGCCAGTACCTCGCGCACGCGGGCTTCGCGCTCCGCCCGGGGCAGGTGCGCGATACCGAAGCCCACGTTGCCGCCGACGTCCAGGTGCGGGAACAGGGCGTAGTCCTGGAACACCATGCCGATGCGGCGTGCCTCGGGCGGCAGTTGCGTGTCGTGGCTACCGACCACCTGGCCCGCCAGCCGGATCTCGCCACCGCTCACCGGCTCCAGGCCGGCCACGGCACGCAGCAGGGTGGTCTTGCCGCAGCCCGAGGGGCCGATCAGCACACCGATGTCGCCGGCGCGCAGGCTGAGGGACACCTCCTGCACGGCGGCCTGGGCGGCGCCGGGGTAGCGGACATGGAGTTGGCGAACGTCGAGAAACATGGAGAAGATTGTAGATACTTACAATTCTCATTACGTCTTCTGCCCCTTCCGGGGTTTTCTTCATGCCGCCGACCCGGTTCCGTCATCTGTTGCTGCTGTTATTCACCACCGCGCTCATGCTGCCGGTGCTGGCCCTGCTGGGGGCCTGGTGGCCCTGCGGCCCGGCCGGGACGCAGGCACTGGGCATCCTGCGCGAGATGGGGGCCACCGTGCTGCCGGACTACCTGGGCACCACGCTTTGGCTCTGCCTGCTGGTCACCGTGGGCGTGATCGTGGTGGGCTTGTCCACGGCCGCGGCGGTCACCCTGTTCGACTTTCCGGGCCGGCGCTTCTTCGAGTGGGCCCTGTTGCTGCCGCTGGCCATGCCGGCCTATGTGGTGGCCTATGCCTACACCGACTTCCTGCAGTACAGCGGTCCCTTCCAGACCTGGCTGCGCGCGGCCACGGGCTGGGAAGGGCGTGTCTTTCCCGAGGTGCGCAACACGGCCGGTGCCGCCTGGGTCATGACCTTCACGCTCTATCCCTACGTCTACCTGCTCACGCGCACCGCGCTGGCCGAGCGCGCCACCCATCTGATGGAGGCCGCGCGCCTGCTAGGCGCGCCGCTGGGCCGCCGCGTGCGGGAAGTGGCCCTGCCGCTGGCACGCCCCGCCGTGGCCGCAGGCGTGGCGCTGGCGCTGATGGAAACCCTGGCCGATTTCGGTGTCGCCAGCTACTTCGGCATCCAGACCTTTACAGCCGGCATCTACAAGGCCTGGCTGGCCATGGACAACCGCATCGCCGCCGCCCAGCTGGCGACCCTGCTGCTGGGCTTTGTCGCCCTCTTGCTCTGGCTGGAGCACCGCTCGCGTGCCCGCCTGCGCTTCGTCAGCGCGCGCCTGGGCCGCGCGGCCGGTGCCGAGGCCCAGCCGGTGCGGCTGCAGGGCTGGCAGCGCACCGCGGCCTGGGCGGTCTGTGCACTGCCCATCCTCATGGGCTTCCTCGCCCCCGTGCTGTTCATGCTGCGCCCGCTGGTCGGCGAATCGACCGAGCTGCCCTGGGATCGCTTCTGGGGGTGGGCGGGCCACAGCGTGCGCCTGGGGCTGCTGGCCGCGGTGCTGGCCGTGGGGCTGGCCTTGCTGCTGGCCTATGCGTTGCGCCGCCTGCCCGACGCCCTGACACGCGGCGTGGTCCGGCTGGCCAGCCTGGGCTACGCCGTCCCCGGCGCCGTGATCGTGGTGGGCCTGCTGCTGCCCGTGGGCTGGGTGCAGGCCCGCTGGCCGCAGGCCGGCGCGGCCTACTGGGTCACGGCCACCTCGCTGGGCTTGATCTGGGCCTACCTGGTGCGCTTCGTCGCTGTGGCCCTGCAGTCGGTGCAGAGCGGCTATGCGCGCATCCCGGCCAATCTGGACGACAGCGCGCGTCTGCTCGGCAGCGGCAGCTGGGGGCTGCTGAGTCGCGTGCACTGGCCCCTGTTGCGCCGGCCGGTCCTGGCGGCCACCCTGCTGGTTTTCGTGGACGTGATGAAGGAGCTGCCGGCCACGCTGGTGCTGCGCCCTTTCGACAGCGACACCCTGGCCGTGGTGACCTACCAACTGGCCCGTGACGAACGTCTGGGCGAGGCTGCGCTGCCCGCGCTGGCCCTGGTGCTGGTCGGGCTGATCCCCGTGCTGTTGCTCAGCCGCACCTTGCGGGGCCGAAGTGGCTGAGCGCCACACCCGCGGCTGGGTAGAATGCGTCAGTACTTATATTAAGGTCCCGTCATGAGCAAACGTTCCATGCAGACGACCCCGACGGCCGTCGTCACCGAGCCGGACCAGGTGTTCGAGCTCGCGGCGGAAGTGTTTCGTGTCATGTCGGCGCCCATGCGCCTGAAGATCATCAGCCATCTCTGCGACGGCGAGCGCAACGTCAGCTATCTGCTGAGCAAGATCGACACCACCCAGCCCAACATGTCCCAGCACCTCACCACGCTCTACCAGGCCGGTGTGCTGGGCAAGCGCCGCGAAGGCGTGCAGATCTACTACCGCATCGTCGACGACCGCGTGGCCGCGCTGTGCCGCGCCGTCTGCACCCAGATCGCCACCGAAGCCAGCTACCAGCCGGCGGACGACGGCGCTGCCGCTTCGCACCGCGCCGCCTGAAACCGTCGCGGCACACAGAACAAAAGGGGCCTCGCGGGGCCCCTTGTACATGGTGCGACGTCTGGCCGTTCAGGGCTTGAGGTAGACGTAGCCTTCCTGGGCCTGCAGGCGGGCCACCTCGGCCACGCCCGAGGGCACGATCTTGGCTTCCATCAGCAGTTTGTCGGCGCTGATGTTGCGCACGGTCAGCGTGTTGTTGCAGACGCGGAACTCCACGCCCTTGTTGCTGAGGTCGGACACGGCGCCGCTGAACTCGCGGCCCTGGCTGTCCTTGGCGTCCTGCAGCAGGAAGTTGATGCCGGGGCCGTGCGTGACCACCACGATCTTGTCCTTGGGCGCCGCGTTGAGGTGGTTGCGGATGTTGTTGAGGATGGCCGACACCGTGTTGACATCGGTGTTGACGTGGTAGACCGCCTTGGTCTGCGGCGCGGTCTGGGCGTGGGCGGGGCTGCTGATCAGCGAGAAAAGGGTGAGGGCCAGGGTGGCCAAGATCTTGGACATGCGAGGTGTTCCTGAAGCAAGGGGAAGGGCCGGCGCGGACGCCGGCCCGCGGGGGTCAGAGCAGTGAATCGGCCCAGATGTTCTGGGCCCAGTTCATGGCATAGACCCCTTCCAGCTCGTTCGGCGCGGTCGAAACGCCGCCCGAACCGGGCACGGTCTTGTAGGTCTTCTCGGCCGCCACGTACTGGTGGACCGAGGCGACGTGCACCACCAGCTTGTCGTTGACGAAGCTGTAGCAGGTGTTGGTCAGCAGTGGTTGCGGGTTGACCGGCAGGCCCGAGAGCTGGGCCACCACGGCCGCAGCCACCACCTTGCCGTGCGAGTTGGCCATGTGGCCGGACTTGGGCATCAGCGGCGCGGCCAGCACCGAGTCGCCGATCACGTGGATGTCCTTGGCCGCGGTCGACTCGAAGGTCTGGTAGTCCACATTGCACCAGCGCGCGTTGGCATTGGCCAGGCCGGTCTGCATGGCGATGGTGCCCGCGCTCATATTGGGCAGCACGTTGAGCACATCGGCCTTCACGTCGTCGGCGGTCTCGAACTTCACGGTCTTCGTGCGCGCGTCGACGGCGATGGCCTTGTGGTTGCCGCGGAACTCCAGCATGCCGGCGTAGTTCTCGGCCCAGAACTTCTTGAACAGCGGCCCCTTGGAGGTCACGTCCGGGTTGGCGTCGAGGATCAGCACCTTGGACTTGGGCTTGGCCTTCTTGAAGTAGCTCGCCACCTGGCTGGCGCGCTCGTAGGGGCCGGGCGGGCAGCGGTAGGGCGCCAGCGGCACGGCAATGGCGTAGACGCCGCCGTCGGGCATGGCTTCGAGCTGCTTGCGCAGCGCCAGCGTCTCGGGGCCGGCCTTCCAGGCCTGCAGGATCTGGCCAGCGGCGCTGGCTTCCTTCAGGCCTTCCACGCTGTTCCACATCATGTCCACGCCGGGCGAGAGGATCAGCTTGTCGTAGGCGATGGTGGCACCGCCGGCCAGCGTGACGGTCTTCTTGGCCGCGTCGATCCGGCTGGCCAGATCGCGCGCATGGATCACGCCGTGGGTGCTGCGCAGCTTGTCATAGGGCGTGGTGATATCGCCCATGGTCTTGCTGCCGCCGATCACGAGGTTGGAGATCGGGCAGGAGATGAAGTTGTCGTTGGGCTCGACCAGCACCACGTCGATCTGGTAGTTCGAGAGCATGCGCACGTACTTCGCGGCCGTCGCGCCGCCGTAGCCGCCGCCGATCACAACGACCTTGGCCTTGGCGGGAATCGGTGCCGTGGTGGCACAGCCCACGAGCGAAAGGGAAGAGAGCGAGCCGAGCGCGAGCGAGGCCTGGACAAAATTGCGGCGTTTCATGGTCGGGTCTCCTTCAGCGCTTGAGGACAGAGAAATAGGCCGCGGCAGACTCGATCTGCTCGTCCGTCAGGCCCTTGGCCAGCTGGTGCATCACCGTGGCGGGGCGCGTGCCGTTCTGGAAGGCCTTCATCTGCTGGATCATGTACTCCTTGGGCATGCCGGCCAGCGAGGGCACGGCCGAGCCCTGCACGGTGCGGCCATCGGTGCCGTGGCAGTTGGCACAGGTCGCAGCCAGCGCGCGCTGGTGCAGACGGGCGGCATCCTGGGCCAGGACGGAGGTGGCAGCCAAGCCGCCGAGCAGCAGCACGGCGAGTGAAGTTTTGAGGCGCATCGGAAGTCTCCTGCGGGGTTGCACAAATATCATCAGAGACGAATATAGAGATCGACTGATCTCCTGTCGCTGGTGTTTACCCGCACGATGTTAGCGCGGCATGGGCCCCACGCGGCCCCAGCGGTTTAAGGCGCCTGGATGGTGGCCGCCGTCTGCGCCACGCGCTGCGCGACCACAGGCTGCGCGCCCGCGTCGAGCAGACGGTCCGTCAGGCCGGCGCCGGCCCACATGCCCAGCAGTGCGAGCCAGGCCGTGAGCGCGAAGATCGCGCCGCCCGTCATGCCCGCGCCCACGGCACAGCCACCCGCGAGCATGGAGCCGAAGCCCATGAGCATGGCACCTGCGATGTAGCGGCGCATGCTGTAGCCGTCCTTGAAGCCTTCGAGCTTGAAGTCCCGTCCGAGCAACGCGCCCAGCAAGGAGCCCGCGAACACGCCGGGCAGCAGGCCGAAGTCGAAGCCGATGGGTGGCGCCGGCGCAGCCAGCACGCGCATCAGCCATTCAGCAGAAGGGCCGCTGAAGGTCAGGCCCTGCACCTGCACGGTGTCGAAGCTCTGCGAGCCGATCAGGTGCGTGGCCCACCAGCCGGCGGCCACGGCCAGGCCCGTGCCCATGCCGCCGACCCATTTCCAGAGGCTGCGGTCGCTGCGCAGGGCAAAGTACAGCGCCGCAGCGAACCAGACCAGTCCCACAGCGAGCCCGCCGGCATTCCCCAGATGGGTGAGCGCGAGCAGGTCGCGCGCCGCGCCACCCTCTACCGTCCACCAACCGCTGATTTCATGACGCAGAGGTGCCAATACGCCGCCGAGTGCGGCCTGCGCCGTGACCGCGAAGATCAGCCCCGAGAGCAGGGCGCGCAGATTGCCGTTGGCCGAGAGCACGAGCAGGCGGCTGGCGCAGCCGCGCGTCATCACCATGCCGGCACCGAACATCAGACCACCGACGATGGCGCCCGAGAGGCTGCCGCGCGTGGCGAGCTGGCGCGCCGTGCTCACGTCCAGCGCATGCAGCAGGATCAGCGCCTGCACCGCCACCACCGCGCTTGAGAAGGCCAGCAGCCAGACCGCCAGCTTCTCGCCGAATTGGCGGTGCCAGAACTCCAGCGTGGCCGCGCGCAGGCAGAAGCGCGAGCGCTGCGCGAAAAAGCCAAACAGCAGGCCGATGCCCAGCCCGGCCACAGCCAGAAGGTGGCCGGCGCCGTAGCGCTCGATCAGGGGCGTGAGGTCCATGGGCTTTAATTTACTATTTGCTTATATACTAGTTTCGAGCTGTCGGGCCAGACTTGATCTGGCTCAAACCACGATCTCCACGATGAACACACTGCACCTGCGATCCCTGGGCCGGCGCGCCTGCGCCATGCTTGCCCTGTGCTGCGGCGTGGCCCATGCGGCCGGCGAGCCGCCCATGGTGGCGCAGCAGGTCGCGCCCAGCGCCTGGTATGTCGAAGGGGTTTCGGCCCTGGGTTCGCCGGCCAACCAGAACTTCATTTCCAACGCCGGTTTCGTGATCACGCCTGCAGGCGTGGTGGTGATCGACGCCCTGGGCTCGCCCGCGCTGGCCGAGCGCCTGCTGGCGCAGATCGCACGCCTCACGCCGCAGCCGGTGACCCACCTCATCGTCACGCACTACCACGCCGACCACATCTACGGCCTGCAGACCTTCCGCGCGCGCGGGGTGCGCGTGCTCGCGCATCAGGCCGCGCGCCTCTACCTCAACTCCGACACCGCGCAGCTGCGCCTGCAGGCCTCGCGCAGCGAGCTCGCGCCCTGGATCGACGAGGACACGCGACTGGTCCAGGCCGACGAATGGCTGAATGGTGACCGTGACCTCACCGTCGGCGGCGTGCGCTTCGAGATCCGCGCCGTCGGCCCGGCCCACACGCCGGAGGACCTCGTGGTCTACCTGCCGTCGGAGAAGGTGCTGTTTGCCGGCGACCTGGTGTTCCGCAGCCGCATTCCCTACGTGGGCCAGGCCGACAGCCGACACTGGATCGTGGCGCTCGAACGTCTGCTGTCCTTCGACGCCGGCGTCGTCGTTCCCGGCCACGGCCCGCTCTCGCAGCAAGCACGCCAGAACATGCAGCTCACACGCGACTACCTCGTCTACCTGCGCAAGAGCATGGGCCAGGCCGCCGCCAATCTGGAGCCGTTCGACGAGGCCTACCAGGCCACCGACTGGAGCGCCTTCGAGCACCTGCCCCTGTTCCGCGTGGCCAACCGCATGAACGCCTACAACACCTACCTGCTGATGGAGCAGGAGGCCGGCAAATGACCAGCACGCGCCGCGCTCTGCTGCTGGCCGCCGCGTCCTTGCCGCTGGCCAGTCACGCGGCCACGCTGCCGCGTGCGCTCGACCTGCAGCGCGAACTGGCCGCCGCGCTGGCGCGGCAGGAGCCGCTGGTGCTCATGGTCAGCCTCGACGGTTGCGCCTACTGCCACGTCGTGCGCGACCACCACCTCGCGCCCCTGCACCAGCAGCAAGGTCTGCCCGTGGTGCAGGTCGACATGCGCAGCCGCCGCGCGCTCAAGGACGTCGATGGTCGCGGCATTGTGCACGATGAGTTCGTGCGCGCGCGCCGCGTCACCGTCGCGCCCACCGTGCTCTTCCTCGGCCCCAACGGTGAGGAGCTGGCCGAACGCCTGGTGGGCGGCTCCATCCCCGATTTCTACGGCGCCTACCTGGACCAGCGCCTGGCGCAGGCGCGCGCCCGGCTGCGCTGAGCCGCCAGAGCCTCGCGGTATAAACACCGCATGCTCGCTCTCTTGCAACGTGTGAAAGAAGCCCGCGTCGAGATCGCGGGCGAAGTCGTCGGCGCCATCGGCGCTGGTCTGCTGGTCCTGGTCTGCGCCGAACGCGGCGACACCGAAGCCACCGGCGACAAGCTGCTGGCCAAGATCCTCAAGCTGCGCATCTTCGCCGACGAAGCCGGCAAGATGAACCGCAGCGTGCAGGACGTGGGCGGTGGCCTGCTCATCGTGAGCCAGTTCACCCTGGCCGCCGACACCACGGGCGGCAACCGGCCCAGCTTCACCAACGCCGCGCCGCCCGAGGACGGGCGGCGCTTGTACGAAGACTTTGTGGCCAGGGCGCGCGCTGCGCACCCCGTGGTGCAGACCGGTCAGTTCGCGGCCGACATGCAGGTGCACCTGGTCAACGACGGGCCGGTGACCATCCCCATGCAGCTGCGTTGAAGCGCATCACTCCGGTTCGATACCGGCGGACTTGATGATGCGGCCCCATTTCTGCGATTCGGCGGCCTGGAACTTGCGCAGCTCCTCGGCCGTGCTCGTGAAGATCTCGGTGCCCGTGGACTGAAAGAAGCCTGCCGCGGCCGGGCCGTGCGCCGCCTTGACCAGCAGCTCGTTGAGTCGTTTCACCACAGGCGCGGGCGTGCCCGCTGGCACATAGGCTGCGAACCAGTAGGTCATCTCGTAACCCTTCACGCCGGCCTCGTCGATGGTCGGCACTTCGGGTGCCAGCGGGCTGCGCTTTTTCGTCGACACGCCCAGGGCCTTGAGCTTGCCGGCCTTCACCTGCGGCAGGCCGGTGGCCATGTCGGTGATCATCACGTCGATCTGGCCGCCGATCAGGTCAGTCACCGCGGGCGGGTTGCTGCGGTAGGGGATGTTGACGATGTAGGTGCCCGTCATCTGCTTGAACAGTTCCCCCGCAATCCGGCTCGACGAGCTGCCACTGCCGAAGGACAGCTTGCCCGGGCGCGCTTTGGCGTATTGCACGAACTCGGCCACGCTGTTCACGGGCAGGCTGGGGTTGACCACCATGATCTGGCCGCCGCGTCCCAGCGAGGTCACGGGCTCGTAGTCCTTCACCGGATCGTAGGGCAGCTTCTTGAAGAGGTGCTCGTTGGCCGCGTGCGTGGTGTTGGTCGTGATGAAGACGGTGTAGCCGTCGGCCTTGGCGGCCTTGGCCGCCTGCGCGCCGATGAAGGCATTGGCGCCGGGCTTGTTCTCGATCACCACCGACTGCTTGCTCTCCTGCGTCACGCCCAGGCCAACGGCGCGCGCCAGCTGGTCCGTGGCGCTGCCGGCGGCGAAGGGTACGATGAAGGTGATGGGTTTGTCCGGGAAAGTCTGGGCCTGGCCCATGGCCGGTGTTAGCAGCGCCGTGGCGGCGCAGAGCAGCGAAAGTCGTCGGATGCGTTGGATGGGGTTCATGTCGTCTCCTTATGTAAATCTTTCAGTCGCTCTCCGAACCGGCGAGCAGCGGCAGCAGCTCGGTCGGAACCTGAAGGGGCAGCTCCAGCAGCCAGTAGGACAGGGCCTTGCCGTGCGTGTCGAGGTTCAGCGCGTCATTGACGCCGCCGTCCAGCACCTCGTCGAGCACGAAGTTCATCGCGCCGAGCCGCGGCAGCAGGTAGCGCTGCACGCGGGCAGGCTGGCGGTGTGTGAAATGTTTCCCAACCACGTCCTCGGTGATCTGCGCGACGAGCAGCGGGTAGAGCTGCGCGTGCCAGGCGATCACACTGATATTCGACCGGTTGCCCTTGTCGCCCGTGCGGCCGTGGGCGGCGCGGTACAGCGGTACGGTGTGCATCTGGGTGCTCATGCGGCCTCCAGCATCTTGAAGGCGGTAGGCACTGCCGCGCGCGGCACCAGGCCCGAGAGCGTGTCCAGCCGCGGGGTCAGCGTGGTGCGCACACCGCCGCCGCCGGCCGGGCCGCAGGTGTAGAGCGCGGTGACCTCCCGCAGCAGGCGCTCGGCTTGCGCGCGTTCGGTGCACGCCGTGGCCACACGCAGGCGCACATCGCGTGCCTGGCCCGGGGCCTTAGCGGCCAGCAGGCGGCCGGCGTCGTCGCCCATCACGCTGAGCACGCCGATCAGGTCGGTGCGCAGCGTGAGCCCGGGCAGACGCTGGCGCAGCACCTCAGCGGCCAGGCGCGCGCGCGCCTCGGCCCGTGCACCGGCGTATGAAATCTCGCCCTCGGCCAGCCAGCCCGCGTCATGGCAGACATTGACCTTGAGGCTGTCGGTGCGGGCGTGGCCACGTACACCGCGCAAGGCCACGCGGTCCGGGCCCAGTTGTTCCAGCTCGGCTTCGCTCAGGTCGGCCACCACGTCGGGCGTGACATAGGCCGCCGGGTCGTGCACCTCGTAGAGCAGCTGCTCCTTCACACTGGCCAGCGTCACCAGGCCACCCGTGCTCTCGGCCTTGCTGATCACGCAGCCGCCACGCGCGTCGATCTCCGCAATCGGGAAACCCACGTGGGCCAGATCCGGAACGTCCTTATAGCCCGGGTCGGCGAAATAGCCGCCGCAGACCTGGGCACCGCATTCGAGCAGATGCCCGGCCATGGTGGCGCCGGCCATCGCGTCCCAGTCATCGGCGGCCCAGCCGTGGTGGGCCAGCGCCGGGCCCAGGGCCAGCGAGGGGTCGGCCACACGCCCGGCCACCACGATCTGCGCGCCCGCGCACAGCGCCTCGGCAATGGCCTCGGCACCGATGTAGGCGTTGGCGCTCACGATGTCCAGCGCTTCCACGGGCGTACCCAGGTGCTCGCGCAGCAGCGCACGTTGCGCCGGGGCCGAGAGGTCGTCACCACGGACCACGGCAATACGCGGCGCGGGCAGGCCCAGCTCCCGCGCCATGCGCTGGATCAGCTGTGCCGCGGCCTCTGGGTTCGCTGCGCCGAAATTGCTCACGATGCGGATGTGGTGTTGCAAGCAGCGCGCCAGTACGGGGCGCAGCAGCACGTCCAGCAGGGGCTCGTAGCCGGCCTGCGGGTCCGCACGGCGGCGCAGCTGGGCCAGGGCCAGGGTGCGCTCGGCCAGGGTCTCGAAGATCAGCGTTGCGCTGCCGCCATGCTCGGCCAGCCGGCGCACCAGCGTGTCCACCACCGGGCCGGCCGCGTCCACGCGGTCGCCGGAGAAGCCGGCCGCACTGCCGATGAAAAGTGGGTTCGATGTCGTCATGAGAAAGCTCAGTCCAGCGCACTGTAGGCCGCAGCTTCCCATCTGTGAAATCGAAAATTAGAATGAATTGATCTGAAAAACAGATCAATCAAGCGTACCCATCCACCCATGAGCAAGCTACCCGACCTGTCCACCCGCCAGCTGCGCGCCTTTCTGGCCCTGGCCGAGCAGCGCAGCTTCACGCGTGCGGCCGAGGCCTTGCATCTGTCCCAGCCCGCCTTCAGCGCGCTGATCCGCGCGCTGGAGGAGGCGCTCGATGCGCGCCTCTTCGACCGCAGCACGCGCAGCGTGGAGCTCACGCCCGAAGGGCGGCTGTTCGAAACCTCGGCGCGCCAGCTGCTCGGCGACTTCGGCGCCGCGCTCGGTACCCTGCGCGACCACCTGCAATTGCGCACGGGCCGCGTGAGCCTGGCCGCGCTGCCCTCACTCGCCGCGGGCTGGCTGCCGGCCATCCTGGCCGAGTACAAGGCCCAATGGCCCGGCGTGGAGATCCAGCTGCGCGACGCGCTCTCGGACGACTGCATCGACCTGCTGCGCGCCGGTGCGGTGGACTTTGCGCTGGCCGCTACCGGCCCGCAGACCACGGGCCTGGCCACCGAGGTGCTGTGCTCCGACGGCTTTCATCTGGTCTGCCGCAAGGACCATCCGCTGGCCAGGATCAAGGAGGGAAGCATCAAGCTGAAGGACCTCGCGCCCTATCCCTTTGTGCACCTCGCCCGCAACAGCAGCGTGCGCCAGCGCCTCGACGCTGCCGTGCACCCCATGCAGCTCAACACCGTGCTGGAGGTGGAACACCTGGCCACCGTGGCCGGCATGGTGGAGGCGGGTCTGGGCATCAGCGTGGTGCCTGCGCTCACGCTCTTCCATTTCGAGCGGGCGGTGCTCGTGACGCGCCCGCTCAAGCTGCCGGGGCTCAAACGCAGGATCTATGTGGTGCGACGGGCGGGGGAGAGCTTATCGGTGGCAGCGGAGACGCTACAGAGGCTTGTCGTAAAACGCCTGCTGCAAGCGAAAGATGCCTTGGTTGAGTAGCCATTAACTGGAGAGAGCCATGCCCACATCTCGTCTTGATTTCGCAGCAGAGCTGGAGCTGTGGGCTGCTGCCGGTTCCGTGGACACCCACCTAAGCTTCTGAAGCTTTTTCGAAGTCTATCGGACTGACGTAGCCGAGCGTCGAATGACGGCGCGTCGGGTTGTAGAACCGCTCGATGT
>JBKBHP010000012.1:0-99400 GCA_046299695.1 Hylemonella sp.
TACATCGAGCGGTTCTACAACCCGGTGCGCAAGCACTCCAAGCTAGACTTCCTCAGCCCGGTCCAGTTTGAAGAAGGCTTAAAGGGCTAAGCAAACCGTCCGGGGAATCGGGGGAAGCCCAAGCAGCCCTTGGGAGGCTGATCGGCACTGGCGCTCAAATCCGTCGCAACAGCGCCTGCCCTGCCCTCACCTCCGTCCCCGTCGTCATCCCCTCCACGATCTCCATCCCCTTCGGCGCCAGCACCACGATGGTCGAGCCGTGTTCGAACCAGCCCATCTCCTGCCCGCGCTTCAATGGCGCGTCACAGGCGATCACCTGCTCGCCCTGGTAGTCGTGATGCAGGTTCATATTCAGAAAATGCAGGCGCACGCTGGCCACCAGGATGGCGCCCACGGGCACGAGGGTCAGCGCCTGGCCTGATGTCAGCGTCGCTTCAATCACGGCGCGGTCGTTGCGGCAATAAAGACTGGGCACACGTTTGAGCGCGATGGGGTTGACGTTCCACATATCGCCCTGGATGTGCGTGACCCGCTTTACCGTGCAGTCGGTCGGCGCGTGGAAGCGGTGGTACATGCTGGCGCGCAGGCGCAGGGTCACATAAGTGCCACCCTGGTGCTGCGCCGCCAGCTCGGTGCTGCCCAGCAACTCGGCCAGGATGTAGGGCATGCCCTTGATCTGCAGCAGTTCGTCACCTTCGATACGGCCGTGGCCGCCCACGATACCGTCGCTGGGGCTGCAGATCACCCTCAGATCAGGATCAAAGGGCCGTGCGCCTTCCTTCAGCTCGCGCACAAAACAGTCGTGCAGGCTGTCGAAGCGCTGCTTCCTGGCCTCGCTCAGGTCCAGCCCGCCGAAGAACTTGAAGAGCGCGATGGACACATCGCGCACCAGCGGCTGGCGCACCTTGCTGAAGCGGCCCATGAAACGCGTCAGCGCCACGCGCGGCAGGCGGTTGGTGAGCACGAAATTGAGGCTCTCCTGCTGCAGCAGGCGATGGAGAAATGTTTTGCTCGTCATGGTGTTTTCACAAGGCTGTCAAATCATCTGAATACAAAGAGTCATCGTCATTTCACACACGACCATGACCTACGAACTTGCCTGGATTGCCGGCGCCGCCGGTGCCACCCTGCCCTGGCTCAAGCGCCGGCTCGAACTCTCGCGCGCAAAGCACCCCTCGCTGGCCGGGCACTCGCGCATGGCCAAGCGGCTGGCGCGCTGGATCCCGGGCTATGCCTACGACGAGGCCGCTTTCTTTGCCTGCGACGGTGCGCCCGAGACCGTGGTGCAGCAGCGCCGTGCGGGCTTTTTTGCGCTGGCCGGCCGGCTGCAGGCGGCGTCGCCGCAGTCGATTGCCTTGACGAAGGAGATGCGCGAGGGCATTCCGGACCTGCGTTTCACCGGCGCCTACCGCGTGCCCTACCAGTTCAGCCCTTACCTGCGCCAGCATCTGGCCGTGGGCGGCTTCGTGCAGAGCAGCGAAGGCGTGACCGTCACAGACCTGGACGGCAAGCGCTACATCGACCTCACGGGTTCCTACGGCGTCAACGTCTTCGGCGTGGACTTCTACAAGTCCTGCATCGCCGCGGGCGCGCGCATCGCGCAGGACCTGGGCCCCGTGCTCGGCGCCTACCACCCCTGCGTGGCCGACAACGTGCGCCGTTTGCAGCAGATCAGCGGGCTGGACGCCGTGTCCTTCCACATGAGCGGCACCGAGGCCGTGATGCAGGCCGTGCGCCTGGCGCGTTACCACACGGGCAAGCGCCACCTGGTGCGCTTCTGCGGCGCCTACCACGGCTGGTGGGAAGACGTGCAGCCCGGCCCGGGCAACCCCCTGCCCCCGCGCGAGACCTACACCCTGCGCGACATGCACGAGGCCTCGCTCAAGGTGCTGCGCACGCGCAAGGACATCGCCTGCGTGCTGATCAACCCGCTGCAGGCCCTGCACCTCAACAAGAACGCCCCCGGCGACTCGACACTGCTCGACAGCAGCCGCAGCGCCGGCTATGACCGTGCGGCCTACACGCGTTGGCTGCAGCAGCTGCGCGAGGTCTGCAACGAGCGCGGCATTGTGCTGATCTTCGACGAGGTGTTTCTGGGTTTCCGTCTGGCGGCCAAGGGGGCGCAGGACTACTTCGGCGTGCAGGCCGATCTGGTCACCTACGGCAAGACCTTGGGCGGCGGCCTGCCCGTGGGCGTGGTCTGCGGCAAGCGCGAGCTGATGCAGCGCTTCCGCGAAGACAAGCCAGCCGACATCTGTTTTGCCCGCGGCACCTTCAACGCCCACCCCTATGTGATGGGGGCGATGAACGAGTTCCTGCGCCGCCTGGACACACCCGAGGTGCAGGCGATCTACCGGGACCTGGACGCCACCTGGGACGCACGGCGTGAGCGCTTCAACGCCCGCATGCAGGCCGAGGGCCTGCCACTGCAGGCGGCCAACATGAGCAGTGTCTGGACGCTGGGCTACACGCGCCCCTCGCGCTACAACTGGATGCTGCAGTACTACCTGCGTGATCATGGCCTGGCCCTGAGCTGGGTGGGCACTGGGCGCTTCATCTTCAGCCTGAACTTCACGGATGCCGATTTCGATGAGGTGGTGGAGCGTTGCGTGCAGGCCGGTCTGCAGATGCAGCGTGAGGGCTGGTGGTGGCAGGCCCCCGGCCTGACGAACAAAGCCATCAAGCGCGGGCTGCTGCGGGAAATGCTGGGGCAGGTCTTCAAGCGCTGAACCGACCCACTGATACCGACAGGCCCCGGAGATACCCGGGGCCTTGTTCATTCAGCCCTGCTGGCGGGCCAGCTCGGCCTCGTGCTCGGCACGTTCGGCCTGTAGGTACTCGGGCTTGGCGATCAGCTCGCCCTGCAGCAGATACCAGGGCGACTTCCAGTACAACAGGATGTCGTGGAAGGGGTCGGTGACGATCTTGGTGGCCCAGACGATGCCGGTGTACAGGCTTTGCGTCAGCGCCAGCTGCAGCACGCGGAAGGCCAGACCGCCCACGCCCAGCCAGAGCCAGAGCCAGCCCACGTTGAGCACGTAGCCGCTGGGTTGGGTGTGCGGCTCCAGCAGGCCGAAGAAGCCCGGGTCGGCCCACAGCAGCACAGGCAGGCCCGCCCAGACGGCCATGAGCACCACCTTGCGCTGCAGGTTGTAGCCCACCTTGATCTCTTCTTTGTACTCGTGCGTGGCTTGGTTGACCTCGTCGTAGCCCTTGGGCTCGAAGAAGAAGTGACCCGACTGGCGCGAGACCATGGAGATCAGCCAGGCAATGAGTGCGGCCACCGGCGGCTCGATGAAGAGGAAGGCATAGGCCACGAGGAAGGCGATGGCGCTGATGAGATGCAGCGACTGGTTGATGCGGCTGTGGTGGTAGTAGCGGTGGTCGTCCCAGCGCTGGACCTTGAGGGCTTGCAGAAATGAGCTCACGAAGACTCCTGTGTGTCATGTGGCGGCACGACGGTGCGCCTGCGGGGATGGTCGACCCGGCGCATGAAAGAACCATGACAGCGCCGCACCTGTCACCAAAATTTCACGGGCCGTTGAGGCCGCCACGCCACGCTGTCATCGTTCTGAGATAAACGGGCATCAGCATGAGGGAATGAAGCCCGACACCACCGACCTGCTGGTTGAAAACCTGCCCGCCGCGCAGACCCATCTGCGCATCGCCGTCGTCACCGAGACCTACCCGCCCGAGATCAACGGCGTGGCGCTGACGCTGCAGCGCGTGGTGCTGGGCCTGCGCGAGCGCGGGCATGACGTGCAGCTGGTGCGGCCGCGTCAGGGCGGGGATGTCCGGCCGGACAGCAAGGGCGGGGACGTGCTGCTGCGTGGCATGGCGATCCCTCGCTACCCGCACCTGCAGCTGGGCCTGCCCTCGCGCCGCCAGCTGCAGCCGCTGTGGACGCTGCAGCGACCCGACCTGGTGCACATTGCCACCGAGGGGCCGCTGGGCTGGTCGGCGCTGCGCGTGGCGCGCAAGCTGCGCATCCCCGTCACCTCGGATTTCCGTACCAACTTCCACGCCTACAGCAGCCATTACGGCATGGGCTGGCTCAGCAAGCCCATCATGGCCTATCTGCGCCGCTTCCATAACCAGACGCTGACCACCATGGTGCCCACGCGCGGCCTGGCCGATCGCCTGGCCGCCGAAGGCTTCGAACGCCTGCAGGTGGTGGCGCGCGGCGTGGACACCACGCTGTTCGACCCGGCACTGCGCAGCGAGGAACTGCGCGCGCGCTGGGGCGTGCAGCCCGACACGCCCGTGCTGCTCTGCGTGGGCCGCCTGGCCAAGGAGAAGAACCTGCCCCTGCTGATCCGCGCCTATGCCCAGGCGCGGCTGCTGCGCCCGGATCTCAAGCTCGTGCTCGTGGGCGACGGCCCGCAGCGCGCTGAGCTGCAGGCCCTGGCTCCCGATGCCCTGTTCACCGGCGCGCTGGACCGCGCGTCACTGGCCCAGCACTACGCCAGCGCCGACATCTTCGGCTTCCCGAGCCCGACCGAGACCTTCGGCAATGTGGTGCTCGAAGCCATGGCCAGCGGCCTGGCCGTGCTGGCCTATGACTACGCCGCTGCCTCGGAAAATATCACGCACGGCGGCAACGGCCTGCTGGTGGCCATGGATGACGAAGAGTCCTTCGTGCGCCAGCTGGCCGAGCTGGTGCAGAACGACAGCCTGCGCGCACGCCTGCGTACCGGGGCCCGCGCCTCCGCGCGCCTCAACGACTGGGGCGGCATCGTGGCGCAGATCGAGAGCGTAATGAAGCTGGCGATGGCGGGGCACCTTGCAGGCGGCGACCGCCAGACCTCAGTCGCGGCGCAGCAGATGGCCTGAGAGCGTCTGCAGGCCCGGCGGACGGCGCCGGCGCATGAGCGTCCAGACGCTGAAACCGGCCAGCACCGCGCCGGCCAGCACCATGATGGCGGCCACCGGCACCTGCAGCGCCAGCAGGGCGGCGTAAAGGCCCAGGCTCAGCAGCACGCTGAGGTTCTCATTGAAACCCTGTACGGCGATGGACTGACCCGCACTCAACAATCGGTGGCCGCGGTGCTGCAGCAGCGCGTTCATGGGCACGAGCAGCATGCCGCCCAGGCCACCGATCAGCAAGAGCACCGGCACGGCGACGCGCCAGTCGTGAATCAGCGGCGCACTGGCCATGAGTGCGCCCATGAGCAGGCCCAGCACGAGCACGGCCGTGGCGTGGCGCAGGCGCAGACGGCGCGCCACCAGCACGGCGCCCACCACCACGCCCAGGGCCACCACGCCCTGCAGCCAGGCGGCCTGGTCCAGGCCCAGGGCCAGCTGCTGCGCGGCCCAGAGCAGCACCGCGAACTGCAGCAACGCGCCCACGCCCCAGAACACCGTGGTCACAGCCAGCGAGAGGCCGCCACTGCGGTCGCACCACAGCCGGTGATTGGCCTGCAGGAAATCGGCGACCAGGCGTGCCGGCGCGTGACTGCGGCGCGCACGGCGCAGCCCGCTGGGCACGATACCGAGATGGCAGAGCGCAGCGAGGCCATAGAGCCCGAGCACGCAGACCAGCGAGGCATTGAGCGCCGGACTGGACGCGCCGGGCAGCGGCAGCCATGCAGCCGCGGCCTGCAGCCACAGCGGCGAAACCAACAGCCCACCGAGTGCTGTGCCCAGCAGCACCGAGAGCACCACGGCCGACTCGGCCCAGCCGTTGGCGGCCACCAGGGCGGCGGGCGGCACGCTCTCCGTCAGCAGGCCGTACTTGGCCGGCGCATAGGCCGAGGCGCCCAGGCCCACGAGTGCAAAGGCGGCGAGCGGGTGCAGGCCGCTGAGCAGCGCCAAGGCGCCCAGCAGCTTGAGCGCATTCATGGCCATCATCAGGCGACGCTTGCACACCGCATCGGCCAGCGCGCCGATGCCTGGCGCGAGCAGCACATAGGACAGCGTGAAGCTGAACTTGAGCAGCGGCGCCCACCACAGCGGCGCACCGAGCAGCTGCAGGTGGGCGATGGTGACGATGAGCAGCGCGTGGTCGGCCAGGGCCGAGAGGAACTGCGCCGCCATGAACCAGCCGAAGCCGGCCGGCAGACGACGGGCCTGCGCCCTCAAGCCGCCTCGGCCAGGGCCTGCTGGGCAACCGAGCTCACGACGCGTTCGCCAGCCAGGTCATTGCGCCGGCCGATGCCCTGGTAGGCGATACCCAAGGTCTGGAGCTGCTGCGGGTCGTAAAGGTTGCGGCCGTCGATGATCAGCGGGCGGCGCAGGCTCTCGCGGATCAGCGTGAAGTCGGGGTTGTGGAATTGCTTCCACTCCGTCACCACGATCAGCGCGTCGGCGCCGTCGAGTGCGGCCATAGCGTCCCCCACGAGCCGCAGGCGCGCGAGCCCCTGCGGGATGTCGGCCAGGTCATCGGCCAGAGCCGAACGCGCGGTCTCCAGCGCAACCGGGTCGTGCGCCACCACCTCGGCGCCGCGAAGGATGAGCTGGCGAATCAGGTGGCGGCTGGGCGCCTCGCGCATGTCGTCGGTCTGCGGCTTGAAGGCCAGGCCCCAGAGCGCGAAGCGACGGCCGCGCAGATCGGCGCCGAAGTGCTGCATGACGCGGCGCGCCAGCACCTGGCGCTGGGACTGGTTGATGCGCTCGGTGGCTTCCACGAGTTGCATCTGGCTGCCGTGCTGCTGCGCGGTCTGCATGAGCGCACGCGTGTCCTTGGGGAAGCAGCTGCCACCGTAGCCCGTGCCCGCGTAGAGAAAGCTCGGGCCGATGCGGCTGTCGCTGCCGATGCCGCGGCGGATGGCGTCCACGTCGGCGCCCACGAGATCGGCCAGGTTGGCCATCTCGTTCATGAAGGAGATGCGCGTGGCCAGCATGGCATTGGCCGCGTACTTGGTGAGCTCGGCGCTGCGCAGGTCCATCCAGACCGTGCGCTCGTGGTGACGGTTGAGCGAGGCGTAGAGCTGCGTCATGGCCGTACGAGCCTGGGTACCTGACTCCCCCGCGGGCAGGCCGATGACGATGCGGTCCGGGTGCATGAAGTCGTCGATGGCCGCGCCTTCCTTGAGGAATTCGGGGTTGGAGATCACGGCCACGGGCAGGCCGCTGAGGCCGCGCGCCGCCAGGCCGGCGTCCAGCACGGCCTGCACGCGCTCGGCCGTGCCCACGGGCACGGTGGACTTGTTGACCACGACGAGCGCACGCGTGAGCGTGGCGCCCACCTGGCGCGCCACCTCGAGCACGTGGCCCAGGTCGGCCGAGCCGTCCTCGCGCGGCGGCGTGCCGACGGCGATGAACAGCACCTCGGCGGCTTCCAGCGCATCGGCCAGGCGGGTGGTGAAGAAGAGACGCTGGGCACGGCCGCTGCGCTCGATCAGTGCGTCCAGGCCGGGCTCGTAGATGGGCACGACGCCGGCACGCAGCTGTTCCACACGACGCGGGTCGTTGTCCATGCAGACCACCTCATGGCCCAGCTCGGCCAGACAGCTGGCGGTGACCAGCCCCACATACCCTGCTCCGATGACAGCGACTTTCATGTGCATCTCCTTCTAGGTTGAGGAGATGATGGAAGCGTCATGTGACCCCGACGTGTCGACGGCGTGAAGATGCGGTGACAGACTCAGGCCGCGAGTGCGAGCGGCTGCGCAACGTTGGCGGCCGTCCCCGACTGCAAGCGGAACACAGCCACGGCCTGCACCTGCTGCCCGGCCAGCGCCTGCAGCGAGCCCGCGGCGGCGGCCATCTGCTGCACGAGCGCGGCGTTCTGTTGCGTGACGCGGTCGAGCTGGGCCAGGGCTTCGGCGACCTGGCCGATGCCAGCGGCCTGCTCGGCGCTGGCCGCGCTCATGCCGTCCATGATCTCGCGCACTTGGCGCACGCCGGTCACGATGCCGGCCATGGTCTGACCCGCCTCGTCGACCAGGGCCGCACCGGCCTGCACGCGCTGCACGCTGCCCGAGATCAGGGCCTTGATCTCGCGCGCGGCCTCGGCCGTGCGCCCGGCCAGGCTGCGTACCTCGCCGGCCACCACGGCGAAGCCGCGGCCCTGTTCACCAGCGCGCGCCGCCTCCACCGCGGCGTTGAGGGCGAGGATGTTGGTCTGGAAGGCGATGCCGTCGATCACCGCGATGATGTCGGCGACGCGGCGCGAACTGGTGTGGATCTCGCCCATGGTGCTCACGACCTGGCCCACCACCTCGCCGCCGCGCTGCGCCACTTCGCTCGCGCTGTGCGTGAGCGCCTGGGCCTGGCGGGCGCACTCCGCATTGGCGCGCACGGTGGCGCCGAGCTCTTCCATCGAGGCCGCGGTCTGCTCCAGCGTGCTGGCCTGGCTTTCGGTGCGCGCCGAGAGATCAGCATTGTCGGCGGCGATCTGCGCCGCGGCGGCGGCCAGGGTCTCTGCGCCCTGACGGGCGCCAGCCACGATGGCAGACAGACGCGCCTGCATCTCGCCCAGCGCATCGAGCAGCACGGCAATCTCGTCGCGACCGCCAGCCGAAGTGCGGGCCGTGAGATCCCCATCGGCCACGGCCCGTGCCAGTGCGCCGGCCTGCGTCAGCGGACGCTGGATGGAACGCACCAGGCCCAGGGCCAGCCAGAGCGCCATGCCCACGGCCACGGCCACGCACAACATCAGGCCGGTCTGGGCCAGGGCGCTGTCGGCGGCGCCATCGACGGCGCCGCCAGAGACCTGCATCTGCGCCTCCTGGAAGGCGATCAGCGCCTCCAGCGCGTCCAAGTAGAGCTGCTGATCCCGCTGCACCTCGCGCATCAGGATCAGGCCGGCCTCGTTGAGCAGGCCTTCGGCAAAGGCGTCGAGCATGCGCTTGCGGGCTGCCAGATAGGTCTGGCCGGCCTGCTGCACGGCCCCGAACAGGGGCTGCGCCTCGCCCTGGGCACTGGCCTGCTGCAGCTGCGCCAGCAGGGCGTCGCTCTCCTGCGTGAGGCGGTCCACACGCTGGAGCTGGCGTCGGATCTCGGGCTCGCTCACGATGACGAAGAGGTTGCGCAGGGTGCTGGCGCTGTCGAGCACCAGCGCCTTGATGCGGTGGACCGTGACCACCTGCGGGTAGTGCTGCGCCTGCAGGGTCTGGAAATGGCCCTGCACGGCCTGCAACTGGCGCAGGGCCAGCAGACCCAGCACGAGCACCAGCAGGGCCATGACACCGAAGGCGCAGGCCAGACGGGTGGAAATCTTGTAGCGGTTCAGGTTCATCGGGGAAGTCCTGCGGGCGCTCCGTCCGGCGATGAGGTCGTGGGCTGGGGGGTGACCGCACCGGGCAGCGCGCAGTCCATCCCCGGTGGGCGGGCGTCGAGCAGGTGCAGGCCCGAGGCGTTGGACTTGGCCAGGCGCTTGGCATGGGCGGCGCTCGTCGCCACCTCCTCCGCATCGCGGTAGGCACCGCAGCAGACCCGCACCGCGCCGATGGACACCGTGGTGCAGGGGAAGAAGCGCCGTTGCCCCTGCCGGTCCTCGGCTTCGATGCCACCGGCCAGGAGCGCAGGCGCGTCGTAGAGCTCGCGGGCCTGCGCTGCAAAGTCGTCGACGATGGCGCGGCAGCGTCGCTCCCAGTCGGTGCTCTGGAACAGGATAAGAAAGTCATCCCCGCCCACATGGCCCACGAAGTCGCGCTGCGGATCGCTGTGTGCGGCGGCCAGGCGGGCGAGCAGGCGGATCATCTCGTCGCCGCGCCAGTAACCGTAGTGGTCGTTGTAGGGCTTGAAGTGGTTCATGTCGATGTAGCAGGCGGTGAACTCACCGCCGCTGTCGAGCAGGCGCTTGATGTGCAGGCTGATGGGGATGTTGCCCGGCAGGAAAGTCAGCGGGTTGGCGTGGCGCGCGGCCTCAAGCCGCAGTTCGGTGACCGAGCGCACGAGCTGGTCGCCCGTGCCCAGGCCCACGTAGCGCCCGTTCTCGGTGACGATGAAGCCGTCGCTGAGGTAGCGCTGGTCCTGCGAGGTCAGGATGCCGATGAGCTGCTCGATGTCGTGGCTGCGTTCGATCAGGCGCGGCTGCTGGTTGGCGTGCAGCATGCAGGACTTGCGGCCAAAGATCTCGCGGAAGTAGAGCGTGGCGTAGTGGTCCATGAACTGCTGGCGGTTGATGATGGCCAGCGGTCGCTCGTCGTCCACCACGGCCAGCGCGTGCAGTTCGGGGTGCGCCTGGAAGATGCCGGCCACGTCGTCGTTGCTGGTACGTGGCGCGACTGCCGGCGCATGGATCAGCGAAAGGTGGCGCAGCTGGCCGCTGCGGGCGACATAGCGCTGCTCGGGCATGACGGCCACGCGCGTATCCTGCAGCACGCGACCGGCCTCGTGCAGGGCCTGGGACTGAACGGCCGCATCGGGCCGGCCCAGAAAGTAGCCCTGGCCGTAGGCGATGCCCAGGTCGCGGATCACGCGCAGGTCGGCCTCGTTCTCGATGCCCTCGGCGACGAGTTGGGTGCCGAAGACATCCGCGATCTGCAGCAGGGCATGCAGGGTCTTGAGCTGGTCTGCGCTGTGGTGGATGCCGCGGCTGAAGTACTTGTCGATCTTCACGATATCGGGCTTGAGCTGGGACCACAGGCGAAGGCTGGAGCGGCCGTCGCCGAAATCGTCGAGCGCCAGCGAGAGCCCGACCGAGTGCAGCACGCGCGCGACCTCGACCATGGCGTCCATATCGTGCACGCGCTCGTGCTCGGTGATCTCCAGCACCACCATGCGTGGCGAGACCTGCAGGCCGCGCATGGCGCGCGCCAGGGTCTGGGTGCCGCCCACTCCCACCAGGCGCTGCAGGGCATGGGCGCTGATGTTGAGAAAAAGCCGACCGGGCTGACGCAGCTCGCCCCAGTGGCGCAGCGCGCTGTAGACACAGAAGAGTTCGAACTCGTAGAGCAGATCCTCTTCCTGCGCCGCGCGCAGCAGTGCGTCGGCCGACTGCAGCCAGCTGCCTGCCGGACCGCGGATCAACGCCTCGTGGGCGTGCACAACCGCGGTCTTGAGATCGACGATGGGCTGGAACACGGGGTAGAGGGCATCTTCACGCAGAAGGCGGGCCAGCGGGCCCTCGCGTCCGCTGAGGGCGGGCCAGAACTCGGCAGCGAAGAGGCGGACGTGATCGATCATCGGGGCTTGCGCCGGTGCGCGTGCACGCGGCCGGGCATCCATCATTAGTTCCTGCATTCCATTCCCGGGGCCGGGCCCCAACGACTTTGAGGAATCAGTGTGCGGCCGCTGGATGGCAGCTTCATGACTGAAATATTTCAGTCACGTGACGCGTCGTCACGAAGTGGGGATTTGCGGTAGCGGCAGGAAACGGAAAACTATATAAACCGTTTTCTTCATTCTGTTTTCTCCACCCCACCATGAGCATCAGCGCCACCTCAGACACGACAGCGGCTACCTCCGCACCCGCCCCAAAGAAAGCCGCTCCGCGCAAGGCAACCGCCAAGAAGGCCACGCCCAGGAAGACACAGACCGCGGGCAAGACGGCGACGAACCCAAAAACCAGCAGCCGCAAAGCCGCCGCCCCCGCCAAGGTCAAGAAGCCCAAGCTGGTGCGCGACAGCTACACCATTCCCAAGGATGAGTACGCTGTGCTGAGCGAGCTCAAGCAACGCTGCGCCAAGCTGGCCCGGCCGGCCAAGAAAAGCGAGCTGCTGCGCGCCGGCATCCGTGCCCTGGCCGCACTCAGCGACAAGCCCCTGCTGGCGGCGCTCCAGGCCGTGCCGTCGATCAAGACCGGCCGGCCGAAGAAGGACTGAGCTCTCTTAAAGGGCGTCGGGCGACTGCACGGACACCAGGGTGGTCTGTGAGGCACCGTCGCGCAGGCGGTGGCGCAGCCACCAGACGGCGCCCTTCTTCACGCTGCATTCGCTGCCGTGGATGGTCAGCAGGCGTGCGATGGTCTGGCCCAGCACAGGCTGATGACCGACCAGCAGGATCACGCCCTTGCCCTGGGGCCACTGCACGAGTTGCAGCAGCTGGTCCACCGTGGCATTGGGTCCCAGCTCCTCGCGCAGCTTGTACTTGCGGCCCAGGGCCTGGACGGTCTGTTCGGTCCGCTTGGCCGGGCTGACGAGGATGCGCGCGCCATCGGGGAGCTGGCGGTCCAGCCAGGCGGCCATGCGCGCGGCCTGTTTTTCGCCACGCGGCGTGAGCGCGCGCGACAGGTCGTCCTGCCCCGGCTGGGCTTCATGCGCTTCCGCGTGACGCCACAGCACCAGGTCCATGTCAGCGTACCTCGCGTTGTCCGTAGCGAGCCATCAGCGCCTCCTGGGCGCCGGGGCCGCTGCGACCAGGGGCAGGACGCACGCGCTGGTAGCGGCCGTCGGGCTGCAAGTCCCATGAACCCTGCATATCATGTAGACCGGCCACCAGGCATTCGTCGACGATGCGCTGGCGCAGCACGGGATCAAGCACGGGCCAGGCCAGCTCCACCCGACGCAGCATATTGCGGTTCATCCAGTCGGCGCTCGACAGATAGAGCTCTTCCTGCTCGCCCTCGCGGAAGTAGAAGACGCGCGCGTGCTCCAGGAAGCGGCCGATCAGCGAGCGCACGCGGATGTTGCCGGTCTGGCCCGGCAGCTGGGCCGGCAGCATGCAGGCCCCGCGGATGATGAGATCGATCTTCACGCCCTGCTGGCCTGCGGCGATCAGCGCACGGATGATGGCCTCGTCGGTCAGCGCGTTCATCTTGGCCACCAGGCGGGTGGATTTTCCGGCCGCCGCCGCCACCCCCAGGCTCTCGATCTTCTCGATCAGCTTGCGGTGCAGCTGGAAGGGCGCGAGCCAGAGGCGGTTGAGGCGCGGCAGCTTGCTTTGGCCGGCCAGATGCACGAACACGTGCTCCACGTCGGCCGTGAGTGCGGCGTCGGCCGTGAGATGGCTCAGGTCCGTGTAGAAGCGCGCAGTGACCGGGTTGTAGTTGCCGGTGGAGAGATGGGCGTAGCGCTTGAGCGCCTTGCCCTCGCGCCGCGTGACCAGCATCATCTTGGCGTGGGTCTTGAGACCAACCACGCCGTAGAGCACCTGCACACCGATGGACTCGAGCTGGTCGGCCCAGTTGATGTTGACCTCTTCATCAAAACGCGCCTTGAGCTCGAGCACCACGGTCACTTCCTTGCCGCGGCGCACGGCCTCACGCAGCAGGTCCATGAGCACGGAGTTGGCGCCGGTGCGGTAGATGGTCTGCTTGATGGCCAGCACCTGCGGATCGTTGACGGCCTCGCGCAGGAAGTCGAGCACGCCGTCGAAGCTCTCGTAGGGCTGGTGGATCATCACATCGCCGCGCTTGAGCTGCTCGAAGATCGAGTGCCCGGGCTGCAGCTGTGCGGGGTAGGAGGCCTTATAGGACGGGAAGCGCAGGCGCGGCTCGTCCACCAGGTCCACGAGCTGCCCCAGGCGCACGAGGTTCACCGGTCCGTGCACGCGGAACAGCGCGCCTTCGGGCAGCTCGAACTGCCGCAGCAGGAAGCTGGACAGGTACTCGGAGCAGCCGGCCGAGACTTCCAGCCGCACAGCTTGGCCGTAGTGGCGATGCTGCAGGCCCTGGCGCAGCGCGGTGCGCAGGTTCTTGACGTCTTCCTCGTCCACCGCCAGGTCGGAGTGGCGGGTGACGCGGAACTGCGAGAACTGCCCGACCTCGCGACCGGGGAAGAGTTCGTCCAGATGCGCGCGGATCACGCTGGAGAGCGACACGAAAAGCCGGCGCTTGCCGCACAGCTTTTCGGGCATGGGAATCAGACGTGGCAGTGCGCGCGGCACCTTGACGATGGCAATGTCATTGGCCCGGCCGAAGGCATCGTGCCCGCCCAGGCGCACGATGAAGTTGAGCGACTTGTTGGCCACCTGCGGGAACGGGTGCGAGGGATCGAGCCCCACGGGGATGAGCAGCGGCTTGACGTCGCTCTCGAAGTACTGGTGCACCCAGCGGCGCTGCGCGGCATTGCGCTCGCCATGCGAGACGATCTTGATGCCCTGCTTCTCGAACGCGGGCATCAGCTCCTCGTTGTAGAGCGCGTACTGACGCTCCACCAGCTCGTGTATGGCCCGGGACATGCGCTCGAAGGATACCGCGCTGCAGGTGCCCTGCTGCTCCTGCACCTTGAGTGCGCTCAGGTGCGGCTCGGCGCGGACCTCGAAAAACTCGTCCAGGTTGGACGAGACAATGCACAGATAGCGCAGCCGCTCCAACAAGGGCCCGTCCGCGCGGCAGGCCCAATCGAACACCCGCCAGTTGAAGGCCAGGATGCTGTGGTCGCGATCCAGCAGGGGCAGCGCCGCAGCGTTGGGGACGGTATCAGCCGGCACGTTGGGTTCCAGACGGGTAGACGAGAAAGTCATGACAGATTGTTGACAGTCTTGATGACATTTATATGACAAGACCACTGCCAGGCGGCGACGCAGGGACTCTGACGTCACCAGGCGTGGCGCCTTGCCCCCCTCATGCCGTGGCGGGCGCGCGCACGGCCTGCGGCAATCCCTGGGCCGGTGCCACATCGCCCCAGCGCACGATCTCGAGCCGGCCGTCGTGGTGTTCGACAAGCGCTGTGAGACTCTCGACCCAGTCGCCGTCGTTGCAGTAGAGCACGCCCTCGATCTCGCGGATCTCGGCATGGTGGATGTGGCCGCAGACCACACCCTGGTGGCCGCGCCTGCGCGCTTCATGCGCCACGGCCTGCTCGAAGTCGTTGATGAAGCTTACGGCCTTCTTGACCTTGAGCTTGAGGTAGGCTGAGAGCGACCAGTAGGGCAGACCAAACTTCGCCCGCAGGTGGTTGAGGTAGCGGTTGAGGCGCAAGGCGAACTCGTAAAGGTTGTCGCCCACATAGGCCAGCCACTTCGCATACTGGATCACGCCATCGAAGTAGTCACCGTGCGTGACCCACAGGCGCTGGCCCGAGGCCGTGGTGTGCACGGCGTCATCCACCACTTCGATGCCGCCGAACTGGTGGCCGATGAAGCCACGCGCGAACTCGTCGTGGTTGCCCGGCACGAAGGTGACGCGGCAGCCCTTGCGGGCGGCACGCAGCAGCTTCTGAACCACGTCGTTGTGCGCCTGCGGCCAGAACCAGCGACGGCGCAGCTGCCAGCCGTCGATGATGTCGCCCACCAGGTAGAGGTGCTCGCAGGTGCTGGCCTTGAGAAAGGCCAGCAGGTCCTCGGCTCGGCAGCCGGGCGTGCCCAGGTGCAGGTCCGAGATGAAGACCGTGCGGTAGCGGCGCGTGCCGCCCTTGTCCTCCTCGGGATCGTAGGCTGTGCTGCGTTCCATGGCCTGGCCCAGCCAGTGGCTGCCCTGTTCGAGCGGGTGCTTCATCAGGCCCCCAGGAAATGCTTGCGATAGCGCACCGGCAGATCGGCAATGCGCATGAGCATGGGCAGGTCGGCGCTGTTGAAGTCCGGATCCCAGGCCGGCGCGCCCAGTACCTTGGCACCCAGGCGCAGGTAGCCCTTGATCAGGGCCGGCGGCTCCACGTCCAGATGGCTGTCGAGCTCTTCCACCGGCAGTGGCAGGCGCGGCCAGACCTGGTGTTCGATCGGCGCCATGTGCGTCTCCCGCACCTGACGCCAGATGCTGGCCGCCACGTCACCGCTGACCAGGCCGTTGTGCAGCATGGGGATGCTGGCACAACCGATCATGGTGTCGAGCTTGTTGCGCACCATGAACTCGGCCAGCGCACCCCACAGGGCCATGATGACGCCACCGTGGCGGAAATCCGGGTGCACACAGCTGCGCCCCAGCTCCACCATGCGCTCGCGCAGGGCGCGCAGGCGTGTGAGGTCGAACTCCAGCTCGCTGTAGGTGCTGCCGATGCGCTGGGCCTGCTCGGGGGTGAGCACGCGGTAGGTGCCGATGACATGACCGGAGGCCTGGTCACGCACCAGCAGGTGCTCGCAGTAGTCGTCGAACAGATCGACGTCGTGCCCCGGCACCGTGGTGGACAGACGCGCGCCCATCTCGCCAGCAAAGATATCGTGCCTCAGTCGCTGCGCTGCACGGACCTCATCGAGGTGGCGCGCCCACGAAACTTCAATGCCGCCGCGCTGCGCCGGAGCGTGGTCCGGAGCTTGGCGGTGAAGCGACCCCCTGGGCAGGGCGACGGGTGACAGCGGAAACGTGGGGTTGGGCAGTTCTTTCATGTTGTTCTCCTTGCTTGCTATGGGTGATCGGTTCCGGTTGTAAAAAAGCCCCGGATCAGCGGGGCCAGAAGTTCTTCAGGTGACGGCGACGCCTCCATCGCGGCGGCGTTCGACCAGGGTGGCCATGGCGCCGTCACGCAGGGTGTTGAAGAAGATGAAGCGCCGATCCGGCGTGCCCGCAATGCTGGAGCGCAGGAAGCCGCACGGCCCCGCTTGCGCCATGGCCGCCACAGCCAGCGTGCGGGCGCGCAGGTCCTCCGGCATCACGAGCCAGCGCCCCTGGCGCTCGACGATCTCGATGGCGCCATGCAGTTCGCCTTCGTCTACAAAAAATGCCAGCACACCATGACGCGGATTGCCGTCCAGCGGCTGGAACAGCAGACCGGCCGGCCGCTGCTCCGGGGCCAGCGCCCAGCGGTGCAACACCTGGGTGCGCGCCGGCCCGGCGGGGCCGTCCGCTTGCGAGAAAGCAGGCATCCAGCCCGAGTCCCGCAAGCGGCCACTGCCCAGCCCTGCCAGGGAGACGGCCCCGGCCTCGCCGGATTCACAGAGAGATGAATGGCTACGCTCTTGCATGGCCTCCAGTGTGGGGAGGCTGCATGACGCCTGTATGGCGGATATATGACAGATCGATGACCCGGCACCGCCTGTTCAACCGACTTGCTTTCATTTCAATATTTCAAGTATTATTGAACAATGAAAAAACCCAAGTACAGCGAAACCGAGGCGCTGAACTCCCTGGCCGCCCTGGCCCAGGCCCAGCGCCTGCGCGCCTTCCGCGCGCTGGTGGTGGCTGGCCCCGAGGGACTCACGCCCGGGGTCCTGGCCGAGCAGCTGGAGATCAGCCCCAGCGCCCTCTCCTTCCATCTCAAGGAACTCGTCCACGCCGGCCTGGCCGGCAGTGAGCCCGACGGACGGCGCCTGATCTACCGTGCCAACTTCGCGCGGATGGATGCCCTGCTGGCCTACCTGACCCGGCACTGCTGCCAGGGCGCCAGCTGTGAAGTCACCCCGGCGGGCCGCAGCGCCTGCGCCCCCGCTGTATGAACCTCGCCGACAGCCTGAACCTCGGGTGCGCCTGCAGCACGCTGGATGCGCAGCAGCTGCGCGCCGAGCTGGAAACCAGCCCGGCCCTGCGCGGTCTGGTCGACCGGCTCGCGCTGAGCCATCCCCATCTCTTCGCGTCCACCGCCGTCTTCCTGGACCCGCAGACACGCGACGAGATCGCGCAGGCCGTGGCCACACTCGATCGCGTGTGCGCCCTGCCCGCTTGGCAGAACCACGCCCTGAAGGATGCCGATGAGCAGACCTGCCTGAACCGCGGACCGCAGGGCGTGTTCATGGGCTACGACTTCCACCTCAGTGCCGAGGGACCGCGCCTGATCGAGATCAACACGAATGCGGGCGGCGCTTTCCTCAACGCCGCACTGGCACGGGCGCACCGCGCCTGCTGTGCCGCCATGCCGGCCCTCATGGACCCGGACGGTGAGCTCGACCGGACCGAGGCTGTGATCGTGGACATGTTCAGGCACGAATGGCAGGCCCAGCGCGGCGCGCGCCCCTGGCGCAATGTGCTCATCGTCGACGACGCGCCCGAGGCTCAGTACCTGGCGCCCGAATTCGCCCTGGCGCGCGACCTCTTCGCCGCGCAAGGCCTGCATGCCGTGGTGGCCGATGCGCGTGAATTGCAATGGCGCGACGGTGCGCTGTGGCACCCGGCCCTGCCCGCAGACCAGCCGGTGGACCTGATCTACAACCGGCTGACGGACTTTGCACTGAGCCAGCCCGGCCACGCCGCCCTGCGCTCGGCCTGGGCTGCAGACGCCGTGGTGCTCACCCCGCACCCTCGCGCCTACACCCTGGCTGCGGACAAACGCCGCCTGATCGACCTGTCCGATCGGGACCGGCTCGAGGCGCTGGGCGTGGACCCGGCCGACCGTCAGCAACTCCTGCGCGTGGTGCCGGCCACCATGGCCGTCACGGCCGAAAACGCCGAGGCCCTGTGGGCGCGCCGGCGCGAGCTGTTCTTCAAGCCCACCACCGGCTTCGGTGCACGCGCGGCCTACCGCGGCGACAAGCTCACGCAGCGTGTGTGGCGCGAGATCTTGACCGGCGACTATGTGGCCCAGGCCCTGGTACCGCCGAGCGAACGTCTGGTCAACGTCAATGGCCAGACCCAGCGCCTCAAGCTCGATCTGCGCGCCTACGCCTACCGCGGTCAGGTCCAGTTGCTCGCGGCGCGCACCTGGTCTGGCCAGACCACCAATTTCCGCACCGAGGGCGGTGGCTTCTCGCCCGTGGTCGTGCTGCCCGATTTCCTCCCATCCGACGGCCCAGCCGTTTCCATGTCACCTGACGCCACATGAACACATCCGCACTGAATGTTCTTTTTCTCTGCACGCACAACTCGGCGCGCAGCATCCTGGCCGAAGCCACGCTGAACCACATCGGCGGCGGCCGCTTCCGGGCCTACTCGGCCGGCAGCAGCCCGCGGGCCAACCAGCAGCCCAATCCGCTGGGCCTGCAGGTGCTGCAGGCAGCAGGCATCTCCACCGACGGCCTGCGCAGCAAGAGCTGGGACGAGTTCGCCGGCCCCGATGCACCGCGCATGGACCTGATCATCACGGTCTGTGACAACGCGGCGGGCGAAGTCTGCCCCATCTGGCCCGGCCACCCGGCCACGGCGCACTGGGGTTATGCCGATCCGTCCGAAACCCAAGGCACGCAGGAGCAGAAGCTTGAGGCCTTTCGCCGGACCTTGCAGGCGATCAAGCGTCGCCTGGACCTGCTGGTCAGCCTGCCCCCGGAAAAACTGGCCGGCCAGTTGATCCAGCAAAGCGCCCGCGAGCTCGGCCAGAAAGACTGAGGTACAGCATCATGGGTTTGTTCGAACGCTTCCTGACCCTGTGGGTCGCATTGGGCATCGCCGCCGGCGTGGGCCTGGGCCTGCTGCTGCCCGGTCTGTTCCAGGCGGTTGCGGCCATCGAGATCGCACACGTCAATCTGGTGGTTGCGGTCTTCATCTGGGTGATGATCTATCCAATGATGATCCAGATCGACTGGTCGGCCATCAAGGATGTGGGGCGCAAGCCGCGCGGCCTGTTGCTGACGCTGGTGGTGAACTGGCTCATCAAGCCCTTCACCATGGCGGCGTTGGGCGTGCTCTTCTTTCACTACCTGTTCGCGCCCTGGGTTGATCCGCAATCGGCCAGCGAGTACATCGCTGGGATGATCCTGCTGGGCGTGGCCCCCTGCACGGCCATGGTCTTCGTCTGGAGCCAGTTGGTCAAGGGCGACGCCAACTACACCCTCGTGCAGGTGTCGGTCAACGACCTTGTCATGGTGGTGGCCTTCGCGCCGATCGCCGCCTTCCTGCTGGGCGTCACCAACATCACCGTGCCCTGGGAGACGCTGCTGCTCTCGACCCTGCTCTACGTGGTGCTGCCGCTGGCCGCCGGCATGGCGACGCGCCGGCTGCTGCGGGGCCGTGGACCCGAGGCGGTGGGCAGGCTCGTGGGCCGGCTCAAGCCCTGGTCCATCGTGGGCCTGATCGCCACCGTGGTGCTGCTGTTCGGCTTCCAGGCCGGAACCATCGTGGCGAAACCCCAGGTCATCTTGCTGATTGCCGTCCCGTTGATCCTGCAGACCTACGGCATCTTCTTCCTGAGCTGGTACGCCGCGCGCTGGCTCAAGCTGCCGCACAACGTGGCAGGGCCGGCCTGCCTGATCGGCACCTCGAACTTTTTCGAACTTGCCGTGGCGGTGGCCATCTCGCTGTTCGGGCTGAACTCGGGTGCCGCCCTGGCCACGGTGGTCGGGGTGCTCGTCGAGGTGCCGGTGATGCTCTCCCTGGTCGCGATCGTCAACGCCTGGGCACCGCGGCCCGCGCAGCGCTGACTCTCAGCGCAGGGTCGCAGCCAGGCGCTCGGCGCAGGGTCGCAGCCAGGCGCTCGGCGCAGGCCTGGGCCTGCTGCGCGTCACGCGCCTCGACCATCACCCGCACCAGGGGCTCGGTCCCGCTGGCGCGGATCAGCACGCGCCCTGTGTCGCCGAGTTCGGCTTCGACCGCTTTCCTCTCGCTGCTGAGCCTCGTATTGGCCTTCCAGTCCACGCCGGGCTGCAGACGCACATTGATCAGGGTCTGGGGAAACAGCGTGACGTCGGCCAGCAGTTCCGCCATGGTCTTGCCGCTGCGCACGCAGGTCTGCAAGACCTGCAGGGCCGAGACCAGACCGTCACCCGTGGTCTGCTTGTCCAGCGCC
The DNA here is from genome assembly GCA_046299695.1 of Hylemonella sp. Taxonomy (GTDB): domain Bacteria; phylum Pseudomonadota; class Gammaproteobacteria; order Burkholderiales; family Burkholderiaceae_C; genus Hylemonella. The sequence continues at coordinate 20,352 of JBKBHP010000012.1, forward strand.
AGCAGGTGGCCCGAGCCCTCGCCGCCCAGCAGCCACTGGTGCTTGTGCAGCTCCTCCAGCACATAGCGGTCGCCGACCTTGGCGCGTACAAACTGCACCCCCCGCTTTTTCAGCGCCACTTCCACGGCCATGTTCGTCATGAGCGTGCCCACGACGCCGGGCACGTGCTCATCCCGGCCCAGGCGGTCATCGACCATGAGGTAGAGCAGCTCGTCGCCGTTGTAGAGGCGACCGGTGGCATCGACCATCATCAGGCGGTCGGCGTCACCGTCGAGTGCGACGCCGTAGTTCGCCTGGTGGGTCTTCACCGCAGCCACCAGGGCTTCGGTATGCGTGGCGCCCACCTCGTGGTTGATGTTCAGGCCGTCGGGCGCACAACCGATGGCCACCACCTCGGCGCCCAGCTCATGGAAGACCTTGGGAGCGATCTGGTAAGCCGCGCCATGCGCGGCATCGACCACAATCTTCAGCCCCTTGAGCGTCAGGTCGCCCGCGAAGGTGCTCTTGCAGAACTCGATATAGCGACCCGAGGCATCGTCGAGCCGGCGCGCCCGGCCCAGGCTGGCCGAGTCCGCCCACACGGGTGCGTCGTCCAGCGCGGCCTCCACAGCCAGCTCCCAGGCATCGGGCAGCTTGGTGCCCTGGGCACTGAAGAACTTGATGCCGTTGTCGGGATAGGCGTTGTGACTGGCGCTGATGACCACCCCCAGCGAAGCGCGCTGGGCGCGCGTGAGATAGGCCACCCCCGGCGTGGGCAGGGGGCCGAGCAGCACCACGTCCACCCCGGCCGAGTTGAAGCCGGACTCCAGTGCGCTCTCCAGCATATAGCCCGAGATACGCGTATCCTTGCCGATCAGCACCACAGGCCGGTCTTCGCTGCGCTTGAGCACGCGGCCCACGGCGTGCGCCAGGCGCAGCACGAAGTCGGGGGTGATGGGGGCCTGCCCCACCGTGCCGCGGATGCCGTCGGTGCCAAAGTATTTCCTGCTCATCTCTGCATTCCCTGTCTTGTGTCTCTGTTGGATGCTATTTATTTTATAGCGCTCAGCACCTGGAGCGCCTGCACGGTTTCCCTCACGTCGTGCACGCGGACGATGGCCGCACCGCGCTCCACCGCCAGCAGCGCCGCTGCAATGCTGGGAGCCATGCGCTCATGCTGGCCGGTCGGCCCCACGCTGCCGGGCCGCGGGCCTGCGACAGCCCCCAGCGAGGACTTGCGCGACCAGCCGGCCAGCAGAGCATAGCCCAGGCCCAGCAGCTCACCCTGGCGTGCCAGCAGCGAGAAGTTCTGCGCCACCGTCTTGCCGAAGCCGATACCAGGGTCGAGCACGATGCGCTCGGCCGCGACGCCGCGTACGCGCAGATCTTGCGCCGCCTGCGCCAGAAAGCTGGTGACGGCGGGCAAGACATCGCCCCCCATGGGGCTGACCTGCATGGTCCGCGGCTCGCCATGCATGTGCATCAGGCAGACGCCGCATGCCGGATGCCCGGCCACCACAGCGCGTCCGTCCAGCGGATCGGCTGCATCCTGCCAGCGCAGGGCCCAGATGTCGTTGACGATGTCGGCGCCCAGATCCAGACAGGCCTGCATCACGCGCGGCTTGTAGCTGTCGATCGACAGTGGCACGCCCAGCTTCACAGCTTCACGCAGCACGGGCAGCAGACGGTCGAGTTCCTGGCCCACCGGCACCTGAACGGCACCGGGGCGCGTGGACTCAGCCCCCAGGTCCAGGATGTCGGCACCGTCTTTCAGCAGTTGCTCGCAGTGCGCCAGCGCCGAACGCATGTCTGCGTGGCTGCCACCGTCCGAAAAGGAATCGGGGGTGATGTTGACGATCCCCATGACCTGCGGCCGGCTCAGGGCGATGCGAAAGCGGGTGGTCTGCCAGAACATTGCGAGGTACAGAAAAGCAAAAACGGGGCGCTGGGCCCCGTTTGCAATTATCGCGCCGTTCAGGCGGCTGACGGCGAAGGATCGGGCTTCACCGCCGGGCTACCGCCGGCATCACCCCCGCCGGAATTCGGCGTGCGAGGCGTCCAGTCCTTGGGCGGACGCGGCTCCTTGCCGGCCATGATGTCGTCGAGCTGCTCGGTGTCGATGGTTTCCCACTCCAGCAGAGCCTTGGCCATGGCGTGCATCTTGTCGGCGTTGTCCTCGATCAGCTTGCGGGCCAGCTTGTACTGTTCGTCGATGATGCGGCGCACCTCGGCGTCGACCTTCTGCATGGTCTGCTCGGAGATATTGGTGGTCTTGGTCACGGAGCGGCCCAGGAAGACCTCGCCCTCGTTCTCGGCATAGACCATGGGGCCGAGGGCGTCGGTCATGCCATAGCGCATGACCATATCGCGCGCGATGTGGGTGGCACGCTCAAAGTCGTTCGAGGCACCCGTGGTCATTTGGTGCATGAACACTTCTTCGGCGATGCGGCCACCGAAAAGCATGGCGATCTGGTTCAGCATGTACTCCCGGTCGTAGCTGTAACGGTCCTGGGCCGGCAGGCTCATGGTCACGCCCAGGGCACGGCCGCGGGGGATGATGGTGACCTTGTGCACCGGGTCGCACTTGGGCAGCAGCTTGCCGATCAGGGCGTGGCCGGACTCATGATAGGCCGTGTTGCGGCGCTCTTCCTCGGGCATGACCATGCTCTTGCGCTCGGGGCCCATCAGGATCTTGTCCTTGGCCTTCTCGAAATCCTGCATCTCGACGACACGGGCGTTGCGACGCGCGGCCATCAGGGCGGCCTCGTTGCACAGGTTGGCGAGGTCGGCGCCGCTCATGCCGGGCGTGCCGCGGGCGATCACGCTGGCGTTCACGTCCTGGCCGATCGGGATCTTGCGCATGTGCACGTTCAGGATCTGCTCACGGCCGCGAATGTCGGGCAGCGTGACATAGACCTGGCGGTCGAAGCGGCCCGGGCGCAGCAGCGCAGCGTCCAGGATGTCCGGGCGGTTGGTGGCGGCCACCACGATCACGCCCAGGTTGGTCTCGAAGCCGTCCATCTCGACCAGCATCTGGTTGAGGGTCTGTTCACGCTCGTCATTGCCACCGCCCAGGCCGGCGCCACGCTGGCGGCCCACGGCATCGATTTCATCGATGAAGATGATGCAGGGGGCGTTCTTCTTGGCGTTTTCGAACATGTCTCGCACGCGGGCGGCGCCCACGCCAACGAACATCTCGACGAAGTCGGAGCCGGAGATGCTGAAGAAAGGCACCTTGGCCTCGCCGGCAATGCCCTTGGCCAGCAGCGTCTTGCCGGTCCCCGGGGGGCCGACCAGCAGCAGGCCGCGCGGAATGCGACCACCGAGCTTCTGGAATTTCTGCGGGTCCTTCAGGAAGTCCACGACCTCCTTGACCTCTTCCTTGGCCTCGTCGCAGCCGGCGACGTCGGCAAAGGTGACCTGGTTGTTGTTTTCGTCGAGCATGCGCGCCTTGCTCTTGCCGAAGCTGAAGGCACCGCCCTTGCCGCCGCCCTGCATCTGGCGCATGAAGTAGATCCAGACGCCGATCAGCAGCAGCATGGGGCCCCAGCTGACCAGCAGGGTCATGAGCAGGGAGCCTTCTTCGCGCTGTTTGTTGTCAAACTTCACACCGGCGTTGCGCAGGTCGCCAATCAGACCACGGTCCAGGTAGGTGCCCGTGGTACGCACCTTGCGGTCATCCACGGTCAGGGCCACGATCTCGGTGCTGCCAGCGGCTCCTTCCTGGATGACGGCGCTCTTGATCCGCCCGTTCTGGACTTCGTCAAGGAAGTCCGAGTAACTCAGCGTGCTGGTGGCGCCAGTCGTTCGGGCGTCGAACTGCTTGAACACCGTGAAGAGGACAAGCGCGACGACCAGCCAGACGGCGACTTTGGAAAACCACTGATTGTTCAAGTGCAGCTCCGGTAGGAATGCCAGGGAAACCCATAGCTTGGCACCATTTTAGGCGTTTCAAGCCATGCGCCGATTGATTTTGCACGTGACAGCCATTGGTGCCACAGGGGATTTGTGCGTTCCTCCACACCCTGCCCGGGGAAGAGGGCCCGGAAACGCCAGGTTCAGGGTGCGGTCTAGGACTTCAGACCGATGCCAACGAGAAAAGTTTCGGACGAACGGTCACGCGAGGCCTTGGGCTTGAGCGGCTTGACGGTCTGGAAATTGGCACGAAAGCGGTGCACCAGCTCGTTGTACCCGCTGCCGTGAAAGACCTTGGCGACCAAGGCCCCGGAGGGCTTGAGGTGATGCTGGCAGAAATCGATGGCCAGCTCGATCAGTTCCTCGATCCGGGCCGTATCCACCGAGGCCACGCCCGAAAGATTGGGCGCCATGTCCGAGACCACGAGGTCGGCCTGGCGCCCCTGGAGCAGAGCTTCCAACTGGGCCAGGACCGCAGCCTCGCGGAAATCGCCCTGGATGTACTGCACCCCCTCGATCGGCTCCATGGGCAGCAGGTCCAGACCGATGATGGTCCCCTTGAGCTCGCCCATGGCCGCCCCGCCGGGCGCCATGCGCCGGCGCAGGTACTGGCTCCAGGCCCCGGGCGCACAGCCCAGGTCCACGACCACCTGGCCGGGCTTGACGAGCTTGAGGGTTTCGTCGATCTCCTTGAGCTTGTAGGCCGCGCGCGCGCGGTAGCCCTCCTTCTGCGCCAGCTTCACATAGGTGTCGTTGACGTGGTCGTTGAGCCAGGACTTGTTGACCTTCTTGCTCTTGGTTTGGACTTTCATTTGCTCTTTCAGGCCGGTGGCCGGTTTCAGCCAGCCACCATAACAACGATAATAGACGGATGCCAGCGATACAACTGACCCCCGCCCAGCGCAAGGAATTCCGCGCCGAGGCCCATCACCTCGACCCGGTCGTGATGATCGGCGGCGACGGCCTGACGGCTGCCATCCAGAAGGAGACCGACGCCGCCCTCAAGGCCCATGGCCTGATCAAGGTGCGGGTCTTCTCCGACGACCGTACCGAGCGCGAGACCATCTTCCAGACCCTGGCAGATGTACTCAACGCCGCCCCCATCCAGCACATCGGCAAACTGCTCGTGCTCTGGCGCCCCAAGCCGGTAAAGGAGCGCGTCGAGGACGAGGACCGCAAGCCCGGCCCCCGCGACGTCAAGGTGCTGAAATTCAGCAAGAGAGGCGGTCAGCGCCCTGAGGTCCAGGTGCTGCGCGTACTGGGCAACCAGCGCCTCACGCCCGGCGGCAAGATCAAGCGGGCCAAGCCCAAACAGACCAGCGTGAAAAAACGCAGCCAGACCTGAGCGACCGGCTCAGGCCTTGCGACTCAGCCGCCAGAAGGTGATGGCGGCACAGAACCATTGCAAGGCATAGAGCGTGCTGCCGACGCGGTGCCAGAGCGACAGGTTCTCACGCGCCACGATGCGCGGTGCCACCGCGAACTCCACCAGCAGCGCCAACAACAGCCCCCCCACCACCGTCAGCCGCACGACCTGCAACGGACCACCGGGCTCGGCCATCGCGTCCTCATCGTCTCGCGGGCGTGAGGCCATCAGGAGCAGCAGGGTACAGACCACGCTCACCCAGGTCTGCGCGGTGAAGAGCTTGGCCGCCATGCCGCCGGCCAGCGCCGGACTGGGCAGATGGACGAACAGCAGGGGCACGACCAGAAAACCGATGGTCGTGAGGCTGCCCCACCAGAGCGCAGCGGCCCACAGGGGCATGCGAAGCAACAGGGCGCGCATGATCCCGGCCCCGGTCTTCAACGGTAGCTAACGGCCACGATCTCGTAGCGCTTGACGCCACCAGGCGCCTGCACCTCGGCCGTATCGCCTTCCTCCTTGCCGATCAGCGCGCGCGCAATCGGCGAGCCGACGTTGATCAGGCCCAGCTTGAGATCAGCTTCGTCCTCACCGACGATCTGGTAAGTGACGGTCTCGCCGCTGGCCTCGTCCTCCAGCTCCACGGTGGCACCAAACACCACCTTGCCGCCGGCATCAATGGCTGTCGGGTCGATGATCTGGGCCGCCGAGAGCTTGCCCTCGACTTCCTGGATACGACCTTCGATGAAGCCCTGGCGATCCTTGGCGGCGTCGTACTCGGCGTTCTCACTCAGGTCGCCCTGGGCACGCGCCTCGGCAATGGCGTTGATCACGGCAGGACGATCCACGGTTTTCAGACGGTGCAACTCGGCCTTGAGCTTCTCGGCGCCGCGCTTGGTAATCGGAATGGTGGCCATGTCTCTGATTTATCGGTTGTAAAAGTAAAGGGGGCAGACCGGCGCCTGACGCCAGCCTGCCCCCGGCAGGTCCAAACTATTTTATGCCAGTTGGGCGTGCATCTCCTGGACGCTGATGACATCCAGGTTTTCCATGGACTTCATGCCTTGCACGGCGGCCTCTGCCCCGGCAATGGTCGTGAAGGTGGTCACACGGCCCAGCAAGGCCGAAGTACGGATATGGCGCGAATCGGCAATCGCGTTGCGGCGCTCCTCGACCGTGTTGATGACCAGGGCGATTTCCTCGTTCTTGATCTGGTCCACGACGTTCGGACGGCCTTCGGTCACCTTGTTGATCACCTCGCAGGACAGGCCGGCCGCCTCGATGGCCGCCGCCGTGCCCTTGGTGGCCACGATGCCAAAGCCCAGCTCGATCAGGCCACGGGCCACCTCGACCGCGCGAGGCTTGTCGCTCTGCTTGACCGAGATGAAGACCTTGCCGCTCGTGGGCAGGCGGGTGCCCGCGCCCAGCTGCGACTTCACGAAAGCCTCGCCAAAGGTCTTGCCCACACCCATGACCTCACCGGTGGACTTCATCTCCGGACCGAGGATGGTATCCACACCCGGGAACTTGACGAAGGGGAAGACAGCTTCCTTGACGCTGTAGTACGGCGGCGTGACCTCGCGGGTGATGCCTTGCGCCACCAGGGTCTGACCGGCCATGCAGCGTGCAGCCACCTTGGCCAGCTGGATCCCCGTGGCCTTGGAGACGTACGGCACCGTACGGGAAGCACGCGGATTCAATTCCAGCACGTAGATCACGTCCTGGCCGTCCACGTGCTGGATGGCGAACTGCACGTTCATCAGGCCGACGACGTTGAGCGCGCCCGCCATGGCCGCCGACTGGCGCTTGAGTTCAGCGACCGTGGCCTGGGACAGCGAGTACGGCGGCAGCGAGCAGGCGGAATCGCCGCTGTGCACCCCGGCCTGCTCGATATGTTCCATCACGCCCCCGATGAAGGTCTGGCCTGCAGGGTCGCGCAGGCAGTCCACATCGCACTCGATGGCATCATTGAGGAAGCGGTCCAGCAACACCGGACTGTCGTTGCTGACCTTGACGGCCTCGCGCATATAGCGTTCGAGGTCGCGCTGCTCATGCACGATCTCCATCGCGCGGCCACCCAGCACATAGCTCGGGCGCACGACCAGCGGGTAGCCCAGGGTTGCGGCCTTTTCGAGCGCCTCGGCTTCGGTGCGCGCGGTGGCGTTCGGCGGTTGCTTCAGATTGAGCGTGCGCAACAGCGTCGAGAAACGCTCGCGGTCCTCGGCCGCGTCGATCATGTCGGGCGAGGTGCCGATGATCGGCACGCCCTCAGCCTCCAGGCCGAGCGCGAGCTTGAGCGGGGTTTGGCCGCCGTACTGCACGATCACGCCCGTGGGCTTTTCCTTGTCCACGATCTCGAGCACGTCCTCCAGCGTCAGCGGCTCGAAGTAGAGGCGGTCCGAGGTGTCGTAGTCGGTCGACACGGTCTCGGGGTTGCAGTTGACCATGATGGTCTCGTAACCGTCCTCGCGCATGGCCAGCGCCGCGTGCACGCAGCAGTAGTCGAACTCGATGCCCTGGCCGATGCGGTTAGGACCGCCGCCGAGCACCATGATCTTCTTCTTGTTCGTCGGCTCGGCCTCGCACTCGTCCTCGTAGCTCGAGTACATATAAGCCGTGTTGGTCGGGAACTCGGCGGCGCAGGTGTCCACACGTTTGTAGACCGGGCGCACACCCAGCTTGCGACGCGTGTCACGCAGCTGCTTCTCGGTGGTCTTGAGCAGCTTGGCGAGGCGGCGGTCGGAGAAGCCCTTCTTCTTGAGGGTGCGCAACGTGGCGGCATCCAGCGCGGCCAGCGCCTGTTCGCCCTTCTCCGCGGCCATCTTGTCCAGGTCGAGCTCGATCTTCACGATCTCCTCGATCTGCACCAGGAACCACTTGTCAATCTTGGTGAGGTCGTAGACCTCGTCCACCGACAGGCCCATGGCAAAGGCGTCGCCCACGTACCAGATGCGCTCAGGGCCGGGCTCACCCAGCTCCTTCTCGAGCACTTCACGGTCCTGGGTCTTCTCGTTCATGCCGTCCACGCCCACTTCCAGGCCACGCAGGGCCTTCTGGAAGGATTCCTGGAAGGTTCGGCCCATGGCCATCACCTCGCCCACGGACTTCATCTGCGTGGTCAGTCGGTTGTCAGCCGTGGGGAATTTCTCGAAGGCGAAACGCGGGATCTTGGTGACCACGTAGTCGATCGAGGGCTCGAAAGAGGCCGGTGTGGCGCCACCCGTGATCTCATTGCGCAGCTCGTCCAGGGTGTAGCCCACGGCCAGCTTGGCCGCGACCTTGGCGATCGGAAAGCCCGTGGCCTTGGATGCCAGCGCCGAGGAACGGCTGACGCGCGGGTTCATCTCGATCACGATCATGCGCCCGTCTTTCGGATTGACCGAGAACTGCACGTTGGAGCCGCCGGTGTCCACACCAATTTCACGCAGCACCGCCAGCGAGGCGTTGCGCATGATCTGGTATTCCTTGTCGGTCAGAGTCTGGGCCGGGGCCACGGTGATGGAGTCACCGGTGTGCACGCCCATGGGGTCCAGGTTCTCGATCGAGCAGACGATGATGCAGTTGTCGGCCTTGTCGCGCACGACTTCCATCTCGTACTCTTTCCAGCCCAGCAGCGACTCCTCGATGAGCAGCTCCTTGGTCGGCGAAGCTTCCAGGCCGCGTTTGCAGATGGTCTCGAACTCTTCCGGGTTGTAGGCGATGCCGCCACCCGTGCCGCCCAGCGTGAAGCTGGGTCGGATGACGGTGGGGAAACCCACGGTCTTCTGCACCGCCCAGGCCTCTTCCATGCTGTGGGCGATGCCCGAGCGTGCCGAGCCCAGACCGATCTTGGTCATGGCCTGCTTGAACTTCTGACGGTCCTCGGCCTTGTCGATGGCTTCGGGCGTAGCGCCGATCAGCTCGACCTTGTACTTGTCGAGCACGCCGTGGTGCCAGAGGTCCAGCGCGCAGTTCAGTGCGGTCTGGCCGCCCATGGTGGGCAGGATGGCATCCGGCTTTTCCTTGGCGATGATCTTCTCGACCGTCTGCCAGGTGATGGGCTCGATGTAGGTGACGTCGGCCGTCGCCGGGTCGGTCATGATCGTCGCGGGGTTGCTGTTGATCAGGATGACCTTGTAACCCTCTTCACGCAGGGCCTTGCAGGCCTGCACGCCGGAGTAGTCGAACTCGCAGGCCTGACCGATGATGATCGGGCCGGCGCCGATGATCAGGATGCTCTTGATGTCTGAACGCTTGGGCATTTACTTCTTCTCCATCAGCGCCGTGAAGCGGTCGAACAGGTAGGCGATATCGTGCGGGCCGGGCGAGGCTTCCGGATGGCCCTGGAAGCAGAAGGCCGGCTTGTCGGTGCGGGCCAGGCCCTGCAACGTGCCGTCGAACAGGCTGACGTGCGTGGCGCGCAGCTTGGCGGGCAGCGAATCCATCTCCACGGCGAAGCCGTGGTTCTGGCTGGTGATGCTGACACGGCCGTTGTCCAGGTCCTTGACCGGGTGGTTGGCGCCGTGGTGGCTGTTCTGCATCTTGAAGGTCTTGGCGCCCGAGGCCAGGGCCATGATCTGGTGACCCAGGCAGATGCCGAAGGTCGGGATGCCGGTCTCGATGATCTCGCGCACGGCGCTGATGGCGTAGTCACAGGGCTCCGGGTCCCCGGGGCCATTGGAGAGGAACACGCCATCGGGCTTCAGCGCCAGCACGTCTTTGGCGGGCGTCTTGGCCGGCACCACGGTCAGCTTGCAACCGCGCTGGGCCAGCATGCGCAGGATGTTCTTCTTGACGCCGTAGTCATAGGCCACGACATGGAACTTCGGGGCGGTCTGCTCGCCGTACCCCGTGCCCAGCTGCCATTCGGTCTGGGTCCAGGCATAGGACTTGGCGGTCGTGACAACCTGGGCCAGATCGAGCCCCTTCATGCTGGGCGCGGCCTTGGCGGCCGCCAGGGTCTCGTCGATCCGCGCCTGGCTCACGGCCTCGCCGGCCTGGAGTGCGACGATGGCGCCGTTCTGCGCGCCCTTGCTGCGCAGCAGGCGGGTGAGCTTGCGGGTGTCGAGATTGGCGATCGCCACGGTGTTCTCGCGCACGAGGTACTGCGAGAGCGTCTCGGTGCTGCGGAAGTTGGAGGCCAGCAGGGGCAGGTCCTTGATGATGAGGCCTGCAGCATGGACCTTGTCGGCTTCGATGTCCTCGGAGTTGATGCCGTAGTTGCCGATGTGCGGATACGTGAGGGTCACGATCTGCCGGCAGTAGCTCGGATCAGTGAGGATTTCCTGGTAGCCGGTGATGGCGGTGTTGAACACCACTTCGCCGACCGTGGCGCCGGGGGCGCCGATGGAATTGCCGAGAAAGACCGTGCCGTCTGCGAGCGCCAGGATGGCGTGAGGGGTGGTTCCCTGGAGAGACAAAAGCACTGGGTACTCCGTTGGTTACGGGCGCGCCCACGCATTCCACAGGAAACGGGTCCTGGCTGCTGCTTTTGAGAGGGATTGTTCGGCCGGAAATGCGCTGGGGCGGCTGGATTTCTGAACAGTCGGAGATTATAGCTGATGGGAGGGATATCCCTCGGTCGGTCAGCGCGCGGCAGCGCTCGCGTGCAGGCAGATCGCGGCGGCGGCGGCCACATTGAGCGATTCCTCGCCGCCGGGCTGGGCGATGCGCACCGAGTGCGTGGCACGCGCCATGAGCTCGGGGGCGACGCCCTGCCCTTCGTGCCCCAGCACCCAGGCACAGGGCCAGGGCAGCTGGGTCCGGTGCAGCAGCTCACCCTGATGCGAGCTGGTCACGAGCAGCGGCAAGTCCAGGTCCTGCAGCGACTCGGGTTGCGCGCTCTCGACGAGGTGCAACGCAAAATGCGCCCCCATGCCGGCGCGCAGCACCTTGGGCGACCACAGGGCCGCCGTCCCCTTGAGTGCAATGACCTGACGAAAACCGAAGGCCGCAGCGCTGCGCAGGATGGACCCCACATTGCCGGCATCCTGCACGCGGTCCAAGACCACAGCGGCCTGCCTGGCCTGCACGCCGGCTCCGCCCGGCAAAGCCAGGACGAAGCCCACACGCGTGGGCGCCTCCAGTGCGCTGATGCTGTCGAACAGCGTGTCCGGCAGCAACACGGTCTTGTCAGCCACGGCGCCAAACTCGGCGCCGTAGACTGGCCAGGCCGATTCGGCCAGCACGGCGACGGCGGGCCGCAAGCCACGTTGCAGTGCAGCGCGGCCCAGGTGGTCGCCCTCGACCCAGCAGCGGCCGGCCTTGCGGTAGGCCGCTCCATCCTGACTGAGCTTGCGCAGCTCTTTGAGCAGCGGGTTGTCGCGCGAGGTGATCAGTTGCGGCGGCGTGCTCATCGCAGCACCTCCGCCACCGGGGCGAAACTCCTGCGATGCTGCGGGCAGGCGCCGTGCTGGCGCAGGGCAGCCATGTGCTCGGCCGTGCCGTAGCCTTTGTGGCCGGCGAAACCATACTGGGGAAACGCGCGGTCGACTTCGGCACACCAGCGGTCCCGATGCACCTTGGCCAGGATGGACGCAGCCGAAATGGCCGGCACCTTGGCGTCGCCCTTGACGATGGCCTCGGCCAGCACGTCGAGCACAGGCAGGCGGTTGCCGTCGACCAGCACCTTGGCGGGCTTGAGGCGCAGGCCCTCAACCGCCCGGCGCATGGCCAGCATCGTCGCCTGCAGGATGTTGAGCGTGTCGATCTCTTCCACGCTGGCCTCGGCAATCGAACAGCACAGCGCCTTGGCACGAATTTCGTCGTAGAGCTTCTCGCGCCGCAGGGCCGTGAGTTTCTTGGAATCGGCCAGACCGACGATAGGGTTCAGATCGTCCAGGATCACAGCGGCCGCCACCACAGGTCCGGCCAGGGGGCCACGCCCGGCCTCGTCCACCCCGGCGATGAGGCCCGGGGTGTCCCACATCAGGGCGGCCTGCTCAGCCTGCAAGAACTTGCGCGATCGCATCGGCGGACAGCGTAGAGGTATCGCGCTGCAGCTCGGTGTGCAGGGCGGTGAAGGTCTGCTCAAGTGCCGCCACACGGCCGGCATCATCCAACCACTGCAGCGTGGCCGCGGCCAGGGCCTCGGGCGTCGCCGCTTGCTGAACCAGCTCGGGCACGACGAAGTCGCGGCACAGGATGTTGGGCAGACCGATCCAGGGCTGCAGATGCTTGCGCCGCATCAGCTGGTAGGTCAGCCAGTTCATGTTGTAGGCAATGACCATGGGCCGCTTGAAAAGCGCCGCTTCCAGCGTGGCCGTGCCGCTGGCGATCAGCGTCACGTCACAGGCCGCGAGCACGGTGTGGGACTGACCATCGACGATCTGCAGGTGCCTGTCCATGCCGGCGGCACGGGCCGCGCGCTCGATGGCGGACCGCAGCCGCGGAATCGCCGGCACGACGATCTTCAGCTCCGGACGTTGCTGCCGCATCAGTGCGGCGGCACGGAAAAAGCGTTCGGCCAGGTACTTGACTTCCGAACCGCGACTGCCCGGCAGGATGGCCAGCACCGGCGCGTGCTGCGGCAGGTCGAGCGCGGACCGGGCCGCGCCCCGGTCCGGGGTCATGGGGATCACATTGGCCAGCGGATGGCCCACGTAGGTGGCGGCAATGCCATGGCGGGCGAGCAGCTCCACCTCGAAGGGAAAGATGCACAGCACGTGGTCCACGCTGGCCTTGATCTTGTGCACCCGCTCGGGGCGCCAGGCCCAGATCGAGGGGCAGACGAAATGCGCAGTCTTCACGCCGGCAGCCTTGAGGTCACGCTCCAGATCGAGGTTGAAATCGGGCGCATCGACACCGATGAAGACATCGGGCCGGTCCTGCAACAGGCGTGCTTTCAGCTGCTCGCGGATGCCAACGATCTCGCGGTAATGGCGCAGCACCTCGACATAGCCGCGCACCGCCAGCTTGTCACTGGGCCACCAAGCCTCGAAGCCGCGGCGGACCATCTGCGGACCACCGATGCCCAGGGTCTGAACGCCCGGCCAGCGGGACTTCAGCCCGTCGAGCAACAAACCAGCCAGCAGATCGCCGGAGGTCTCCCCGGCAACCATGGCCACGCGGGGTGAGCTCATGGTCGGTCAGCGGATGATGCCGCGCTGCGGCGTGGTCTGGGACAGGAAGTCCTGCATCATCGCCACGTCCGGCGCCGCCTCAGGATAGCGCCCTGTCAGGGCCGCGATCTGGGCCTGCGACTGATCCATGGTCAGGCCGTCGCGGTACAGGGCCTTGTGCATGGCCTTGACGGCGCTGATGCGCTCAGGACTGAAGCCACGGCGGCGCAGACCTTCGAAGTTCATCGAGCGCGCCTCGGCCGGCTGGCCCTGGCACATCACGAAAGGCGGCAGGTCGCCGAACAGCACGGAGCACATGGCACTCATGCTGTGGGATCCGATGCGCACGAACTGGTGGACCACGGTGAAGCCACCGAGGATGACCCAGTCGCCCACGACCACGTGGCCCGCGAGCTGGGCGTTGTTGGCGAAGATGCAATGGTTGCCCACCAGGCAATCGTGCGCCAGATGGGTGTAGGCCATGAGCCAGTTGTCGTTGCCCAGGCGGGTGACGCCACCACCCTGCACCGTACCGATATGGTAAGTGCTGTACTCGCGGATGGTGTTGCGGTCGCCGATGATGAGCTCGCAGGGCTCACCTTTGTACTTGCGATCCTGGTTGTCCGAGCCCAGGGAGACGAACTGGAAGACCCGGTTGTCGCGGCCGATGGTGGTATGGCCCTCGATCACGCAGTGCGAGGCAATGCGTGTCCCGGCCCCGATCTTCACGTTCGGACCGATGATGGTGTAGGGGCCAACCTCCACCGAGCCGTCGAGCTCGGCCTGCGGATCGACGATGGCGGTCGAATGGATCTGCGCCACGTGCCGTCCTCAGGCGATCTTGCGCATCGTGCACATGAGCTCGGCCTCCACGGCCCGCTCCTCGCCCACGCTGGCCCAGGCCTTGAACTTGAAGATGCCGGCCTTCATGCGCTCCAGCTCGACTTCGAGAATCAGCTGGTCGCCTGGCTCCACCGGGCGCTTGAAGCGTGCGCCATCGATACCCGCAAAGTAGTAGACCGTGTTTTCGTCCGGAATCTCGCCCAGGGTCTCGAAGGAGAGCAGCGCAGCGGTCTGGGCCAGGGCCTCGAGCATGAGCACGCCGGGCATGACCGGACGATGCGGAAAGTGGCCGTTGAAGAACTCTTCGTTGATCGTGACGTTCTTGATGGCCTTGATGCGCTTGCCCTTCTCCACCTCCAGCACGCGGTCCACGAGCAGGATGGGGTAGCGATGCGGCAGCATCTTGAGAATCTTGTGGATGTCCATCGTTGTCATTTTTTGCTTTCCTTGAATTCTTTTTCCAGCCCGCGCAGGCGCTCGCGCAGGGTGGAGAGCTGTTTGAGCGTGGCCGCATTCTTTTCCCAGGCCGCATTGTCGTCCAGCGGGTAGAAGCCCGTGTAGTGGCCTGGCCTCGTCAGCGAGCGCGTGACCAGCGAGAAGGATGAAACATGGACATTGTCGGCGATGGTCAGGTGGCCCAGCACGCCAGCGCTGCCGCCGATGGTGCAGTTGGCACCGATGGTGGCGCTACCCGCGACGCCCACGCAACCGGCCATGGCCGTGTTGCGGCCCACCCGCACGTTGTGGCCGATCTGGATCAGGTTGTCGAGCTTGACGCCGTCATCGATCACCGTATCGCTCAGGGCTCCCCGGTCGATGCAGGTGTTGGCGCCGATCTCGACGTCGTCTCCGATACGGACGGTGCCGAGCTGCTCGATCTTCTCCCAGCGCTCTCCATCCTTGGCAAAGCCGAAACCGTCGGCACCAATGACCACGCCCGGGTGCAGGATGCAGCGCGCGCCGATCACGCAATCCTCGCTGACCGTAACACGCGACTTGAGCACCGTGCCGGCGCCGATCTTCGCTCCACGCTCGACCACGCACAGGGGTCCGATCTGGGCCGTGGGATCGACCTGGGCCGAAGGATCGATCACGGCACTGGGATGGACGCGTGGCCCGGCCTGGCGCTGGCGGCTGCGCTGCCAGAGCTGCGTGACGCGGGCAAAGTAGAGGTAAGGGTTGTCGACGACGATGCAGGCACCGCGCACCTGAGCGGCTTCCCGCTGGGCGGGCGCGACGATGACGCAGCCGGCCTTCGTGGTCGCCAGCTGTTGCTGATACTTGGGATTGCTGAGAAAGCTCAGCGCGTGGGCATCCGCCGACTCCAGCGGCGCCAGCGTATGGATTTCAAGCGCCGGATCGCCCTGCAGCTCGCCGCCGAGCTGCTCGATGATGCTGTCTAGACGCATACGACACACGACCCGCCCGCGCGGCCGTCTTATTTGCCCGCGCTGCTGGCGTTGAGGGCGCGGATCACCTTGTCGGTGATGTCGTGCTTGGGATTGACGTAGACCGCCTCCTGGAGGATCAGGTCGTACTTCTCCGTGTCTGCGACCTGCTTGACCACCCGGTTGGCGCGCTCGAAGACTTGCTGCAGTTCCTCGTTGCGGCGGGTGTTGAGGTCTTCCTGGAATTCGCGACGCTTGCGCTGGAAATCGCGATCCAGTTCGATCAGCTGCTTCTGGCGGTTCGCGCGCTGGCTCTCGGACAGAGTCGGCGCCTCGCGCTCGAGCTGATCGGCCATGCTCTTGAGCGAGGTCCCCTGGGCTTGCAGGTCCTTCTCACGCTTGGAGAACTCCTGTTCCAGCTTGGCTTGCGCGTTCTTGGCCGGCACCGCTTCCTTGATGATGCGGTCCAGGCTGACGAAGCCCAGCCGGAATTCCTGAGCCAGCGCCGGCATGGCCAGCAGGCACAGCCCCAGCAGAAGGATGGCAGGTCGGGTGATGTACTTCATCAGAATGAGGTCCCAATCTGGAATTGCAGAAATTGCATTCTATCGCCTTCGAATTTGCGGATGGGGCGTGCAAAGGCGAGTCGCAGGGGACCCATGGGGGAAATCCAGCTGATGCCGACCCCTGCAGCCGCCCGGAAGGTCGACGCATCGATGGACTCGTCGGGACCAAAGACGTTGCCGGTGTCGACAAAGCTGTACAGCCGCAGGGTCCGGTCATTACCGGCTCCCGGGAAAGGTGCCTGCAGCTCGAAGTTAAAGAAGACGCGCTTGGAGCCACCGTAGCTCAGGTTGGTGGCGGGGTCACGCGGCCCCAGGCTACCCGCCTCGAACCCGCGCAAGGAGCCCAAGCCACCGCCGTAGAAGTTCTTGAACAGCGGATACGTCCGTTCCCCGATGGCCTTGCCCAGACCCAGCTCACCGTTGAACGCGAAGGTGTACTGCTTGGTCAGCGGGAAATAGTGCTGGTACTGGTAGGTGCTGCGAACATAGCGCACCTCACCCACCGCGCTCCACTCCGCTGTCAAACGCTGGAAGTTGCCGCTGGTCGGAACCAGCGCGCTGTCGCGGTTGTCACGTCCCCAGCCCACGGTCAGAGGATAGGCCGTGCTCGTGAAGCCGAATTGGTCGGCGTAGGTCTGGTAGACCGTGGGCAGGAAGGTCCCGGGCACGATGGTGGTACGTTCGATACCGCCCCCCAGGTAGATGGTGTCGCGCTCGGTGACCGGGATACCGAAGCGCAGGCTGGAGCCCGTGGTCTCCAGGGCATAGCTGTCCGTGCTCAGGTAGGGCCGTGAGACCCGATGGTAGACGTCCAGCGTGCGCGACACGCCATCCTGGGTGAAATAGGGATCGGTCGTGCTCAGTACGATGACGCGATTGATCTTGCTGGTGTTGATCTGGATACCCAGCGAGTTGCCACTGCCGAACGCGTTCTGCTGGCTGATGCCGAACTGCAGACCCAGACCTTCATTGCTGGAGAAACCCGCCCCCAGCGTCAGGCTACCGGTCGGTCGCTCCTTGACCTGCAGGTTCAGGTCCACCTGGTCGGCCGTACCCGGCACCTCGCTGGTCTCCACGTTGACCTGCTCGAAGTAGCCCAGCCGGTCAACCCGGTTGCGCGACAGCGTGATCCTGTCACTGTCGTACCAGGACGACTCGTACTGCCGGAACTCGCGCCGGATCACCTCGTCGCGCGTGCGGTTGTTGCCCGCGATGTTCACGCGCCGCACATAAGCCCGGCGCGAGGGCTCGGCCTGCAAGACCAGGCTCACGCGGTTGGTGCTGCGATCGATCTCGGGCACCGGCTGGACGCGGGCAAAGGCATAGCCGAAACGACCAAAGTATTCAGTGAAAGCCTTGACCGTCGCCGCCACCTGGTCCGCGTTGTAGGCTTCGCCCGGACGGATGCTGACCAGCGCCTTGAACTCCTCGTCACGGTCCAGGTAGTTGCCCGCCAGGCGCACCGCCGAAACCACGAAGCGCTCGCCCTCAGTCACGTTGACCGTGATCGTCATGTCCTGCTTGTTGGGCGACATGGCCACCTGGGTCGAATCGACACGAAACTCCAGATAGCCGCGGGCGAGGTAATAGGACCTCAGGGTTTCGAGATCGGCGTTGAGCTTGGCGCGTGAATAGCGGTCGGACTTGGTGTACCAGCTCATCCAGTTGCCCGTGTCGAGCTCAAACAGATTGCGCAGGGTCGACTCCGAGTAGACCTTGTTGCCGACGATGCGGATCTCGCTGATCTTGGCCGGCTCGCCCTCGCTGACGGTGAAGGCCAGGCTGACCCGGTTGCGCTCCACCGGGGTCACGGTGGTCACCACCTCGGCGGCGTAAAGACTTTTGTTGATGTACTGACGCTTGAGCTCCTGCTCGGCGCGATCCAGCAGCGCCTTGTCGAAGGGACGCCCTTCGGCCAGGCCGATGTCCTTGAGCGCCTTGGTCAGCGCATCCTTGTCAAACTCGCGGGTACCGATGAACTCCAGGCTGGCCACGCTGGGCCGCTCCTGCACCACCACCACGAGCACGTCGCCATTGATCTCCAGGCGCACATCGGTGAACAAACCCAGCGCAAACAGCGAGCGGATCGAGGCCGTGCCCTTCTCGTCGTTGTAGGTATCCCCCACGCGCAGCGGCAGCGAGGCGAAGATGGTGCCGGGCTCCACTCGCTGCAGGCCCTCGACCTGAATGTCGCGGATCTTGAAAGGGTCTGCCCCCCAGGCCACCTGCGCAGCCAGCAACATGGCGACCGCCATGGAGGCGGCGCGCAGGCTATAACGTTTGAAATGCATCGATCAACTTGAAATTCGGCCAGGCCGGGCCGGATGGAACAGCCGCTCAACCCAGGAGACGGGTAACGTCATTGAAGAGTGCGATGGACATCATGAGCACCAGCACGACCACACCGGCGCGTTGCAGGCGCTCCAGCCAGGCTTCCGAGACGGCCCGACCGGTCACACCCTCCCAAAGATAATACATCAGGTGCCCACCGTCGAGGACGGGCAGCGGCAACAGATTGAGCACACCCAGGCTCACGCTGATCAGGGCCAGGAAGACCAGATAGGACGTCAGGCCCAGACTCGCTGAGCGCCCCGCATAATCGGCAATCGTCAGCGGGCCGCTGAGGTTCTTGAGCGAAGCCTCGCCCACCACCATGCGCCCCAGAGTGCGCAGCGTCAGCACCGAGACCTCCCAGGTCTTGACCACACCTTGCCAGATGCCGTCCAGCGGACCGTACTGCACCGTCACCATCTCGGGTGGCACGCCCACATAGGCACCAATGCGGCCGATGACCGCCCCGCCCTGCTGCACCGCATCGGGCTGCACCGCAAGCTCCATTACCTGCCCGTCGCGCTGCAGCCGCCAGGTCGTGGTCACGGCCTGCCCGCCGCGCACCGAATCTCGGATGAGCGCGCGCAGCTGGCGGCCGTCGGACACGACCGTGCCGCCAGCGCTGAGCACCAGGTCCCCGGCACGCAGTCCCGCACGCTCTGCCGCCCCGCCCGCCATGACCTCGCCGATCTCGGGCCGGCTCAGCGGCGCAACGATGCCGATGCGCTCGAGCAGACTGGCATCCGCATCACGGGCGTCCATGGCCGCCAGCGGCAGCAGGCGCTCGACCTCTCCGCGCCCCCGCTCGTCAGTCAGCACCACACGCACGTCACGCCCCTCCAGCGCAGCCCGCGTCAGCAGCCAGCGCAGGTCCTCGAAGGCCACGATGTCCTGCGTGGTCTCGCCCTCATAGCCGGCGCGCAGCACACGCTCTCCGCCTTTGAAGCCAGCACGCTCAGCGACCGAAGCCGCTGCCGGGGGCGCCAGCAGCGGCGCAGCCATTTGTACCCCGCCCCAGTTGACCAAGGCATAGAGCAGCACCGCGAGCAGCAGATTGGCCAGCGGCCCGGCCGCCACGATCAGCGCACGCGACCGAAGAGGCTGGGTATTGAAGGCCAGGTGGCGTTCGGAGGGGTCCACCGGACCCTCCCGTTCATCAAGCATGCGCACGTAGCCGCCCAAGGGAAAAGCCGCCAGCACGAATTCGGTCGGCGACCCCTTGGGCTGCCAGCGTAGCAGGGTGTGGCCAAAGCCGATGGAAAAGCGCAGCACCTTGACGCCACAGGCCACCGCCATGCGGTAATGACCGTATTCATGGATGGCGATCAGCAGGCTCAGGGCCACGATGAAAGCGATAACCGTCAGCATTTTGATCTCCTGGTCAGACGGCCAGGGCCCGCACAGACTGCCCGGCCACGGCGCGCGACTGAGCATCCAGGGCAAGCAGGTCTTCCAGCGAGCCTGGCACCGCCGGTGAGATCGCTTCCAGGGCCTGCAAGTTCACAGTATGGATCTGATCGAAGCGGATGCGCCGCTCCAGGAACGCTGCCACCGCCACCTCGTTGGCGGCATTGAGCACAGCAGTCGTTCCGGACGGGCCGCGCAGGGCCTCCCAGGCCAGCCGCAGGCCAGCGTAGCGCTGCGCGTGCCCCGGCGCGTCCAGGGGCTCGAAGGTCATGGCCGCCAGCGCATGAAAATCCAGCGGTGCGGCACCCGAGGCCATGCGCTCGGGCCAGGACAGGCCGTAGGCGATGGGCACACGCATGTCCGGCGTGCCCAGCTGGGCCACCACGGAATGGTCGCTGTACTGCACCATGGAATGGATCACGCTCTGGGGGTGAATCACCACCTCCAGCCGCTCGGGCGGCAGGCCAAAGAGGTAACGCGCCTCGATCACTTCCAGCGCCTTGTTCATCATGGTGGCCGAGTCCACCGAGATCTTGCGTCCCATGACCCAGTTCGGGTGGGCGCAGGCCTGCTCGGGCGTCACGTCGCGCAGGGTCTGCGGATCCCGCGTGCGGAAGGGCCCGCCCGAAGCAGTGAGGATGATCTTGTCGACCCGCTGGCTCCAGCAGGCCGGGTCTTCGGGCAGGGACTGGAAAATGGCCGAATGCTCGCTGTCGATGGGCAGCAGCGTGGCGCCACCGGCGCGCACAGCCTGCATGAAATAGTCGCCCCCGACCACCAGGGCTTCCTTGTTGGCCAGCAGCAGACGCTTGCCTGCGCGAGCCGCCGCTAGACAGGGAGCCAGACCGGCGGCGCCCACGATGGCGGCCATCACGGCGTCGACCTCTTCGTGGGCTGCGATCTCCACGAGGGCCCGGGCCCCACCCAGGACCTGCGTGGCCGAACCCGCAGTCTCCAGGTGTGCGGCCAGCTCGGTAGCATGGGTCTCGCTGGCCATGACAGCGTAGCGTGGGCGGTACTTCAGGCACTGCTGCGCCAGCAGCTCCACCTGGGTCGCCGCCGTCAGGGCGTACACCTCGAAACGTTGGGGGTGGCGAGCCATCACGTCGAGCGTGCTGGTCCCGATCGAACCGGTGGAGCCAAGAATGGCCACACGCTGAAGTGGCGCTTGCTGCGTCATGGTCTCAGACCGTCAGGCTGTACAGCATCAGCGCCAGCGGTAACGTAGGCAGCAGCGCATCGACGCGATCCAGCACACCGCCATGGCCGGGCAGCAAACCGCTGCTGTCCTTCATGCCCGCGCTGCGCTTGACCAGGGATTCGACGAGGTCCCCCACCACGCTCATGGCGGTGAGAAAGAGGACCGCCGGCAACAGCAGCCACCAACCGGCCTGCACGAGCAGATGACCGTAAAGGCTGGGGGGTGGCAGCACGCCCGCGCGCTCCAGCACCAACCATAGAAAGGCCAGCACGAACACGCCCACCATGCCGCCCCAGACACCCTCCCAACTCTTGCCCGGACTGATGGCCGGGGCCAGCTTGCCACGGCTGTAACGGCCGCCCAGGGCCTTGCCGGCGAAATAGGCTGCCACGTCGGCCATCCAGACCAGCAGCAGCACGGAGAGCAGGAAGGTGACGCCGATCTCGCGCGCCTGGACCACTGCCAGCCAGGTCAGCCAAAGCGCCGCCCAGCCACCGATCAGGCGCAGGGCAGGCGGCAGGCCAGCCCATCGGGCCACCCCGGCCTTGAGCAGCGCGGCACCCGCCAGCACCCATGCGCCACCGGCCAGGGTCCACAACAGCGTCAGGCGGCGGTCGAGCAGGCCCAGATCCCAGGTCATGACACAGGCCACCAGCGCACCGAAGCCACCCAGCCAGCTCCCATACGGCCCCAGACCGTTGAGTCGCCCCCACTCCCAGGCCCCCGCGGCAATCAGCACCAGCGTGAGCAGGCGCCAGTACAGCGTATCGTGATGGAACAGGGCCGGCAGCAGGAACAGCAGCAGGACGAGAGCGGTGATGATGCGCTGCTTGAGCATGAGCGGAGTCCTCAGGCGGCCTGCCGGTCCGCAGCCGTCGTTCCCAGCTGTTCGGAGGTCTGACCAAAGCGGCGTTCGCGCCGCGCAAACTCGGAAATGGCAAGGTCCAGCTCGGCCTCGTCGAAATCGGGCCAGAGCTTGTCGCTGAAGTAGAGCTCGGCGTAGGCGGCCTGCCAGAGCAGGAAGTTGCTCAGCCGCAGCTCGCCGCCCGTGCGGATGATGAGATCGGGGTCCGACACGTGGGCCATGGCCATGGCCTGGTGCAGGGAGAGTTCGGTGATGGGCTGGCCCTGGGCCCCCAGCCGGGCCGCGGCCTGGGCGATGTCCCAGCGGCCGCCATAGTTGAAGCAGACGTTGAGCACCAGCCGCCGGTTGCCTGCGGTGGCGGCCTCGGCCTGGTCGAGGCCGGTGCGTACTTTGTCCGAGAGCCCGGCGCGCTCACCAACGAAATGCACCTGAACCTCATCAGCCTTGAGCTGAGGCATTTCCTTGGCCAGGGCCGTGGCCAGCAGCTCCATCAACCCAGAGACCTCGTCGGCCGGGCGGTTCCAGTTCTCGGACGAGAAGGCGAAGACGGTCAGCACACCCACGCCCCGATCCAGGCAGGCGCGGATGCAGCGGCGCAGGCTCTCCATGCCCTGGCGGTGTCCCGCCAGGCGCGGCAGGAAGCGCTTGGTGGCCCAGCGACCGTTGCCATCCATGACGATGGCGATGTGCTGCGGCATGCCGCCGGGTGCAGTCATCGCGGGGACCCGATGGCGGTCAGACCGCCATCACTTCCTGTTCCTTGGCCGCAACGAGCTGGTCGATGGTGGCGACGTGCTTGTCGGTCAGCTTCTGGATGTCGGCCTCGGAGCGCTTCTGGTCGTCCTCGGAGGCCTGCTTGTCCTTGACCAGCTTCTTGACCGCCTCATTGGCGTCGCGGCGCAGATTGCGCACGGCGATCTTCGCGTTCTCACCTTCGGTACGCACGAGCTTGGTCATCTCCTTGCGGCGCTCCTCGCTCATCGGCGGCATGGGCACGCGGATCAGATCGCCCATGGAGGCGGGATTCAGGCCCAGTTCGCTCTCGCGGATGGCCTTCTCGATCTTGGCCCCCATGCCCTTCTCCCAGGGCTGCACGCTGATCGTGCGTGCATCCAGCAGGGCCACATTGGCCACCTGACTCAACGGCACCATGGAGCCGTAGTACTCGACCTGCACGGCGTCCAGCAGAGAAGGGTTGGCACGCCCGGTCCGGATCTTGGACAGGTGGTTCTTCAGGGCCTCGATGGACTGGTCCATCTTGACTTCCATGGTCTTCTTGATATCGGCGATCGTCATGTTGTCCTCCTAGGGGGCGCGCGGTCTACGCTCAGGCGTAGACCAGCGTGCCCTCGTCCTCACCCAGCACCACGCGCTTGAGCGCGCCATGCTTGAAAATCGAAAACACCTTGATCGGCAGCTTCTGGTCACGGCACAGCGCGAAGGCCGTGGCGTCCATGATGCCCAGGTTCTTCTGGATGGCCTCGTCGAACGAGATCTTGGCGTAGCGTGTCGCCGTCTTGTCCTTGTTCGGGTCGGCGCTGTAGACGCCATCCACCTTGGTGGCCTTGAGCACCATCTCGGCCCCGATCTCGGCACCGCGCAGCGCGGCGGCCGTGTCGGTGGTGAAGAAGGGATTGCCGGTGCCGGCTGCGAAGATCACGACCTTGCCCTCTTCGAGGTACTGCAGGGCCTTGGGGCGTACGTAGGGTTCGACCACCTGTTCGATGGCAATCGCCGACATGACACGGGCGGTCAGACCCGCCTTGTTCATGGTGTCGGCCAGGGCCAGCGCGTTCATCACGGTGGCCAGCATGCCCATGTAGTCGGCCGTGGCCCGGTCCATCCCGACCGAACCGCCGGCGACGCCGCGAAAAATGTTGCCGCCGCCAATCACCACCGCCACTTCCACGCCCAGGCGCGTGACCTCGGCCACTTCCTGCACCATGCGCTGGATGGTTGCGTGGTTGATGCCGAAGGCATCATCGCCCATCAACGCCTCCCCGGACAGCTTCAGCAGAATGCGCTTGTGGGCTGGCTTGGGGTCGGGCATGGAAAGCTCCTGGCGGGGTTCGGTGTTCAGAGAGATGCGCCGAATTTACAGGATTTCCCCGGCCGCTCGGCAGGACGGCCGGGGGAGAGGCGCACGATCAGCCAGCCTTCTGGGCGGCGGCCACCTGGGCAGCCACTTCGGCGGCGAAGTCGTCGACCTTCTTCTCGATGCCCTCGCCCACCACGTACAGGGTGAAGCCCTTGACGGTGGTGCCAGCGGCCTTGAGCATCTGCTCGACGGTCTGCTTGTCGTTCTTCACGAAGGGCTGATTGAACAGCGACACTTCCTTCAGGTACTTCTGCACCGAGCCTTCGATCATCTTGGCGGCGATGTCGGCCGGCTTGCCGGATTCGGCAGCCTTGGCGGTGGCGACCGAGCGCTCGCGCTCGATGAGCTCAGCCGGCACGTCGTTGCTGGTCAGGGCCACCGGCTTCATGGCGGCCACGTGCATGGCCACATCCTTGGCAGCGGTCTCGTCACCGTCGTACTCGACGACAACGCCGATGCGCGTGCCGTGCAGATAGGTGGCCAGCTTGGCGCCGGAGGCGAAACGCTTGAAACGGCGGAAGCTCATGTTCTCGCCGATCTTGCCGATCAGGCCCTTGCGCACTTCTTCCAGGGTAGGGCCGAAGCCGTCCTGGCTGTAGGGCAGCGCGCCGAGGGCGGCCACATCGGCCGGGTTGTGCTCGGCAATCAGCTTGGCGGCCGCCTGGGCCAGGGCCAGGAAGCTGTCGTTCTTGGTCACGAAGTCGGTTTCGCAGTTGACTTCGATCAGGGCACCGGCGCTACCGCTGGCCGCCGTAGCGACCACGCCTTCGGCAGTCACGCGGGACGCCGCCTTGCCGGCCTTGGTCCCCAGCTTGACGCGCAGCACCTCCTCGGCCTTGGCCATGTCGCCATCGGCCTCGGTCAGGGCCTTCTTGCACTCCATCATGGGGGCGTCGGTCTTGGCGCGCAGTTCGGCGACCATGCTTGCGGTGATTGCAGCCATCTTGTTACTCCGTAATTCAGTTCAGTGGTTCAGACTCAAGCTAAAAAAAAGGGGCACACAGCGCCCCTTTTTGCGGGTCAAAAGCAGATCAGGCGGAAGCTTCGTTCACTTCCACGAATTCATCGCCGCTCTCCGGGGAAACGGCCTTGACCACGTCATCCACGGCGTTGGCACGCCCTTCGAGGATCGCGTCGGCGATGCCGCGGGCGTACAACGTCACAGCCTTGGAGGAGTCGTCGTTGCCCGGGATCACGTAGTCGATGCCCTCGGGCGAATGGTTGGAGTCCACCACACCGATCAGCGGAATGCCCAGCTTCTTGGCTTCGGCCACGGCGATCTTGTGGTAGCCGACGTCGATCACGAAGATGGCGTCCGGCAGGGTGTTCATGTCCTGGATGCCGCCGATGTCCTTCTCGAGCTTCTCGAGCTCACGGGCAAACATCAGCTGCTCCTTCTTGCTCATGGCGTCCAGACCGGCTTCCTGCTGGGCCTTCATGTCCTTCAGACGCTTGATCGAGGTCTTGACGGTCTTGAAGTTGGTCAGCATGCCGCCCAGCCAGCGCTGGTCAACGTAGGGCACGCCGGCACGCTGGGCTTCGGCGGCGACGGTCTCACGGGCGGTGCGCTTGGTGCCGACCATCAGGATGGTGCCGCGCTTGGCAGCCAGCTGCTTGGCGAACTTGGCCGCCTCCTGGAACATCGGCAGCGACTTTTCCAGGTTGATGATGTGGATCTTGTTGCGATGGCCGAAGATGAAGGGGGCCATCTTGGGGTTCCAGAAGCGGGTCTGGTGACCGAAATGGACACCGGCTTCCAGCATTTGACGCATGGTCACGGACATGTGAGCTACTCCGAAGGTTGGGTCTAAAATCCGGCCCGATTTGCAACCGACTGTTTCGGCTGCAACACCTGGATGGACCGGTTTGCGATTAACTTTGCAGCCTGCCAGCGCGGGATGCGCCAGCCCTTCCAGCAAAGCCCGACGAGTATAACACAGCCCCCCGCCCATGACGCCTGCCCACGACCTCCTGGCCACCCGCGAACGCCTGCTGGCGGGCCAGACCAGCCCCCGGGCCGAAATCGAGCAGGCCATCGCCGCGGCCCTCTCGCCGGCCTGCCGCCACGCCTTCCTCCAGACCGACCTGGAAGGCGCCCGGGCCCGGGCCGCGGCAGCCGATCCCGCGCGTCAGCCCCTGGCCGGTCTGGCCGTCTCGGTCAAGGACCTCTTCGACGTCGCCGGCCAGGTCAGCCGTGCCGGATCCATCGTCCTCGACACCGCCCCGCCGGCCCGGCGGGATGCCATCGCGGTGGCCCGCCTGCGCGCGGCCGGCGCGGCCATCCTGGGGCGAACCCAAATGAGCGAGTTCGCCTACTCGGGCGTGGGCATCAACCCGCACCATGGCACCCCGGCCAACGCGGCCGCCATCGATGTGCCACGCGTGCCCGGAGGCTCATCCAGCGGCGCAGCGGTCTCCGTGGCCACCGGCGCTGCCTTCGTCGGCCTGGGCTCGGACACCGGTGGCTCGATCCGCATCCCCGCAGCCCTGCACGGCATCGTGGGCTTCAAGAGCACGCAGCGCCTGGTGCCGCTGGACGGCACCGTCCCCCTGTCCTTCACGCTGGACACGGTCTGCGCCATGACCCGCTCGGTGCGCGACGCCGTGCTGGTGCACGAGATCCTCGCCGCGCGCCGCGTCACCCGCAGTCACGCCCCGCTGGCGCAGTACCAGCTGGCCGTGGTCCCGCAGCTCATGTTCGACGGTATCGATGCCACCGTAGCCCGCGCCTTCGAGCGCAGCCTGCAGACCCTGCGCGCCGCCGGCGCCCGCATCAGCGAACGGCCCCTGCCCGCCCTGCATGAACTGGCCGGGCTGCAGGCCCACGGCGGTTTCTCCGCCGCGGAAAGCTATGCCTGGCACCGCCCCCTGCTGGCCGACCGCAGCGCCCAGTACGACCCGCGCGTGCTGGCGCGCATCCAGCGCGGCGCCGCCATCAGTGCGGCCGACTACATCGATCTGCTGCGGGCGCGGCGCGACTGGATCGAGCGCGTCGAGCAGGCGCTGCAGGGGGTGGATGCCGTGCTCTCGCCCACCGTCCCCGTCGTGGCGCCCCCGCTGGCCGACGTGCTGCCCGGAGCGGAGCGTGACGAGGCCTTCTTCCGCCTCAACGGCCTGCTGCTGCGCAATCCCGGCGTGGTCAACATGCTCGACGGCTGCGCCCTGAGCCTGCCTTGCCACCTGCCGGGCGAGTTGCCGACCGGTCTCATGGTCTGGCATGGCGCGTTGCGGGATGATGCGGTCCTCAACATCGCACAGCAGATCGAAGTTCTGCTGCGCCCTCGCACATAACAACCATAATCACCCCACCCAGCGGGCCGACCCGGTCCGTGGGCACCCTCTCCTTACCCATGAAAATTGCAGTCATCGGCGCCGGCATCATCGGCGTCACCACCGCCTGGGAACTCGCCCGCGACGGCCACGAAGTCACCGTCTTCGAGCGCCGCATCGCCGCCGCCGAGGAAGGCAGCTTCGCCAACAGCGGCCTGATCGCCCCGGGCTACAGCAGTCCCTGGGCCACGCCGGGCATGTCGCTGCGCGTGCTGCGCCAGCTCTTTGCGCGCCACCGCCCGGTACGCCACAGCCTGCCGATCACGGGCAGCGACCTGGCCTGGATGTGGAAAAGCTGGCGCGCCTGCGCCTCCGACACGTCCCTGCGCAACCGACTGGCCCTGCAGGGCCTGGCCCGCTACAGCCGCGGGCGGCTGAACACGCTGGCCGATGAACTGGAACTGGAGTTCGACCGCAGTGCCGGCCTGCTGGTGCTGCTGCGCTCTGAACGTGAGCAGATCCAGCTGCGCCCCGCGCTGCAGCTGCTCAAGGACCAGGGGATCGCGCACCGGGAGCTCAAGCCGGATGAGGCGCGCAGCATCGAGCCCGCTCTCAATCCGGACACCACCTTCCTGGGCGCCGTCCACCTGCCGGACGATGAAGCCGGCAACTGTCGCCAGTTCGCCCTGCTGCTCAAGAACGCGGCGCTGACGCGCGGCGTTCAGTTCGAGTTCAGCACCGAGGTTGAACGCCTGAGCCCCGGTACCGGCATGGACGTGCACATCACGGGCGAAGGCCTGCCCCGGCGCTTCGACGCCGCCGTGCTCTGCGCGGGCATGGACTCGGCGCGCCTGCTGCGTGGTCTGGGCCTGAAGCTGCCGCTGGCGGCCGTGCACGGCTATTCGGTCAGCGCCAATGTGCGCGAACCGCTCAATGCGCCCCGCAGCGCCGTGATGGACGAACGCTACAAGGTGGCGATCACCCGCCTGGGCAACCGGGTGCGCGTGGGCGGCGGTGCCGAACTGGGTGGACGTGCTGAACAGCACAACCGGGCGGCCGTACAGACCCTCTACAAGGTGCTGCAGGACTGGTTCCCCGGTGCGGCCGTCCTCTCCAGCGGCGTGCAGACCTGGAAGGGCACGCGCGCCATGCTGCCTGACGGCCCGCCGCTGCTGGGCGCCAGCGGCATTCCCGGTCTGTGGCTCAACTGCGGTCACGGCTCCAGCGGCTGGACCCTGGGTTGCGGCGCAGCGCGGGCGCTGGCCGATCTGGTGGCCGGACGCACACCCGAGACCGATCTGGCAGGCTTCGGCCTCGCGCGCCTCCAAGGGTGAGTGCCGGATGCCGGAAGCATTGTGTACAGTTGGGGCTCCCCCGCCCACAATGCACCCATGAGTCCTGAACTGTCGCAAAAACTGGCAGCCGCCGTTGACGGCATGCCGGCTTTCCCCAAAAGCGTGCAGGCCATCCTGGATCTCACGCGCGACGTCAACTGCACCCCCAAGGACCTGGTACAGGTGATCGACAAGGACCCGGTGGTCACGGTCAAGATTCTCAAGGTCGTGAACTCGGCCTACTACAGCCTGCCCAAGCAGATTGCCTCGGTCAACCACGCAGTGGTCTTCCTGGGCTTCAACACCATCAAGAATCTGGCGCTGAGCATCGCTGCCATCGGCATGCTGCCCAAGAGCAATGCCGCCGGCTTCGACGTGCAGCAGTACTTACTGCATTCGCTGGCCACGGCCAGCATCGCGCGCGAGCTGGGCACGAAGACGGACGACACCGACCCCATGGACTGCTTCATCGCCGGTCTGCTGCACGACTTCGGCAAGGTGGTGTTCGCCCAGTTCATGCCCGATGAATTCAAGCTGGCCCTCGAAGCCAGCAAGCGTCAGGGTGGTTCGTTGCACGAAGCCTTGCGCCAGACCATCGGCGTGGACCACACGGTGGTGGGCGGCATGCTGGTGGAGAAATGGCGTTTTGCTCCCAAACTGGTCGAGACGATCCAGAACATGCATGGCCCCGAGGTGAAGGACACGCCCATGATCGCCTGCGTCTTTGCGGCGAACCAGATCGCCAAGAAGCTGCAGTTCGGGTTCGGCGGCAACCATTTCGTGGAACCGCTGCCGCCGGCCCTGGCCCGGCGCCTCGGCGGCAACCTCGATCACGTGATCGCCGAGCTCGGCGATCTGCAGGCGCTCTTCGACGAAGCGCAGGTCTTCTCCCAGCTCGAATCATGAAAGTCAAGTTCTGGGGCGTACGCGGCTCCATCGCATCCCCCGGCCCGCACACGGTACGCTATGGCGGCAACACCACCTGCATCGAGGTGCGAACGGACGACAACGAACTCATCATCCTGGATGCCGGCACCGGCATCTTTCCGCTCTCGCAGACTCTGCTGGCCGAGCTGCCCGTGCAGGCCAATGTGCTGATCAGCCATTCTCACTGGGACCACATCCAGGGCCTGCCCTTCTTCGTGCCCAACTTCATTCCGGGCAATGTGCTGCGCCTGCACGGCGCCTACGATCCGGTCAGTGGCCAGGGCGTGGAACAGGTGATGTCGGTCCAGCTGCAGTACAGCTACTTCCCCGTGCGCGAGGCCGAGATGAAGGGTGCGATCGAGTACGTCACGCTCATGCCCGAGCAAAGCGTCCAGGTCGGAAGCGCCACCATCACGCCCTATCTGCTCAACCATCCGGTGATCAACTTCGGCTACCGCATCGAGTCGAAGGGCAAGTCCGTCTTTTTCACCGGCGACCACGAGCCGCCCTACAACATCTACCAGCCGGGTGACGCCGAGTACGCCGAGTACCAGAGCTTCGTCGACGAGAAGCAGGCCTCCATCCTACAGGGCATGCAGGGCGTGGACGTGCTGATCGCCGACACCTCCTACACCGCACAGGAGTACCCGGCCAAGGTGGGCTGGGGCCACGGCACCTACGCGTCGAGCATCGACTATGCCGTGCGCGCCGGTGCCAAGGTGCTCTACTGCACCCACCACGAACCCACGCGCAGCGACGACGCGCTCGAGACCGCCTACCGGCAGGCCCTGATCGACCACCCCGTGCCGCCCGGCGGTCCCGAAGTGCGTTTGGCCTACGAAGGCCACGTGTACGAGTTCTGAACCCGCCCCATCCATGCTGCGCATCGTCCCCGGTCCCGCGCATGCGCTGTACACGACCGGCGCCACGCGTACGCTCGAAGCCGCTGCGACCACCGCCCTGCCACCGCACACCCTGATGCAGCGTGCTGGCCTGGCCACGGCCCGGCTGGCGCTGGCGCTGGCTCCGCATGCGCAGCGCTGGTGGATCGCCTGCGGCCCGGGCAACAACGGCGGCGACGGCCTGGAGGCCGCGCTGCACCTGCAAGCCTGGGGCAAGACGCCACGCGTGAGCTGGCTCGGGTCTCCCGAGCAGGCGCCTGCCGATGCCCGCGCCGCATACGCGCGCGCCCGGTCCGCGGGCGTGCAGTTCGTCACCGAGCCGCCGGCGGACTGCGAGGCGGCCATCGACGCCCTGCTGGGCATCGGCTGCGCGCGCGCACCCGACGGCCGCCTGGCGCAGTGGATCACGCGCCTGAATGCCCTGGACGTTCCTGTGCTCGCGGTGGACCTGCCCTCGGGTCTGGACGCCGACACCGGCCGCGCCTGGGAGCCCAGCGTGCGCGCCAGCCACACCTTGACCCTGCTCACGCTCAAGCCCGGTCTGTACACCGAGCAGGGACGTGATCACAGCGGCGAGGTCTGGTTTGACCCGCTCGGCGTCGATGCCGCAGCCCATCCGCCCCAGGCCCTGCTCAACGGCGAGCCCACCCTACATGAGCGACGGCATGCCAGCCACAAGGGCAGTTATGGCGATGTGGCCGTGATCGGCGGGGCGCGGGGCATGGGCGGTGCGGCCCTGCTGGCGGCCCGCGCGGCGCTGCACCTCGGCGCTGGCCGCGTCTATGTGGGCCTGCTCGACGGCGGCGGTCTGATGCTCGACCCGGGTCAGCCCGAACTGATGTGGCGCGATCCGGCCGCGCTCGATCCGGCCCAACTCAGCGTGGTGGCCGGCTGCGGCGGCGGCGATGCCATCCGCAGCGTCTTGCCACGCCTGCTCTCGGCCGCGCCGCGTCTGGTGCTCGATGCCGACGCCCTCAATGCCATCGCTCGCGACACCCAGTTGCAGAGCCTGTTGCGCGCACGTCGCGGCCGCGGCCAGGCGACCGTGCTGACTCCGCATCCGCTCGAAGCCGCGCGCCTGCTTGGCGGCAGCACCACCGATGTGCAGCAGGACCGGCTGCATGCCGCACAGCAGCTGGTGCAAGGCTATGGCGCCTGCGTGGTGCTCAAGGGCTCGGGCACGGTGATCGCCGCGCCCCAGGTCCTGCCGGTCATCAACCCCACCGGAAACGCCCGCCTGGCCACCGCCGGCACGGGCGATGTACTCGCCGGCCTGATCGGCGCGCGTCTGGCCGCTGGAGCGGGCGCCATGGAAGCGGCCTGCGCGGCTGTCTGGCTGCACGGGCTGGCCGCAGACCTTTGGCCGCCCGCCCAGCCTCTGACGGCCGGCGCCCTGGCGCAGCGCGCCTGAGGCGCCCCGCTACAGCTGGCGCACTTCCCGCAGCGGCTTGAGCACGCTGGACGGCGTCATGCCGAAGGTCTGGCGGAACATGCGGCTGAAGTGCGAGGAATCGACGAAGGCGCCGCTGAGCGCCGCGTCGGTCAGCCGCGGCCCTGCCGCCAGGGCCGACATCGCCGCACGCACCTGGGACCAGATGCGGTACTCACGAGAACTCACACCGATCTCGGCGCTGAACAGATGGTTGAAGCGCGAGGGCGAGAGCTGCACGGCCGCGGCCACGTCGGCCCGCCCCAGCGGTCGCTCGCCGCCCAGGCGCATGAGTCGCAGGCTGTGCTGCACGCGCCCGTCCAGTGGCGCGGCCAGCGGCAGATCCAGCGCCAGCAAGGCCGGCAGGTCAAAGGCCTGCAGCCGCGTATGGCTTGCGCTGCGCGCATGCACGGGCCGGGCCGGGTCCAGGATCACGCCGCCGTTGCGAGCGAACAGCGCGCGCAGTCCGTGCACTTCGGGCGCATCCGGCTCCAGATAGACCAGGGCCACGGTTTCGCCCCGCGGGTCGAACACATGCTCGATGCCGGTGTCGATGAGCGCGCTGTGGCAGGTCTCGACCCGCCCGGGGCCCAGGTGCAGGGCGAAACGCCCGGACAGCCCCTGGAGCAGGACCGGCGAGGCATGCCGGTGCCAGCCCGTGGCGGGCAGTTCACCGAGGTAAAGCGCGCGGTCGCCCCCAAGCGTCAGGCTGTTTTGTGCAGGCATAGCCCAATCGTACAAGTCTTTTTTTTAGCCGCCGACTAGTCTTGCGACCGCAAGGCCGGAGATGCCGGTCGCATGAACAAGGAGAACCCGATTGAACTACCTGACCCTGATCCTGGCCGCGCTGGCCTGTCTCGTCCCGGCCACCTGGTACGGCCGCCCCGAACTACTGCGCCCGGCCCTGACCGAGCTCAACCGCAAGCTGTCCGGCCTGCAGGCACATACCATGACACTGGGCACCCACCAGATCCACTACCTGGCCGGCGGCCAGGGTGACACCGTCGTGCTGCTGCACGGAATCTTCGGCGAGAAGGACCACTGGGTGGACTTCGCGCGCAAGCTGACCCCGCACTACCGCGTCATCGTGCCGGATCTACCGGGCTTCGGTGCCAGCACACGCCGCGAAGACGAAGCCTATGACTACGCCAGCCAGACGCGGCGCCTGGCCGCCCTGCTCGACGCACTGGGAGTGAAGCGCGCGCACCTGGCGGGCAGCTCCATGGGCGGCACCTTGGCCGCACTGCTGGCCCTGGAGCAGCCGCAGCGCGTGGCCAGCGTGGCCTTCATCGGTGCACCGCACGGCATCCGCAGCCTCCTGCCCAGCGACATGGACCTGGCCATCGAGGCCGGCCGCGCGCCGCTGGTCACGCCCGATGCACAGGCCTTCCGGGAAATGATGAGCCTGGTGTTCGCGCGTCCGCCCTTCCTGCCCTACCCCATCCTGCAAGCAGCCCGGGCCCAGGCGCTGGAGCGCGCGCCATCCAACCAGCGCCTCTGGCAGGAGCAGCTGCGGGACCGGCACCTGCTGCATGAGCGCGTGGCGGCCCTGCGCGGACCGGTGCTGGCACTCTGGGGCGGGCAGGACCGTGTGTTTGATGCCACGGGCGCGCGCACGCTGAGCGCCTTGCTGCCCCAGGCCGAAGTCGAGATCCTGAGCTGGCTGGGCCACCTGCCCATGATGGAAGCCCCGGCCGAGTCGGCCCGGCGCTATCTGCGCTTTCTGGCGCAGCAGTCGTCCTAGCCCCGCCCCACGAACGGCATCTTGGTCGCCATCACCGTGTGGAACAACACATTGGCTGCGAGCGGCAGGTTCGCCATGTAGAGCACGGACTGGCCTACGATGTCCACATCCAGCAGCGGCTCGGAAGCGATCTGCCCATTGGCCTGGGGCACCCCCTGGGTCATGCGCATGGCCAGCTCCGTGGCGGCGTTGCCGATGTCGATCTGGCCCACGGCGATGTCGTGCGGGCGACCATCGAGCGAGGCGGCCTTGGTCAGGCCCATGACGCCGTGTTTGGTGGCCGTGTAGGCGATGGAGTTGGGCCGCGGTGCATGCGCCGAGATCGAGCCGTTGTTGATGATGCGTCCGCCGCGCGGGCTCTGCGTCTTCATCACGCGGAAGGCTTGCTGGATACAGAGGAACATGCCGGTGAGGTTGACGTTCACCACGTCCTGCCACTGCGCCGGCGCCAGGTCCTCCAGCGGCACACCCGGGGCATTGACGCCGGCGTTGTTGAACAGCAGGTCCACGCGCCCCCAGGTCTGCACCGTGGTGTCAAACAGGGCCTGCACCGATGCCGCCTGCGCCACATCGGTGGGTAACGCCAGGGCGCGTCCCCCGGCCCCGCTCTCCTTCGCCACGGTCTGCAACGGTTCGCTGCGCCGCCCGGCCAGCGCCACATGCCAGCCGTCCTTGAGTAGGGCCAGCGCGGCCGCCCTGCCGATGCCCGTGCCCGCGCCGGTGACCACGGCCACGCGCTTCGCTTCGCTCATCTCGTCTCCTCGAATTGAAATCGGCGCGTCCGTTCAGCGACGCGTCTTGCGACCCTTGCCCTTGGCCTTGTCGACCACCTTCTTCGCCGCCGCCTTGACCGAGGCCTTGAGGGCCTGGATGGGCGAAGGCAGCGCGCGTTTCTGCGCATCCCCCGCCTTCTTCTGCGCGCGCTTCTGGGACGCCTTGCGCGGCACGCCCGCAGGCTCTTCCTCGTCGCCGTGGGGCAGCCCTTTGTCGCGCAGGGCGCGGCTGGTCAGTTCCTCGCCGTCGCGCACCAGACGGAAGTCGATACGCCGGCCATCCAGGTCCACGCGGCTGACCTGCACCCGCACCCGGGTACCAATGGCATAGCGGATGCCGGTGCGTTCGCCACGCAGCTCCTGGCGCACCTCGTCGAAACGGAAGTACTCGCCGCCGAGTTCGGTGATGTGGATCAGGCCCTCGACGTACATGGCGTCGAGCGTGACAAAGAGACCGAAGCTGGTCGCTGCCGTGACGATGCCGCCGAACTCCTCGCCCAGATGCTCACGCATGTATTTGCACTTGAGCCAGGCTTCCACGTCGCGACTGGCCTCGTCCGCACGGCGCTCGTTGGCGCTGCAGTGCAGGCCGGCGGCCTGCCAGGCCATGAGTTCGGCACTGACCTTCTTGGGCTTCTCGCCCGAGATCTTCATCTTCGCCGCTTCGCTCTTCTCGATGCGCTTGGTGAGCTTGGCATGCGCCTCGCCCGGCGTGGGCAGGACCGGCAGGTGGTAGCGTGTCTTGTGGAGGATGGCCTTGATCACGCGGTGCACCAGCAGGTCCGGGTAGCGCCGGATCGGGCTGGTGAAGTGGGTGTAGGCCTCGAAGGCCAGGCCGAAGTGACCGCTGTTGTGCGGCGTGTAGATGGCCTGCTGCATGGAACGCAACAGCATCGCGTGGATCTGCTGCGCATCGGGCCGCTCCTTGGTGGCGATCGCAATGGCCTGGAACTCCGCCGGCGAGGGATCCTCGCTGATCGTCAGCCCCACGCCTGTGGCCTTGAGGTAGTTGCGCAGCAGCTCATTCTTCTCGGGTGTCGGCCCCTCGTGCACGCGGAAGAGGCCGGCATGTTTGCTTTGGCCGATGAAGTCGGCGCTGCAGACGTTGGCGGCCAGCATGGCCTCCTCGATCAGGCGGTGCGCATCGTTGCGCGTACGCGGCACGATCTTCTCGATACGCCCGCTCTCGTCGCAGATGATCTGGGTCTCGGTGGTCTCGAAATCCACCGCCCCGCGCTTGGCGCGCGCCGCCAGCAGGGCGCGGTAGACATCGTGCAGGTTCAGCAGGTCCTGCACCCGCTCCTTGCGCCGCGCCGCCTCGGGGCCACGCGTGTTGGCCAGGATGGCGGCCACCTCGGTGTAGGTGAAACGCGCATGGCTGTGCATCACCGCGGGGTAGAACTGATAGGCCGTGACCTCGCCCTCGCTGCTCACGAACATGTCACAGACCATGCACAGGCGATCCACGTCGGGGTTGAGCGAACACAGACCGTTGGAGAGCTTCTCCGGCAGCATGGGGATCACGCGGCGCGGGAAATAGACACTCGTGGCCCGGTCATAAGCGTCCACATCGATGGCCGAGCCGGTCTCCACGTAGTGGCTCACATCGGCAATCGCCACCAGGAGCCGCCAGCCGCGCTGGGCGCTGCGTCCACGCCCCTGGGTGGCGGGTTCGCAATAGACGGCATCGTCGAAGTCCCGCGCGTCCTCGCCGTCGATGGTGACCAGGGGCACGTCGGTCAGGTCCACACGGTTCTTCGTATCCTGCGGCCGCACCTTGTCGGGCAGGCTGCGGGCCTGCGCGATGCAGGCTTCGGAAAACTCGTGCGGCACGCTGTATTTGCGAACCGCGATCTCGATCTCCATGCCCGGGTCATCGATCTCGCCCAGCACCTCCTTGATGCGGCCCACGGGCTGGCCATAGAGCGCGGGCGGCTCGACCAGCTCGACCACCACCACCTGTCCCGGCTTGGCCTGACCCGTGCCTCCCTTGGGGATCAGCACGTCCTGACCGTAGCGCTTGTCCTCGGGGGCCACGAGCCAGACACCGTTTTCCTGCAGCAGGCGACCGATGATGGGTTGCGTGGCGCGCTCGAGGATTTCAAGCACCCGGCCTTCAGGCCGGCCCTTGCGGTCGAAGCGCACGATGCGGGCCTTGACGCGGTCCTTGTGCAGCACGGCGCGCATCTCGTTGGGTGGCAGGTAGATGTCGGGCTCGCCGTCGTCACGCACCACGAAGCCGTGACCATCGCGATGTCCGCTGATGGTCCCTTCGATTTCTTCCAGCAGGCTGCCGGAGTGAGCAATGTTCTTGATATACAATCCTGTTCTTGTTCCTGAGATGCCCAGGTGGCGGAATTGGTAGACGCACTAGTTTCAGGTACTAGCGCTGAGAGGCGTGGAGGTTCGAGTCCTCTCCTGGGCACCAAGTTTATGACCAAAAGCCGCTGACCCTCAGCGGCTTTTTGTTTTTCTGCGGGGCCCTCGCAACATCGCAGATCGAGCGCCACGATCCACCGCGGACCGGGCGCGAGCCTCCAAAATCAGTCTATAATTCGCGCTTCCCTGAAAGCCCAGATGGCGGAATTGGTAGACGCACTAGTTTCAGGTACTAGCGCTGAGAGGCGTGGAGGTTCGAGTCCTCTTCTGGGCACCAAGATACGAAAAAGCCGCTGCACTGCAGCGGCTTTTTTCTTGTCGGCGTGCCAGACGCGTCAGACTGGAACGGCGACCAGATCGTGGCCTTGCGTGCCCACGACGCGGGCCCGCGTGAACTCCCCCACCTTGAGCGTCTTGCTGATCTTCTCGGGCGGCAGCAACTGCACCAGACCGTCGATCTCGGGCGCATCCGCATAGCTGCGGCCCACCCCGCCCTTGCGGCCCAGAGCCGGCGCGCTGTCCACCAGCACCTGCATGGTCGCGCCGATGCGGCGCTGCAGACGGGCCGTGGACACCTCCTCGGCCACGGCCATGAAGCGAGCGCGGCGTTCCTCACGCAACGCCTCGGGCAGCATGCCCGGCAGCTCGTTGGCCGCCGCGCCCTTGACGGGGCTGTAGGCGAAACACCCCGCACGGTCGATCTGCGCCTCGCGCATGAAGCCCAGCAGGTGCTCGAACTCTTCCTCGGTCTCACCGGGGAACCCGGCGATGAAAGTGCTGCGGATCACGAGTTCGGGGCAGATCTCGCGCCAGCGCTGGATACGCTCCAGGTTGCGCTCCCCGCTGGCCGGGCGCTTCATTCGCCGCAGCACCTCGGGGTGGCTGTGCTGGAAGGGCACGTCCAGATAGGGCAGCACCAGACCCTGCGCCATCAGCGGCAGGATCTCGTCCACGTGCGGATAGGGGTAGACGTAATGCAGTCGCACCCAGGCGCCATGCGCCTCGGCCAGAGCGCCCAGGGACTGCACGAGATCCAGCATGCGGGTCTTGACCGGTTTGCCGTCCCAGAAGCCGGTGCGGTACTTCACGTCCACGCCATAGGCCGAGGTGTCCTGGCTGATCACCAGCAGTTCTTTCACGCCGCCTTCAAACAGGGCCTTGGCCTCTTTAAGCACATCCCCGACCGGGCGCGACACGAGGTCGCCGCGCATGGAGGGAATGATGCAGAAGGTGCAGCGGTGGTTGCAGCCCTCACTGATCTTCAGGTAGGCGTAGTGGCGCGGCGTGAGCTTGAGCCCGGCCTCGCCGAAGGCCCCGGGCACGAGGTCGATGAAAGGGTCGTGCGGCTTGGGCAGGTGGGCGTGCACCGCGTCCATCACCTCCTGCGTGGCGTGCGGCCCGGTCACGGCCAGCACGCTGGGGTGCATCTCCTTGACCATATTGCCGCCGCCCTCGCCCGTCTTGGCGCCCAGGCAGCCGGTCACGATGACCTTGCCGTTCTCGGCCAGGGCCTCGCCGATGGTGTCCAGGCTTTCCTTGACCGCATCGTCGATGAAACCACAAGTGTTCACGATGACCAGGTCCGCGCCCTGGAAGGTCTTGGAGGTCTGGTAACCCTCGGCACTGAGCTGCGTGAGGATCAGCTCGGAATCGGTCAGGGCCTTGGGGCAGCCCAGGCTGACAAAACCGACCTTGGGGGGCTGCGTCGCGGCAGCCGGGGACAAAACTTCACTCATGGCCGCTATTGTCCCAGTATTCCTCCGGGCCCGGGGACACGGTGCTCAGAGATCCGGCAGTCGGCTCAGCGCCGCGGCCAGGAAGGCCTCGAGCAGGGGGGTGCAGTCCAGCAGGTCCGGCCCGGCCTGGCCATGAAACTCAGGGTGCCATTGCACGCCGCAGACAAAGCTGCCGCCATTCCAGCGGATGGCCTCGATCACGCCGTCATCGCTGCTCATCGCCTCCACCATCATGTCCCGGCCCAGCCGATGGACACCCTGGTGGTGGATGGACACGACGCGCCCGTCCGGCCGGTCGCCGAACCAGCCGCGCATCAGGCCATCTTCGGCAAAGCTCACGCGGTGCACATGCTGGTCATAGTGGCCGCTTTCGTGGTCGTGTGTGTCCGGACGCTGGGTCCTCAGGTCCTGGTAGAGCGAGCCCCCGAGGGCCACGTTGAGCAGTTGCATGCCACGGCAGATGCCCAGAATGGGCTTGCCGGCCTCCATGAACTCGTGTACCAGTTCCAGCTCGTAGGCATCCCGCACCGGATCGCCGCTCCATTCGGGCCGCAGGGGCTCCTCGCCGTAGGCGCGCGGGCTCACGTCGGCGCCACCCTGCAAGATGAGGCCATCCAGATACTGCGCATAGTCGCGCAGCCGGATATTGCTGCGCATCAGCTCGCCGCCCTGCACCACCGAGGGGACCATGAGCAGCAGCACGTCGCGCGACATCGCCCACTGGGCCACGCTCTGCTCGTACACCAGCAGGGTCTTGGTCTTGATGCCGCTGGCACCGGGTTCGGGATGGAAGATGCGGGCTGACAGGCCGATGCGCAGGGGGGGGCGACTGCTCATGCCACCATTGTCGCCCCAAGCGGGGCCCGCTGCCAAGGATTCAGCGCTTGAGTCCGAAGGTCTCGAGCATCTGCTCCGTCTGCTTCTGCATCTGCTCCTGCATCTGCAGATAGAGATTCTTGGACTGCTCCAGGTTCTGCGCCACCAGGCCCTGCATCATGGGCGCCTGCATGGCCATGAACTGGTTCCACATCTCGGGCGTCAGGCCTTGCGATTGCTCGGTCATGCGGGTCTGCAGCTCCTGCAGGGTCTGGATGTTCTTCTCCAGATAGCCCCCCATGAAACCCTGCATGGCATGACCGTAGAAGCGGATGATGTTGGCCAGCACCGAGGTGCTGAACATGGGTGTACCTCCCGCCTCCTCTTCGAGGATGATCTGCAGGAGGATGCTGCGCGTGAGGTCTTCGCCGCTCTTGGCATCGCGCACCACGAAGGTGGCGCTGTCCATGACCAGCTGCTTGATCTCGGCCAGTGTGATGTAGCTCGAGGTCTGGGTGTCGTACAGACGGCGGTTGGGATATTTCTTGATCACCCGCTCGACGCCTGCAGCAGCCTCAGCCTTTTTTTCCTTCATACCCGGATCTCCTCTCCTCGGTCATCACGTCGGCATCCATGCATTGCGCCGCAACACATTCTAGGAAGCACCCTGGGGCCATGCCCCAAGGTTTACCCTGAGGGGGCATGGCACCCGGTGAAAAGAGGGAGGGATTGGTAGGCGCGATTGGACTCGAACCAACGACCCCCACCATGTCAAGGTGGTGCTCTAACCAGCTGAGCTACGCGCCTGAGAATTCGTTCGAGACCGCGAGTATAGCAGTAAAAACCGTGGCTTCCGGCGCGGTCATGGCAGACTGTGCCCCGCACGCCGTGCCGGGCTCATAATTGACGTTTACGTCAACGTCAATCACAGGAGAACTTCATGCAGATCGCAGGCAAGGTATTCATCGTCACCGGCGGCGCTTCGGGACTGGGCGAAGGCACGGCCCGCATGCTCGCGGCGCAGGGCGGCAAGGTCGTCATCGCCGACCTGCAGGTCGAGCGCGGCGAGGCGGTCGCCAAGGAAATCGGCGGCGTCTTCGTCAAGTGCGATGTGAGCCAGGAAGCCGACGGCCAGGCCGTGGTGGCCAAGGCCGTCTCGCTGGGCAAGCTCGCAGGCCTGGTCAACTGCGCGGGCATTGCGCCGGCCGAGAAGACCGTGGGCAAGAACGGCGCGCACGGCCTGGGACTCTTCAGCAAGACCATCACGGTCAACCTCATCGGCAGCTTCAACATGATCCGGCTGGCCGCCGAAGCCATGAGCAAGAACGAGCCCGAGCCCACCGGCGAGCGCGGCGTGCTGATCTCCACCGCCAGCGTGGCGGCCTACGACGGCCAGATCGGCCAGGCCGCCTACAGTGCCTCCAAGGGCGGCGTGGTCGGCATGACGTTGCCGATCGCGCGTGACCTCGCGCGCAACGGCATCCGCAACATGACCATCGCCCCCGGCATCTTCGGCACGCCCATGCTCTTCGGCATGCCGCAGGAGGTGCAGGATGCACTGGCCGCCAGCGTGCCTTTCCCGAGTCGCCTCGGGACCCCCGAGGACTATGCCAAGCTCGCGCGGCACATCATCGAGAACGACATGCTCAACGGCGAGGTGATCCGCCTCGACGGTGCGATCCGCCTCGCGCCGCGCTGAGCTGAGCCCTGGACGGCCATGCATCGCCCCCGGCACCTCCCCCTGCTCGCGCTGCTGACTGCGGCGCTGCTGGTGGGCGGGCCCGTGGGCGCGAAATCGCCTGCGCCGGCCGGTGCGCCAGTCCAGCCCGAAGCGGCCAGTGGCCGCCAGGCCAAGCCCGGCTGGTCCAGCCGCAAGTTCGCGGTCGCTGCGGCCCATCCGCTGGCGGTGGATGCGGGCTACCGTATGCTGAAGGAAGGCGGGAGCGCCATCGACGCGGCGGTTGCGGTACAGATGGTGCTGACGCTGGTCGAGCCGCAGTCCAGCGGCATCGGTGGCGGCGCCTTTCTCCTGCACCACGACGGCCAGCTGACCGAGGCCTATGACGGCCGCGAGACCGCGCCGGCCGAGGCCGATGAAGACCTGTTCCTCGACGCGCAGGGCCAGCCCCTGTCCTTCCAGGCGGCGGTCCAGAGC
Source organism: Hylemonella sp. (assembly GCA_046299695.1). GTDB lineage: Bacteria > Pseudomonadota > Gammaproteobacteria > Burkholderiales > Burkholderiaceae_C > Hylemonella. Next base: position 61,812 of record JBKBHP010000012.1, read on the forward strand.
GGACGCTCGGTGGGCACACCGGGGGTGCTGCGCATGCTGGAACTGGCCCACCGCCAGCATGGCCGGCTGCCCTGGGCCCGCCTGTTCGACCCGGCGATCACACTGGCGCAGGAGGGTTTCCCCGTCAGCCCGCGCCTGCATGCCCTGCTGGCGCAGGCGTCGGAGTTGCTGCGCGACCCGGTGGCAGCGGCGCACTACTATGACGCGCAGGGCCGACCCTGGCCCGTGGGCCATGTGCTCCGAAACCCTGAACTCGCCGCCGTGCTTCGGCGCATCGCCGCCGAAGGCAGTGCGGCCTTCTACAGCGGCGAGGTGGCCGAGGCCATCGTGCGCAAGGTACGCGAGCATCCGCGTCATCCGGGGCGCCTGAGCCTGACCGATCTGGCCGAGTACGAAGTGGCGGTGCGCGCGCCCCTGTGCTTTGTCCACAGCGCGCCCCGCCCGCCTCAGCCCAAGCACAAGACCCCGTCGCGGGCAGGCACGCGCGATGTGCGCATCTGCGGCATGCCGCCCCCCAGCTCCGGCACGCTCGCCGTGGGTCAGATCCTGGGCCTGCTGGCCCACACCCCCGCGTCCCGACTCCGGCTGCAGAACAGCCCGTCCGGTCTGGTGCCCGGGCCCGACTGGCTGCACCTCTACACCGAAGCCGCACGCCTGGCTTTCGCCGATCGCGCGCTCTATGTGGCCGATCCCGACTACGTGCCTGCTCCGGGGCCAAACTGGATGAGCCTGCTCGACGAGGACTACCTGGCCGGACGGGCCAGGCTCATTGCGACCGGCCCGCGCGGCAGGCGCATGCGCGAAGCCCCGCCAGGGGTGCCCGCCGGTGTTCAGCAGAGCCGCGCGCCCATGCCCGAACAGCCCGAGTACGGCACCAGCCACATCAGCATCGTCGATGGTGAGGGCCGTGCGCTGGCCATGACGAGCAGCATCGAGGCCGCCTGGGGCGCGCGCCTCATGGTCAACCGCGGCCAGGGTCTCTCGGGCGGCTTCCTGCTCAACAACCAGCTGACCGACTTCAGCTTCGTGCCGCGCGGCGAGTCGGGAGCGCCGATCGCCAACCGCGTGGAACCGCGCAAACGCCCGCGCTCGTCCATGACGCCGCTGCTGGTCTTCGAGCGCCCGCGCGGCGAGTTCCTGCTCAGCGGCGGCAGCCCGGGCGGGGCCTACATCATCCATTACACCGGCAAGCTGCTGTACGGCGTGCTGCACTGGCAGCTGGACGTGCAACAGGCCATCAGCCTGCCCAATTTCGCGTCCTTCGGTGGTCCCGTGCTGCTGGAGGAAGGCAGCTTTCCCGCCGCCACCACGCGGGCCTTGCGCCAGCGTGGACACGTCGTGCGCGAGCAGGCCCTGACCAGTGGCCTGCAAGCCATCCAGGTACGCGGCCGGGGGCTCTACGGTGGTGCCGACCCGCGGCGCGAAGGCGTCGTCAAGGGCGACTGACTCCCTACAATCGAGGCCCTACCATGGCCATCCCCCAGTCCTTCATCCAGGAGTTGCTTGCACGCGCCGACGTCGTCGAGATCGTCGGCCGTACCGTGCAGCTCAAGAAGGGGGGCGCCAATTTCATGGGCCTGTGCCCCTTCCATGCCGAGAAGTCGCCCTCCTTCACGGTCAGCCCCACCAAGCAGTTCTACCACTGCTTCGGCTGCGGCAAGCACGGCGACGCGATCAACTTCCTGATGGAGCAGACGGGCATGAGCTTCATCGAGGCGGTGCGCGACCTGGCCCAGCACTACGGCCTGCAGGTCCCCGAGGACGAGGCCAGCCCGCAGGACCGCGCCCGCGCGGCCGAGCAGCGCCAGAAACAGGCCACGCTTTCCGATGTACTGGAGAAAGCGGGCGAAGCCTGGCGCAAACAGCTCAAGAACTCGCCACGCGCGGTGGACTACCTCAAGCGCCGGGGCCTCTCGGGCGAGGTTGCCAAGGCCTTCGGCCTGGGCTATGCGCCCGAGGGCTGGCGCGGCCTGGCCAGCGTGTTCCCGAACTACGACGACCCGTTGCTCACGGAGTCCGGCCTGGTCATCGCCAGCGAGGGGGAGGACGGCGGTGACGGCAAGCGCTACGACCGCTTCCGCGACCGCATCATGTTCCCCATCCGCAACGTCAAGGGTGAATGCATCGGCTTTGGCGGACGCGTGCTCGGCGACGAAAAGCCCAAGTACCTGAACTCGCCCGAAACCCCCGTCTTCAGCAAGGGCCACGAACTCTACGGGCTCTTTGAAGCCCGCAACGCCATCCGCGATGCGGGCTACGTGCTGGTCACCGAGGGCTATATGGACGTGGTGGCCCTGGCCCAGCTCGGTTTCCCCAACGCCGTGGCCACCCTGGGCACGGCCTGCACCACCGACCATGTGCAGAAGCTCTTCCGCTTCACCGACTCGGTTGTCTTCAGCTTCGACGGCGACGCCGCGGGCCGGCGCGCCGCACGCCGCGCGCTCGATGGCGCTTTGCCCTATGCCACGGATGTACGCACGGTCAAATTCCTCTTCCTGCCGGCCGAGCACGACCCCGACAGCTACATCCGCGAGTTTGGCAAGGAAGCCTTCGCCCGCTGTGTGAGCGAAGCCATGCCGCTGAGCCGCTTCCTGATCGAAGCGGCAAGCGAGGAATGCGATCTGGGGACCGCCGAAGGTCGTGCCCGCCTGTCCAGCCAAGCCAAACCTCTGTGGAGCGCTCTGCCCGACGGCGCCCTCAAGCGCCAGCTGCTGGGAGAGATTGCCGCCCTCGTCCAACTCAACGCCCAGGATCTGGCCGAGCTGTGGGAAAGCGCCCGTCGTGGCAGCGCGCCACGCCAGGCCGATCGAAGCCGCCCGGATGCATCCGCTGACACAGCTGGTTCGCGCCGCTCACCATCGGCACGGTCGGCCGGCCGCAGCTTGCGCCCTGGGGTCAATCGCGCCGACAAGATCACCCGGCTGCTGCTCGCACAGAGCCATTTGTGGGAACAAATCTCGAACGAAGACCACGCCCTGCTGGGCAGTCTGCCCCCCGAATACGGCGAACTCCTGAGCTGGATGGAGGCCCAGTTTCACGAGCACGGCCCGCTGCCGTGGGGAGCCCTGCAGGAAGCGCTGAACGGCCATCCCGGTGCGGCCATGGCACAGCGGCTGATGACGGAAGCTGACCTTTTGCCACCTGAAGACGCCAAGGAAGCTGTCGCCGAACTGCGCAATCTCCTCAAATCCATGCTGATCGACCAGCTCAAGTTGCTCGAAGAAGAGGCTTACAAGGCCTGGGAAGCAAACCCTGGCCCTGAAGCCAGGGAGCGCTTCAAGGAATTGCAGGATCGGCGAACCGCCTTACTGCGACCGGACCTTCAGGCCGCGCAATGACCGCCGCCAGGCCGCATCCACATTGAATTTCCAGCTTTCGCGGGTATAATCCTCGACTGATTTCCGGCAAGAGCGACAGCAGCACCTCCGGGCCAGGCCAACCGTAGCCTACGCGCACCACCGGCCACCTTACCGCAAGGACTGCATTCCAAATGTTCGCCCTCCCATCTTGCCCTTGAGGATTTCTCGCCTCTGTCCCCCAACCGCGCCGGTGCTGAAAACGGTGCTGTGTTTGTTTCTTCGTGTCCGTTTTTGATGTTTCGAGGTTGATCCATGCCCGCTCAAAAGTCCAAGAAGCCTGCAAAGCCCGCCGCCAAGCCCGTCGTGAAGGCTGCTGCCAAGCCTGCCGCCAAGGCCAAACCCGCTGTCAAAGCCGCCGCCCCAAAGGCTGCAGCCAAGAAGGCGGTCGCCAAGCCTGCGGTCAAGTCCAAGGCGCAGCCCGCTCCGAAAGCCCAGAAAGTGCCCGCTTCCAAGACCCCCGCCAAAACTGCCAAGACTGAAAAAGCCGAGAAGGCCGCCAAGCCCAGCGCGGCCGAGCTGAAGAAGGCCGCTGCCGCTGCAGCCGCACCTGAAGCCGCCGTCGCCAAGAAGAAGCCGGGCCGCCCGCCCAAGGCGGCCGCGGCCGAATCCAGCGCCCCGCCCAAGACCGGCGCCAAGCGCGGCCGCAAGCCCAAGGCTGCTGCGGGCAAGGGTGAAGACGAAGAAGACGTCGACCTCGAAGCCGAGTTCGCCGAGGAAACACCCGACGCCGGTGCTGCCACCGGCGAAAAGGTCAAACCGCTGCGCATGAAGATCAGCAAGGCCAAGGAACGGGCCTTGATGAAGGAATTCGGCCTGGACGAGACCGTGCTGTCCGAAGAGGACATGCAGAAGCGCCGCCAGCGCCTCAAGCTGCTGATCAAGCTGGGCAAGACGCGCGGCTATCTGACGCACGGTGAGATCTCCGACCACCTGCCCGACAAGCTGGTCGATGCGGAGACGCTGGAGGTCGTGATCTCCATGCTCAACGACATGGGCGTGGCCGTCTACGAGCAGACGCCGGACGCCGAGACCCTGCTGCTGAACAACACCGGCCCGACCGCCGCGACCGAGGAGGAAGCGGAGGAGGAAGCCGAAGCCGCCCTGTCCACCGTGGACAGCGAATTCGGCCGCACCACCGACCCCGTGCGCATGTACATGCGCGAGATGGGCACGGTCGAGCTGCTGACCCGTGAAGGCGAGATCGAGATCGCCAAGCGCATCGAAGGCGGCCTGATGGACATGATGGAGGCCATCAGCGCCTCCCCCGCCACCATCGCCGAGATCCTGCGCATGGCCGAGGATATCCGTGAAGGCAAGGTGGTGATCTCCACCATCGTCGACGGCTTCGTCAACGCCGAGGAGAGCGACGACTACGTGGCCGAGGAAGACTTCGACGAGTACGACGAAGCCGACGACGACGACGGCAAGGGCGGCTCCAAGGCCCTGACCAAGAAGCTGGAAGAGCTCAAGAACCAGGCACTGGAACGCTTCGACCGTATCCGCGGCCTGTTCGAGAAGGTGCACAAGGTCTACGACAAGGAAGGCTATGGCACCCCGGCCTACCAGAAGGCACAGAAGAACCTGTCCGACGAGCTGATGACCATCCGCTTCACGGCCAAGACCATCGAGAAGCTCTGCGATCTGGTGCGTGCCCAGGTGGACGACATCCGCAAGAAGGAACGCGAGCTGCGCCGCATCATCGTGGACAAGTGCGGCTACCCCCAGGAACAGTTCATCGCCGATTTCAGCGGCCGCGACAAGAACGGCAACCCCGCCAAGTCGCACCTGCTCGACCTCAAATGGATCGAGAAGCAGGCCAATGCCGGCAAGCCCTGGAGTGCCGTGATGGCGCGCAACGTCCCGCCCGTGCAGGACCTGCAACAGAAGCTGATCGACCTGCAGTCGCGGGTGGTCGTGCCGCTGGACCAGCTCAAGGACATCAACAAGCGCATGAACGAGGGCGAGGCCTCCTCGCGCGCGGCCAAGAAGGAAATGATTGAGGCCAACCTGCGCCTCGTGATCTCGATTGCCAAGAAGTACACCAACCGCGGCCTGCAGTTCCTGGACCTGATCCAGGAAGGCAACATCGGCCTGATGAAGGCCGTGGACAAGTTCGAATACCGCCGCGGCTACAAGTTCTCGACCTACGCCACCTGGTGGATCCGCCAGGCCATCACCCGCTCCATCGCGGACCAGGCCCGCACCATCCGCATCCCGGTGCACATGATCGAGACCATCAACAAGATGAACCGTATCTCGCGCCAGCACCTGCAGGAGTTCGGCTTCGAGCCCGACGCCAGCCTGCTCGCGCAGAAGATGGAGATCCCGGAAGACAAGATCCGCAAGATCATGAAGATCGCCAAGGAGCCGATCTCGATGGAAACCCCCATCGGCGACGACGACGACAGCCACCTGGGCGACTTCATCGAGGACACGGCCAACACCGCCCCGGTGGACGCCGCCATGCAGGCCGGCCTGCGCGAAGTGGTCAAGGACATCCTGGACAGCCTCACGCCGCGCGAAGCCAAGGTTCTGCGCATGCGTTTCGGCATCGAGATGACCAGCGACCACACGCTGGAAGAAGTGGGCAAGCAGTTCGACGTCACGCGCGAACGCATCCGCCAGATCGAAGCCAAGGCGCTGCGCAAGCTCAAGCACCCGAGCCGCTCGGACAAGCTGCGCAGCTTCACGGACAACATCTGATCGCCTGTCTGCGCACCCCGAAAGCCCGCCTCGTGCGGGCTTTTTCATGCCCCAAGAGACCGGTATTGCAGGTATAAAAGCGGAGACCGGAGGACGCAGGATCGGTACCGCACGGGCGGCACCGCGCACCTCCGGCATCCGAGGAGTCCCCGATGCAGTCAGGCAGCTTCAGCGCGTTCTACTGGCCGGATTTCGGCAACACCGTCGGCATCGCCGCCCTGGTGCTGGCGGTGGCCGTGGTGGTCTTCGGCATCTTCAGCGGCGCCCGCGCCAACAAGCTGCGCGTGATCTTTGCGGTCATCCTGGCCACGGCACTGGGCTGGCTCATCATGCCGCTGGCCTTGCAGGGAGCAGCGGCCGTCGGACTCGGGGGATCGAAAACCGGCCTGATGGTCCTGCTCTCGCTGATGATGCTGTTCGTCGCCTACCTGGCCACGAGCATCTACGAGATCATCACCGTCAGCATCTCGGATGTGGGCCTGACCTCCAAGAAGTGAGGCGCGGCCTCACTCGTAGACGATGACCGCACGGCCCTGGTCGGCCTGGGCCATCCAGCCGGCCAGCGCCGCATCACTCGGATAGAACTTCGCATCGTCGCCGAGCTGCAACTCGGCCGCCGCGGCGATGCCGGCGCCTTCACGGCGCAGGCTCAGGCGCACCCCCAGACCGCGCAGCAGCTCACCCTGCTCGGTGACCTCCTTCTTGGGCGGATGCTCGGCCACCAGGCGCTGCACGTCGGGTGCGCGCCCGTTCACCGCCACGCGCAGGTACTTGCCGAAACGGCAGCGCGCGGCCTCCAAGCTCCAGATCTGGTTGACGTTGAGTTGCAGACCGCCCGAGAAACGGTCGGGCATGACCTTGGCCATGACGATGACGAGCTCGTCGTCCTTGAACAGGTGCTTGTTGGCGTTCATCAGCGCCTCGTCCACGCGCGCGTCGAGCACGGCGCTCTTGTCATCGAGCTTGAACAGCCCCAGGCGACCGCGCTGCCCGTTGATGACGCGGAAGTCGCCGATGATGCCCGCCAGCAGCTGCGGCTCACGCGTGTCGATCAGGTCAGCGAGCTCGCGCTTGGCGAAACGCCGGACCTCCATGGCCACCTCATCGAAGAGATGGCCCGAGAGGTAGAAGCCCACAGCGGTCTTCTCGTGCGTGAGGCGCTCCTTGACGCCCCAGGGCAGGGCCTCGACCAGATCCGGTTCCTGCGTGCTCGAGCCGTGGCTGTCGTCGCCCAGGTCGAAGAGACCGGTCTGGTTGGCGTTGGCGGCCGTGGCGTTGGCGAAATCAAAGGCGCGGTCGATGGAGGCCAGCAGCTCGGCGCGGTTGAGGTGCAGCGAGTCAAAGGCCCCGGCCTTGATCAGGGCCTCGATGGTGCGCTTGTTCAGGCGAGTGCGGTCCACGCGCACGCAGAAGTCGTAGAGGCTCGTGAACGGGCCGCCCTCTTCCCGGGCCCGCACGATGGCCTCGATGGCCTGCTGACCCGTGCCTTTCACGGCGCCCAGGCCATAACGGATGACCTTGTCGGAAATCGGCTCGAAACGGTAGTTGCCGCGGTTCACGTCCGGCGGCTCGAAGCTCATGCCCATCTTCTGGGCATCCTCGAACAGGACCTTGAGCTTGTCCGTGTCGTCCATTTCCACGGTCATGTTGGCGCAGAAGAACTCGGCCGTGTAATGCACCTTGAGCCAGGCCGTGTGGTAGGCCAGCAGCGAGTAGGCGGCGGCGTGCGACTTGTTGAAGCCGTAGCCCGCAAACTTCTCCATCAGGTCGAAGATCTCGTCGGCCTTGTCCTGGGGGATGTTGTGCGTCTTGGCCGCCCCGGCGCGGAACTTCTCGCGGTGCTCGGCCATCTCCTCGGCCTTCTTCTTGCCCATGGCCCGGCGCAGCAGGTCGGCGCCGCCGAGCGAGTAGCCGCCCAGGATCTGCGCGGTCTGCATCACCTGCTCCTGGTAGACCATGATGCCGTAGGTCTCGGACAGCATCTCGGCCACGGCCGGGTGCGGGTACTCCACCTCCTCGCGGCCATGCTTGCGCGCGACGAAACTGGGGATCAGGTCCATGGGGCCCGGACGGTAGAGGGCGTTGAGGGCGATCAGGTCTTCCAGGCGCGTGGGCTTGGCGTCGCGCAGCATGCCCTGCATGCCACGGCTTTCAAACTGGAACACCGCTTCCGTCTTGCCTTCCTGGAACAGCTGGTAGGTGGGCCGGTCGTTGAGCGGGATGTTCTCGAAGGCGAAGTTCTCCTGGCCCGGATGGCGCGCCATGATGAATTCGCGCGCGATCTCCAGGATGGTCAGCGTGGCCAGGCCCAGAAAGTCGAACTTCACCAGGCCGATGGCCTCCACATCGTCCTTGTCGTACTGGCTCACGGCCGAGTCGCTGCCCGGCTGCTGGTAGAGCGGACAGAAGTCGGTGAGCTTGCCCGGAGCGATCAGCACGCCCCCCGCATGCATGCCCACGTTGCGGGTCATGCCCTCGAGCTTCTGCGCCAGCGCCAGCAGGGTCTTGACCTCGTCTTCCTTCTCCAGCCGCTCGGCCAGTTCCGGCACCTCGGCCAACGCACCGGCGATGGTGATGTGCTGGCCCGGCTTGTTGGGGATGAGCTTGGAGATGCCGTCGCAGAAGGTATAGCTCATGTCCAGCACCCGCCCCACATCGCGGATGGCGGCGCGTGCGGCCATGGTGCCGAAGGTAGCGATCTGGCTCACGGCCTCCTTGCCGTACTTGTTCTTGACGTAGTCGATGACCTTGTCGCGATTGGCCTGGCAGAAGTCGATGTCGAAGTCGGGCATCGAGACGCGCTCGGGATTCAGGAAACGCTCGAACAGCAGCTTGTACTCCAGCGGGTCCAGGTCCGTGATCTTGAGCGCATAGGCCACGAGCGAACCGGCGCCCGAGCCACGCCCCGGGCCGACGGGGCAGCCGTTGGCCTTGGCCCACTGGATGAAGTCACCCACGATGAGGAAGTAGCCCGGGAAACCCATCTTGAGGATGGTGGCGATCTCGAACTCCAATCGCTCCACATAGCGCGGGCGTTCCGCGTCACGCTTGGCGACGTCGGGGTAGAGATGGACCAGGCGCTCCTCCAGGCCCTCGAAGGACACCTTGCGGAAGTATTCGTCGATGGAGAGGCCGCCGGGAATCGGGAAGTTGGGCAGCTGCGGCTTGCCCAACACCAGGGTCAGATTGCAGCGCTTAGCGATCTCCAGTGTGTTGGCCACAGCGCTGGGGATGTCGGCGAACAGCGCCTCCATCTGCGCCGCGGATTTGAAATACTGCTCGCGCGCGAACTTGCGCACGCGCCGCGGGTTGCCCAGGATCTCACCTTCGGAGATGCAGACCCTTGCCTCGTGGGCTTCGTAATCGTCCTCGGTGGCAAACTGCACCGGGTGCGTGGCGACCACGGGCAGCTTCATCCGCGCGGCCAGCTGCACCGCCGCCACCACATGGGCCTCATCGTCGGCGCGACCCGCACGCTGCAGCTCCAGGTAGAAGCGGTGCGGGAAGATCGTGCCCAGCTGCAAGGCGACATCATGCGCCCGCGTCGTATCCCCCTGCACCAGGGCCTGGCCCACGGCACCGCTCTGAGCACCCGAAAGCGCGATCAGCCCCTCATGCAGCTCCTTGAGCCATGCCAGCTTGACCACGGCCTGGGCCTTGTGCACGTTGGAGGTCCAGGCACGGGCCAGCAGCTCCGAGAGGTTGAGATAGCCCTGCTTGTTCTGCGCCAGCAGCAGCATCTTGCTGGTGGCCAGCGGGTCCTGCCCCAGACCTTCAAGCATGATCTCGACACCGATCACCGGCTTGACGCCCTTGCCGCGTGCTTCCTTGTAGAACTTGACGGCGCCGAAGAGGTTGTTCAGATCGGTGATGGCCAGCGCGGGCTGACCGTCCTTGGCTGCGGCCTTGACGATGTCGTCGATGCGGGTGGTGCCGTCGACGACGGAGAACTCGGTGTGCAGGCGCAGATGGGCAAACATGGAGGGATTTTAGTGGGACGGACGGGGGGGTTTCACGCCGGTTCCGGCCTGCGGCCTGGCCCGCGACAGGTTGATTCTGCCGCCGGGCAAAAGATCTGTTCCGGGCGCTGCCCTGTCAAAACTAAAATCCCATCCGTGCACGCCATCCTCAACATCTCCGCCTACAAATTCGTCCCCCTGCCCGACGCTCCGGCCCTGCGTGAGCAGCTGCAGGCACGGGCCACGGCGCTGGAGCTCAAGGGCACGATCCTGCTGGCCGAGGAAGGTATCAACCTCTTCCTCGCCGGCAGCGAGGCCGCGGTGCGCCGCTTCGTGGACGATCTGCGGCAGGACGCACGCCTGCAGGACCTGGCACCGAAGGAAAGCTGGTCCGCGCGCCAGCCCTTTCGCAAGATGCTGGTCAAGGTCAAGCGCGAGATCATCCGCATGAACCACCCCACGATCCGCCCCGCCGCCGGCCGCGCGCCGGCCGTACCGGCGGCCACCGTGAAACGCTGGCTGGACCAGGGCCATGACGACGCGGGCCGCCCCGTGGTGACGCTGGACACGCGCAATGCCTTCGAGGTCGACCACGGCAGCTTCGAGGGCGCCATCGACTGGCGCATCGGCAAGTTCTCCGACTTTCCCGCCGCCCTGCAGGCCCACAAGGACGAGCTCGAGGGCAAGACCGTGGTGAGCTTCTGTACCGGCGGCATCCGCTGCGAGAAGGCCGCGATCTACATGCAGGAGGCCGGGATCGCGCATGTCTACCAGCTCGAGGGCGGCATTCTCAAGTATTTCGAGGAAACGGGTGGTGCTCACTACCGCGGCGACTGCTTTGTCTTCGACGAACGGGAAGCCCTGGGCCACGACCTGACGGCGCGCCTGCCGTAACTTATTCCCGTTTCGGCCTGCGGACGGGGCTGGAGCGCGAACCTGTTTCGGCATACCATGGACGCATCCAGGCAACTCCCGCAGCCATGCCGCGCGCCCCGCATACCGCCCCTCGACCGGCCACCGCCCTGCGTCGGCGCTGCGTCCTGCTGCTGGGGGTCCTCGGGCCCTGGCTCAGCGGCGGCTGTTCGCCACCCGCGCCCCTGCGGCTCGTTGGCCATCCCTGGCCCGGGCATGAACCGTTTTTCCTGGCGCAGCATCTGGGCTACCTGCCCGCCCAGCCCCTGCTGCAGCTGCAGGAGACCGCCACCTTGCAGGAATCGCTGCAGCGCCTGCGCGAGTCGCGCGCCGACGGCGCCATGCTGCCGCTGAGCGACGTGCTGCAGCTGCGCGATGAGGGACTGAAACTGCAGGTCGTGCTGGTGTTCGACGTCTCGCGCGGCGCCGACGTCCTGCTCATGCAGACCGGCCTGCGGGGTCTGTCTGCACTGCGAGGACAGCGTGTCGGGGTCGAGAACAGCAGCCAGGGCACGCTGATGCTGCAACTGGCCCTGGACAAAGCGGGCCTGCAGGCAGGGGATGTGCAGATCGAGCGCCTGCCTTACGAGCAGCATGAGCTGGCCTGGGAGCGGCGCGACGTCCAGGCCCTCGTTACCCACGAACCCGTGGCCAGCCGGCTGCTCGCACGCGGTGCCTATGCGGCGCTCAACACGCGACAGCTACCCGATACCCTGTTCCACGTCCTGGCTGTGCGCAGCGATGTGCTGCCCCTGCATGGGGATGCGATGCGGGCGGCGCTGGCCGGCTATTTCCAGGCACTGGACTACCAGCGCGGCAATCCCTGGGAAGCGGCCTACCGCATGGCGCCGCGCCTGCAGCTCAGCGCCGAGGCCCTGCTGGAGGCCATGCGCGGGCTGGAACAACCCGACCGCCTGGGTAACCGTCGCTACCTCGCCGACACCGACAGCGCCCTGCAGCGCATCGCCCTGCAGCTGGCCCCCTTGATGCAGCGCGCGGGCCTGCTGCGCCAGCCGGTCTCCCTGATCGATCTGGACAGCGGCGAGTACCTGCCGCGATCCTGAGGTTCACGGCACGAAGCGCCGCTCGGGCAGGGGGATGAACTCGGCCTCGCCCGGGACCTGGCCCAGGCGCTGGGCCTCCCAGTCCGCGGCCGCCTGCACGATGCGCTCCTTGCGACTGGAGACAAAGTTCCACCACATGTGGCGCGGGCTGTCCAGCGCTGCGCCACCGATGACCACCAGGCGCGCGGCCTGCGCTCCGGCGTGGATGCGCACCGTCTCACCGGCGGGCAGCACCGCCATCTGGCGTGCCGACAGGAGTGTGTCGCCGAGCTGCAGATCCTGGTCCACCGCATAGACCGCACGCTCCTCGGAAAGCGGCGGCAACTCGAACCCGCCGCCCGCGGGCAGCTGCACGTCGAGATAGAGCGTGGGCATGTAGACCGCCACCGGTGAACGGGCGCCCCAGGCCTCACCGATCAGCAGGCGCACACTGGCGTCGCCCACCTGCAGTTGCGGAATCGCGCTGGCCGGGGTGTGGACGAAGCTCGGCGCGTCTTCCTCATGCGCACGCGGCAGCGCGGCCCAGAGCTGCAGACCGTGGATGCCATAGCTCTGATCGAGCAGGTCATCGGGCTTGCGCTCGGAATGCACGATGCCGCGCCCGGCCGTCATCCAGTTGATGGCGCCGGGTTCGATGCGCTGCAGCGAGCCCACGCTGTCGCGGTGCATCTGCGCCCCCTCGAAAAGATAGGTGACCGTCGCCAGGCCGATATGCGGGTGCGGGCGTACGTCATGCGCACGACCCGGCGTCTCGGTCACGGGGCCGAAATGGTCAAAGAAGATGAAGGGACCGACGGATCGCCGCGCCGCCGCCGGCAGCACACGGCGCACGATGAAGCCGCCGCCGAGATCCTTCTCGTGACCCGACAGAACAAGCGCTGCTTCAGACATGTCAGAGATCCTCCAGATGACGCACTGTAGCCGGAGCCAGGGGCTAGGCCCGCAAACGCCCGGCGATGCCGGCCACACGCTGACCGAAGAGACGCGCGGTCTCCAGGTCGCCGGCTTCCATCTTGTCGGCTGGCGCATCCGAGGGGGTTTGACCCATCAGGCCCACATTGGCAGCAATGTGGTTCACATCGCTGCGCTTCGAATCCTTGGTGTTGTGATAGACCAGCCCCAGCCCCACCCAGATGCCGCTGTGCTGCATGGCCAGGGTGTGCAGATAGCTGAGCGTGGAGGCCTTGTCCCCGCTGACGTTGGCGCTGTTGGTGAAGCCGGCAAAGACCTTGTCCTTCCAGGCCTGGGTGTACCAGGCCTTGCTCGTGGCATCGGCGAACTTCTTGAACTGCCAGCTCACGCCGCCCATGTAGGTGGGCGAACCCAGCACGATGGCGTCCGCCGCGGCCAGCGCCTCCCAGCCGCCGGCGGGCAGATTGCCCTCGGCATCGATGGCGATCAGCTCGGCGTTCGCCCCGTCAGCGATGGCCTGCGCCAGACGCTGGGTATGGCCGTAGCCCGAATGAAAAACAACAGCAACACTTGCCATGAACGACTCCCGACATGCGATGAAAGAGCAAGATCGCGTCCCGCCCCGGCCAAGCGCCGGGACAGGACGCAACAGAGCTTACCTGCGCTTGCCGTCCAGGCTCCAGGCGCCCGCGCCGTGGGCCGCCAGCACGAAGAGACCGCCGACCACGGCCGTGTTCTTGAAGAACAGCAGCTGCTGCATGAAAGCCTGGTCGGCCGGCACGCTCCAGTAGGCGTGGAAGAAGAAGCTCGCCACCAGCGTGAACAGCGCCAGCACCAGGGCGGCGAAGCGCGTCTGGTAACCCACGATCAGCGCCAGCGCACCGAGCACCTCCACCGCGATGGCCAGGACCGCGCCCACGGCTGGCAGCGGCAGGCCCACCGCGCCGATGTAACCCACGGTCCCGGCGAAGCCTGTGACCTTGCCGATGCCGGCGGGCAGGAAGAGCGCGGCGATCAGCAGGCGACCGGCCAGGCTCAGGGGATGTTGAAGAGAGGCCAACATGAAAAACTCCTGGTTGAAAATTGACAGACAAAAATCAGGCGGCGAGGTCGAACACCAGCACTTCCGCGTCACGCCCCGCCTTGAGTTCGATGCGGTCTTCGTCGGCCAGCAGGGCGGCGTCACCGCCGCTGAGCTTCCGACCGTTGACTTCCAGCTCACCGCGCACCAGGTGCACGTAGGCCTTGCGCGCCGGGTCCAGCGGCAGCCGGGCCGATTCTTCACCGTTGAACAGACCGGCGTAGAGACGCGCATCCGCATGCAGCTTCACCGATCCCTGGGCTGCATCGGGCGAGGCCACCAGGCGCAGGCTACCGCGCTTCTCGGCCTCGGCAAAGCTCTTCTGCTCGTAGCTCGACGGGATGCCGCGCACGTTCGGCTCGATCCAGATCTGCAGAAAGTGCGTGGTGTCCTGCGGTGCGTGGTTGTACTCGCTGTGCATCACGCCACGACCGGCGCTCATGCGCTGCACGTCGCCCGGCGGGATGGCCTTGCCATTGCCCATGCTGTCCTTGTGCGCCAGCTCGCCCGACAGCACATAGCTGATGATCTCCATGTCGCGGTGGCCATGGGTGCCGAAGCCCGTGCCCGGCGCGATGCGGTCCTCGTTGATCACGCGCAGATTGCCCCAGCCCATGTGTTCGGGGTCGTAGTAGCCGGCGAAGGAAAAACTGTGGAAAGACTTGAGCCAGCCGTGGTCGGCATAGCCTCGGTCCTGGGACTTGCGAATGTTCAGCATGGTGGACTCCGTCTTCGTGGGTGCAAGCGCCTTGCTTGCGATGGACTGAACTTTAGGCCCCGGCCCGCGTTTTGCGATCCACGCGCTTTGATGGCATGATTCAAATAAACTGAAATAAACTAAGATCACCATGCAAACAGCTCGTGACGTCCTGACCCCTGACGCCCTGGCCATGCTGCAGGCCATCGACGATGCCGGCAGTTTCGCAGCGGCCGCCCGCGGCCTGGGCCTGGTGCCCAGCGCCCTGACCTACCGTGTACGCCAGATCGAGGACGCGCTCGACGTGCTGCTCTACGACCGCAGCTCCCGCCAGGCCCGGCTCACCGCCGCCGGCGCCGAGCTGCTGCGCGAAGGACAACGTCTGCTGCAGGAGATCGATGCCGTGGCCCATCGTGTCAAACGCGTGGCCACCGGCTGGGAAGCGCAGTTCACCGTCACCCTCGACGGCATCATCCATCGCACCACGGCCATGGAGCTCTGCGAGAGCTTCTTTGCGCTGGGCGCGCCCACGCGCCTGAAGCTGCGCGAGGAGACCCTGGCCGGCACACTGGAGACGCTGACCAGCGGCCAGGCCGATCTGGCCATCGGCGTGGTGCTCGACTCCGGCACCCTGGCCGGTGTGCACAGCAAACCCCTGGGCACGATGGAGTTCGTCTACGCCGTCGCACCCCACCACCCGCTGGCCGCCCTGCCCGAACCCCTGGGGGACGACCTGCTGCGCAACCACCGCGCCGTCGCCGTGGCCGACACGGTGCAGCGCGGCGGCGGCCTCACCATCGGCCTGCTGGCAGGACAGGAGGTGTTCACCGTGGCCACCATGCAGTCCAAGCTCGACGCGCAGCTGCGCGGCCTGGGCGGGGGGTTTCTGCCCGAATGCATGGCGCGCCCGCACATCGAGGCCGGCCATCTGGTCGTCAAGAAGACCGAACGGCCGCAGCGCGTGGTGCGCGTGAGCTACGCCTGGCGCAGCGGCAGCGGCCGCAGCACCGGCCGAGCCCTGCAGTGGTGGCTGCAGCAGCTCGAAAGCCCGACCACGCGGGACGCGCTGCTGGGTCCGCTACAGTGGCAACCCGGCACCCCCAAAAAACGGAGACCCAGTCGATGAAAGATTCCCAGCACTTTGCCGTGATCGGCGCCGGCATGGCCGGCGTGGCCTGCGCGCGCACCCTGATGCAGGCCGGCCACCAGGTCACCCTGTTGGAGAAGAGCCGGGGCGCCGGCGGCCGCATGGCCACGCGCAACACCGAGTTCGGCAGCTTCGACCACGGTACCCAGTACTTCACCGTGCGCGACGCTCGCTTCGAGCTGGCGCTCAAGACCGTGCCCGGCCTGTGTCGCCCCTGGAGCGCCAACGCGGTGCGCGTGCTCGATCCGCTGGGCCGGGTGGTCGCAGCGGCCCTGCCCACGCGCGAATCCCATTGGGTGGCTGTGCCGGGCATGAACGCCCTGCTCAAGCGCTGGGCCGAGCCGCTGCAGGCCGCGAACCGCATGCTGACCGAGACCCGGGTGACCCGGATCGCGCGTGACACACTCAACGCCCAGCGCTGGCAGCTGCAGACCGAGGGAGTGGACGGCGAGCACCACGTCTACTCCGGCTTTGATGCCGTGCTGCTGGCCATGCCGGCCGAGCAGGCGCACGAGCTGCTGCGCGGCTCGCAGCTGGTCGAGAACCTTGCCCAGCGCATCGGCGAGGTCGAGACAGCGCCCTGCTGGACCTTGATGGCCGCCTTCCCGCAGGCCATGCAGCCGGGCATGAACACGCTGGGCCCGCAGTGGAACGCCGCACGCAGCACCCACCACCGTATCGCCTGGGTGGCACGCGAATCGAGCAAGCCCCAGCGCGGCCCCATCGAGCGCTGGACCGCACAGGCCAGCAAGGAGTGGTCGCAGGAACACCTGGAAGACGACGCCGAGCGCGTGCTGGGCAAGATGCTCAAGGCCTTTTCCGAAGTCACCGGCATCCGCGCCGAACCGAGCCACGCCACCGTGCACCGCTGGCGCTACGCCCAGACCGTGCGCCCTCTGGGACAGAGCCATCTCTGGCACGCCCACGCACGCATCGGCGTCTGCGGCGACTGGTGCCTGGGGCACCGTGTGGAAGATGCCTTCATCTCGGGCCTGGAGCTTGCCCTGGCCGTCGCGTAGATGTCCGCAGCAGGCTACGTCGGCCGCTTCGCTCCCTCGCCCACGGGCCCGCTGCACGCGGGCTCGCTGGTGGCCGCGCTGGCCAGTTGGCTCGACGCACGGGTCCACGGCGGACGCTGGCTGGTGCGCATCGAAGACGTGGATGTACCGCGCTGCGTGAGCGGGGCAGACCGCCTCATCCTGCAGCAGCTGGCCGAATGCGGTCTCACGCCCGACGAGCCCCCGCTCTACCAGTCACGCCGCAGTACGCTCTACCAGCGCGCGCTCGACATGCTGGTGGAGTACCGGCAAGCCTATGGCTGCGCCTGCTCACGCCGCGACATCGAAGCCGAGCTGCTGCGTCTGGGCCATCACAAGCCGCGCCACGGGGAACTCGTCTATCCCGGCACCTGCCGCCCCGAACGTGGCGGCCTGCAGGGCAAGCCGGCGCGCGCCTGGCGCCTGCAGGTGGTGCCGGGCACCCTGCTCTGGAACGACCGCCGCCTGGGCCCGCAAGCCCAGGACGTGGAGGCCGAGGTCGGCGACTTCGTGCTCAAGCGTGCCGATGGCTGGTTTGCCTACCAGCTGGCCGTGGTGGTGGACGACGGGGTGCAAGGCGTCACCGACGTGGTACGCGGCGAGGATCTGGCCGACAACACCGCCCGCCAGATCCTCCTGCAGTCCGCGCTGGGCCTGCCACGCCCGCGCTACCTGCACACGCCGCTGGTGCTGGGCCCCCACGGTGAAAAACTCAGCAAGCAAAACGGCGCCCAGGCGCTGGACACGCGAGACCCGCTCGCGGCCCTGAACGCCGCGGCTGCCGTGCTGGGGCTGCAGGTCGCTGGCAGCACCGTGGGTGACTGGCTGGCTGCGGCCACGCAGCAATGGCGCGGGCGCTGGGGCCGCCCGCCTAAAATCGGGTGGTGACCGACTCCAACAAACCCCTCGCCGCCGATCCCGCGTCTGAGACGCCCGCGGCCCCCAAGGACCGCCGCCGCCTGCCCCCGCCCGGCGTCGAGTTCCCCAAGACCATCAAGAGCTTCGTCAAACGCGCCGGCCGCACCACCACGGGCCAGGCCAAGGCGCTCGAGGAGCTGGGGCCGCTCTACGTGCTGCCCTACAGCGCCGCGCCGCTGGACCGCACCTCCGTCTTCGGCGCCGAGGCAGCGAGGCGCCCGCTGATCCTGGAGATCGGCTTCGGCATGGGCGACGCCACGGCCCATATCGCCGACCTGATGCGCGACAAGAATTTCCTGGGTTGCGAGGTGCACGAACCCGGCGTGGGCGCGCTGCTCAAGCACATCGGTGAACGCGGCCTCACCAACATCCGCATCCTGCAGCACGACGCCGTGGAGGTGCTGGACCACATGCTGCCCGAGCAGAGCCTGGACGGCGTGCACATCTTCTTCCCCGACCCCTGGCACAAGACCAAGCACCACAAACGCCGCCTGATCCAGGCACCGCTGGTGGCCAAGCTCGCCGCCCGCCTCAAACCTGGCGGCATCCTGCACTGCGCTACCGACTGGGAGCCTTACGCCCAGCAGATGCTCGAGGTCCTGGGCGCCGAGCCGCTGCTCAAGAATACGGCGCAAGGCTACGCCCCCAAGCCCGACTACCGGCCCTTGACCAAGTTCGAGAAGCGCGGCCTGCGCCTGGGCCATGGCGTCTGGGACCTGGTCTTTCAACGGGTCTGATCTGTCCCGGCGATGAGCCGCCCATCCCACCCGCACCGACCGCCCATGATCGAGGGCGTCAGCGCAAGCTGCGTGGCCCTGCCCCACGGCCCCTGGCCGCGTCTCCTCGATTTCCTCGCCGAGCGCCTGCCCGCGGTGAGCCTCATGCAGTGGGCCCAGCGCATGGACGAGGGGAAAGTGCTGGATGAAACAGGCCGCCCTCTCCCGCCAGGCGCGCCCTTCGTCCCCGGCACGCGTGTCTACTACTACCGCGAACTCGAAGCCGAGCCCACCATCCCTTTCGAGGAACAGATCGTCCACCAGGACGAGCACCTGCTCGTGGCCGACAAGCCGCACTTCCTGCCCGTCACACCCACAGGCCGCTACGTGCAGCAGACCCTGCTGGTGCGTCTCAAGCGCCGCACGGGCATCGAGACGCTCACGCCCATCCACCGCATCGACCGCGAGACCGCGGGCCTGGTGGTCTTCAGCGTGCGCCCGCAGGACCGCGACGCCTACCAGCGCCTGTTCCGTGAACAGCGGGTGGAGAAGGTCTACGAAGCCATCGCCCCGCTGCGCCCGGCTCTGCCCCTGCCCGCCGTGTACCGCAGCCGCATCGTCGAGGACGCGCAGTTCTTCCGCCAGCGCGAGGTGCAAGGTGAGCCCAACAGCGAGACGGCGCTCGAACTCGTCGAGGCGCGCGGCCCGCTGGGCCTGTACCGCCTGCGCCCCAGGAGCGGCCGCACCCACCAGCTGCGCGTCCATATGGACGCCCTGGGTCGGCCCATCGTGGGCGACCTCTTCTACCCCGAGGTCGTGCACGGCCCGGGACCCACGCAGGACAACTGGGCGCATCCGCTGCGCCTGCTCGCGCGTGGCCTGAGCTTTACCGACCCCATGAGCGGTCAGACCCGCTGCTTCGAGAGCCAGCGCGCGCTCGACTGGCCGGTCTGATCCCGGGCACGGGGTTCGTGCGCAATCGCGCCGCCCCATGGGGCCATCATTTTTTCCGATGGCTCCCCCGTGGAAACCAGCGCCCCATCGGCGCGCCGGCTTCCTATACTGCGGTGCATCCAGCGGCCCGCCCCCCGGCGGGCCCTGCCGATTCAGGAGACCCCATGCAATTCAAGAACTTCGCCCTGACCCTGGGCGCCCTCCTTGCCATGGCCCCGGCCCTGGCGCAGACCTACCCGAGCAAGCCCATCACCATGGTCGTGGGCTTTGCGGCGGGGGGCGCCACCGACACCGTGGCGCGCATCATCGCCAAGCACCTGGGCGACGAGCTCAAGACCAATGTGGTGGTGGAGAACAAAGCCGGGGCCGGCGGCAACATCGCCACCGACTTCGTGGCCCGTGCCGAGGGCGACGGCCACACCATCCTGCTGGGCAGCGTGGGGTCGCTCACCGTGGCGCCGCATCTGGTCTCCCGGCTGCCCTACAAGCCGCTGCAGGATTTCGCGCCCGTCACGATGGCCGTGGTCTTCTCCAACGTGCTCGTCGTCAAGCCCGACCTGCCGGTCAAGAATCTCGCCGACTTCATCAAGCTCGCCAAGACCCAGCCCGGCAAGCTCACCTACGCCTCGCCCGGCATCGGCGGTGCCGGCCACCTGGCGGGTGAACTGCTCAAGCAGCGGGCCGACATCGACGTCACCCACGTCGCCTACCGCGGCGGCGGCCCGGCCATGCTGGGCCTGCTCGGCGGCGAGGTCGATTCCTTCATGTCCACCCCGCCCACGGCCGGTCCGCACATCAAGACCGGCAAGGTCCGTGCGCTGGCCACCACCGGTGCCAAGCGTGACCCGCTCATGCCCGACGTGCCCACCGTGGCCGAGCAGGGCTACCCCGGCTTCGACACCCTGAACTGGTACGCCTACGTGGTGCCGGTCAAGACACCCCAGCCCGTCATCGACAAGCTCAACCAGGTGCTGGTCAAGATCCTCAGGGACCCGGACGTCACCAAGGAGCTGGAGCTCAAGGGCCTGTCTCCCAGCCCGAGCACCCCGGCGGAGCTTGCGGCGTACATGAAGCGCGAGTACGACACCTGGGCCGAGGTCGTGAAGAAGGCCGGGATCAAGCCCGAGTAAGCCTTTCGCCCCATCCCCTGCCACGGGCCTGCAGCGATGCAGGCCCGTTGTGTTTGTGCGCGGCGCTACACTGCCTGCGTCCTGTACGTCACGGAGTTGCCATGAGCCAGAACGTCCTCGTCGCCGGGGTCGGCATGATCGCCTTTGCCAAGCCCGGCGCCCACCGCCCCTACCCCGAGATGGCCGCCGAGGCCACGCGCGCCGCGCTGGCCGACGCCGGCCTGGACTACGCCCGAGTGCAGCAGGCCTATGTGGGCTATGTCTACGGTGACTCCACCGCCGGGCAGCGCGCGCTCTACGAGGTCGGGATGAGCGGCATCCCCATCGTCAACGTCAACAACAACTGCTCCACCGGCTCGACCGCGCTCTACCTCGCCCGCCAGGCCGTGGCCAGCGGCGCGGCCGACTGCGTGCTGGCCCTGGGTTTCGAGCACATGAACCCGGGCGCACTGGGTGCCGTCTTCCAGGACCGCCCCTCGCCCTTCGACCGCTTCGATGCGGCCACCGAAGCGCTCGTGGGCCATGCCGAGATTCCTCTCGCGCTGCGCTACTTCGGCGGTGCGGGTCTGGCCCACATGCAGCAGTACGGTACCCGGCTCGAAACCTTCGCGGCCATCCGCGCCAAGGCCAGCCGCCACGCGGCGAACAACCCGCTGGCGCTGTTCCGCAAGGAGGTCACGACCGAAGACGTCATGTCCGCGCCCATGCTCTGGAACGGCGTGATGACCCGCCTCATGGCCTGCCCGCCCACCTGCGGCGCGGCGGCCGCCATCGTCTGCTCGGAAGCCTTTTCGCAGCAGCACGGCCTGGACCGCAGCGTGCGCATCCGCGCCCAGGCCATGACCACCGACACGGCCAAGACCTTCGAAGCGCGCGACATGCGCGAAGTCATCGGCTACTCCATGGCGAAAGAGGCCGCGCGTCAGGTCTACGAGAACGCCGGCATCGGCCCCGAGGATGTGGACGTGGTCGAGCTGCACGACTGCTTCGCCCACAACGAGCTCATCAGCTACGAGGCCCTGGGCCTGTGCCCCGAAGGCGGGGCCGAAAAGTTCGTGATGGACGGCGACAACAGCTACGGCGGCCGCTACGTCACCAACCCGTCGGGCGGCCTGCTGAGCAAGGGGCACCCGCTGGGCGCCACGGGACTGGCCCAGTGCACCGAGCTCGTCCAGCAGCTGCGTGGTCAGGCCGGCGCGCGCCAGGTGCAGGGCGCGCGCCTGGCCCTGCAGCACAACCTGGGCCTGGGCGGGGCCTGCGTGGTGACCCTCTACGAGCGGACCTGAGCCTCCCGGCCAGCGATCCGGCGTCGCGGGAGTATGTCCCGCCCCTCATCTGGGACGCGCACTCGCCTGTGTAGACGCCGCGTGCTCGAGAATGAAGTCCTTGAGCCGCACCAACGACGCGTCCTCCAACGACTCGGTACGGCACCACAGGTAGATGTTGCGCGCCATCGGGCGCGCGTCAACCTGCAGTTCGCACACGCCTGAGCCCGGCATCAGCAAGCGCATGGGGTACTTCGGCAGCACCGACAGGTGCCGCCCCTGCGCGAGGATACGCAGCAGCATGGCCGCGTCCCCCATCATCGTGATGCTGGGACGCGCCCGCTCCACACCGGCGCGATGCAGCATTTCGCGCACGTTCTCGTCGATCAGCGACGCCGCCCCCAGACTCACCCACTCCAGATCCAGCGAGCGCGCCCGCGCCGGTCCGCCACCCTTCGCCAGCGGGTGTGTGTCGCCGCAGAAGATACCGATCTCGTCCGCCACCAGCAGGAAACGCTCCACGCCGGGAGGCGGCTTGTCCAGCCAGGAGGGCGCGATCACGAAGTCCTGCATGCCATCGACAAGCTGGTCCACCAGCAGGTGGGGGCGATCACTCTGGATCGTGAGGGCATAACGGGGTTGCGCTGCAGCCAGGGCAGCCACCAGACCAGGCACGAAGGCCATGCCCACCAGCGGGCCCGTGCCCAGCCGGATGCTGTGCCGAAAGCCACTGCGATGGCGCGCGCAGGCCTCGTCCGCGTCGCGCAGGCGGCGACCGATCGCCCGGCCCTCGCGCGCCAGCACCTCACCCAAGGCGGTGCTGCGCACGCCGAAACGGCTGCGCTCGAACAGCTTGCCACCGGCATGCACCTCCAGCGCCTGCATGCTGTGCGTCAGCGTGGGCTGGGTCAGGTGCAGGATCCGACTGGCCTTGCTGAGCGAGCCGCATTCCAGGATGGTGGCGAGCTGGATGAGGTGACGCGGATCCATAGAAATACTTAAAACTAAATTATCAAATATCAATTTTATGAATAGTTTTGCTACTGCTAACTTCCGTCCCCATGGCACCCAACATCATCTACATCGTCGCCGACGACCTCGGGTTCGCAGACCTCGGCTGCTACGGGGGTCGCAGCGCACAGTTCGGCCCGGTCTCCCCCAACCTCGACGCCCTGGCCGCCGCCGGCCTGCGCCTGACCGAGGGCTATGCGAACTCGCCCGTGTGCTCGCCCACGCGCTTCGCGCTGATCACCATGCGTTACCAGTACCGCCTGCGCGGCGGCATGGAAGAACCCATCAACAGCCGCAGCAAGGGCAACCCGCGCCTGGGCCTGCCGCCCGAGCTGCCCACCCTGCCCTCGCTGCTGCGTGATGCCGGCTACGCCACGGCGCTGGTGGGCAAGTGGCACCTGGGCTACCCGCCCAATTTCGGGCCGCTGCGCTCGGGCTACGACGAGTTCTACGGCATCATGGCCGGCGGCGTGGACTACTTCTCGCACTGCTCGGGCCAGGGCGACCACGATCTCTACGTCGGCGAGGAAGAGCACCACGACGTGGGCTACCTCACCGACCTGCTGTCGCAGCGCGCCGTGGACTACGTGCAGCGCCGCGCCAAAGCCGCACGCGGCGGCCAGCCCTTCTTCCTGAGCCTGCACTACACCGCGCCCCACTGGCCTTGGGAAACGCGCGATGACGTGCACCTGGCCGAGGAGGTGAAAGACAACCTCTTCCACCTGCACGGCGGCAGCGTGGAGACCTACCGCCGCATGATCCACCACATGGACGAAGGCATCGGCAAGCTGGTGGCCGCGCTGCGCGCACAGGGCCTGCTGGACAACACGCTGATCGTCTTCACCAGCGACAACGGCGGCGAGCGCTACTCCGACAACTGGCCGCTGGTGGGCGGCAAGATGGACCTCACCGAAGGCGGCATCCGCGTGCCGTGGATCGCCCACTGGCCGCGTGTCATCCCCGCCGGCAACATCAGCGCGCAGCACTGCATGACCATGGACTGGTCGGCCACCCTGCTCGATGTGGGCGGCGGCAAGCCATCGCCCGACTTCCCCATCGACGGCGTCTCGCTGGCGCGCGTGCTGCGCAATCCGTCCGACACCTTCGAGCGCCCGCTGTACTGGCGCATGAACCACCGCCACCAGCGCGCCCTGCGCCAGGGTCCGTGGAAGTACCTCAAGGTGGACGAGCACGAGTACCTGTTCAACCTCACGCAAGACGCGCGCGAGCGCGCCAACCTGGCCGCGCGCGAACCCGAGCGCCTGGCGCGCATGCGCGAAGACTGGCTGCGGTGGGAGAGCACCGTGCCCGCCATCCCCGAGGACGCCACCGTCAGCCTGGGCTATTCGGTCAAGGACATGCCGCAGCGCTGACCCGGCCACACCGCCATCCACACCACAACGAGGAGACACCATGAACCGAACCACCACCCTGCCCGCCCTGGCCGCGGCCCTGCTGCTTGCCCTGGCCGCCCCCCACGCCGGGGCCCAGTCATGGCCCGAGCGCCCCATCCGCATCATCGTGCCCCTGCCGCCGGCGGGCCCGAGCGACATCGTGCTGCGCGGCGCCGCCCCCAAGGTGCAGGAGATCCTCAAACAGCCCCTGGTCATCGACAACAAACCCGGCGCCAACGGCAACATCGGCACGGCCGAGGCCGTGCGCGCCGCACCGGACGGTTACACCTGGCTGTGGACCACCGACACCACGCTCACGGTCAACCCGCACGTCTACGAGAAGATGCCCTTCAAGGCCTCCGACCTGCAGCCGGTGATCCGCGCCAGCGCCTTCAGCCAGACCCTGGTCTGTTATCCCGGCGTCGGCGTGCGCACCGTGACCGAGCTGGTGAAAAAGGCGCGCAGCACGACGATGACCTACGCCTCGGGCGGCGCCGGCTCACCCGGCCACCTCACCACCGAACTGTTCAGCACCGCGGCCGGTATCCAGATGACCCATGTGCCCTACCGAGGCCCCGCTCCCGCCGTGCAGGACATGCTGGGCGGTCAGGTGGAATGCGGCTTCCTCGCCGGCCCCACCGTGCTACCGCATGTAAAGGCGGGCAAGCTGGTGGCGCTGGCCGTCTCGGGGGCCAAGCGCTCCCCGCTGCTGCCCGACGTGCCCACCGTCGCCGAGGCCGGCTACCCCGGCTTCGACGCCACCTTCTCGCTGGTGCTGTTCGCGCCCAGGAGCGTCCCCGCCGCCATGGTGCAGAAGATGCACGACGCCATGGCCGTGGCACTCAAGAGCCCGGAGCTGGTGGAGCGGCTCGCGCAGTCGGACCAGAGCGTGGTGGCTGGCGATGCCGCCGAAACAGCGGATCGTCTGGCGCAGGACACGCAACGCTGGGGCGAGGTGGCCCGCAGGATCAAGCTCCGGCTGGATTAGAGGGCCCCTCACGCGGCACGCCACGATTTTGACGAGGGTCGCGGGGACGAAAAAAAGCCCCTCGCAAGAGGGGCCAAGTGGAGCACCCACGGAGGGGATTACTTCGGCAGCACCACGCTGTCGATCACATGGATCACGCCGTTGTCGGTCACGATGTCGGTCTTCACCACGTTGGCGTTGTCGACCTTGACGCCGCCCATGGTGCTGACGGTCAGCTCGGAGCCCTGCACGGTCTTGACCTTGCCGGCCCTGACGTCAGCGGCCATCACCTTGCCAGGCACCACGTGATAGGTCAGCACCTTGGTCAGCGCCGCCTTGTCCTTGAGCAGGGCTTCGAGCTGGGCCTTGGGAATCTTGGCGAAGGCTTCGTCGGTAGGGGCGAACACCGTGAAGGGGCCCGGGCCCTTGAGCGTGTCCACCAGGCCTGCGGCCTGCACCGCCGTCACCAGGGTCTTGAAGGAACCGGCCGACACGGCGGTGTCGACGATGTCAGCCGCTTGGGCGCTCAGGGCGCCCAGGCCCAGCAGGGAAGCAATCAGGACTTTCTTCATCTCGGACTCCAGTTTTGAGTGGTTGGGGGACCCCTTCCGGGGTACGCCACGGCTGCAGCGCGACCGAATAATAACCGCTTGGTATTTTTTGATACCGATTAGTATAATAACAAACCAAACGGTGTGGATATAGTCCGTACTGTTGTTGGCGTGCCTTACATCCATCGATATGAACTCTTCTGGCCTCAAATCCCCCGCCGTGCCGCCGCGGCGCAGCTTTCGCGAACAGATGCACCTGGCGCGCGAAGACGCCATCGTCCAGGCCGTCAACCGCCTGCTGGCCGAAAAAGGGTTTGATGCCATGACGGTGGACGAGGTGGCCGCCGAAGTCGGTATCGCCAAGGCCAGCCTCTACCGGCACTTCCCGAGCAAGGAGGACCTCGCGGCCGAGGCCATGGTGCGCACGCTCGAGCGGGCCCAGGCCTTTCTCGACACACTCGATGCCATGCTGCCCCCGCTGCAGCGCCTGCAAGGTGCCGTGCGCTGGATGCTGGAGGTCCAGCTGCAGGGACAGATGCCCTCGCTGCCCAGCGCCAACTCCAGCCTGCGCGCCACGCTGATGGCACACCGCGGCTACATGGACCGGCTCATGGCCGTGAGCGAAACCCTGGGGACATGGATCGAGGCTGCGCAGGCCGAAGGCCGTCTGGACCCCTCCTTGCCGCCCATCGTCGTGCTGTACACGCTCTATGCGCGTGCCTGCGATCCCGTGCCGGGTTTCCTGCGCAGCACGGGCGAGTACAGCGACGAGCAGATCATCGAGCTGCTGCTGCGCACCTGCTTCCAGGGCCTGGCGGCGCGCTGATACCGCCTCAGGCGGACCCGAGCCAGCCGTCGAGGCGCTGCTGCAGCTCGGCCTCGATGCGCGCACGGTAGGCGCTGAGCAGGAAGCCCAGCGTGAGCTGCAGCTCGAAGGCATCGCCGCTGACTTGCAGCCGGCCCTGCAGACCGGGGCGCTCGAAGGCGATGTGGTGCAGCCCCTCGCCCGCCTGCGCCGTGCAGTGCAGGCCCCAGTCCTGCTCGGCCTGGGTCTGCCAGTCCTGGGCCAGGCCCAGGGCTGCGTCCCAGGCCAGGCCGTGTGCGCGGTGGATGTGAATCTCGGCCATGGGGTGCAGCTTAGCCAGAGCGCGTGCCCCCCGCCCGCTGTGGGGCTATCGCGGCCTCCCCGTGCGACCGCAGCGTCTATCATGCGGGGCCCTTGCGATACCGCCATGAACCTCCAGCGCCTGCTCGAATCCCCCGGGGCCCTGCCCAGCATCCCCCGCGTCATCGCCCTCGTGCTCAATGAACTGGAG
The DNA here is from genome assembly GCA_046299695.1 of Hylemonella sp. Lineage (GTDB taxonomy): Bacteria > Pseudomonadota > Gammaproteobacteria > Burkholderiales > Burkholderiaceae_C > Hylemonella. The sequence goes on from JBKBHP010000012.1 coordinate 88,905, forward strand.
CAGGAGGCGCCCGATCTCATGCGCGTCAGCAGCCTGCTGACCGACGAGCCCGTCATGACCGCACGGTTGCTGCAACTGGCCAACTCGGCGCGCTACCAGCTGAGCCAGCGCATCGGCACCGTGCCCCAGGCCCTCGCCGTGCTCGGCCTGGGCGAGGTGCGGGAGATGCTCATGCTCGCGGCCGTCGCCAGCGCCTTTCGCCGCGTGGGTGGGGTGGACATGCGCCAGTTCTGGCGCTACAGCCTCAACACCGCGCGGCTGATGCGGCAGCTGGCCCGCAGCCGGGCCAGCCTGCTGCGCCAGTCCACCGCCTCACCGCACACCGTGGGCCTGGTCCATGCGCTCGGCGAGCTGGTCATGCAGCGCAGCCTGCCGCAGCAGATGGCCCTGCTCAACCAGCACTACGACATCTTTGCGCCCGACCGCGCGGTGGCCGAACACCGCCTGCTCGGCTACTCCTACGCCCAGGTCGGCGCCGGCTTCGCGCGCGCCTGGCATCTGCCGCAGGAGCTGATCCGGGTCGTTGAGCAGCACGACACCCCCTTCGTGCAGGGCGGCGGCTACGAACCGCTCGCCGCCATGCTGCACATGGCGGCCTGGCGTTGCCGCGCGCGCGAGATGAACTATGACGAACATGCGCTGGCCGACAGCTACCCCGAAGTCGCGTCACTGGCCCTGCGCCTGCAACTGCAGGAGGTGCTGGTGCACGACCCGGTGGAATGGGCCAGCGAATCCGATGTCGATGCCCTGGCGGCCTGAGCGGGACAAGGCGCACACCGCATGTCGTACCTGGCACGCCACCTGAGCATCCGGGGCCAGGTCCAGGGGGTCGGCTACCGCTGGTCCATGACGCAGGAAGCGACACGGCTGGGCGTGAGCGGCTGGGTGCGCAACCGCGCGGATGGTTCGGTGGAAGCGATGCTGGCCGGCCCGGCTCCGGCCGTCGAAGCGCTGACCCTGTGGGCCCGGCGCGGCCCGCCCGGCGCCCGGGTCACGGCCATGGACATGCAACCCCTGCCGGCCGACACCGTGTTTGAAGGCTTCGCGCAGCGCCCGAGCGCCTGAGCCCGCTTAACGCGTGATCACCACCAGCACGCTGCAGGACGCGATCTCGATCAGGGCCTTGGAGACCGAGCCGCGCCACCAGCGCGCCGCCCAGCCCTCCAGGTGCTTGTGCCCCACCACGATGAGGTCAGCCCCGATGCGCTCAGCCGTGCGTGCAAGTTCCTGTACCGGATCGCCCACCACCACCTCGCCCTGGACCTGCAGACCGCTGTCACGCAGCTTGCGCACGCCTTCGTCGAGCACCTCCTGATAGCGCTGCTTCTCGACCTCCTCCAGCCTCGCATCGTAGACCCCGCCTTCGGGCCCGATGGCCGCAATCGGCGGGGGCATCACTGCGACCAGTGTGAGCCGGGCCTGGTTCCACTGCGCCACCTCACGGCTGTCCAGCAGGGCCCGCTGGCCCGAGGACGAGCCGTCGTATCCCAACAGAATGTTCTTGTACATGGCAGGACTCCAATCAGGGTTCGATGTGCGGCCTATCTTAGGCCGGGGAGGGGGGACTGCCAAGCCGCACGCCATCCGTCCCGCCAAGTTCAAGGGAAACGGCGAAACCTTGTTCTGCAGGCGGCAGCAGCAGGCGGCCACCGTGCGCCTGGGCCACCCAGTGGGCAAGCACCAAGCCCAGCCCTGTCGGGCCCTCGGGGTCATCGTGCGCCAGGGCCGCCTGCAGGGCCTGGCGATGCGCCTCGCTCACGCCGGGCCCATCGTCCTGCAGGGACAGCACCTGCGGCGCCGGCAGGCTGATCTGCACACACTGCGCACCATGGCGCACCGCGTTGTCGAGCAGATTGAGCAGCGCCGCGGCGAGCAGGTCCGGGTCCGCATCCACGCACGCGTCCGCTGCCACCTGCACGTCCAGGCCGTCCACGGGCAGACGCGACAGCAGGGCCTCGAGCGCCACCGTCTCACGGCGCAGCTCCGCCCCGCTGCGGAACAGCGCCAGCAGGACCACGACCACACGCTGCAGGCGGTCGGCCGCGGCGCGCACCCGCTGCAGGCGCGGCTGCAAATCGGGGGGCGCCTCGCGCAAGGCCACGGCCAGCTGTGCGTCCATGCCGGCCAGCGGCGTGCGCAAGGCATGGGCCGCATGCGCGCTGAACGCACGCTCCTGCGCCAGACGGCGCGCCAGCTGCGTGGCCAGCTCGTCCAGCGCCTGGTGCATGGGCTGCAACTCCTCCCGCTCGGCCGGGCCCAGCGTGGCCCCCGGCGCCAGCAGGTCGTGGCCGCGCAGGCGGTCCGACAGATGCTGCAGCGGCAACAGCTCACGCGCCACCCGCAGACGCAGCCAGAGGTACATCAGCAGGGCCACGGTGAGCGTGGCGAGCGCGGCGTCGAACACCACCTCCCAGATGGCCTCCATCTGCTCGCCCTGCGACTGCGCCACGTAAAGCATCCTGCCGCCATCGCCCACGGGTGCACCGTACACGCGCCAGCCCGGCTGATCGGCAAAACCGGGCATGGGCGTGGCACTGAAGGGTTGGGCGGGCGCGCGCGACGAAGCCTGCAGCAACCGTGGCACCGGCCCGGCGGCGTGGTCCACCAGCTGCCAGGCGTAGCGGTCGCTGGCCTGGGCGGGCACAACGACCAGCGGGCCCATCGCGTCGGGGCTGTCGTCCAGCGTGGCCTGCATGGCCTCGGCCGCGCCCTGCAAGGTGTCGTCCAGCAACTCGCGCACCTCGTGGCGCACCGCCAGCCAGACCGCCAGCGACACAGCCACGCTCCACAACGCCGCCCCCACCAGCAGGGTGCGCGTCAGGCGGCGACCGATGGAGGGCAAGGCGGGCGCCATCACGTCTCCCCCCCCGTGCGGTAGCCCAGGCCGCGCACGGTTTCAATCAGCGTGGCGCCCAACTTGCGCCGTAACGCCGAGACATGGACCTCCAAGGCGTTGCTGGCCAGCTCGGCCTCGAAGCCGAGCACCAGGCGCTCGAGCTCGACCTTGGGCACGATGCGACCGGCACGCCGCACCAGCGCCTCGAGCACCGCCCACTCGCGCGCCGTCAGGTCCACGCGCGTGCCCTCGCGCCAGGCCGCGCGCGCGCCCAGGTCCACCTCCACCTCGCCGAAGCGGCGGCGCGACGTGGCCGCGCCGGCATGGCGGCGGCTGACCGCGCGCAGCCGCGCCGCCAGTTCCTCCGGCGCGAAGGGTTTGACCAGGTAGTCGTCGGCCCCGCTGTCCAGCCCCTCGATGCGTTCGTGCAGGCGGTCGCGTGCGGTGAGCACCAGCGCGGCCGTGGCATCGCCATGCGCGCGCCGCTGGCGCAGCCACTGCAGGCCCGAGCCATCGGGCAGTTGCCAGTCCACCAGCAGGGCGTCAAAGGGCTCGCCGCGTAGCGCGTCCACCGAGGCCAGGCTGCGGCACCAGTCCACCACATGCCCCTCGGCGCGCAGAAAGTCGGCCAGACCTTCGCCCAGGGTTTCGTCGTCCTCGATCAGCAGCAGTCGCATGATGAGCTAGGGCCTGTTCACACTAATTTCTCAAGTGCGAATGGGGCGAAAAGGCGCCAATCTAGGCGCACGACGAAGCCCAGACTGACCGTCTGGGCGAGGAGTGCAACAACGAGTGGCGCCTTTTCGCCCCATTCCCCTCGGGTTGCGGCCAAAAAGGCCATGCGGGGTGTTGCGCGGACTTGCCGGGGGCCTACCCCGGCGGCGTCCACGCGCCTACCGCATGACCTTTTTGTTCCGCAACGCATCTTGGGAAATTAGTGTGAACAGGCCCTAGACCTTAGCAGATGCAGGGCCTGCATTTCTTCAGGTCCGCTTCAGGCAGGTGCGGCGCAATCGGGGCATGTCCAGCGCCACCGTCCCCTCCGCCCGCCTGCGGCCCGTCGCCGTCGAGCATCTCATCGTGCTCGCCAGCCTCTACTGGGTGCTCTCGGCCAACAGCCTCTTCTTCGAGGCGGCGCGCCAGGGCCGGCCCTGGGACGAGGGCGCCACCTGGGGCTTTCTGGCCGCGCTCGCCCTCGGGCTCTTCGGGCTACATGTACTGCTGCTGTCGCTGGTGACCTGGCAGCGCACAGTCAAGCCCGTGCTCAGCCTGCTGTTCGTCTCCGCCGCCGCCGGCAGCTGGTCCATGCAGACCTATGGCATCTACCTGGACCCGACCATGGTCCGCAATGTGCTGCACACCGACGTCGCCGAGGCGCGTGAGCTCTGGTCCGGCGCGTTGCTGGTGCACCTGCTGCTCTACGCCGGCCTGCCCCTGTTGCTGCTGCACAAGGTACAGATCGCCCCGCAGAGCTGGCGCCGCGCCGCGCTGCGGCGGGTGTTGCTGATCGGCGCCACGCTGATGCTGCTGTTGACGGTGCTGCTGGCCATCTTCCAGCCCCTGGCCTCGCTCATGCGCAACCACAAGGACATGCGCTACCTGGCGACGCCGGCCAATCTGCTGTGGTCCACGGGCGCCGTGCTGGCCAGCGAATCACGCGGCACGCTGCAGCCGCGCCAGCCGCTCGATGCGAACGCCCGGCTGGGTACCGCGCCCGGCCCGCGACCGCGCGTGCTGGTGCTCGTGGTGGGCGAGACCGCGCGCGCCGCCAACTGGGGCCTCTCGGGCTACGCGCGGCAGACCACGCCCGAACTGGCCCGCCTGCCGGTGCTGAATGTGGCGCAGGTCACGAGCTGCGGCACCAACACCGAGGTCTCCGTGCCCTGCCTGTTCGCCCCCGTGGGCCGGCGCGACTACGACGAGGCGCGCATCCGCGGCCACGACTCACTGCTCCACCTGCTGGCCCAGGCCGGCGCGGCCGTGCACTGGCGCGACAACCAGTCCGGCTGCAAGGGCGTATGCGACGGCCTGCCGCAGGACAGCGTGGCTGCCCTCAGCCCGCCGGGCCTGTGTGCGGAGGGCCGCTGCCTGGACGAGGGCCTGCTGACCGGCCTGGACGCGCGCCTGGCGCAGGCCACGGGCACCCAGGTCTGGGTGCTGCACATGCTGGGCAACCACGGCCCTTCGTACTTCCGGCGTTATCCGCCGGCCTACGCGCGCTTCCAGCCCGCCTGCGAACAGGACGACCTGCGCCTGTGCTCACGCGAGGAAATCGTCAATGCCTACGACAACGCCCTGCTCTACACCGACCACGTGCTCGCCCGCCTCGTCGGCACGCTGCAGACCCATGCCGATCGCGTGGACAGCTTCATGCTTTACGTCTCCGACCACGGCGAATCGCTGGGCGAGAAAGGCCTGTACCTGCACGGCATGCCCTACGCCATCGCGCCGGACGAACAGACCCGCGTGCCCATGACGTTCTGGTGGTCCGAAGGCTGGCGCGCACACAGCGGGCTGGACCCCGCCTGCCTGCGCCAGCGTGTCGCCGCGCCTGTACAGCACGACCACCTTTTTCACACCGTGCTCGGCTTGCTGAACGTGCAGAGCCGGGTCTACGAACCCGCCTGGGACCTCGGCGCCGGCTGCCGCGGCACACAGACCGCATCCGCCGCGGCGCAGATCCCCTGAACATGCCACCCGGACGACGCAAGGACAGACGCGATCTGGCCGTAACGCTGGGCACGCTGCTGCTCGTGCTGGCCTGGGACGCCAGCGGTCTGGATCTGCCGCTCACACGCACCCTGGCCACGAGCCGGGGCTTTCCGTGGCGCGACACCTGGCTCACCGACCAGCTGCTGCATGAGGGCGGCCGCCTGCTCGCCGCCGGCGCCATGCTCGCCCTGCTGCTCCACGCCCTGTGGCCCCGCGGGCTGGGGTGGCAGGACGGCACAGGCCGGCATCAGCGCTGGGCCGCGCTGGGCGGCGTTCTGCTCAATCTCACCGCGGTGCCCGCGCTCAAGCGTGCCTCCGCCACCAGCTGCCCCTGGGACCTGGCCGAGTTCGGCGGCAGCGCGCCTTACGTGCCGCACTGGGACTGGGGCGTGCCCGACCTCGGCCCCGGGCACTGCTTCCCCTCAGGGCACGCGGTGGCGGGTTTTGCCTTCATCGCGCTCTACCTCGCGTGGCGCGACACCCACCCAGCCCGGGCGCGTCGCTGGCTGTGGTTCTCGATGGCAACGGGCCTGGCGTTCGGGGGGTCGCAGGTTCTGCGCGGCGCGCACTACCTGAGCCATGTCGCCTGGTCCGGCTGGCTCTGCTGGAGTCTGGCCATGCTGGTCTTTGCCATGGCCCGCCGCCGCCAGCCTGCGCGCGTCAGCGACGCCGCGGCGGCAAGCGGCCACAGGGAGTGCAAAATCAGGTGACTCATGCGAAAAATCCGAAGTTGGTGGATGCAGGGAATGTAGGGAGCAGCCCGCCGCAATGAAAGCGGATATATTTGCCAGACTTCTTCGATTTTTTCGAACAGGAGATCCGGTGCCCCGTCTCACCCTCGATGCCCTGCAGGTGCTGGATGCCATCGCGCGGCGCGGCAGCTTTGCCGCCGCGGCCGAGGAGCTGCACCGCACCACCTCCACCCTCTCCTACACCGTGCGCAAGCTCGAGGACGACCTGGGCGTGCAGGTCTTCGACCGCAGCGGCCACCGCGCCCTGCTCACCGAGGCCGGTCGCCTCCTGCTCGAAGAAGGCCGCGCCCTGCTCGACAGCGCCAGCGCACTGGAGCGGCGTATGCGCACCCTGGGCCAGGGCTGGGAATCGGAGCTGGTGATCGCCAGCAACGAGCTGCTGCCGGTGGACGCGCTGCTGCAGGTCGTGCGGGACTTCTATGCCGAGGGCCATCCCACGCGCATCCGCCTGCTCTCGGAAGTGCTGGGCGGCGTGTGGGAAGCGCTGGTGACCCAGCGCGCGGATATTGCACTGACCGAAGTCAGCGCCAGCGGCGCCACGGGCATCTCGCACCGTCCCCTCGGCCAATTGCCCTTCGTCTTTGCCGTGGCGCCGGACCACCCGCTCGCGCGCGAGCCCCAGCCCGTGAAGCTCACGGCGCTGCGCCAGCAACGCTGGGTGGTGATCGCCGATTCCTCCCGCAGCATGCGCCCGCGCTCCAGCGGCATCGAGGGCGCGGCCGACGTTCTGACCGTGGCCAGCCTGCAGGCCAAGCTGCGCGCCCAGGAGGCCGGCCTGGGTGTGGGCTTCCTGCCCGGCTGGATCGCCCAGCCCGCCATCGACGAGGGCCGCCTCGTTCCCCTCAAGGTCGCCGCCCCCAAGCCCCGGTTGCAGCTCAGCGTGGCCTGGCGGCCGCAGGGCGCGGGGCCGGCGGCACGGTGGTTCTTTGAGCGGCTGCAACAAGCATCCCTGGGCTAGCCAGCAGTGCAAATATCTCGTCGCCGAACATCGGTCAGTTGAGCGACAGCGAGATTGAATACGAGGCTCAAGATCTCCGGCCGCCCAAGCGGCGCTCCAGCGTACCGTCAGTCGCCGCCTTGATCAGCCGACGAAACGACGGGCATTCCATATGGCTGGGTGCAGGGCAATTTGCCGCATGCCGCAGGCCTTCGCTCATCGCGCGCAAGCGCCTCACCAAGGCATCAAGCTGGTCCGCCTTGCTCTCCAGCATCTTGCGTTTGATATTCGGCCGTTTGTCGGGCGTGAACATCTGCCCGATCTCGTCTAGTGAGAAACCTGCCGCCTGACCGAGCGAGATCAAGGCCAGCAACTCCAAAACACTCGGATCGAAAGCGCGGCGCAATCCCTGACGGCCGACCGAGGCGATCAGCCCCTTTTCTTCGTAGTAGCGCAGCGTCGACGCAGGCAAGCCGGAGCGTTTGGCGACTTCCGCAATGTCCATGATTTAAAAATGCCTTGACTTCAAGTCGACTTGAATTCGTAGAGTAGCTGCACCGTACCACCCCGTCAACCAAAAGGACGAACCCATGACACCGTTCGATGCAGACTTTCCTCGCGCCGTCGCCATCGGCATCGTGGCCACTGCCGTGATGGACCTGTGGCTCACACTGCTCAAGGCCTTGGGCCTGCCCACGCTCAACTTCGCCCTGCTCGGCCGCTGGGTTGGCCACATGCCGCGTGGCCGCTGGGCGCACCCGGGCATTGCCAAGGCTGTGCCCGTGCGCGGCGAGCTGGCGCTGGGCTGGGCGGTGCACTACGCCACTGGCATTGCCTTTGCCTTGCTGCTGGCCGCGCTGGCCGGCCCGCAGTGGCTCCGCGCGCCCAGCCCGGGACCGGCACTGGGGTTCGGCATCACTACTGTACTCCTGCCGCTCTTCGTCATGCAGCCCGCGATGGGCGCGGGCGTGGCCTCGTCGCGTACTGCCACGCCGCTGCGCAACTGCCTCAAGAGCCTTGCCAACCACACAGTCTTCGGGCTGGGCCTGTATGCCGCGGCCCGAGCTATCGCCTCTTTCGCCGGGGCCTGAAAGCCCACCCTCCACATCAAACAGAAAGGAAACACCACCATGAAAAACATCGCCGTCATCTACCACAGCGGCCACGGCAACACCGAGCACTTCGCCCGTCTCGTCGTCGCCGGCGCGCTGAGCGTGGCCGATACCCATGTCGATCTGCTCAAGGCCGAAGCCCTCACGAACAACCCGTCCAGCCTGCTCGACTACGACGCTTACGTCTTCGGCTCGCCCACCTACCTGGGCGGCGTAAGCGGCCCCTTCAAGTCCTTCATCGACTCGACCGGCGGGCTCTGGCGCAAGCAGCAACTCAAGGGTAAGCTGGCCGCGGGCTTCACCGTCTCGGCCCTGCCCTCGGGCGACAAGCAGAGCACGCTGATCTCCATGTTCACCTTCGCCATGCAGCACGGCATGATCTGGGTGGGCAACCCCTTCCTGCCGGAACAAGGCAGCGGCGTGCCCTACGAACAGGCCCTCAACCGCCTGGGTTCGTGGACCGGCCTGATGGCCCAGGCCAGCCACTCGGCTTCGGGCCAGTCCTATGCGCCGGGCGATCTGCGCACAGCTGAAGCCTTCGGCCGCAACTTCGCCCAGGTGCTCGCGCGCATGGGCGTGCAAACGGAAGAGATGGCCTGATGCTGCCCGCCCGCTACGCCCCGGCCCTGTTCGGGCTCATCCTCTCGGGCCTCATGTCGCTGCTGGTCTCGGCCATCTCCACGCTGCGCGCGGTCGGTCCCGACGCCAACTGGCTGCCGCTGTGGATGGGCGCCTGGCTCACGGCCTGGCTCGTTGCCTTCCCGGTCGTTCTGGTGGTGGCGCCCCTCACGCGCCGCATCGTGCAGCGCCTGGTGCGGCAAACATGAACACGCGGCGCCTGTATCCGCGGATGGCCCATCTGTCATTCCAAGCAGAATCCCCAACTCGCCAGGAGTCCATCATGTTGCCCCGTTCCATCTCCGGTTTCCGCGTCCTCTCCTATGTGCTCGCACTGGCCGGTATCGCCCTGCTGCACACGGCCGCCCAGGCCACCGATGCGGGCTTTCGCCAGCTGGCGGTGAAAGCCAGCGATACAGATGGCAAGCCAGCCCGGGCCGTGCTGTATTACCCGACCGCCGATGCAGCCCGGGTCATCCCCATGGGGCCGTTCACGCAGCACGTCGCCATCAACGGCGCGCCGGCGTCGCAGTTCAAGGGCCTCATTGTCATCAGCCACGGCACCGTCTCCACCCCGATCGGCTTTGCCACGCTGGCGCAAGCCCTGGCGCGCAGCGGCTACCTGGTCGCCAGTGTCGAGCACGTGGGTGATACCTGGCAGGACCAATCGCTGCGAGCCACGCCGGCGCGCTACTTTGCCGAGCGACCGCGCCAGGTCTCGCGCGTGATCGACGCCCTGCTCGCCGACCCACAATGGCGCACCCGCATCGCCAACGGTGCCGATGGGCAAGCGCTGATCGGCGCCATGGGCCATTCGGCCGGCGGCTACACGGTGCTGGCCCTGGCCGGCGGCAAGCCTGTGCTCTCGCAGCTGCGCCAGCATTGCGAGGCCCAAGCGGCGCAAGACCCGGTGCTGTGCAACGTGTCACATGCCCTGGGCAGCGGTGCGGCGCAGGCCGGTGCCACTGACGGACAGGAAGAGCCCGTGCAGGCCGATCCGCGCGTGCGCGCTGTCATGGCCCTGGCACCGCTGGGCGTGCTGTTCAGCGCATCCTCGCTGGCAGCCATCACTGTCCCGGTCGCCATCCACACCGGAGAAAAAGACACCTTCCTCGTGCCCCGCTTCCATGCGCAATGGGTCCAGCAGAACCTGCGCGGGGCCAACGCGACGCTGACCATCGTGCCCAATGCCGGGCACTATGCCTTCATGAACACGCCCACCATGGACCTGCCCTCTCCGGACGGCAGTGTGGCCGGCAATCCACAGGGCTTCGACCGGACGGCCTTCCTGGACCGCTTTGCACAGGAGTCCGTCGCGTTTTTCGACAAAAACTTGCGATGAATAGCACAGTTGAGGTGAATACCTCGGGTCAAGAATACAAACACAGACTCGACGTCGCTTCACCGTGCTGGGCTGCTGCCGGTTCCGTGGACACCCACCTAAGCTTCTGAAGCTTTTTCGAAGTCTATCGGACTGACGTAGCCGAGCGTCGAATGACGGCGCGTCGGGTTGTAGAACCGCTCGATGT
>JBKBHP010000013.1:0-94923 GCA_046299695.1 Hylemonella sp.
TACATCGAGCGGTTCTACAACCCGACGCGCCGTCATTCGACGCTCGGCTACGTCAGTCCGATAGACTTCGAAAAAGCTTCAGAAGCTTAGGTGGGTGTCCACGGAACCGGCAGCAGCCCACGCGCCACACCTTGGGTGGAGTTGTGCGCGAGCAGCGCCTCGACCGGCTGGGACAGGTAGCGCTCCAGAAAGAGCGCCGCCGTGTCCGCGATGCGGTAGCCGGCGGCGGCGATGATCTCGTGCTCGGCGTTGCGCAGGCTCACGAGCACCGGGGCGTAATGCTGTACGCGTGCGCCGTAGCGCTCGCGGTAGACCCCATGGATGAAACGCTCGACCGCGGCGCGTTCCTTGTCCTGCTCCGGATGCACGAACAGGGATGGCTGGCGCTCGGGCGGCGGGGCGGCGGCAGGACCGGCAGCGGGATATGGGGTGGCCAGGGCCAGCATGCAAACTCCTTCTGGCTCTGTCGAGCCTGTGCATGGCCGCTATCCTGGGCAGCGCACATTAAGCCGACCTGAAGCGCGGCATGGCGATCGTGACCATTTGTGAAGATGGGGCCCAGGCCTTACAATCCGCACCATGCCGCGCATTTGCGGCTGACCCGATCGGGAGAGACTGCCCACATGGCAGCGCCGAAGGAGCAACCGCCCCGGAAACTCTCAGGCAAAAGGACCGTTCGGGACTGGGTCGCAAGACCCTCGCACTCTGAAGAGCGGCTGGATTTCGTCACCCGGCCCACCGCAGGAGCAAGCGCCATCAAGAGGGTGGCGTGAATCTCTCAGGTACCAAACAGAGGGGGCGTGTGCTGCACATGGTGTGTGGCGCACCCCACCCCCATGACGTTTGGAGCCTGATCTCATGAAGTCGATCGCCGTCATTGGCGCCGGTATCACCGGCGTCACCACTGCCTACGCCCTGTCCAAACGCGGCTTTGCCGTCACGCTGTTCGAGCAGCACCGCTACCCGGCGATGGAAACATCGTTCGCCAACGGCGGCCAGCTCTCGGCGTCCAACGCCGAAGTCTGGAACCACAGCTCCACCATACTCAAGGGCCTCAAGTGGATGCTCAAGAGCGATGCGCCGCTGCTCGTCAATCCCAAGCCCAGCTGGCACAAGTTGAGCTGGTTTGCCGAGTTCATCGCCAACATTCCGCACTACCGGCGCAACACGGTGGAGACCGCGCGCCTCGCGGTGGCTGCGCGCCAGCACCTCTTCGCCTGGGCCGAGGCCGAGGGCGTGGACTTCGACCTCAAGAAGCAGGGCATCCTACACATCTACCGTGACAAGGCGGGCTTCGACCACGCGGCCGAGGTCACGAAACTGCTGGCCGAAGGCGGCTTGCCGCGCCGTGCCGTGACGCCGGATGAGATGCGCGCCATCGAGCCCACGCTGGCCGGCAGCTACTACGGCGGTTTCTATACCGAGAGCGACAGCACGGGCGACATCCACAAGTTCACCCATGGCCTGGCTGCGGCCGCCGCGCGCCTGGGCGTGCAGACGCTCTACGGCCAGGAGGTCGTGCGCCTGCGCAGCGACGGGACCAGCGCCAGCGTCACGGTGCGTGGCGAGTGGGGTGAACAGACCCTGCGCTACGACGGTCTCGTGGTCTGCGCCGGTGTAAAGAGCCGCGCCTTTGCGGCGCAGCTCGGCGATCGCGTCAACGTCTACCCGGTCAAGGGCTACTCGATCACGGTCAACCTGCTCGATGCACAGAGCCAGGTCGCGGCACCCCAGGTCAGCCTGCTGGACGATGCGGCCAAGCTCGTGACCAGCCGTCTGGGCCCGGACCGATTCCGTGTCGCGGGCACGGCCGAGTTCAATGGTTACAACAAGGACATCCGCGCAGACCGCATCCGCCCGCTGGTCGAGTGGGTCAACCAGTGCTTCCCGGGTGTGAGCACGCGCCAGGTCGTGCCCTGGGCTGGCCTGCGGCCCATGATGCCGGACATGATGCCGCGCGTCGGTCGTGGCCATGCCGCCAACGTGTTCTACAACACGGGCCATGGCCATCTGGGCTGGACGCTCTCGGCCGTGACGGCCGACATGGTGGCCGGCGTGGTGCAACAAGCCTATGCGGGCAGTACGCCCGGGGTGCGTGTGGCGGCGTCCGTGCTGCCGCAACAGGGTTGAGCCGAGAGGCTTACTTGCGACCCACGAGGTAGCTCACGCCCTCGGGGCCGTAGCGCTCGCTGTGCGGCTGGCCATGGGCGAGGTGGAAGACCTCACCTGGCCGGTAGCGCTTTTCTTCCTCGCCGGCGCACTGGATGTGGATCTCGCCGGCGAGGATCAGCGCCCGCGCTTCGAAGGGGTGCGTGTGCACCTCCAGACGGCCATGGGCCGCGCGGCTGACCGTGCTGACCTCGTAGCCCTCGGCCTGCAATGCCTGTTCAAAATGTGCACGGTCCATGGCGCGCTTCGCGTCAGCGCTGCAGGGCGGCTTCGATGGCGGCCGTGAGTTCGCGCCCCATGGGTTCCACCGCACTCGCATAGCTCTGTACCCGTTGGCCGTCGCGGCTGATCAGGTACTTGTGGAAGTTCCACTGGGGTGCGACCTTCGTGGCCTGGAAGAGCTGGGTGTAGAAAGCGTTGCGCTGTGCGCCCACGACCTCGGTCTTGTTGAACATGGGGAACTTCACGCCATAGGTGTTGAAGCACAGGTCCGCGATCTGCTTCGCGTTGCCCGGCTCCTGCTGGCCGAAGTTGTTGGACGGAAAGCCCAGGATGACCAGACCACGTTTTTCGTACTTCGCGTAGAGCGCTTCCAGGCCCTCGTACTGTCTCGTGAATCCGCAGTAGCTCGCGGTGTTGACCACCAGCACCACCTTGCCGGCGTACTGGCAGAGGTTCTGCGGTGCGTCGTCCTGCAAGCGGGTGAACTGGTGCTGCAGCAGGGCGGGGCAAGTCGGGGCGGATTGGGCGGAGGTGGTCATGGGCAGCAGGGCCAGGACGGCCAAGGTCAGCGCGGACAGAAGCCGCAGAGAGAATGGATGCGTGAAGTTCATGCGCCCATTCTGCGGCAGCCGGTGCAACCCTGCTGGGGCGGGGGTCTGGAGTTCCTGGGCCCATGGCCTCCTGTAGGAACGGATTGCTCGAAATCCGTCTTGCGCGGATCTCTCTGGGCTGCGCCCCCGCGCTGCGCGCGTCCTGAAACAGTCCCCCGGACTGTTTCAGAGCGAACCCGCGTGGGTTCTCACCCACCCACTGCGCCAAAAACAAAGCCCCGCAATGCGGGGCTTGTCTTTGGCGGAGAGGGTGGGATTCGAACCCACGGTAGGGTTGCCCCTACGCCTGATTTCGAGTCAGGTACATTCGACCACTCTGCCACCTCTCCGGCTTCGTGGAAGCGCGTATTGTAGCAGCGTGTGGGAGCGTTCTTGGGCCGGAACAGTCAGGCCGTTGCCGCGGCGGCGCGCAGCAGGCGATGCACCGGAGCCGGGCGCGGCAGTGCCGTGGTCTGGCTGAGGCCGCGGCGCTTGCGGATCCAGGCCATGGGCGTGGTGCTGAGGAACTTGAAGAAGAGTGCGTTCAGCGTCTGGTGGTCCAGGCCGCTCTGGGCCATGAGTTCCTGCCAGCCCAGGGGTTCGTCGAGATGGGCGTCGATCCAGGCGCACAGCTCGTCGAAAGTCTGGCGGTGGTCCGACAAGGCGGTTTGTTTGCGCGTGACGGCGGGGCGGGCAACAGACATGGGTACGGCACTCCTCTGAGCTGGGGTAGCCGCAATCTGCAAGAACCGTACCCGCAGCTCGCCGGGTTCCGGTCGCGGGGCTGGAATCAGTCCCGGACGGCCAGCAGCTGTTGTAGCGCAGACTCCAGTACCTGCGCTGTAACCAGATGTTTCACCGGTATCTCTTGGAGCAGGGTCGAAAGCGGTTCGGCGCCGTCCTGCAGGCGTTTGACCGCCTGGCCAGCCTCTCGGGGGCTGGCAAAGCCTTCGCTTTGCAGCAGCAGCTGCCCCTGGGCGTCGACGAACTTGAAGTAGAACTTGCCGTCCGCCTCACGGTACTGCTTGAAGCTGGGCAGGGCGGCCTTGTCCTTTTTGTCGCCTTTTTTGTCAGAGGCCTGGGCGCGCAGGTCACGCAGGCCCACGGCCTGGCGCACCTTGGCGGTGAAGGGCGTCGCGATCTTGCGCGCCTTGGCTGCACCGGTCTGGAGCAGGGCCTCGAGCTTTTCGGGGTGGGCAACCAGGTCTTCGTAGGTGGCGCGCATGGGGGCGATCTCGGCATCGATGCGCTCGAAGAGCTTCTGCTTGGCGTCGGCCCAGGAGATGCCGGCAGCAAAGTCCTGCCGCAGCTGCGCGGTCTCGGGGGGGGTGGCGAAAGCCTGGTAGATCTGGAACAGGGCCGAACCCTCGGTGTCCTTGGGCTCACCGGGGGCGCGTGAGTCGGTCTTGATGCCGGCGATGAGCTTCTTGAGTTGCTCACGCGGGGCGAACAGCGGAATGGTGTTGTCGTAGCTCTTGCTCATCTTGCGGCCGTCCAGGCCGGGCAGGGTGGCCACGCTTTCCTCGATCTGGGCTTCGGGCGGCACAAAGTGCTCGCCATAAAGATGGTTGAAGCTGGATGCGATGTCGCGTGCCATTTCGATGTGCTGGATCTGGTCGCGGCCCACGGGGACACGATGGGCGTTGAACATCAGGATGTCGGCCGCCATGAGCACCGGGTACATGAAGAGGCCGGCCGTCACGTCGGCATCCTCATCCACACCGGCGGCGTGGTTCTTGTCCACCGCGGCCTTGTAGGCGTGGGCGCGGTTGAGCAGGCCCTTGCCGCAGACGCAGGTCAGGAACCAGGTGAGCTCGGGAATCTCGGGGATGTCGGACTGGCGATAAAACGTCACGCGCTCCGGGTCCAGGCCGGCTGCGATCCAGGTGGCGGCAATCTCCAGCGTGCTGCGCTGGATGCGGGCCGGGTCGTCCACCTTGATCAGTGCGTGGTAGTCGGCCAGGAAATAGAAGCTCTCCACGCCCGCCGCGCGGCTGGCCGCGATAGCCGGGCGGATGGCGCCCACGTAGTTGCCCAGATGGGGCGTGCCCGAGGTGGTGATGCCGGTCAGGACGCGAACGATGCTCTTGCTGCTCATGCGGGAGGCCTCAGCGGATCAGGTAGGAAAACGGGGTCAGCAGGATGTCGAGCAGGCCATAGGTCAGGCCCATCACCGGCTTCATCCACAGCGTGCTGACCACGCCGGCGATCACCAGGCCCATGACGATGAAGAAGCCCCAGGGCTCGATGCGCGAGACCTGGGCCGCCTGTTTCCAGGGCAGCAGGCCGACGAGGATGCGCCCGCCATCCAGCGGCGGCAGCGGAAAGAGGTTGAAGGCGAACATCACCACGTTCACCAGCACGCCGGCTCGGCACATCTCCAGGAAGAAGCGCTCCTGCAAGCCAGAACCCATCAGCACGTAGAGCAGCGCGTCCCAGAACAGCGCCTGGATCAGGTTGGCGCCCGGCCCGGCCAGGGCCACCCAGACCATGTCGCGCTTGGGGTTGCGCAGGCGATCGAAGCGCACGGGCACGGGCTTGGCGTAGCCGAAGAGGAAGGCACCGGCCGTGGCGAAGTAGAGCAGCACCGGCATGGCGATGGTGCCCACCGGATCGATGTGCTTGACCGGGTTGAGCGTGATGCGTCCCATCATGGCCGCGGTGTCGTCACCGAAGTAGCGGGCGGCGTAGCCGTGGGCGGCCTCGTGCACGGTGATGGCGAAGAGCACCGGCAGGGCGTAGATCAGGACGGTTTGTATGAGGTTGGCGGTATCCACAGGGGGAATTGTCTCAGAGAGCCAAGCGTGCGCCGTGCCGGCGACACGAAAAAGAATCAGAGGCCCAGGTCTGCCGGGTCCCCGCGGCCGAGGCGCAGCACCTCGGGCTCGGCGCCGCTCAGGTCGATGACCGTGGTGGGCTGGTGCGGGCAGGCGCCGGCGTCGATCACGGCGGCCAGCTGGTGCTGGTAGCGTTCGCGGATCTCCTGCGCGTCGTTGAGCGGATCACTCTCACCCGCGGGAATCAGCGTGGTGGCCAGCAGCGGGCCGCCGCGGTGCAGTTCCAGCAGGGCCTGCAGTACCTTGTGCTCGGGCACGCGCAGACCGATGGTCTTGCGTGCGGGGTGGCTCAGGCGGCGTGGCACTTCCTTGGTGGCCTCGAGGATGAAGGTCCAAGGTCCGGGCGTGGCCGCCTTGAGCAGGCGGTACTGGCGGTTGTCCACGCGCGCATAGCTGGCCAGCTCGCTGAGGTCTCGGCACAGCAGGGTGAGGTGGTGCTTGTCGTCCACCTGGCGGATATGGCGCAGGCGGTCGGCCGCGGCCTTATCGTCGAGGTGGCAGACCAGGGCGTAGCTCGAATCGGTGGGCACGGCCAGCACCTGGCCCTGTTCCAGCAGGGCCACGGCCTGCTTGAGCAGGCGGATCTGCGGGTTCTCGGGGTGGACGTCGAAAAGCTGGGCCATGGCGGTTCAGACCTCCAGCGGTTCGAGCTTGACGCGGCTTTCGCGCACGGCCAGCCAGGCGCTGGCCGCACCGCAGAAGGCAATCAGGGTCATGCCGACCAGCGACCAGCCGTCGGGCACATGGTCGAAGACGATCCAGCCGGCCAGCATGGCGAAGGCAATCTGCGCGTAAAGCAGGGGCGTGAGCGTCGCCGCGGGCGTGCGCCGGAAGGCCAGGATGAGCAGGAAGTGACCGATGGTGCCCATCAGGCCCATGAGCGTGAGCGCTGTCCATTCGGTGGCGGTCTGGGGCGTGACCCAGATGAAGGGCAGCGCCAGCGAGGCCAGCAAGGCGCCGACCCAGCCGGTGTAGACGTGCATGGTGACGGCGTCTTCCGTCTTGACCAGCTTGCCCGTGATGATCTGGAAGGCTGAGTAGCTGGCCACCTGGGCCAGCGGCAGCAGCGTGAACCAGCCGAACAGATCGCCCCCCGGCCGGATGATGAACAGCGTACCGATGAAGCCGCCCGCCACCAGCATCCAGCGCCGGCGTGAGACCTGCTCATCCAGCAGGGTGGCGGCGAGCAACGTGACCACCAGCGGGGTGATCATCGCAATCGCGGTGAACTCGCCCACCGGCATGTACTTCACGCTGAGGAAGGTGAACAGACTGGTGATGGCCAGCAGCAGGCCGCGCAGCAGCTGGGCCCCCAGGCGCTGGGTATGAAACAGCGAACGCCCGCGCCGCGGGAACATCACGACGGTGGTGATCACGGCCTGGAAGATGTAGCGGAACCACAGGCCCAGCAACACCGGCAGCGTGAGCGCCACGACCTTGGCCGAGGTGTCCAGCGTGGCGAAACAGGCCAGCGCGGCAAGCGCGAGCAGCATGCCGCTGAGAGGGTGGGACGGGGTCATCGGTGGATGCGATCCGCCAGCAGCTCCCACACTGGGGTGAGCGCGCCGGGCAGGTAGGGCAGGGCGCCCAGATCGGTGTGCGATTCGTCGGGGCTGTGGAAGTCGCTGCCGCGCGAGGCGGCCAGGCCGAATTCGAGCGCCATGTCGGCGTATTTCACATACTCGGCGGCCGTGTGGCTGCCGGTCACGACCTCCACCGCCTGGCCGCCATGGGCCTTGAACTCGGAGAACAGCGCGTACTCTTCCGTAGGGCTGAAGCTGTAGCGCGCCGGGTGGGCGATCACGGCCACGCCGCCGGACGCGGTGATCCAGTCCACCGCGTCGCGCAGCGTGGCCCAGCGGTGCGGCACGAAGCCCGGCTTGCCTTCGGTCAGGTATTTGCGGAAGACCTCGTTGGTCTCGCGGCAGACACCGGTTTCGACCAGCCAGCGCGCGAAGTGCGTGCGCGAGATCAGCTCGGGGTTGCCCGCGTACTTGAGCGCACCCTCGTAGGCGCCATGGATGCCCACGGCGGCCAGGCTGGCCGCCATCTCCTGGGCACGTTCGCCGCGGCCGCCGCGCGTGGCGCGCAGGCCTGCCTTCATGCGCTCGTCCTCGGCGTCAAAGCCCAGGCCCACGATGTGCACGGTCTGGCCGGCGAAGGTGATGGAGATCTCGGTACCGGTCAGGTAGGGCAGGCCCTGGGCACGGGCGGCTGCCAGGGCGCGCTGCTGGCCACCGATCTCGTCGTGGTCCGTCAGGGCCCAGAGTTCGACCCCGTTGGCGTGTGCGCGTGCAGCCAACTCCTCGGGCGTGAGCGTGCCGTCCGAGACCACGGAGTGGCAGTGCAGGTCGGCGTTGAGGATGGCGCTCATGCAGACCATTTTAGGCCGGCGCGCGGGGGCTTGCTGGCTTGCGACCCGCTGGCACAATACCTCCATGCGGTATCCCTGCGTGCCTTCCCTGTCCTCGCGCTGAGCCGCGGCATGGCGACCATCGATCTGCGCTCCCTGGTGCTGATGAGCGGCCTCATGGGCCTGCTGCTGGCCTTCATGCTGTTCTTTCTGCGCCTGAGCTACCCGCGCAGCATCCGGGGCCTGGGTCTGTGGTCCGCCGCCCACGCCTGGGTCTTCCTCTCCACCCTGCTGTTCGCCGGGCGTGGTATCTGGCCGGACTTCATCACCATCGTGCTGGCCAACCTCGTCCTGCTCGCGGGCATCGTCAGCTATCACGCCGGCATCGCACGCTTCTTTGGCCGCCGAGTGGTCTGGTGGCGCTGGGTGGCCCTGCTGCTGGTGCTGGCGCCCGTGCTTTACTGGTACGGCCTGGTCGATCCCAATTACAACGCACGCCTGATCGTGGTCTGCCTGGTCTGGTCCGCCATCTTCCTGTCCATGGCCTGGCTGATCTGGCGCCACGCCCCGCGCACCTTCCCTACGCGCTTCACCGTCACCACGCTGCTGCTGCACGTGGCGGTGCTGCTGCTGCGCTTCTTCTCGGCCTGGATGCCGATGGCGGAAGAGGGCCTGCTCACGCCTACGCGCGTGCAGTCGCTCTACGTCGGCTCCAATGCGCTGATGCTGCTGGCTTTGGGCATGGGCATGATCCTGCTGGCGGGTGACCGCCTGCGTGCGGAGTTCGAGCACATCGCCTCGCACGACCCGCTCACCAATGTCCTGACCCGGCGGGTGTTCATGGATGCCTGTGCGCAGGAGCTGGCGCGCTGCCGGCGCCATGGCCGCAGCATGGCCCTGCTGCTCATGGACATCGACCACTTCAAGGTCGTCAATGACACGCATGGCCACCAGATGGGCGACCGCGTGTTGCTGGACTTCGCGCAGCGCATCACGGGCCTGCTGCGTCGCCCGGACCTGCTCGCGCGTTTTGGCGGCGAGGAATTCGTGCTGCTGCTACCGGAAACCACACTGGACGAGGCGCTGGCCGTGGCCGGGCGCATCCTGGCCCGTGTGGCCGAACCGGGCGAAGGCTTGCCGCCAATCACCGTGAGCGTCGGCGTGGCGACCAACCGCCCCGACGAGGCCGAGATCGACACCCTGCTCGCGCGCGCCGACAAGGCGCTCTACAAGGCCAAGGACGAAGGGCGCAACCGGGTCGAGGTCGCCTGAGGGCTCAGGTTTCCGCGCCTTCGACGAGGAAACGCACGCGCCGCACGCCCTGCCATTCGTCGGCGTCGAGCCGGAAGGCCAGCAGCACACGCGGCGGCAGCGGCTCGGTGCGGCCGAACCAGATGCCGTCCACGGGCTGGCCCTGGTGCTTGAGCTTGAGCGCCAGATGCTTTTCGCCTACCAGGCGTTGGGAGAGCACTTCCACCTCTTCGCTGAAGGTCGGCGGCGCAAAGCCCTGGCCCCAGACCTCGCGCTGCAGCGTGTCCACCATGTCGGCGCGGCGGTATTCCACGGGCAGGACGCCGTCGGTCTCCAGCTTGCGGGTCAGCGTGGCGGCGTCCAGCCATTCCTGCGCCACCTCGGCCAGGCCCTGCTCGAAAGTCTCGAAGTGCTCCTCGGCGATCGTGCAACCGGCCGCCATGGCGTGGCCGCCAAAGCGCAGCAGCACGCCGGGATAGCGCTTGGCCACGAGGTCCAGCGCGTCGCGCAGGTGAAAGCCGGGGATGGAGCGGCCCGAGCCTTTGAGCTCATGCTCCTTGCCCGGTGCCTGGCTGGCGGCAAACACGAAACTGGGCCGATGCAGTTTGTCCTTGAGGCGCGAGGCCACGATGCCCACCACCCCCTCGTGGAAGTCGGGATCGTAGACGCAGAGCGCGGGCGGGGGTTCGTCCTCCGGGTCGTAGAGTGACTCGACGATCTCCAGCGCCTGCTCGCGCATCTCGCCTTCGATCTCGCGGCGCTCGCGGTTGATGCCGTCCAGGGTCCGGGCCAGCTCGGTGGCGCGCGCCGCGTCATCGGTCAGCAGCAGCTCGATGCCCAGCGTCATGTCGGCCAGGCGTCCTGCCGCGTTGATGCGCGGACCCAGCGCAAAGCCGAAGTCGAAGGTGGTGGCCACGGTCGCCTTGCGTGCGGCGACGTCGAAGAGGGCGGACATGCCCGGTGGCAGGGCGCCGGCGCGCACACGCTTGAGGCCCTGCGCCACAAGCCGGCGGTTGTTGGGGTCGAGCCTGACCACATCGGCTACCGTTCCCAACGCGACGATGGGCAGCAGGGCGTCGAGCTTGGGCTGGGTCTCGGCGGTGAACACGCCGCGCTGGCGCAGCTCGGCACGCAGGGCCAGCAGCACGTAGAACATCACGCCGACGCCGGCGATGGACTTGCTCTCGAAGTTGCAGCCCGGCTGGTTGGGGTTGACGATCACCTGGGCGTCCGGCAGTGCCGGCCCTGGCAGGTGGTGGTCGGTCACCAGCACCTGCAGGCCGAGTTCATTGGCGGTGCGCACGCCGTCCACGCTGGCGATGCCGTTGTCCACGGTGATCAGCAGGTCGGCGCCGTTGTCCTTGACGCGGCGCGCGATCGGGGGCGTCAGGCCATAGCCGTCGACCACACGGTCGGGCACGAGGTAGCTCACGTGTTTCGCGCCCAGCATGCGCAGGCCGCGGATGCCCACGGCGCAGGCGGTGGCGCCGTCGCAGTCGTAGTCGGCCACGATGCAGAGTTTTCTGTCCTGGGCCATCGCATCGGCCAGCAGCACGGCGGCCTCGAGCGCGCCCTTCATCGTGGCGGGCGGCAGCAGCCGGGCCAGCGCGTCGTCGAGATCCTCCTTGCCGGTCACGCCGCGGGCGGCGTAGAGGCGGGCCAGCAGCGGGTGGATGCCCGCCTGTTCCAGCGCCCAGGCGGCGCGCGGCGGGATGTCGCGGGTGACGATTTTCATGAGGCGACGAGTATGTCAGAGAGCTTGCGGGGGCTGAAGCGTTGCACGAGGCGTTGCCAGGCACCGCGATGCGCCGGCGCGTAGCGGCGGGCGATCCGCTCACTGCAGAGTGTGAGCGTCATGTCCTGCCCGGCCTCCAGCGCGGCCTGCAAGGGCGCGAGTTGTGCGTCCAGCGTCTGCCAGGCGCGTGCCCAGGCGGCCCAGTCGCCGCGCACGGCGGGCTGCGTCAGCGTGTCGAGCACGGTGAGGTCTTGCACGGAGGCCGGCGGCGCGGCCAGCGCACCACAGCCGCTGAGCCAGAAGGAATTGACGGCCATGGCGCCGCGCTCGGCCCGTGTCTCGCTCACGGCATGGGTGTAGAGCAGCATCTGCATTTCGTTCTGCAGGCGGCGCAGCAGGGGCGAGGCGGGCAGCCAGGCCGCCACATCGCGACCGATCACGCGCTCAGGCGCGGCGCCGACCACGCTACGCAGCGGCTCGCCACTGACCAGCCAGCGCAGCGGCTGCTCGTAAGTCAAGCTCAGGCCGTCCTCCTCGAAGAAGGGGGCCATCGCCGCGAGCAGCGCGCGCGCCTCGTCCTCGCGCAGGTCCAGCTCCTGCGGGTCGCGCAGGCTCACGCGGGCCTGGCCGATTTCCCAATGGGCCGGGGTGAGGAAGCCCCATGCCTCGCCGTCGGCACCGGGCATCCCCAGTTCGTGCGCCCGCAGTGCCGCCCAGGCCGGTGCCTGCGGGTCCAGGCCGCGCGCGCCGGCCTGCAGCTGCTCGTGAGCGCTGGTCGGGCTGTGCTCAGGGAGTTGCAGCAGGGGCTCGGGCTGGAGTTGCAGCAACAGGGCCTGCAGGCGGGGGAGTTGCAGCGTGCCGAGGAACTCGCGCGCGGCATCGTCGTCGCTCAGGGCATAGGGGATCAGAACGTGCATGGCCGGTATTGTCGCTGGCCCTCACTCATAATGCCGGCAGCACGACAAAAGCAAGACATGCAAATCCCCTACGAACTGCTGCTGGGCTGGCGCTACACGCGCGCCGGCCGCGCCACCCGGCGCAACGGCTTCATCTCCTTCATCTCGGCCTTCTCCATGCTGGGCATCGCCCTGGGCGTGGCTGCGCTCATCATCGTGCTCAGCGTGATGACCGGCTTCCAGAAGGAGGTGCGCGACCGCATGCTCAGCGTGGTCTCGCACATCGAGATCTTTTCGCCCTATGGGCAGGCCCTGCCCGATGTCGCCAGGACCCTGGCCGAGGCCAGGGCCAACCCGCAGGTCATCGGTGCTGCGCCCTTCATCGGCACCCAGGCCCTGCTGGCGCGTGGCGAGGACATGAAGGGCGCGATCGTGCGCGGCATCGACCCGGCGCTCGAGGGCGAGGTGACCGATCTGGCGGCGGCCCTGCGCGGTGGCGCGCTGGACCGGCTGGTGTCGGGCGAATTCGGCGTGGTGCTGGGACGCGACCTGGCCCGCCAGCTCGGCGTGCAGCAGGGGGACCGGGTCACGCTGGTGGCGCCCAGCGGCCAGGTCACGCCGGCCGGTGTGGTGCCACGCATGAAGCAGATGACCGTGGTCGGTACCTTCGATTCCGGTCACTATGAATACGACGCCGGCCTGGTGCTGCTGCACGTGGACGACGCCGCGCGCATCTTCCGCCTCGAGGGCCCCACGGGGGTCCGCCTCAAGCTTCAGGACCTGCACCAGGCGCGCGAGGTGGGTTCGCAACTGGCCGCCACGCTCAGCGGCGACCTGCTGATCCGCGACTGGACGCGCCAGAACCGCAACTGGTTTGCGGCCGTGCAGCTGGAAAAACGCATGATGTTCATCATCCTCACGCTCATCGTCGCCGTGGCGGCCTTCAACCTGGTGAGCACGCTGGTGATGACCGTGACCGACAAGCGTGCCGACATCGCCATCCTGCGTACCCTGGGCGCGAGTCCGGCCAGCATCATGGGCGTCTTCGTGGTGCAGGGGGCGACGGTCGGCGTGATCGGTACCCTGGCGGGCCTGCTGCTGGGCCTGGGCGTGGCGTTCAACATCGACGTCATCGTGCCCGCGATGGAACGCATCCTGCAGGCCAGCTTCCTACCCAAGGACATCTATCTGATCAGCCGCATGCCCAGCGAGCCGCTGGCGGGCGATATCGTGCCCATCGTCCTGATCTCGCTCGTGCTGGCCTTTGTCGCCACGATCTACCCCAGCTGGCGCGCCAGCCGCGTGAACCCGGCGGAGGCGCTGCGCTATGAATAACAAGATCGTCTTGCAGGCCCAGGGCCTGCACAAGCGCTACACCGAAGGCCGCCTCGACGTCACCGTGCTGCGCGGCGTGGACCTGCAGGTGCACGAGGGCGAGATCCTGGCCGTGGTCGGCGCCTCGGGCTCGGGCAAGAGCACGCTGCTGCACTTGCTGGGCGGGCTGGATGCTCCCTCATCCGGCCAGGTCCAGCTCATGGGCCAGGAACTTTCTGCGCTCAGCCCCGCGCTGCAGGGACAGCTGCGTAACCAGCACCTGGGCTTCGTCTACCAGTTCCATCACCTGCTGCCCGAGTTCAGCGCGCGCGACAACGTGGCCATGCCCCTGTGGATCCGACGCATGGACCGCGCCGCGGCGGGCGAGCAGGCCGCGCGCATGCTCGAAGCGGTGGGCCTGAAGGAGCGTCTGCACCATCGCCCGGCCGAGCTCTCAGGCGGCGAACGCCAGCGCGTGGCCATCGCCCGTGCCCTGGTCACGCAGCCGGCCTGCGTGCTGGCCGACGAACCCACTGGCAACCTGGACCGCGGCACGGCCGAGGGCGCGTTCGAGCTCATGCTGCAGCTCGCGCGTGATCAGGGCACAGCGTTCATCGTGGTGACGCACGACGAGACGCTGGCGGCCCGTTGCCAGCGCACGCTGCGCCTGGATCGCGGCCAGCTGGTCGGCTGAGGCAGGGCATGAGCGCCGGCACACTGGAAAGCAAACTTGAGGCGGCCCGGCAAGGCCGGTGTTCCGCGCCCGAGCTGTTCGAGGAACTGCTGGCCTCGCAGATCATCGTGCTGCTGGACAAACCCATCGATGACGATGGCCGTTGGGACGCCACGGCCCGACCGCTGACGCTCAACAGTCCCAACGGTTTTGCCGTGATGGCGGTCTTCACCACGCATGAGAAGGCCGCGCCCTGGGTGCAGCAGGCGCCAGCCCATGTGCATGCGCTTTTTGCGGACTTCGCCTGGATCGTGCGCGGCCTCGCGCCGCAGGTGGGCCTGGTGATCAACCCGGGTGACGCGTTGGGGCTCGAGCTGCAGCCCGAGACGGCGCAGAAGCTGGCGGTGGCGGCGCGTAACCTGCCGACCGCTTGAGCAACGGTTCAATCGACCTAGCGGTTGTTCTGCCAAAGCGAGTTGTATTTTTCGGGGTAGACGTAGTCATAGAGGATGACGCTGCTTCCGCTGGTGTACGGACCTTCGCCCGGAACATTGAGCACCAGATCACCGCAGTTGATGGTGCGCAAGCCCAGGTCATACACGCCGGGAAGCTGCTTTCCGAAGAAGTACCAGAGGGTGTCCGCGGTGATCGTCCTGGACAGGCCGACCTTGGCGTACTTGCGGGGTGGGGCCCACAGAATGGTCTTGGTGGCCTGGTTTCTCAGAACGCCCGCCGTGTTGCCGTCCCAGTGCAGATTGATGATGTCCCAACGCTGGGTTGAGTCATCCTTGTACGTCACCACGCTGGTCGCTTCATTGGGACCGCCCTGCGAGGCTTCTTGTGTCTCGGCGCTGATTGCACCCTCGGTCGGAGGGGTGGACGACAGCGCCAGCAAGCCCTTGCCGGGGAACAGGTGGTTGCAGCTTGACAGAATCCGGGATGTTCCTTCGAAGGTCAGGTTCTGTGCCGTGACCCAGTACTGAATCTTGTCCCCGTTGGGTAGCTCGCTGACCAGCTGGAACTGGCCATTGCTCAAGATACGGGCATAGAGCGGCTTGCCCGCGGGGCCCGGCTGTCCCGGGGAGGGGGCCTGCCACAGTTTTTCGCCGCTGCTACCCGTCAGGACCAGATAGCCGTCATTCTGGTAGGTCAGGGTATGGGCGCCAGCCGATGCCGTGTTGCTGGAAAAGATGACATAGCCCGGGTCGTCCCGATCGAGTTTCCAGCGGACGGTGAAGCTGCCGTCGCTATCGATCTGTGCCCGCAGAACCATGCTGGGATCCGGGTAGGCTTCGACGTATTCGCCTGTCTTGAGGGACTGGCCCGCGTACAGAAAATCGGACATACGATCCTCCTTGTGCAAGTGTTACCGCCGCGCGCAATGACTGGGTGTCTCCCGAGTGGCCACGCGCGTTTGGCCATCCTGGGTTGCATGTGTCGGGTCAGGCCACGCGGTGGTACCAGAGCATGGAGAGCCCGGCCCCCGCGACCAGGAACAGCGCCCCCAGCAGAGCCAGCAGGGCCGAGACCTCGGTCTCCTTCTTTTCCACGCTCATGCGCGAGCTCAGGGTCTGGTAGACCTTCTTCAGGTCTTCGGCCGTGGCGGCGTGGAAGTACTCGGCCTGGGTGCGGTGGGCGATGGCCTTGAGGGTTTCCTCGTCCAGGCGCACGTGCATGGACCAGCCTTCGAAGCCGATGGTCTCGCCGTCCACGGTGCCCACGCCCACGGTGTAGACGCGCACGCCGCGGTCGGCCGCCATCTTGGCGGCCTCCATGGAGTCGATGCCCGTGGTGCGCTGGCCGTCGGTGAGCAGGATGATGGCGGCCGAGCCGTAGGAGCCGGGGGCCACGGGGACGAACTCCTTGGTGGCGGGGGGCTGGTCCAGTGCGATGCCGCGCGAGCGACCGAAGCCATAGCCATAGGTGAGGGTGCCGATGTCGATGCCCGCATCCGGAAACAGCGTGGCCAGCGAGAGCACCAGGCCGTTGCCGATGGCTGTGCCGCGCTGCAGCTGGAAGCGGTCGATGGCCGAGTTGAGGTCCTCACGGTTGGTGGTGGGAATCTGCGCCACCTGGGCCGAACCGGCGAAGGCTACGATGCCCACCTTCACATGGCGCGGCAGTTCCGTCAGAAAGGCCTTGGCTGCGGCCTGGGCGGCTTCGAGCCGGCTGGGCTTGACGTCGGCCGCGCGCATGCTGCCCGAGACATCGATGGCCAGCATGATGGTTTCCTGCTGCGTGGGCAGTACGATCACGGCCAGCGGCCGTGCCGCGGCCAGCAGCAGGCAGCTCAGCGCCAGCAGGAACAGCACAGGCGGCACATGGCGGCGCCAGGACGCGCCACCCATGGCCTGTTTGACGAGGCCGAGGCTGGCATAGCGCAGCGCAAACTTCTTCTTGCGCTGCAACAGCCAGAGGTAGAACAGCGCCAGCAGCGGCACGAGCAGCAGCAGCAGGAGCATGCTGGGCCAGATGAAATTCATGGCAGGGCCTCCACGGTCGGCTTGGGCACCACGCGCAGATGCACGGGCGGCGGGGCCGAGCGGGCGCGGCCGCGCTGGCGCCGAAGCTCGGCAAAGCGCAGCAGCGCGTCGACCAGCTCGTCATCGGCGGCCAGCTCCAGCGTGTCCACGCCAGCGCGCGCCAGGCTGCGGCGCAGCGCCTCTTCGCGCTGGGCGGCGAGCTGGGCGAAGCGCGCGCGAAAGCCCGCGTCGTGCGTATCCACCAGCAGCAGCTCGCCGGTCTCCGCGTCCTGCATCGGGACGAGTCCCAGGTCAGGCAGGGCCTGCTCCAGCGGGTCGTACAGGCGCACCGCCACCACCTCGTGCCGCAGGGCCAGGCGCGTGAGCGATGGCTCCCAGCCGTCTTCGCTGATGAAGTCGGACAGCAGGAAGACCGTGCTGCGACGCTTGAGCAGCGCGCCCGCATGGCCGAGCAGGTCCTGCAGGCGCGTGAGGCCCGGGGTGTCGTTGCCCGAGGGAGCGGACTGCACGCGTTGCAGCAGCTGCAGCACATGGCGGCGTCCGCTGCCCGGCGGCAGCACGGCCTGGACGCCGCCGTTGTAGAGCAGGGCACCCACACGGTTGCCATGGCGCGTGAGCAGGCGCGCGAGCACGGCCACGAAGTCGGCCAGCTGCTCGCGCTTGCTGTGCGCGCCCGAGCCGAAATCCACCGAGGGGCTCAGGTCCAGCAGGAACCAGGCGCTCATCTCGCGGTCTTCGGTGTAGACGCGCACATGCGGCAGCTGCAGGCGGGCGGTGACGTTCCAGTCGATATGGCGCACGTCGTCGTGCAGTTGGTACTCGCGCAGGTCGGCCAGGTCCAGGCCCACGCCGCGCAGCAGGGTACGGTAGTCGCCTTGCAGCAGGCCATCGAGCCGGCGCAGCACCGTCCATTCGAGTCGGCGCAGGGCCTGCTCGGCGTTCTCGCGGGGCGTGGAGGTCGCCGGCTTCATCTCATGCAGCTTTCGGCTCGTGTTCGAGGACCTTCACGGGCAGGGGCACATGGGCCATGAAGCGGTCGATCAGCGCGTCCGCCGTCAGCCCCTCGGACAGCGCCTCATAGGACAGCACGAGACGATGCCGCAGCACGTCCTGCACCAGGTCGCCCACATCTTCGGGCAGGACGTAGCTGCGCCCGCGCAGCAGCGCCAGCGCACGTGCGCCTTCGATCAGGCTGATGGTGGCGCGCGGACTGGCGCCGTAGCTCAGCAGCCGGGCGGTGTCCTTCAGGCCGGCGCGTGCGGGCTCCCGTGTGGCGGCGACGAGCTTCACCGCGTACTGCAGCAGGGCCGGGTCAACATAGACCTCACGGCAGAGCTGCTGCAGGCCCGCGAGCTGCCCGGTGGTGGCCACGGCCGCCACGGCCTGGGCCGTGCCCGTGACACGCTGCACGATGACGAACTCTTCCTCTTCGGTGGGGTAGTCCACCAGCACCTTGAACATGAAGCGGTCCACCTGGGCCTCGGGCAGGGGGTAGGTGCCCTCGGTCTCGATGGGGTTCTGCGTGGCCATGACGACGAAAGGCTCGGGCACGCGGTGGCTGGTGCCGGCAATCGTCACCTGGCGCTCCTGCATCACCTCCAGCAGCGCGCTCTGTACCTTGGCCGGCGCGCGGTTGATCTCGTCGGCCAGCAGCAGGTTGGCGAAAACCGGGCCGAGCGCGGTGCTGAACTCGCCGCTCTTCTGGTTGTAGATGCGTGTGCCGACGAGGTCGGCGGGCACGAGATCGGGGGTGAACTGGATGCGCCGGAACTGGCCCTGCACCACCTGGGCCAGGGTCTTGATGGTCAGGGTCTTGGCCAGGCCCGGTACGCCTTCGACCAGCAGATGGCCCTGGGCCAGCAGGGCGACCATGACGCGCTCCAGAAAGCGGTCCTGGCCCACGACCACACGCTTGACCTCGTAGAGGATCTGTTCCATCAGGCGCGCCGTGTCGGCCGCGGGGCGTAGGGTGTTGTCCATCGTGTGCCTTTCAGAAGGGGTGCATGCCCACGGCCGAGGCCGCGTTCTCGATGGGCACGGCAAAGCCGATGCCGATGAAGGTGCGCTGTTCGTTGGGGTTGAGGATGGCGGTGACGATGCCCACCACCTCGCCGTCCAGCGTGACCAGCGGGCCGCCCGAGTTGCCCGGGTTGGCCGCGGCGTCGAACTGGATCAGGTTGCCGATCTGCTGCTTGCCCTCGGGCGAACGGAAGCTGCGCTTGAGGCCCGAGACCACACCGCTGGAGACCGAAGGCCCGATGCCGAAGGGAAAGCCCACGGCCACCACGCCGTCGCCCGGCTGGAGTTCGGCCGTGGAGCGCATGGTGGCGGCCTTGAGATCGTCCGGCAGCTTCTGGGCCTGCAACACGGCGAGGTCGTTGTGGATCTGGCCACCCGTCATGACGGCCGGCGACTGCGTGCCATCGTGGAAGGTCAGCTCGATGCGGTTGGCGCCGGCCACCACGTGCAGATTGGTGAGGATCACGCCACTGTCGACGATGACCACGCCCGTGCCCAGGCCGTGTTCCTGTTCCTCGCCGTCCTTGTCGGTGATGAAGCCGTTCACGCGCACCACCGAGGGCGCCACGATGGCCGCGGCGCGTGCAGCAGGAGAGGGCAGCACGGTCGTCTCCAGGGTCTTGAGGACGGCCGCGTCAATGTCCTTCTGGGTCAGCTGGCGTTGCTGCACCGCGGGCCAGAAAGCCTGGGCCAGCAAGGCGCCCAGGGCGGCCAGGGCCAGCCAGCGCCAGTGGCGCTCCTGCCAGTGCGGCAGGCGCGCGCGCCAGGCGCGGCGCAGCAGAGCAGGGGAGGGGGGGGCGGTTTCAGGCAAGACCGCCTCCGGCGCGGTGGCGGCGCCACGCGGCGAACGGCTGTACAGGGCAGGCTGACGCATGCGTACCCCCGGTTTGGGGCCACCGGTATGGCGGCGTGGAATTGACGGTAGCACGGCTGGGCATTTTTTGCATGCGCGCCAGCCCTGCCCGGGGGCGGTTTGCGGCATCATCGCCACCATGGTCACGACTGGATGGATCGACACCCACTGCCACCTGGATGCGCCGGAGTTTGCCGGCGATGTGGGTGCGGTACGGGCGCGGGCGCGCGAACAGGGGGTGACGCACTGCGTGCTGCCGGCCGTGCAGGTGCGCGATTTCGAACGTGTGCGAGCACTGGCCCACCAGTTCGGTGACAGCTACGCCCTGGGCATCCATCCACTGTATGTCCAGGACGCGGCGGACGAGGATCTGGCCCGCCTGGACGCCGCGCTGGCGCAGCACCGCGAGGACCCCCACCTCGTGGCGGTGGGCGAGATCGGGCTGGACTACTTCGTGCCGGCACTCTGCGAGGCGCCCCTGCGGGCCCGGCAGGAGCATTTTTACGTGGCGCAGCTCAGGCTGGCCCGCAAACATGGCTTGCCCGTGATCCTGCATGTGCGCCGGTCTGCTGACATGTTGCTCAAGGGGCTGCGCGCGGTCGCGAACGAGGCGGGGGCCAGGACGGGCGCGGGCGGCCCGCCGTGGCACGGGATCGCCCACGCCTTCAATGGCAGCCTGCAGCAGGCACAGGCCTTCATCGATCTGGGTTTCAAGCTGGGTTTTGGCGGGGCGCTGACCTACGAGCGCGCGAGCCATTTGCGCCGCTTGGCCACCGAACTGCCGCTCGAAGCCATCGTGCTGGAGACCGACGCCCCCGACATGCCGCCGCACTGGCTCTACACCACGGCCGAAGCGCGCGCACGTGGCGTGCTGCAGGGCCGCAACGAGCCGGGCGAACTGCCGCGGATCGCACAGGTGCTGGCGGGGTTGCGGGGTGTGGCGATGGAGCATCTGCAGGCGCAGACGCAGACCAACCTGCAATCGGTCTTGCCGCGCTGCGCCCAGGCATGAAAACGGTGCGCCTGCAGGGCCTGCCGCCGGTTGTCGGTCCCAGCACGCGTCTGCTCGTGCTGGGCAGTTTCCCCGGCGTAGCCTCACTCCAGGCGCAGCAGTACTACGGCCATCCACAGAACCATTTCTGGAGGATCCTGCAGGCCCTGTGGCCTGACGATCCGCTGCCGGCGCGCGAGCAGTACGCACAACGCTGCGCCTGGGTGCTGGCGCACGGCCTGGGCATCTGGGATGTGTATGCAAGCTGCGAGCGCGAGGGCAGCCTCGACAGTGCGATCCGCAACGCCGAGGTGAATGATTTCGCCGCACTCAGGGCGCAGTGTCCGCAGCTGCAGCTGATCGTGCACAACGGCGGCGAGAGCTTCCGGCATGCGAAGCGGGTACGGGCCGGCCTCGGTGTGGAGCATTTCCCGCTGGTGCAGTTGCCGTCGACGAGTCCCGCCAACGCGAGCTGGAGCTTTGAGCGCAAGTTGGAGGCCTGGCGAGAGGCTGTGGTGTGGGCGGGGTTGTTGTGATCTCGGCGGGTTTTCTTCTGCGAAGTGCCTATCGTCCCCCCATTCATCCCCCCGCCCTTCTCTACCCCCGCCGGGGTAGAGAAGGGAGCCTTCATTTGATTTCGTCGCGCCGGCTACGCTTCTATGGCGCGGGACGTCGCCACCGTATGTGGGACTCGTGCATTTCGCGCCTGCGGTCGTAGTCCATGGCCACCGATCTTTTGGCCCACAACGGCAGCCGCAGGCGGCCTGCCGTGCACGAGACAAGACTGCATGATGGTGCTGCGTGTCTCCTGTCTCGTTGGTGGCCGGCGCAGCCGCCAGCCGTGGCGGGCCGATTTGCTAGCGGTCTCTACGACCGTAGGCGCTAGGTCGAAGCGCGCCAACCCGTACCGCGACCTTCCGAGCCGTAGAAGCGTAGCCGGCGCAAAGAGGTCAAATCAAGGCCCCCTTCTCTGCCCCGGCGGGGGTAGAGAAGGGCGGGGGGATGAGTGGGGGGTAGATCCAGCGACGCAGTCAAAGCCATCAGGCAAAGCCAGAGGACACGAAGGCGATAATCCACTCACCTTGAGCAAGCAGAAAATCCAACTCCCCGAAGTCCAGTTCTCCGACGAGGGGCCCATCCGCCACCTGCACCTCGATTCGATCTGGATCCAGGGCTCCATGGACACACGGGACCCGACGCGTCTGGTGCACGAGTACATCGAACGCATGATGGCCTGGACGCTGTTCGTCGAGCCCGATACGGTGCCCAAACGCCAGGCCCTGCAGCTGGGCCTGGGAGCCGGTTCGCTGACCAAGTTCTGCGCCAAGGTGCTGCGCATGAAGACCACGGCCATCGAGCTGAATCCCGGGGTGCTGCATGCCTGCCGCGGCTGGTTCAAGCTGCCGGCGGATACGGCGAGGATGCAGGTCATTCTGGCCGATGCGGCCGAAGAGATCCGCAAGCCCGTTTGGCTCGGCACGGTGGATGCGCTCCAGGTGGACCTGTACGATCGCGAGGCCGCTGCGCCCGTGCTCGACAGCCCCGAGTTCTATGCCGATTGCCGCCGCCTGTTGACGGAAGAGGGTTGCATGACGGTCAACCTCTTCGGTCGTTCGTCCAGCTTTGCGAAGAGCGTGGACAAGATCGCTGCCGCCTTTGGCCGCGAGGCGGTCTGGGCCTTCAAGGCGACGCGGGAAGGCAACACCGTGGTGCTGGCGCAGCGCACGGTGCAGCGTCCGGCGCGCGCCGTGCTTGCCGAGCGCGCAGAAATCATCCAGACTCGCTGGGGTCTGCCCGCACCCAAGTGGTTGCGTGGCTTCAAACCGATCGCCGACCTCTGACCGTTTCCCTATGAGCGCCCAGCTGAAACCCCGCAGCCTGTCCAAGTCCGAGCACATGGGGCCGTTGAGCTGGCGCCTGCTGGTCGAGTGGATGCAGTCCGATGGTGTGATCAGCGACGAGGAAGCGCAGCGCACCATCGCCCGCTGCGCGCAGGCCGAGAGCGCCCAGCATCCGCTGCTGCGCCTGGCCAATGTCTCCATGCGGCGTTCCAGCGACAACAAGGCGTTGGACGTGGAACTGCTGACCCAGTGGCTGGCCGGCCGCGCCGGGCTGGACTACCTGCGCATCGACCCGCTCAAGGTCGATGTGGGCAAGGTGGCCGACACCATGAGCGCGGCCTACGCCGAGCGCCACAAGGTGCTGCCGGTGCAGGTGTTGCCGAATGAGGTGGTGGTTGCCACGGCCGAGCCCTATGTTTCCGACTGGGTGGCCGAGGTCGAGCGCCAGACCCGGCGCAGCGTGCGTCGCGTGATCGCCAGCCCGGGCGAGATCCACCGCTACACGGCCGAGTTCTTCGCCCTGGCCAAGTCGGTGCGCTCGGCGATGAAGTCGGGCGGCAACAGCGGGGGCGCCAGCTTCGAGCAGCTGGTGGAGCTGGGCAAAAGCAACAAGCAGCTCGATGCCAACGACCAGAGCGTGGTGCAGGTGGTGGACTGGCTCTGGCAATACGCCTTCGACCAGCGCGCCAGCGACATCCACCTGGAGCCGCGGCGCGAGCAGGGCGTCATCCGCTTCCGCATTGACGGCGTGCTGCACCCGGTTTACCAGATGCCCATGGGCGTGCTCAATGCCATGACGGCGCGCATCAAGCTGCTCGGGCGCATGGACGTGATCGAGAAGCGCCGCCCGCAGGACGGCCGCATCAAGACGCGCAACCCCTCGGGCGACGAGGTGGAAATGCGGATTTCCACCCTGCCCACAGCCTTCGGCGAGAAGATGGTGATGCGCATCTTCGATCCGGACAACACGGTCAAGAGCCTGGACGAGCTGGGTTTCCCGCCGCATGACGCGGTGCGCTGGGAGCAGCTGGTCAAGCGCCCGCACGGCATCATCCTGGTGACCGGGCCCACGGGCTCGGGCAAGACCACCACGCTGTACTCCACGCTCAAGCGCGTCGCGACCGAAGAGGTCAATGTGAGCACGGTGGAAGACCCGATCGAAATGATCGAGCCAGCTTTCAACCAGACCCAGGTGCAGCCGCAGCTGGACTTCGGTTTTGCCCAGGGCCTGCGCGCGCTGATGCGCCAGGACCCGGACATCATCATGGTCGGCGAGATCCGCGACCTGGAAACGGCCGAGATGGCGGTGCAGGCCGCGCTGACGGGCCACCTGGTCTTCTCCACCCTGCACACCAACGACGCGCCTTCGGCCATCACGCGCCTGATGGAGCTCGGTGTGCCGCCTTACCTGATCAATGCCACGGTGCTGGGGGTGCTGGCGCAACGTCTGGTGCGTACCCTGTGCAAACAGTGCAAGGTGCGCGACGAGGCCGCCACCAAGGAACAACTGGCCGAGGTGGTCAAGCCCTGGAACATCAGCGGTGGCTACAAGCCTTTTAAACCCGTGGGCTGCGTGGACTGCCGCATGACGGGTTTCGCGGGCCGTATGGGGCTGTACGAACTGCTGCTCATCTCCGAGGCCTTCAAGGAGAAGGTCAACAAGGAGCCCAATATCGATGCCCTGAAGCGCCAGGCCATCGCCGATGGCATGCGGCCTCTGCGTCTGTCGGGGGCCCTGCGAGTGGCCGAGGGGCACACGGTGATCGAAGAAGTGCTGGGGGCCACGCCGCCGCTGAGCTGAGCGCGCAGCGGGCCGGCCCTACCTCCGGCATCGTTTCCTGCACAGATGCCGGCCCAATCCGGACCGCTGCCTGACCACGTGCTGACCGTCATGCACCGCGACGGTTCATGCACGACGATGACCTAGGGAAATCCCTGATTTCTCCTCTGATTCGCATCCCCAAGGTAGGTGTAATCCACATCCGGAATGTCAGTTATTCCGGGGCAGAATCCCGGGTGTTTCGGACCCCGGGTCCGCAGGAGACTGTTTGTGAGATTCATCAAAAGCGAGAAAGATTTCTACTCCGGGCTGATGTTCACCGTCGTGGGTGTCGCCTTTGCCGTCGGAGCGACCAACTACAACATCGGCAGCGGTGCGCGCATGGGCCCGGGTTATTTCCCGCTCATGCTGGGCATCCTGCTCGCCTTCCTGGGCGGGCTGATCATGTTCCAGGGCGTCGTGTCCAAATCCGAGACCGGCGACAAGCTGGGTTCGGTGGCCTGGAAGCCGCTGTGCTTCATCATCGGTGCCAACGTGCTCTTCGGCATCCTGCTCGGCGGCCTGCCCAAGTTCGGCATTCCCGCCATGGGCCTGATCGCCGCCATCTACGGCCTGACCGTGGTCGCCAGCCTCGCGAGCGACAAGTTCAAGATCGTGGAAGTGCTGGTCCTGGCCACCGTGCTGGCCGCCCTCAGCTACGGCGCTTTCGTCAAGCTGCTCAATCTGCAGTTCCCGGTGTGGCCTGCTTTCATCACCGGCTGAGGAATAGAACAACATGGAACTCTTTGACAACCTCGCGCTGGGCTTCGGCGTTGCGTTCACCTTCCAGAACCTGATCTACTGCTTCATCGGTGTGGTCCTGGGCACGCTGATCGGCGTGCTGCCGGGCGTGGGCCCCGTGGCCACCATCGCGATGCTGCTGCCCGCCACCTATGCGCTGCCGCCCGTGGCCGCGCTCATCATGCTGGCGGGTATCTACTACGGCGCGCAGTACGGTGGCTCGACCACCGCCATTCTCGTGAACCTGCCGGGCGAATCTGCTTCGGTGGTGACCGTGATCGACGGCTATCAGATGGCCCGCAAGGGCCGCGCCGGTCCCGCGCTCGCGGCTGCCGGCATGGGCTCCTTCTTCGCCGGCTGCGTGGGTACGCTGATCCTGGCGGCCTTTGCCGCACCGCTGACGGAAGTGGCCTTCAAGTTCGGCCCGGCCGAGTATTTCTCGCTCATGGTGCTGGGCCTGATCGGTGCCGTGGTGCTGGCCTCGGGCTCGCTGCTCAAGGCGATTGCCATGATCGTGCTGGGCCTGCTGCTGGGCCTGGTGGGCACCGACGTGAACTCCGGTGTGGCGCGCTACTCCTTCGACATTCCCGAGCTGACCGACGGCATCGGCTTCATCGTGATCGCGATGGGCGTGTTCGGCTACGGCGAAATCATCCAGAACCTCTCGCATCCCGAGGACAAGCGCGAGGTCTTCACGGGCAAGGTGACCCACATCTACCCCTCGATGGAAGACTTCAAGCGCATGACGCCCGCCGTACTGCGCGGCACCGCCCTGGGCTCCACCCTGGGCATCCTGCCCGGCGGCGGTGCGCTGCTCTCGTCTTTCGCGGCCTATACGCTGGAAAAGAAGACCAAGCTCAAGCCGGGCGAGGTGCCCTTCGGCCAGGGCAACATCCGCGGTGTGGCCGCACCCGAGTCGGCCAACAACGCCGGTTCGCAGACCTCCTTCATCCCGCTGCTCACGCTGGGCATTCCGCCCAACCCCGTGATGGCGCTGATGGTCGGTGCCATGACCATCCACAACATCCAGCCCGGTCCGCAGGTGATGACCAACAACCCCGAGCTGTTCTGGGGTCTGATCGCCTCCATGTGGATCGGCAACCTGATGCTGGTGATCCTGAACCTGCCGCTGATCGGTATCTGGATCAAGCTGCTGACCGTGCCCTATCGCTGGCTGTTCCCGGCCATCGTGCTGTTCTGCGCCATTGGCGTGTACTCCACGAACAACAACACCTGGGACATCTGGATGGTGGCCATCTTCGGCATCATCGGCTACGGCTTCATCAAGCTGGGCGTGGAGCCTGCCCCCTTGCTGCTGGGTTTCATCCTGGGCCCGATGATGGAAGAGAACCTGCGCCGGGCCCTGCTGCTGTCGCGCGGTGACTGGAGCGTGCTGGTCACGCGTCCGTTGTCGGCCGTGCTGCTGGCCATGGCCCTGCTGCTGCTGATCATCGTGATGCTGCCTTCCGTGAAGTCCAAACGCCAGGAGGCCTTCGTCGAGGAGTAAGCGCCGTAGACGGCCTTTGGCTACACTGCAACGGCACCTGCGGGTGCCGTTCTTGTTGGTCTTCGGAGGAAACACCTGATGAAATCCAAGCTGCTGTCGACCCTGCTGGTGCTGGGCCTGTCTCTGGCGCTGCCGCTGTCAGCGCAGACCTGGCCGTCCAAGCCGGTGCGCCTCATCGTGCCTTTTCCCGCGGGCGGTGCCACCGACATCCTGGCGCGCGCCCTGTCGCAGGAGTTGGGGCGCAAGCTGGGTCAGTCCGTGGTGGTCGAGAACAAGCCCGGCGCGGGCGGCACCATCGGTGCGCAGGCGGGCGCGCAGGCCGCGCCCGACGGCTACACCCTGCTGCTCACCACCTCCAGCACGCACAGCATCGGCCCCGCCATCAACCCCAAGATTCCCTACAACGCCGAGGCCGACTTCACGCCCATCGTCTACGTGGCGAGTTCGCCCCAGGTCATCCTCGTGCCCCTGAGCTCACCGGCGAAGACCCTGAAGGAGTTCATCGCCTACGCGCGCCAGAACCCAGGCCGGCTCAACTACGCCTCCAGCGGCAACGGCACCATCTCGAACCTTTCCACCGAGATCTTCAAGGCGCAGTCCGGCACCTTCCTGGTCCACATCCCCTACCGCGGCACGGGGCTGTCGATCGCCGATCTCGTGAGCGGCAAGGTCGACGTGCTGTTCGACTCCGTGGTCTCAGGCATGCCGCATGTGCGCGATGGCAAGCTGCGCGCGCTGGCCGTGACCAGCCCGAAGCGCAGCGCCCTGGTGCCGGAGCTGCCCGCCGTGGCCGAGCTGCTGCCCGGCTTCGAGTCCGTGACCTGGTTCGGCGTCTACGGCCCGCGTGGCCTGCCGCCGGACATCGTCAACCGCGTCAACCAGGCGGTGAACGCGGCGCTGACCGAGGCCGATCTCAAGGAGCGCTTTGCCCGTATGGGTGCCGAGACCGCCGGCGGTACACCGCAGCAGTTCGCCGCCGTGGTGCGCGCCGAATCGGCCAAATGGAAGAAAGTCATCATCGAAAGAAAGATCACCGCGGATTAGAGAAGCCCCCTGAGTCGCCCCGAAGGGCGCCTTCCCCCAGAGGGGGACAACGCCAGTGGTCCGGCCGAGCCGGCTCCACGGCGTTCCCCGATGAGGTGACTGGGTCACCAACATGGTGGCTGAAGGCAACGGAACCTGAACATCATGAACTTCAACTACAGCAACGCCTATCCCAGCACCCGACTGCCCGTCTTCGCGCGCAACGTGGTCTCCACCTCGCATCCGCTGGCCGCACAGGCCGGCCTGCGCATGCTGCAAAAAGGCGGCAATGCGGTGGACGCGGCCATCGCCGCGGCGGCCGTCATCACGCTGACCGAACCGGTGAGCAACGGCTTGGGCAGCGACGCCTTTGCCATCCTCTGGGACGGCCAGCAACTGCACGGGCTCAACGCCTCGGGTCGTGCACCGCAGGGATGGACGCCCGAGTATTTCCACCGCAAGTACGGCAAGGATGCCAAGACGCCGCCCAAGCGCGGCATCGATTCCGTCACTGTGCCCGGCGCCGTGTCGGGCTGGGTGGCCTTGAGTGATCGTTTTGGCAAGCTGCCGTTTGCAGACCTGTTCGAGCCGGCGATCGAGATCGCCGAGCGTGGCTACCTGATTCCGGTCGTGGTGCAGCAGAAATGGGCCGCGGCCACGCCCGAGCTGCAGGGCGTGCCCGGCTTCGCGCAGAGCTTCCTGCCCTGGGGTCGCGCGCCCCAGGTGGGCGAGCTGTTCCAGTTCAAGGCGGCGGCGCGCGCGCTGCGCCTGATTGCCCAGACCAAGGGCGAGGCCTACTACCGCGGCGAGATCGCCCAGGCGCTGGAGAAGTTTTCCAGTGAATGCGGTGGCGTGCTCAAGGCCAGCGATCTGGCGTCCTACCAGCCCGAGTGGGTGCAGCCCCTGGCCAAGAACTACCGCGGCTACACCCTGCACGAGATCCCGCCCAATGGCCAGGGCATCGCGGCGCAGATCGCGCTGGGCATCCTCGACAAGTTCGACCTCGGTTCCCTTCCCGTGGACGGTGTCGATTCCCAGCATCTGCAGATCGAGGCCATGAAGCTGGCCTTTGCCGACGTCTACCGCTATGTGGCCGAGCCCTCGGCCATGCACGTGACACCCGCGCAGATGCTCGACGACGCCTATCTTGCGTCCCGTGCCAAGCTGATCGACATGAAGAAGGCACAGGACTTCAAGGCCGGCAACCCCGTCAAGGGCGGCACCATCTACCTGACGGCCGCCGACGAGAACGGCATGATGATCAGCTTCATCCAGAGCAATTTCATGGGCTTCGGCTCGGGCTGCGTGGAGCCGAGCTTCGGCATCAGCCTGCAGAACCGCGGCCACGGCTTCAACGTGGACCCGCAGGGCCACAACACAGCCAACCTCGTGGCGCCGGGCAAGCGGCCCATCCACACCATCATCCCGGCTTTCCTGACGAAGGACGGTCAGCCTGTGATGAGCTTTGGCGTCATGGGCGGCAATATGCAGCCGCAAGGCCATCTGCAGACCGTGGTGCGCATGCTGGACTACGGCCAGAACCCGCAGGCCGCCTGCGACGCGCCGCGCTGGCGCTACAACACGGGGCTGGAGATCAACGTCGAGGCCACGCTGGACAAGGGCACGGTGCAGGGCCTGCAGGCGCGTGGTCACCGCGTGGAGGTCATCAACGACTCCTACCAGGACTTCGGTGCCGGCCAGTTCATCTGGCGCGCGGGCGACCCCAAGGTGGAAGGCTATGTCGCGGCCAGCGATCCGCGCCGCGACGGCCTGGCAGCGGGTTTCTGAGCATGGCATCGGTTGCTCCTGAAAAAGTAGCAACCGGCTACGCGTTCGCCGTCATCGGTGCCATCGCCTTCAGCGGCAAGGCCATCATCGTCAAGCTGGCCTACCGCTACGGTGTGGACGCGGTCACGCTCATCATGTACCGCATGCTGTTTGCGCTGCCCCTGTTCGCAGGCATGGCCTGGTGGGCCAGCCGGGGCAAGGCAGCACTCGAACGCCGCGACTGGCTCGGGGTGCTGGGCCTGGGCTTTTCCGGCTACTACCTCGCGAGCTTTCTGGACTTCGCGGGCCTGGCCTATGTCACGGCCTCGCTGGAGCGCCTGATCCTCTACCTTACGCCCACGCTGGTGCTCGTCATCGGCTGGGTGCTCTACCGCAAGCGGGCCAGCCGCGCGCAGCTGCTGGGCACGCTGATCAGCTACGCTGGCGTGCTGCTGGTCTTCGGACACGAGCTCACGCTGGCCGGGGCCGACGTGGCCTGGGGTTCGCTGCTGGTCTTCCTGAGCGCGGTGAGCTATGCCTTCTACCTGAGCTACAGCGGCGAGCTGGTCCAGCGACTGGGGGCCTTGCGCCTGGTGGGGCTCGCCACCAGCGTGGCCTGCGTGCTGTGCATCGTGCAGTTCCTGCTGCTGCGTCCGTTGGCGGCGGCGCAGGTGGCGCCCCAGGTGATCTGGCTCTCGCTGCTCAACGCCGCGGCCTGCACGGCGGTACCGGTGCTGCTGGTCATGATGGCCATCGAGCGCATCGGCGCCGGCGCGGCGGCGCAGGCCGGCATGGTGGGCCCCATGTCCACCATCCTGCTGGGCGTGTGGCTGCTGGGCGAACCTTTCACGCTCTGGATCGTGGCAGGCACGGTGCTGGTGCTGGCGGGCATCTACGTGTTCAGCAGGACGGCACGGACGGCGGCGGCCTGAAGCCGGTCCCCGTATCATTTCTTTCATTCATCTTCGACACTGAGGAAACACATCATGGATCTCGGAATTGCAGGCAAGTGGGCGCTCGTGGGTGGCGCGAGCAAGGGGCTGGGCTACGGCTGTGCGCAGGCCCTGGCGCGCGAAGGCGTCAATGTGGTGATGGTGGCACGCGGCGCCGAGGCGCTGCAAGCCGCGGCCGCGAAGCTGCGCAGCGAGAAACCGGGCGTGGAGGTCATCGCCGTGCCCGTGGACATCACCACCCCGGCCGGACGCGAGGCCATCTTCGCCCA
Organism: Hylemonella sp.; assembly: GCA_046299695.1. Lineage (GTDB taxonomy): Bacteria > Pseudomonadota > Gammaproteobacteria > Burkholderiales > Burkholderiaceae_C > Hylemonella. The sequence continues at coordinate 30,307 of JBKBHP010000013.1, forward strand.
GCGCAAGGATTTCGACATCGTCGTCACCAATGCCGGCGGCCCGCCGCCCGGTGACTTCCGCGACTGGGACCGCGAGGCCTGGATCAAGGCGGTGGATGCCAACATGCTCACGCCCATCGAGCTCATCAAGGCCACGGTGGATGGCATGGCTGCGCGTGGCTACGGTCGCATCGTCAACATCACCTCCAGCGCGGTGAAGGCGCCGATCGACATCCTGGGCCTGTCCAACGGCGCGCGCAGCGGCCTGACGGGTTTTGTGGCCGGTGTGGCGCGCAACCCCAAGATCGCGGCCAAGGGTGTGACCATCAACAACCTGCTGCCCGGCGCTTTCGACACCGACCGTCTCAAGGCCACGATGGAAGGCGCGGCCAAGAAGACGGGCAAGCCCATCGAGGACATTGCCGATGCACGCCGTCTGACCATCCCCGCGCAGCGCTTCGGCACGGCGGAAGAATTTGGCGCCATCTGTGCCTTCCTCTGCAGCCAGTACGGCGGCTACATCAACGGCCAGAACGTGCTGGCCGACGGCGGGGCGTATCCCGGCACGTATTGAGTGAGCACCCCCTGAGCGGCATATGCCGCTCGATGCTCACGGCCAGAGGCCGTGGCCCTTCGGGCTGTCCAACCCCGCGCAGGCGGGCTTGGAGCCGCAGCCTTCAGCCCCTCTCTCGCCTGCGGCGGGAGGGGGACGCACCCAGCGGTCTGGCGTAGCCAGTTCCGCGGGTGCTCTGGTTTAAATCATCCACTTGAGGTGAGTGGATCAACGTCTCACCGACGACACCACGATACCGGCGACGATGAGCACGAAGGCCGCGGCGTGGTAGATCTGGGGCAGTTCGCCCAGCAGCGCGGCTGACATCAGCGCGGCCAGCAGGGGTGTGAGGTTACCGAAGAAGCTCGCCACGGTCGGGCCGGCGCGCTGCACGCCGATGCCCCAGGCGCGGTAGGCCAGCACGGCCGGGCCCACGGCCACGAAGACCAGGGCCGCCAGCAGCGGCCAGCCCCAGACCGTGGGCTGGTCCGTCACCAGCCACTCGCCGCCCGCGAACAGGGCTGACCAGGCCAGGCCGTAGACGATCTGCGCCATCAGGAAGGCGGCCCAGTCCCCACGGATGGCGGCGGGCTCGTCGCCGGGGCGCGCGAGCATCCAGCTGTAGAAGGCCCAGCAGATGGCCGCGATCAGGATGTAGACGTCCCCCGCAACCAGTTGCACCTGCAGCAGCGCCTCCAGCTGCCCGCGGCTGAGCACCAGCAGCACGCCTGCGATGGACAGCAGGGCTCCGAGCATCTGGCGGCGCGAGACCGGTGCCTCGAAGAAGCAGCGGCCGATGAGCTGCATCCAGATCGGCATGCTCGCCGCGACCAGGGTGACGTTGATGGGCGAGGAGGTCTTGAGCGCGAGATACTGCAGCGCGTTGTAGGCGCCCACGCTGAGCAGGCCGAGCCAGGCGAAACGCCGCCAGTGGGTCCAGAGCCCGCTGTCACGCCGCAGCACCCAGGCCGCGAGCGGCAGCAGGATCAGGCCGGCCAGAGCCCAGCGCAGCAGGTTGAGCATCATCGGCGGCACGAGTTCGGCGACCATGCGACCGACGACGGCGTTGCCGGCCCACATGAGCGGCGGGATGGTCAGGAGCAGGGCGGTGGAAGGGGACAATCGCGTGTGCATGCACGGACTGTAGCAAGCCGGGGGAGCGATCCGCGCTCTGCAGAAAGGGGGAGGCTCCCGTAGAATCGCCGCGACCTTGAGGAGACACACACCATGACCCAGAATCGTTTTCGCGCCGTGCGCATCCAGCAGCACGGCGGCCCCGAGCAGATGCAGATCGTCGAGGTGACGGTGGGCGAGCCCGGCCCGGGGGAGGTGCGCATCCGCCACCAGGCTTGCGGCCTGAACTTCATCGACGTCTACCAGCGCGAGGGCGTGTACCAGCTGCCCATGCCGGCCCAGCTGGGCATGGAAGGCGCAGGCGTGATCGAGGCCGTGGGCGAAGGGGTGACGCACCTGAAGCCGGGCGACCGCGCGGCCTATGCCAGCCAGCCGCCCGGCGCCTACTGCGACGTGCGCGTGATGCCGGCCAAGTGCGTCTGCAAGCTGTCGGACAACATCTCCTTCGAGACGGGCGCAGCCATGATGCTCAAGGGTCTCACGGCGCAGTACCTGCTCAAGAAGGTGCGTCCGGTCGAGGGCCTGCAGCCGGGCGACCCTGTGCTCTTCCATGCGGCCGCCGGCGGTGTGGGCCTGATCGCCTGCCAGTGGGCCCGGGCCCTGGGCCTGCAGCTCATCGGCACCGCGGGCTCGGACGCCAAGTGCGAACTGGCCAAGGCCAACGGTGCGGCGCACATGATCAACTACAACACGGAAGACTTCGCGGCGCGTGTCAAGGAGATCACCGGCGGCAAGGGCGTGAAGGTGGTCTACGACTCGGTCGGCAAGGACACCTGGGACAAATCGCTCGACTGCCTGCGACCCTTCGGCCTGATGGCCAGCTTCGGCAATTCCTCCGGCGTGGTGCCCTCCTTCGCGCCCGGCGCCCTGGCGGCCAAGGGCTCGATCTATGTCACGCGCCAGACCCTGTTCACCCACATCGCCACCCGCGAGAGCACGCAGGCCATGGCCGACGATCTATTCGCCATGGTGGGCAGCGGCAAGGTGCAGATCCACATCGCCCAGCGCTATGCGCTGGAACAGGTACAGCAGGCGCACCGTGACCTTGAGGCTCGCAAGACCACGGGCAGCACCATCCTGACGCTCTGAGTCAGAGCTCCTCGTCCTCGTGCCGGTGGCTGCGCCAGATCGCGCGGCCCAGCCAGAACGCGCCGATGCCGGCGCCGAGAAAGCCGAGCAGGCCGAAGGCCGGCAGCCCCAGCAGGGTCGGGCCACCGCCCACCGTCATCACGATGGAGGAGCCGATGATGAGTGCCGCGATGATCAGCGCCAGCGAGAGCCGGTTGGCCGCGCGGTCGAGCTGGTCGCCCACGCGGCGCAGCGAGCGGCTTTCGATGTCCAGGCCCATGCGCCCCTGGCGGGCGCGGCGCATCAGCTGGCCGAGGTCCTGCGGCAGCTGCTCGGCGATTTCCAGCAGGCGCAGCCAGGAGCCCCAGGCACGGCGGGCCACAGCCCGCGGCCGGTAACGGGCCCGGGCCAGCTGCTGCAGCAGGGGCAGGGCCTCGGTGGCCATGTGAAAGTCGGGGTCCAGGCCACGGCCCAGACCTTCGAGCGTGATGAAGGTCTTGATCAGCAGGGCCAGATCGGACGGCAGTGCCAGCCGGTTCTCTCGCAGGATGGCCGTGACGTCAACCAGCATCTGACCCAGGCTGAGCTCGGCCAGCGGCGTGCCGTGGTACTGGTCGATGAAGGCCTCGACTTCGGCTTCGAGCCGCTCCGGCCCCACGGACTGGCCATGGCGCGTCCATTCGAGGAGTACGTCCACCACCCCCTGCGGCTCGCGCTGCACCAGGCCCAGCAGCAGCTTGAGCAGCTGCTGGCGCCGCCGCTGCGTCAGGTGCCCGACCATGCCGAAGTCGATGAAGGCAATGCGGTGCTCCGGCAGGTAGAAGACATTGCCCGGGTGCGGATCGGCATGGAAGTAGCCGTCCTCGACGATCATCTTGAGCACGGCCTGCGCGCCGCGGCGCGCCAGCAGCCGGCGGTCCAGTCCCGCGCCGGTGAGCTGCTCCAGGGCCTGGCCCGGGATGCCCTGCACGTAGTCCTGCACATTGACGCGCTCGTGCGTCCAGGCCCAGTGGATGCGCGGGATGCTGACCCAGGGCAGATCGGCCAGGTTCTTCGCCAGCCGCTCGGCGCTGCGGCATTCGCTGGCCAGGTCCAGTTCACGGTGCAGGGAGCGGCCGAACTCGCGCAGGAGCTGGCGGGGGCGATAGGGCGCCAGCGCGGGCAGCTCGGTTTCAGCCAGGGCGGCCAAGCGGTCGAGCAGGCGCAGGTCGGCGTCGATCACCTCCCGGATGCCGGGGCGGCGGATCTTGACCACGACCTCGGTGCCGTCGTGCAGCCGCGCGCGGTGCACCTGGGCGATGGAGGCGGCAGCCAAGGGCTCGGGATCGAACCAGGCAAAGACCTGTTCGGGCTCGCCCCCCAGGTCCTCGCGTAGCTGCGGCCGCAGGCTCTCGAAGGGGACCGCTGGCACCTGGCTGTGCAGCCTCTCGAACTCGGCGATCCATGCGGGGCCGAACATGTCCGCGCGACCGGCCAGGATCTGGCCTAGCTTGACGAAGGTGGGGCCGAGTTCTTCCAGCGCCTTGCGCAGCTGAACGGGTGGCGGCAGCTGGGCCAGGTCGGCGGCATGCTCCCAGTGCAGGCGATGGCCCGCTTTCTCCAGCGCGCCCGCCAGACCCCAGCGGCGCACCAGCTCGCCCAGGCCGTGGCGTACCAGCACGCCTGCGATCTCCTGCAGGCGGCCCAGGTTGCTGCGTCTGACACCGTGATGCGTGGCGGCGCTCATGCCCGCCAGTATCGCCGACCGCGGGCTCAGTGGCGAGCGCGTCGCACCCGCAGGATCTCGTCAAGCAGCAGCAGGATCACGCCCAGGGTGATGGCGCTGTCGGCCAGGTTGAAGGCCGGGAAGTGCCAGTTGCCGATATGGAAGTCCACCATGTCGACCACATAGCCGTGCACCAGACGGTCCACCACATTGCCGATGGCGCCGCCCATGATGCAGGCCAGGGCCAGGCAGAAGAGTTTCTGGCCCGCATGGGTGCGCATCAGGTAGATCATGAAGCCCGTGGCCACCACGCCGATGCCCACGAAGAACCAGCGCTGCCAGCCGCCGGCGCCGGCCAGGAAGGAGAAGGCCGCGCCGCGGTTGTGTACGCGCACGAGGTTGAGCCACTCGGTCAGGTAGGTGCTCTCACCCAGCTGGTAGTAGAGCAGGATGGCGACCTTGCTGAGCTGGTCCAGTACCAGGATCAGGAAGGCGATGCCCAGCCACTGGAGCAGGCCGCCGGTCTGCGCCCGGCCCATCAGGCGACCGTCCGCGCTTCGCCCGCGCCGTAGAGGTTGCTGGTGCAGCGGCCGCAGAGCGTCGGGTGGGCCGGATCGTGGCCGACATCGTCGCGGTAGTGCCAGCAGCGCTCGCATTTCTGGGCGGTGCACGGCGCGACGTGCACGGTCAGGGCGGCGCCCGGCTGCAGCGTCACCGCCGAGGTGATGAAGACGAACTTCAGGTCTTCGCCCAGGCTGGCCAGCAGTACGTGGTCTGCTGGCTCAGCGGTCAGCGTGATGTTGGCTTGCAGCGAGGCGCCGACCTTGCCCTCCGCGCGCAAGGCCTCGATGTCCTTGTTGACGGCGTCGCGGATCTCGCGGATGCGGTTCCACTTGGCCAGCAGCGCGGCGTCGGGCCTGGCGAGGTCCGAGTAGGTTTCCATGAAGATGGATTCGGAGGTGCCGAACACCTGCCAGGCTTCCTCGGCCGTGAAGCTCAGGAAAGGCGCCATCCAGCGCAGCATGGCGTGCGTGATCTGGTGCAGCGCGGTCTGTGCACTGCGACGGGCCAGCGACTTGGGGGCCGTGGTGTAGAGCCGGTCCTTGAGCACGTCGAGATAGAAGGCGCCCAGGTCTTCCGAGCAATAGACCTGCAGCTTGGCGACCACGGGGTGGAACTCATAGACCTCGTAGTGCGCCAGGATGTCGGCCTGCAGCTCGGCCGCGCGGCTGAGCGCGTAGCGGTCGATCTCCAGCAGCTGGTCCGCAGGCACGGCGTCCTGGGCCGGGTCGAAATCGCTGACGTTGGCCAGCAGGAAGCGCAGGGTGTTGCGGATGCGGCGGTAGGCGTCGACCACGCGGGCGAGGATCTTGTCGTCGATGCCCAGATCGCCCGAGTAGTCGGTGGCGGCGCACCAGAGCCGGATGATCTCGGCCCCCATCTTCTCGCTGACCTGCTGAGGGGCGACGACGTTGCCCACGCTCTTGCTCATCTTGCGGCCCTGGCCGTCCACGGTGAAGCCGTGGGTCAGCAGGCCGCGGTAGGGCGCGCGGCCATACATGGCGCAGGCGGTCAACAGGGAGCTGTGAAACCAGCCGCGATGCTGGTCATGGCCTTCGAGGTAGAGGTCGGCCTCGGGGCCGCCGTCCTCGTGCCCGCTGTGCGGATGCGAAGCCTTGAGCACCGTGGTGTGCGTGGTGCCGGAGTCGAACCAGACCTCGAGGATGTCGCTGCTCTTGCTCCACTGGGCGGGGCTGCTCGCGTCGCCGATGCGTTGCAGGATGTCGGCGCAGCTGAGCTTGCTCCAGGCCTCGATCCCGCCTTGCTCGACGACCTCGGCCGCCAGGTCGATGATCTCGGGCGTGCGCGGATGCGGCTCGCCGCTGTCCACGTCCAGCAGGAAGGGCAGGGGCACGCCCCAGCTGCGCTGGCGCGAGATGCACCAGTCGGGCCGGTTGGCGATCATGTCGCGCAGACGGGCCTTGCCGTTCTCGGGGTAGAAGCTGGTCTCTTCGATGGCAGCCAGCGCCAGCTGACGCAACGTCTGCGGCGCCTTGTCCTTGGTGAAGATGCCCTCGCCCTCGTCCATGCGCACGAACCACTGGGCGGCGGCGCGGTAGATCACCGGCGTCTTGTGGCGCCAGCAGTGCGGGTAGCTGTGCGTGATGTCCTGGGTGGCGAAGAGGCGCCCGGCGTTCTTGAGCGCTTCCAGCACCACGGGCACGGCCTTCCAGATGTTGAGGCCGCCAAAGAGCGGGAAATCGGCCGCGTAGCTGCCGTTGCCCTGCACCGGGTTGAGGATGTCCTCGTAGGCCATGCCGTGGGCGACACAGCTGTTGAAGTCGTCCACGCCATAGGCCGGCGCCGAGTGCACGATACCCGTGCCGTCCTCGGCGGTGGCGTAGTCGGCCAGGTACACGGGGCTGAGGCGCCGGTAGCCGGCATCCACGTCGTACAACGGGTGCTTGAAGTGGATCAGGCCCAGCTTCTCGCCCTTGACGGTGGCCAGTACTTTGCCTTGAAGCTTGTAGCGCTCCATGCACTTCTCAACCAGCACGGCGGCCAGCACCAGCAGGCCGCGCTCGGTCTGCACCAGCGCGTAGTCGAGTTCGGGATTGAGGTTCAGCGCCTGGTTGGCCGGAATGGTCCAGGCGGTGGTGGTCCAGATGACCGCGTAGGCCGGCTGCTCCAGCGCGCCCAGGCCGAAGGCCGCGGCCAGCTTCTCGGGCTCGGCGCATTCGAAGCCCACGTCCAGTGTGCTGCTCTTCTTGTCCTGGTACTCGATCTCGAATTCGGCGAGGGACGAGCCGCAGTCGAAGCACCAGTACACGGGCTTGAGGCCGCGGTAGACGAAGCCGCGTTCCATCACGCGCTTGAAGGCGCGGATCTCGGCGGCCTCGTTGACGTAGTCCATCGTCTTATAGGGGTTGTCCCACTGGCCCAGCACGCCCAGGCGCTTGAAGTCGGCCATCTGCTGCGCGATCTGCTCGGTGGCGAAGGCGCGGCTCTTGGCCTGCATGGCGTCGCGCGGGAGGTTGCGGCCGTGCAGCTTCTCGATGGCGTTCTCGATCGGCAGGCCGTGACAGTCCCAGCCGGGGATGTACTGCGCGTCCAGACCCTTGAGCTGGCGGGCCTTGACGATCATGTCCTTGAGGACCTTGTTGACGGCGTGGCCGATGTGGATCTGGCCGTTGGCGTAGGGCGGGCCGTCGTGCAGGATGAACTTCGGGCGGCCAGCGCGCACGTCGCGCAGCTTCTTGTAGAGGCCTTTTTCCTCCCAGGCCTGGACCCAGCCCGGCTCGCGCTTGGGCAGGTCGCCGCGCATGGGGAAGGGCGTATCGGGCAGGTTCAGCGTGGCGCGGTAATCAACTTTGTCGGTCATGGCAAACTTTTCGAGAGACGGGGCCACCCGGCGGGCCGGGCGTGCGGGGGGCTGCGGAAGCAGGATCAGGCGCGGGGCAAGGTGCGCCGGGGGTGCCCCGTCAAATTCGCCGGTCAAACCAGGCGCGTGCGTCATCGCAGTCCCGGTGGATGCCCTGCGTGAGGGCCTCGAGACTGTCGTACTTCAGTTCGTCGTGCAGTTTGTGCAGCAGTTCCACGCGGATGATTTTACCGTAGCCCCCCTCGGCGCCCAGGCTGGCGGGCCAGTCCAGGCAATGGGTTTCCAGCAGGACCCGGCCGCCGTTGATGTCGTTCGGGTCCAGCGAGGGGCGCACCCCCAGGTTGGCCACGCCGCGCAGGGGCTGTTCGGTCAGGCCATGGACCAGCACGGCAAAGATGCCGCTGGCGGCCGGCTTCCAGTGGGCAAAGCGCAGGTTCAGGGTCTTGAAGCCGAGCTCGCGGCCAAGCTTGCGCCCGTGCAGCACATGGCCCGAGATGTGGTACGGGTGGCCCAGCAGACGGGCGGCGTCCTCCATGCGGCCCTCGGCCAGGGCGGCGCGCACGGCCGAGCTGGAGACGCGCAGGCCATGGACTTCGTAGCTGTTCATGCGCGCCACGTCGAAGCCCTGTTGCGTGCCGGCGGCGTCCAGCATGGCGTAGTCGCCGGCGCGCTTCGCCCCGAAGCGGAAATCGTCGCCGACCAGCACGTAGCGCACGCCCAGGCCCCGGACCAGCACCTCGTCGATGAAGGCCTGGGGGCTGAGGCTGGCCAGACGGGCGTCGAAAGGCAGCACCACGACCTGGTCGATGCCGCAGCGCGCCAGGTCACTGAGCTTGTCGCGCAGCGTGGCGATGCGTGCCGGGGCCAGGTCGGCGTTCTTCGTGACGCCGGCGAAATAGTCGCGCGGATGGGGCTCGAAGGTCATGGCGCAGCTGGGCACGCCGCGCTGGGCCGCTTCGCCGCGCAGCAAGGCCAGCATGGCCTGGTGGCCGCGGTGCACGCCATCGAAGTTGCCGATGGTCAGCGCGCAGGCGGGTGCGATGCCGGGGTGGTGGAAGCCGCGGAAGACCTTCATTCGATACTTTTTTGATAGCGCCCGAGCCCGGGCTTACAAGCCGATACGCCAAACCGTCATGGATTCGGGGTATATTGTGTCTCAGAGCCGGTTCATCCCCCGGCCCTGCATGGCGAGGCAGTTCCGGCCCGGCCGGCTGCCGCAGACGCAAGCGTTCCGTTTGAATGGCTTTTTTGCCGGTCAGGAGGCGTGTTTTGAAGGTCTTGAAGCTGTCGGCCCAGGGCTTGCCCCAGTCCTGGATTTCGCTCGAAGAGGCGGTGCTGCACTACGCGGCCGATGAGGTGCGCTGGGAAGCCGGCGGTGAGATCGCCGTCTTCCATGGTGGGCACAACGCCATCACGGGTGAGCAGTCCATCATCACGGTCAACAGCATCATCGGCACCAAGGGCGTGCCCAGTATCAACCCCTTCGATCTTCGCCCTAGCCTCACCAACAGCAAGCTGTTCGCGCGCGACCGCAACGTGTGCGCCTACTGCGGTGTGGACCACCACGAGACCGAGCTCACGCGCGAGCACATCATCCCTTTCGCCCAGAACGGGCAGGACCACTGGATGAACGTGGTCACTGCCTGCCGCGCCTGCAACCATCGCAAGAGCAGCCGCACCCCCGAACAGGCGCACATGCCGCTGCTCTATGCGCCCTACGTGCCCAGCCTCTGGGAAGACTTCATCCTGCGCAACCGCCGCATCCTGGCCGACCAGATGGAATTCCTGATGGCGCACGTGCCGCGGTCCTCACGCCTGCTGTCCTGAACATCTCCGTGCCTGTCGCGACTTAACCGATGGACACCGCGGAACCGGCTTTGCCGGGCCGCTGGCGCCTCGGGGGTGGGCCGATCTTCAGGCGAAGACGCCGGCCGTGTCCTGCATACGCGCCGACACCTCGCCGATCTGATGCAGGCTGTCGCCCCAGCTCATTTCGAGCTGGGTCAGCTTCCTGAAGTAGTGGCTGACGATGTACTCGTCGGTCACGCCGATGCCGCCGTGCAGCTGCACCGCCTGCTGGCCCACGAAACGCATGGACTGCCCGAGCTGGTATTTGGCCCGTGCCATGGCGCGGCGGCGCTCGTCGGCCGGGGCGTTGAGCTTGAGGCTGGCGTAATAGCTCATGGAGCGGGCCAGTTCCAGCTGCATCTTCATGTCGGCCGCGCGGTGGCGCAGGGCCTGGAAGCTGGCGATGGCTACGCCGAACTGCTTGCGCGTGTTCATATAGTCCAGGGTCACGGCCAGGGTGGCATCCATCACGCCCACGGCTTCGGCGCAGCTGGCCGCGATGCCGATGTCCACCGCATGTTCCAGTGCTGTGAGACCGTCGGCCGTGATGAGCTGGGCCGGGGCCTGCTTCATCACCACATCGGCCGCGCGACCGCCATCCTGGGTGCCGTAGCCGCGTGTACTCACGCCGGGAGCCTGGCGTTCGACGAGAAAGAGGCCCAGCTTGCCGCCGGCCAGGGCTGGCACGAGGAAGGCGTCGGCCTGGTCACCCGCCGGCACCATGTTCTTGCTGCCGGACACGGTCCAGTTGTTGCCGGCCTGTGTGGCGGTGGTTTCGCACACATTGAGTCGGTAGCGCGCCTTGCGCTCCTGTTGGGCCAGGACCACCAGGGCCTCGCCGCTGGCGATCTTCGGCAGCCACGCGCTTTTGAGCGCGGCACCCGCATAGCCCGAGAGCACGGCGCCTGCGATCAGGCTCTGCGCCAGCGGCTCGAGCACGATGCCGCGGCCGAGTTCTTCCATCACCACCATGCCCTCGACCGGGCCCATGCCCAGGCCGCCCTCGCCCTCAGGGATGTAAAGACCGCAGAGACCGAGCTCGGCCAGTTCGTTGAAGGCCTCGCGCGAAAAGCCGCCTGCGGCCTCGATGCTGCGGCGGCGCTCGAAGCCGTAGCCCTTCTCCACCCACTTGTTGACCGCATCACGCAATTGCTGCTGATCGTCGCTGAAATCAAAATCCATGTTGTTCTCCTGTACTCGCGGCGTTCAGCCGAGGATTGTCTGCGCGACGATGTTGCGTTGCACTTCGTTGCTGCCACCGTAGATGGTGGTCTTGCGCATATTGAAGTAGGTCGAGGCGAGCGGGGCGTTGGCGGTGACGCCGCCGGGGAAGTCGCCCTGCCAGCCGGCTTCCATGGCCTCGCGGATCAGGGGCAGGGCGTAGGGGCCGGCGGCCAGCATCATGAGTTCGCTGTAGCGCTGCTGGATCTCGCTGCCGCGAATCTTGAGCAAGCCGGCGATGTCCAGCGAGTTCTTGCCCGACTTCTCGGCTGATAGCACGCGCAGCACCAGCATCTCCAGGGCCACCACGTCCACCTCGAGCTTGGCGATCTCGTCGCGGAAACGCACGTCCTCGTAGACGCCTTCGGCTTTGGCGATGCGCTTCAGGCGCTCCAGCTCGCGCTTGGCGCGGTTCACATCGGCGATGTTGGTCCGCTCATGGCTCAGCAGGTGCTTGGCATAAGTCCAGCCCTTGTTTTCCTCGCCGATCAGGTTCTCGGCCGGCACCTCGACGTTGTCGAAGAAGACCTCATTCACTTCGCACTCGCCGTCGAGCAGCTTGATGGGGCGCACGGTGACACCCTTGGACTTCATGTCGATCAGCAGGAAGGAGATGCCGGTCTGCGGTTTGCCTTCGTTGCTGGTGCGCACCAGGCAGAAGATCCACTCGCCGTACTGGCCCAGGGTGGTCCAGGTCTTCTGGCCGTTGACGATGTACTTGTCACCCTGGCGCTCGGCGCGGGTCTTCACGCTGGCCAGGTCGGAACCCGAGCCGGGCTCGCTGTAGCCCTGGCTCCACCAGACTTCGCCGCTGGCGATGCCGGGCAGGAAGCGTTTCTGCTGCTCGGCGTTGCCGAAAGCCATGATGACCGGGGCCACCATCACGGGGCCGAAGGGCACGATGCGCGGCGCGCCGGCCAGCGCACACTCTTCCTCGAAGAGGTGCTTCTGCACGGCCGTCCAGCCCGGACCGCCGAACTGCTTGGGCCAACCATAGCCCAGCCAGCCTTTTTTGCCCAGAATCTTGGCCCAGCGCTGCATATCGTCGCGCGTGAGCTGCAGGGCGTTGTGCACCTTGTGGGCGATGTCGGCGGGCAGGTTCGCGCGCACCCAGGCGCGGATCTCCTCGCGGAATGTCTGTTCTTCAGGGGTGAATGCCAAATCCATGGATGTCTCCGATAAAAGCCGGTTGTCGCTCCGGCATGCCAGATCCTGCGGATCTGGGTCAGCCTGCGCTGAAGCCGGGGCGCGACGCGTTCCCCGGTTTTAGCACGCTCGTTCGCAAGCAGCTGTCCAAACCGTGACAAGCCCATAATCTCGCCATCCCATGAAAAACATCGTGATCCTCATCTCCGGGGGCGGCTCCAACATGGCCGCCATCGTCCAGACCGCCGAACGCGAGCGCTGGCTGGACAAATATGGCGCCCGTGTGGCCGCCGTGCTGAGCAACAAGGCCGACGCCAAGGGCCTGATCTATGCGCGCGACCAGGGCATTGCCACCGCCGTGCTGGACCACAAAGCCTATGCCAGCCGCGAAGCGTTCGACGCCGCCCTGATGGCCGCCATCGATGCGCATCAGCCTGCGCTGGTGGTGCTGGCCGGCTTCATGCGCATCCTCACCCCGGGGTTCGTTCAGCACTACACCGGGCGCCTGCTCAACATCCACCCTTCGCTGCTGCCGGCTTTCACGGGCCTGCACACGCACCGCCGCGCCATCGAGTCCGGCTGCAAGTTCGCGGGTGCGACCGTGCACCAGGTGACGGCCGAGCTGGACCACGGCCCCATCCTGGCCCAGGCCGTGGTGCCCGTGCTGCCCGGGGACGACGAACACACGCTGGCCGCCCGCGTGCTGACGCAGGAGCACCTGATCTACCCGCGTGCCATTGCCGGGCTGCTACAAAAATTGTAGCTTCAGTCCTTGGTGGCCGCCTCGCCGACCCAGGTGAAGCGGGGCTGGCGCACCCCGTCGATCACGACGTCCTCGTTGAACATGGCCGCCGGCCGCACCCAGAGCCCGTGCTCGCCGTAGAGCGCGCGGTACAGCGTCATGGGCTCCAGCGTTTCGCTGTGGCGTACGGTGCCGATCACTTCGTAGGGCATGCCCTTGTAGTGGCGGTACAGGCCGGGGCGGGTTTCGATCAACGGCGGGAGGTTTTCATCGGACATCAGGTGGGCCTTCGGTCTGCGCGCGACGGTCTGCGCCGCTGGGAGCGGCCTGGCGGCGCGTGGGACAATCCTAGCCTATGCATCCCCAAGCCCTGCTGGACGTCTGTACCGAACTGGTCCGGCTCACCCTCAAATTCGACCATCCGGCCGACGCCATCGTCTCGCGCTTCTTCCGCGACCACCGTGGCCTGGGTCCGCGCGAACGCGCGACCCTGGCCGAGACGGTCTACACCGTCCTGCGCAAGAAGCTGCTCTTTGACAAGCTGGCCCTGTCGGGCAGCGGCCCGCGTGAGCGCCGGCTGGCCATTCTGGGCTTCCATGGCCCGCGCGACTTCATCAAGAGCGTGCTGACCGAGCAGGAAAAGCAGTGGCTGGACCACTGCGACCGCGTCAAGCCGGAAGAACTGCTGGACATGCACCGCCACAATCTGCCCGAGTGGCTGGTGCTGCCGCTCAAGGAGCAGCTGGGCGCAGGCTTCTGGCCCCTGGTGGAGAGCCTGAACCAGGGCGCGGGCCTCGACCTGCGCGTCAACACCCAGCTGGCCAAGCGCGAGGCCATCCAGAAGGAACTCAAGGAGGCCGGCATCAAGGCGGTGCCTACGCCTTACTCGCCCTGGGGCCTGCGCATCGAGGGCAAGCCGGCCCTGAACAAGCTCGACGCGTTCACGCGCGGCGCCATCGAGGTGCAGGATGAGGGCTCGCAGCTGCTGGCCTTGCTGCTCGACGCGCATCGCGGCGAGATGGTGGTGGATTTCTGCGCCGGCGCCGGCGGCAAGACCCTGGCCATCGGTGCCGCCATGCGCAGCACGGGCCGGCTCTATGCCTTTGACACCTCGGCCCACCGGCTCGAAGCGCTCAAGCCCCGGCTCGCTCGCAGCGGCTTGTCCAATGTGCACCCGGCGGCCATTGCCCACGAGCGTGACGAGCGCATCAAGCGGCTGGCCGGCAAGATCGACCGCGTGCTGGTCGACGCTCCCTGTTCGGGCCTGGGTACCTTGCGCCGCAACCCCGACCTCAAGTGGCGTCAGTCCGAGCAGGCGGTGCAGGAAATGACGGTCAAGCAGGCCGCCATCTTGGCCAGCGCGGCGCGTCTGCTCAAGCCCGGTGGGCGCTTGGTCTACGCCACCTGCAGTGTCCTGCCGCAGGAAAACGAGGCCATCGCGGAGGCCTTCAGCCTTGCCCACCCGGATTTCCAGCCGCTGGCGGCCGCTGAGCTGCTGCATCAGCTCAAAGTGGAACCCGCCGGGCGCTTGTGCAGCGGTGGCGACAACGGCGCGCTATATCTGCGTCTGTGGCCTCATTTGCATCAAACGGACGGCTTTTTTGCTGCAATCTGGCAAAAAAGATGAGCAATTGACTTGAATTAAGGTTTTCCACCCTAAAACCTTGGAAATGTTGGCCCAAAACCGGGGCCAGCCTTTAAAATCCGTGACGAGGGCGTGGCGTCTGGCCATACCTATTTTTTTATCTGAGAGAGACCCGCATGTTTCTACCCGACTGGGCTGTGCTGAACGCAACCATCGACTGGCTTGCGCACGGCCTGCTGAACCTGAGCTGGTGGCAGATCGTCCTGGTGACGCTGGCACTGACTCACATCACGATCGCCAGCGTCACGATCTTCCTGCACCGCCACCAGGCGCACCGTGCACTGGATCTGCACCCGATCCCGTCCCACTTCTTCCGTCTCTGGCTGTGGCTGACCACGGGCATGGTGACCAAGGAGTGGGCTGCCATCCACCGCAAGCACCACGCCAAGTGCGAGCAGGCCGAAGACCCCCACAGCCCGCAGGTCTACGGCATCAAGAAGGTCTTCTGGGAAGGCTCCGAGCTCTACCGTGCTGAAGCCAAGAACAAGGAAACCATGGCCCGCTATGGGCATGGCACGCCGGACGACTGGATCGAGCGCAACCTCTACACCCGCTATTCCTGGCAGGGCGTGGGCGTGATGCTGATCATCAACCTGGCCCTGTTCGGTGCCGCCGGTGCGGCTGTCTGGGCCGTGCAGATGGCCTGGATCCCCGTGACGGCCGCCGGCATCATCAACGGTTTTGGCCACTACTGGGGCTACCGCAACTTCGAGGCGCCCGATTCGAGCACCAACATCTCGCCCTGGGGCATCATCATCGGCGGTGAGGAGTTGCACAACAACCACCACACCTACCCGACCTCGGCCAAGCTGTCGGTCAAGCCCTATGAGTTCGACATCGGCTGGCTCTACATCAATGTGCTGAGCGCCCTGGGCCTGGCCAAGGTCAAGAAGACGCCGCCCAAGCTCGCGCTGGGTGACATCAAGCCCGTGGCCGACGACAAGACCCTGGAAGCCCTGATCGCCCACCGCTACGAGATCATGGCCGGCTACGCCCACGGCATGCAGCGTGCCTTCCAGCAGGAGATGGCCGCGCTCAAGGCCCGTGCCGTGGACACCGCGGTGGTCAAGGCCGCCGACCGCTGGCTGCACCGCGACGAGGACAAGGTGCCGGCAGAAGCGGCGCCCAAGCTGGCCGAGGCCCGTGCGGCTTCGCCCGTGCTGGACAAGATGGTCACCATGCGCGAAGAGCTGCGCCAGCTCTGGCTCAACACCTCGCTGTCGCGCGAGCAGCTGATCGCCGATCTGCAGGCCTGGTGCAAGCGCGCCGAGGAGAGCGGCATCGCTGCGCTGCAGGAGTTCTCGATGAAGCTGCGGATGGCGCGGGCCTGATTCCCGTTCCCCGCTGCTGACGGGCCCGCTTTCGAGCGGGCCTTTCTTTTTTCCGGCTGCGGTCTGCCATCGGCACCCACAACCGTCAGCGACAATCGCCCTTCACTTACCGCACGAAAGCTCTCCCCGTCATGGCCGTCCAGTGGTTCCCGGGTCACATGCACCTGACCAAGAAGACCATCGAAGAGCGCATCAAGCACATTGATGTGGTCATCGAGATGGTGGACGCGCGCCTGCCCGGCTCCAGCGCCAACCCCATGCTGGCCACGCTGACCAGCAAGCGCCCCAGCCTGAAGGTGCTCAACAAGCAGGACCTCGCCGATCCCGCGCGCACCGCGCTCTGGCTGGCGCACTACAACGCGCGCGAAGGCACACGCGCCATCGCGCTGGACACCACCGATGGCAACGCCGCCCGCCGCCTGATCGCGCCTTGCCGCGAGCTGGCCCCCACGCGCGGCGAGAGCCTGGCGCGCCCGCTGCGCGTGATGATCTGCGGCATCCCCAATGTGGGCAAGTCCACGCTGATCAACCGCCTGGTGGGCAAGAGCGCCGCCAAGGCGGCTGACGAGGCGGGTGTCACGCGCAACGAGCAGCGCATCGTGCTCGACGACGCGTTCTATCTCTACGACACCCCGGGCATGCTCTGGCCGCGCATCATCGTCGCGCGAAGCGGCTACAACCTGGCCGCCAGCGGCGCGGTGGGTCGCAATGCCTTCGACGACCAGGAGGTGGCGCTCGAGCTGCTCGACTACCTCAAGCCTTCGTATCCGGCCCTGCTGGCCGCGCGTTACGGCCTCAAGGACGGCGAGACGCTGCAGAGCGAGGAGCTGCTCGACGCCATCGGCCGCAGCCGCGGCGCGCTGATGGCGGGCAACAAGGTCAACCTGCAAAAGGCCGCCGAGCTGCTGATCCACGATTTCCGCTCCGGCGCGCTGGGCCGCATCACGCTGGAGACGCCCGAGGAATACGCGCGCTGGCTGGTCGAGGGCCGGAAGCTCGACGCCGAGCGCCAGTTGCGCAAGGAGACACTCGCCGAGGCGGGCCATATCCGCCGCAAGCCACCCGCGAAAAAGCCCCCGGTCAAAAGCGTGCCCCGCCCCCGAAAGACGACCCGATGAACACCCTGCTGCCCCAGCAACTGCTGGTTCACCCCGACCGCCACGATCCCGATCCGCTGGTGATCTACCACGCGCGTTGTGCGGACGGCTTCGGCGCCGCGCTGGCGGCCTGGCTGTATTACGAAGGCCGTGCGGAATTCAAGCCCTGTGACCACGGTGACGTGAAGAGCGTGGCTGATCTGCCTGCACTGGAAGGCCGCGCGGTCTACATCCTCGACTTCTCCTTCGCGCCGGATATCCTGCGCGAGATCGAGCAGCGCGCGGCCAAGCTCGTCATGCTGGATCACCACAAGAGCGCAGCCGAGAAGCTCACGGGCTTTGCCTGCCGCTGCGGCGTGGTGCATTTCGACATGGGCAAGTCCGGCGCGCGCCTGGCCTGGGACTTCTTCCAGTCCGACCGTGCCCTGCCCGCGCTCGTGCGCTACATCGAGGACCGTGACATCTGGGCCTGGCACTACCCCGAGAGCGCAAGCTTCCTCGCCGCGCTGGACATGGAGCCCATGGACTTCGAGCGCTGGGCGCAGATCGCCTCCTGGTCCGAGGACGAGCTGGCCACCTTCATGCTGCGCGGGCAGGCCATGGACGAGAAGTTCCGCAAGATGTGCGAGGACATCGCTGCGGGCGCCGAGCCCGTGGTCTTCAACGGCCAGGCCGGCCTGATGGTCAACGCCCCGGGCATGTTCCACAGCCTCGTGGGCGAGCTGCTGTCGAAGAGAAGCGGGACCTACGCGCTGATGTGGACGGCGAGTAAGGGCGGGGTGATCAAGGTCGGCCTGCGTTCGCAGCGCAGCTTCGACTGCATTCCCCTGGCCGAGAGCATGGGCGGGGGTGGGCATGCCCAGGCCTGCGGCTTCCGCATGGGCGCCGAGCGCCTGCCGGAACTGCTCCAGGGCCGGCTGGACGCCTGAAGATCCGGGCTCAAGTTTGACGTCGTCCTGCCGATATGGGTAAAAAGACCCGGATTCTTCATGGACGGCATCAGCAATCAGATCATCGCCATCTCCAGCCAGATGGCTTCGGCCCGACTCGCGCAAGGCGTGCAGGCATTCGTGCTGCGCGAGTCCATGGAGATGCAGGAAGCCAGCGTGATGACCCTGCTGCAGCCTGTCCCGGGCCCGCAGCCCCTGGCCACGTCAGGCAGCCTGGGCACCCAGCTCAACGTCTTTGCCTGACCGGCCCTAATACCCTTCGCTGAGCACCACGTCCGAGCAGGGGTGGGCCACGCAGGGCAGCACATAGCCCTCTTCCTTCTCTTCCGGCAGCAGGCCGGGCCACTCCATCTCGTAGCGCACCGTGCCGCTGACCAGCTTGCCGATGCAGGTGCGGCAATTGCCCGCGCGGCAGGAGCTGGGCCAGCTTACGCCGCCTTCCTCCATGGATTGCAGCAGGGGGCGGTCGGTCCAGGCATCGAACTGTTCGCCAAAGGCTTCGGTCTTGCCGGTGTAGAAGAGGGGGGTGTCGGTCGGTTTCATGGTGGGCACGGTGTAGCCCGGATTCTAGGCCGGGGCCCGGGGCCTGTCCGACCCGGGTGTATCCGGTTTGCTATCAAAAATGAAGCGTTTGCGCCAGATCAAGGAAGCCGTTACGCTCGCGGCGCAAGATCAGGTCGCAGGAGTAACCACCATGGACAAACGCCGCATCCTCATCCTCCAGGGCCATCCGGATCCGGACGGCGGCCACCTCGGCCACGCCCTGGCCCAGGCCTACGCCGAAGGCGCGCTGGCGGCCGGGCACGAAGTCCGTACCGTCACGGTGGCCAAGCTGGACTTCCCCCTGCTGCGCAGCCAGCACGCATGGGAGCACACGCCGCTGCCCACAGGCCTGCAGGCTGCGCAGGACGACATCGCCTGGGCCCAGCACCTTGTGATCTTCTTCCCGCTCTGGCTGGGGGACATGCCGGCACTGTTCAAGGGTTTTCTGGAGCAGGTTGCGCGCCCGGGCTTTGCGTTCACCGGCGATGCCGCCGAACGCGCCAGCAATCCCTTCATCCACAAAGGCCTCAAGGGACGTAGCGCGCGCATCGTCGTCACCATGGGCATGCCGGCCTGGGTCTACCGCTGGGTCTTCCGGGCCCGCGGCGTGGGCCTGCTCAAACGCAACATCCTCGGCTTCGTCGGCGTCTCGCCTGTGCGTGACACGCTGATCGGCGGCGTCGAAAAACTGGGCGCTGCCGGTGTGCGCCGGTGGCAGGACCAGCTGCGAGCGCTGGGCGCGCGGGCGGGCTGACGGTCAACGTGCGCGGCGCAGGCAGTCCATGCGCGCGTCGAGGATGCGCGTTTCGGCCTCGCGGTAGGCGCGTTGCTGCTCGAAGCTGGGTTGAGACGGCAACCTGATCTGGTCGAGTTCGCGCTTGGCGGCATCCGTGCACTGTTGGGCCCTGGCCGCCGCGGCTTCTGCGGCCGGGCTACCCGGTGCGGGCCGGCTGGCCGCTTCGCAGGCCTCGGCGCGGGCCGCGGCCGCCTGCAGTTGCGCGTGCACGCCCTGCATGAAGCGCTGCTGTGTGGCCAGGTCGCTGCCGGGCGCCGGGGCGCGGGCCATGGCCTCGCGCTCGATGCGCGCCTGTTCGGCCTTGAAGTCCCGGGTGCAGCGCGATTCGCCGGTCTGGGCCTGGGCTGTGCAGGCCAGCAGCAGGACACCGGCCAAGGCCAGAGTGGTTTTCATCAGCATCTGCTCCGTCAGGGGTGGATGGCCGGCATTGTGCCGTATGCGGGCCCTCCCACATTCGGGGGATGACGCCGTGGCCGCTTGCCGCTAAAGTCGCGCGTGCTCAAAACAGGGAGACGTCATGAAGAAACTCGGCCCCATCCTGCAATTCCTCGGCTGTGAACAGGACCGCTGGCGCGTGAGCGTGCTCTGGGTCCAGGACAACGCCGATGCGCCCCCCGCCTGTGTGGCCGCCGGCCTGTCGGTGCCCGTCACGCAGGCCCCGGTACCCGGCACCGCCTGCACGGCATGGCGTTTCGAGATCAGCGTGCCGCAGACGGCGTCGTCACAGGAAGTGGCCTATACCGTGGGCGGCGAGTCGCACGCCTTCCATGTGCCCGCACGCGGCGCCATGCCCGCGCTGGCCTACGGCTCGTGCAATGGCTACTCCGACCCCAAGCTCATGAAGAAGGTGGCACAGCCCCATGCGTTGTGGTCCCGGCTGGCGCGCCTGCATGCGCAGCAGGACCGGGTGGACGCGCAGACCTACGGGCCGCTGCACCTGCTGCTGCTCGGCGGTGACCAGGTCTACAGCGATGCGATGTGGGTCGTGATTCCCGAACTCAAGGCCTGGACGGCGTTGCCCTGGGCCAAACGCCACAAGGCGCCCTTCACGGTCACGCTGCGTCGCAAGCTGGAGGCGTATTTCAGCCAGATCTACCTGGAGCGCTGGTCGCAGTCCGAGGTGGCCGCGGTGCTCGCGCGCCTGCCCACCGTGATGATGTGGGATGACCACGACATCATGGACGGCTGGGGATCCTATCCCGCCGAACAGCACCACTGCCCGGTCTACCAGGGCATCTACGAGGTGGCGCATGCCGCCTTCGCCTTGTTTCAGCGCCAGGCCCTGGGCGGGCCGGCGCCGGGCACCTTGCCCGGCCAGACGCATTTCAACAGCGCCTGGCGCATCGGGTCGCTGGGTTTGCTGATGCTGGACATGCGCAGCGAACGCCGGCCGCGCCGCCTGGAATCCACCCCGACGGGCGAGGTGCTGCATGCCGAGCAGGTGCTGAGCCCGCAGAGCTGGAGCGCCGTCTACCAGTGGCTTGCGGCGCAGGAGGCCACGGGCGACATGAAGCATCTTTTCGTCATGAGCAGCATCCCCGTGGTGCATCCGAGCTTCGAGCTGCTGGAGAAACTGCTGGGCATCCTGCCCGGCCAGCAGGAGCTGGAGGATGATCTGCGCGACCACTGGACCAGCCCGCCGCACCGTGCCGAGCGCCTGCGCCTCATCCATCGCCTGCTGCAGGTGGCGGGGCAGGGTACGCGCGTGACCCTGCTGTCGGGTGACGTCCATGTGGCGGCGGTCGGCGCGATCGAATCGGTGCGCGAGGGCAGTGCCCGCGTGATCAACCAGCTCACCAGCAGCGCGATCGTGCACCCGGCCCCGTCGGCCGTGCAGCTGTTCTTCCTGGAGCAGGTCTGCCGCAACGTCGAATCCATCGACCGGGGCATCACCGGGGCGTTGCACGAATTTCCCACCACGGGTCACCGCATGATCGGTGCGCGCAACTTCCTGACCCTGCAGCCTGATGTGCCCGGCGGCGCGGGCCGCTACTGGGCCAACTGGTGGGTCGAGGGTGAGCCTCACCCCTATACCAAGGTAGTGCACCCCGTGGGCTGAGGGCGCCGCTCAGCGGTGCCAATGGCCATGCCCGTGATGATGCGGGCGAGGGTCGTGCCGGTGGTGATGATGGCCGCGCCCCAGCCGCAGGTGCAGGCCGAACGAAGGGTAGGCCGCGTAAGGGACGTAGGGGTAGTAGTTGCGTGAGTGGACCACCACAGGCGCCGGTACGTAGACCGGCGCGGTGATGATGACCGGCACCGGCAGCGTGCCGGGTTCGCCCAGACGGCTCGCGTCGACCTGCAGCGCCAGCGTCGGGCCTGGGTCATGGGGCAGTTGCACCGTGTGCTCGCGCCCTTCGTGGAGATAGACCACCGTGTAGCCGGCGGTGCGCGTTTCGTGAAAGGTCAGCAGCCCGCAGTGTCCGTCCACGCTGCAGACCTGGCGCTGCACGGCCACCGGCTGCACGACCGGGGTGACCGACAGCACCGGTGCATGCTCCAGCAGCGGGGTGGCGCCCAGGCTGGCGGTGCCAAGCACCAGGCCAAGCCAGGGTAGGCGCTTCATGATCCGGTGGCGCAGAGAATCCATCTCCCTGCAACGCAGCCGGGGGTGGTGGCGCCGACCTGGCCGTCCCCCGCGCTGTGTAAAGTCAGCGGTTCTTGTCCTTGCCGCGCGGAATCACCGCGGTAACGGGCGGCATGGGCCGGTCCGAGCTGCCGGGCTTGGGGGGTGAGGTGTCCTTCTTGGGCTTCTTCACCATCTTGTTGCTGCGCTGTTCGCCTTTGGCCATGGGGGCCTCCGTGGTCAAGGTCCCGGGATGCGACCTGTGGGGCGATGGTATGCCAAAACACCGGCGTGCCGTGTCCGCGTCGTCCCTAATTTTTGGCGGCGCGGTTGCGCTCCAGCTGCGCGTCCACCAATGCCACGACCTCATCCACGGCCGGATGCCGCAGGCCGCGCTGCGCCGCAATCGCCTGCACCAGCCGGTCCACGCGTTCGATGTGCAGCGCGCCGCCGTACAGTGCGCGGGCAGCGGAGGAGGGGCTGGCCAGCCCCTGGGCCGCCGCGGCGTATTTGTCGAAGGGCACGAGGTCGGCCTGCGCCGCGCCCAGGGTCCTGCACAGCATGCAGACCCAGTCGTAGACCTCGCGCGAGGCCTGCAGATCTGCATGGACCGCGTCCCGGATGGCGCGCACGCCCTGGGCGGTCACGCAGCGGTAGTTGCCGGCCAGCAGCATGGCCCACTTGGCCAGTGGCACGAACACCGAGTCGTGCACCTTGAGCTTCACCGCCAGCTCCACCGTCTGGCCATCCACGGTGTGGCGGATGGCTTCGATATCGGCCTGCAGCCCGCGCAGCAGCTCGGTGTGTGCGGCCGAAGGAAAGCTGGCCACCTTGAAGTTGGTCGGCAGCCGCACCTGCAACACGTTGAGCGCCTCCTCTGGTGGGCGGAAGGCTTGCGGGTCCGGGCTGCAGAGCGTCATTGTCGCGGGGTCGAAGCCGTCCCAGACCGCAGGGTCGGTGTAGGCACCGCGGCAGGCTGCGGCGTCCACGCCGGGCAGGCGGGCCAGGTAGGGCAGCGGCGGCATGTTCATGATGGACATGCAGGGCACACGTGACTTGGCCACGGCCTGCAGCAGATCGCGCACGCCGGGGCTGCGGTACTGCGGCTCCTGCATGGCCAGGGCCACGAGGTCATAGTCGGCCGGGATCACTTCGGCCGGCCCGGCGGCGTCCAGCCGTCCCGGCGATTGCAGCGAGCTCAGCTCCACCAGGTCCGCGCGGCCCTTGAGCGGCAGGCGCACACGGATGCCCTCGCGGTTGATCAGCGCCACCTCGTTGGGCAGGCAGACCAGGGTCACGCGGTGGCCGGCCATCACGAGCTTGATGCCCAGCAGCGAGCCATACGACGCGCCGAGGATGAGGATGCGGCGGGGGTGGTGCATGCGTGCTCCTTGGAGTTCGCCGCCATTGTGGCGCTGAACTTCAGACCCCACACGCCGCAGTGCAACACGAATGGGCTGCACGGTGCGGGGCGTGCGGTGCTAGCATCGGACCCTGGAACCTGTCTGCTGCCGTCGAGACCCATGAACAAAAGCCGCCTTGCCCTCGCACTCCTCCTGGTCCTCGTGCTCCTGGGTGTGGCGGCGTGGTACTACCGGCCCCAGCTGGCCGAGGCCCCCGCGCCTGTCGTGTCCCAGGTCCAGCCGATGCCGCAGCCCGTGACAGCGACCCCGACCGTGCCTGTGGCCGAACCCCCGCCCCCGCCCCCGATCCAGCACCCCGTGCAGGCCATCGAGGCGGTGCCCCAGCCGCCGGTGCGCACGCTGCCGCCGCTGGGCCAGTCCGATGCGCGTGCGCGTGAAGACCTCAACACCCTGCTGGGCCGCAAGAAGGTCGAGCAGTTCCTGCTGGTCGACAGCTTCGTGCGCCGCACCGTCGCCACCATCGACAACCTCGGGCGCGAGCACGCTGCGCCCAGCATGTGGCCCGTGCACCCCACGCCCGGGCGCTTCAGCACCCTGCGCCGCGCCGAGGGCGAGATCATCAACCCCGACAACGGCCAGCGCTATTCGCCGCTGGTGCAGTTCATCGAGACCGTCAACAGCCGCCAGATCGTGCAGCTCTACGTCAGCCTCTACCCGCTGTTCCAGCAGGCCTACGAGGAGCTCGGCTATCCCAAGGCCTATTTCAACGACCGCCTGATCGCCGTTATCGATCTGCTGCTGGCTACGCCCGTGCGCGAGGAGCCGCTGATCGTGGGGCTGGTCGAGGTCAAGGGCCCCATCCCGTCCGAGCGTCCCTGGACGCGCTATGAGTTCGAGGAAGACGAGCTGCAGTCCCTGGCCGCGGGCCAGAAGATGCTGCTGCGCACCGGCCCGGTCAACCATCGCCGCCTGCGCGCCAAGCTCATCGAATACCGCGCCCTGCTGACCAAGGCCGCCCTGCCCAAGGGCATCAAGCCCTGAGGCGCAGACCCTACTTCGCGCGCAGGCCCTGCACCAGCGCGCCCAGGGCGATGCCACCCAGCGCCCACAACAGGTCCAGGTTGCCCGTGCCCAGGCCCGCAATGGCCGGCCCGGGGCACACGCCGCACAAGCCCCAGCCCACGCCGAACAGCGCCGCGCCCGCGGCCGTGTCGCGGTTCCACGGCCGCTTCTGCTGCTCAAAGCCGCCGCCCAGCAGCGGACGCGGCAGGAGTCGCGGTGCACCCTGGTAGGCGATCAGCACCACGGCCACCGCCCCGCCCATCACCAGCATCAGGTTCCAGTCCTCGAAGCGCAGAAAGCTCAGCACGACCTCGGGCCGCACCATGCCCGAGAGCGAAAGCCCGAAGCCGAAGAGCGCGCCCGCGGCCAGCGTGGCCAGCGCCTGCTTGAGGTTCGTGCTCATAGCCACCTCGCTGCCAGGTTCGCCGTGAGAAAGGCCGTGGCCATGAACGTCAGCACCGCGTACAGCGAAGGCAGCTGCAGCGAGCCCAGGCCGCAGATGCCGTGGCCCGAGGTGCAGCCGTTGCCCAGTCGGGCGCCATAACCCACGAGGAAGCCTCCGAGCAGCAGCTGCCAGGCCGGCACCCCTGTGGCCAGTGGCGTGCCGTCGGTCCAGCCCAGCCACCAGACCAGGGCGCCCACGATGAGCCCCGCCGCATAGACCAGGCGCCAGCCGCGCGTTTGCACATAGCGCGCCGCCTGGAAGTAGGGTCGCTGCACCCACCAGGACCAGCTGCTGGAGAACACCGTGCTCATGCCGCCGACGCGGCCCGTGAAGACGTAGAGCAGGGCCGTGCCCAGCCCCACCAGCAGGCCGCCCAGCAGATAGTGCTGCCAGCCCAGGGGAAAGAGTGTTTCGAGGTTCATGGCCGGGCATTATCGGCCGCGGCGTCCCACCCGCCAACCGGCGATCCCGAAACTCAGATGAAGGGCGCGGGCGCCGTGGGGATGCCTTCCTGCACCGCCGGAGGAGGGGGCGGTGGCGGAGGCTGCTGGCTGTCGGTGATCAGCGCGCGACGCTCGGCCTCGTGGATCACGTCCAGCGGCGTGGCGCGGCCGGGCTGCTGCAGCGTCACGCTGCCCAGGGCCAGTTGCGGGAGGAACTCATGGCGTGTCTGGTCGCGCCCGATCACGGTCAGCGGCCGGCCCACCAGCATGCGCATGCGGTTGACCGTGTCCTGCACGTACTCGCGCCGCTTGTCGGCCGAGATCACCACCACGAAGCAGCGCGGCTGGTACAACCCCACCATGCAGCGGAAACCCGCAGCGCGGCGGATGCGCGCGGCCAGCGCGACCAGGATCTGTTGCTCCACGCCGTGGCCGGCGGCCTGGCCCAGCTCGTAGAGGTTGCGCAC
The DNA here is from genome assembly GCA_046299695.1 of Hylemonella sp. Classification (GTDB taxonomy): domain Bacteria; phylum Pseudomonadota; class Gammaproteobacteria; order Burkholderiales; family Burkholderiaceae_C; genus Hylemonella. The sequence goes on from JBKBHP010000013.1 coordinate 55,794, forward strand.
GTTGAGGCAGACCACCGTGCATTCGCCTTGGATGCGCGCCGTGCGCCAGAAGGCATGGCCCACCTCGATCAGCAGCATCGAGCCCGTGGGCAGGCCGGTGGCCGGATCGGCGCCGACCTGCAGCCGTGCCAGCCGTGTGAGATGGCGTTGCTCGCGGTTGCGCTGGATCACCAGCACGATGCAGGTCAGGAAGTAAATGACGGTCAGGGCCGCCGTGACGACCCAGGTTCCCACACCGAAGCCCGGCACCCCCAGGCCCTTGAGGTAGTGGCCGATCACCAGCACCACCAGGCCCACGCAGGCGATCGACATCCAGCGTGCCAGCGGGTCGCCCAGAGCAGCGGCGCGCAGCGTGGCCACCAGACCCATCATGGCGATGGCCACGTTGACCGAGGCCGTGGTCACCAGCAGCTGGCGGAAATCCTCGGGGCTGGCCAAGGCGGCCTGCACGCCCAGCGCCACACCAGCCAGGCCCATGGCCAGCGCGCCCCAGGCCGTGATGTGGTGCACGGTGCGGTCCTCGCGGCTGCCGCCCATCCACAGTCCCAGGTAGTACAGGGCCACCGCGCCGGCCACAGGGCCGAGCCCGCCCTTGAGCATCTGCACCGCCCAGACCGGCAGCAGGCCCGGCCAGAGTTCGCCGGGCAGGCCGGTCATCACCACGCAGGCCGTGCCCGTGACCAGCACGAAGATCACGTTGCGCAGCGCGCCGCGTTTGCGGTTGACCAGCACGTCCGAGAACGCCAGCGCGGCCAGGGTCAGAAGACCCCCCAGCATGGCGGACCAGACGGCGGTTTCGGCGGTGGACATGTCTGCCATTATGGAGCCGGCGTCGCGGTCGTGAAGTGTGAATTTTTTCACACCCTGCCGGCGCCGGCCCTACCAGGTGGTGTCGCGGTGGTCGTCGGGCACCGTGTCGCCGTCGTACTGCGAGGGGCTGGCTCGGCGCACCTCGTCCATGGCCTGGTGCTCGGCCTCGTTGAGTACGTCCAGTGGCTGCACCAGATCGGGCAGCACCGGCAGCGCCGACAGCCCGACCACCGGCTGGAACTGCTGGCGCTGCTCGCGGTTGCCCACCACCTGCAGCGGCTGCGTCACCAGGCCGCGGATGCGCGCCAGGGCGGCCTCGTCGAAGTTGCGCTTGCGGTCCAGCGTGAACACGATGATGAAGCAGCGCGGGTGGTAGACCCCCACCACACAGCGAAACCCGGCCGCACGGCGGATGCGCGCGGCCGTGGCGGCCAGGATCTGGTTGTCCGTGGTACGGCCCATGGAGTCACCGAGCTCGTAGAGATTGCTCAGGTAGACGCAGACCACCACGCACTGCCCGCGCAGGCGGCCGGCGCGCCAGAAGGCGTGCTCCACCTCGCTGAGCAGCCGCGCCCCCGTGGGCAGGCCCGTCACCGGATCGCTGCCCGCGTCGAGCCGCGCCAGGCGCGCCAGCTCGCGGTTGGCGCGGTTGCGCACGATGATCAGCACCATCACGATCAGCACGAAGAGCAGCGCGGCGCTGGCCGTCAGCAGCCACCACACCAGGCCCAGCGGCACCTTGAGCGCGTGCAGGTACAGGCCGGTCATCATGCCGGCGAGCAGCACGCTGGCCAGCACCAGCCAGCGCGCCAGCGGATCGCCCATGAGCGTCGCGCGCACCGAGACCAGCAGGATCAGCAGCACGGTCACCGCGTTTACCGAAGCGGCCATCAGCAGCAGGTCACGGAACTCCGCCACCGGCGCAATCACCGCCAGCAGGGCCAGCACCGCCGAAGCGACCAGCATCAGATAGCAACCCCAGACCGTCACCGCATAGAGCAGCCGGTCCTCGCGGTCGCCGCCGATCCAGATGCCCAGAAAGCGCAGGCCCAGCGCACCGGCCAGCGGGCCCAGCGCGGCCTTGAGCACCATGAGCAGGCGTTCGGGCAGGTCGGGCAAGAGCAGCTCGGGCAGGCCCGACATCAGCACGCAGACGCTGCCAATGAAACTCACCAGCAGCACGTTGCGCACGGCGCCCAGGCTGCGGGTGATCAGGGCGTCGGCCCCGGCCAGCAGGGCCAGCGACAGCAAGCCACCGGCCATGACGGACCAGACCGTGTTTTCGGCCATCTCCATGGGTCTGATTATCTCTGCGGGGTCGGCGGCCCGCGCCGTGGCGCCACCGCCAAATGGATCGGACAGTGGGCGCGCCGCAACGGCCGGCCGGCGTGGGTGGAAAAAAACATCGCGCCTGGCGGGGTCACAGCGGGGCGGGACGGGTGTTCGTGAGGCTCTCGCTGGGCATCGTCACGATGTGGTCTTCCGACTCCACCCGCCCGCGCGGGGGCCCCAGGGCCTGGCGTTCGGCGTCGTGGATGGCCTCCATGGGCGAGGCCGTGGCCGGGTCGACCGTGAGCACCCCCACGCCCAGGCGGGGCTGGAACTCACGCACGACCCCGTCGCGGCCCACCACGTTGAGCAGTTGCCCCACCAGCGAGCGCAGGCGCGAGACCGTGATGTGCACGTACTGGTGGCGTTTGTCCGCCGAGATCACCACCACGAAGCAGCCCGGGTGGTACAGGCCCACCACGCAGCGAAAGCCCGCGGCGCGGCGGATGCGCGCCGCCATCGCCGCCTGGATCTGCTGCTCCACGCCGTACTGTGCCCCATCGCCGTCCTCGTAGAGGTTGCGGATGTGCAGGCAGACCACGGTGCAGATGCCGCCCAGTCGCGCGGTGCGCCAGAAGGCGTGCGTCACTTCGCCCAATAGCACCGAACCCACGGGCAGGCCGGTCGTTGCGTCGGTGCGCGTTTCCAACGCGGCCAGGCGTTCGAGCTGGCGGTTCTGGCGGATGCGCTTGACCACCACCACCGAGCCCACCAGGAAATACAGTACCGTGCAGACCGCCGTCAGCGCCCAGGTGCCCAGGCCGTAACCCGGCACTTGCAGGCTGTACACGCCCAGACCGAAGATCTCGATCGCCAGGCACACGCCGGCCAGCACCACCCAGGGCGCCAGCGGGTCGCCCAGCGCCGCGGCGCGCAGCGCGATGCCCAGGCCCAGCATCACCGCCAGCACCGTGAGCCAGGCCGTCACCTGCAGCAGGCTGCGCAGTTCGGCGTCGGAGCCGGCCTGCAGCACCAGCACGCCCAGCACCAGCGCGGTCAGCAGGAAGAAGCGTGAACCCCAGCCCGTCAGGCGCCAGGCCAGCGGGTCTTCCTGCGGGCCGCCGAGCCACAGGCCCAGGAAATGCAGCGTCAGCGCGGCGCTCAGCGGGCCGGCGCAGATCTTGGCCATCCACAGCAGGCCCAGAGGCAGGGTGGGGAACAGGGCCTCCGGCAGGCCCGTGCGCACCAGGCTGCTGGCCCCGGTGACCGCGACGAACAAGAGGTATCGCAGCGAGCCGAGGTTGCGGCTGTACAGCGCGTAGAGCAGGGCCAGCAGCGCGAGCGTCAGCAGACCGCCCGCCATCCCCGACCAGATCACCAGTTCCGTGAAATTCATGACGTGATTATTGATGCACAGACGCGCCCTGAGACGGCCGCGGGGTCTGGCTCACCGTCATTTTTCACGGTAGTCCGGATCGACCGGCGGCACGGGAGCGATGTCTGTCGTCCATGTCACGGCGGCTCCAGCCCCGTCTGCCACACCAGCAGCAGATTGTTGGCCGGCATCTCGTGGCGGGCGGCCAGGCCCAGACCCGCCTGCCAGGCCAGCGCCTCGAGGTCCTCGCGTCGGCGCAGCCCCCAGGCCGGGTTGCGCGCGCGCAGGCTGGTGTCGAAGGCCAGATTGCTCGGCGTGGTCAGCACCTCGTCCTCCAGATAGGGCCCGTAGGTCACCAGCATGCCGCCGGGCGCGAGGTGGCGCGCCGCGCCCTGCATGAGCGCGCCGCCGCAGGCCGGCGGTGCAATGTGCAGCATGTTGGCGCAGTAGACCAGCTCGTACTGCGCATCGCCCAGCGGCCAGGGCTGCTGCAGCACGTCCAGCACACGCGCCGGCTGCACATTGAGCAGCCGCGCCTCGCTGGCGCGCGCGTCGATGCTCGGCAGCATGCGCCCATCCACATCCGTGGGCTGCCACTGCCAGTGCGGCAGGTGCGCCGCGAACCAGGCCACGTGCTGGCCCGTGCCGCTGGCGATCTCCAGGGCGCGCCCGCGCTCGGGCAGCAGTTGCAGCAGCAGCTCCAGGATGGGCTGCTTGTTGCGATCGGACGCGGCGCTGAAGGCGATTTCGTTCATGGCAGCCCGGCATTGCACCCGGGCGCACCACGCACGTCAAGGCGTCTGACGCCACGCTCCCATGTTCATGGGAGGACGGGACGACGACCGGCGTCCTCAATCCGCCAGATCGGCCGAGGCCAGATGCCCGCGGCCCGCGTGCTTGGCACCGTACAGGGCGGTGTCTGCGCGTGCCATCAGGGTGTCCAGCGTGTCCTCGGGCCTGAACTGCGCGTGCCCTGCGCTGAAGTCGAGGACATAGCGGCGCGCCTGCGGCGTGCGCTGCGCCAGCTCGGTGCGCAGGCGGCGGTCGAAAGCCAGCGCGGCTTCGGCACCGGCCTGCGTCAGCAGCACGCAGAACTCCTCGCCGCCCAGGCGCGCGCTCACGTCGCCCGCGCGCTGGCAGTTCTGCAGCAGCGCGCCGAAGAACGCCAGCGCCTCGTCACCGGCCTCGTGCCCGTGGGTGTCGTTGATGCGCTTGAAGTGGTCCAGGTCCAGCATCAGCAGCGCCAGCGGCTGGCCGTGGCGTTGCGCGTGGCGCAGCGCCTTGTCGGCGCGCACGGCCCAGCCGCTGCGGTTGAGCAGGCCCGTGAGCGGATCGGTGATGACCAGCTTGCGCAGCTGCTGCTGCACCTCTTCGCGCCAGGCCGCCAGGATGGCGATATTGCCCAGCACCAGCGTCACGTTGGCCGCCACCAGCGCGGCCAGGTTGACCGGCGTGGGCGCGCGGAAGTAGGGGTAGAGCTCGGTGAACCAGGCACCCAGAATCCCGCGCGTGGCCGTGAACACCGCCATCAGGCTCACGCAGCCGAACAGCAGATAGCGCCAGGCCCCGCGCCCGAACTCGGTGCGCGGCCACAGGGTGGCGCGCGCCAGGATCAGCAGCTGCGCGGCAATCAGCAGATTGGCCCAGCCCACGCGCACCGGGTAGCTGTGAAAGCTCAGCGCATAGCCCACGGGCGTGGCGATCACCAGCACCCAGAGCAGGCGCCCCATCGGGCGCGGCCCCAGCCAGTGCGAGAGCGCACGGAAGATCAGGCAGTTGCACAGGCTCAGCAGGGTCATGGCCAGCGTCGACAGCAGCCAGTCCGGCCACTGCTCGCGCCAGTAGCCGGCGAAGATCAGCGCCAGCCAGGCACTGGCATTGACCATCAGCGACAGCCGCGCATGGCGTGCGCCGGCGCTCAGGTTCTGCCCCATGACCAGCGGCAGGGCCATGGACATCGCCAGCAGGTTGGCGACGTTGAGAAAGATCAGGGTGGTCGGGTCGAGCTGCACGGCGGGCAGGGCGGGGGGCTGGCGGGAGCCGCCAGTTTATTCGACGCCGGCTCACCCGCCGTTGCGGCAAGTGCGTACCCGCCGCCCGGGGCTCAGCCCGTCTGCAGCATCGGCAGCATCTGGCGGCAGCGCGGGTAGCTCATGCAGCCCCAGTAGCTGCTGTCGTCGACGTCCGAGCTGCGCTCCACCATCTTGGTGCCGCAGTTGGCGCAGGTGGGGCGCCAGTACTCGCCCTCGTAGGCCGCGTCCAGCAGGGCCTGCTGCTGCTCGGGCCGGCGCTTGGCGATCAGCGCCAGCAGGGCCTGGCCGTCCAGCAGGTTGATGCCCTCGCGGTGCGCGAACTCCAGCGCCTCGCGCGTGTAGCCCCCGCTGGTCACATAGCTGCCGCGGCGCAGCTGGTGCGCCGCGAGCTTGCCCTGGAAATCCTTGAGCTCGCGCAGGCCCACCGGTCGGCTCAGCCAGTGGCGGCAGCGCGCCAGCGCCACCGGCCCCTGCGCGTGGCGCGAGTGCAGCCACAGGTCCACCCCGCCTTCCGTGCCCAGGGGCTGGGCCCGCGGCTGGAAGCCCGCCTGCGCAAACAGCGCCAGGCACACCGTCTCGAAGCGCCGCCATTCGATGTGCGCATACACCTGGGGCCCCCAGGTCGTGGCGCGCACGCGCGGCAACGCCACGTCATGCAGCGGGTCCAGCGTGGAGGGCAGGGTCGACGGGCCGCCCAGCGTGGACGGTATCGTCGACGGCGGGTCCGTGGGCGCGGCCCAGCCATCGTCCGGCTCGGCCATCGGTTCCAGGCGGATGCGGGTGGGCGGGTTGAGCAGTTCCTCGGGCAGCACCGAATGCTGGAAGCGCGAGACCGGGGCCTCGTCCTCCAGCGGCATCGTCTCCCGCCGGCGCTGGCGCAGCATGTGCACGACCATGAGCAGCAGCCCCAGCCCCAACGCCACCCAGCCCAGGGGTTGCAGGGCCGAGATCACCGTGTTCACCGCGGCCGAGCCCTTGAGCACATAGGGCGAGATCAGCAAGACCACGCCGATGGCCGTGGCGATGAAGCCTTTTTCGTTCAGACTCGAGGGGGGGAGACGGTGGTCCGTCAGGCGACCTGGCTGCGTTCTCATTCTTTTGTTCCCAGCGGCTGTTTTTGTTCGCCGGGCAACTGTAGCCAAGAATGCGGGCTGCACCCCCTCCATGGGGCCTTGCTTCGCGTCAAAAGCAACAAGCCCGCGCCTCTGCGCCCACGGGCGCGAGGGAAAACCCGGAGCTGACAGCCTCAGAACGACGAGCCCGGCTGCTGCAGAAAGGCCAGCTCCTCGGGCGTGGAGGCGCGGCCCAGCACCGCGTTGCGGTGCGGGTAGCGGCCAAAGCGGCGGATGATCTCCGTGTGCCGGTGCAGGAAGTGCAGGTTGTTCTCCAGCCCCGGCTGACTGAAGAGCGGCAGCGCCTCGGTGTGCGCGTCCAGGTCTTCGCTGTGCATGTAGGGGATGTAGACAAAGGCCCGCTGCGGCAGGGGCAGGGCCTGGTCCAATCCCTGCGCCACCAGCTCGCGCGCCAGGCCCAGCGCCAGTGCATCACAGGCAAAGGCCTGCGGCGTGTCGCGGTGGATGTTGCGGGGGAACTGGTCCAGCACGATGATCTCCGCCAGCCGGCCCGGGGCGTCGGTGCGCCAGGGCTGCAGCTCGCCGCGCGCAGCGGCCTGCAGCGTGGCGCCGAAGCGCGTGCGGATCAGCGCGTCGAGCGCGGTGTCCTTGGCGAAGTGCTGTTTGGGCGTGAGTTCGTCGAACCAGAAACCCAGGATGTCGTGTGGCTGCATGGCGGGAATTGAAGCACAAAGACCGCCTCGCGCTGCCCCGCCTGCGCTTAGCATCGGCCCATGAGTTCCCAATACGAAACGCTGCCCGGCGCCAGCCTGTACCCCGAGGTGTTCCATGTGCCCGCGCCTGTTCCGCCCCCGGGGACCGCGGTGTGGCCGCGTCAGCCCGGCGTGTTCATCCGGCGCGTGGCGGTTGCCGCAGCGGCTGAGGATGCAGCAGCCCCGGCCCCGGGGCGGGAGCTGGTGGCCGGGCAGTTCGGCCTGGTGCCGCGCTGGGTCAAGTCGGCGTCAGACGCCAAGCTGCGGTCCACCAAGCTGGTGAACGCCCGGGCCGACGGCGTGAGCACCTCGGCCAACTTCCGCGAGGCCTGGCTGGCCGGGCAACGCTGCATCGTGCCCATGATGGCGTTCCAGGAAGACGACTGGCGCAGCGGCAAGGCCGTGCCCACCCGCATCGCCCGGGTGGATGGCCAACCCATGGGCGTGGCCGGGCTGTGGGAGCGCTGGGCGGGGGCGGGCGGCGAGGTCATCGTCAGCTACACCCTGCTCACGGTCAACGCCAACAGCCATGCGCTGATGCACCGCTACCAGCAGCCGGGCAGCGAGAAAAGCATGCCCGTCCTGCTGAACGAAGGCGCCTGGGACGCCTGGCTCGATGCCCCCGTGGAGAAGGCGCGGGAATTCCTGCGCGCCTACCCGGCCCAGCAACTCACGGCCAACCCGCTCGAGAGCAAGCGTTGACACCACCGCGCGGGCCAGCCCGGGGCGCAGGGCTAGACTCTGCCCGCCTCAGGCCTGCCACACCCCGAAGCCCGCCGAGCGCAGGTCGATGCCGATCTCCACCTCGCGCGCCTGCGCCTCCTCGTAGCGCATGGGGTTGAAGCCCTCGTAGAGATCGGGCAGCAGGCGCAGGCCGTATTGCGTCACGTAGCGGTTGGCCTGGATGCCGGCCTTGTGCTTGTCGAAGCGCACATCCGGGTCCAGCCCCGTCATGCCCACGTAGACGCAGGGCTGGCCTTCGACGTAGCCCGGGTTGCTCTTGCGAAAGCGCGGCTCGTCGAGCACCGCTTTCGAGAGCTCGATCACATAGACGTGGTAGTGCGGGCGGCGGGCCATGGCGGGGCGTGGGGGATGTGCCGATTATTCATCGCGCGGGGCTTTGTACTGGACAAGACAGCGCCGCGGCCAAAGCGGTAATAGTTGGCAGCGATTCCCGGGCGCTTCGTGAACTGTGCACGGGCAGGGTGATGCCAGATGCGTGCGGGCCTTCCATACTGCTTCTCACCATGCATCAGAAGCACGCGATGACGTTCACCGCCCTCCTGCTCAGCCTGGCCGCACTGGCTGTGGCCGCCCCGGCGCGGGCCGACAACGCCAACCTGCCCGGCTGGCAGACCCGCCGGCTCTACCTGGAGCAGCAGGACGCCGCGCGCTACCGCGTCTGCGATGCCCAGCGCGCCGACAACCCCGCCACGCGCACGCTGGACTTCACCGCCGCCGGCCGACGCTGCCTGATCGACGCCCTGGCCCAGACGGCTTCCGTGCAAGGCACGCTGGTGCTGCTGCGCAATGCCTCGGCCACGCTGCGCAAGACCCCGGACGACGCGGCCCTGCGCCAGGCCGCGCTGCGCGCCGTGGCGCGCGCCCGCGTGCAGCTGGCCAGCGACCTGATGCACCTGCGCGAACGCTTCCGTGAAGAAGCCGCCGCGCTGGACCTGGCCGAGTTCTCCATCCACCTGCCGCAGCTGCATTACGAGCAGCAGCAGTGGCGGCTGGAGACGTACGCAAGCCAGGGGCCCGACGCGCGCAGGGACTGAGCCGGCGCACCCGCGCTCACTTGCGGCGCAGCGTGCCCGCCAGATCGGTGCCCGGCGCCACGGTGTTGAACACCGTGCCGTACTTCTTCACGTTCTCGTGCAGCAGCGCCAGGCGCTGATCGCTCTCGTCCGTGTCCACGACGATCTCGTAGCGGATGCTCTCCATCTTGGGCGGCACGTCCTGGCGCACCCCGTCCACCACCACCTCCACGCCGCGCAGCTGGAACTTCAGGATGGGCACCACGCGCTCGATGCCCTTGACCATGCAGGCCGACAGCGCGGCCAGCAGCAGCTCGGCCGGGTTGAAGGCCTGCAGGTTGCCCGCCAGGTCCGTGTCCAGCGCAATCTCGGCCTGCTTGCAGGTGGCGCGGCTGCTGTGCGCATCCACGCGGCGGGTTTCCACGTGGAAGGTCATCTTGGTGGGAGTGGGGGTCATGGTCTTGCCTTTGCCTTGGTGATGCGCATGGGGTCGCGGGTTGTGGAAGCGCTGGCGGTCACCGGGGCCCGGCTCAGCCAGCAGCGAGCGCGTCGGCCACACGCTGCGTGGCGGTGACCAGATCACCCACCAGGCGCTCATCCACATCCAGCAGGCCTTCGTACTCGCCCAGATTGCGGCGGTTGTGGCACAGGTCCAGCACGCGCCAGACTTCCGGTCCCAGGCTCAGCGTGTGCGGCAGCACCTGGAAGACGATGTAGCGATTGCTGGCGCGGTAGCCCTTTACGCGCAAAGCGGCCAGACACAGGGCGTGCGCGGCGTTGTAGGCGAGGTCGAAGCGGCTCTCCAGCGACAGCGCCGTGTTGCGCGCATCGTGCAAGCGCGCCTTGCCAGTACGGATCAGCCCGGCCAATTCCTGCTCATCGGGCGGCTCGGCCTTGAGCGCCTTGCCCGGGCCGCTCAGATTCTCCAGGGGTGTCGGGGGACTCATGGTGCGATCACGCCTCCTTGCCGATCAGCCAGATCTTGGGCTGTTTCATCACCCGGGTGATGAAGGCATTGTCACGTTGACGACGCGCCTTGAAATCGGCCGGCGTGTACAGGCTGGGGTTGATCGTGCGGCCCAGGGTCTGGCTTGCAGGCTCCAGCGCGGCCAAGGCTTCGCCGTAGCCCAGGTCCTCGCTCACGATCAACAGGTCCACATCGCTGTTTGCCGTGTCTTCCTGTTTGGCGATCGAACCGAAGACAAAGGCCAGCGCGATCTGCGGTGCCAGCGGTGCCAGGGCCGCACGCAGCACATCGGCCAGGCCCAGGGTCTTGAGAACGAGGCCACGCAGTTCCGCATAGACCGGCGCCGCCGCATTGGCCTGGTAGTGCTTCTGGTTGCCCTGCTTGTGTACCGTCAATACGCCGGCAGCGGCCAGGTCCGCCAGCTCGCGCTGCACCGCGCCAGCGCCCGACTGCGCCAGGGCGATCACCTCGTTGGTGTAGTAGCTGCGGTCCGGCGTGCTGAACAACACGGCCAACACGCGCTGGCGCACCTTGGGGAACAAGGCGTCGGCCATGCGGCTGGTGGGAAGGGGGGTGTCGTGATTCATACCCATTTTGGGTTGGATCATACCCAATTTGGGTTTATTTGCAAGCCGACACCCAGGGGCTCACTCCTCGATCTTCACGCCCTTCCAGAACGCCACGCGGCCCTGGATCAGGTGGGCATCGGCCCGGGGCTCGGGGTAGAACCAGACGGCGTCGGGCAGCATGTCGCCGTTGACCAGCAGGCTGTAGTAATGCGCCTCGCCCTTCCAGGGGCAGGTGGTCTTGTGGTTCGAAAACGTGACGTACTCGCGCTTGAGCGTGTGCTCGGGGAAGTAGTGGTTGCCCTCCACCAGCACGGTGTCGTCACTTTCGGCGATGACGGTGTTGTTCCAGGTGGCTTTCATGGGGAGTCCCAGCCTAATTCTTACTTAATATAGGTCTCAAACAAGTCGCTCAATCTCAACGCTTTTCCTCGCTGAATGTCTTTTAGGCGACGGTCTTGAGGCTGTCCGGGTTCAGCGCGGCAAGGAAGTCCTTGCCACCCGCGTCGGGCTGCGGGTCGCTAAACAAACGGTCATAGAGGCGCACTTCGGCGGCCACGCAAGTGAACACGCCCTTGGCCTCGATTGCGCAGGCAGTGTTCACTGGCACCTCAGGCACGCGGCGTCGGCGGCGGCGGCGCGATCGGCTTGGTCTTGGCCATCTGCGCCATTCTCACAAACTGGGAGCATTGCTCCACCCACTGCAGTCTTTGCGCGTAGCTCAGCTGGGCGAAGGCGCGCAGGCGTTCGTCGCTGACGTGATAGGTTCGGCTGTCGCGCAGGGAAGTGGCGGCGCTTGGGCTCATGGGCTGGGCAGGCGTTTGAGGTGTTCGATGTCGGCCAGATCGATGGGCCTGGCCGAACTTTGCTTGAGTGCGATCAAATCGTCAATGCTGGCCAGCTTGACGGGAACGCCCGCCACGTCGAGCTGCAAGGCACGCTGGCACATGCCTGCGGGGTCGACCGGGGGGAACAGCAGCACATCCAGCGTGACGCCCGCCATGTCTGCGCTGCGCAGCGAAAAGGCCTGCAAGTTGCGCTGGGTGTGCCATTGCTTCAGGGTTTCATGTCACCGAGGGTCTCCAGCGGAACGGGCAGCATGGGGCTCAGACGCAGCTCTTGGGCGGCGTCTATCAGGTGCTGCAGGTTGACGGGCGATATCACCACGCATACGTCGATGTCCATGGTGTTGCGCTCCACCCCGTGCAGTGCAACGGCCAGACCGCCAATCAGAACGTACTCGACCTTGTGGCGATCTAGCGCTGCGAAAAGGTCGAGGTAGAACATGGCTTATTTGCCCCAGCTGTCCTTGAGCCCGGTGACACGGTTGAAGACGGGCTGACCCGGCACATGGTCCTTGCGGTCCGCCACAAAGTAGCCATGCCGCTCGAACTGGAATTTGTCGTCCGCCTCGGCCCGGGCCAGTGAGGGCTCCACATAGGCGGTGACGGTCTTGAGGCTGTCCGGGTTCAGCGCGGCCAGGAAGTCCTTGCCGCCGGCATCGGGCTGCGGGTCGGTGAACAGGCGGTCATACAGGCGCACTTCGGCGGCCACGCCGTCGGCCACGGCCACCCAGGTGATGGCGGCCTTGGCCTTGACGCTGTCGGCGCCCGGCGTGCCGCTCTTGGTGCCGGGGATGACCTTGGCGTGCACCTCGGTCACTTGGCCCGATGCATCGCGCGCGCAGCCCGTGCACTCGATCACGTAGCCGCCCTTGAGGCGCACCACATTGCCGGGGAAGAGGCGCTTGTAGCCCTTGGGCGGCACTTCCTCGAAGTCCTCACGTTCAATCCAGACCTCACGGCCAATCAGGAACTGGCGCGGGGCGGGCACGGGCTGGCCCTCGGGCACGTGGGGCAGGGCGGGCTGGGTGCAGGTCTCGGTGTAACTCTCGCTGCCAAAGGCCTCGGCCCAGTTGGTGAGCACCAGTTTCACCGGGTCCAGCACGGCCATGCCGCGGTGGGCGCGGTTTTCCAGGTCTTCGCGCAGGCAGCCGTCGAGCGTGCCGTAGTCGATCCAGGAATAGTCCTTGGTCACGCCGATGCGTTCGGCAAACATCTGGATGCTCTGCGGCGTGTAGCCGCGGCGGCGCAGGCCGACGATGGTGGGCATGCGCGGGTCGTCCCAGCCGCTGACCCGCTTTTCACTCACCAGCTGGGCCAGCTTGCGCTTGCTGGTGATGACGTAGGTGAGGTTGAGGCGCGCAAATTCATGCTGGTGCGGCAGCAGGAAGACATTGGGGCGCTGGCCGTCCAGGGCGTGGGCCAGCAGGGGGGTGAACTGCGCGGTCTCCTTCTTCAGCAGGGCGAAAAAGGCGGGCAGGTCCTGCAGCACGGCGCTGCGGTCGTGCTCCCACTTGGCGAACAGCGCGCGCATTTTCCCTTCCGCCTCGCTGGCAAAGAGCTTGTCGGCGCGGTTGTGGCAATGCAGGGCAAATTCTTTCTGCGCCTCCAGGCCCAGGCCTTCGATCTTGTCGATCAGCGCCTTGGCCTGTTCAAACTGCGGCGTGCGCAGGATGGGCACGATGCGCTCCAGCGCCCAGTCGTAGAAGGGGCGCTGGTCTTCGAACTCCAGCGTGCAGAAGCTGTGGGTGATGTACTCCAGCGCGTCCTCGATGGGGTGGGCGAAGGTGTACATGGGGTAGATGCACCATTTGTCGCCCGTGTTGTGGTGCGTGGCGCGGCGGATGCGGTAGATGGCCGGGTCGCGCAGGTTGATGTTGGGGCTGGCCATGCTGATCTTGGCGCGCAGCACGGCGGCGCCGTCGGCTAATCTGCCGTCGCGCATCTCGCGGAAACGCGCCAGGTTCTCGGCCGGCGTGCGGGTACGGTAGGGGCTGTCCTTGCCGGGGGTGTTGAAGTCGCCGCGGTTGGCACGCATCTCGTCGGGCGTCTGCTCGTCCACATAGGCGTGACCGGTCTCGATCAGGTACTCGGCGGCGCGGTACATGAAGTCGAAGTAGTTGCTGGCGTAGTAGAGGTGGCTGTCGCCGTGCGCGTCCCAGCTGAAGCCGAGCCATTTCACGGCGTCGGTGATGGAGTCCACGTACTCCTGCTCTTCCTTCTCGGGGTTAGTGTCGTCGAAGCGCATGTGGCAGACGCCGCTGTAATCGCGCGCCAGGCCGAAGTTCAGGCAGATGCTCTTGGCGTGGCCCACGTGCAGGTAGCCGTTGGGCTCGGGCGGGAAGCGGGTGCGGATGCGGGCCGGGTCGGGCTGGGCGCCCGGGGCCTGGGCGTGCTCGGTGGCGGTGCCGGGCTTGTGGCCCCAGATGCGGCCGGCGTAGGTGCCGGCGGCGAGGTCGTGCTCGATGATCTGGCGCAGGAAGTTGCTCGCTTTGGCGGGGGCTTCCTTGTTGTCGGGTGTGCTGGGCTTGCTCATGAACCCATTTTAGATGCGCCGGCTCAGGGAAAACGCGGAGATGCGCCCGCCCGGCAGGCCGGCGCCGTGTGTTCGACACGACGCAAAGACCCCGCAGCCGCGCGGGCTGAGGGCCGGAGCGGGCCGCGACAGGGCACACTGCGCGAGCGATCCCGGCCCATCGCCAACACCAGAACAGGAGACAGCCCATGCCACCCGACTATTCCGCCTACGATGCCCAGCCGTGGAAGGCGGCCTATGGCTCGTCCATCGTCCCCGAGCTGCCCGCGCCGCGCTACCGCAGCCTGGCCGCGCTGCTGCACAGTGCCTGCAGCCGCTACGCGGACAGGACGGCCTTCACGGCCGTGGTGCCCAATGGCATGAACGGCAGCCTGACCTACCGGCAGGTGGGTGAGCTCTCGGATGCCTTTGCCGCCTACCTGCGCCAGGTCTGCGGTCTGCAGCCGGGCGACCGGGTGGCGGTGCAGTTGCCCAATGGCCTGGCCTACCCGGTGGTGGCCTTTGGCGTGCTCAAGGCGGGCTGCGTGCTGGTCAACACCAACCCGCTGTACACGGCCAGCGAGATGGCGCACCAGTTCAAGGACGCAGGCGCGCGCGTGCTGGTCATCGTGGACATGTTCGTGGACAAGCTGCCCGAGGTGCTGCCGCAGACCGGCATCGAACGCGTGGTGCTGGCCGGCGTGTCCGAGATGTTCCCCGCCATCCCGAACCTGATCGTGCGCGGCGTGCAGAAGGTCTGGAGCCGGGTGCTGCCGCCGGTGCCCGATGTGGGCCGGCCCGTGGAGCGGCTGGCCCAGGTCTTGCGCGCCGGGGCCGCGGCGGCCACGCCGGCCCAGGTGCAGGCCTGGAGCGAGGCGGTACAGCCCGATGATCTGGCGGCGCTGCAGTACACGGGCGGCACCACCGGCGTGAGCAAGGGCGCGATGCTCAGCCATGCCAACCTGCTGGCCAACATCGACCAGGTGCTGGCCATGGGCAAATCTCATATGGGGCCGGAGGAATGCGTGCTGACGGCCCTGCCGCTGTATCACATCTTCGCGTTCACGGCCAACCTGCTGTGCTTCTTCGACATCGGCGGGCGCAACATCCTCATCCCCAGCCCGCGGCCGGTGCAGAACCTGCAGCGCGCCATCGAGAACTACCCCATCACCTGGATCACGGGCGTCAACACCCTGTTCAACGGCCTGATGAACGAGGAGTGGTTCACGGCCTACCCGCCCCGGCACCTGAAGGCCGCCATTGCCGGCGGCACGGCGCTGCACCGCGCGGTGGCCGCGCGCTGGGAGCTGATCACCAACACGCGCATCGCCGAAGGCTTCGGCCTGACCGAGTGTTCGCCGGTGGTGAGCTTCAACCCCCTGAGCGGCGAGGCCCCGCCCGAGAGCATTGGCGTGCCGGTGCCCGGCACCGAGGTGCGGCTGGTGGACGACGCGGGCGCACCGGTGCCTGCCGGTGAGCCCGGCGAGCTGATCGTGCGGGGCCCGCAGGTGATGCTCGGCTACTGGCAGCAGCCGCAGGAGACGGAGCGTGTGCTGAAGGACGGCTGGCTCTACACGGGCGACGTGGCCGTGATGGACGCTCAGGGCTACTTCCGCATCGTGGACCGCAAGAAGGATCTGGTGCTGGTCTCGGGCTTCAACGTCTACCCCAACGAGGTCGAGGACGCGCTGGCCACGATGGACGCGGTGCTGGAGGCGGCCGTGGTGGGCGTGCCGGACGCCGTCACGGGCGAGGCGGTGCGCGCCTACATCGTGCGCAACCCCGAGGTGCCGGGCGAGCTGACGCGCGAGGCCGTCATCGCCCACTGCAAGACCTGCCTGACCGACTACAAGATTCCCAAGTCCATCGTCTTCCGCGACGAGCTGCCCAAGACCCCGGTGGGCAAGATCCTGCGCAAGGACCTCAAGGTCGAAGTCCAGGCCGAATTCAGCAAGCGCTAAAGGAGCACGACCATGCTGACCGAACTCGAAACCAGGCTGCTGGGCGTGATGATGATGATCATCATGCTCGGCATGGGCGCCTCGCTCACCTTCCGCGATTTCCTGATCGCGTTTCGCAAACCCAAGGGCGTGCTGGTGGGGCTGCTGTGCCAGTACGGCATCATGCCCTTTCTGGGCTACGCGCTGGCCGTGGCCCTGGGCCTGCCGCCGGCGCTGGCCGTGGGCCTGATCCTCATGGGCTGCATGCCCGGGGGGACCACGTCCAACATCTTTGCGTATTTCAGCAAGGGGGTGCTGGCGCTGTCCATCATGATGACCAGCGTGTCCACGCTGGTGGCGGTGGCGGCGGTGCCGGCGCTGATTGCCTTCTACAGCGGCGCGGCCGGCGTGACGGGCGAGTTCGCCATCCCCGCGAGCAACGTGGCCCAGGTGCTGGTGGTGCTGCTGGTGCCCACGCTCATCGGCATGGTGCTGCGCAAGGCCAACCCCAATGTGGGCGCGACCATCGAGCTCATCGGCTCGCTGCTGGGGGTGGTGGTGATCCTGTTCCTGGTGGTCTCCTGGGTGCCGCGCAATTACCAGCTGCTGCTGTCCACGCCCTGGCCGGTGTTCGTGGCGGCCGTCGGCCTGGGACTGACCGGCATGCTGCTGGGGTACTGGATCTCCCGGCTGCTCAAGCAGGACAACAACCGTTCGCGCACCATCAGCCTGGAGACCGGCATCCAGAACGGGCCGCTGGCGGTGCTGATCGTGACGCTGACCTTCAAGGACGAGCTGCAGCAGCAGGTGTTGCTGATCCCCGTGCTCTACAGCCTGTTCATCGTGCTGACGAGTTCGGCCATCACCGTCTGGTACCGCCGCAACGCCACCCGCGAGGCGCTGGCGCGCGATTCGGCCAAGGTGCGGCAGCTGGGCGAGGTGGGGGCGGCCGGGGCGCGCGCTGCCGGCTAGCCCGCCGCCCCCATGGGGGCCAGGCGGGCCCAGGCACCGCAGCGGCTTCATATAGAGAGATGACCGTGGTGGCCTTTGGGGGGGGGGGCTGTTACATCTCGTAACGGCCTTCACGGGCGCTTTGCGGTCAGGTCGGGGTCAGCTGCGTTGTAGGGACAGGGCGGCCCTTTGGCAGCCCGTCTAAGGAGACCTCTCATGACGAAGCGAGTGAAGACTTCCAAATCCCTGCTGGCTGGCCTAGCCCTGGTGGCGGGCCTGGGGCTGGGTGCCAGCGGCAGCGCCCAGGCCGGGACGGACGTGTTCTGGTCCATCGCCATGTCGCAGCCGGGCATCCACGTCGGCGTGTCCAATGGCCCGGTGCTGGTGCACGCGCCGCGCGTCTATGTGCCGCCGCGCGTGGTCTACGTGCCGCCCCGCCCGGTCTACCACGTGCACCCCGGTTATTACCACGGGCACGGCCATGGGCACTGGAAACACCATGACCACCACCCGGGCCGAGGCCACGGCCATCACGGCCGCGGGCACGACCGCCATGACCGCGACCACCATGCCCACCGCGGTGGCGGTGGCCGCGATCGCCCTGACTTGCACATGGGCAATCGACGCTGATACAGTGTTCCCTGCCGCGGACCTCCCCCGCGGTCGACCGTGTGCCTTTACACGGTCATTACACGGCGCTCACAGAGCGCCGTTTTTTGTGTTCCTACAATCCTTGGCATGAAGAAGAGCTATCTCATCGCGGCGGGCGCCGGCGGCGTGCTGCTGGCCGTGGCCCTGGGCTGGTGGTGGAGCCAGCGCGGCGGCGCCGCGGACGTGCAGTACCGCACCGGCAAGGTCGAGCGCGGGCCGCTGCAGTCGGCCGTGTCGGCCAGCGGCGCGGTGAGCCCGGTGACGCAGGTGACGGTGGGCACCCAGGTTTCGGGGCAGATCAAGGATCTGTATGTGGACTTCAACTCCGAGGTCAAGGCCGGGCAGCTGATCGCCGTGATCGACCCGGAGACCTTCGAATACCGCGTGCGCTCGGCCCAGGCCGATGTGGACGCCGCGCGCGCCGTGGTGCTGACGGCCCAGGCCAATGTGGCGGCAGCGCGCGCCCAGGTCTCGCGCGCGCAGACCGATCTGGCCGAGGCGCGCCGCACGCACGAGCGCAACCTCATGCTGGTGGACAAGGGCTTCATCGCCCAGAGCACGGCGGACCAGTCCAGCGCACTGGTCAACACCAGCGCCGAGTCCGTCAAGTCGGCCGAGGCCCAGCTGGGCGTGGCCGACGCGCAGGTCAAGAGCGCGCAGGCCAGCGTGGCGCAGCGCGAGGCGGCGCTGGCGCAGGCCCGCGTGGACCTGGCGCGCACGCGCATCACCTCGCCGGTCAACGGCATCATCATCAAGCGCTCGATCGAGAAGGGCCAGACGGTGGCGGCCAGCCTGCAGGCACCGGAGCTGTTCATCATTGCGCGCAACCTGCGTGACATGCAGGTGGAAGCCAGCATCGACGAGGCCGATGTGGGCCGCATCCGAGCCGGCCAGAAGGCCAGCTTCACGGTCGACGCCTTCCCGGGCCGCACCTTTGAAGGCCAGATCAGCCAGGTGCGCAAGGCCGCGCTCAATGTCTCCAATGTGGTGACCTATGTGGCGGTGGTCACCTTCTCCAACACCGACGGACGCCTGCTGCCGGGCATGACGGCCAATGTGCGCGTGATCACCGACCAGCGCGACAACGTGCTCAAGGTGCCCAATGCGGCGCTGCGCGTGCGCATCGCGGGCGTGGAGCCCGCGACCCCCGCCGCTGCACCGCAGGATGCCCCGCCCGCGGCCGTGCCCGCCGCCCCGGCGGCCGGCGGCAACAACCCCCTGGCCGAGTTCCGCAACCGCCTGGTGCGCGAGCTGCAGCTCGACGCCGCGCAGACCGAGAAGGTGGACGCGATCTACGCCAGTGCCCGCCCGAAGTTCATGCAGCTGCGCGAGCTGCCCGAGGCCGAGCGGACCAAGGCGCGCGAGCGCATCACGGCCGACATTCGCGCGCGCATCGCCGAGGTGCTGACGCCCGAGCAGAAGAAGCGCTATGCCGAGATGCAGGCCGAGCAGGCGGGCCGCACCATCACGCGCGGCCGCATCTACGTGCCGGGCGCCGACGGCAAGCCCAAGGCCCTCAACGTGCGCCTGGGCATCACGGACGGCACGCAGACCGAGCTGGTCGTGGCCCCGAATTCGCCCGAGGCGGCGGACCTGCGGGAGGGCGCGACGGTGATCACCGGCGCGACGAGCGCAGGCGCAGCCGGCCCGGCGCGCGCAGGCGGCGCACCGCGCATGATGTTCTAAGGCCATGAAGCACCCCCAGGCTGCGCGTCACGGCGTTCCGCTTCGCCACCCCCCTCGCGGGGGCAACACCTGTGGCCCGGCGAAGCCGGTGCCACGGTGTTCCGCGCTGGGGTCGTGTGCCGGCGCAACCCCCTTGATGGGCGCGAGGCCGCGTTTCCTATGGCCCTGATCGAAGCGCGCGAACTCGTCAAGACCTACACCATGGGAAGCACCACGGTGCATGCGCTGCGCGGGGTGTCGCTGGACATTGAGGAGGGCGACTTCGTGGCCATCATGGGCGCCTCGGGGTCCGGCAAGTCCACGCTGATGAACATCCTGGGTTGCCTGGACCAGCCCAGCGCAGGGCATTACCGCCTGGCCGGCGAGGCGGTGGAGGCGATGACGCCGCAGCAGCTGGCCTCCATCCGCAACCGGCGCATCGGCTTCGTGTTCCAGCAATTCAATCTGCTGCCGCGCACCAGCGCGCTGGAGAACGTGGAGCTGCCCATGGTCTATGCGGGCGTGAAGTCTTCCGAGCGCAAGGCGCGTGCCATGGCCGCGTTGCAGACCGTGGGCCTGGGGGAACGCTGGCAGCACACGCCCAGCGAACTCTCAGGCGGGCAGCAGCAGCGCGTGGCGATCGCGCGCGCGTTGGTCAACCAGCCGCAACTCATCCTGGCCGACGAACCCACGGGCGCGCTGGACACCAAGACGAGCGACGACATCATGCGTCTGCTCACCGATCTCAATGCGCGCGGCATGACGGTGGTGATCGTCACCCACGAGGCCGACATCGCCGCCTGGGCACGCCGGCGCCTGGTGTTCCGCGACGGACTGATCGTGGAGGACGTGCGCCAGCCCGGGCATGTGCCCGCGGAGGTGAGCGCATGAGCGCCGCCCGGCCGCCCGCAGGCGCTCGCACCACGGTGCGCCGCACGGAGGTGTGCCGATGAGCTGGCTGGCCGCCCTGCGCACGGCCTGGCGCGCGCTGGCCGCCAACACGCTGCGCAGCATCCTGACCATGCTGGGCATCATCATCGGTGTGGCCGCGGTGATCACCATGATCGCCGTGGGCAATGGCGCCACCGAGCGCGTGCAGGAACAGATGAAGGGCCTGGGCTCCAATGTGATGCTGGTGCTGCCGGGCAGCCTTTCGGCCGCGGGCGTGCGGCAGGCGGCGCAGACGCGCTCGCGCTTCACCGAGGAGGATGCCGAGGCGATTGCCATCGAGATCCCCGAGGTGCAGGCCGTGGCGCCGTCGTCGCGCACCACGGCGCAGGCCGTGGCGCAGAACGCCAACTGGAACACCAACATCTGGGGCACCACCAACGACTACCTGGAGGTGCGCGACTGGTCGCTGGAGAGCGGGCGCCTCTTCGAGCCGGCCGAGCAGGCGGGGTCGGCCAAGGTGGCCTGGCTGGGCCAGACCGTGGCGCGCGAGCTCTTCGGCGACGAGGATCCGATCGACCAGGTGATCCGCGTGCGTGGCGTGCCCTTCACCGTGGTGGGTGTGCTGGCGCGCAAGGGCCAGAACAGCATGGGCCAGGACCAGGACGACGTGGTCATCATGCCCATGTCCACCTTCCGCAACCGCATCTGGAACGCGGGCGGCAATGTGCGCCGCATCTGGACCATCCACGTCAAGGTGCGCGAGGGCCAGAGCATGAAGCTGGCCGAGGAGAGCGTGCGCGAGCTGCTGCGCCAGCGCCTCAAGGTGCCGCCGGGCGGCGACGACACCTTCAGCGTGCGCAACCTCTCGGAGATCCTGCAGGCGCAGGAAGAGGCGAGCCGCATCATGACCCTGCTGCTGGCGGCCGTGGCCGGCATCAGCCTGCTGATCGGCGGCATCGGCATCATGAACATCATGCTGGTCAGCGTGACCGAACGCACGCGCGAGATCGGCCTGCGCATGGCCGTGGGCGCGCGGCCGCAGGACATCCTGGCGCAGTTCCTGATCGAGGCGGTGACGCTCTCCCTGCTCGGCGGGGCCATCGGCGTGTTGCTGGGCGGCTTTGCCACCTGGGGCGTGGGGGCGCTGGCCGGCTGGAACGTGAGCATGTCCGCCGGCGCCATCGCCCTGGCCGTGGGCTTCTCGGCTCTGGTGGGGGTGTTCTTCGGTTTCTATCCGGCGCGGCGGGCCTCGAACCTGCTGCCCATTCAGGCGCTGCGTTACGAGTGAGGCGAAGGCCAGCGCTTCAGCTCCGGCTCAGCGGCAGAAGCGCGCGATGTCGGCCTCTGCGGTCTTGAGCCAGTGTTCGTCCATGCGCTCGCCGTTGGCCAGCCGGAGCTTGCCGCTCAGGACATCCCGGGCGTACTCACAACGTGCTGCATCGTCGGTGCCGTCGTAGCGCTTTCTGGCCGTGACCGGTGTATCGGCGGTGTCGGGCAGGTCGCTGGACGCACGGTCCCCAGCTGCAGTTTCCGCGCGTCGTTTTTGCTTGCTCTTGTCCGTGACGTAGTCCCAGTAGTCGCGTGACTCCCCGCTGGCGGGCGCTTGCTTGCGGATAGGGACTTGCGTGCCCCGCGCGCGCTCAGCATCGGCCTTGCTTTGAGAATAGTGGGTACGGCCCTGTTCATCGACCCACTTGTAGATTTCGGCGTGAGCTGCCCCGTAAGAAAGTAGCAGCGCGAGCTGGCAGACCCATAGTGGGATATGTCGAATGCGATGGTGCATGGTTCAGTCCTCCCTGACGCGTGGTTCCGGCCTTGGGTTTGATGTGTCGCCGACGGTGTCAGGTTAACCCATGGAGCTGACCCATGGGTTTCCGTGCCTTGGGCGAGAATGCACCCATCCGCTGCAGCGGGAGACCAGGAGGACAGTCATGGTGCGTCAGGGCAGACCCGAAGACATCCAGCAGACCTATCTGCATGTGCAGGATGGCGGCACGACCTTGCCCCTGCCTGTTTCTGCAACCTTCTGGCAGGACCTGGGCGGTGGCGCTTACCCGCAGCTGGAGCAGGGGCGGCTGATGTCGGCCTACACCTTCTCTGAGCCCTGGGCGGTCTGGGAACGCCATCTCGCGGGGGAAGAGCTCGTGCTGCTGCTGGCGGGCGCGGCCACGCTGGTGCTGCAGGAGCCGCAGGGCGAACGTGAGGTGTTGCTGGAGACGGTGGGCGCTTTTGTGCTGGTGCCCAAGGCGGTGTGGCACACGGCGCGTACGTCGGTGGCCACCACCCTGCTGTTCCTCACGCCGGGCGCGGGGACCGAGCATCGACCGGTATGAACCGGTTTGGCCGCGTCGAAGGAAGACTGTTGCTGCGCTTCGTCCTGACTACCCTGGCCGTCCTGGCACTGGCGTATCTCGCGCTGAATGTTCTGCTGTTCTTCTTCCAGCGCTCGCTCATCTACTTCCCGCAGCCGCGCACGAATCAGCCGGGCACGGAGCTCATGCAGCTGCCGACCGAGGCGGGACCGGTGCTGGTGACGGTGCGGCAGCGACCAGGAGCCCAGGCGCTGATCTATTTCGGCGGCAATGCCGAAGACGTGTCCTGGAATCTGCCCACGCTGGTCGAAGCCTTTCCTGCGCACAGCCTCTACCTGCTGCACTACCGCGGCTACGGCGGCAGCGCGGGCCAGCCCTCGGAGGCGGCGCTGTTTGCCGATGCGCTGGCGTTGTACGAGCGCGTGCGCCCCTCGCAGCCCGAGATCACGGTGATCGGTCGCAGCCTGGGGAGCGGCGTGGCCGTCTACCTGGCGAGCCAGCGTCCCGTGCACCGGCTGGTGCTGGTCACGCCGTATGAGAGTCTGCGCGAGCTCGCGGCGCAGCGCTTCCCCGGCTTCCCGGTGCGCTGGCTGCTCAAGGACGGCTTCGAATCCTGGCGTTACGCCGCACAGGTCTCGGCGCCCACGCTGCTGATCGCCGCCGAACGCGACGAGGTCATTCCCCTGGCCAGTACGCAGACCCTGCTCACGCACTTCCCGGCCGGCGTGGCCCGGCTGGAAATCCTCCCCGGCCGCGACCACAACACGGTGTCGGAGAGCGCGGCTTACGTTCCCTTGCTCGGCGGCTCGCGTTGACGACGGCGTTCCATATGCCTTCCTGATACGGGATTTGCTACGCTGCGATTCCTATGACATCGACAGGATCTGCTGCGTCCTATTCCACCATGCGCTGGGCCTGGGTGGCGGTGCTGCTGGCGGCGGCGACCGGGCTGGGGCTGGTGTTCGAGGGGCATGTGCACCTGATCAGCCAGGCCATGCTCTATGTGCTGGTGGTGGTGATCGCGGCCTATCGCCTGAGCGCCCGGGAGTCGGTGGTCTGCGCCGTGGCAGCTGTGGTCGCGCTGAACTTCTTCTTCATCCCCCCGCGCTGGACCTTCGAGGTCGACAACCGCGAGCATCTGATCGCGCTGGGCGTGATGCTGGTCGTGGCGCTGGTGATCAGCCGGCTGGCCACGGGCCTGCGGCGCGAGACCGAGACCGCGCGTCTCAACGAATGGCGGGCGCGCCAGCTGCAGACGCTGGCCGGTGAGTTGGTCGCGGCCGATGCCCCTCAGGAGGTGCAGCGCCTCGGACAGTTGGCACTGGATGCGGCTTTCAGCGGGCCGAATTTGCTGCTGCTGGCCGACGACCGGGGCGAGCCTGTCGCCACCACCGAGCTGGCGCCCATGGTGCGCGACGGTCTGCGCAGCAGCATGAAGGAGGGCGCGGTGCTGGGGCCGGGCACCGGACGCTGGCCCGGCCTGGATGCGTGGTACCTGCCATTGACCCGCGACGGCGCGGCCTGCGTGCGTCCGGCCCGGGCCGGCGACGACGCCGGCCGCGAGCACGCGCAGGCCCTGTGCGCCCTGCTGGCCCAGGCCCTGGAGCGCCTGCGCCTGGGGCAGGCCATGCACGCGGCGCGACACGAGGCCGACCGCCAGCAGATGCAGAGCACCTTTCTGGCCGCGATCTCGCACGATCTGCGCACACCGTTGGCGGCCATCGTGGCGGCGGCCTCGTCGCTGCAGACGCAGCGCGAGCGCCTGGACGCCGCGGCGCAGGCGCGGCTGCTGCAGGGCATCGTGAACGAGGCGGATTACCTCAGCGGTATGAGCGACAACACCTTGCAGCTGCTGCGTCTGAGCGAGTCGGGGCAGACGCTGCAGCTCAGCTGGGAGTCGCTGGAGTAGATCGTGGGCGCGGTGCTGGCGCGCGTGCGCCAGCACGACCCGGCGCGACGCATCCGCTCGCAGGTACCCGAGGGCCTGCCCCTGCTGCGCGCGGATGCCGTGCTGTTGGCCCAGCTGCTGAGCAATCTGCTGGACAACGCGCTCAAGTACAGCGAGGGCGAGGTGGAACTGGTGGTGGACCGGCCGGGCGAGGTGCTGGAGGTCTGCGTGCACGACCGCGGCCCGGGCATCCCCGAGGCCGAACGCGAGGCCGTCTTCCAGCCCTATGTGCGCGGCGACCGTTCGGGCCGGCGCGGCACGGGCCTGGGGCTGGCGGTGTGCCGTGCCATCGCCCGGGCGCATGGTGCGCAGCTGCTGCTGCGCGCGCGCGAGGGCGGCGGCAGCAGTTTCTGCCTGCGTCTGCCCGTCGAGGTGCAACCCGCCACGCCGGAGTCCGTGGCATGAGCCTGCGCGTGCTGGTCGTGGAGGACGACAAGGAGATACGGGCGCTGGTGCAGTCTGCGCTGGCGCTCGAAGGCTTCGAGGTGCAGACCGCGGTGTCGCTGAGCGAGGCCCAGGCACTTGTGCAGCACAGCCCGCCCGAGCTCATCGTGCTCGACCTGGGCCTGCCCGACGGCGAAGGCCTGCAGCTGGTGCAGGCCGTGCGCAGACTGTCCAGCCTGCCCATCGTGGTGATCTCGGCCCGGCACCAGGAGACGCAGAAGATCGCCTTGCTCGACGCCGGCGCCGACGACTATCTCACCAAGCCCTTCAGCGTGGCCGAGCTGCTGGCGCGCATGCGTGTGGCCCTGCGCCATCGCGGCACGGCGCTGGCTGCGGCCGTGACCACGCACGCGCTGGACGATCTGCACGTGGACCTGGCCACGCGCAACGTGACGCGCGCGGGCGAGCCCGTGCACCTCACGCCTACCGAATACGCGCTGCTCGCCTGCCTGGTGCGCAGCGCCGGCCGGGTGCTGACGCACCGCCAGCTGCTGGCCGAGGTCTGGGGCCCCGAATACACCGAGCACACGCATTACCTGCGCCTCTACATGGCCCAGCTGCGCGCCAAGATCGAGCGCAACCCGGCCGAGCCGCGCCATCTGCTGACCGAGACCGGCGTGGGCTACCGCCTGGTCGCAGAGTAGGACCTTGCCGCCCAGTGGCAGGCGGCGACTTCCATATGCGTTCCTGATGCCCGCGGGGCGACAGTGGCATCCCTGTTCACTTTGCATGGATGACCATGAACACACCAACGCAGGGCCGCGAAGGCCTGGCCGCTCTGACCCTGGGCGCACTCGGTGTGGTGTACGGCGATATCGGCACCAGCCCGCTGTACACCATGAAGGAGATTTTCAGCCCGCACACCGGCGTGCCGCTCGATGCGGCGCACTTGATCGGCGCGACCTCGACCATCTTCTGGGCGCTGATGCTGGTCGTCACGCTCAAGTACGTGCTGCTGATCCTGCGCGCGGGTAACCGTGGCGAGGGCGGCATCATGGCGCTCACCGCACTGGCGGCGCAGGCTGCCGGCAGGACGCAGCGGCGGCGCGTGGCCCTGCTGTTGACCGGTGTGGCCGGGGCGGCGCTGTTCTACGGCGACAGCGTGATCACGCCGGCCATCTCGGTGCTCAGCGCGGTGGAGGGGCTGGAAGTGGTCACGCCCCTGCTCAAGCCCTATGTGCTGCCCATGTCCGTCGCGGTGCTGGTGACCTTGTTCGCGGTGCAGCGCTACGGGACCGGCCTGGTGGGTCGCCTGTTCGGCCCCATCATCCTGCTGTGGTTTGGCGTGCTGGCGCTGACCGGCGTGCTGCAGATCGTGCAGGAGCCGGGCATCCTCGCGGCGCTCAATCCGCTGCAGGCCCTGGCTTTCCTGCGGACGCAGGGTTGGCACATGTTCGTGGCCCTGGGCGCCATCGTGCTGGCCGTGACCGGGGCCGAGGCGCTCTACGCCGACATGGGCCACTTCGGCAAGCGGCCCATCCAGCTGGCCTGGACCGGCCTGGTGCTGCCAGCGCTGGCGCTGAACTACATGGGGCAGGGGGCCTTGCTGATGCGGGACCCCGCGGCGCTGGCGCACCCCTTCTATCACCTGTTCCCCGCCGCCTGGCTGATCCCGGCCGTGGTGCTGGCCACGCTGGCCACGGTCATCGCTTCGCAGGCCGTGATCTCGGGCGCCTACTCCATGACCAAGCAGGCCATGCAGCTGGGCCTGCTGCCGCGCCTGCAGGTGCGCTACACCTCGAGCAAGGAGGCGGGGCAGATCTACATGCCCGAGGTCAACTGGCTGCTGCTGGTGGCGGTGCTGCTGGCGGTGCTGGGCTTTGGCAGCTCGTCGGCCCTCGCCTCAGCCTACGGCATCGCCGTGACGCTGACCATGCTGATCACCACGGTGCTGACCTTCTTCGTGATCCGCCATGCCTGGGGCTATCCCCTGCCGCTGGCGCTGGCCGCGACGGGCTGCTTCCTGCTGCTGGATGCCTTGCTGGTGGCCGCCTGCCTGCTCAAGTTCCTCGACGGCGGCTGGTTCCCCTTGGTCGCGGGGGTCCTGATCTTCGCCGTGATGGCGACCTGGCGGCGCGGGCGTGAGCTGCTGCTGGACAACATCCGCCAGGGGGACCCGGAGCTGCTGCCTTTCATCCACAGCCTGCCGGTCGACCGGGTGCAGCGCGTGCCGCGCACAGCGGTCTACACCGTGGCCAATCCGGACACCGTGCCCCAGGCCCTGCTGCACAACCTCAAGCACAACGCGGTCCTGCACGAGCGCAACGTGATCCTCACGGCGGTCTTCCACGACGTGCCCTGGGTGCCCGAGGCGGAGCGTGTGCAGGTGACGCCGCTGGTGTCAGGTTTCTGGAAAGTGCAGGTCAACTACGGTTTCCAGGACCAGCCCGACATCCCGAAGGCGCTGGAGCTGTGCCAGGACCGGGGCCTGCCCATCAACCTGTTCGAGACGTCCTACTTCCTGAGCCGTGAGATCGTGGTGCCCACACGGGGGCGGGGCATGGCGCGCTGGCGCGAAGTCCTGTTCACCTGGATGTCGCGCAATGCCGGCAATGTGGCGGACTATTTCCGCCTGCCCAACAACTGCGTGATCGAGCTCGGGACGCGGGTGCAGATCTGAGGAGGGCCGGGTGATAATCCACCGTCAACCCTGGAGTCTCCGTGGATCTCACCCTGCTGATCAAGGCCGCCCTCATGGGCATCGTCGAAGGCCTGACCGAATTCCTGCCCATCTCGAGTACCGGCCACCTGATCCTTGCCGGCACGCTGCTGGGTTTTCATGACGAGAAGGCCAAGGTCTTTGACATCGCCATCCAGACCGGCGCCATCCTGGCCGTGATCCTGGTCTACTGGCAGAAGATCCGCGACACCGTCGTGGCGCTGCCCAGCGAGCGGCAGGCGCAGCGCTTCGCGCTCAATGTGCTGATCGCCTTCTTCCCGGCCGTGGTGCTGGGCCTGCTGTTTGGCAAAGCCATCAAGGCGCACCTGTTCACGGCCGAGGTGGTGGCCATGGCCTTCATCGTCGGGGGCTTCATCATCCTGTGGGCCGAGAAGCGCCAGGCGCGCCCCGACACGGCGCCGCGCATCCTCGACGTGGACCAGATGGACTGGCGTGATGCGCTCAAGGTGGGTCTGGTGCAGTGCTTCGCGATGGTTCCCGGCACCAGCCGCAGCGGCGCCACCATCATCGGCGGCATGCTGCTGGGCCTGTCGCGCAAGGCGGCCACGGACTTTTCCTTCTTCCTGGCCATCCCCACGCTGATCGGCGCCGGGGTCTACAGCCTGTACAAGGAACGCGCGCTGCTGTCGATGGCCGATCTGCCCATGTTCGGCGTCGGCCTGTTCTTCTCCTTCGTCAGCGCCTGGTTGTGCGTGCGCTGGCTGCTGCGCTTCATTGCCACTCACAACTTCAACGGTTTCGCCTGGTACCGCATCGTCTTCGGCATCATCGTTCTGGGGACGGCCTGGAGCGGGGTGGTGGACTGGCGCGGCTGAACCCAAGCGATTGATTTGACAGCCAACGACTCGAAGGAACGACCATGAGCGAATTCCATCAGCTGAGTGCCGAGAGCCTGCGGGGCCAAGCTATCGACCTGGGGCAGTACAAGGACAAGGTGGTGCTGGTCGTGAACACGGCCAGCCATTGCGGCTTCACGCCGCAGTACACCGGGCTGGAGGCCCTGTACCAGAAGTACAAGGACCAGGGCCTGGTGATCCTGGGCTTTCCGTGCAACCAGTTCGGGGGGCAGGAGCCGGGCGGGGCCGAGCAGATCGCGCAGACCTGCCAGATCAATTACGGCGTGACCTTTCCGATGTTCGCCAAGGTCGAGGTCAACGGGCCGCAGACGCACCCGGTGTTCCAGTGGCTCAAGTCCAGGCTGCCCGGCTGGTTCGGGGCGAAGGTGCGCTGGAACTTCACCAAGTTCCTCGTGGGCCGGGACGGCCAGCCGATCAAACGCTTTGCGCCGGTGACCAAGCCCGAGCGCATCGAGTCGGCCGTGCGCAGCGCGCTGGGTTTGCGCTAGCCGCTAGCCCGCGGCCTTGAGCTCGCGCACGCGCTGCAGGTTGAGCAGCGAGGCCTCGATGGCCGCGGCCGTGGTGATGGGCTGCTCCATGGGGAAGAGGTGCGAGCCGTCCAGCATGGTGATGCGCCCCTTGGTGACCTTCTCGGTCATGGCCATGCCGACCTGCTTCATCTCCACCGAGTGGCGCCCGCCGATGAAGGCGGCCGGGCATTTGAGCGGGTGGCGCTTGAGCAGGCTGTCGAGGTGGTGCGGGATGGTGTTGTAGATCGCGGTCTCGACCTCGCGCGTGAAGCTCAGCACGCGCTTGCCGTCCTCGTCGTGCATGCCGTGTTCCACGTAGTCGCGCAGCACCTGCTCGTCCCAGTGCATGAAGGCCTTCTTGTGGCGCAGGTGCTCGAACGCGGCATCGGCATTGGGCCAGCTGTTGCGCCGTGCCTTGCTGACGGCGCCCGGTGACACGGCGCCGATGATCTGTGTGCGCTTGGCCACGCTGACGCTCGTGGCGCGCCAGCCGCCGAGGATGGGCGAGTCGATCAGCAGCACGCCGCAGGCAAGATCAGGATGCCGTGCGGCGGCCATGAGGCTGAGGAAGCCGCCCAGCGAATGACCGACGAGGAAGGCGGTCTCGCCCGTCTTCTGCTGCTCGGCGGCGGCGAAGTCGGCCAGCTGCTGCACCAGGTGCGGCCAGTTGCTCGTCACGGGGTAGCGTTCGTCGTGACCGTACTTCTCCACGGCCTTGACCCGGAAGCCGCGCCGGCGCAGCTCGGCAAAGAGCTTGCGGTAGGTGCTGGCGGGAAAGCTGTTGCCGTGCGAGAAGATGATGGGGGGCAGGTGGCTGTTCATACGGATCAGGATTTTGCCGCCAGTTTCTTGAGCGCGTACAGCGCGTCGAGCGCATCGCGCGGGCTCAGTGCGTCCGGGTCGATCTCGGCCAGCTGGGCTTCGACGGCACTGGGGCCGGCGGATTCGAGTACCGGCGGCGGCGCGAACAGGTCGACCTGGGCCTGGGTCTGGGCGGCCTTGTCCTCCAGGGCTTCGAGCGCGTGGCGTGCGTGGTGGACCACGGCAGCGGGCATGCCGGCCAGGCGCGCGACCTGGATGCCGTAGCTGCGGCTGGCGGGCCCGGGCTGGATCTCGTGCAGGAAGACGATGTCGTGGCCCGACTCGGTGGCGCTCACGTGCACATTGACGGCGCCGTGGTGCTTGGCCGGAAACTCGGTGAGCTCGAAATAGTGCGTGGCGAAGAGCGTGAACGCCTGGGTCTTGTCGTGCAGCTGGGTGGCGATCGCGCCCGCAAGTGCCAGGCCGTCGAAGGTGGAGGTGCCGCGGCCGATCTCGTCCATGAGCACGAGCGACTGCGGCGTGGCCGCGTGCAGGATCTGCGCGGCCTCCGTCATCTCGAGCATGAAGGTGGACTGGGCGTTGGCCAGGTCGTCGGCCGCGCCGATCCGGGTGTGGATGGCGTCGATGGGGCCGAGGCGGCAGCTTGACGCCGGCACATACGAGCCGATGGAGGCCAGCAGCACGATGAGGGCCACCTGGCGCATGTACGTCGATTTACCGCCCATGTTCGGGCCGGTGATGATCTGCATGCGCTGCTTGACGCCCAGGCGGGTGTCGTTGGCGATGAAGGCGCCGGCACTCGTCTCGGCCAGGCGGGCCTGCACCACGGGGTGGCGGCCGGCCGTGATCTCGATGCAGGGCTCGGCCGTGAAGCTGGGTGCGCACCAGTCCAGCGTGAGCGAGCGCTCGGTGAGCGTGCACAGCACGTCCAGCGTGGCCAGCGCCCTGGCCGTGCGCGTCAGCGCGGGGATGTGGGGTTCGAGCTGGTCCAGCAGCTGGTCGTAGAGCCACTTCTCGCGCGCCAGCGCGCGCTCCTGTGCGGAGAGCGCCTTGTCCTCGAAAGCCTTGAGCTCGGGGGTGATGAAGCGCTCGGCGTTCTTGAGCGTCTGGCGGCGGCGGTAGTCCTCGGGGACACGGTCGAGGTTGCTGGACGTGACCTCGATGTAGAAGCCGTGCACCTTGTTGTACTGCACGCGCAGGTTGGCGATGCCGCTGCGCGCGCGTTCACGCGTTTCGAGCTCCAGCAGGAAGCCGTCGCAGTTGGTCTGGATGGCGCGCAGCTCGTCGAGCTCGGCATCGAAGCCATGGTTGATCACGCCGCCATCGCGTACCAGCGCGGCCGGCTCGGGCAGGATGGCGCGCGCCAGCAGCTCGGCGCAGCCCGCGGGCGGCAGCAGCTGCTGGGCGATCTGGGCCAGCAGACCCGTCTGCCCGGCCATCACCAGCGCCAGATGCTCCGTTTTTTGTAGCGTCTGCTGCAGGGCCACGAGCTCGCGCGGACGCGCCTGGCGCAGGGCGATGCGTGCCGTGATGCGCTCCACATCGCTGCAGCCCTTGAGTTGTTCGCGCAGTTTCTGCCAGGGGCCGGCGCGCAAGGCGGTGAGGGCGTCGAGCCGCTGCTGGGCCGGGCCGCGGTCGCGTGCGGGTTCGAGCAGCCAGCTCTTGAGCAGGCGGCTGCCCATGCCGGTCATGCAGGTGTCGAGCAGGGAGAACAACGTGGGGCTGTCCTCGCCGCGCAGGGTCTGCACGAGTTCGAGGTTGCGGCGCGTGGTCTGCGGCAGGCTGATGAGCTGGTCCTTGCGCTGTACGCGCAGGTTGTGCACATGGCTCAGCGCCCGGCCCTGGGTGTGTTCGGCATAGGCCAGCAGCGCGGCGGCGGCGGCGTGGGCCTGGGGCAGCTCGGCCGCGCTCCAGGCGGCCAGGCTGGCGGCCTTGAGCAGCTCGAGCAGCTTGGCCTGGCCCAGCGCGCTGTCGAACTGCCATTCGGGTCGCAGCGCCAGCGTGATGCCCGTGCTCAGCCGCAGCTCCTGCAGGCGCTGCTCGAAGACCGGCGTGCAGCCCGCGCTGTAGAGCAGCTCGCCCGGACCGATGCGCGCCAGCCACTCGGGCAGCTCGTCCGGGCTGCACTCAGCCAGCTGCACCTCGCCCTGGGTGACGCTGAGCCAGGCCAGGCCCACGCTGTTGCGCGGACCCTGGTGCACGGCCAGCAGCAGGGATTCGCTCTTTTCGTTGAGCAGGGCGCTGTCGGTCAGTGTGCCCGGCGTGACCACGCGCACCACCTTGCGCTCGACCGGGCCCTTGGCCGTGGCCACGTCGCCCACCTGCTCACAGATCGCCACCGACTCGCCGAGCTTGATCAGGCGCGCCAGATAGGTTTCGACCGAATGGAAGGGCACGCCGGCCATGACCACGGGTTGGCCGGCGGACTGACCGCGTTGGGTGAGCGTGATGTCCAGCAGGCGCGCGGCCTTCTCGGCGTCGGCGTAGAAGAGCTCGTAGAAGTCGCCCATGCGATAGAAGAGCAGCGTGTCGGGGTACCCGGCCTTGAGGCCCAGGTACTGCTGCATCATGGGGGTGTGGGGGGCGAGATCGGCCGGGGAGGACATAAGCGGTCGAGTCTATCAACACCGGGCAGGTCCCTGGTCCGGGGCGCCCCCGCGCCGCTACACTGTACGGCCTCAGGAAATTGAGGCAAGTGTTCATTCACATACGGGTGGGGGTTCCATGGGTCTGCGTCTCAAATTCAATCTGGTGCTGGTGGCGGTGTTTCTGATCGGCTTTGCGTCGGTGGGCCTGATCTCGCGCCAGCTGCTGCAGGACAACGCACGCGATGAAGTGGTGCGCAACGCCCGCCTGATGATGGAGGCCGCACTGGCCGTGCGCAGCTACACGGTGGACCAGGTCAAGCCGCACCTCGATCCCATGCTGGCCGAGGTCTTCCTGCCGCAGACCGTGCCGGCCTATGCCGCGACCGAGACCCTGCACTCGGTGCAGAAGAAGTACCCGGGCTACAGCTACAAGGAAGCCACGCTGAACCCGACCAATCCGCGCGACCGCACCACGGACTGGGAGGCCGACATCGTGCACCAGTTCCGCAACGACGCGCAGACCACCGAGGTGATCTCCGAGCGCCTGGCCGCCACCGGCCGCGTGCTCTACATCGCCAAGCCCATCCAGATCACCAACGCCGCCTGCCTGAGCTGCCACAGCGTGCCCGCCGCCGCGCCGCCGAGCATGCTCAAGATCTACGGCGAGGCCAACGGCTTCGGCTGGAAGCACAACGAGATCATCGGCGCGCAGGTGGTGACCGTGCCCATGGACATCCCGGTGCAGAACGCCGACCGCGCGCTCAAGACTTTCCTGCTCTCGCTGGCCGGTGTCTTCCTCCTGGTCTTCATCGTGCTCAACCTCATGCTGAGCTGGCTCATCGTGCGGCCCATCCGCCGCATGGCGCAGGCGGCCGATCAGGTCAGCACGGGCAACTTCGACGTGCCCGAGTTCTCCGAGCGCGGCAAGGACGAGGTGGCCGTGCTCGGTGGCGCCTTCAACCGCATGCGCCGCAGCCTGGACAAGGCCATGCAGATGATTGATCGCGGCGAATGAGCGGGGCAGGGATGCGCGGAGGGGCAGCGTGAGCGCGGGCGAGGAGGCCGGCCGCGCGCGCGCGCCCGACATGGCGGCGCTGGCGCCGGGCCAGGCCATCCATGAGTACCGCGTCGAGCGCGTGCTGGGCGGTGGCGGCTTCGGCATCACCTACCTGGCACAGGACGCCAACCTGCAGCTGCCCGTGGCCATCAAGGAGTATTTCCCGGCCAACGTGGCCGTGCGCGCCAGCGACAACGCGGTGCGCGTGCGCTCGGACGAAGGCCAGGAGCGTTTCGACTGGGGGCTGGAGCGCTTTGTGGACGAGGCACGCGCGCTGGCGTCGTTTCGCCATCCCAACATCGTGCGCGTGCTGCGCTACTTCAAGGAAAACGGCACCGCCTACATCGTGATGGACTACGAGTCGGGCGACCCGCTCAAGAACTGGGTGTCGCGCCAGCCGGGCCTGGACCAGGCCGCGCTGCTGCGCCTGGTCTTCCCGCTGCTCGACGGGCTGGAGGCGGTGCACAAGCTCAACTTCCTGCACCGCGACATCAAGCCCGACAACATCTACATCCGCGCCGACGGCAGTCCCGTGCTGCTGGACTTCGGCGCCGCGCGCCGCGTGAGCCAGGAACACGACATGACCAACATCGTGAGCCCGGGCTTCGCTCCCTTCGAGCAGTACCACAGCAAGGGCAACCAGGGCCCGTGGACCGACCTCTACTCTCTGGGCGCGGTGCTGTACTGGCTGACCACCGGGCGCAAGCCGCTGGAGGCCGCCTCGCGCGTGCGCGAGGACACCATGCCCAAGGCCGTGGACGTGGCCAGCCGCGCCGCCTTTGGCGACGCGCTGCTGCGCGCCGTCGACTGGGCGCTGCAGCCCAACGAGAAAGACCGCCCCCAGGATGTGGCGGCCTTGCGCGAGGCCCTGCGCGAGGCCGCGCGCGAGCGTGGCGGGGAGACGACCGCGCTGGCCACGCAACTGCACACCCAGCTGCAGACCCAGGTGATGGAGCCGCCGCGCAGTGCCTCCCGTCCGGGTGAGGACACGACGCGCAAGAACGTGCTGGGCACCATCATGTTCCTGGACCTCGTGGGCTACTCCAAGCGCAGTGTGGACCAGCAGGTGGCGATCAAGACGCAGTTCAACGAACTCGTGAGCCGGGCCATCGATGGGGTCGATGCGTCGTCACGCATCATGCTCGACACGGGGGACGGCGCAGCCATCTGCTTCCTGGGCGACCCCGAGGAGGCGCTGGTCTCGGCCCGCCTGCTGCGTGATCTGCTGCGCCAGAAGTACCACCAGAAGCTGTCGCTGCGCGTGGGCCTGCACCTGGGGCCGGTGCGCATGCTCCGGGACCTCAACGACCGCGTCAACGTGGTGGGCGATGGCATCAACGTCGCGCAGCGCATCATGGACTTCTCCACGGCGAACCAGATCATGGTCTCGCGCGCCTACTTCGATGTGATCTCGCGCATCAGCGACGGCGCCGACAGCCTGTTCGAGTTTCTCGGCGAGCGCTACGACAAGCACCAGCGCGCCCACGAGATCTACCAGCTGCTCGACCAGCCGGGTGCGCGCGCGCCCGTGAACGACGAGGCCACCACGTTGCTCGCGGCCGACCTGCCCTCGATCCCGGCCGAAGAGGTGCAGGGCATCGAGGCCGAACTCACGCGCGCCATCGGTCCACTGGCCCAGGTGCTCATGAAGAAGACGCTGGGCCGCGCGAGCGACGCGCAGGGCCTGCGCGAGCTGCTCGCGGTCTCCATCCAGGATGCGGCTGCGCGTGAGGCCTTCATCCAGGGCCGCCACAGCACCTCGGTGCGCAGCCAGCCGCTGAGCCAGCCTTTGACCCAGCCCCTGACCACCCTGCCCCCGGGCGTGGCCCCCGGCGCGCGCGGCGCGCGCACCGTTCCCGTCTCGGGGCGCGGCCCCGCCAGCGGCGTGCCGAACTTCGAGCCGGCCCAGCTGGAAGTGCTGGAGCGCACGCTGAGCCAGCACATCGGCCCGCTGGCCCGCACCCTGGTGCGGCGCGAGGCCGCAAAACACCAGGACTGGAACGCCTTGGTACAAGCCCTGGCGCTCGAGATCGACAAGGCCGCGGACCGCCAGCGCTTTCTGTCCGCCGTGGGCAAGGGCCCGCGCTGAGGCGCGCCTCGGGCGTCGAACGCAGCACGCCCGGGCGGGCGTTGAAGGAATGTCGGCCGTGGTGGTCAGCCGCCCTGGGCGGCGGAGCCTGACGCTTTGTTCCTGGCCCGAGCGGTGGTCCTGGATGATGAAGACTGATATAAATCGGGCACACAAGACTGTTCGCAGAGCGCCTGGATGAGCGATCGCCCGCTCAGCCAGAAAGCTTGGACCTGCCGCATCCATCTGGCGCTCCTCGGTCGACCTGCTGGAGACTCACAATCATGAAGACGTCGCATGCTGTTGCCGCAACCCTGCTTCTGGTGTTCGCGGCCTTGTTCGCGGTGGTCCGCATGGACTGGGTGGGTGCGGATGCTCTTCGGTTTCTTCCGGCTATTGCAGCGGTCATCATCGCTGCAGGCCTGATTTACCCGGCGATCGTCAAGAGAGTCCAGAAACGCCGCAGATTGCAGTCCCCTATGAAGGAGGATGAGAAATGAGAAGGGTGCGTCGCGTTGTCGGGATGATGCTGGTTGCCGTCGCAGCCTGGACGCAGTCGAACCCGTCCATGGCACAGGCAGGCTGGGATCCCATGACCGGGGTATCGCAGATGGTCTCCTGGTTTGCCAAGCTCAATGAGCAGATCGACAAGGTTGTAGAGACGGAGACGCGGGGCCAACTGGTTCGTGCGGTTGATCGCCTGCGCAAGGAACTCTATGCGCTGGAAGCAAACACCGTGGTTCTCCGGGACAGTGTCCCGGAAGGCCTGCCAAATGCTGAAGAGCGGCAGTACCTCCAGCAGCTCGCTGATGATCTTCTCCAGGTTGTGATACGGCTCAGCAAAAGTGTTCGCGATGTCGGGGCGGAGCTGCGTCTGAATGATGCTGAGCAGATTGAATCCGCGCTGACCTATGGCTTGCGTACACGGGCTCAGGTCTTGACGGCATTCCAGCAAGCGCTGGCCCAGTCCGAACAGGGGAAATGGAATCCCTCGGAAGTGCGAGGTCGGCTGGACGCTGGTATCCAGGCCGTGAAGGCCGCACAACTGGCCGCGACAAAGTTCCGCCGGGATCTGGATGCGAAGAAGTAGACCGTGCGGGCTGTGCGAATGAGATCCGGCGCATCGTCCGGCGCGGATGCTCAGGGCACCTGCTTGCCTCTCGCCCCCGCTTGTGGATGGCCGGTTAACCCTTGAAGTCCGTCGTCATGATCGAGCCGTGCACCTCTCTTGAACAAGCCGGTTGGCTGACCCTCAGGCGTGCGCTGTGGCCCGAAGGGTCTGACGCCGAGCACCTGGCCGAGATGGCCGAGTTCCTTGCCGCCCCGCAGCGCTTTGCACAGTTCATAGCCTATGACCGTACCGGCCTGGCCCTGGGCTTCATCGAGGCCTCGATCCGCAGCGACTACGTGAACGGCACACAGAGTTCACCGGTGGCTTTTCTGGAGGGCATCTACGTTCTGCCCGCCCACCGACGCAGCGGCGTCGCCCGGTCTCTCTTCGCGGCCGTCTCTGGCTGGGCCGTTGATCAGGGTGTGCACGAAATCGCCTCCGACGCCGCCATCGACAACACGTTGAGCCACCAGGTACACCAGGCGCTCGGTTTTGTTGAAACCGAGCGCGTCGTGTACTTCCGCCAGGTACTGCCGCGCGACGCTGCGGGGGGCGCTCAGCGGGTCGGCGCGTTAGGGGATGGTGGAGACGGGCTGAAGGCTGTGGTGCAGACCCTGCTGCCACTGCCATTCGGCTCGTCATGAAGCGGGTTTCGTTCAGCGGGCGGAGTACCGGGCGTAGAGCCAGCCCGCCAGCACCGCGCCCGCGGCCATGGCCAGCAGCCCGGGCAGGCCCCGGGTGGCGTCGATGAAGACCGGCATGGGTGCGGCCGCGTCCACCGCCCGCACCGCCACCACCATGCCCACCCCGGCGGCCAGGGCCAGCAGGGTGCTGCGCCCGGCGGGCCACCAGCGGGCCAGGCCGCTGGCCACCGGCAGCGCGATCAGCCAGCCCGTGGCCAGGATGCCGCCGTAGACCGGCGCAAAGCCCATCAGGTCTTGCCCCAGCACCCGCAGCCAGTCGGCGGCCGGGATGTTGACGCCTACGTCCACGAGCGCCCGCAGGTTCCAGACCGTCTGCACCACCGAGCCCCAGGCCGCGGCCAGCACCCAGGCCAGCAGCAACAGCCCTGCGCGCCGCGTCCAGCGGGGCCTTGGGGCATCATGGCGGGCATCGTCTTTCATGCGTGCCATTATGAAATACCTGCTTGCTTTGCTGCTGACGGCGTTCACCATGGCCTCTTCAGCCCAGACGGCGGCCCAGTCCGTGGCCTACCGCGTCGAGACCGTGGCCAGCGGCCTGGATCACCCCTGGTCGCTGGCCTTTCTGCCCGGTGGCGGAATGTTGGTGACGGAGCGCGCCGGCCGCCTGCGTGTGATCGAGCCCGGGGCCGATGGTCGCCTGCAGCTGCGCCCCGAGCCCGTGGCGGGGGTGCCGCCGGTGCTGGCGCTGGGCCAGGCTGGCCTGTTCGACATCCTGCTCGATCCGGACTACGCCAACAACAAGCGCCTGTGGCTCTCGTTCGCCCACGGCACCCGCGAGGCCAACCACCTGCGCGTGGTCAGTGCCCGCTTCGACGGGCGTCAGCTGCAAGAGCTGCGGCCGGTCTTCACTTCCAAGCCCGCCAAATCCGACACGCAGCACTTCGGCGGCCGCATGGCCTGGCTGCCCGACGGCAGCCTGCTGTTCGGCATGGGTGACGGCAACCTGGAGCGCACCGATGCCCAGCGCCTGCACACCCACCTGGGCAAGTTCATGCGCATCCACCCCGAAGGCCGCGTGCCCGCCGACAACCCCTTTGTGAACCGAGAGGGCGCACTGCCCGAGATCTACAGCATCGGCCACCGCAACCCGCAGGGCGTGGTGGTGGTGCAGGGTGTGCCCTACGCGCACGAACACGGCTCGCGTGGCGGCGATGAACTCAACCGCCTCACGCCCGGCGCCAACTATGGCTGGCCCATCACCACGGGCGGCGTGGACTACACCTATGCCCGCATCACCCCCTACCGCAGCCTGCCCGGCATCACCGATCCGCTGACGGAGTGGACGCCCTCCATCGCGCCGGCCGGGCTGGCCTGGTACGACAGCGCGCTGTTCCCCGCCTGGCGCGGCAGCTTCCTGGTGGCCGCGCTGGCCGAGCGCAGCGTGCGCCGGGTGCCCATGGTCAACGGCAGGCCTGGCTCGCAGGAGCTGCTGTTCCAGGAACTGGGTGAACGCCTGCGCGACGTGCGCGTGGGGCCGGATGGCGCGGTCTATCTGCTGACGGACAGCCCGCAGGGGAGGGTGTTGCGGGTGGTGCCAGTGGGGTCTTGAGAGGGCTGTGTTATCAGTCTTTGAGTCGCAACAGGCTGGCTGCATTCGTTTGAGCTAATGGATGCGGGTAGTGGCATCTTCGGAGTGCACTGCAGCGCGGATTTTCCAGCGGGAGTTTGAGGCAGGACGATGGTGCCTGCAGCGTCTGCGTACTAAATAACGCAGGCGCTATCACCGGCCCAAAAAGCATTCGGAATGCCGTACAGTTCAGCTCTAAGGCAGGAAAACTAGTGAGCGACATGAACGAGCACGTTAGATCCGAGTTTGGGCGTTATTACACAAAGCCAGCCATTGGGCAGGCGTTGTGGGCTGCTGCCGGTTCCGTGGACACCCACCTAAGCTTCTGAAGCTTTTTCGAAGTCTATCGGACTGACGTAGCCGAGCGTCGAATGACGGCGCGTCGGGTTGTAGAACCGCTCGATGT
>JBKBHP010000014.1:0-77911 GCA_046299695.1 Hylemonella sp.
ACATCGAGCGGTTCTACAACCCGACGCGCCGTCATTCGACGCTCGGCTACGTCAGTCCGATAGACTTCGAAAAAGCTTCAGAAGCTTAGGTGGGTGTCCACGGAACCGGCAGCAGCCCAATTGGCGCCCCCCTTCTCAGCTGCCGTTCGGATTTCTCGGCTGAGATCCTTTATTCGATCTGCGCAATCATTGAGAACTCGTGCGCGGGTCTCATATCCAGCGGTCGCGCTCACTACAGAAAATACAAGAACTGCAACGGCGAGAAAAATTTGAAGCGAATTCACAACTCCTGCTGGATAGGCGATTCTTAGATTTGCCAATTGGAGCATGGGTATAAGAATGAGCCCAAGCGACAGCATCGTTGTCGTCAGAAACGTGAACTTCCCAAGCCGCTTAAGTCGAATTGATGCGTTGTATCTACACTTCGAAGTGATATGACATTGTCGTAAGAGAACATCTGATTGAGCCGTTGGTAGTTTGCGATCAGGACCGAGACTAAACAACCAGAGAAAAACTCGGTGCAAAACACCTTCATCTTTTGAATCAGACATGTCCTCTCCTTTCAGGCAATTGACAATCTAGATCTCCAGCCGAAATCAAAATCGATTAACGATGCAGGTTCCGAGACAGATTTGCCGTCTCCCTAACGAAGTTAGGTAATAACTCGTCAAAGGAACCCTTCCAACATCTTAGGCGCCCACTAATGTCGCCACTTTCTCTTTCAATCCTGCCAGCTGCACCTCCCCGGCCGCCACCGGCGCCCCGACATTCAACCCCACCCGATTGAAGAGCCCGCGCCGGAAGGGCCTGCTCATCGCCGTCGGCTTGCCGCCCACGAGTTCGATGCGGCTGAAGTAGGAGCCCCAGAGGTTGGTGAGCGCCATGGGGATCACGGGCACGGGGGCTTGTTCGAGGATCTTCATGATGCCGCCCTTGAATTCCTGCAGCGCGCCGTCGCGGGTGATGCCGCCTTCGGGGAAGATGGCGAGCAGCTCGCCGTCTTTCAGCACGGCCACCGCGGCCTGGATCGCAGCCTCGTAGGCCTGCGGGTCTTCGCTCTTGGGGGCGATGGGGATGGCCTTGGCCAGCTTGAAGAGCCAGCCCAGCACCGGCAGCTTGAAGATGCGGTGGTCCATGATGAAGCGGATGGGGCGCGGGCTGGCGGCCATGAGCAGCACGGGGTCGATGAAGCTCACATGGTTGCAGGCCAGGATGGCGGCGCCTTCGGTGGGGATGTGTTCGTCACCCTTGATCTTGAAGCGGTAGATGAAGTGTGTGAGCACCCAGGCGATGAAGCGCAGCAGGTACTCGGGCACGAGCAGGAAGATGTAGGCGCCGACCACGGCGTTGGCCAGGCCCACGGCCAGGAAGACCTGGGGCACGGTAAAACCCAGGGCCAGCATGGCGCCGGCCAGCACAGCGCTGACCACCATGAAGAGCGCGTTGAGGATGTTGTTGGCCGCGATGATGCGCGCGCGGTGCGTGGCCGGGCTGCGCAGCTGGATCAGCGCGTACATGGGCACGCTGTAGAGGCCGGCGAACAGGCTCAGCAGCAGCAGGTCGGCCATGATGCGCCAGTGCGCAGGCTGGGCCAGGAAGGCGGCCAGGCCCATGAGCTCGGCGTCGGGCAGGCTGCGCGAGGCAAAGTAGAGGTCGATGGCGAAGACGCTCATGCCGATGGCGCCCAGCGGCACCAGGCCGATTTCCACATGGCGGCGGCTCATGAGCTCGCACAGCAGCGAGCCCGTGCCGATGCCGATGG
This sequence comes from Hylemonella sp., assembly GCA_046299695.1. Taxonomy (GTDB): domain Bacteria; phylum Pseudomonadota; class Gammaproteobacteria; order Burkholderiales; family Burkholderiaceae_C; genus Hylemonella. The sequence continues at coordinate 1,763 of JBKBHP010000014.1, forward strand.
AAAACACCACCAGCAGGAAGGACGCCACCTGCTCGTTGCCGTGCAGCACCTCCTTGGCGAAGCTGGGGAACTGGCTCAGGAAGACGGCGCCGAAGAACCACATCCAGCTGATACCCAGCAGGGAGCGGAAGACGACGATGTTGCCGTGCGCGAGCTTGAGGTTGCGCCAGGTTTCGGTGAAGGGGTTCCAGTTGATCTTGAGCGCGGGGTCGGCCGGCGGCACCAGGGGGATACGTGCCGCGGTGACGCGGCCCACGATGGCCAGGGCCACGCAGGCCATGGCCACGTTCTGGTGGCCCACCTCGGGCATGGCCACCACCAGGCCGCCCACCACATTGCCCAGCAGGATGGCCACGAAGGTGCCCATCTCGATCATGCCGTTGCCGCCCGTGAGCTCGCGCTCGTTCAGCACCTCGGGCAGGTAGGCGTATTTGACGGGGCCGAAGATGGTGGACTGCAGGCCCATGAGGAAGATGCAGCCCAGCAGCACGGCCACCTGGCCCATGACGAAGCCCCAGGCCGCGATCAGCATGATGGCGATCTCCAGGTCCTTGGTGAAGCGCATCAGCCGCGTCTTGTTGTACTTGTCGCTCAGTTGCCCGCTGGTGGCGCTGAACAGCACAAAGGGCAGGATGAAGAGCGCGCCGATCACCAGGCCCGCCAGCGCCGGCGGCAGCCAGCCCACGCTGAGCTGGTAGGTCACCATCACCGTGAAGGCGAACTTGAAGAGGTTGTCGTTGGCCGCGCCAGTGAACTGCGTCCAGAAGAAGGGCGCGAAACGGCGCTGCTTGAGCAGGGCGAACTGGTTGGGATGGGCGTCGTGGGCCGCGGGCTTCTGCCCTTCAGGCCAGGCTTGGTCAAAGTCGCGCAAGATGTCTCCTCCTCTTATTGCCGGGCATTCTGCCCGAGTTGTTGCAGCGCCCGGATGACAGGCCAGGCGGCGAATGCAGCCACCAGGTGCTTGAGGCTGTGGCCCGAAATGAGCTGTCCGGTGGCCTCGTAGATCACGTGGTCCGCCAGCTCGCAGAGCTTGGCCGCGGCGTAGATGACGATGATGAGCCACCAGCGCACCGCTACCCCGCGCACTGGCAACGCCGACAAGACCAGCAGGAGCGCCAGCCCCGCGCCTTGCAACACGGCCCAGGGCAGCAGGTTGCCGCTGCGCCAGCAGACCCAGGCACCGAGCACGCCCCAGAGCAGCACCACGGGCGCCGTCCAGGCGCCGGCGCGCGCCGTGATGCGGCTGGCCACGGCCAGGCCCAGCAGACCGGCAAACGCGAAGCTCATGCCCAGGCGGTCGATGAACAGGCCTGCATCGTCCGCGCGCCAGTGGTACCAGCCGGAAGCAAAGGCCGTGAGCACCAGGCCCGTGAAGAAGAGCGCGGCCAGGGCGCGCTGCGTGCCGTCCAGCGCCGCAGCGGGCACACGCCCCAGCACGCGCAGGCCCCAGAGGCCGAAGAGCGCAAAGGGCAGATTGCTCAGCACGTCGAGCGCACAGGGCAAGCCCAGCCAGGCGCGCTGGTCGGCGTAGTCGTGGATGTGTGGGGCTTGCGTGAGGTGCGGCCCCAGGCCGGCCACCAGGGCCAGGAGGGCGAGGGCACCTAGCAGCAGGACTTCGGCGCGTGACAGGTTCAGGGACATGAGGACTCCGTGAGTGGGCATGCGGCGCAGTGTGGGGCGCACGCATCGCGCACGGGGTCATTTCATGCGACTTTCATGTCGCTGTCTACCGGGGGTATCGATAATCGATACTGACCTCCCCGCAACCTTTGTGAGCAAGACATGAGCACCACCGCCGACCTCGTCCTGGCCCTGAAGAAGGAACTCAAGGCCGCGCACATGACCTATGCCGATCTGGCGCAGAAGCTGGACATGGCCGAGAGCAGCGTGAAACGCATGCTGGCCAAGGGGGACATGGCGCTGTCGCGCATCGACGCGATCTGCCGCGCGCTCAAGCTGGACTTCGCCGAACTCGCGCGACGCGTGGCCGACGCCCAGCCCCTGCTGGCCGAACTGACACAGGCGCAGGAGAAGGCCGTGGTGGCCGACAAGAAGCTCTTGCTGGTGGCCATCTGCGTGCTGAGCCAGTGGACGCTGGAACAGATCACCGCGGCCTACCGACTCACCGAAGCCGAAGGCGTGAAGTACCTCGCCCAGCTGGACCGCATCGGCATCATCGAGCTGCGCCCGCTCAACCGCTACCGCCTCAAGCTGGCCAAGACCTTCCGCTGGCACCCGCACGGCCCGGTGATGGACTTCTTTCGCGAGCACGCGCTGCTGGACTATTACAGCGGCGGCTTCGACGGCCACGGCGAAGGCCTGCTGCTGGTACACGGCAGCATCGCGCGCAGCCTGGCGCCTTCTTTTGTGGAACGCCTGCAGCGCGTGGCCCAGGACTTCGCACAACAGCACCAGACCGACCAAAAGCTGCCCGAGAAAGACCGCGAGGGCTACACGCTGGTGCTGGCGATGCGGAGCTGGGAGTTCGAGGCGTTTTCGGCGTTGCGGCGGTGAGATGACCCTTTTGGGGGATAGACCCAGTGCAACGCCCTCCCTAGACTGCTTCAACTCACTCTCGTCGGCAGGCATCGAACTTCTCGACGACCTGTCCCAACATCAAGGCAACATCACCATCTATGACCATACGCCTCATCAACGCAAGAAAGCTGGCCGAAGAGCTTGGACGAGGACAGATCACCTCCCGTCAAAAAGCTCTCTATCTCTTCACCAGCTTCGCCCTCTGGCTGGTCATTTACGCGACGGGATTCACCGTCGTCAGCCCGCTGTGGTCATGGATGTCGTTTGTAGAAGCAGGTGCGTCACTTCTGATCACCACCCTCGGTTTCACCTACGCATATGAAGCGGCTGGGGGAGATGGGAACCCCGACTTTGTCGCACAGTTCACATGCCTGTCTGTCCCGGTGGGACTGACGACCGTAGCAATCGTCTGGGCAGTTTATTGGGGTATCGTTCTTGGCTTTCGTGAATCGCTCATCGCCATTTCCGAAAGCCGACTGCAATTCGCCATCAACTTGAGCCGCATCGGAAGCAGCGTGATGGAGATATTGGTGACTCTCTCCGTCATCACGGTCCAAGCGCTCACGTTCTATCGCCTGACGCAACTGCTACGACTCACACAAACACGCGCCTAGAATGATTCGAGCCTAGCCATTCTTTGCGCAAGCCTCATTCACCCATCGTTTCGCCGAGATCATTCATGCGATCTGTCCATACCGCCATCCTGATTGCGCTTCTTTTGACATGCGGTTTGTCTTCTGCGCGCGACTCCATCGAACTGGACTATCGGCTTCAACCTGGACGGGATCTGGTGTCCGAATCTGTCACCGACGGCATCACGACGATACGCATTCGGGAGGATCGCGGCCTGGTCGCCAAGGCTGCCGCAAAAGGCGTCAAGTTTCCGCACACCATGCACATCGTGAAACGGCAGAACGTACGCCACCGCACGGGCCCCAGAGAGAAGGATGGATCATTTATTGCCGAGATGCTGTTTCTGGGCGAATCGACACACCTGAAGCTTCCCAATGGGAATGAGGAGCTTGTCCCCGAAAAGCTGAACATGAAGGATATGCAGCTCAAGGCTCGCGTGAAAGCCGACGGCAGCATCCCGGAAGACACGATCACGGTGGAAGGTGGCGACGCCTCATCCCACCAGTTCCTGCGCCCCATCCTGATCAGCGTCCTGCAGCAGGCTGCGAACATTCCGCCCGTTCGCATTCAGGACGGCGTGTCCAGCCCACAGGACGTCGCGCTGCAGATACCCGTTCCCGGTCTCGCGACGTTGTCGATCAGGATGCGCATCTTCTACAAGTTGCTGGAGGTTGCCGATGGCGTCGCCAAAGTCGAGATGGTGTACGTGCTGGAGTTTGATTCGCCTGCCGCAGGCCTCAAGCTGAAAGCGGACGGTAGCGGCGGCGGCGTGATGCTTTACGAAGTGGCGACACAAACCGCTCTCAGCATCAAATCGACGATCGTCATGACCTTCTCCGCTGACACTCCGGAAGGCGTGATCGAAGTCCGCATGAATACCCAGCAGTCTCAGTCGACAAAAGAGATTGCTGCGCGCTGACGGCCAGTTCACCCCTCTCTGCCGGTACCACGGGATATGGGAATGAGACCCAGCCGGGCTTCGAGCTCACTCCGATAGAAACACCGTCAACACCCCCGTATAGCCATACACATGGTGCCGCGCGATCTCGCCGCCCGCGAAGTAGCCGATCAAGGGGACGTCACCGAGCGCATGGCGCACGATCTGCAGTTCGGCACTGGGTGCGCCGAAGTGCGGGCCGCCGCGGCCTGAGCAGCTGACGTAGATGGCGCCGGCGATCTGGCGCGGACGCGCTGCGGGTTCGGGCTCCAGCGCGCTTGGTGCCGCGGCGCTGGCCAAGGGCAGTTCTTCGGGCTCCAGCTCCTCGCGGATCTCGGCGCAGATGCGCATGAGGTCGGCACGCGCGGCCTGCACGTTGCGCTGGCAGAAGGCGAGCTGCATGCCCTCTTCCACCATGTCGGCCAGGGCCACGCCGCCGCGCTGCGGGTCCAGGCCGATGATGTGGCGCACACGCACGTCGCTGCCGAAGTTGCCGGTGCGGCGGATGCCGCCGGCGCCGGCATCTCGCGCGGCATCTTCCGGCTGCACCAGGCCGGCCAGCGTGGCGCGCACGGCAGCGAGCTCGGGCTCATCGAGCGAGACCTTGAGTTCGCGCAAGAGCACCTGCAGAGCGGGCTCGCCGTCAAGCTGGTAGACCACGTTGCGCTCGGCCTCGGTGACGCGGTGGCTGCCGGCGATGGGCAGGGCACCCTGGGTGACGCGCGAGACGATGGGCACGCCCGCACCAAAGGCGACGCCGCTGAGCCCCCCATGAAAGACGCCACTGCTGCGACCCTGGCCGCGGATGTAGCCGTCGCCCCCCTGGGCGAACTGCACGGTTTCGCCGCGGCTGGCGGCCAGACCGCCGAAGAGGTAGCCGCTGTCGGTGCGCTCGGCCATTTCGTGGATGAGTTCGGCCAGATCAGGTGTGCGGCCGTCCGCATGCACCAGCGCGGTCTGCGCCTCAAAGCCCAGGCCCAGGGGCGCGACGCCGGAGTAGACGCGGTACTGGTCGGCGGGAATGTCGCAGAGCATGACGGCCAGGGCCGGTTCGTCGAAGTACTCCACACCGGTGACGGCGATACCCACACCCACGGTGCCGGCCCAGTCCGTCACTTCGGGCAGCTCGGCGCCGAGGTGGGCGAGGATGGCCTCGGCCTCGGCGGCGTAGTGGTCGGTGATGTAGAGCAGGGCCAGGGTGGGACAGGCACCGGCGCCGGGCAGGGCCAGCTGGGCGCGCAGCTGCGCCAGCACGAGGGCCGCCGCCATGCGCCATTGCGGATGGGTGGCGTGGGCCAGGGGGAAGCGTTTCATATCGGGTTCAGTTGCTCTTGCGGCGGCGCGGCGCGGCTTTCTTGGCGGGCGCGGCGTCGGCCGTGGTACTGCGGGGTGTCTTGCTGGCCGTGGCGGCTTGCGCGGCGGCGGCGCGTGCGGCCACGTCCTGCATGGCGCTGGCAGCGATGGTCTGGAACTGCTGGGTCAGCGCGTTCCAGTACTGCAGGGGGTCGGGGGTGGCGGCCGCCTTGGCGGCACCCGCGGTCTTGCCCGGCATGGCGTTCATGCTCTGCAGCGTGGCCAGGGTCATCTTCTGCACTTCGAGCGCCTGCAGCGTGGCCTTGAGTGCGGCGGTGTTCTGTTCCAGCCAGAAATGCACGGCACGGAGCTCGCCGATGCGCTTGTCCAGCGCCTCGGGGTCCATGGTGGGCGCGACCCACTGCTGGAAGGAAGCGTTGCCGCCCTGGGCGAGCTTCTGCAGGAAATCGAAGCCCGGCACGAAGGGGCCAAAGGCGTTGGGTGGGGTCTGCTTGGTGTCCATGAAGGCGCTCCTGTGCACGCGGCCCCCAGCTTACTCCAAGGCGGCGGGCTGCGCCTGCTGCAGCAGGGCCTCGAACCCGGCCACGGGCAGGGGCCGGCTGCAGAGATAGCCTTGATAGGCCGGGCAGCCCAACGCGGCCAGGGCCTGGCGCTGGGCCTCCGTCTCCACGCCTTCGGCCACGACCTGCAGGCCCAGGCTGTCGGCCAGGGCGATGATGGTGCGCACGATGGCGGCGTCGTTCGCATCGCTGAGCAGATCGCGCACGAAAGAGGCGTCGATCTTGAGCTGGTCCAGCGGCAGGCGCTTGAGGTAGGCCAGCGAGGAGTAGCCGGTACCGAAGTCGTCGAGCGAGAAGCGCAGGCGCTGCGCGCGCAGCGCCTGCATCTTGGCGATCACCTCCTCCACGTTGTCCATCAGCAGGCTTTCGGTGATCTCGAGTTCGAGCCGGCTGGCATTGGCGCCGCTGCGCATCAGGGTCTCGCGCACGCGGTTGACGAAATCCGGGTGGCGGAACTGCTGCACGCTGACGTTGATGGCCAGCGTCAGCTCACGCAGCGCCGGCTGCGCGTCCCAGGCCAGCAGCAGGCGGGTGGCCTGCTGCAGCACCCACAGGCCGATCTCGTGCATCAGGCCGCTTTCCTCCGCCACGGGAATGAATTCGGCCGGCGACACGAAGCCGCGCACCGGGTGGTGCCAGCGCAACAGGGCTTCGCCACCGGTGATGCGGCCGGTGTGACTCACCTGGGGCTGGATGTGCAGCGAGAACTGGCCGGTCTGCAAGGCCTCGCGCAGATCGGCCTGCAGGGCGGCGCGCGCATTGACCACGGTCTGCATGCGCGGATCGAAGAAGCGCAGGCTGTTGCGCCCCTCGGCCTTGGCCTGGTACATGGCCAGGTCGGCCTGGCGCAGCAGCTCGTCGGCCTGGACCTTCCCCCCGGCAAACAGCGCGATGCCCAGGCTGGGCGTGCTGTGCTGCAGGCTGCCACCCAGGCGATAGGGCTGGCTGAGCGTCGTCATGATCTTGCGGCCCACGCCCTCGGCCTGGCTGGCGGCGATCTCCGTCGTCTCGTCCAGGTCCTCGATGAGCACAACAAACTCGTCGCCGCCCAGGCGCGCCACGGTGTCGCCCAGGCGCACGCAGTAGCGGATGCGCGCGGCCACCTCGCGCAGCAGCTGGTCGCCAACGCCGTGGCCCAGGGTGTCGTTGATGGTCTTGAAGTGGTCCAGGTCGACGAAGATCAGCGCGCCGCGGTTGCCGTGGCGCGCGCTGGCGGCCAGCGCATGCTGCAGATGGTCCATGAGCAGGCGGCGGTTGGCCAGGCCGGTGAGCGCGTCGTAGAAGGCCAGCTGGTGGATCTTTTCCTCCGCCTGCTTGCGCTCGCTGATGTCCACTGCGGTGCAGGCCAGCAGCTCGGGCTGGCCCCGGGCATCGCGCAGCAGCAGGCCACTGGTGAGCATGGGCAGGGCGGCCCCTGTAGCGGTGGTCTGAGGCAGCTCCTGCGGCGCACAGGGCGCACCTTCGCGCACGCTGCGCCAGTAGGCCTCGACGGTGTCCTGGCCGGCCGGATCGTAGAGCGTCTGGTAGCGCTGCCCGAGCAGGTCCGGCGGTGCAAGGCCCAGCAAGGCAGCGCAGCGCGCGTTGACATAGACCAGACGGCCGTCGAGATCGGCGATCCAGGCCGCCAGCGGCGACTGGTCGAACAGGGCCTTGAAGCGCCCCACCTCCTCGTGCGCGGACTGCAGGCCGCGCGTGCGCGCCACCACCTGGCGGCGCAGGAGCCAGGCCAGCAGCACAAAGCCCAGCAGCAGCGTGGCCACGACGGCCAGGCCCCACCAGAAGCTGCGCGGCACCACGGCCTCGGGCACCTGGCCGCCCGATTGGCGGATCACGGTGGCGTAGATGGAGCGCGGGTCCTGCTGCCAGGTGCGCAGGTGGCCGTCGATGGCGTCCAGCAGCTCGGCGTTGCGCCCCTGGGCAGTGGCGAAGTGCAGGCGCGAGGGCTGGAAGACGATGGGGGTTTCAGCGAGACGGTAGCGTGGGCTGTTGCGGCCACCGAAGAAATGGTTGGCGATGGCCGCGTCGGCCTGGCCCGTGGCGACGCGGCGAAAGGCCTCGTCCAGCGAGGACACGGGCTGCAGCCGCGGCTGCACACCGAAGCTGCTGACGAGCTCGGCAAAGAGGCCGGCCTGGATGGAGCCTTCGAGCACGGCCACACGCTTGCCGTCCAGATCGAGGATGGAGCTGATCGGCACGGCCGGGTTGCGGTAGACCTGGGACCAGCTGTGCATGACCGGCACCTGGTGGAAGTCGTAGCGCTCGTCACGCGACGCGTTGTAGGCCACATCGGGCATGAGGTCGATGCGCCCGGCCTCGAGCGCGTCGAGGCAGGCCTGCCAGTCGCAGCTACGGAATTCGAGGGTCCAGCCCTCGAGTCGCGCGATCTCGGCGAGCAGGTCGCCGAAGATGCCGGTGGCACGACCGGCGGCATTCAGATAGATCTTGGGCTCGTTGGCGTAGACGCCGACGCGCACCACACGCGGTTCGGCCGCCGATACGGCGGCCAGCAGCAAGCCGATCAGGCCGACCGCACCCCAACGAACGCCCTTGCTGCGCACCCTGCCTCCTCAAAGTCCGAGCTGCGGTCCATCTTAGGACCTTTTGCGGCGGACCGGTGGTTCAGGGTACGCAGACGGTGTGTCTTATTCCACGCGACCGATGCGCTGCACCAGGGCCGCCATGGCCTTGGCGTCGGCCTGCACGAAACGCTCGAACTCGGGCATGTCCTGGTACATGAAGGAGGTGCCGGCGGCAGCCAGCGACTGGCGCGCGCGCGCATCTTCGCTGGCGGCCTTGGCGGCGGCACGCAGCTTGGCCACCGCGGCGTCGGGCGTGCCGGCGGGCACGAAGAGGCCAGACCACTGCGAGTAGGTCACGGACACGCCGAGCTCCTTGAGGCTGGGCACCTCGGGCAGGGCCGCCAGGCGGCCTTCACCCCAGTGGGCCAGCACGCGCAGCTTGCCGGCGCGCACATGCTGCATCACGCTGGACGGGCCGGTGGACAGCGCATCGATCTGGCCGCCGAGCAGGGCCATGACGGCCGGGCCCGCGCCGGTGTAGGGCACGTGCAGCATGAAGGTGTTGGTGGCGACCTTGAGCTGCTCCATGGGCACGTGCATGGTGCCGTAGTTGCCCGAGGAGCCGAAGGTCACGCTGCCCGGCTTGCTCTTCACATGGTTGATGAAGTCCTGATAGGTCTTCCAGGGGCTGTCGGCACGCACGACCAGGGCCGTGGGATCGGCGGTGAAGCGCGCGATGGGCTTGAGCTGGTCCAGGGTGTAGAGCGGGTTGCGCTTCAGCACCTTGTCGGCCTCGGGCAGCACGACGACGGACGACAGGGACATCAGCACGTAGTAACCATCGGCGCGGGCCTTGGCCACTTGCGCCATGCCGATGCCGCCGCCGGCGCCACCCTTGTTCTCCACCACCATGGGCTGGCCCAGCGCGCGCGCCATGGCCTCGGCCACAGGACGGCCCACGGTGTCCGCCACGCCGCCCGGCGGGAAGGGCACGAGCATGGTGACGGGCTTGCTGGGGTAGGCGTCCTGCGCGAAGGCGGGCAGGACAGCGGCCGCAGCGGTCAGGGCGGCGGCGCTCAGTTGCAGGAACAGACGGCTCAGGGTCATGGTGGGGTCTCCTTGGGTTCGACTTGTGGTCAGATCGCTTCAACGGGGTTGTTGAGTTCGCCCAGGCCGGTGATGGCCACGCGCACCTGGTCGCCGGGCTTGAGGAATTTCGGCGGGGTGAAACCGATGCCCACGCCCACCGAGGTGCCGGTGAGGATCAGGTCGCCGGGCAGCAGGGTCATGGCCGCGCTCATCTGCTCGATCAGCGTGGGGATGTCGAAGATGAGCTGCGAGATGTGGGCGTTCTGGCGCTGCTCGCCATTGACCCAGGTCTGCATGCGCATGTCGGTGGGGGCCTCGTCCGTGGTGGTGATCCAGGGACCCATGGGGCAGAAGCCGTCGAGCGACTTGCCCAGGAACCACTGGGCGTGGTTCTTCTGCAGGTCGCGCGCCGTGACGTCGTTGGTGGCGACAAAGCCCCAGACGTAGTTCATGGCGTCGGCCTTCTTGACGTTGCGTGCGGTCTTGCCGATCACGACGCCGATCTCGCCCTCGTAGTCCACGGACTGGGTGTGGGCCGGGCTGTAGCGGATGGGATCGGTCGGGCCGTTGAGCGTGAGCGTGGCCTTGGTGAAGATCTGCGGCCAGGCGGGAATGGCCGACTCCTTGCCCGAGGTGGCGTTGAAGCCGCTCTTGTCGAACTCCATGGCGTGGTCGTGGTAGTTCTTGCCCACCGCGAAGGGGTTGCGCAGGAAGGCCGAGAAGGGCGCCAGGAACTTCACCTGGGCCATGGGCACGCGCGCGGTGACGGCGGCCTGCAGCTGCGCGGGCGTGATGCCCTGCTCGATCACGGCCTGCACGGGATTGGGGTGCTTGGCGATCTCGCCACCCACCAGGGCGACTTCCTGTTTGGCTTCATCCACCAGGGCGAGATGGACCTGGCCGTCTTTTTGCACACGTGCGATCTTCATGCGGACTCCTGAACGGCAACCTCAAATGGTTGCATTTGGTTTATCTTGGTGCAAATTATAGAACCAAGATTTCCGAGGAGCGCCGTGGAAAACACCTATCACCTGGGTTTATTGGTCTGACTTGGTCAGCGCTTTGCTATGATCGTCCCCACTTTATCTGTCGGCTTTCACCATGGACCCCTCTGCCCTGCTGCGCGAAACCCTGCTGGACAAACTCAAATCCGGCATCTGGCGCGCCGGCCACCGCATCCCCACCGAACGCGCTCTCTGTGCCGAGTACGGCCTGGGCCGCTCGGCTGTGCGGCGGGTGCTGGGGCAGCTCAAGGATGCCGGCCTGATCACCCAGACCGTGGGCAGCGGCACCTACGTGAGCGAGCGCATCGCCAGCCTGCTGCCGGCGCTGGAGCCGGCCACGGCGACCACGGGCGTGAGCCCGGCCGAGCTGATGGAGGCGCGTCACGCCATGGAGCCGGCCATCGTGGAAATGGTGGTGCGCAATGCCACACCGGCGGACTTCGCGCGCATGACGCAATGCTGCGAACGCGCCGAACAGGCCGGCAGCCTGGAGGACTTCGAGCACTGGGACGGCATGCTGCACGAGGTGATCGCGGAGGCCGCGCATAACACCTTCATCACCCAGGTCTTCAAGCTCATGAACCAGGCCCGCACCCAGGGCGAGTGGGGCATGCTCAAGCGCCGCAGCGTCACGCCCGAGCGCCGCGCGGCCTACCAGCGCGAACACCGCGCGCTGGTGGCTGCCCTGCGCGAACGCGACCTGGAGCGCGCGCTGGAATGCACGCGCGGGCATCTCGTCCACGTGCAGCGCAATCTCTTAGGACATTGAGACTGTGCGCCCGCTGACACGGGCGCAGAATGAAGCAGCTCAGTGCTTCATGCCGTGGCCGCCATGTGCGCCGCCCGGCGCCATGCTGAGCACGGGCACTGACACTTCCAGCTTGCTCTCCACACCCTTGGCGTCCTTGAAGACCAGCGTGAGCGGAATGCTGCTGTCCTTGCGCAGCGCGGTCTTGAGATCGAGCAGCATGACGTGGTAGCCGCCGGGCTTGAGCTCTACGGTCTGGCCCGCGGGCAGGTCCAGGCCGGCGATGGCGCGCATCTTCATGACGTCGCCCTCCATCTTCATCTCGTGCACCTCGGTCACGCCGGCCACCGGTGAAGACGCGCCGACCAGGCGCGTGCCTTCCCTGGCCGTGAGCTTCATGAAGGCACCGCTGGCCTTCTGGCCGGGCACGGTGGTGCGGGCCCAGGCGTCTTTGACATCGACGGTCTGGGCGTGGACAGCGGCCCCCATGAGGCAGGCGGCAAGAACAAAGGCGAGGGATATGCGGGTCATGGTGAACTCCTGTGTGAAAACTATAAGGGGTGAGAAAGGCATCAGTGCGCGTGGGCCGATGCACCGCCGGCAGGCAGCACTTCAAGCAGCGCGGCCGGCGTCTTCATGCCGCGCGTGGATGTCCCCTGCGCGGGAATGTCGGCCCAGTCGAGCTGGCCGCTGGCGCAGGTCTGCAGCACGCGGAACCACAGCGCACCGGCCTGGGCCGGCAAGGTGGCACGCAGCACGAACTCGTCGTACCAATCGTCAGGCAGGGCCTGGGCGGGGTTCTGCACGGTCCAGCTGATCTCGGTCACGTCCTCGCGCACGGTCTTGCCATGGCTGTCGTAAGGCTGGGCCAGGGTGGCGCGCTTCGTGCTCAGCGCCCAGCCCGCCTTGGGCATGGGCTTGGCGCCGCGCACACCGGCAGGCAGGTAGACCTGGATGCCCGTGGTGGGGCTGCCGGCGCAGCCGTGACCGACACGGAAGGATGCGCGGTAGCTGCTGCCCGCCAGAGCCGCAGGTTCTTCGAGCACGACGTGGGCCTGGGCCAGGGACGCGCCTAACGCGCACAGGCAGGCGAAAGAAAGTTGCTTCAGTTTCATGCGAGGTCTTTCAGAAGTTGTGTTTGAGGTCCGCCACCCAGGTGCGTTGCGGATAGGGATGGAAATTCCAGTAGGTGCGGTTGGTCAGGTTGTCCACGCCGAGCGAGGCCACGGTCTTGGGTGCCAGGCGGTAGCGGTAACGCGCATCGACCACGAGGTAGGCACTGGCGCCCGTGTAGGCATCGCCATTCACATCGGAGTTGTTGAGTTGCGAGTACTGCTTGCCGCTGTAGCGCACCCCCAGCGAGCCGCTTTGCTGGTCATCGAAGCGGTAGCTGGCCAGGGCCGTGGCGCGCCAGACGGGCACGCGCGGCTGGTACTTGCCTTCGCTGGCAGGCAAGGCCGGGTTGCTGACGATGCGCGAGTCGGCATAGGTCAGGCTGCCCTGCAGGTCCAGCCGGCGCGCGAACACCCCGCTGCCGTTGTAGGCCAGCTCGATGCCGTCCGTGCGCACCTCGTCCACGTTCTGCACGCGGCTGGTCGTGGTGCTGCCCGGGATGAGCTGGCTGTAAAGCGCATCACGGGTGTTTTCATGGAACAGCGTGGTGCGCAGCAGGCCGTGGCCCAGGTCCTGCTCGAGCGTGAGTTCGGTGGTCACGGATTTCTCGGGACGCAGGTTCGGGTCGTTGATCAGCGTCAGCGTGGCGTTGCTGGTCGCGCCATACAGTTCGGAGACCGTGGGCATGCGCACCGCGCGGCCGCTGGCGAGCTTGAGCACCTTGTCCGCCGACCACTGGTAAGCCAGCGCAGCCTTGGGCGAGAGGTAGTTCTCGTTGCGGCTCGCATAGTCCACCCGCGTGGGCGTCGAGGTGCTGTTGTAGGTGGTCCCGCTATGGGCGTTCCAGTTTTCCAGGCGCGCGCCGAGCACCGTCTTCCAGCGCGGGGCGAAGGTCCAGGTGTCCTGGGCGTAGAGTGCCTGGGTGCGGGTCTCGCCACCTACGTCGCTGGTGACCGCGCCGGGTGCATCGGTGACCCAGTTGCCCGTGATCGCCGAGGTGAGGATGCGCAGGCGGTAGATGTCCTGCTGGGCCCCGAAGTCCACGATGTGCGCGCCCTTCACGCCCTGCGGCCGCCAGGTGCCGCGCGCCACCAGTGTCGTCCAGCCGGTGCCGTTCTGGTCAACCAGCCGTCCTGCGCCGCTGCTGAAGTTGGCACCGGAAGTGAATGAAGTGGTCTGCCGCAGCTGGTCTTTGGCGTAGTCGTAGAGGCTGGCGGCCACTTCCCAATCCCACTCGCCCTGGGTGTTGCTCTTGAGCGAGAGGCCGTGCATCACGTGCAGGAGCTGCTCACGCGTGGCGTTGAAGGTATTCGTCGCGAGGTTGTAGTTCTGGCCGTTGACCTGCACCGCACCGCTGTAGACCGGATTGCCCGAGGCATCGCGCAGATAGGTCTGGGGGTTGCCTTCGGCATCGTTGATCCAGGTGCCCAGGGTGTAGCTGGCGCGCAGGGTCGGCGAGAGATCGTAGGCCAGCCGGATCTTGGCCTGGTCCTGCCGGGTGCGGTACTGGGTGTTGGTGCCCCAGACCCAGGTGTCGGCGTTGGTGGCGTTGGGCGCGCGCACCGCGCCCGTGACGGGTATGGTGCCTGCGCCACCCGTGGTCGTTACCGGCGTGAGGGCGAACACCAGCGGCTGACCGGTGCTGTCGGTGTGGCTCAGGCTCACGCGCCAGGACCAGTCGCCGCTGCGGTTGCCCAGCGAGGCGCTGGCCTGCTGGCCACCGTAGGACGCGTCGGTGCCATAGAGCTTGAAGTTCTGCCGATATGCCGAAACGCCAACAGAGCCTTCGAAGGCCTTGGGCATGCGCGTGATGTAGTCCACCACCGCCCCGACCGAGTTGCCGGGATAGGCGGCCGAGTAGGGGCCGTACATCACGTCGACGCGCTCGATCTCCTCCGGGCTCACCATGCCCCAGCGCGGCGTATACGTGGCGCCGTTGCCCAGGTAATTGGAGAGCAGGACGCCGTCGGCATAGACCGCCGAGCGTGCGCTGTTGCCCGTGCCCGAGGCGCGGCTGGACAGCACGGCGTGGTTGTAATCACCGATGTAGCGCTTGCGCACCAGCAGGCTGGGGAAGTACTTGAGCGCGTCCTGGCTGTCGGTGGCATTGACGGTCTCCTCGATCTGCTCACGGGTGACGCCCTCGATGGTGGCGGGGATCTGCGTGGGCAGAGAGGTGGGTTGGCCGCTGTTGACCGTGACCACCCCCAGGGTTCTGGCCGGCGCATCCGCCGGGTTGGCTGCGAGCAGCGTATGGACTTGTGCCAGCAGGGGCACAGGAAAAGCCAGGGCCAGGGCCCAGGCCAGGCGGGTCTTCCGCATGGGAACTCTCCGGAAACATCAAAACAGGCAGCCAGGCCTGCGCGCGGGCGCTCAGGCGGGCTGTGCGGATGGATCAGGAGAGCGTGGGTGGGCCGCGTGGCGGCAGCGGCGCGGCCGTGCGGGCCGCGATATGGGCCGCGGCCACGGGCTGCAGCGCATGCGACAGCGGCGAAAGCGGGAGCACCACCGGCGTAAGCGCCGGTGGCGGTGCGGCCACCGTGGCGCACAGGGGGCAATCCAACGTGTGGCCGCGCTCCTGCGCCGTGCCGTCGGCGTTCTTGACGATGAGTTTCATCGCGCCGCCCGTGGCACAGATGAGCTCCAGGGACTGCGGCTGCACCAGGGGCGTGGCGATGGCCACGCCCAGCGACAGCACGAACCAGGCCAGCACGAGGCGGGCGAGGAAACGGGCGTGACGCAGGGCTTGCATGGCCTGCATTATCGCCGGACGTGATGACCGGGTAGGCGCGGGGTCCGGCAGCGTGGCTTGACATGCATCAAAGACGGTCTCCTCACCCAGGCGCATGATGGTCGTATCAGGAGATCCTTCATGAGCACCCGCAACACCGCAACTTACAAGCAACAGCTGCAGACACAGCGCGCCACCCTGCTGAGCCAGCTCGCCAGCCTGCGCGGTGGCCAGGTCGGACGCGCCGAGGCCTCGGCCGCACACTTTGGCGAACGCGAACCCGACTCGCGCGCGCAGATGGAAAGCGAGCGCGGCCTGGAGTTCACGCTCGATGCACGCGAGAGTGCCGAGCTCGACGCCATCGAAGCAGCGCTGCAGCGCATCGAAGCCGGTGTTTACGGCGTCTGCACCGACTGCGGCGCGGACATTCCAGACGCACGCTTGCACGCCGCTCCCGAGACCGCGCGCTGCATCGTCTGCCAGGACCGGCTGGAACACGCGCGCCGCTGATCCCTCACTTACCCCCACCAGGAGCACCTCCGCATGAGCACCTTCCACGCCATCGTCTGGCTCGACCGCAGCGAAGCCCACGTCATTCTTTTTGACCGTGAGCACATCGCGGCGCAGAAGATCAAGTCGCGCAGCACCCACAAGGCCGGCGGCGCACCGGGCCGCGGCGATCTGCCCAAGACCCCGCACAGCCCGAGTCACAGCGACGAGGCGTACTACCATGCGATCGCCGAGTCGCTCAAGGGCGTGCACGAGATCCTGGTGACCGGACCGGCCCAGGCCAAGGACGAGTTCAAGGCCCATTGCGCGCGCCACGACAAGGACATCGACCAGGCCATCGTCGACGTGATCTCCAGCGATCACCCAAGCGACGGCCAGCTCGTGGCCATGGCCAAGCAATACTTCCTGAAGTACGACCGCATGCAGGGCCAGGCCTGAGAGCTTGTCCGTGCAGAGGTAGAAAAGGCGCTCCACGGAGCGCCTTTTCTCTTGCCGCAGCGGTGCGGCTCAGCCAGCCAGCGGCGCGATCTTCTGCTCGATGGCGCCGAAGACGGACTGGCCGTCCTTGCCCTTCATCTCGATGCGGATGGTGTCGCCGAACTTCATGTAGTCGGTCACGGGCTGGCCGTCGAGGATGGTCTCGATGGCGCGCTTCTCGGCGATGCAGCTGTAGCCCTTGCTCCACTCCTTCTTGCCATTCACCTCGGTGGCGCGGTTGCTCACCGTGCCCGAGCCGATGATGCTGCCCGCACGCACGTTGCGCGTCTTGGCCAGATGCGCAATGAGCTGGCCGAAATGGAAGGTCATCTCCTCGCCGGCCTCGCACATGCCCACGGTGCGCCCATTCCACACGCTCTGCAGCGTGAGGTGCACGCGGCCCCCGGCCCAGGCCTCGCCGAGTTCGTCAGGCGTGACCGCCACGGGGCCGAAGGCGGTGGCGGGCTTGCTCTGCAGAAAGCCGAAGCCCTTGGCCAGCTCGTCGGGAATCAGGTTGCGCAGGCTCACGTCGTTGGCGATCATGAGCAGGCGGATGCCGTCGATGGCCTGCTCGGGGCCGGCGCCCATGGGCACATCGGCCGTGACCACGGCGACCTCGGCCTCGAAGTCGATGCCATGCGTCTCGCTCACGCAGACCACGTCATCGCAGGGACCGAGGAAGTCGTCGCTGCCGCCCTGGTACATCAGCGGGTCGGTGTAGAAGCTGGCCGGCACCTCGGACTTGCGCGCCAGGCGCACCAGTTCCACGTGGTTGATGTAGGCCGAGCCATCGGCCCACTGGTAGGCGCGCGGCAGCGGCGCCATGCACATCTTGGGGTCAAAAGGGAAGGCGTGGCGTGCCTTGCCCTGGTTGAGCGTGACGTAAAGATCCTGCAGCTGGGGCGAGAGGAAGTTCCAGTCATCCAGCACCTGCTGCAGGTGCTGGGCGATGCCGGTCGCATAATGCGCCGTGCTCAGATCGCGTGAGACGACGACCAATTGGCCGTCGCGCGAACCGTCCTTGTAGGTGGCAAGCTTCATCGACGTGTGAGTGTGTGTTTGCTGATCGTTCTGGCGGTTTCGCCGGGCGAAACCAAGAGTCTTTTATTACACCATGGACAAGACACGCGCAGGCATCCAGTCCGTCGAGGTGGGCTACGCCCTGCTGGAGGCACTCGCACGCGCACGCGGACCGCTGATGCTGCGCGACCTGGCCGCCGCCGCGGGCATGAGCGCGGCCAAGGCCCACCGCTACCTCGTGAGCTTCCAGCGCCTGGGCCTGGTGAGCCAGGACGCCGCCAGCGCGCGCTACGACCTTGGCCCCGCCGCACTGCGCATGGGCCTGGCCGCCATCACGCGACTGGACGCCGTGAAGCTGGCGCGCGAACGCCTGCCCGTGCTGATGCCGCAGATCGGTCACACGCTGGCGCTGGCCGTCTGGGGCAACCACGGACCGACCATCGTGCACTGGGAGGAGTCGCCCGAGGCCGTCACCGTGAACCTGCGCCTGGGCGATGTCATGCCCCTGCTGTCCTCGGCCACAGGCCGCTGTTTCGCGGCCCATGTCTCGCGCGAGGCCATTGCGCCGTTGCTGCGCGCCGAGCTGGCCCGCGCACGCCAGCTCGGCCGCATGGACCTGCCGCGCACGCAGGCCGAACTCAAGACCTTGCTGGATGACGTGCGCACCCGTGGCCTGGCGCGCGTGGTGGACACGCTGCTGCCCGGCATCGCCGGCTTCTGCGCCCCGGTATTCGATTTCGACGGCCATCTGGTGCTGGGCATTGTGGCCATGGGCTCGATCGCCACCTTCGACACGGACTGGAACGGTGCCGTGGCCACAGCCCTGGGCCAGGCGGCGCGCCAGCTCTCGCACGAACTCGGCCACGCCGACTGACCATGTCCCACCCCTGGCGTCGACTGCTGCTGTGCGCGCTGCTGGCGCTCGCGGCGCATCTGCTCCTGCTCGCGCTGTTCGGCCCGCGCGTGCAAGCCCCCTACGCCAGCACCATCACACAGCCCCTGGTCTACGCCCTCGCCGCCGCGCCGCCCGCACCAGCCGCGCCACGCCAGGCCACCAGAACGCCCCGGCGCCCCCGCCCTGCTCCCGCGCCGGTGCTACCGGTGCCGCCTGCGCCGCCCGAGCTGCCCCCCCCCGAACCCGTGGTTGAAGCCGCCGCATCGGCGCCGCCGCCGGAGCCGGCTCCGGTGGCCGAGGCGAAAGCCCAGGCGGCGCCTGCGCCTCCCGAGCCCGAGCCCACGCCCGCGACCCTCCCCGGCTCCCTGCGCCTGAAGTACGGCATCCAGGGCGAAGTGAAGGGCATGGCCTACCAGGCCAGCGGCGAGCTGCTCTGGGCCCACGACGGCCGGGACTACGAGGCGCGGCTGGAAGTGGGCGCCTTCCTGCTGGGCTCGCGCGTGCAACACAGCCGCGGGCGCGTCACCGCCGAGGGCCTGCAGCCGCAACGCTTCACCGACCGCTCGCGCCGCGAACGCTTTGCCGAGTTCGACCAGGGCCTGGCGCAGGTGCGTTTCAGCGAGGGCGCGCCCAGCGCCGCCCTGAGCGCCGGCACCCAGGACCAGCTCAGTGTGTTCATGCAGCTCGCGAGTCTGCTCGCCACCCAGCCCGCGCTCTACCCGCCGGGCACCGAGCTGGCCCTGCCCGTGGCCGGCCTGCGCGGCATCGACACCTGGCGTCTGGTCATCGGTGCCGAGGAAACGCTGAACCTGCCCGGTGGTGAGCTGCTCACGCGCAAGCTCAACCGCGTCATCCAGGGTGCGGACGAGCTGCGCGTGGACGTCTGGCTTGCACCTGCCCTGAACTGGCTGCCTGCGCGCATCCGCCTCACACAGGCCAGCGGCGACTACATCGACCAGCAGTGGCGCGGCAGCGAGGCCCCGTAAGCCCGGGCCGCGGGTCTTGAATTCGGCGGCGACGGCGCCATCTACGTCATGGATTTCTCTGGATACGCCGCCATGAACACCCTCTACGACTCGGACACCTTCATCGTCAACCATCTGCTCCCCGCAGCGGAGGAAGAGGCGCCGGCGGACCGGCCCATGCTGCTGCGCCACGGCTTCGAGATCGTGGACAAGCACGCCGGCCGCGAGGTCTACCTCGACGGGGCCTGGGCCGAGCTCTTCCAGCAGCGCCTGGCCGAATGGCAGCGCACCACGCCCACCCAGGAAGAGGTCGAGGACACCTTGGCGCAATACGCGGAGTTGGCGCACACGCCCATCCACGTGCACTGAACTAGGGGCGCGGGTAGATCCGTCGGTACAGCGGGTCGACCAGCAGCAGCACGGCGAACAACCGGCAGATCTGGAACACGGTCACCACGGGCGCGCCCAGCTGCAGCACCTTGGCGGTGATGGACATCTCGGCGATACCTCCGGGCGCGGTGCCCAGCAGCAGCGTGGCCGGGTGCAGGCCCGTGCCCAGCGACAGCAGCCAGCCAAACCCCGCACTCAGCACGATCATCGCCAGCGTGCCCACGGCCACCGCAGCCAGCCAGCGCGGCGCCGTGTGCACGAAGCCCGGTGTGAAGCGCACGCCCAGGCTGACACCGATCAGCAGCTGGGCGGCATTCGACAGCGCCGAAGGAATACCCGTGAGTTCGACACCGCCCAGCGTGAGCGCCATCGCCAGCACCATGGGGCCCAGGAACCAGGGGTTGGCATAGCCCAGCCGCTCCAGCGCCAACGCGCCGGCCGCCGCCAGCAGCACCAGCAGGCCCAGGCCCTGGGCATCGAAGGCCAGCGGGGTGGTGAGCGCCAGGTCCACGCCCTGCACACCGGCGAACTGCATGCCGAAGGGGATCAGCACGGCCACGATGAGCAGGCGCAGGCTGTGCGCCGCGGCCACGAGGTCGGTACGCGCACCGGCGCGCTCGGACAGCAGCGTCATCTCCGAGGCGGCGCCAATGGCACCGGCAAACCAGGTGGTGGCCCGGTTGAGCCCGGGCAGGTGCCGCGTCTGCGTACGCTGCAGCCACAAGCCGAAGAGCCAGCCCAGCAGCAGCGCCCACACGATGCCCAGCACCACGGCCCACCAGAGGCCGAGCACCAGCGCCCCCATGGCCGGCGTGAAGTACAGGCCCAGCGCCAGGCCGATGGTGCACTGGCCGGCATTGCGCAGCGGCGCCCAGCTCGTCGTTGGCGCGCGCAGCATGGTGGCGATGGCGGTGGCCAGCAGCGGGCCGATGAACCACGGCAGCGGCACGCGCAGCCCCACGCAGCACAGGGCGGCAGCCAGGGCCAGCAACAGGGTGGCCACGATGCGTAGGGGAGACAGGGACGGCATGAAGAGCGCGTAGTATCGCCGCAGACCAGGAGACCCAACATGTCCGCCAACACCCCCGAACTCTGCGTGGTGCAGACCACCTTGCCCAGCGAGGCCCAGGCCGCCGAGCTGGCCCGCGCCATCGTGCAGCAGCGCCTGGGCGCCTGCGTGCAGGTGCAGGCCATCCGCAGCTTTTATGTGTGGCAGGAGCGGGCGCACGACGAGCCCGAGTGGCTGCTGGCCATCAAGACGCGCCGCGCGCTCTACCCGCAGCTCGAGACCTGGCTGCGCCAGCACCACCCCTATGACACGCCGGAGATCATCCTGCTGCCCGTACTGCAGGCCAGCCCCGCCTACGGGGCCTGGGTGGCCGGCAACACCTCGCCAGCCTGAGGCTCAGGCGAGCCGGCGCAGCGCCAGCGCCAGCGCCTCCACCATCTGTGCGATCTGGTCGGTCTCGACCACATAGGCCGGCGCCAGCACCAGGTTCTCACCAGCCGGGCGCACCAGCACGCCCTGCCTGAAGCAGTCGAGGAAGACCTCGTAGGCGCGCTGGCCCACCAGACCCGGGCGGCTCTGCAGCTCGACGGCCGTCGCCAGCCCCAGGCTGCGGATGCCCACCACGTGCGGCAGGCCCTTGAGCGTGGCATGGGCCACATCACCGAGCACCTTCCCCATGCGGCCCGCGCGCGCAAACAGGTCCTCGTCGCGGAACACATCCAGCGTGGCCACGGCCGCTGCGCAGGCCACGGGATGGCCCGAGTAGGTGTAGCCGTGGAACAGCTCGATCTGATGCGCCGGGCTGTCGCGGTGGGCGTCCATCACGGCGTCAAACACACCCTGGCGGCACAGCACGCCGCCCAGCGGAATCACGCCATTGGTCACGCACTTGGCGAAGGTCAGCAGGTCCGGCACCACGCCGTAAAAGTCGGCACCGAAGGGCGTGCCCAGGCGGCCGAAGCCGGTGATGACCTCGTCAAAGATCAGCAGGATGCCGTGGCGGTCGCAGATCTCGCGCAGGCGTTTCAGGTAGCCCTGGGGCGGCACATACCAGCCCGCGCTGCCCGCCACCGGCTCGACGATGACCGCCGCCACATTGGACGGATCGTGCAGCGGCAGGATGCGCTGCTCCAGCTCCAGCAGCAGGTCCTCGTCCCACACGGGTTCGCTGCCGTTGTAATAGGCGTGTTTCACCGGGTCGTGGATAAAACGCAGGTGGTCCACACGCGGCAGCAGCGCGCCGGAAAACGTCTTGCGGTTGGCCGGGATGCCGCCCACGCTGATGCCGCCGAAGCCCACGCCGTGGTAACCCCGCTCGCGGCCGATGAACAGCGTGCGCTGCCCCTGGCCCCGCGCGCGGTGGTAGGCCAGGGCCACCTTGAGCGCCGTGTCCACGGCCTCGCTGCCCGAGCTGCAGAACAGCACCTTGCTCAGGTCGCCCGGCGCCAGCGCCGTGATGCGCTCGGCCGCCTCGAAAGAGCGGTCGTTGCCGCTCTGGAAGGCGGTGGCGTAGTCCAGCGTCTCC
Source organism: Hylemonella sp. (assembly GCA_046299695.1). Classification (GTDB taxonomy): domain Bacteria; phylum Pseudomonadota; class Gammaproteobacteria; order Burkholderiales; family Burkholderiaceae_C; genus Hylemonella. Next base: position 23,740 of record JBKBHP010000014.1, read on the forward strand.
AGCTGGCGGCTGATGGCGGCGTTGATCTCGCGCCGTTTGTGGCCCGCGCCCACGCACCAGAGGCTGGAGATGCCATCGAGCACCTGACGGCCGTCGTGCGTGGTGAAGTGCATGCCTTCGGCAGCGACGAAGACGCGCGGATCGAGCGCGAAACTGCGGTTGGGCGTGAAGGGCAGCCACTGGGACTGCAGCGGGATGTCAGCGCGGGCCATGCGAGCCGTCTCCTGAAAATTGCGACAATGGCGGGGTGCGGCCGTCAAAAGCGGGCCACACCCTGATCACCCCATCCTGCCACAAGGGTCTCCATGAGCCAAGCCTACATCCTCACCTTCTCCTGCCCGGATCGCCTGGGTCTCGTCCACGCCGTCTCAGGTTTTCTGCTGGAGCGCGGCGGCAACATCGAAGAAGCCGCCCAGTACAACGACCATGCCACCGGTCTGTTCTTCATGCGCGTGCAGTTCTCCTGCGGCCAGGTGACGTACGAGGACCTGCAAGTGCAGCTCAAGCTCTTCGCCGAGCCCTTCAACATGCAGTGGACGCTGAACCCGGCCGACCAGACCATGCGCACCGTGCTCTTCGTCAGCAAGGAAGGCCACTGCCTCAACGACCTGCTGTTCCGCTGGAAGATCGGCCTGCTGCCCATCGACATCCGCGCCATCGTCTCCAACCACCGCGACTTCTACCAGCTGGCCGCCAGCTACAACGTGCCTTTCCACCACATCCCCGTGACGGCCGCCACCAAGGCCCAGGCCGAGGCCAAGCAGTTCGAGGTGATCCAGGCCGAAGGCGCCGAACTCGTGGTGCTGGCGCGCTACATGCAGGTGCTCAGCGACGACATGTGCCGCAAGCTCTCGGGCAAGGCCATCAACATCCACCATAGCTTCCTGCCCAGCTTCAAGGGCGCCAAGCCCTACTACCAGGCCCATGACCGCGGCGTGAAGCTGACCGGCGCGACTGCCCACTACGTGACGGCCGATCTGGACGAAGGCCCGATCATCGAACAGGACGTGGCCCGCGTGGACCACAGCAAGACCGTGGAAGACCTCACCGCCATCGGCCGCGACACCGAAAGCCAGGTGCTGGCCCGCGCCGTGAAGTGGCACAGCGAACACCGCGTGCTGCTCAACGGGCACAAGACGGTGATCTTCAAGTAAGCCGTCCCCGCCAGCAGACAACCGCCCCGGTTCGCCAGAGCCGCGGCGGTTTTTCCATGCGGGTGTGCCTTGCCACCCAAGCCGTCGCGACAGGCGCAGAATCTGCGCATGAAACTACGCACCGTCATCCTGGCAGGCGCCACCGGTCTGGTGGGCCGGGAGATCCTCCAAGGGCTGCTGGCCGACCCCGGCGTGAGCGCGGTGCACACACTGGGACGCCGCGCGCCGGCCACGCAACACCCCAAGCTCACGGCCCACATCGTCGACTTCGCCGCCCTGCCGCCGCTGCCACCTGCCGACGAGCTCTACCTGGCCCTCGGCACCACGATCAAGGTCGCCGGCAGCCAGGCCGCCTTTCGCGCGGTGGACCACGACGCCAACCTGAACGTGGCCCAGGCGGCGCTGGCCGCCGGCGTGAAGAAAGTGGGCCTGGTGAGCGCCATGGGGGCGGACGCCCGCTCCAGGATTTTCTACAACCGCGTCAAGGGCGAGCTGGAAGACGCGCTGACGCAGCTCCCCTTCGAGGGCCTCGTCATCACGCGCCCCTCGCTGCTGGTCGGCGACCGGGAAGTCCTGGGGCAGCCCAGGCGGTCCGGCGAAGTGATCGGGGAGGGGATCGCCCGGGTTCTTGGCTTTCTGATCCCTGCCAACTACAAGCCCATTCAGGCATCCACTGTTGCTCAGGCTTTGCTCGCTGCCGTTCCAAACGCCACGGATCGAACCGTCCTGCCCTCGAGTGCAATGCGACGTAGCGGCATCCGTCCATGAAATGGCGCAACGAACACCACGCGATCCTCAATGGGAGCTAGAGGGCAATCTTTACAAAATCGATCTCGACTCACAAACAAAACCCCGGCGTCTAGCAACGGCTATTGCCCTGTGTGAGCTTGCGATCTATTGTGGGCCATGACGATCCGCAGAAGCAGACGCTCAATCTTCACGGGGAGTTGCGCGTGTCTACTTGACGCGCGTCGGACTGAGTCGCGCCGTTAACGCTCGCTAGTGCAAGACGCGGCCTTTTGAAGAAAAGAAAGATGATTGCACCGATAGGCAAAGACACAGCGACAGTCCACAGGCCATACAGCGGTGCCATTGCGTTTGCGCTAAACAACTGCACAGAAAGCGGTGTTATCGCCAACTCGCCTGTAGTCCAGTTGACCGCCAGCGAACCAAAACCAAACAGGATAAACAGCACCCAAAGCCATTTGCGTTTTGGAAATTTAGTCTTGACGCAAATGACCAGCGAATAAAAGGTAAACAAGACTGCTGCGATTGCAGCAATCAGTATTGAGTACTGTAGAGGACTTTTCCCGGTAAGCGTGAAGCGATTCAGAGAGTCCAGTGATTGAGGCATCGCCTTGACATTGAATCCGACAATCATCTTTATCCCCTGTCTCTCCCTCACTACGACATTCGCGAGCAGCCACTTGTCGCCAAAGTCGTACTCGAAAGTTGTGTTGACTGTTTTCTCATGAGATGTGCTGAAGGTGTGCGCCCCGACGACCTTTACCGATATCGGCTCTTGTTTCGGGATGAGGTCAGCCATCCTTGCCAATGTGTCACGACTATTTACAGTCCGAATAGTTGGGTCTAAACCCTTCTCTATTTCGTCGAACTTCCCAGCGCGCAGCAAGTCAATGTGACTTTTCGCGGTCGCCTGATCTTCGGGCGAGGAAAATTTCTGGATAAGGTTCTCTTGACTACAACCAAGGAGCGTGAACAAGGCAAGGATTGTTAAAAATGGGCGCATCGGACTGATCGCAAAAAAATGAACGTTGAGGCATCTGGACAAGACAGATTCTAGGAAGGTGCTTCATTTAGAGACATCCCCCAAAAGGGTCATAGGACGACAGCTGACCTTGATCACGCTAGTTCAACGACCGCTCACAAACAAGAAAGCCCCGACTCTCACGAGCCGGGGCTTTTGATTTGGAGGGCGTAGAAGATCAGGCTGCCTGCGCCACCTTCTCCACATACCCCAGCTTGTCCAGCGCCGCGGCCAGCTGGGCCACGCTGCGGTCAGGGTTGTGCAGCTTGTCGAGGCCGAAGAGGCCGATGCGGAAGGTGCTGAAGTCGGCGGGTTCGTCGCACTGCAGGGGCACGCCGGCGGCGGTCTGCAGGCCCAGGGCCAGGAATTTCTTGCTGTTCTGGATCTCGGGGTCGGTGGTGTAGCTCACGACCACGCCCGGGGCCTTGAAGCCGTCGGCGGCCACGCTGACGAAACCGCGGGACTCCATGAGCGCGCGCACCTTGGCGCCCAGGGTGATCTGCTCCTGGCGGACCTTGTCGAAACCGTATTCCTTGGTCTCGCGCATCACCTGGTCCAGCCGCGCCAGGGCATCGGTGGGCATGGTGGTGTGGTACATGTGGCCGCCGTTTTCATAGGCTTCCATGATCTGCAGCCACTTCTTGAGATCGGCGGCAAAGCTGGTGCTGGTGGTGCCGTCGATGGCCTTGCGGGCGCGCTCGCTGAGCATGACCATGGCGCAAGCCGGGGAGCCGCTCCAGCCCTTCTGGGGCGCGCTGACCAGCACGTCCACGCCCGTGGCCTGCATGTCGACCCAGAGGCAGCCGGAGGCGATGCAGTCCAGCACGAAGAGGCCGCCCACTTCGTGGACGGCATCGGTGACCTTCTTCAGGTAGTCGTCGGGTAGGACCATACCGGCCGAGGTTTCCACGTGCGGGGCGAAGACCACGTCGGGCTTCTCGGCCTTGATCGTGGCCACGACCTCTTCCACGGGGCAGGGGATCCACTGGGCCTGCGAGCCCGTGCCGACACGACGCGCCTTGAGTACGGTGGCGCTGGCGGGGATGTTGCCCATCTCGAAAATCTGGGTCCAGCGGTAGCTGAACCAGCCATTGCGCAGCACCAGGGCCTTCTTGCCGGTGGCGAACTGGCGCGCCACGGATTCCATGCCGAAGGTGCCGCTGCCGGGCACGAGCACGGCGGAGGGCGCCTTGTACACCTCTTTGAGGATGCCGGAGATGTCCCGCATCACGCCCTGGAAGCGCTTGGACATGTGGTTGAGCGCTCGGTCGGTGTAGACCACCGAGAACTCGAGCAGGCCGTCCGGGTCCACGTTGGGCAGTAGTGCGGGCATAAAAACTCCGTTTAAGACAGTGAATCGGCCATTTTCTCACCAAGCCGGATGGCGCGGGTGGGCGCCCAGTCCGGGTTGAACCCGAGGGCCGCCTGGGGCCAGAGCATCACGACGGTGGAGCCGAGCAGGAAACGGCCCATTTCAGCGCCTTTTTCCAGCGTGATCCCCTGTCCGGGGTAGTGCCATTCGGTCACCTGGGGCCGACGCGGCGGGTTGACCACGCCGTGCCAGACCGTGGCCATGCTGCCCACGATGGTGGCGCCCACCAGCACCAGCACCAGCGGCCCGTGCGCGGTATCGAAGACGCAGACCACGCGCTCGTTGCGCGCGAACAGGCCGGGCACGCCGCGCGCGGTGGTGGGGTTGACCGAGAACAGGTCGCCCGGCACATAGATCATGCGCATGAGCGTGCCCTGGCAGGGCATGTGGATGCGGTGGTAGTCGCGCGGGCTGAGATACAGCGTGGCGAAGTGGCCGTTGTCGAACCGAGCGGCCAGGGCGGCGTCACCGCCCACCAGGGCCGTGGTGCTGTAGCGGTGGCCCTTGGCCTGGAAGATCTGGTCGCGTTCGATGGGGCCGAACTGGCTGATGGCGCCGTCCACCGGGCAGACCCAGGTGGCATCGGCCAGCGGGCGCGCGCCTTCCTTGAGTGCGCGGGTGAAGAAGTCGTTGAAGCTGGCGTAGCTGGCCGGATCGGGGTTGGCCGCCTCGGCCATGTTGACGTTGTAGCGGCGAATGAAGCGGCGGATGATGCCTGTGGTGATGGCCCCCATCTGCGAACCGGCCACCAGGCCGGCGAAGGAGGTCAGCGCCTTTTTGGGCAGCAGATACTGCGGCAGCACCGCAAGACGATCGGACACGGAAACCGCCTGAATCAGAGTAAGGAAGCGGGGAATTATCCCTAAAATGGCCTGATCATGAATGCCCCCGCCCCCCCCACGCAAGCCGAGAGCCTGCAGCGCGCCGAGCGCCAGGCCCAGGTCGTGCGCGCCCTCTCGGCCGTGCTGCCGGCCCACGCCCTGCTCTGGCAGGCCGAAGACACCACGCCCTACGAATGCGACGGCCTCACGGCCTACCGCCAGCGCCCGCTGGTGGTGGCCCTGCCCGAGACCGAGGCCCAGGTCCAGGCCGTGCTCAAGGCCTGCCATGCCATCGGGGTGCCGGTGGTGGCGCGCGGCGCGGGCACCGGCCTCTCGGGTGGCGCCATGCCCCATGCCATGGGGGTGACGCTCTCGCTGGCCAAGTTCAACCAGATCCTCAAGATCGACCCCGTGAGCCGCACGGCCGTGGTCCAGGCCGGGGTGCGCAACCTGGCCATCAGCGAGGCGGCCGCGCCCTACGGCATGTACTACGCGCCCGACCCCTCAAGCCAGATCGCCTGCACCATTGGCGGCAATGTGGCCGAGAACTCCGGCGGGGTGCACTGCCTCAAGTACGGCCTGACCGTGCACAACGTGCTCAAGGTGCGTGGTTACACGGTGGAAGGCAAGCCCGTGGAGTTCGGCTCCGAGGCGTTGGACGTGCCGGGTTACGACCTGCTGAGCGTCTTCATAGGTTCCGAGGGCATGCTGGCCGTGACGGTGGAAGTCACCGTCAAGCTCGTGCCCAAGCCGCAGCTGGCGCGCTGCATCATGGCCAGCTTTGACGATGTGCGCAAGGCGGGTGACGCCGTGGCCGCAGTGATTGCCGCGGGCATCATCCCTGCCGGGCTGGAGATGATGGACCAGCCCATGACGGCCGCGGTGGAAGACTTTGTGCACGCGGGCTATGACCTGAGCGCGGCGGCCATCCTGCTCTGCGAGAGCGACGGCACGCCCGAAGAGGTGGAAGAAGAGATCGGCCGCATGAGTGAGGTGCTGCGCAAGGCGGGCGCCACGGCCATTGCCGTCAGCAAGGACGAGGCTGAACGCCTGCGCTACTGGAGCGGGCGCAAGAACGCCTTCCCGGCCAGCGGCCGCATGGCACCCGACTATATGTGCATGGACTCGACCATTCCGCGCAAGCGCCTGGCCGATATCCTCGAAGCCATCCAGGGGATGGAGAAGAAGTACGACCTCAAGTGCCTCAATGTCTTCCACGCCGGCGACGGCAACCTGCACCCGCTGATCCTCTTCGATGCCAATGACGCGGACCAGCTGCACCGCTGCGAACTCTTCGGCGCCGACATCCTGGAGACCAGTGTGGCCATGGGCGGCACAGTGACGGGCGAGCACGGCGTGGGCGTGGAAAAGCTCAACAGCATGTGCGTGCAGTTCAGCGCCGAGGAAAACGCGCAGATGCTGGGTGTGAAGCGCGCCTTCGATCCGCAGGGCACGCTCAACCCGGGGAAGGTCATCCCCACGCACAACCGCTGCGCCGAGTACGGCAAGATGCTGGTGCGCGGCGGCAAGATTTCGCACCCGGACCTGCCGCGCTTCTGATACTTCATGGATAGCCTGAGCGCTGGCGCACTCGAATTGCTCGTCAGGCAAACGGGGCGATTGATCGTCTGGGCTGTTTCCTTCGGACGCTGTCGTAGCGTCTCGTTGCTAAGCGACGAAGACCGCATCCATGGGCCGGCTGGCGCACTCAGCTACGTTCACCAAGGCAAGAGGGTCGTCACGGGCACCGGCCTGCTATTCGTCGGCGCGCTGTTCTACATCCTGCTGGTGCTGTGCCTGCTCCTTTACGCAGCGACAGCCTGAAACAACACGCACTATGAACGCACTGCGCGGATTTGCCTGGCTGCTGGTCCTGCAATCCGCCGGCGAGCTGCTGGCCCACGCGCTGCGCCTGCCCTTTCCCGGCCCGGTGGTCGGCCTCGTGCTGCTGCTGGCCGCGCTGAACATCGAGGCCGTGCGTACGCCCGTGGCGGCCTGTGCCGACTTTCTGCTGACCCATCTCTCCTTGCTCTTCGTGCCGGTGGGCGTGGGGGTGATGACGCACCTGGGCCTGCTCGGTGAGTACGGCGGGCGCCTGCTGCTCGTCATCGCCCTCTCGACCTGGATTGGCCTGGCCGTGACCGCGCTGGTGCTGCGCGCGCTGCTCAAGACGCCCAAGGAGTAGGCACGTGCAGAACTTCGTCGAACTCTGGGTCTATCTCTCGAGCACGCCGCTGTTCGGCCTGACGGCCACGATGGCCGTCTATGTGCTGGCCCAGGCCTTCTACCTGCAGCGCGGCCAGGCGCCCTGGGCCAACCCGGTACTCTGGACCGTGGTGCTGATCGCCGGCGTGCTGCTCATCACCGGCGTGCCCTACCCGACCTATTTCGCGGGCGCGCAGTTCATCCACTTCCTGCTCGGCCCTGCCGTGGTCGCGCTGGCCTGGCCGCTGTGGCAGCGCCGCGTGGAGCTGCGCGCGCGCTGGCTGCCGCTGCTACTGGCCGCCCTCGTGGGCGGCGCGGCGGCGGCCGGCTCAGCCTGGGCCCTGGGCCTGGCCGTCGGCTTGCCGACCGAGCTGGTGCAGTCACTGACCACCAAGTCGGTCACCGCGCCCGTGGCCATGGGGGTGGCGGAGAAGATCGGCGGCATCCCGGCGCTGGCGGCGGTGTTCGCCGTGCTCACGGGCCTGATCGGCGCGCTCAGCGGCAAGTACCTCTTTGACCTGCTGCGTGTGCCCACCACGCCCGCGGGCTGGATGGCGCGCGGCTTTGCGCTGGGCACCACCTCACACGGCATCGGCGCGGCACGGTCCCTGCAGGTGGACGCCGATGCCGGCGCCTACGCGGGCCTGGCCATGGGCCTGCAGGTGGTGCTGGCCTCGCTGCTGATCCCGCTGGTGTTCCGCTGGCTGTAAGCGACCGGCCTGCCGGCTGGTGCAGAATGGCCCGCTGTTTCCTTCCCCATCTCACGGAGTGACCCCATGTTCATGAACCTCAAGCGCCGCACCCTGGGCCTGGCCGCGGCCGCCCTGCTCGTCGCCGGCCCGGCCCTGGCCGACAGCTCCACCGTCAAGATCCTCGTGGGCTTCCCGCCGGGCGGCGGCACCGATGCCATCGCGCGCGTGCTGGCCGATAAGCTCAAGGATCAGCTCGGCGCCAATGTGATCGTCGAGAACAAGGCCGGTGCGGGCGGCCAGCTCGCCGCGCAGGCGCTCAAGGCCGCGCCGGCCGACGGCACCGTGCTCTTCCTCTCGCACGACCACAGCATCTCCATCCTGCCCCTGACGCTCAAGAACCCGGGCTTCAACCCCGCCGAAGACTTCGTGCCCGTGGCCGGCTTTGCGACCTTCGTCAATGGCCTGGCCCTGTCCGGCGGCACGCCGGCCAAGAGCTATCAGGAGTACCTGGCCTGGGTGCGTGAGGACGTCAAGAAGCGCGGCACCGTGGGCGTGCCGGCCCCGGCCTCGACGCCGGAGTTCTTCGTCAAGGTGATCGGCCAGAAGAACGGGCTGGACCTGCAGGCCGCGCCCTACCGCGGCAGCGCGCCCATGATGGGCGACATGCTGGGCAACCAGATCGCCGCGGGCGTGGGCTCGGTACCGGACTTCATCGAGAACCATAAGGCCGGCAAGATCCGCATCGTGGCCGTGATCGGCGGCAAGCGTCAGGCCACGCTGCCCGATGTGCCGACCTTCACCGAGCTGGGGCTGACCGGCTTTGAAGACCTGCCCTACTACGGCCTGTTCGCCCCCAAGGGCACGCCCAAGGCTACGCTGGAGCGCTACTCCGCCGCGCTGGCCAAGGTCATCGCCCTGCCCGAGGTGAACGAGCGCCTGACGGCCATGGGCCTGACCGTGGGCCACATGAGCGCCGAGCAGCTCGCCAGCCGCGAGCGCGCCTACAGCCAGACCTGGGCCAGGATCATCCAGGCCAGCGGCTTCCAGGCGAAATAAGCCCGCCGGCTCAGGCGGTCTTGAACACGCTGACCGCCTGCACCAGCTCCTGCGCCTGATGGCGCAGGCTGGAGGCGGCCGCGGCCATCTCCTCGACCAGCGCGGCGTTCTGCTGCGTGGTCTGGTCCATGTTGGTGATGGCCTCGCCCACCTGGGCCACGCCGGCGCTTTGCTCACCGCTGGCGGTGCTGATTTCGCCCATGATGTCGGTCACACGTTTGATTGCGGTGACCACCTCGCTCATGGTGGCGCCGGCCTGGTCGACCAGGGCGCTGCCCTGGCCTACGCGCTCCACGCTGTCGCCGATCAAGGCCTTGATCTCCTTGGCCGCCTCGGCGCTGCGCCCGGCCAGGCTGCGCACCTCGCTGGCCACCACCGCAAAGCCCCGTCCCTGCTCGCCCGCACGTGCGGCCTCGACCGCGGCATTGAGCGCCAGGATATTGGTCTGGAAGGCGATGCCGTCGATCACGCTGATGATGTCGGCGATCTTGCGAGAGCTGTCGTTGATGCCCTTCATGGTGTCCACCACCTGGGCCACCACCTGGCCGCCCTGCACGGCGACCGTGCTGGCGCTCTGCGCCAGCTGGTTGGCCTGACGCGCGTTGTCGGCGTTCTGGCGTACGGTGGAACCCAGCTGCTCCATGCTGGCCGCCGTCTGCTCCAGCGCGCTGGCCTGGCTTTCGGTGCGGGATGACAGATCGGTGTTGCCCTGGGCAATCTCGGCGCTGGCCGTGGCCACGCTCTCGCTGCCCTGGCGCACGGTCTGCACCACCTCGGTCAGGCCGCTGCCGATGCGGTTCATGGCGTCGATCAGCTGGCCCAGCTCGTCGCCACGACCAGTGTGTAGACGTACGCTCAGGTCCCCCTGGGCCAGGGCCTGGGCAGCACCCGTGGCCTGCACCAGCGGGCGGATGACGAGGCGACCGATGACCACGTACAGCGCCCCCGCGACCAGCAGGACCAGCCCGCCACCGAGGACGCCGAAGAGGTTGCGCAGGCCGCGCACCTCGGCGCTGAATTCGTCCACGTAGGCGCCCCCCACGATCACCCATTCCCAGCCCTTGAAGTGGCTGTAGGCCGCGAGCTTCTCGCGCGCCTGCCCTTCGTTCATATAAGGGTAGCTGGTCACCCCGTTCTTGCTTTCCAGGATGTCCTTGATGTATTCGCGGCCCGAGGCATCCTTCTGGCCCAGGACGTTCTTGCCTTCCTCCGTCGGGTGCACGACGTAGTTGCCTAGGTTGGGGCCGGGCCGGGCGTCGAGGACGTAGAAGTAGCCCGTCTTGCCGATCTTGAGACCGCGGATGGTGTCCTTGAGCTGCTTGAGGTAGTCGCTGTAGTCCAGGCCGATGAAGGACAGGCCGATGACCTGCCCTTGCGCATTGCGGATCGGGTCGTACTGGGTGATGTAGGGCTTGCCGAACAGCACGGCCGGCCCGGCATAGGTCTTGCCCTCGAGCGTGGCCTTGTAGCCCGGATGGGCGCGGTCGAGCAGGGTGCCGATGGCGCGCGCGCCCTTGTCGGTCTTGAGCGAGGTGGTGACACGGATGAAGTCGTCACCGGTCTTGGCGAAGATCGTGGCGACCGCCCCGGTGGCCTGCGTGAACTGGTCGACCGGGGCGAAGTCCATGTTCAGCACCCGTTCGTTGAGCTTGAGCGTGGGCGCGGGCTTGCCGTTGACTTCGGTGATCGCGGGGTCAAGCTCGAAGCGTCCCTCCAGCCGGTTCTGCAGGGCCTTGGCCAGGGCTGCAGCACGCAGACGCAGGTCGCGGTCCGAGGCATCGAGCATGCTCACGATGAGCTGGGTATTGCTCGCGACCTCCTCGCTGGCGCGCTCTTCCACCGAGTCCATCAGCGCCAGGCTGATGGCCAGCACGAAGGCCAGAAAGACCGCGCCCACCACGGCCAGCACGCTCAGGGCCAGTTTGATGGCCAGACTCAGATCGCGCCAGCGGGCGCCTTGCAGAAGGTTCATGGGTATTCCCCTCAAGGCAGCGTGGGTACGCATGCGGTAGGAGACATTCTGCATAGGTTCGCCAGGTCTGCCTAGCCCGAACAGACGGGTAAAGACAGGACAGATCGCCGCACCCTGCGACAGGGTTGACGCCCGCGACGGCAGGCGCTACCGTGGTTGCGATCGCCCACGGACCGCTCATGTCATCCGAACTGCTGCGCATCCCCGCCGACGACGTGCACATCGAGGGGCTGCTCGAACTGCCCGGCGACGCGCGCGGCGTGGTGCTGTTTGCGCATGGCAGCGGCAGCAGCCGCCACAGCCCGCGCAATGGGCAGGTGGCGCGTACCTTGCGCGCGCAGGGCTCGGGCACCTTGCTGCTGGACCTGCTGACGCTGGCCGAGAACCTGGATTACCACACGCGCTTCGACATGACCCTGCTCACGCACCGCCTGCTCGTGGCCACGCGCTTCGTGCTGCTGCACACGCCGGCCAGCCGGCACCTGCCCGTGGGCTATTTCGGGGCCAGCACCGGCGCGGCGGCCGCCCTGCAGGCTGCGGCCGCGCTGGGCGGAGAAGTCCACGCCGTGGTCACGCGCGGGGGGCGGCCGGACCTGGCGGGCCGCCATGAGCTGTCCAAGGTCCGCGCGCCCACCTTGCTGCTCGTGGGCGGGGCCGACGCCGAAGTTCTGCAACTCAACCACCTCGCCCATGAGCGACTGCAGTGCGAAAAGGCGCTGGTGGTGATCCCTGAGGCCACCCATCTCTTCGAGGAGGCGGGCGCGCTGGAGCAGGTCGGGTCGTACGCCGCGGCCTGGTTCGCCCGGCACTGGCACTGAGGGCGCGGCAGGACGCCGCCCGCCGGCCTCCCGTTCAGGCCAGCTCGGCGGGGCGCGAGGGCGTGAGCTCCTGCTCGATCTCGGCCGCGGTCAGCGGCGGACTGTAGTAGTAGCCCTGGGCCTGCTCGCATTGCCAGATGCGCAGCAGCTCGGCCTGGCGCTCGTGTTCGACGCCCTCGGCCACCACGGTCTTGCCCAGCGCATGGGCCAGGGCGATGATGGAATGCACGATGCTGCCCGCCCCGTCGTCCTGGCCCAGCCCATGGATGAAACTGCGGTCGATCTTGAGCATGTCCAGCGGCAGCTGTTGCAGATGGCGCAGCGAGGGGTAGCCGGTGCCGAAATCGTCGAGCGACAGCTGCACACCGGTGCGCTTGATCTGGCCCAGCTGCTCGCTGGCCGCCTCGATGTCGTCGATCAGGGTGCCTTCGGTCACCTCCAGCTCCAGCCCGGCGGGCATCACCTGTGCCGCTTCCAGCGCCTGCTGCACCTGCTGGACCAGGCGCCCCGAGCGCAGCTGGCGCCCCGAGATGTTGACCGAGACGGTGATACGGTAGCCCGCCGCCTGCCACTGCGCCAGCTGCACGCAGACCTGTTGCAGCACCCAATGACCGAGCTCGTCGATCAGGCCCACTTCCTCGGCCAGGGGAATGAACTTCTCGGGGCTGATCTGTCCGTACTCCGGGTGCTCCCAGCGCAACAGGGCCTCGGCCCCGACGAGCCGGTTGTCGGCCAGCAGGATGCGCGGCTGGTAGCGCAGCGAAAGCTGGTCGCGCGCGATGGCCAGCCGCAACTCGCGCTCGAGCACCGCCTGCTCCTGCTGCGCGAGATTCATGCTCTCCTCGTAGAAGACGACGCGGCCGCGCCCTGTGGCCTTGGCCCGGTACATGGCCATGTCGGCCTTCTTGAGCAGTTCGGGGGCCAGGGTGCCGTCGGACGGGAAGATGGCCACGCCGATGCTCGCCCCCACATAAGCCGTGCTGTCGCCGATCAGAAAGGGCTCGTCGAGCAGACCCTGCATCTCGCCGGCCAGGCGCGCGGCCTGCTGCGGGCTGCCCAGATCGGGGAGCAGCACGACAAACTCGTCGCCGCTCAGGCGCGCCACGGTGTCGCCTTCGCGGGTGCTGGAGATCAGGCGCTCCGCCACCTGACACAGCAGCCGGTCGCCAGCCTCGTGGCCCAGGCTGTCGTTGATCTTCTTGAAGCGGTCGAGGTCGATGAACAGCACCGCCAGCAGACGCTCGCTGCGCCGCGCACGGGCCATCTCCTGCGTGAGCCGCTCCAGCAGCAGGGGCCGGTTGGGCAGGCCCGTGAGCGCGTCGTGGAAGGCTTGGTACTTGAGCTGCTCGTCGCGCGCCTGCGCCGCCAGCGCCACGCCGATGCGGTTGACCAGGTCTCGCGCCTGCTGCACCAGCTCGTGGCTGAACTCGCGCGGCTCCATCAGACCGATGGCCAGCAGACCGCTGACCTGCTCGCGCCAGAAGATGGGCAGCACCAGGATGCGCTGGGCCCCGGTATCGGCCACCATGGACAGGAAGTCGGGGAGTTCACCGCCGCCCACGTCGAACCACATGCCGTCGTAGTCGCGCGCCAGGCGTTCCAGCAGCCAGGGCTCGAGCTTGCTCGGCACCTTGGCCGTCACATCGCCCTCGCCGGCATGCAGGTGCACGATGCCGAAGTCCGCCGCCTGGCGGTCGAACACCACCATGCTGGTCACCGCTTGGGGCCAGAGCTCGTGCAGGCGCTCCTGCACGCGGGTGATGATCTGCTCCATCTCGACGCGCGCCAGGATCTCGTGATCGATCTCGGCCAGCGCGCGCAGTGCGCCCATCTGGCGGCCCAGGCGCGCGGCCATCTTGTTGAGCGCGTGCCCGAGCTCGCCGAATTCGTCGTCGCGCTGCAGCTGCACCGGCAGCTGGAAGTCCTCGCGCGCAATGCGCCGCGTGCCCTCGATCAGGCGCTCGAGCGGGACCAGGGTGCGCCGCAGCTGCACACCGCTGAGCAGGGCCACAAGCAGCAGGATGAGCAGGATCACCCCCAGGAAAAGATAGACCAGCCGACCCCAGCCGGCATCGGCGGCCTCTGCCGGGCGCAGGACTAGGACGGTCCAGTCATCGGCGGCAAAGCGCGCCCGCAGGAACAGGCTGCGTGTGGTGTGCGGCTGCGTCATCTCCTGCGGGTCGGCCGCCTGCAGGCCCTGGCGCTCGGCCAGCGGCCGCAGCGCGGGGTCGGTGCAATGCAGCACCAGCCCCAGGGCATCGCGCACGCAGACCTGGGTCTGGTGGGCCAGGTCCTCGGCGTCGCCCCAGAGGTAGGCGGACGCGAGTTCGCCCTCCAGCAGCCCGAGCTCGGGACGCGCCGGATCGACCGCCCGTACCAGCAGCAGACGCGGCGCCTGCACCTCGCCCCGGGTGAGCAACAGGCTCTCGCCACGTGCCAGGTGGGCCCGGGCCGCCTCGGAGCCGACCGGGGACTGGGCCAACGGCTGCACCTCGATGCGCGTGTAGACACGCCGGGCCGGGCCATCGAGCTCCGGGTCAGGCGTGACGCCCTGGCGCAGGCTGACGGCCTGCACCCCGAGCATGAAATGCGCGCCCAGCAGGCGCTCGTAGAGGCCGCTGGTGTAGCTCGCAGCCTCCAGCTCCACTTGCCGCTGTGCATGCTCACGATCCATCGCCCGCATCTGCGCGTAGGCCAGCAGGGCCAGCAACAACGCGGGCAGCAGGGCCGAGAGCAGGAACAGCGTGAAGACGCGCCGCGCCACCCGGCTGTGCAGGAACAGGCCGCGGATCGGGAGCTTGAGCAGGGACAGCATGGCGGCGATCTCAGCGCGTGTAGTCGGCGGCCAGGCCGACATACGCCCCGTCATTGGCCCGCACGATGTCGTCCAGGCTGTCCTTGTTGGTCAGCTGGGTCTTGGACACCCCGTCCTTGCCCAGGCTGTAGAGATCGAAGTCGGAGTTGAGCGGGTTGAGCTTGCGATCCTTGCGCGCCTTGCCCTTGCCCGGCGCGCTCTCCAGCTCCTGGTAGACATAGGGGTGCCCCCAGGGATCTACGCGGCCGGCGTTGCCGACTTCGGCCAGGTTGTCCGGGTAACGCCCGCTGTCGAGCCGGAAGTCGCGGATCAATGCCTGCAGCACCAGGATGTCCTGGATGGCCTGGGTCTGGCGGATGCGCTCCCGGTGGTTCTGATACATGGGCAGTGCGATCGCCGCCAGCACGCCGAGCAGGCCGACCACCAGCAGCAGCTCGATGAGCGTGAACCCCGGCGAACGAGACGGTGCCGGACAGGCTGGCAGGTGGCACATGGGATGGTGGGTCGGTTGATTTGTAATTTTATGTAAACGCCAGGATTGC
Source organism: Hylemonella sp. (assembly GCA_046299695.1). Classification (GTDB taxonomy): domain Bacteria; phylum Pseudomonadota; class Gammaproteobacteria; order Burkholderiales; family Burkholderiaceae_C; genus Hylemonella. The sequence continues at coordinate 38,955 of JBKBHP010000014.1, forward strand.
CCCCCGGGGTAAACCCAGCCCCCGACCGCGGGGCCGCCCGGACGTGACTTATTTCACGGTGCCGCGGCCGCCGAAGATGGCCGTGCCCACGCGCACCAGGGTGCTGCCGGCTGCGATGGCCGCCTCCAGATCGCCGCTCATGCCCATGGACAGGGTATCCAGTGGCAAGCCCCGTGCCCGCAGATCCTCGTACAGCGCACCGGCGCGCAGGAAAACGGCGCGCATGGCCTGGGCATCGTCCTGCGGATCGGGGATACACATCAGGCCGCGCAGCTGCAGGCGCGGCAACTGGGCCACGGCCTGCGCCAGCGCCGGCAGCTCCTCCGGGCCCACGCCGGACTTGGTGGCACCGCCATCCACATTGACCTGGATGCAGACCTGCAGCGGGGGCAGGTCGTCCGGCCGCTGTTCGCTGAGCCGCTGGGCGATCTTGAGCCGGTCCACCGTCTGCGCCCACTGGAAGTGCGTGGCGACGAGGCGGGTCTTGTTGCTCTGGATCGGCCCGATGCAATGCCATTGCAGCGGCAGATCGGCCAGCAGGGCCATCTTGTCCACGGCCTCCTGGATGTAGTTCTCGCCAAAGGCGATCTGGCCTGCCGCATGCGCGGCACGCACGGCCTCGGGGCCAAAGGTCTTGGAGACGGCGAGCAATTGAACGCTGTCGGGCGCGCGACCCACCGCATGACACGCGGCGGCGATGCGGGCATGAACGGCTTGGAGCTGGGTGGCAATCACGGTCATAATGTTTCGCAAGCGTAGCAAAGATAAGGACCCAAGGACCGTGGACATCACCCAGTTGCTGGCATTCAGCGTCAAGAACAAGGCTTCCGACCTGCACCTCTCCGCCGGCCTGCCGCCCATGATCCGCGTGCATGGCGATGTGCGCCGCATCAACGTCGACGCCCTGGGGCATAAGGAAGTGCACGCCATGGTGTACGACATCATGAACGACACCCAGCGCAAGAACTATGAAGAGTTCCTGGAGGTCGACTTCTCTTTCGAAATTGACGGTCTGGCGCGTTTCCGTGTCAACGCCTTCAACACCCAGCGCGGTGCGGCCGCGGTGTTCCGGACGATTCCGAGCAAGATCCTCACGCTGGAACAGCTCAACGCGCCCAAGATCTTTGCCGACCTCGCGCTCAAGCCGCGCGGCCTGGTGCTGGTGACCGGCCCCACGGGCTCGGGCAAGTCGACCACGCTGGCCGCCATGGTCAACCACCTGAACGAGACCGAGTTCGGCCACATCCTCACAGTGGAAGACCCGATCGAGTTCGTGCATGAGTCCAAGAAGTGCCTGATCAACCAACGTGAGGTGGGTCCGCACACCCTGAGCTTTGCTGCCGCGCTGAAGTCCGCGCTGCGCGAAGACCCGGACGCCATCCTCGTGGGCGAAATGCGCGATCTGGAAACCATCCGCCTGGCCATGACGGCGGCGGAAACGGGCCACCTGGTGTTCGGCACCCTGCACACCTCCAGCGCGGCCAAGACCATTGACCGCATCATCGACGTGTTCCCGGCCGAGGAAAAGGAAATGGTCCGCGCCATGCTGTCCGAATCGCTGCAGGCCGTGATTTCCCAGACCCTGTGCAAGACCAAGGACGGCAGCGGCCGCGTGGCGGCGCACGAGATCATGCTGGGCACGCCGGCCATCCGCAACCTGATCCGCGAGGCCAAGGTGGCGCAGATGTACTCCAGCATCCAGACCGGCAACAGCGTGGGCATGCAGACCCTGGACCAGAACCTGACCGAGCTGGTGCGCCGCAATGTGATCAGTGCCGCCGAGGCACGCGGCAAGGCCAAGATCCCCGAAAACTTCCCCGGCTGATATGGCTCACCCCAAGCTCCGCGCACTGCGTGTCGCTCCGCTACCCCCCTTGCAGGGGGCAACACCAGCGGCCCGGCAAAGCCGGTTCCGCAGTGTTCCCCGCAAAGACCCTTCTGCCACAGGCAGTGCTGACTCACTGAAAAGGAGGTGCTCTCATGGAGCGCGACCAGGCAACCAAATTCATCAATGACCTGCTGCGGCTGATGATCAGCCGTAACGGCAGCGACCTCTTCATCACGGCCGACTTTCCGCCGGCCATCAAGGTCGACGGCAAGATCACCAAGGTCTCGCCCCAGCCTCTGGGTGCCGCCCACACCATGGCGCTGGCACGCTCGGTCATGAACGACAAACAGGTTGCGGAGTTCGAGCGCACCAAGGAGTGCAATTTCGCGATCTCGCCACCGGGCATCGGCCGCTTCCGCGCCAACGCCTTCATCCAGCAGGGCAAGGTGGGGCTGGTGCTGCGGGTGATCCCGCAGGTGTTGCCGACCATCGACACCCTGGGCGTGCCCCAGGTGCTCAAGGAAGTGACCATGGCCAAGCGCGGCCTGTGCATCCTGGTCGGTGCCACGGGCTCCGGCAAGTCCACCACGCTGGCCGCGATGGTGGACTGGCGCAACGAAAACTCGCAGGGCCACATCATCACCATCGAGGACCCGGTGGAATTCGTGCACCCGCACAAGAACTGCGTGGTGACGCAGCGCGAGGTGGGCCTGGACACGGACAGCTGGGAGATCGCCCTCAAGAACACCCTGCGCCAGGCGCCGGACGTGATCCTGATGGGCGAGATCCGGGACCGCGAGACCATGGAGCATGCGGTGGCCTTCGCGGAGACCGGCCACCTTTGCCTGGCCACCCTGCACGCCAACAGCGCCAACCAGGCGCTGGACCGCATCATCAACTTCTTCCCCGAAGAGCGCCGTCCGCAACTGCTGATGGACCTCTCGCTCAACCTGCGCGCCCTGGTCTCGCAGCGCCTGATCCCCAAGCAGGACAACAAGGGGCGTATCGCCGCCGTGGAGATCATGCTGAACTCGCCACTGATCTCGGACCTGATCTTCAAGGGTGAGATCTCCGAGATCAAGGAGATCATGAAGAAGAGCCGCAACATCGGCATGCAGACCTTCGATCAGGCCCTGTTCGATCTCTACGAGGGCAACCAGATCAGCTACGAAGACGCGCTGCGCAACGCCGACTCGCTCAACGACCTGCGCCTGCAGATCAAGCTCAACAGCCAGCGTGGCAAATCGCAGGATCTGGCGGCGGGAACCGAGAATCTGGCGATCGTCTGAGTCTGACCTCACCCACCATGGTCTGATGCTCCGGCATCAGGCCATTTTTCATTTCAGGAGCGCCCATGCCCAGCCTCAATCCCCGAACCTACGACGCCACCCCGCACCGCACTGTCGCCTTCCTCGGTCTGGGCGTCATGGGCTACCCCATGGCGGGACACCTCGCGAAGGCGGGACACAGCGTGACGGTCTACAACCGCACGGCCGCCAAGGCCCAGGCCTGGGTGCAGGAGTTCGGTGGCCGGGCCGCGGCCACACCGCGCGAGGCGGCGACGGGTGCCGACCTCGTGTTCGCCTGCGTGGGCAACGATGCCGACCTGCGCAGCGTGGTGCTGGGCGCCGAGGGCGCCTACGCCGGCATGAAGACCGGGGCGGTTTTCGCGGACCACACCACGGCCTCGGCAGAGGTGGCGCGCGAGCTCTGCGGTATGGCAAGTGAACGCGACCTGCATTTCGTCGACGCGCCGGTCTCCGGCGGTCAGGCCGGCGCACAGAACGGCGCCCTCACCATCATGTGCGGCGGCGACCCGGCGGCTTTTGATGCGATGAAGCCCGTGGCCCTGGCCTATGCGCGTGCCTGCACCCGCATCGGCGACAGCGGCGCCGGACAGCTGGCCAAGATGGTCAACCAGGTCGCCGTGGCAGGCGTGATCCAGGGGCTGGCCGAGGCCGTGGCCTTCGGCCAGCAGGCGGGACTGGACATGGGCCTGGTGCTGGACGTGATCGGCAAGGGGGCCGCGCAGAGCTGGCAGATGGACCACCGCGGCAAGACCATGGTGGCCGACCAGTTCGACTTCGGGTTTGCCGTGGACTGGATGCGCAAGGACCTGGGCCTGGTGCTGGAGGAGGCACGGCGCAACGGGGCGCGCCTGCCGGTCACGGCCCTGCTCGACCAGTTCTACGCCGACGTGCAGGGCATGGGGGGTGGACGCTGGGACACGTCCAGCCTGATCCGTCGCCTCAGGCGCTGAAGCGTCTGGCCGACCCGCTGGCCGGCCGCCGCCTCACATGGGCCGGCCGCTGCCGGTCGTGCCTGGCGCCGTGTTGGCCGGCGCCTGCATCTCGAGCAGCTCTTCCTCGGTGATGAGCTCGAACAGGCGCACCACCTTCTGGACACCGCTGGTGCGACGCGCGATGTCGGTGGCGCGATCCGCCTCGCGTGCCGTCACGCGGCCCAGCAGGTAGACCACGCCACGCTCGGTCACCACCTTGAAGGCACTGGCATTCAGGTCGCGGGCGTCGATCAGGTTGGCCTTGACACGGCCCGTGACCAGCGCATCCGAGGAGCGCTGGGTCAGCGTGGAGGGTCCCAGCACGGCGAGCTCGTTGGTGATGGAGCGCACGTTCTCGATGCGCGAGATCACCTGCTCGGCCAGCTGCTTGTCCTGCTCGCTGGGCACCTCACCCGTGAGCAGGACCTGGCGGTTGTAGCTCGTGATGTTGATATGCACGCGCTCGCCGAGGTGCTCGCGGATGCGCGAGCCACCGCGCGTCTCGATGCGCTCATCCTCGATCTGCGAACCCGTGGTACGGCGATCGGCAGCCGACATGCCGGTCATGACGGCACCCCCGACCAGCAGGGGCGCGCAGGCCGTGAGGCCCGCACCCGCCAACACGACGCCAAGAACCAGAAGGGAAAGGCGGCGGGTTTGCGGCTGGATCATGACTTGTTTTCCTGTTCTCCGAGCAATTGATGGTCGACGGCATCACAGATGCAATGCAGCGCCAGGATGTGCACTTCCTGGATCCGTGCGGTGCGCTCATGCGGCACGATGATGTGCACATCGGTCTCGCGCAGGGCCGAGGCCATCTTGCCACCGTTGCGCCCGCTCAGACCCACCACCACCATCTCGCGCTCGTGTGCGGCATCGATGGCTTCGAGCACGTTCGCGGAATTGCCGCTGGTGGAGATCGCCAGCAGCACATCACCGGGCTGACCGAGTGCACGTACCTGACGCGAGAAGATGGCGTTGAAGCTGTAGTCGTTGCCCACCGCCGTGATGATGGAGCTGTCGGTCGTCAGCGCGATGGCGCCGAGCTCGGGCCGCTCGCGTTCGAAACGGCCCACAAACTCAGCCGAGAAGTGCTGTGCGTCGGCCGCCGAGCCGCCGTTGCCGCAGGCCAGCACCTTGCCGCCATTGGTCACACAGGTCAGCACGGCCTGCACGGCCGCAGCGATGGGTTTGCTCAAGACCTGCGCCGCCTGGTACTTCAGGTCGGCGCTGTCGATGAAATGTTGTTCAATGCGTTGTTCCAGCATGGTCCCTATGATAACCGCCTCGCCCGGCCACGCACACGCTGTGGGCTTGCACTTACATCTGTGACAGATGGGGCTCTTGCGCCGGCTCAGCGCTCGGCACCGGCATCAAACGCCCCGGGTAGCCAGTGCAGCGTCTCACCCTCCAGGGCCACCACGTCAAAGCGGCAGGACGGCGGCAGCCGCCAGCGCAGCAGGTAATGGCGGGCCGCCAGCACGAGGCGTTTCTGCTTGACCACCCCCACGCTGGCCGCAGCGCCGCCATGTGCGGCGCCGGCACGCTGGCGTACCTCGACAAAGACCACGGTCCCGTCACTGGCCTGCATGATCAGGTCGATCTCGCCGCCACCGCGCCCGGGCGTCCGATAATTGCGCTCCAGCAGGCGCAGGCCCGCGGCCTGCAGATGCTGCAGGGCCCGGTCCTCGGCAGCAGCCCCCGCCTCACGGGTGCTGCGGCCCAGAGTTGCCAGCTTCTTGAGGAGCCCCATTGAACGCCAGTTACGCCTCCGCCCTCGCCGCTGCGCACGATGCCGCGGCTGCCCAGCATTATCCGCAGGGTGCGCTCTATGTGGTGGCCACGCCCATCGGCAACCTGGCCGACATCACCCTGCGCGCCCTGCACGTGCTGCAGCTGGTCGACGCCATCGCCTGCGAGGACACGCGCCACACGCAAACCCTGCTGCGCGCCTATGGCATCGAGCGCAGCGGCGGAGCGCTGATCGCCTTGCACCAGCACAACGAGGCCGAGGCGGCCCAGCAGCTGATCACCCGTCTGCAGGCGGGTGAGCGCGTGGCCTACGTCAGCGACGCCGGCACCCCCGCCGTGAGCGATCCGGGCGCACGGCTGGTCGCCACCGTGCGCGCCGCGGGCCTGACCGTGGTGCCCCTGCCGGGGGCGAGCAGCGTGACCACGGCGCTGAGCGCGGCCGGCGCCGTCGATGAGCATGGCGCCTTCGTCTTTGCCGGCTTCCTGCCGGCCAAGGCTGGCGAACGCGCCACGGCCGTGCAGGCGCTGGCGGCCGAGCCGCGCGCGGTCGTGCTGCTGGAAGCGCCGCACCGCATCGAGGCCCTCGCCGCGGCGCTGGCGCCGCTGGGCGAGCGAGCCGTGACGCTGGGGCGCGAGCTCAGCAAGCAGTTCGAGCAGATCGTGACACAGCCCGCGGCCGAGCTGGCCGCCTGGCTCGCGGCCGATGCGCAACGCGCACGCGGCGAGTTCGTCGTCGTGCTGCACCCCCAGGCCAGCACCGGCGACGCAGACGAGGCGGGCCTGCGGGCGCTCCAACTGCTGTTGGCGGAACTGCCGCTCAAGAGCGCCGTACGACTGGCCGCCGAGATCACGGGCGCGCCGCGCAACACGCTCTACGAGGCGGCCCTGAAACTCAAGAAGGATGCCGGCGATGCCTGACTACGCCGTGCTTTTCGTCTGCACCGGCAACATCTGCCGCAGCCCCACGGCCCACGGCGTGCTGCAGCAGCAGCTGGAGCGAGCCGGCCTGGCGGAACGGGTGCAGGTGGATTCCGCCGGCACCCACGGCTACCACCGCGGCGACCCGCCGGACGAACGCAGCCAGACACACGCGGCCCGGCGCGGCTACGACTTGTCAGCCCTGCGTGCGCGGCAGGTCACGGCGGAAGACTTCGAACACTACGATCTGATCCTGGCCATGGACGGTGGTCATCTGGAACGGCTGGGCGAGCGCTGCCCGCCCGCGCAGCAGCACAAGCTGCAGCGCTTCACGGCCTGGTGCCGCCACCACCGCGCGCACGACGTGCCTGACCCCTACTATGGCGGTGCCCAGGGCTTCGAGCAGGTGCTCGATCTGGTCGAGGACGGTTGCGCCGAACTGCTGCTGCATATCCGTCGCCAGCTGACAGCCTGAAGCCGGGCCCCGTCGTGGCAGGCCCGCTGCCCGCACGGCCGGGCCTTATCTTGGGCAGGAGGGATCGTGGCGGGCGCAAACCAGGCACGCCTCATTCCACCGGGGAATGCGCTAAGTGCTTGATTTGAAAGGAGGGCCCACTGGTGGCTCGACGCGCGGCGGGTGGGGCCGAGGTGGCTGGCGCGGCTGGCGGGGATCGAACCCACGACCCTTGGCTTCGGAGGCCAATACTCTATCCACTGAGCTACAGCCGCGTTCCGGGAAGAGCAGCGATTGTAGGCGGTTTCGGACGGCCCGAAAGTTATAATCTGCGGCTGATTGAATCACCCCCACCCAGAATTCCGAGGACAGCCCATGAGCGAGCAACAGCACGAAGAAGCCCACACCGGCCCGATCAAGACCCCCGCGCAGATGATGTGGCTCTCCATCTTCTCCTTCGTGGCCCCGGTTTTCATCATCATCGGCCTCGTGTTCTTCGTGGTTTCCGACAAGAAGCCCGCGGCCGGCGCAAGCAATATGGACAAGTCGGTTGCCGAACGCATCCAGAAGGTTGGCACCGTCGAGATCCGTGACGCCAACCGCCCGCTCAAGAGTGGTGAAGCCGTCTACCAGGCCCAGTGCGTGGCCTGCCATGGCGCCGGTGTGGCGGGTGCGCCCAAGTTTGGCGACAAGGGCGCCTGGGGCGCCCGCCTCAAGGTCGGCTTCGATGGCCTGGTGACCTCGGCCCTCAAGGGCAAAGGTGCGATGGCTCCGCAAGGCGGCGGCGACCACAGCGATGTGGAAATCGCCCGTGCCGTGGCCTATCTGGCCAACTCGGGTGGTGGCAAGTACGCCGAGCCCAAGGCGCCGGCAGCCGCCCAGTAAACACGCCCGGTCTTGGAGAGAAGCCGCTGCCCTGCAGCGGCTTTTTCATTTCCGGCCCGCGGCGTACTGCTCCCGCAGTTCACGCTTGAGCACCTTGCCTATGGCGCTGCGCGGCAGCTCGGCCAGGTAGCGCAGATCGGCCAGGCGCTGGGTCTTGCCCACGCGCAGGTTCATCCAGTCGCGCAGCGCATCCGCGGCCAGGGCCTCGCCCTCCCTCAGCACCACATAGGCCACGGGCGTCTCGCCCCACTGCTCGGAAGGCACGCCCACCACGGCCACGTCCTGCACGGCCGGATGCTGACGCAACTCGGCCTCCAGATCGCTGGGGTAGATATTGAAGCCACCCGAGATGATCATGTCCTTGCGCCGGTCGAAGAGCGTGAGGAAGCCCTCGGCATCGAAGCGGCCGATGTCTCCGGTACGGATGAAACGCTGGCCATCGGGGGTGTACCACTCGGCCTCGCGCGTCTTCTCGGGCCGGCCGTGGTAGCCCTTCATCATGCCGGGCGAACGTCCGACCACCTCGCCGGCCTCGCCCGCGGGCACCTCCCGCCCCTGCTCGTCGATCAGGCGGATGTCATGGCCCTGCGCCGGCTGGCCCACGGTGTGCAGCTTGTCCGGGTGCAGGTGCGCCTCCAGGATACAGGTGCCGCCACCTTCGGTCATGCCGTAGAACTCCACGAGGCCGCCGGGCCAGCGCGCCAGCACCTCGGCCTTGAGCGCCGCAGAGAACGGCGCGCTGGTGCAGAACTTCATGCGGAAGCTGCGCAGATCGTGCTGCCCGAAATCGGGCCGGGCCAGCAGGCGCTGGTATTGCACGGGCACGAGCATGGTGTGCGTGACCCGCTCCCGTGCGGCCAGCGCCAGATAGCCGGCCGCGTCGAACTTGGCCATGAGCAGCACGGTGCCGCCGTAGGCCAGCGTGGGAAAGAAAACCACCAGCGTGGTGTTGGAGTACAGGGGCGTGGACAGCAGGGTCACCGTGTCCGGCCCGTAACCGTAGGTCGCACCGCGCTGCACATGGGCCCAGCGCATGCCGTGCGGCTGCACGATGCCCTTGGGCTCGCCCGTGGTGCCCGAGGAGTAGATGATGTTGAAAGGCCAGTCGGCATCCAGTACCGCATCCGGTACACGCGTACCCACCGGTGCCAGCCACTGCTGCCAGCCCGCCCCGCCGGGGCGGTCGTCGAGCAGGACGCGTGGCACGCTGGCTGCACGCGGTCCCAGGGCCTGCGTCACCTCGTGATCCGTGAAGAGCAGGCGCGCCCCCGCATCGTGCAGCATGCCCGCCAGGCTGTCGGGCGTGGCGCCCGGCGCCAGCGGTACCACCACCACGCCGGCACGCAGGGCGCCGAGGTAGGTCACGGCATAGGCCAGTGAGCTGCCGGCGCAGAGGGCCACCGCCTCGCCCGGCTGGACACCGTCACGCTGCAGCGCGGCGGCCACGCGGTCCATGAGCGCATCCAGCGCGGCATAGTCCAACGCGGCACCATCCTGCTGCAGCGCACGGCGCTGCGGCGCCTCCTGAGCATGGCGACGGATCAGCGCGGCGATGGTGCCGAAGGGTGCGGAGAGATCGGCCTCCGGGTTCATGAACGCTCCAGTTCACGCTCCTGCAGCTCCCGCCAGAGGATCTTGCCCGTGCCTGACTTGGGCAGGGTCTGGACAAACTCCACGATGCGCGGGCTCTTGTAGGCCGCCATGTGCTCGTGGGTCCAGCGGATGATGTCGTCGGCGCTGACCTGACCGCGCGCCTCCGGCTTGAGCACCACCAACGCCTTCACGGTCTCGCCGCGCTTGTTGTCGCGCACGCCGATCACGCAGGCTTCGTGGATGGCCGGGTGCTTGTACATCAAGGCCTCCACCTCGGCCGGCCAGACCTTGTAGCCCGAGGCGTTGATCATGCGCTTGAGCCGGTCCACCATGAAAAAATAGCCGTCATGGTCCACATAGGCCAGGTCGCCGGTGCGCAGGAAGCGTTTGCCTTCCAGGGCGATGAAGCTGTCGGCCGTGGCCTGCGGCTGCTTCCAGTAGCCCTGCATGACCTGGGGCGCATGCACCACGATTTCGCCGGTCTCGCCCTGGGGCAGTTCCTGCAGGGTCTGGGGATCGAGCACGCGCGCATCGACATCGAACACGGGGATGCCCAGGCACTGTGGCTTCGGCCGCTGCGGCGGGTTGATGTGGGTGGCCGCCAGGGTCTCGGACATGCCATAGCCCTCCACATAGTCCAGGCCGGTCAGGTCCTTGAGCTTCTTGGCGATGGCCTCGGGCATGGCGGCACCGCCACCGCGCACGCCCTGCAGACTGGAGAGGTCGTACTCCCCCAGGCGCGGGTTGGAGAGGAAATCCACCACCATGGTGGAGATGGCCTGCCAGATGCCGATGCGCTGGCGCTGGATGCACTGCGCCGCCACGTCACGGTCCCAGCGCGAGAGGATGACGATGGTGGCACCGGCAAACAGCGGGCCGTTCATGCTACCGGCCATGCCGGTGACATGGAAGAAGGGCAGCACCGAGAGGTAGACCGTATCCTGCGTGCGGCTGAACCACTGCACGCCGCCCACCAGGGTGCTCATCACGCTGCGGTGCGTGTGCATGCAGCCCTTGGGCTGGCCGGTGGTACCCGAGGTGTAGGGCATGACGCACAGATCGTCCGGTCCCACGGTGTGAGGTCCTGGGCGGCGTTGCAGGGCGAGGATGTCGTGCCACAGCGTGACGCCCGCGCCGGCCAGCGCCGCGCGCGGCTCGCTCACAAAGGGGGGCAGGGGCAGATCCGTGCGCTGGTGCAGGTAGTCGCTGTAGGCGGCCACCCCGAGATGGCGCAAGCCGCTGGCCCCTCCGAGCAAGGGCTCGAGCTGTGCATACAGGTCCTGCGCCACCAATGCGGTGCTGGCGCCGCTGTCGCTCACGTAGTGACGCAACTCCTCGGCCTTGTTCATCGGGTTCACGGGCACCACCACCGCGTTGGCCCGCAGGATGGCGTAATAGGCAATCGCCCATTGCGGACTGTTCTGCATGTAGAGCAGCACACGGTCCCCGGCGCGGACGCCGCAGTGCTGCTGCAGCCAGCCCGCGACGCACTCGCACTCCTCACGGAACTGTGCGTAACTCAGCGGGCTGTCGTAGTAGACGATGTAAGGCTTGTCGGGGTAGCGCGTCGCCGAGACCTCGACGTTGTACCAGAGGCTGGTCTGCGGCAGGGTCAGGTGCCGCGGCAGGCCTGGCGGCCAGTGCGCGAAATGACGCTCCGTGCGTGTCGGCATCGTGTCTCCTCTTGCCCCGGCCCGTTTCCGGGGCTGTCGAAAATTATCCGCCGCGCGCGCCCTGCAGGCTGTCGCGCTGTGGACTGCGGACATAGCCGTAGCGTTGCGGTAGCCCCGCCTGCGGCTCTTCCTCGGGTCGCCAGCGTCCGGACTCCACGAGCTCCGCGGCCTGCGCCATGTCCTGCGTATGCACCAGACCCAGGCCACGCGGAGTCTGCAGGTAAAGGCGTCCGGTTTCGTCGAGCACGCAGCGCTGCACCTCGGCCGCTACACCGTCGTGCGCTTTGACCGTGCCATCGGCCTGCACACGCCAGACCCAGGGCGTGGCTTCGAGCTCCACGTAGACGCGCTGGGGACCGTTCTGGAAATACCAGCGGCCCTGCGCATCGTGCTCGTAGTTGCGCTGGATGAAGTCGATCAGCTTGTCGTGCTTGAGCAGCGAGCCCTTGGCGCCGGGCCGGCCGCTGTCGAAGGCGCCGGCCGCCTGGGCGCGGTCGTCACGCATGTACCAGTTGCCGCGTGCGTCCAGGCCCAGCCAGCCGTAGCAGTCGGGCACGTTGGGCCATTTGGCCATGGCCTGACGGACGATGTCATCCATGGTGCAGCTCCCTGACGCCTGCGGCCTGCAACAGCCAGCGGCCGACGGCCTCGGGCATGGTCAGCACATGACCGGGCCAGCGCCCGCCCGGGAAGCCCACGTGGCCACCCTGGCGCGGCTGCCACAGCGTCACATGCGAGCCGGCATCCTTGCGGGTGGGCAGGCTGTGCGCGGGGACGAAGGGATCGTTGCGCGCATTGAGCGCCAGCGCCGGTATGCGGATGCGCCCCAGGTGGGGCTTGGCCGAGGCGCGTGCCCAGTAGTCATCGGTGTTGCGAAAGCCATGCAGGGGCGCCGTGAAGATGTTGTCGAATTCGTAGAGATCGCGCGCGCGCAGCAGGGCGGTGCGATCGAACAGCCCCGGATGCTGCGCCCACTTGGCCAGGGCCTTGGGCTTCATGGTCTTGAGGAACATGCGCGTGTAGACCTGCCGGTTGAAGCCGCGGCCGATGGCATGGCCACCGGCGGCCAGGTCCAATGGCGAACAGACCGCGGCCACGGCATCGACCACTTTCGATGCCTCGTCCTCCAGCTCGCCGGCCCAGCGCAGCAGGGCATTGCCGCCCAGCGAGATGCCCACGACCACAATGCGCCCGGTGTGCTGCGCTCGCAGGCGCCGCAGGATCCAGTCGATCTCGGGCCAGTCGCCGGAGTGATAGGCGCGTGGCGCGCGGTTGAGTTCCCCGCTGCAGCCACGGAAATGCGGCACCGCATAGGCCAAGCCGTGCTGCCGGGCGACGTCCGCAAAGGCCTGCGCGTAATGACTTTGCGTCGAACCTTCGAGCCCGTGAAAAAGCACGAGCAGGGTGTGGCTGCTGTCGCGCCGGAGCCAGTCCACGTCCACGAAATCACCGTCCGGCGTGTCCCAGCGTTCACGCTCAAACGGCGGCAACGGCCCCTGGGCACGACGCGCATAGAGGGCCGGCCAGATGGTCTGCAGATGACCGCCGGGCAGCCAGAGGGGAGCGCTGTAGTTCATCATCGTTTATGGGACCGATTGTCCTCCAGGCCGTCGAGCCCGTTGGCGCACGGTGTATTCTTGACGTCAGCCCCTGAGGATTTCAACCATGTTGCGCTGGCCCCTGCTGTTCCTGCTTGCCATTCTTCTGGGCGGCTGTGGCTCGCAGGAGTACCGCCAGCTGGCGTCTGAGCGCCAGTCCGCCTGGCAGAGCCTGCAGTCCCTGCAGGCACAGCGTGCCGGTCTGGCGCTCAACCTGCTCGCCAGCGCGCGGGCGCTGCCTGGCGTGCCGGCGGCCGCCTTCGCCCAGCTGGAACGCGCGCGCCTGCAGACCCTGGCCCTGCCCGCGAGCAGCCCCGATGACTTGGCCACGCTGCAACAGGCGGTGCAGACCCACACGGCGCTGACACAGGCCCTGGCGCCGGTCCTGACGCAGGCCCGCCAGCAACCGGGCCTGCAGCCCCTGGCCTGGCAGTTCGAAGCCCTGAACAACAGTATCCGCGTGGCGCAACAGCGCTACCAGCTCGCCACGCAGCGGCACAACCAGCTGCTCGCGCGCTTTCCCTCCAGCGTCACGGCGCGACTGCAGGGCCTGCAACCGCACGCGCTGCTGCCTGAGCACCCCTGAGAAACACAAAGGCCCCGCGCATCGCTGCCGGGGCCTTTGCACACGCCGCGGGTGCGGCCTGCGGAAAGATCACTTCTTCTTGAGGTACTTGCGCAGTGCAGCGATCTCGGCGGCGGCAATCGCGAGTTCGGACTGGGCCTTGGCCAGGTCCAGATCGCTCTTGGCGTTCTTGATCGCTTCCTCGGCGGCCTGACGGGCCTCGTTGGCCTTCTCCTCGTCCAGGTCCTTGCCGCGCACGGCGGTATCGGACAGGACGGTGACGCAGTCGGGCTGCACCTCGAGGATGCCACCGGCGACGAAGACGAACTCTTCCTTGCCGTCAGCCATCTCGATACGCACCGAGCCGGGCTTGACGCGCGTGATCAGCGGGGTGTGACGCGGATAGATGCCGAGCTCGCCCGCTTCGCCGGGCAGCGCGACGAATCGCGCCTCGCCCGAGAAGATGGACTCTTCGGCACTGACCACGTCGACGTGGATGGTGTTCATGTTGAAGCTCCGTTACCGTTACGGGCGCCGATCAGATCTTCTTGGCCTTCTCGAAGGCTTCGTCGATGGTGCCGACCATGTAGAAGGCCTGCTCGGGCAGGTGATCGCACTCGCCAGCCACGATCATCTTGAAGCCGCGGATGGTTTCCGCCAGCGGCACGTACTTGCCCGGGGCGCCGGTGAACACCTCGGCCACATGGAAGGGCTGCGACAGGAAACGCTGGATCTTGCGGGCGCGGGCCACAGTCAGCTTGTCTTCCGGTGCCAGTTCGTCCATGCCCAGAATCGCGATGATGTCGCGCAGTTCCTTGTAGCGCTGCAGCGTGCCCTGCACGGCGCGAGCCACGGCGTAGTGCTCTTCGCCCACGACCTGCGGGTCGAGCTGGCGGCTGGTGGAGTCCAGCGGGTCCACGGCGGGGTAGATACCCAGCGAGGCGATGTCACGGCTCAGCACCACGGTGGAGTCCAGGTGGGCGAAGGTCGTGGCGGGGGACGGGTCGGTCAGGTCATCGGCGGGCACGTACACGGCCTGGATGGAGGTGATCGAGCCGACTTTGGTCGAGGTGATACGTTCCTGCAGACGGCCCATTTCTTCGGCCAGCGTGGGCTGGTAGCCCACGGCAGAAGGCATACGGCCCAGCAGGGCGGACACTTCGGTACCGGCCAGGGTGTAGCGGTAGATGTTGTCCACAAAGAACAGCACGTCCTTGCCTTCGTCACGGAAGGCCTCGGCCATCGTCAGGCCGGTCAGGGCCACGCGCAGACGGTTGCCCGGGGGCTCGTTCATCTGGCCGTAGACCATGGCCACCTTGGAATCGCCCAGGCTCTCCTGGTTCACGACGCCAGCGTCCGACATCTCGTGATAGAAGTCGTTGCCTTCACGGGTACGCTCACCCACGCCGGCGAACACGGACAGACCCGAGTGCGCCTTGGCGATGTTGTTGATGAGCTCCATCATGTTCACGGTCTTGCCCACGCCGGCGCCGCCGAACAGACCCACCTTGCCGCCCTTGGCGAAAGGGCAGACCAGGTCGATCACCTTGATGCCGGTTTCCAGCAGTTCGGTGGAGGGCGACAGCTCGTCATAGGCCGGGGCCTTGCGGTGGATGGAGGCCGTCTGGGCCTGATCCACGGGGCCGCGCTCGTCGATGGGGTTGCCCAGCACGTCCATGATGCGGCCCAGGGTGGCCTTGCCCACGGGCACGGTGATGGGGTTGCCGGTGTTGCTGACCATCAGGCCACGGCGCAGGCCGTCGGACGAACCCAGGGCGATGGTGCGGACCACGCCGTCGCCGAGCTGCTGCTGCACCTCGAGCGTCAGGGCCGAACCGTCCATCTTCAGGGCGTCATAGACCTTGGGCATCTGGTCGCGCGGGAACTCCACGTCCACCACGGCGCCGATACACTGAACAATCTTGCCTTGCACTTGCGTGTTTGCTTGAGCCATTTTTCGCTCCAATAATTTGAATCTGTAAGCTGTCGACCGGTCAGACCGCCGCGGCGCCTGCCACGATTTCCGACAGTTCCTTGGTGATGCCGGCCTGGCGGGTCTTGTTGTAGACCAGCTTGAGTTCGGCGATCACGCTCCCCGCGTTGTCTGTGGCGGCCTTCATGGCCACCATGCGGGCGGACTGTTCCGAGGCCATGTTCTCGGCCACGGCCTGATAGACCAGCGCCTCCACGTAGCGGACCAGCAGCTCGTCGATGACGGTCTGCGCGTCGGGTTCGTAGATGTAGTCCCAGTCGTGCTGCGGGCCGCTGGCTTGCGCCTCGTCCTGCATCTTGGCGGCCGACAGGGGCAGCAGCTGCTCGACCACGGGCTCCTGGCGCATGGTGTTGATGAACTTGGTGTAGCACAGGTACACCGCATTCACCTCACCGCGCGTGTAGGCATCCAGCAGCACCTTGACGGGGCCGATCAGCTTGTCCAGATGCGGCGTGTCGCCGAGCTGCACCGACTGCGAGACCACCGTGGCACCGATGCGGTTGAGGAAACCCAGGCCCTTGTTGCCGATGGCCACGGCCTGCGTGCTGATGCCCGCGGCCTGCAGCTCGCGCAGCTTGTTGGTCACGCCGCGCAGCACGTTGGTGTTGAGACCACCGCACAGGCCCTTGTCCGTGGTCACCACGATCATGCCGGCGCTCTTCGCGTCGTTCGTCTGCATGAAGGCGTGCACGTACTCCGGGTTGGCCCGGCCGAGGTTGGCGGCAATGTTGCGCACCTTCTCGCTGTAGGGACGGGCAGCCTGCATCCGCTGCTGCGCCTTGCGCATCTTGGATGCGGCCACCATTTCCATGGCCTTGGTGATCTTCTTGGTGTTTTCCACCGATTTGATCTTGCCGCGTATTTCCTTACCTGCTGCCATGAGTGGCTCCTTGCGTCGTCAGGTCGGGAATCAGGCGAAAGTCTTCTTGAACGCGCCGATGGCGGCGGTCAGTTCGGCTTCGGCATCCTTGTCCATGGCCTTGGCGGCTTCCAGCTTGGCCAGCAGCGCAGCATGCTTGTCCTTGAGGTAGGCGTGCAGGCCATGCTCGAAGGGCAGCACCTTCTTCACCTCGATGTCGTCCATGAAACCCTTGTTCACGGCAAACAGCGAAGCGGCCATCAGGCTGATGGACAGCGGGCTGTACTGGGCCTGCTTGAGCAGTTCGGTCACGCGGGCACCGCGGTCCAGCTGCTTCTTGGTCGCTGCGTCCAGGTCGGAGGCGAACTGCGCGAAGGCAGCCAGCTCACGGTACTGGGCCAGGTCGGTACGGATACCGCCGGACAGGCTCTTGATCAGCTTGGTCTGGGCCGCACCACCGACGCGCGACACCGAGATACCGGCGTTGATGGCGGGGCGGATACCGGCGTTGAACAGGCTGGTTTCCAGGAAGATCTGGCCATCGGTGATCGAGATCACGTTGGTCGGAACGAAAGCGGACACGTCACCGGCCTGTGTCTCGATGATCGGCAGCGCGGTCAGCGAACCGGTCTTGCCCTTGACGGCGCCCTTGGTGAAGGCTTCGACATAGTCGGCATTCACACGAGCGGCACGCTCCAGCAGACGGCTGTGCAGATAGAACACGTCGCCGGGGTAGGCTTCGCGGCCCGGGGGACGGCGCAGCAGCAGCGAGACCTGACGATAGGCCACGGCCTGCTTGGACAGGTCGTCATAGACGATCAGGGCGTCCTGGCCGCGGTCGCGGAAGTACTCGCCCATGGTGCAGCCGGAGTAGGCCGACACGTACTGCATGGCAGCGGATTCGGAAGCGGTGGCCGCCACGACGATGGTGTATTCCATCGCGCCGGCCTGCTCCAGGGCACGCACCACGTTCTTGACGCTGGAGGCCTTCTGGCCGATGGCGACATAAACGCAGGTCATGTTCTGACCCTTCTGGTTGATGATGGCGTCGATGGCCACGGCGGTCTTGCCGGTCTGGCGGTCGCCGATGATCAGCTCGCGCTGGCCGCGACCGACCGGCACCATGGCGTCGATCGACTTCAGGCCGGACTGCATGGGCTGGTCCACCGATTGGCGGGCGATCACGCCCGGGGCGACCTTCTCGATCACGTCAGTCATCTTGGCGTTGATCGGGCCCTTGCCGTCGATCGGCTGACCCAGGGCGTTGACCACGCGGCCGATCAGCTCGGGGCCGACCGGCACTTCCAGAATGCGGCCCGTGCACTTGACGGTGTCGCCTTCGGAGATGTGCTCGTACTCGCCCAGAATCACGGAGCCGACGGAGTCGCGCTCGAGGTTCAGGGCCAGGCCGTAGGTGGGCTGGCCATCCTTGCCGGCCGGGAACTCGAGCATTTCGCCCTGCATCACGTCGGACAGGCCGTGGATGCGGACGATACCGTCGGTCACGGAGACCACGGTGCCCTGGTTGCGGATGTCGGCACTGGCGGACAGGCCTTGGATCCGGCTCTTGATCAGTTCGGAAATCTCTGCGGGATTGAGCTGCATGACTCTTTCCTTCTTTCTAGGTTGGGCGGACGACCGGGCACGAGGCTCAGGCCGTCAGAGCCACTTTCATTTGTTCCAGACGGGCCTTGACGGAGGTGTCGAGCACCTCGTCACCCACCACCACGCGGATGCCGCCGATGAGTTCGGCGTCGAGCTCGACCTTGACGTTGAGCTTGCGGCCGAAGCGCTTTTCCAGGGCGGCCGACACGCCACCCAGGGCCGCGCCGTCGATCGGGAAGGCACTGTAGACCAGCGCGTCGGACGAACCACCCTGAGCATTCTTGAGCGCACGGAACTGCGCAGCGATCTCGGGCAGGGCGTCCAGGCGGCCGTTGTCGATGACGGTGCGCAGGAAGTTCTGGGCCTGGGTCGGCAGGGCGGTCTTCGCAACGCCGGCGATGAGGTCGTACACCTGGTCCGACGTCACGCGCGGATTGCCTGCAAACTGCAGCAGACCGGCGTCGGCGGCAATCGCCGCCAGCTCCTCCACCCAGACCAGGGCGCCGTTCAGGTCCGCCTTGGCGGACTGGAACAGCGCTTCGGCGTAAGGACGGGCAATGGTGGCAAGTTCAGCCATGGTTCACCCTCTTACAGCTCGGTCTTCAGGCGGTTCAGCAGATCAGCGTGGACACCGGCATTGACTTCCTTGCGGAGAATCTGCTCGGCGCCCTTGACAGCCAGGGCAGCGACCTGCTCGCGCAGCGCTTCACGGGCCTTGACCGCCTGCTGCTCGGCCTCGGCCTTGGCAGCAGCGATGATCTTGTTGCCTTCTTCGGTGGCGCGGGCCTTGGCCTCTTCAATGATGGCCTGGGCGCGACGCTCCGCATCCGCCAGACGCGTGGCCGTCTCGTTGCGCGACGTGGCCAGCTCGGCCTCGACGCGCTTGTTCGCAGCGGCGAGCTCGGACTTGGCCTTGTCGGCAGCGGCGAGGCCGTCGGCGATTTTCTGGGCCCGCTCGTCGAGTGCCTTGGCAATCGGCGGCCACACGAATTTCATCGTGAACCAGACCAGGATCGCAAAGACAACCGCCTGCAGGAACAGGGTTGCATTGATGTTCACAGCTCGATTCCTTCTCTAGCGTGAAGGGCTCGGATGATCAGGCCAGAACGAAGGGGTTGGCGAAGGCGAACAGCAGGGCAATGGCCACACCGATCAGGAAGGCGGCGTCGATCAGACCGGCCAGAATGAACATCTTGGTCTGCAGTTCGTTCATCAGCTCGGGCTGGCGAGCGGAGGACTCAAGGAATTTGCCACCCATCAGGGCGATACCGATCGAAGCGCCGATAGCGCCGAGACCAACGATCAGACCGCAAGCCAGAGCGACGAGGCCGAGAATGTTTTCCATGAGAAGCTCCTAAAGGTTAAGTGGAAAAGTAAGAAAGAAAACGGTAAGGGGTTCAGTGTGCGTCGTGCGCCTGGCCGGTGTAGATCAGCGTCAGCATCATGAAGATGAAAGCCTGCAGCGTGATCACCAGGATGTGGAACAGCGCCCACACGGTCCCGGCGATGACGTGGCCGATGGCCAGGCCCACACCGGTGGCCGAGAGCGCCCAGCCGCCACCCATCAGGGCGATCAGCATGAACACAAGTTCACCGGCAAACATGTTGCCGAACAGTCGCATGCCATGCGAGACCGTCTTGGCGACGTACTCGATGACCTGCATCAGAAGGTTCACGGGATAAAGCGCCCAGTGGTTGCCAAAAGGCGCGGCGATCAGCTCATGCGCCCAGCCGCCCAGGCCCTTGATCTTGATGTTGTAGAACAGGCAGACCAGCAACACCGAGCACGACAGGCCCAGGGTGGTCGACAGGTCAGCCGTGGGCACGACCCGCATGTAGTCCTTCATGTCCATGGCCGGGCCGGCCACATGCCAGATGGCGGGCAGCAGGTCGACCGGCAGCAGGTCCATGGCATTCATCAGGAAGATCCAGAGGAACACGGTCAGGGCCAGCGGCGAGATCAGTTTGCGGCTGTTGGCGTTGTGGATCACGCCCTTGGCCTGGTTCTCGACCATTTCGACCAGGATCTCGACGGCCGCCTGGAACCGGCCCGGCACCCCCGCCGTGGCCTTGCGTGCGGCCAGCCAAAGGAAGAAGCAACCCAGGATGCCCAGCACCACGGAGTAGAAAACCGAATCCAGATTGAAAACACTGAAGTCGACAATGCTGGTCTGCTTGGCGGCATTGAAGGAAAAGTCCATCTGCAGGTGTTGCAGATGGTGGACGATGTATTCGCCGGCCGTCGGGCCCTGTGCTTCAGAGGACATAAATCACCAGTACATCAATTCAAATTCTTGGCTGGCGACTTGCGACGCGCCGGATGCAGCCACATGGCCACCCAGTACACCTTCATCGCCACCACAAAGCCCGCCAGCATAGCCGGCCAGCTTAGCCCGGGAACCACTTTGGGCGCCGCCACTAGCATCGCCACGGTCAAAACTATCTTGACCAGTTCCCACACAAAAAACCCTGCCAGAGCAGCACCTGCCGCTCCGGACCGCCGGGACATCGCCCGCGCCAACACACTTGCAGGCAGCACCACCGCCAGCACCCCGTACAACACGGAGCCGGCCAGCGCGTCCCGGCCGCTCACCAGCCAGGTCAGGCCTGCCACCAGGCCTCCCGCCACCGCCTGCCAGGCCACGATGCGCCAGGGAGACAGGGCCGGATGCTGCTCGCGCCACTGACGCGCCTCTTCGGCACTCAGCGGCTTGAATTCGGCTTGCGCCGCCTCATCTTCGTCGTCTGCAAAAGCCGGCGGGGGCCGGGAGGACGGATCATGCTTCATGTCGTGCGGCCCCGGCATCTGCCTTAAACTTTTGCAAAGCCGCTGATTATAGATTTAAATCGACGGGTTCCCGGTGTAAACCCGACCCCTGCCCCGGGACAAGCCGCGTTCTGCCCAGGGCCACCGGCGCGACGGCCTGACACTGTATTCATGTACACCTTCTTCAAGTTTTTTCATCTGGTCGCCGCCATCGTCTGGCTCGGCGGCATGAGCTTCATGCTGCTGACTCTGCGCCCCAGCCTGCCCGCCCTGGAGGCGCCGCCGCAGCGCCTCAAGCTGCTGGTCGCCGTGCTGCGCCGCTTCTTCGCAACCGTCTGGGCCGCCATTGGCGTGTTGCTGCTCAGCGGCGCCTATATGTACGGGCATGCCGATGCCCAGGCCGCGCCGATCGGTTGGCACCTCATGAGCGGCATCGGCGTGCTGATGTTCCTGATCTTCGGCCACCTCTACTTCTCGCCCTACCGCCGACTGCAGCAGGCCGTGGCCAGCGGCGACTGGCCTGCCGCCGCTGGCCGCGCGAAGGCGATCGCCCGCTGGGTGAGCATCAACTTCGTGCTGGGCTGGCTGGCCGTGGCCGCCATCACCTTCCTGGTCTGAACCCATGTCCTTCGCCGACCTGCCCCGCCTGCCCTGCTATCTCAACGGGGACTACACGGTCCTGCCCGAGGCCAAGGTCAGCGTCATGGACCGCGGCTTCATCTTCGGCGACGGCGTCTACGAGGTGATCCCGGCCTATGGTCGCTGCCTGTTCCGCTTCGAACAGCACATGGCCCGGCTGGAGCGCAGCCTGGCCGAGTTGCGCATTCCCAACCCGCACACGCGTGCCCAGTGGCACGAGATTGCCGCCCGCCTGATGGCCACCTATGCCAGGGACAGCGGCGCGCCCGATCCCGAGAAGATCGACCAGATGATCTACCTCCAGGTGACCCGCGGGGTCGCCCTGCGCGAGCACGCCATGCTGCCCGGCCTCACGCCCACCGTCTTTGCGATGACCAACGTGATGAAACAGCCCACGGCGATCCAGCGCGAGCAGGGGGTCCGATGCGTGACGGCCGAGGACTTCCGCTGGCAGAAGGCTCACATCAAGAGCACCAGCCTGCTGGGCGGCGTGATGGCACGCCAGATCAGCGTCGACGCGGGCGCCGACGAAACCATCCTGTTTCGCGACGGCTGGCTCAGCGAAGCCGCAGCGAGCAACGTCTGGGTCGTGAAGGATGGCGTGCTGCTCGGCCCGCCCAAGGACCATCGGGTGCTCGAAGGCATCCGCTACGCCCTACTCGAGGAGATCTGCCAGGTGCAGGGCATCCCGATGGCGCTGCGCCCCATTTCACGCGCCGAAGTGCTGGCCGCCGATGAAGTTCTGCTGAGCTCCTCCACCAAGGAGGTGCTGCCGGTCACCCGTATCGATGACGAAGCCGTGGGCGACGGCCAGCCCGGCACGGTCTACGACCTCCTTTACGCCGGCTACCAAGCCGCCAAACTGCAGGCGCGCCTGCGTCGCCCCTCCCTATGAACCAGCCCCCGAGCCCACCGTCCGACCCCTCACGCGCCGACACGCTGATCGAGTACCCCTGCCGCTTCCCCATCAAGGTCATGGGCGCCAAGGCCGAGGGCTTTGTGCATGCCGTCACCATGGTGGCACGCGAGTTCGACCCGGACTTCGACGCCGCCACCATCGAACTGCGCGAGAGCAAGGGCGGCAACTACCTGGGCGTGACCATCACCATCAACGCCACCAGCCGCGCGCAGCTGGACGAGCTCTACCGCACCCTGTCCACCCATCCCATGGTGAAAGTAGTGCTCTAGTGATGCCTCCCCCAGGCTCCGCTCCCTTCGTTCGCTGCGCCACCCCCCTCCTGCTACGCGGAGGGGGCGCACTCAGCGGCCTGGCAAAGCCAGTTCCGCGAGTGCCCACGCACATACCCTGCTCGCCGACAGGACTCTGAATGGATGTGCACCTCTTAGGCCGCGTGGAATATCTGCCAACCTACCAGGCCATGCAGGACTACACCGCCGCGCGCACGGTCGACACGCCCGACGCCCTGTGGGTCTGCGAACACCCGCCGGTATTCACGCAAGGCCTGGCTGGCCAGGCCGACCATGTGCTGATGCCGGGCGACATCCCCGTGATCGCCACCAACCGCGGCGGCCAGGTGACCTACCACGGCCCCGGCCAGGTCGTGGCCTACCCGCTGATCGACCTCAAGCGCGCGGGCTACTTTGTCAAGGAATACGTCTACCGCATTGAAGAGGCCGTGATCCGCACCCTGGACCACTACGGCATCACGGGCCACCGCGTGGCCGGGGCCCCCGGCATCTATGTGCGCCTGGACGACCCCGGCAGCCACATGCCCCTGCCCCAGCGCCCACAAAAGGGCGCCGCCGGTGGCGTGCCCGATTTCACCGGCCTGGGCAAGGTCGCCGCGCTGGGCATCAAGGTCAGCCGCAACTGCACCTACCACGGCGTGGCGCTCAACGTGGCCATGGACCTGGAACCCTACTTGCGGATCAACCCCTGCGGCTACGCCGGACTGCAAAGCGTGGACCTTTCTACAATCGGGGTATCCGCCGATTGGGCCGACGTGGCCCACGTGTTGAGCCACAAGCTCCAGAACCACCTCCAGCCCTGAAGGCCCCGCCATGAGCAGCCCCACCACCGTGCGCGACGCGCAAAGCGTTGAAACCTACGACCCTTCCGCCAAGCAGAAGGCCGCGGCCAAACTATCGCGCATCCCGGTCAAGGTCGAAGCGGGTGAAGTGCTCAAGAAGCCGGACTGGATCCGCGTCAAGGCCGGCTCACCCAGCACCCGCTTCTACGAGATCAAGGACATCCTGCGCGAGCACAAGCTGCACACGGTGTGCGAGGAAGCCAGCTGCCCGAACATCGGCGAATGCTTCGGCAAGGGCACGGCCACCTTCATGATCATGGGCGACAAGTGCACACGCCGCTGCCCCTTCTGCGACGTGGGCCATGGCCGCCCCGATCCGCTGGACGTCAACGAACCCGCGAACCTGGCCAAGACGATTGCCGCGCTCAAGCTCAAGTACGTGGTCATCACCAGTGTGGACCGCGACGACCTGCGTGACGGCGGCGCCGGCCACTTCGTCGACTGCATCCGTCAGACGCGCGCCCTGTCCCCACAGACCCAGATCGAGGTGCTCGTGCCCGACTTCCGCGGCCGTGACGACCGCGCACTGGAAATCCTCCAGGCCGCGCCACCCGATGTGATGAACCACAACATGGAAACCGTGCCGCGCCTGTACAAGCAGGCCCGCCCGGGCAGCGACTACCAGTTCTCGCTCAACCTGCTCAAGAAGTTCAAGGCCCTGTTCCCCGACGTCCCGACCAAGAGCGGCCTGATGGTGGGCCTGGGCGAGACGGACGACGAGATCCTCGAGGTCATGCGGGACATGCGCGCCCACAACATCGAGATGCTGACGATCGGCCAATACCTCGCGCCTTCGAACTCGCACCTACCGGTCAAGCGTTATGTGCACCCCGACACCTTCAAGATGTTCGAGGCCGAGGCCTACAAGATGGGCTTCACGCACGCCGCTGTGGGCGCCATGGTGCGCTCCAGCTACCACGCGGACCAGCAGGCCCACGCGGCCGGTCTGGCGGCCAGCGCTTAAAGCGCCCCCATCACCGAAGCCGGCTCGTCGGCTTCGAGCACCTGCTGCGCCCAGGGCGCCAGCTTGCCCGCGTCCGCACGCAACACCTCCTGCTTGACCGCGAGGATCTGCGCCGGGTG
The DNA here is from genome assembly GCA_046299695.1 of Hylemonella sp. GTDB lineage: Bacteria > Pseudomonadota > Gammaproteobacteria > Burkholderiales > Burkholderiaceae_C > Hylemonella. The sequence goes on from JBKBHP010000014.1 coordinate 63,499, forward strand.
CATGGAGAAGCTGCGCAGGCCCAGTCCCAGCAGCAGGCGCGTCATGGCCACGTCCCCCGCCATCTCGCCGCAGACGCTGACCTCCTTGCCCTGGGCCCGGCACTCGGCGATGGTGTCGCTCACCAGGCGCAGCACGGCGGGATGCAGCGGGTCGTAGAGATGCGCCACCGACTCGTCGGCGCGGTCGATGGCCAGGGTGTACTGGATGAGGTCGTTGGTGCCGAGCGAGAGGTAATCGAAATGCTTGAGGAAGGTCTTGAGCATCAGCGCTGCGGCCGGGATCTCGATCATGGCACCCAGCGTCACCGCGCCAAAAGACACGCCTTCACGCTTCAACTCGGATCGCGCCTGCTCCACCAGTGCCACGGTCTGACGAATCTCGCTCAGGTGCGCGAGCATGGGGATCAGCATCTTGACCGGCCCGTGCGCCGCGGCACGCAGGATGGCGCGCAGCTGCGTGAGGAACATCGCGGGGTCGGCCAGGCTCCAGCGGATGGCACGCAGCCCCAGCGCCGGGTTCAGGTGGCTGCCCTCGATCACCGTGCTGTCCATGGGCTTATCGGCCCCGATGTCCACCGTACGGATGGTCACCGGCAGTCCGCCCATGCCCTCGACCGCGCGACGGTAGGCCTGGTACTGCTCCTCCTCGTCGGGCAGACGGCCATGCCGCCCCATGAAGAGGAACTCGCTGCGAAAAAGGCCCACACCGGCGGCGCCGGCCTTCATGGCGCCCAGCGCATCCTCGGGCATCTCGATATTGGCCAGCAACTCGACCTTTTCGCCGTCCAGCGTGACAGCGGGCGTCTTGAGCAGGCGGGCCAGGCGGCTGCGCTCCAGCTCGAGCTGCCGCTGCTTGTACTGGTATTCAGCCAGAATGATGGGCGAAGGGTCGACGATCACGACGCCGGCATTGCCGTCGATGATGACCCAGTCGTCCTGGCGCACCAGCTGACTGGCCGTGCGCGCGCCCACCACCGCCGGGATGTCCATGCTGCGCGCCACGATGGCGGTGTGCGAGGTCTTGCCCCCCACGTCGGTCACGAAGCCCGCAAAGAGGCCCTGCTTGAACTGGAGCATGTCCGAGGGCGAAATCTCGTGTGCGATCAGCACCAGTGGCGTGTCGGTGTCTTCCAGCTGCAGCTCGGCCGTGGCCGTCTTGCGCGCCACCGCGACCGGCAGGACCGAGGTCGTGCTCTGCCCCTGCATGGCGCGCAGCACCTTCTCGGTGATCTGCTCCAGGTCGGCCTTGCGCTCGCGCAGGTACTCGTCCTCCATCTCATCGAACTGGCGCGCCACCACTTCCAGCTGGGTGGTCAGCGCCCATTCGGCGTTGTAGAGGCGGTCCCGGATCCAGTGCTTGACGCCGCCCACCATCTCCTCATCCTGCAAGAGCATCAGGTGCACATCCAGCAGGGCCCGGAGCTCATGAGGCGCATCCTTGGGGCCGAGCTGCGAGATGGTTTGCTGCAGGCGATGGAGTTCGTCCACCACCGCGTCGCGCCCGCGCTTCACGCGCTCGATCTCGCGCTCCACCTGCCCCGGCTCGATGAAGTAGTGCGCCACGTCCACACGGCTGCTGGCCACCAGCACAGCCCGCCCGACGGCGATGCCGCGCGCAACCGCAAGACCGTGGATGGAGAAAGTCATCGCGAGCTCCTCGCCGGCCTCGCCGTCGGGCCGCCCGAACGGCACCGGCCGCACTCCGCACCCCCGGGGAGCCGCACGCCGTGGACAACCGTAGGGGTCATATCACTCGCCTTCGCCGAACTTGTCGTTGATCAGCGCGAGCAGCGCATCGACCGCCTCCTGGGCCTTGTCACCCTGGGCTTCGATTTCGATGGCGCTGCCCAGACCGGCGGCCAGCATCATCACGCCCATGATGCTCTTGGCGTTGACGCGCCGTTCACCGCGCGCCAGGAAGATCTCGCAGGGGTAGCTGCCGGCCAGCTTGGTGAGCTTGGCCGAGGCGCGGGCGTGCAGCCCGAGCTTGTTGCTGATGGTGGCGCTGACCTTGATCATTCCTTCATTCCCCATGGCAATCGTTTCACGTGCTCGCCACCTGCTGGACACCCTGTGTGCCGCCCTGCAGGGCACGCGCGGCCAGCGCCTCCAGCGGCTCGTGCTGGTAGGTGACGGCGCGCAGCAGCATGGGCAGGTTCACCCCCGCCAGCAGCTGCGCGGTACGGCCGGCCTGCAGCTGGCGCGCCACATTGCAGGGCGTGGCGCCCAGCACATCGGTCAGCAGCAGCAGGGGCGCAGCGCCAAAGTGCCTGGCGGCCTCCTGCGCCTGCTCCAGGCTTTGCTCCCTGCTGGCCTGGGCCTGCACGTCCACGGCCTGCACGCCCTCCACCCGGTCCGGAAAGACATGGGCCACGCACTGACGCAGTGCGCTGGCCAGCGGGGCGTGGGCGATGATGACGATGCCGTTCATGCTGGGCAGATTATGGCCGCTTCGCCGCGACGTAGTAGGCGTAGGAGGCCAGGTTGAACAGCAGAAAGACCCCCAGGGCGCCACGGAAGGCGCCACCCGTGCTCCAGCCCAGCGCCTCCAGCGCGTCGATCAGCAGGCCGATGCCCCACTGCACGACGAAGACGCCAGCGAAGATGACCAGGTTGTAGGCAGACAACGCGCGCCCGGCCAGCTCGCTGGGAAAGGCCATGCCCACGGCCGGCTGGGCCAGCGACAGAAAGGTCGAGCTCACACAGAACAGCGCCCAGAGCCAGCCGGAATAGCCAGCCCAGCGCTCGCCCAGGAAGACGATGGCCCCGAGCACCACCAGGCTCAGCGGCGTGCCCCAGGCGATCAGCTGGTTGGCATGCACGCCACGCTGGGTGAGGCGGGGCACCAGCAGACCCCAGGACCAAAAGGTGCACAGCATGGCCACGTTGATCCAGAACAGGTTGGTGGCCGCCTGCACCGGTGTATAGCCCGCGACCCGCACCATCCAGGGCACGGCCCACAGGGTCTGGATGGCGACCATGCCGCCATAGTTGAAGAAGCCCACCGGTGTCAGGCGGCGGAAGTAGGGATGACGCCAGACCTCGGCATAGGTGCCGCGCGGGGGGCGCCCCCCCGGCGCCGCCCCGCGGGGGCCGCCCCGCCCCCCCCCCGCGCGGGGGGCGGGGGGCGGGGGGCCGCGGGGGCCCCCCCCCCCGGGTCCAGCCCGGCACCCGCCAGGCGATCAGCAGCATGGCCAGCAGCAACAGCCCGGCCAGTCCCCAGAAGATCGGGCGCCAGCCGAACTGCGGCAGCAGCCACTGCACCGGCAGCGTGGACGCCACCATGCCCATGGAGCCGGTCATGAGCATCCAGGAGTTGGCGCGCAGCTGGCTCACCGGATCGAGCCAGCGCCGGTAGCCGGTGAGGGGGGCCATCAGGCAGGCGCCCAGGCCCACGCCGCAGAGCACACGCGCCAGCAGCAGGCCCGTGAAACCCTGGGACAGCGCGAACGCCGCGCAGCCCGCCACCGCCACGGCCAGAAAGCCGAGAACCACATTGCGCGGGCCATGGCGATCCAGCCACTGCCCCAGTGGCAGCTGCAGCGCGGCGAAGCCCAGGAAGTAGCCGCCGGCCAGCAGGCCGAGATCCCGTGCGCTCAGCGCGAACTCCTCAGTGAGCTGCGGCGACAACGTGGCCGTGACCGAGCGCACCAGCGCGGAGAAAAAGTAGGCAAAGGCGAAAACCAGGAAAACGATCACGGCCGCTCGCCGCCCCAGCACGCTCACGGCAGCTCCATGCCGGCGAAGAAGGGCTCGCTCATCTCGGGCGTAAGCCGTTCCGCGTAGAGCGCCGCGTGGTACAGCCGGTTGCCGCGCGTAAACCAGACGGCCTGCACGGTGAGCGCACGCCCTTCGGCATTGCGTCCCACGGCCTGCAGGCGCACGGCCTCCGGCTGGGCTTGGGCGCCGCGAATCGCAAAAGGCTGGCGCTGCGCGCCCTGGGCCTGCAGCGTAGCCAGCAGATTGGTCTGCCACTGGGCCTGCACCGGATGCGCCTGCATCGGCGTGGCCAGCTCCACCACCGAGATTGCGTACAGCCCGCCGCCGGCCTCGCAGCCCAGCATGGTAAGGTCGACGTCGTAGCCGGCCAGGCTCTGCCGTCGCGTGGCCTGGTCCGGCTTGCAAGGCAGCAGGGCCTTGAGGTCGCCGCCCCCCAGGCGCACTTCGCGCCAGTTGAGGCTGGGGCTGCAGGCCGCCAGCGCGAGCGTGAGCCATAACAGGGCGTATCGGTATCGTGCCATGCGCCAATTATCCTTACCGAAGTGCGCCAAACACCTTGCTGAGCAACGCGCTGCCGGTCCCAACGGGATCGCTGCGGATCTTGCGCTCTTCTTCACCGATCATGAAGTAGAGCCCGTCGAGCGCCTTGCCCGTCACGTACTGCTCGATCGTCATCTCCTCGCGTCGCAGCAGACCATAATCGGCCGCCTTTCCGACCAGCCGGTTGTATTGCCCGGCCAGATTCAGCCGAGCCGTCGTGGCACTGACCACTGGCAAGAACTTCTGTCCCAGTGGCACGCGGGTCTTGTCGGCGAAGAAGGTGGTAACCGACGTGTCGCCCCCACGCAGGATCTGCTTGCCGTCGTCCACCGTCATGTTGCGCACCGCCCCCAGCATGAGTTCCTGCGCCTGGGGCACAGCCGCCTCGGCAGCCCGGTTCATGGTGGTGACCAGCTCGTCCAGACGCCGGCCCTGGCCCAGGCGACGCAGCAGTTTCTCGTGCTCCTGCAGGCGCCGGGGCAGTGGAATCCGGACCGGTTCGCGGCCCAGAAAGCCGTCAGGCCGTCCCAGCTCGGCGATCGCCGTTCGGGCCCCGCGCTCCAGCGCGCTCTTGAGCCCCTGTACGGCTTCGCCCTGGCTCAGATCGGCCAGATTCAGGGCCGACGCATCCAGCGCCCACCAAACGGGAACTCCCGCCAGCCAGCCCGCTCCAAGCCCATTAAACTTGCGTCGATCCATGATGTCCTTGCCTTCCGCGATGAAACGCCCCCTCTATCTTGCCGCAGTCGCGGTGATCGCCCTCGCCGGCTGGCTGCTGCTGCGCAGCCCCGGCTTCGGTCCGGCACCGGAAACCGCCTTTGTCCTGCTCGACGGCAGCAAGCAGAGCACCAGCGCGTTCCGCGGCAAGGTCGTGCTGGTGAACTTCTGGGCCACCAGCTGCACCAGCTGCGTGGCCGAGATGCCACAACTCATGGCGACGTATGACAAGTACCGTGAGCGCGGCTACGACACGGTGGCGGTAGCCATGAGCTACGACCCCCCCAGCTATGTCGTGAACTTCAGCCAGACGCGCAAGCTGCCCTTCAAGGTGGCCATCGACAACACCGGCGCCGTGGCCCAGGCCTGGGGGGATGTCCGCCTGACCCCCACGACCTATCTGGTCAACAAGCGGGGCGAGATCGTCAAGCGTTATGTGGGCGAGCCCGATTTCGCCGAGTTGCACCGCTTGATCGAAGAACTGCTGGCCCAGGCCTGAACGCCCGCCTCTCCAGCCGCCCCATGCAAAACGGCCCCGAGGGGCCGTTTTGCATGGGGCGGCTCGACGCTCACTGCCGGAAGTCGTCGTGGCAGGCCTTGCAGGTGGCCGCGGTCGCCTGGAATGCGGCCTTGACACTGTCCAGATTGCCGGTCTTCGCGGCGGCGGCGAGCTTACTCATCTCGCCCTGCATCTTTTCCGCCGCCGCCTTGAACTTGGCCTGTTCCATCCAGATTTCGGGCTTGGCCTTGGTATCGCCCTTGTCGGTCCCTTCGCCGAAGGCCGCCCAGGGCAGGCGCGACATGCTTTCGGCAATGGCTGCGTTGTCGGCCGCCACCTTGGCATCGAAAGGCACGCGGCCGCTGGCCATGGCCCCCACACGGGCGTAATGCTGCTGCATCACGAAGAGTGCATTCTTGCGGTACTTGATGGCATCTTCGGGTTTCGCGAACTGGGCCGAGGCCTGGCTGCTGAAGCCCAGGGCGGCGGCGGCCATGACCAGGGTGGTGATTGTTTTCATCGGCGGTCCTTTGCTGGTTGACGGGAAGGTTCCCGGTGCTGTGAGCCGCGGGTCGCGCGGAAAGTTCGCCAGCTTGCCGCTTCTCAGGGAAAATACCAAGCACCCCAACTGCACCATACCTGCGAGGACGCACCATGCCACACCGTGTCCGGATCTGGGATCTGCCGACCCGCCTCTTCCACTGGCTGCTGGCCCTGTGCGTGATCGGTCTCGTCGCCAGTGCCAAGCTCGGCCTGATGGACTGGCACTTCCGGCTCGGCTACGCCATGCTCACCCTGCTCCTGTTCCGCCTGTTCTGGGGGGTGCTGGGTGGCCGCTGGTCGCGCTTCGCCAGCTTTCTCTACACCCCGGGCAGTCTCTGGCGCTATCTGCGTGGCCAAGGTGAACCGGCCCATGCCATCGGGCACAGTCCGACCGGTGCGCTCTCGGTATGGGCGCTGCTGGCCTTCCTGTTCGCGCAGGTGGCCACCGGCCTGATCAGCGATGACGAGATCGCCTCTGCGGGTCCGCTCACGCATCTCGTGCCCGGCACCTGGGTCAGTCTGGCGAGCTGGTACCACCGCGCGGTCGGGCAATGGATGCTGATCGCGCTGATCGTGCTGCACATTGCCGCCATCCTCTGGTACCTCTGGGGCCGCGGGCGGAACCTGATCCAGCCGATGCTCCATGGAGACAAACTGCTGGCGCAGGCGGCCGAGGCGTCTCGCGATGACGGCCACAGCCGGCTGTTCGCCGCGGGCTTGCTGCTGTTGTGTGCTGGCGCCGTGGCCCTGCTGCTCTGGCAGGTCGCCTCCTGAGCGTCAGGGCTTGCGACTCTGTTCGTACAGGGGCATCACGAGCTCGGTGATGCGGGCCAGGTCCTGCTGCCGTGATTCGGGAGCCGGATGCGTGCTCAGGAACTCGGGTGGTCGACCGCCGCCCAGGGTGTTCATCTTCTGCCACAGGCTGATGGCCGCCTTCGGGTTGTAGCCGGCACGCGCCGCCAGTTCCACGCCGATCACGTCGGCCTCACGCTCGGCCTCACGGCTGCGCGGCAGGGTCAGGCTCACACTGGTGACCGTGTCGCCCAGATCGGCCAGCGCCTGGTTGCCCGTCACGATGGCCAGGACCACGCCCGGCAGGCGGGCCGCCTGCTGCAGTGACACCTGCTCACGCACATGTTCACGCAAGGCGTGGGCGATCTCGTGCCCCATGACCGCGGCCAGCTCGTCGTCGGTGATCTTGAGCTTCTCGATCAGACCACTGTAGATGCCGATCTTGCCGCCAGCCATGCAGAAGGCATTGACCTCGTTGTTCTGGAAGACGTTCGTCTCCCATTGCCAGTTCACGGCATCCGGCCGGAAATGGACGGTCTGGGCGATCAGCTTCTTGGCGATCCCCTGCACCCGCGCGACCATGGCTGGGTCGCGGTTGAGCTGTTTCTTGGCCTCGGCTTCCTGCACCATCTTGCGGTAGGACTGGGCCGAGGCCGCATCCACCTGGGCCGCACTCACGCCCATGTACTGGTTGCGCGTGACGCCCACCTGCCCCGCCCCGGTGGTCTGGACCGACTGGCATCCCGCCAGCAGACCGGCGCACAACAGCCCCAGCAGCAGGTGCTGCCTCTTCATGACGCTAAACTTGCTCTTCATACCTGTATCCCACGAAATGGCCGTGTCACGTCCCACCGTCGAGCTTCTGACCCCACAGCTGCCAGCCGAGTTCGACGCCGTCCGCGAGATTTTCCGCGAATACGCCGACAGCCTGGGAATCGACCTTTGCTTCCAGGGTTTCGAGGAGGAGCTGGCCTCCCTGCCCGGCGACTATGCCATGCCGCGGGGCGCCCTGCTGCTGGCCCGCGTCGACGGCGCGGTGGCGGGCTGCTGCGCCCTGCGTCCCTTGGACACCACCGATTACCCCAACGCCAGCGAGATGAAGCGCCTCTATGTGCGCCCGGCCTACCGGGGCCTGGGACTGGGCCGCCAGCTGACCGAGGCCATCCTGGACGCTGCCCGGGTCGGCGGCTACGACCACGTGCTGCTCGATACCCTGGACGACATGGAGGCCGCCCGCACGCTCTATGAGGACCTGGGCTTCGAAGAGGTTCCGCCCTACTATCACAACCCGATCGCCGGTGCCCACTATCTCATGGCCACGCTGGCAGACACCCGCCTCTAGACTCGGCGCCCATGAAAAAGGCCACCGCCTGACGACGGTGGCCTGTCCTGTTAGCCGCGCCGCGGCTCAGCCCTTGGCCTGGCCCAGCAGCGTGGCGGCGTCGCTGACCTCGAACTTGCCCGGCGCCTCGATGTTGAGGCTCTGCACCTTGCCATCCTTGACCAGCATGGAATAGCGGTTGCTGCGCAGGCCCATGCCGCGCGTCGTCAGGTCCAGCGTGAGGCCCGTGGCCTTGGCGAAATCGGCGCTGCCGTCACCCAGCATGCGCACCTTGCCGGCGGTCTTCTGCTCACGGGCCCAGGCGCCCATGACAAAGGCGTCGTTCACGCTCACGCACCAGATCTCGTCGACACCAGCGGCCTTGAACTCGTTGAACTTCTCCACATACCCCGGCACATGCTTGGCCGAGCAGGTGGGCGTGTAGGCGCCGGGCAGGCCGAAGATGGCGATGGTCTTGCCCGCCACACTCTTGCTGACATCCACCGGATTGGGACCGATGCTGCAGCCGTTGCCTTCAACTTCCGAATATTCCATCAGCGTGGCGTTGGGCAGGGTGTCACCGACTTTGATCATGTTGTGCTCCTCGATTGGGTGTAAAAAAGGCCAAAAAAAACGGCTCACGCATTGTGAGCCGTTTTGGGCATCGTTGCAGCCGGAGCTGCCAAATGCTTAGACCGCCGCAGCCTTCTCGACCAGACGGGTCGCAACCCAGTTCTTGGTCTTGGAGATCGGGCGGCTTTCGGTGATCTCGATCTTGTCGCCGAGCTTGAACTCGCCCTTTTCGTCATGGGCGTGGTACTTGCTCGACTTGATTACGATCTTGTCATAGATCGGGTGCTTGACGCGACGCTCAACCAGCACGGTCACAGTCTTGGCACGCTTGTCGCTGACCACCTGGCCAATCAAGGTGCGCTTGAGGGATTTCTTAGCTTCCGTCATGTCGGCTCCTTATTTGGTGGCTTGCTTTTCAGCAAGAACGGTCTTCGCACGCGCGATGGCCCGACGGGTCGAGCGCAGAGAAGCGGTGTTGTTCAGCTGTTGCGTGGCTTTCTGCATGCGCAGGCCGAAGTGGGCCTTCTGCAGCTCCTTGACCTCGGCTTGCACGCCGGCAACATCTTTCTGGCGCAGTTCAGTAGCTTTCATTTCTTCGTTCTCCTGATCACTGGCCGATCATGCGGCTGACAAAGGTGGTGCGCAGCGGCAGCTTGGCGGCAGCCAGCTTGAACGCTTCGCGGGCCAGCTCTTCGGGCACGCCGACGATCTCGAACACGATCTTGCCGGGCTGGATTTCAGCCACGTAGTACTCGGGGTTGCCCTTACCGTTACCCATACGCACTTCAGCAGGCTTCTGGGAGATCGGCTTGTCGGGGAACACGCGGATCCAGATGCGGCCGCCACGCTTGACGTGACGGGAGATGGCACGACGTGCCGCCTCGATCTGGCGCGCCGTCAGGCGGCCGCGGTCGGTACATTTCAGGCCGAAGTCGCCGAACGCCACGGTACTGCCACGGGTGGCGATACCGGTGTTACGGCCCTTCTGCTCCTTGCGGTATTTTCTGCGAGCGGGTTGCAGCATGTTTATTCTCCTTTGGCGCCGTCAGCTGCTGCAGCTGGCGCGGCGACTTTGCGGACGCGCTTAACGGCGGTTTTCGGGGCCTCGGCACCAGCGGCTTCGGCGGGTTTGTCGCTACCGTCAGCAGGCGCGGCATTGCTGCCGGCCGGGCGACGGGCACCGCGGGGGGCCGCGGTACGGTCGCCACCAGGACGGCCATCGCGGCGCGGGCCACGCGGACGACGCTCTTCTTCAGCACGCGGCTCGGCAGCGGCGGGCTGCTCGTTGCGGCCAAGGTTGTCACCCTTGTACACCCAGACCTTGACGCCGATGACGCCGTAGGTGGTCTTGGCTTCCGAGGTGCCATAGTCGATGTCGGCGCGCAGGGTGTGCAGCGGCACACGGCCTTCGCGGTACCACTCGGTACGGGCGATTTCGATGCCATTCAGACGGCCAGCCGACATGATCTTGATGCCCAGGGCACCCAGACGCATGGCGTTCTGCATGGCACGCTTCATGGCACGACGGAACATGATGCGCTTTTCGAGCTGCTGGGTGATGCTGTCGGCGATCAGCTTGGCATCGATTTCGGGCTTGCGCACTTCCTCGATGTTCACAGCCACCGGCACGCCCAGCTGCTTGCCCAGGTCGCGCTTCAGGTTCTCGATGTCCTCACCCTTCTTGCCGATCACCACGCCCGGACGTGCCGAGAAGATCGTGATGCGGGCATTCTTGGCGGGGCGCTCGATCAGCACGCGCGAAACAGACGCGTTCTTCAGCTTGGTCTTCAGGTACTCACGCACCTTGATGTCTTCGGCCAGCATGCCGGCGAAGTCACGGTTGCTCGCGTACCAGCGCGAAGCCCAGTTGCGGCTGACGGCGAGGCGGAAGCCGGTGGGGTTGATTTTCTGTCCCATATCCTTCTGACCTCGATTAGTTGCCGACCGTCACGTACACGTGGCACGTGGGCTTGCTGATACGGTTGCCACGGCCCTTGGCACGCGCGGTGAAGCGCTTGAGCGTGGTGCCCTGCTCGACGTAGATGGTCTTGACCTTCAGTTCGTCAATGTCGGCGCCGTCGTTGTGCTCAGCGTTGGCAATGGCAGACTCCAGAACCTTCTTGATGATCACGGCAGCTTTTTTCTGCGTGAACTGCAGGATGTTCAGGGCTTGGTCGACCTTCTTGCCGCGGATCAGGTCCGCTACCAGACGGCCCTTGTCCACCGACAGGCGGACGCCACGGAGGGTTGCACGGGTTTCCATGTCTACTCCTTACTTCTTCTGGACTTTTTTGTCCGCAGGGTGGCCCTTGAAGGTGCGCGTCAGTGCGAACTCACCCAGCTTGTGGCCCACCATTTGATCGGTGATGTAGACCGGCACGTGTTGCTTGCCGTTGTGCACGGCGATCGTCAGACCGATGAACTCGGGCAGGATCATGGAGCGACGCGACCAGGTCTTGATCGGCTTCTTGTCCTTGGTGGCAACGGCCTTGTCAACCTTGGCCACCAGGTGATGGTCCACGAACGGACCCTTCTTAAGAGAGCGTGTCATTTTCCTAGCCCCTTACTTCTTGCGACGCGACACGATCATGACCTGCGTGCGCTTGTTGTTGCGGGTACGGTAACCCTTGGTCAGATTGCCCCACGGATCGACCGGATGACGGCCTTCGCCGGTCTTGCCCTCGCCGCCACCGTGCGGGTGGTCGATCGGGTTCATGACCACACCGCGGACGGTCGGGCGAATACCCATCCAGCGCTTCACACCGGCCTTGCCGAGCTGGCGCAGGCTGTGTTCTTCGTTGGCGACCTGGCCGATGGTGGCGCGGCACTCGATATGGATCTTGCGCACTTCACCCGAGCGCATACGCACCTGGGCGTACGTGCCTTCGCGGGCCAGCAGCGTGGCGGACGCACCGGCGGAACGCACCACCTGTGCACCCTTGCCGGCTTGCAGCTCGATGCAGTGGATGATGGAACCCACGGGGATGTTGCGGATCGGCAGGGTGTTGCCCACACGGATCGGCGCCTCGGCACCGTTCACGATGGTGGCACCCACTTCCAGGCCGCGCGGCGCAATGATGTAGCTGCGCTCACCGTCGGCATAGCACACCAGGGCGATGTGGGCCGAACGGTTCGGATCGTATTCAATGCGCTCGACCTTGGCGGGGATGCCGTCCTTGTTGCGCTTGAAGTCGACCACGCGATAGTGGTGCTTGTGACCGCCGCCCTTGTGACGGGTGGTGATGTGGCCGTTGTTGTTGCGGCCGGACTTCTGGAACTGGGGCTCCAGCAGCGGCGCATAAGCCTCACCCTTGTGCAGGTGGTCACGCGAGATCTTCACCACGGCGCGCTGGCCGGGGGAAGTCGGTTTCATCTTGATAACAGCCATGATTACGCAGCCTCCCCGGACAGGTTCAGCTCTTGACCCGGCTTGAGGGTCACGTAGGCCTTGCGAACGTTGTCGCGGCGGCCGACGGACTTGCCATAGCGCTTGGTCTTGCCCTTGGTATTGACCACAGAGACGCCCTTGACCTCGACCTTGAACATCAGCTCAACGGCAGCCTTGATTTCAGGCTTGGTCGCGTCCTGCAGCACCTTGAACGTCACTGCATTGCTCTTTTCGGCAACCATGGTGGCCTTCTCGGACACGATGGGGGCCACGAGCACCTGCATCAGACGACCTTCTTCAAACTTGGCGGGGGTGCTCATGCGAACATCTCCTTGAGTTGGTCCACGGCAGCCTTGGTCACCAGCACCTTGCGATAGTGCACCAGCGACAGCGGGTCGGCGTAGCGCGGCTCGACAACCAGCACATTGGGCAGGTTGCGCGAGGCCAGGTACAGGTTTTCGTCAACCTGGTCGGCGATCACCAGCACGGAGTCCAGGTTCATGGCCTTGAACTTGGCGGCGAGCTGCTTGGTCTTGGGCGAGTCGACCTTGAGGGTCTCGACCACGGCCAGGCGGCCTTCGCGGGCCAGCTGGGAGAAGATCGAAGCCATACCGGCGCGGTACATCTTCTTGTTGATCTTCTGGGTGAAGTTCTCGTCCGGGCTGTTCGGGAAGATGCGACCACCCCCGCGCCACAGCGGCGAGGACGTCATACCGGCACGCGCACGGCCGGTGCCCTTCTGCTTGAACGGCTTCTTGGTCGAGTGCTTGACCTGTTCGCGGTCCTTCTGGGCACGGGTACCCTGACGGGCGTTGGCCTGGAAGGCCACCACGATCTGGTGCACCAGCGCTTCGTTGTATTCACGACCGAACACGGTGTCAGGGGCTTCCAGCTTGGAAGCAGCCTGGCCCTGGTCGTTCAGGAGTTCGAGCTGCATCAGTTCGCTCCTTTCGCGTTCTTGGCTTTGACCTTCACGGCGGGGCGGACGGTCACGAAACCGCCGGCGGAGCCGGGGATGGCACCCTTGATCAGCAGCAGCTGACGGGCTTCATCGATGCGGATCACATCCAGGTTCTGGGTGGTCTTGGTCTGGTCGCCCATGTGGCCCGTCATGCGCTTGCCCGGGAACACGCGGCCCGGATCCTGCGCCATGGAGATGGAGCCCGGAACATTGTGCGAACGGCTGTTACCGTGCGAGGCACGCTGCGAGCTGAAGTTGTGACGCTTGATCGTGCCGGCGTAGCCCTTGCCGATCGAAGTGCCTTGCACGTCGACCTTCTGGCCCACCGCAAAGATTTCGGTCACAGGCAGCGTGGCGCCAGCTTGGTACTTGGCAGCAGTGTCGGCAGCGACACGAAATTCCTGGATGATTTCACCGGCTTCCACACCCGCCTTGGCGAGGTGGCCGGCAATCGGCTTGGTCACGCGCGAAGCCTTGCGCGCGCCGAACGTCACCTGGAGGGCGACATAGCCGTCGTTGTCCTGGGTCTTGACCTGGGTCACTCGGTTGTTGGACACATCCACCACCGTGACGGGCACTGCATCGCCGTCATCAGTGAACAGACGCATCATGCCCACCTTGCGCCCCAGCAACCCCAATCGATTGCTCAGACTCATTTTTACTCCTTTGCTTTCACCGTCCCGACTTCAATTGGTCGAGCACGTTTGGAATGTGAAAGAGGGTTGATGAAACCCTGCCGAAATTCGACAGAGCCGGACAGTATAGCCGGATCTGCCCTTTCAGGCAAATCCGGCCATTTCTGTCGGTTTCAGGGCCGCCCGCCAGTTGGCGACCGGCCCCGCGCCGCATTACTGCAGCTTGATCTCCACGTCCACACCAGCCGGCAGGTCCAGCTTCATCAGGGCGTCGACCGTCTTGTCGGTCGGATCGACGATGTCCATCAGACGCTGGTGGGTGCGGATTTCGAACTGGTCGCGGCTCGTCTTGTTGACGTGCGGCGAGCGCAGGATGTCAAAACGCTTCATGCGCGTCGGCAGGGGGACGGGACCCTTGACGATGGCGCCGGTGCGCTTGGCGGTGTCCACGATCTCGGCGGCCGACTGGTCAATCAGCTTGTAGTCGAACGCCTTGAGGCGGATACGGATTTTTTGCTTGGTAGCCATGATGCTTCCTTGTGATCAGGCGTGATCGATCAAGCCAGGATCTTGGCCACGACGCCAGCGCCGACGGTCTTGCCGCCTTCGCGGATGGCGAAGCGCAGGCCTTCTTCCATGGCGATGGGGGCGATCAGCTTGACGGTGATCGACACGTTGTCACCCGGCATCACCATCTCCTTGCCCTCGGGCAGCTCGATGGCAC
>JBKBHP010000015.1:0-75795 GCA_046299695.1 Hylemonella sp.
TACATCGAGCGGTTCTACAACCCGACGCGCCGTCATTCGACGCTCGGCTACGTCAGTCCGATAGACTTCGAAAAAGCTTCAGAAGCTTAGGTGGGTGTCCACGGAACCGGCAGCAGCCCACCTGTCATGCATCCTCGCCTCCCATAATCCCGCATGTACTTTGAAATCGTTAGTGCTTAGCAAAAAAACGCCGCTAGCGTTTCCGCTAGCGGCGTTTCCATGTATCGATTGGTCGGTGTGAAAGGATTCGAACCTTCGACCCCTTGCACCCCATGCAAGTGCGCTACCAGGCTGCGCCACACACCGATCGAGCCTTGAATTATAGCCGAGGAATTGGGACTTTCCTGAGGGCTGGGCTGATCTGTTGCGGTCAGACGCTGCCGGAGAGCAGCTCGCGGATTTCGGTGAGTTCGCGTTTGACGAGGTGCAGCTTGTCGTTGGCAGCGGGGTCTTCGTCGTCCACGAGCTGGCTCTCGCTGAAGTCGTCCAGGTCGCTGGGCTCGTTCATCTCCAGCACGTCCACGCCGTCGAGCATGACCTCGCCCGCGCGCTTCTTGTCGCGCTCGGCGGCCAGGATCTCCTGCATTTTGTTACGGGCACCGCTGATGGTGAAGCCCTGGTCGTAGAGCAGGTCGCGGATGCGGCGGATCATCAGCACCTCGTGGTGCTGGTAATAACGGCGGTTGCCGCGCCGCTTCATCGGGCGCAGCTGGGTGAACTCCTGCTCCCAATACCGTAGCACGTGAGGCTTGACGCCACACAGGTCGCCGACCTCACCGATGGTGAAGTAGCGTTTGGCCGGGATGGGAGGGAGTGCTTTCTCCATTGAAATCAATGTGATACGCGAGAAAGCTGCAAGGTTACTCTAAGTGCCTGGGATTGCCAAGGCTGGGGGGCGGTTTTTTGAAAATCCATACGGATAGACGTTTCTGGCTGCAACGGAGACCGCCCGTTTGATGCACCGCAGCAGGGCGTGTACGGGTTTCAGGCGGGTACCGGCTGCCGCCCAAAGGGCCCCAAACCGCGCCGGAAACGGGCATAAAAAAGCCCCGGCGCGAGACCGGGGCCTGGGTGGGGCGCTGGGGCCCCAAGAGGTATCAGGCGGCGGTGCGGGCCGCACCATTGCCGGCGCCCTGCTCCTGGATCTGTTCCTTGAGCTTGTGGCTGGCGTGGAAGGTGACGACGCGGCGCGCCTCGATGGGGATGGCCTCGCCGGTGCGCGGGTTGCGGCCCGGGCGCGGGGCCTTGGTGCGGATCTGGAAGTTGCCGAAGCCCGAGATCTTGACGTCGTTGCCGTTGACCAGGCTGTCGGAGATCAGGTCGAAGAAGGCGTCGATCATGTCCTTGGACTCGCGCTTGTTCAGCCCGATCTGCTCGAACAGCAGTTCGGCCAGCTGCGCCTTGGTCAGCGCGGGGGTTTCCAGACTTTCGACCGTGATTTCCATGGTGGCTCCGCTGTCTAGTTGTTCTCGCGTATCCGTTCAGGCGCGCAGACGCGCACCCACCTTGGCCTGCAGCGTGCCCAGCACAGCTTGCACGACGCTTTCAATCTGCTCTTCGGTGAGGGTGGCCTCGTCGCTGTTGAGCGTGAGGCGCACCGCCAGGCTCTTCTCGCCTTCGGCCAGGCCGCCCGCGGGCTGGCCGGGCTTGGCGCGATAGACGTCGAACAATACCGCATTTCGCAGCAGGCCCTGGTGCGGTGCCGCCCAGATAGCCTGCATGAGGGCGGCGTGGCTCACCTTCTCGGCCACGATGACGGCCAGGTCGCGCTCCACGGCCTGGAACTTGGAGATCTCGCGCAGGGCGGGCACCTGGCGGGCCAGCACGGCGCTCAGCTCCAGCTCAAACAGCATGGGGGTCTGGCTCAGCTCGTAGCCCTGGCGCCAGCGCGGATGCAGTTCGCCCACATAACCGATGGGCTGGCCGCCCAGCACCACGCGCGCGCAGCGGCCCGGGTGCAGGGCCGGGTGCTCCGCGGCTTCAAACACGGGCTGCAGCGGGGCCAGCAGGGCCTCCACATCGGCTTTGACGTCGTAGAAGTCCACGGCGCGCTCTTTGGCGCCCCACTGCAGGCTGTCCACACCGCCGGCCGCGAGACCCGCCACGCGCATGGGCTGGGCAAAGCCGGCCACACTGCTGTGGCTGTCTTGCACAGAGGCATCACGCAGGAAGACGCGGCCCAGCTCGAACACACGCACGCGCTCGGCCTTGCGGTCCAGGTTGAACTTGAGCACCTGCAGCAGCGAGCCCAGCAGGCTGGAACGCATCACGCCCATCTGGCTGGCGATGGGGTTCATGAGCTTGATGGGCTGGGGGTTGCCAGCGAGCTCGTGCTCCCAGCGCTCGTCCACAAAGCTGTAGTTGATGGTTTCCTGGTAGCCCAGCGCGGCCAGCAGGCGGCGCACGGCAAAGGGGCTGCGCTGCGCCTCCAGGCGGCTCTTGGGCACCACGGGCGCCAGCGGTGGGGTGTGGGGCAGCTGCTCGTAGCCGACCAGACGCGCCACCTCCTCGATGAGGTCTTCTTCGAGCTGCAGGTCGAAGCGGTAGAGCGGCGGGGCGACGGTGATAGTGCCCTGCCCTTCAGTGACCGGCAGACCAAGGCGCTTCAAGGCATCAGCGCACTGCGCCTGCGTCACGGGCATGCCGATGACCTTGGCCGCGCGCGCCACGCGCAGCGTGACAGGCTGGGCCACGGGCATCTTGACCTGTTGGTCGTCGATGGGGCCGCAGGCCGTGTCCGGCGTGCCGCAGATCTCGACGATGAGCTGGGTGATGCGTTCGATGTGCTCCACGGTGAGCTCGGGGTTCACACCGCGCTCGAAGCGGTGGCCGGCGTCGGTGGCGAAGTTGTAGCGGCGCGAACGGCCGGCAATCGCCTTGGGCCACCAGAAGGCGGCTTCGACGTAGACGTTCTTGGTGTCGTCGGACACGGCGGTGGCGTCGCCGCCCATGATGCCGGCCAGGGACTCGACCTGGCGGTCGTCGGCAATCACGCCCACTTCGCCGTCCACGGTGACGGTGTTGCCGTTGAGCAGCTTGAGCTGTTCGCCAGCCTTGCCCCAGCGCACGTCCAGCGTGCCGTGGATCTTGTCCAGGTCGAAGATGTGGCTCGGACGGCCGACCTCGAACATCACGTAGTTGGAGATGTCCACGAGTGCCGTCACGCTGCGCTGGCCGCAGCGGGCCAGGCGGTCCACCATCCACTGCGGGGTGGCGGCCTTGGTGTTGACGTTGCGCACGATGCGGCCGGAGAAGCGGCCGCAAAGATCAGGGGCGCTGACCTTCACGGGCTGCTTGTCGGCCAGCTTGGCGGCGACGGGGGCGATGGCGGGCGTCTTGAGCGGCGCGCCGGTGAGCGCGGCCACCTCGCGCGCCACGCCGTAGACGGACAGGCAGTGCGCGAGATTCGGCGTGAGCTTGAGCGTGAACAGCGTGTCGTCGAGGTTCAGGACCTCACGGATGTTCTTGCCGATGGGCGCATCGGCCGCCAGCTCGAGCAGGCCGCCGTGGTCTTCAGACAGTTTCAGCTCGCGGGCCGAGCACAGCATGCCCTGGCTTTCCACGCCGCGCAGCTTGCCGAGCTTGATCAGGAAGGGCTTGCCGTCTTCACCTGGGGGAAGTTCAGCGCCCACAAGAGCGCAAGGCACCTTGATGCCCACGCGCGCATTGGGCGCACCGCAGACGATGTTGAGCAGAGCGCCCTGCCCCACGTCCACCTGGCACACGCGCAAGCGGTCGGCGTTGGGGTGTTGCACGGCCTCCTTGATTTCACCGACGACGATCTGGGTGAAAGGCGGGGCCACGGGGCGCAGTTCTTCCACCTCCAGGCCGGCCATGGTCAGCGTGTCGGCCAGTTGCTGGGTGGAGAGCGGCGGGTTGCAGAATTCGCGCAGCCAGGACTCGGGGAATTGCATTTGTAGTTCTCTGCGAAATCGTTAGCGTGTACGGGTGCCCCTGGCTTCCGGGCGGGGAACACCGCGGAACCGGCTTTGCCGGGCCGCTGGTGTTGTCCCCTGGAGGGGAAGACGCGCCGCAAGGCGCGGCTCAGGGGTGAGGCTCATCATCGGAATTGGCTCAGGAAACGCAGGTCGCCGTCGAAGAACAGGCGCAGGTCGTTGACGCCGTAGCGCAGCATGGTGAAGCGGTCCATGCCCATGCCGAAGGCGAAGCCGATGTACTTCTCGGGGTCCAGGCCCATATTGCGCACCACGTTCGGGTGCACCTGGCCGGAGCCGGCCACCTCCAGCCAGCGGCCGGCCAGCGGCCCGCTCTGGAACTGGATGTCGATCTCGGCGCTGGGCTCGGTGAAGGGGAAGAAGCTGGGACGGAAACGCAGCACCAGGTCGTCGCTCTCGAAGAAGGTGCGGCAGAACTCGGTGAAGACGTACTTGAGGTCCTTGAAGCTCACGTTCTCGCCGATCCACAGGCCTTCGCACTGATGGAACATGGGCGAGTGGGTGGCGTCGCTATCCACGCGGTAGGTGCGGCCCGGCGCGATGACGCGAATTTCCGGCATGGGCTCGCCCTTATCGGTCTTGGCCTTGTGCGCGGCCACGTGCTGCAGGGCGTGGCGCACCTGTACCGGGCTGGTGTGCGTGCGCAGCAGATTGGGCGCCTTGGCGCTGCCACCTTCGACGTAGAAGGTGTCGTGCATGGAGCGCGCGGGATGGTCTTCGGGCGTGTTGAGCGCGGTGAAGTTGTACCAGTCTGCCTCAATCTCGGGGCCCTGGGCCACTTCAAAGCCCATGGAGCCGAAGATGGCCTCGATGCGCTCCATGGTCAGGCTCACGGGGTGCAGGCCGCCGGCGCCGCGGCCGCGGCCCGGCAAGGACACGTCCAGCGCCTCGGCCTGCAGCTGCTTTTGCAGCTCGGCATCGGCCAGGGCCTGGCGGCGGGCATTGAGCGCGGCCTCGATGGCCTGCTTGGCCACGTTGATGGCGGCGCCGCGGGTCTTTTTCTCCTCGACGGACAGGGCCCCCATGCCCTTCATCAGCTCGGTGATGCTGCCGGTCTTGCCCAGGAAACGCGCCTTGGCGTTCTCCAGGTCGGCCGGGGTGGCGGCCTGGGCGAAAGCGCCCTGGGCACTGCTGACGATGGCGTCCAACTCGTTCATTTTTTCGTATCCGTTGGGTGCAAAGTGATCGGGACAAGGCAGCAACTTAGCCGCCCTCTCCGGATCGCCCGGCGCAATGAAAAAGGGCCAAAGCTTTGTTCAAGCTCCAGCCCTTGTTTCTTGTGCAGGGAAGGCCGCCTTGCGGTTGCCTTCCTGGCGTGAAGATCAAGCAGCCAGCTTGGCCTTGACTTTCTCCACCAAGCCGGCAAAAGCGGCCATGTCGTGCACAGCGATGTCGGCCAGCACCTTGCGATCGATCTCGATCTGGGCCTTCTTCAGGCCGTTGGCGAACTGGCTGTAGGTCATGCCGCACTGACGGGCTGCCGCGTTGATACGGGCAATCCACAGCTGACGGAAGACACGCTTCTTGGTACGGCGGTCACGGTAGGCATATTGCCCAGCCTTCATCACCGCTTCTTTGGCGATGCGGAAGACATTACCGCGGCGACCGCGGAAGCCCTTGGCAAGGGCGAGAACTTTCTTGTGACGGGCGCGGGCCGTTACACCACGTTTGACGCGAGGCATGTGATTACTCCTTGTTCGTCGTTAATTAAATGCCTTGGCCGGGCAGCATCTGCGCCATGTGACCCATATTGGTCGCATGCACAGCGGTGGAGCCCCGCAGGTGGCGTTTGTTCTTGGTGGTCTTCTTGGTCAGGATGTGACGCTTGAAGGCTTGGCCGCGCTTGACGGTACCACCGGGACGAACGCGGAAGCGTTTCTTCGCTGCGCTCTTGGTCTTCATCTTGGGCATTTGTATGCTCCTTTACCTTGTGCTCGCGAGGCGTCTGGAAACCTTTTCCAGCCTTGTAGGCCCCGAGCCACTTGTTGGACAGCGAGTTACCTCACCGTCCGCGCCGCGGGCTTGACCCCGCTGCGTTTCGGGAAAGCTTTCGCCTTCCCGGCATCTCCTGCCGGTTATTCAACCCGCAGGGAAAAACTCAACCCTGTGCCGCGGTTTCAGCGGCGGCCTTGGGCGCCGCAGCGCCGCCGACCTTCTTCTTGCCCGGCGCGATCATCATGATCATCTGCCGGCCTTCGAGCTTGGGGAACTGCTCGACCACGATCAGGTCCCCGAGGTCGGCGCGCATGCGGTCCAGCATGGCCATGCCGATCTCCTGGTGCGTGATCTCTCGACCACGGAAGCGCAAGGTAATCTTGCACTTGTCACCCTCTTCCAAGAAGCGCTTGATGTTGCGCAACTTGATGTTGTAGTCCCCATCGTCGGTACCGGGCCGGAACTTGATTTCCTTGACCTCGATGACCTTCTGCTTGGATTTCGCCTCGGCAGCCTTCTTCTGCTCCTGGTACTTGAACTTGCCGTAGTCCACCAGGCGGCAGACGGGAGGATTGGCGGCGGCCGAGATCTCGACCAGGTCCACATCCATCTCGCCTGCCAGTCGCAGGGCCTCTGCCAGACTCATCACCCCCATCGGCTCGTTTTCCGGGCCAGACACCCGGACTTCGGGCGCCATGATTTCACGGTTCAGGCGGTGCTTGCGTTCTTCGCGCTGGCGACGATCACGAAATTCAGTAGCGATGGTTCAATTCCTTGTTCAGTTTGCCGCCAGGGCGGCGCAAGCCACCCCACTGCGCGCCAAAAGACTGCCTTACTGCTCTTGGGGAGCCGGTTCGACGGACTTGTGAGCGATGTCGGCCGCGATGAGTTGCACAAAGGCTTCGAGGGACATCACACCGAGGTCTTTGTTACCCCGGGCACGCACTGCGACGGCGCCTGCTGCCTTCTCCTTGTCGCCTGCGACCAGGATGTAAGGCAGCTTTTGCATCGAATGCTCGCGTATTTTATACGTTATTTTCTCGTTGCGCAGGTCGGTCACCACCCTAAGTTCTTGATTTGGCAACGATTTCTTCAGTTTTTGGGCGATTTCCTGGCAGTAATCGGCCTGGGCGTCGG
This sequence comes from Hylemonella sp., assembly GCA_046299695.1. GTDB lineage: Bacteria > Pseudomonadota > Gammaproteobacteria > Burkholderiales > Burkholderiaceae_C > Hylemonella. Next base: position 7,029 of record JBKBHP010000015.1, read on the forward strand.
TGATATTGAGCACGGCGACCTGGACCGGCGCCAGCCAGGTGGGCAGCGCGCCGGCGTATTGCTCGATCAGAATCCCGATGAAACGCTCCAGGCTGCCGACGATGGCCCGGTGCAGCATGATGGGGCGGTGGCGGGCGCCGTCTTCGCCCACGAACTCGGCGTCCAGGCGCTCGGGCAGGTTCGGATCGACCTGGATGGTGCCGCACTGCCAGGGGCGCCCCAGCGCGTCCTTGAGCGTGTATTCGATCTTGGGGCCGTAGAAAGCGCCCTCGCCCGGCAGGTACTCGAAGTCGCAGCCGGAGGCCTTGAGACCTTCGGCCAGGGCGGCTTCGGCGCGGTCCCAGCTCTCTTCGGTACCGATCCGCTTCTCAGGGCGGGTGGAGAGCTTGTAGATGATCTCGGTGAAGCCGAAGTCCTTGTAGACCTTCTGCAGCAGGGTGGTGAAGGCCTTGACCTCGTCCTGGATCATGTCCTCGGTGCAGAAGATGTGGCCGTCGTCCTGGGTGAAGCCGCGCACGCGCATGATGCCGTGCAGGCCGCCCGTGGGCTCGTTGCGGTGGCAGGCACCGAACTCGCCGTAGCGCAGGGGCAGCTCTCGGTAGCTCTTGATGCCCTGCTTGTAGATCAGGATGTGACCCGGGCAGTTCATCGGCTTCAAGGCATAGTCACGCTTCTCGCTCTCGGTCGTGAACATGTTCTCGCGGTACTTGTCCCAGTGCCCGGTCTTCTCCCACAGGGCCTTGTCCAGGATCTGGGGGCCCTTGACCTCCTGGTAGCCGTTTTCGCGGTAAACGCGGCGCATGTACTGCTCCACCTCCTGCCAGATGGACCAGCCCTTGGGGTGCCAGAACACGGTGCCGGGCGAGTGCTCGTCGAGGTGGAACAGGTCCAGCTCGCGGCCGAGCTTGCGGTGGTCGCGCTTTTCGGCCTCTTCCAGCATGGTCAGGTACTGCTGCAGCTCTTCCTTGCTGGCCCAGGCCGTGCCGTAGACGCGTTGCAGCATCTCGTTGCGGTGGTCGCCGCGCCAGTAGGCGCCGGCCACCTTCATGAGCTTGAAGTGCTTGAGCTTGCCGGTGCTGGGCACGTGCGGGCCACGGCACAGGTCTTCGAACTTGCCCTCACGGTAGAGGCTGACCTCTTCGTTGCTCGGGATGCTGGCGATGATCTCGGCCTTGTAGTGCTCGCCCAGGCTCTTGAAATAGGCCACGGCCTCGTCGCGCGGCAGCACGCGGCGCTGCACGGGCTCGTCCTTGGCGGCGAGCTCCCCCATCTTCTTCTCGATGGCGACCAGGTCTTCGGGCGTGAAGGGGCGCTTGTAGGAGAAGTCGTAATAGAAGCCGTGCTCGATGACCGGGCCGATGGTGACCTGCGCCTCGGGGAAGAGCTCCTTGACAGCGTAGGCCAGCAGGTGGGCCGTGGAGTGACGGATCATCTCCAGACCGTCGGCGTCCTTGGCGGTGACGATGGCCAGGCCGGCGTTGTTGTCGATGCGGTAGCTGGTGTCGACCAGCTTGCCATCCACCTTGCCGCCGAGCGCGGCCTTGGCCAGGCCGGCGCCGATGGAAGCAGCCACCTCGGCCACGGTGACGGGGCCGGGGAAATCGCGTTTCGAACCGTCGGGGAGCGTGATCTGAACCATGTTGTCGCTTCTGAAAGTGAAAAGGCGCGGTGGATGCCGCGCCTTGTTGAACCTGAAAAGTACCTTGCGCCCAGAGGCGCGCGGACTAGCAACCCCTGAGACCTGTCTCGCCGGCGGTGGTAGTTCGCGGTGTCATAACCAGGTTGCCTTTCTCGCTCTTGCTGTGGAGCCCGCAGGCCCGATGCGCTCGATTCTAACCGAGCCCCCGCGGCGATGTGGGCCACAAACGACAAGGCCGAAAGCGGACGCTTCCGGCCTTGCGTGACAGCCGGGCCCGCCGGGGCCCGGGAGAAAACTCAGGCGGCTTCGGCCACCGAGGCGTGGATGGCGGCGGCCTTGCGGTTGCGCTCCAGCCAGCCGTTGATCAGCTTCACGGTTTCGCTGACGGAGGCGTGGCACAGACCCTTCTGTTCAGCCACCAGTTTGACCAGCAGGTCGATGCGCTCGATGTCGGTGGAGCCGGCGGCCAGGGCACGCGCAGCGGACGACGGCTTGAGCAGACCGGTGCCGGCGGCGGCGTACTTGTCGAACGGCACCATGTCGTCACGCGAGGCGCCCAGGAGCACGCACAGGCCCACCACCCACTCGTAGACTTCGCGCGACTTTTCCAGGTCGCTGTGCACGGCATCACGGATGGCGCGCATACCGTCGGCCTGCACGCAACGGTAGTTGCCGGTGAGCAGCATGGCCCACTTGGCCAGCGGCACGAAGATTGAGTCGTGCACCTTGAGCTTGACGGGCAGGTCCAGTGCCACACCGTCCACGGTGAGGCGGGCAGCGGTGATCTCGGCCTCCATCTGCTCGAGCATGGCGGTGTGCGCGGGGTTGGCGAAACCGGCCACCTTGAAGTTGGTGGGCAGGCCGACCTGCAGCACGTTGGGCTTTTCTTCCGGCGGACGGAAGGCCTGCGGATCGGGGCTGCACAGGGTCATGAGGCCGGGCTCGAAGCCTTCCCAGACGCTGGCGTCGTGGTAGCAGGCGCGCAGGCCGCTAGCGTCCAGGCCAGGAATGCGGGCCAGATAAGGCAGCGGGGGCATGTTCATGATGGACATGCAGGGCACCTTGGCGTCGGCGATGGCGCGCATGAGCTCGCGCACGCCGCGGGCGCTGTACTGGGGTTCCTGCATGGCCAGGCAGACCAGGTCGTACTGGCTGGGCTGGGCGGTCTCGGGCGTGACGGCGTCGAGCTTGCCGGGCAGCGTGCGCGAATCGATCTCGACCAGGCCCTCGCGGCCCTTGACGGGCATGCGCACCCGGGTGCCCTCACTGTTGATCAGATTGGCCGTGTCCTTGCGGCAGACCAGGCTGACCGAGTGACCGGCCATCAACAGCTTGCTGGCCAGCAGGCTGCCGTACGAAGCACCCAGGATCAGGACCTTGTACTTTTTGCTCATGATGTTTTCCTTTCGGATCTCCAGTTTTTGAAATCGTGGGGCTCGGGCCGGTCAAATCGTTGTTCTGTAGTGCCTGCGGCGTTGAGCGCGTGAAGGTGAATGTAGGGGGGCAGATGAATAAGGTAAATTAAATATTTCTACTCGCAAGCAGAAGAAATTCTTATGGTTTGGCATTCCGTATGCCCGCCGACCTCAGAATTCCTTATGTTTGCGAGCCCGCGGGGATGTCCCCGCGGGCTGCGGTCTTCTCGACCCGTCTCCTCAGGTCACGCGATCAGTGGAACTGCTCTTCCTCGGTGGAGCCGGTCAGCGCCGTGACGCTGGACTTGCCACCCTGGATCACGGTGGTCACGTCGTCGAAGTAGCCGGTGCCGACTTCCTGCTGGTGGGACACGAAGGTGTAGCCACGGTCGCGGGCGGCGAATTCGGGCTCTTGCACGCGCTCAACGTAGGCGGTCATGCCGCGCTTCACGTAGTCCTGCGAGAGGTCGAACATGTTGAACCACATGCTGTGGATGCCGGCCAGCGTGATGAACTGGTACTTGTAGCCCATGGCGCCGAGTTCGCGCTGGAACTTGGCGATGGTGGCGTCGTCCAGGTTCTTCTTCCAGTTGAAGGAAGGCGAGCAGTTGTAGGCCAGCATCTTGCCCGGGTGCACCTTGTGCACGGCGTCGGCGAACTTCTTGGCGAAGTCCAGGTCGGGCGTGCCGGTCTCGCACCACACGAGGTCGGCATAGCGGGCATAGGCGTTGGCGCGGGCCACGGCCTGGTCCAGGCCCTTGCGGGTCTTGTAGAAGCCTTCGGCGGTGCGCTCACCGGTCAGGAAGGGCTTGTCGATCTCGTCGTAGTCGGAGGTCAGCAGGTCGGCGGCCTCGGCGTCGGTACGGGCGATCACCAGGGTGGGCACACCCATGACGTCGGCGGCCATGCGCGCGGCGATCAGCTTCTGGCAGGACTCGCGGGTGGGCAGCAGCACCTTGCCGCCCATGTGGCCGCACTTCTTGACGGAGGCCAGCTGGTCTTCCCAATGCACGCCGCCGGCGCCGGCCTTGATCATGGCCTTCATCAGTTCGAAGGCGTTGAGCACGCCGCCGAAACCGGCTTCAGCATCGGCCACGATGGGGGCGAAGTAGTCGATGAAATCCTTGTGGCCGGCGTCGATGCCCTTGGCATGCTGGATCTCGTCGGCACGGCGGAAGGTGTTGTTGATGGTCTCGACAACCTTGGGCACCGAGTCCACGGGGTACAGGGACTGGTCCGGGTACATGGACGCGTAGGTGTTGTTGTCAGCGGCGACCTGCCAGCCCGACAGATAGATGGCCTTCACGCCGGCCTTGACCTGCTGCATGGCCTGGCCGCCGGTGAGCGCGCCCAGGCAGTTGACGTAGGGCTCGGTGTGCAGCATGTCCCACAGCTTCTCGGCGGTGCGGCGGGCGATGGTGTGCTCGATGGGGAAGGAGCCGCGCAGACGCACGACGTCGGCCGCACTGTAGCCGCGCTCGATGCCTTTCCAACGCGGGTTGGTGGCCCAGTCCTTCTCGAGGGCGGCGATCTGTTGTTCACGGCTGAGCTGTTCGGTCAGGGTTTGCGGCATGGTGTGGCTCCTGGTGCGGGTGGATGAAGTCGTTCGATCCCGGATGGCCCTGAGGCCTGGATCGATGGGTTTACTTTAAGTCTTGTAGAAGACTTTTCCAACCTCTTGTGTCTTATAGAAGACATTTTTTATTCCATTGAAAATCAACCACTTAAGAAAATCATTTCTCAATGTGGCATTCAATATCTCGTATTGAGAAAAAATGCTGCAACGCATCAGCGTCATTTATTGCCATGCGAAATCGAGGCGGACGTCGTGAAATGCACAAGGCGGGCCAACCCAGCCCAACGCGACAACGACGGCCCGCCTGCGGGCGCAGGGCGCCCCGCCGGAGCGCCAGGCTCAGCGCTGCAGCCAGTCGCCGCCGGGAATCCGGGCGCGGCCATGCACCCGCGCGGGGTGGATCTCATAGACCAGGCAGCGCAGCAACCGACCCGCCACCTCGACCTCGAGGTGGCGGCGCGCGTACTCGCCGCTGGGTGCGGGCGCAATCTCTTCGATCACGTCGAGTTGCTGCTCAAGCGCCGCGCTGATGGCATAGACCTCCCCCAGCACCCAGCCCTCCCCGCCCAGGATCACGCCGGGATAGGGACCCAGGTCGTAGAGCGCGCCGTGGATGCGAGCCTGACCTAGGAACTGCGGCGGCGGGTGCAGCCGGTTGATGTCGTTGGCCTCGCCACGGCGTAGCGTGCCGTAGACAAAGACATGCAATGGCTGGGGCATGGTCGAGGTACTGAAGGCGTTGGAGGGCGCTGACGGGTCATCCGTCAGACGTTGGCATTGTCCCCGCCCCGGGGGAAAACGTGGCCCGGCGCGCAGGGACTCGGGGCTGTCTCCCCCGCGTTTCCCTCGAGGATGAGGGCTGCACCAGAGGAGGAAACGCAGCGCTTCCGAGGGAAAACAGGCCGCGTCCCGAGTGACTCCCCTCTGGAGACACGATGAAAAAAACAACATCTCCGAGGGAGAAAACGCATTTTTCGCTTGGAGACGCGTTTTTTCTCCTATAGCATCCGGGGTACCAGCGAGGAAGCAGTTCCATGCTGGTGATTAATCAACTTCTAGAAGAGGGAATTCAATCATGGCAACTGCAAAGAAGAAAGCTCCTGCGAAGAAGGCTCCGGCGAAGAAGGCCGCTGCCAAGAAGCCGGCCGCCAAGAAGGCCGTAGCGAAGAAGGCTCCGGCCAAGAAGGCCGCTGCCAAGAAGCCCGTGGCGAAGAAGGCTGCTGCCAAGAAGCCAGCCGCCAAGAAGGCCGTAGCGAAGAAGGCCCCGGCCAAGAAGGCCGCTGCCAAGAAGCCGGCCGCCAAGAAGGTTGCGAAGAAAAAGGCTCCGGCCAAGAAGCGCACCCCCAATGCCGCCTTCATGAAGGCCCTGACGCCCAGCGCCGCTCTGGCCGCCGTGGTGGGTTCCAACCCCCTGCCGCGTACCGAAGTGGTCAGCAAGCTGTGGGCCTACATCAAGAAGAACGGTCTGCAGGACAAGGTCAACAAGCGCAACATCAACGCTGACGACAAGCTCAAGGCCGTCTTCGGCAAGGCTCAGGTCACGATGTTCGAACTGGCCTCCCTGATCGGCAAGCACCTGAAGTAATTCAGGCTCGCGCTGACGAAAAAGCCGGCTCACGCCGGCTTTTCTTTTGCCCGTTCGACTCGGAGAGGCGCCCCCCCTCAAGCCCTCTTCTGCCGCGCCAGCGCCGCCTGCGTGATGGCCTCCAATGTGCCGCGTGTGGTGATGACCTCGGGGTCGAGCATGACCTCGATCAAGGTGCCCTCGGGGCGCGCCACCGCCGCCTTCAGTTCCGATTCGAACTGTTCGGTGCGTGTGACCCGCGCGCCGGCGTAGCCATAGGCCCGCGCCAGGGCCACGAAATCCGGGTTGCTGAGCTGCGAGCCGCTGACGTGCTGCGGGTACTCGCGCTCCTGGTGCATCCGGATGGTGCCGTACATGCCGTTGTTGAGCAGCACGATGAGGGTCTTGGCGCCGTGCTGCACGGCCGTGGCCAGCTCCTGCCCGTTCATGAGGAAGTCGCCGTCACCGGCGATGGTGAAGGCCATGCGTCCCTGGGTGATGGCCGCGGCGATGCCCGCTGGCACGCCATAGCCCATGGCGCCGCTGGTCGGCGCGAGCTGGGTCTTGTCGCCATGCACCAGGCCCCGGTAGCGCCAGTAGCGGTGCACCCAGCTGGCGAAGTTGCCCGCGCCGTTGGTGACGACCGTGTCAGGCGGCAGATGCTTCTGCACCAGGGCGACGATGGCTGGCATGTCGATGGCCCCGGGCAGGGCCTGCGGCGTCAGGTTGGCCAGGTAGTCGGCGTGGGCGGCCTGGGCCCAGCCCTCCCAGGGCAGGCTGGGCGGCGCCGTGAGCACCTCCAGCGAGCGCGCCGCAGCATTCATGGTGGCGTGGATGGCCAGGTCGGCCTGGTACACGCGGTTGAGCTCCTCGGCGCTGGCGTGGATGTGCACGAGCTTCTGTTTCGGTTTCGGCGCTTCCAGCAGGGTGTAGCCGCCCGTGGTCATCTCGCCCAGGCGCGGGCCAATGGCGAGGAGCAGGTCGCTCTCGCGGATGCGCTGGGCCAGCTTGGGATTGGGCGCGATGCCCATGTCCCCGGCGTATTGCGGATGCCGGTTGTCAAAGGTGTCCTGGAAGCGGAAGGTGTTGGCCACGGGCAGCTTCCAGTTCTCTGCAAAGCGCTGCAGGGCCTGGGCGGCCTGGGGCGTCCAACCGCCGCCACCGGCCAGCACCAGCGGACGCTGGGCCGCCAGCAGCAGTGTGCGCAGCTCGCGCAGGGAACCCGGGTCGCTCCAGGCCTGTACAGGCTCCACCCGCGGCAGGGGCGAGGCGTCCACGGTCTGCGTGAGCATGTCCTCGGGCAGCACCAGCACCACGGGGCCGGGGCGACCGTTCATGGCGGCGGCGAAGGCGCGCGCGATGTACTCGGGGATGCGGCGCGCGTCGTCGATGCGCTCGACCCGCTTGGCGAAGCCCTTGGTGCTGGGGCCGAAGAAGGACTCGTAGTTGACCTCCTGGAAGGCCTCGCGGTCACGCATGTCGCTGGCCACGTCACCCACGAAAAGCACCATGGGCGTGGAATCCTGGAAGGCGGTGTGCACGCCGATCGATGCATTGGTGGCGCCGGGCCCGCGCGTGACGAAGCAGACGCCGGGACGGCCGGTGAGCTTGCCGTGCGCCTCGGCCATGAACGCAGCCCCACCCTCCTGCCGGTTGATGACGAAGCGGATCTGTTCGCGGTAAGCGTGGAAGCCGTCGAGCACGGCCAGGTAGCTCTCGCCCGGCACACCGAAGGCATGGGTGACGCCCTGGGCGATGAGGCATTCGACGATCAGGTGTCCGGCAAGCTGTTGGGCCATGAAGTGTTCCGTGCAGGTAAGACGCAGTGCCGGACGATTATCCTTGCCGGGCCGGTGCCGACCGTGTTGGTCAGACGCGCCACCTTGATTTAATTCACCAAACGGTTAAATTCCAGCCATGCCCAAAGCCAAAGCCGCCCCGGAGGAGACACGCACGCGCGATGCCGACCGCTCCCAGCAGATCATCCTGCTGGCCGCGCGCGACGAGTTCGCGCAGTACGGGCTGGCCGGCGCGCGCGTGGACCGCGTGGCCGAGCGCGCCGGGCTCAACAAGCGCCTGATCTACTACTACTTCACCAGCAAGGACGAGCTCTTCCTCGCCGTGCTCGAGGCCGCCTATGCCGACATCCGCGCCGCCGAGCAGCAGCTGCATCTGAGCGACATGCCGCCGGCCCAGGCGATCCGGCGGCTGACCGAGTTCACCTGGGAGTACTACCTGGCGCACCCCGAGTTCCTCACCCTGCTCAACAGCGAAAACCTGGAGCACGGGCGCCACCTGGAACACTCCACGCGTGCACGCAAGACCAACCTGCCGCTGATCGAAACTCTGGCCGAGATTCTGGAGCGCGGCCGGCGCGACGGCGTGTTCCGCGGCGGCATCGACGCCATGCAGCTCTATGTGTCCATCGCGGGCATGGCCTATTTCTACCTGAACAACAGGCACACGCTGTCGGCCATCTTCGGCCGCGACCTCATGGCCCCCAAGGCGTTGCAGGAGCGCCTGTCGCACATGAGCGACGTCATCCTCGGGTATGTCCTGAGAAGCTGAATTTCGGAGGGGCTTGACGGATCGCCCCCAGTCTTTCTAGAATGCCTCTATTCACCTTTTGGTGAATTAAATCCGGACGCCAGAGCTGCGCACAGACGCAGCGGCGCGCCACGGTTGTGTGCACCCAACCCTCACAGGAGACATTCATGAACAAGACCTTCCGCCTCGCCCTGGCCGCGCTGAGCTGCGCCGCCGCCCTGCTGCCCCTGGCCGCCAGCGCCCAGGCCGGCTACCCGAACAAGCCCATCCGCGTGGTCGTCCCCTTCCCGGCGGGCAGCACCACGGACATCATTGCGCGCGCCATCACCGACAAGATGAGCGCCAGCCTGGGCCAGCCCATCGTGGTGGACAACCGTGCGGGCGCCAGCGGCACCATCGGTCAGGCGGCCGTGGCCACGGCGGCGGCCGACGGCTACACCCTGTTGATCCACTCGTCCTCGCACACGGTCAGCCCCTCGACCTTCGCCAAGCTGCCCTTCGACACGGTGGCCGACTTCACGGGCATCACCCCAATCTCCTCGCTCTCCAATGTGCTGGTGATCTCGCCGGCCAAGGGCTACAAGAACCTGGGCGAGCTGCTGGCAGCCGCGCGCGCCAAGCCGGGCAGCCTGAACTTCGCCTCGGCCGGCCAGGGCAGCGCCACCCACCTGAACGCCGAGAAGTTCAAGATGGCCGCCAAGATCGACGCCACCAACATCCCCTTCAAAGGCTCGGCCGAGGCCGTGACCGAGGTGATCGCCGGCCGCGTGGACTACTACTTCTCGCCCGTGGCACCGGTGATCGGCCAGATCAAGGCCGGCCAGCTGCAGGCCCTGGCCGTGGGCTCGCCCCAGCGCACCAGCGCCCTGCCCGACGTGCCCACCACCGCGGAAGCCGGTGTGCCGGGCTCCGAGTTCAACTTCTGGATCGGCATGATGGCTCCCGCCAAGACCCCGCGCGACATCGTCAACCGCCTGCACGACGAGGTGCTCAAGGCCCTGGCCTCGCCCGAGGTGAAGGAGCGCTTTGCCAAGGTGGGTGCCGACGCCTGGACGCTCAAGCCCGAGCAGTTCGACGCCTACATCAAGAACGAGATCGCCAGCAATGCCGTGCTGGTGAAGGCCGCCGGCCTGCAACCCCAGTGAGCCCCCAAGGGGGCGCGCTGCGCCCCCTGTTTGACTGAGACTGAAAGAGAAAGCCTTCGAACATGCCTACGCAAAGACTCGGCATCATCATGCACGGCGTGACCGGCCGCATGGGGATGAATCAACACCTGATCCGTTCCATCGTGGCGATACGCGCCCAGGGTGGCGTGACGCTGTCCAACGGCGACAAGGTCATGCCTGACCCCATCCTCATCGGCCGCAACGCTGAGAAGATGGAGGCGCTGGCCAAGGCGCACAGCATCCCGCGCTGGGGCACGGACCTGGACCAGGCGCTGGCGAACAAGGACGACACCGTGTTCTTCGACGCCGGCACCACCCAGATGCGTCCGACACTGCTGGCCAAGGCCATCCGCGCCGGCAAGCACGTCTACTGTGAAAAGCCCATCGCCACCAACCTCAACGAGGCGGTGGAGATCGCGCGCTTGGCCGAGAAGTCCGGTCTCAAGCACGGCGCCGTGCAGGACAAGCTCTTCCTGCCGGGTCTGCGCAAGCTGGACATGCTGCGCCGCGCCGGCTTCTTCGGCCGCATGCTGAGCCTGCGCCTGGAGTTCGGCTACTGGGTGTTCGAGGGGGATCTGCAGCCCATCCAGCGCCCGAGCTGGAACTACCGCGCCGAGGACGGCGGCGGCATGATCCTGGACATGATGTGCCACTGGCGCTATGTGCTGGACAACCTCTTCGGCGAGGTCAAGTCCATCTCCTGCCTGGGCGCCACCCACATCCCGCAGCGCTGGGACGAAGCCGGCAAGCCCTACAAGGCCACGGCTGACGATGCCGCCTACGCCATCGCCGAGCTCATGGGCCACAACGGTGAGCCCGTGATCGCCCAGCTCAACATGTCCTGGGCCACCCGCGTCAATCGTGAAGACCTGGTGACCTTCCACGTCGACGGCACGCACGGCTCGGCCGTGGCCACGCTCACCGACTGCAAGGCCCAGAGCCGTGTCAACACGCCGCGTCCGGTCTGGAACCCGGACGTGAAGCAGACCATGAACTTCACCGAGCAGTGGCAGGCCGTGCCTGACACGCAGACCTACGACAACGGTTTCAAGATCCAGTGGGAGCACTTCATCCGCCACGTGGTGGAAAACGAGCCCTACAAGTGGACACTGCCTGAGGGCGCCAAGGGCGTGCAGCTGGTGGAAGCCGCGCTGCAGAGCTGGAAGGAACGCCGTTTCATCGACGTGCCCACCCTGAAGATCTGACCTCCTCGCGTGGACACCCGGCGGGTGTCCACCTCCTCGCCCGGACCCATCCCCATGCCCCTGACCCTCCAACTGCCCGACCTGCAGGGCCGTCTGCAGACCTACACCCTGAGCGGCAGCACCCCGGTGCAACCCGTCGGCAAGCCCACCTTCAACCGTATCGCCTACTCGGCCGCCCACGTCGTGGCCGACCCACATGCCGCCATCGACCCCTGGCTGCAATGCGCCGTGGACTGGGACGCCACCATCGCCTACCGTCGCCGCCTCTGGTCCCTCGGCCTGGGCGTGGCCGAGGCCATGGACACGGCCCAACGCGGCATGGGTCTGGACTGGCCGACTTCGCTCGAACTGATCCGCCGCTCGCTGGACGCGGCCAAAGACATGCCGGGTGCACTGGTGGCCTCGGGTTGCGGCACCGACCATCTGGTGCTCGAGGACGTCAAGAGCATCGACGACGTGATCCGTGGCTACGAGCAGCAGATGGAAGCCATCGAGAAACTCGGCGGCAAACTCATCGTCATGGCCAGCCGTGCGCTGGCGCGTGTGGCGAAGAGTCCGGCCGACTACGAGAAGGTCTATGACCGTATCCTGACGCAGGCCAGACAACCTGTCGTGCTTCACTGGCTGGGCGATATGTTCGACCCGGCACTCGCCGGCTACTGGGGCACGCGCGACCTGGACCGCGCCATGGACACGGCGCTGGCCATCATCACGGCCCACGCCGACAAGGTCGACGGCATCAAGATCTCCCTGCTGGACAAGGACAAGGAAATCGCCATGCGCCGCCGCCTGCCCGCGCGCGGCGGTGCCGACGGCCAGGGTGTGCGCATGTATACGGGCGACGACTTCAACTACGCCGAACTCATCGCCGGTGACGGCGCGGGCGCGGCACAGCGGCACGGCCAGAGCGACGCGCTGCTGGGCATCTTCGACGCCATCGCACCGGCCGCGAGCGCTGCCCTCGGCGAACTCGCCAAGGGCAACACCCAGCGCTTCCACGACATCCTGGGCCCCACGGTGCCGCTGTCGCGCCACATCTTCGCGGCGCCCACGCGCTTCTACAAGACGGGCGTGGTCTTCATGGCCTGGCTCAACGGCCACCAGAACCACTTCACCATGGTGGGCGGCCAGCAGAGCACGCGCTCGCTGGTGCACTTCGCCGAGCTGTTCCGGTTGGCCGACGCCGCGAACCTGCTGGAGCAGCCGGAGCTGGCCGTGCGCCGCATGAAGACCCTGCTGGCCCTGCACGGCGTGGAGACATGAGTACTCCCCCAGGCTACGCGCACTCCGTGTCGCTCCGCCACCCCCCTCGCCGGGGGCAACGCCAGCGGCCCGGCCAAGCCGGTTCCGCGGCGTTCCCCGCATGAACAACCCGCTTCCAGCGCCGCGTTTCCAGATGACCCTGTCAAACTCTATGCGTGACTTTTCGACCGACCATCGCTGGCTCTCCATCAACACCGCCACCGTGCGCAAGCAGGAAGGTGTGGAGACGCCGCTGTCGCGCATCATCGACCAGTGCGCCGAGCGCGGCATCCGCGCCATCAGCCCCTGGCGCGACCAGGTGGCTGCCGTCGGCCTGGACCTGGTGGCGCGCCAACTCCAGGCCCATGGCATGGAACTCTCAGGCTATTGCCGTGGCGGTTTCTTCCCGGCGCCTGATGCCGCCGGCCTGCGCGCCGCGCTCGATGACAACCGCCGAGCCATCGACGAGGCCAAGACACTCAACGCGCCCTGCCTGGTGCTCGTGGTCGGTGCCCTGCCCGGTGCGCTCCAGGGCCAGGCAGCCTACAAGGACATCGGCCGTGCGCGTGGCGAGGTGCGCGATGGCATCGCCGCCTCGCTCGACTATGCGCGTGAGGTCGGCATGCCCCTGGCCATCGAACCGCTGCACCCCATGCAGGCAGCCGACCGGGCTTGCGTCAACACCCTGGAGCAGGCGCTGGACCTCTGCGACGAACTCGATCCACAGGCCACGGGCATGCTGGGCGTGGCGCTCGACGTCTACCACTGCTGGTGGGATCCCAAGCTTGAGCAGCAGATCGCGCGCGCCGGACAAGGACCGAAGGGACGCGGAGCATCCCGCCTGCTGGCCTACCACGTCTGCGACTGGCTCACGCCGACGCGTGACCTGCTGAGTGACCGCGGCATGATGGGCGATGGCGTGATCGAGCTGCGCAAGCTGCGCGGCTGGGTCGAACAGGCTGGCTACACAGGCTACAGCGAGGTCGAGATCTTCTCCGAGCTCAACTGGTGGAAGCGCAGTGGCGACGAGGTGCTCGACACCTGCATCGCGCGCCACAGAACGGTGGTCTAGGCCGCGACGGCCAGGGTGCGGCGCGTGCGCCGCACGCGCAGCGCCGTCACCACCAGGGTCAGTTGCACCAGCGCCAGGCCCACGAAGAGTGCGCGCCAGGCCTGCTGGTCCATCAACAGGCCGAAGATCAGCGGCGAGACCGCCTGACCGATGTCCAGGCCCGAGTACACCACGCCATAGACGCGCCCACTGGCGTTCTCGGGCGTGGAGCGTTTGATCAGCAGATCACGCGAAGGCCCAGCGAAACCCGCAGCAAAGCCCATGCAGGCGAAGAGCACGGGCACGGCCAGGGCCGGCAGCGGCGCCAAGCCCAGCAGCAGCGAGATGCCCGCGGCCACGGCAAAGCCCGTGCCCACCACACGCTCGCTGCGCGCGGGGTCGGTCGCCAGGAAGCCGCCCACGAGCATGCCGCTGGCACTGGCCACCATATAGGCCGTCAGGCACACCGCGACCAGGCTCAAGGGCACGGCGTGCAGCTGGCGCGCCGCCTCGGGCGCAAAGGCCTGCACCACACTGAGTGCCATGGCAAAGACGAAGAAGAAGGCGAAGCACATCCACACCGCGGGGATGCGCAGGAAGTCGAGGCTACCTTCGCCCGACGCGTCGGCCGCTGCACGCGCCGGGGCCGTCGGGGCCAGGGCCAGACGGCGGCCCTGCCCTAGGCAGAGCAGCAGCACCGCCAGCACCAGCACGCCGGCGGCCACCAGGGCCACGCGCCAGGAATACAGCAGGGTCAACGGCACCAGCAGGGCCGGCGCGACGGCCCAGCCCAGGTTGCCGCTGATGCCATGCACGCTGTAGGCATGGCCCAGGCGCGGCGCGCTCACCTTGCGGTTGATGAGCGTGTAGTCCACCGGATGGAAGACCCCGTTGCCCAGACCGGCCACGACGGCAAAGCCCATGAGCATGGCGTAGCTCGTGCTGGCCGCAAAGCCGAAGGCCGCAAGCGCCAGCAGGCCGAGGCCGGCGTAGAGCACGGGGCGCGGACCATGGCGGTCCACCCAGAAACCCGAGAGTGTCTGCACCGCGCAGGACACGACGAAGAAGATCGTCATGAGAAAACCCAGCTCGGCATAACTCGTGTTGAACGCCTCCTTGAGCCAGGGAAAGAGCGGCGGCAACAGCAGCTGGCTGAAGTGGCTGCAGAGGTGGGCGACGCCGATCAGCCCGATCAGGCTGACATCCTGACGCAGGGGGACCGGGGCGGTGGCGAGGCTGGCACTGGACATGCCCTGATGCTACTGCAGCGGGCGTGAACTAATGCACAACCACGCTGCACCACCACCGTCCACCCCGCATGGACGGGCCGGATTCGTGAACTACTCCCTCGCAAAAACCGTCAATCGTTACAAAATGCAAGCAACGCCACGATAGAAAACAAACGGCCATCCACAAGCTTCAGGGACCACAAAAATGATCATCCTGCCCCTCGGCGACGACGCCCCGGAATCTCCCCAGCCCACGTCCTCGCGGCCGGCACCGCTGCAAAGCACGGTGCACCTGCTGGTGATGGGCTTCAGCCCTGCCGAACGCGAACTGATCCAGGGCATCACCGCCCTGTCCCAGCGCCGGCATCTGCGCATCGAGCTCAGCGGCGCAGACCACATGGATGCGGCGGACGTCATCCTCCTCGACGGCAGCGACACCAAGGTCATGACCTGGGCAGCCAAGGGCCGCATGCCCACGGGCAAGATGGTGATCCAGGTCGACGGTCAGGCCCTGCCGGGCCACATCCATCTGCAGCGCCCCATCCAGTGGCCCAGCCTGCCGGCCCTGCTGCAGCAGGCCCTGGGCCTGGAAGCCCCACACAGCTCGCGTCAGCCGCTGAGCACCTTCTGAGCCGGCATGCCCTGAGGGGTGGCGCAGACGGCGCCCGGCCATCCTCGCGCCAGGGTCGCAGGGCAGCCGCTACCATGCGGTCCATGAAGCACCTCTCGGACTTTCCCATCACCCGCAAATGGCCTGCGCAACAGCCAGACCGACTGCAACTCTATTCCCTGCCCACGCCCAATGGCGTGAAGGTGTCCATCATGCTGGAGGAGACCGGCCTGCCCTACGAGCCGCACCTCGTGCGCTTCGACAGCAACGAGCAGCTCAGCCCCGAGTTCCTCAGCCTCAACCCCAACAACAAGATCCCGGCCATCCTCGACCCGGACGGGCCGGGCGGCCGGCCGCTGGCGCTGTTCGAATCGGGGGCCATCCTGGTGTATCTCGCGGGCAAGACGGGGCAACTGATGCCCGACGATGCCGCCGGCAAATACGAGACGCTGCAGTGGCTGATGTTCCAGATGGGCGGCATCGGCCCCATGTTCGGCCAGCTCGGCTTTTTCCACAAGTTCGCCGGCAAGGACTACGACGACAAGCGCCCGCGCGATCGCTACGTGGCCGAATCTCGCCGCCTGCTGGGCGTGCTCAACCAGCGCCTGCAGGGCCGCCGCTGGCTCATGGGCGATGACTACAGCATCGCCGACATCGCCGTCTTCCCCTGGGTGCGCAACCTGCTGGGTTACTACGAAGCCGGCGATCTCGTGGGTATCGCGAGCTTCCCTGAGGTCACCCGCGCCCTCGGCGACTTCGTGGCGCGGCCTGCCGTGCAACGCGGGCTCAACATTCCGCAGCGCGCCTGAGGTGCCATCCGGCAAGGGCCGAAGGGCGACGCGATCGCGTCGCCCTTCGGCGGGCGGCAACCGCCCGCGATGCGCCGTCAGCGCCCCATGAGCGCACGCACGTGCGCGGCCGTGCCACTGGCCAGGCCTTCCATGCTGTAGCCGCCTTCGAGCACCGACACCACACGCCCCTGGGCCGTCTCGTCAGCGACCTTCATGAGTTCGCGCGTGACCCAGTGGTAGTCCTCGTCGGTGAACTGCAGGCCACCCAGCGGGTCCAGGTGATGGGCGTCGAAACCCGCTGAGATGATGAGCAGCTCGGGCGCAAAGTTGCGCAGGGCTGGCAGCAGATGATCCGTCATGGCCGCGCGGAAGGCCGCCGAGCCGGTGCCACGCGCAAATGGCACGTTGACGATGTTGCCCGCCACGCCGGTCTCCTGCTTGGCGCCCGTGCCCGGGTAGAAATTGCCCTGGTGGCAGGAGCCATAGAACAGGTCCGGGTCGTCCCAGAAGCTGTTCTGCGTGCCGTTGCCGTGATGCACGTCGAAATCCACCACCGCCACGCGCTGGAGGCCATGCTGCTTGCGCGCATGCAGGGCCGCAATGGCCGCCTGGTTGAAAACGCAGAAGCCCATAGCACGGTCGGCTTCGGCGTGGTGGCCGCAGGGGCGCGTGGCGCAGAAGACATTCTTGACCTGCTGTTTCACGACGTCGTCCACGCCCGCACAGGCCGCGCCCACGCAACGCAGCACGGCTTCGAGCGTGCCCGCGGACATGATGGTGTCGCCCCCGTCCAGCAGCTGGTAGCCCTGCTCGGGCGGGAGCGACTTGACCTCTTCCACATACCCAGGCGTATGCACGTGCAGCACCTGCTCGAACGTGCCCAGGGGCGCGTCGCGCCAGGCCACGTCGGCAAAATCCGGCGTCTTCAACGCGGCCAGCACAGCCTCCAGGCGCTCGGGCGATTCCGGGTGGTGCGGGCCGGGCTTGTGGTTGAAACAGGCTTCGTGGGTGTAGATCAGGGTGCTCATGGTGGGTCGTCTTCCTCTGCAATGTGTTCACATCATCGCTGCCCCGGAGACGGGTGTCAGCGCTGTCGGCGTCCATTCTCAATGAACCTGGCGCATCTTGCACGCCACGCCAACTGCCCGCCATCGTAGAACCCGCAAGCAGGCGCCCCCGATCCCCCTCTAGGCAAACCCCCTCCCCCTTCCTAGAATGGCCTGCACCACTCCACCAAGGGCAGCCATGGCCACCATCACCTGGAAGGAAACGCCCCCCGTCTGGACGGCGCTGCTGGACGACACGCCCGTCTGCACCCTCAAGGGCAAGGACATCGGCGGCTGGACGGCCAGCTGGGCTGGCAACCGGCTCTGGCCGGCACCCGCTCACCTGCCCAGGGCCACGCCGCAGGCCACGCGGTTTTTCATGAACCTGGACGAGGCCAAGGCGGCCGTGGAAGCCGAACTGGGCCGGGCCTGAGCCCGCAGTCCCGCAAGCTCAGAGCGCGCCCCACTCGCTGGTCTTGCTGAACACCACTTCGCCCGTGGGCACGTGGATCACCTTGACCACCCCGCCAGGCGGCTCGGTCTTGCATTTCGCGGCCAGTGAGACCGCCAGATCACGATCGGCCAGCAGTTCCCCGTTGTAGAGCGGCGAGCGCGGCAGCGTGGCCACGATGCGGTGCGCGCTTTCGATCCTGTAGGCCGGCTTGTCCATGTGTCCACCTCTCTGAGCTGCTTCGGGTTTTCAGCCAAGGATAGGGTGGCAGTCAGACATTTCAAGGGCGGTTACCTTCACGTAAAAGTATGCAAAAACCTTGACGAGGCCCCAGACCGCAGGCACTTCGTCATGCAAAAGCCCGCTTCTGCTGATGCAAGAAGCGGGCTAGCGCGACGACTCCCGAAGGACGATTCAGGCCTTCTCGAAGCTGAACTGCCCCGGATTCTTGATCGGGTCCACGTCCACGGCGATCGCATCCTTGGCCACGAAGCGCCCTTCGAGCAGCAGCTTGGACAGCGGGTTCTCGATGCGCTGCTGGATGGCGCGCTTGAGCGGCCGGGCACCGAAGACCGGATCGAAGCCCACCTTGGCCAGCTCGGCCAGGGCCTTGTCGCTGACCTGGAGGGCGAGTTCCATCTTGGCCAGCCGGTCCTGCAGCTGTTGCAGCTGGATCTTGGCAATGCTGGCGATGTGCTCGGCATCCAGGCCATGGAAGACCACGGTCTCGTCGATGCGGTTGAGGAACTCCGGGCGGAAATGGTTCTTGAGTTCACCCCAGACCGCGTCCTTCACATCCTCATAGGACTGGCCCACCATGCTCTGGATCAGGTGCGAGCCGATGTTGCTGGTCATCACGATCACGGTGTTCTTGAAGTCCACGGTGCGGCCCTGGCCATCGGTCAGGCGACCATCATCCAGCACCTGCAGCAGCACGTTGAACACATCGGGGTGGGCCTTCTCCACCTCGTCGAGCAGCAGCACGCTATAAGGCTTGCGGCGCACGGCTTCGGTGAGGTAACCGCCCTCTTCGTAACCCACGTAGCCGGGCGGGGCACCGATCAGGCGGGCCACGGAGTGTTTCTCCATGAACTCGCTCATGTCAATGCGCACCAGATGGTCCACGCTGTCAAACAGGAAGCCGGCCAGGGCCTTGCACAGCTCGGTCTTGCCCACACCCGTGGGGCCGAGAAACAGGAAGGAGCCCGTGGGACGGTTGGGATCGGACAGGCCCGAGCGTGAGCGGCGGATGGCATTGGCCACCGCGCTGATGGCCTCATCCTGGCCGACCACACGCTCGTGCAGCTTGCCTTCCATCTGCAGCAGCTTGTCTTTCTCGCCCTGCATCATCTTGGACACGGGGATACCGGTGGCGCGGCTCACCACCTCGGCGATCTCTTCGGCGCCAACTTGCGTACGCAGCAGCTTGTTGCCCGCCGCACCGCCGCCGGAGGCCTCCTGGGCCTGGGCTTCCTTGAGGCGCTTTTCCAGTTCGGGCAACCTGCCGTACTGCAGCTCGGAGACCTTGGCCAGGTCGCCCTTGCGGGTCAGCTCGGCGATCTGGGCCTTGACCTTCTCGATCTCCTCGCGCACGTGCTGGCTGCCCAGGGCCTGGGCCTTTTCGGCCTTCCAGATTTCCTCGAGGTCGGCTGCTTCCTTCTGGAGCTGGGCGATCTCTTCCTGGATCAGCTGCAGGCGCTTCTGAGAAGCCTCATCGGTCTCCTTCTTCATGGCCTCGCGCTCGATCTGCAGCTGGATCAGCCGGCGATCCAGCTTGTCCATGACCTCGGGCTTGGAGTCGATCTCGATCTTGATCTTGGCGGCGGCTTCGTCGATCAGGTCGATCGCCTTGTCCGGCAGGAAGCGGTCGGTGATGTAGCGATGGGAAAGCTCGGCCGCGGCCACAATGGCCGGGTCGGTGATGTCCACGCCGTGGTGCACTTCGTATTTCTCTTGCAGGCCCCGCAGGATGGCGATGGTCTGCTCGACGGTAGGCTCGCCCACCAGCACCTTCTGAAAGCGGCGCTCGAGCGCAGCGTCCTTCTCGATGTACTTGCGATACTCGTCCAGCGTGGTCGCGCCGATGCAGTGCAGCTCGCCGCGCGCCAGCGCGGGCTTGAGCATATTGCCGGCATCGATCGCCCCTTCGGCCTTGCCCGCACCCACCATGGTATGCAGTTCATCGATGAAGAGGATGATGCGGCCTTCGTCCTGCGCCACCTCTTTCAGTACGGCCTTGAGTCGCTCCTCGAACTCGCCGCGATACTTGGCGCCGGCCAGCAGGCCCGCCATGTCCAGTACCAGCACACGCTTGTCACGCAAGGTCTCGGGCACCTCGCCGTTGACGATGCGCTGGGCCAGGCCCTCGACGATGGCCGTCTTGCCCACACCGGGCTCGCCGATGAGCACGGGGTTGTTCTTGCTGCGGCGCTGCAGCACCTGGATGGCGCGGCGGATCTCGTCGTCACGACCGATCACCGGGTCCAGCTTGCCCAGGCGGGCGCGCTCGGTCAGATCCAGGGTGTATTTCTTCAGCGCTTCGCGCTGGCCTTCGGCCTCGGGGTTGTCCACGGATTGCCCTCCCCGCACGGCGTCGATGGCGCTCTCCAGGCTCTTGCGCGTCAGGCCATGGGCCTTGACCAGCTGGCCGATCTCGCCCTTGCTGTCGGCGGCGGCCAACAGGAAAAGCTCGCTGGCCACGTACTGGTCGCCGCGCTTGATGGATTCTTTTTCAGCCGCCTGCAGCAGGGACACAAGGTCGCGCCCGACCTGCACCTGCTCCTGGCCTTCGACCTGCGGCAGCTTCTTGACGGCAGCCTCAGCCGCCGCCTGCAGTCCGGCCACATTGACGCCAGCACGCTGCAACAGGGCCTTGGGGCCATCCTGCTGGCGCAGCATGGCCAGCAGCAGGTGCGCCGGCTCGATGTAGGCGTGGTCATTGCCCAGGGCCAGGGTCTGTGCTTCGCCCAGGGCTTCCTGGAATTTAGTGGTGAGTTTGTCGATCCGCATGGTGTCCCTCAGGGAGATTTCTGAACTGCCCCACAGCGTGAGGGTGATCCGGACGGATTTCAAGAGCGCTTCAGGTCCGGCAAGCATACTTGTGATGCAGATCAAATTCCGGAGCCCCGCCATGCAACGCCTGCTGCCCCCGCTGATCACGACCTTGCTGATCCTGTGCCTGGCCAGCCCGGCCGCCGCCGAGCCCACGGCCCGCACCATCGCCCAGGGCCTGGCGCATCCCTGGGCTCTGGCCTTCCTGCCCGACGGCCGCTATCTGGTCACGGAGCGACCCGGCACCTTGCGCGTGGTGGAGCCCGGCGGGCGCATCCATCC
Source organism: Hylemonella sp. (assembly GCA_046299695.1). Taxonomy (GTDB): domain Bacteria; phylum Pseudomonadota; class Gammaproteobacteria; order Burkholderiales; family Burkholderiaceae_C; genus Hylemonella. The sequence continues at coordinate 27,894 of JBKBHP010000015.1, forward strand.
CCCCGTGCAGGGTGTGCCTGCGGTACTGGCACGCGGCCAGGGCGGTCTGCTCGATGTGGCGCTGGACCACGATTTCGCCCGCAACCGCACGCTCTACGTCTGTTATGCCGAGCCCTCGGCCGACGGTCGCATGGCCGGCACGGCCCTGGCCCGTGCGCGCCTGAGCGAAGACGCCACGCGGCTGGAAGCGCTGCGCGTGATCTTCCAGCAAAGCCCCAAGGTCAGCGGCGGCAACCATTTCGGCTGTCGCATGGCCGAAGCACCCGATGGCACACTCTTTCTCGCCCTGGGCGAGCGCTACGGCGAGCGGGACCAGGCCCAGACCCTGGACAACCACATGGGCAAGGTCGTGCGCATCCGCAAGGACGGCAGCATCCCACCCGACAACCCCTTCGTGAACCGGCCGGGCGCGCGGCCCGAGATCTGGAGTTACGGCCACCGCAACCCGCAGGGCCTGACCTTCAGCCCGCGCGGTGTGCTCTGGCTGCACGAACACGGCCCCATGGGCGGTGACGAGATCAACCTGCCGCTGGCCGGTGCCAACCATGGCTGGCCCCTGGTGAGTCACGGCCGCAACTACAACTACACCTCGGTGGGAACAGGCGAGCGTGCGCACCCTGGCACGATGCAGCCGCTCTACACCTGGGTGCCGTCGATCGCCCCCTCGGGCATGGCCTTCGTGACGAGCGAGCGCTATGGCAAGGACTGGGTGGGCAATCTGCTCGTGGGCTCGCTCAAGTACACGCGCCTGGTCCGCCTCGAACTGGCCCAGCCCTACGAGGGCGCGGTACGACGCGAGACCCGCCTGCTGCCCGACCTGGGTGAGCGTGTGCGTGATGTCCGCCAGGGACCGGACGGCTACATCTATCTGCTGACCGACCACCCCGAGGGCCGCCTGCTCCGTCTCGAACCCTGAGCTCGCACTTGGCATCGGCTATGCTTGCAGCCGTCCGGGCACCGCTTGCCCGCTCTGGAAAGATACACATGCGCTCCATCCTGCATTCCTGCCTTGCGCTCGGCCTGGGTCTGGCGGCCCTCCCGGCGCCGGCCTCGTTCGAAATTTCCTCGTCCATCTCCGATTCCATCTCGGAATCGGTGGGCAGCGTGTCGGCCTCGATCCGCACCTCCAGCGAGAGCGTGTCCGGCGACACCCAGACCGCCCGGGGCCCCTACGAGGTCATGGACGTGCAGCCGGTGGCCGAACGTCCCGGCAGCATGCGTCTGGCACTACGCGCACTCCAGGAGGGGGCGCAGGACATCGAGCTCACCCTACCGCAACAGGCCGTGGCGCGCGGCCAGGTGGTCGTGGGCAGCGTGATCGAGGCGCAGCCGCGTGAATTCGGCATCGCCTTCGCCGCCCGCGACGCCACCGGCCAGGCCCAGCCCTTCTTCCTCGTGGTGCATGACGCGCGCTACCGAGAATTCACCATGCAGCGCGTGACGCTCTGAAGCCCGCCCCCATGCGCCTGAACCTGGCCAGCGTCCTGCTGGCTTTTTTATGCCTGCTCGGACCTGCGCACGCCGGCTCGCTGCGCTACTGCGATCCTCAACGCAGCATCAGCCCCGCCGGGCTGGAGCGCATGCTGCGCGTGGCCGATGTGGTCAAGGCCGAGCTGGAGGCCAGCGGCCAGCCCGTGGCCCTGGTCGCGCGCTCGGGCTTGGCCTTGGGCTTGCTGGGACAGCGCTACTCGCATGCCGGCGTGAGCCGGCGCGACCACGAAGCCTCGCCCTGGGCCGTGCGCCAACTCTACTACGCCTGCGACGAAGCGCAGCCACGCATCTTCGACCAGGGCATGACGGGTTTCGTGATGGGCGTGCACAACGATGCCGAAGGCTACCTCTCCCTCGTGACCCTGCCGGACCAGGCCTCGCAGCAGCTGCATGCCGCGGTGCGGGATCCGCAGCGCGCCCTGGCCCTGTTGGCGGCCGATTACAGCGCCAATGCCTACCCCTATGCCCTGCGCTACCAGAACTGCAACCAGTGGATCGTCGAACTGCTGGCCAGTGCCTGGGACACGGTGCCGGCAGCGCCTAGCCGCGCGCAGGCGCAGGCCTGGCTGCAGGCCGAGGGCTACACACCGACCGAGCTGCAGCTGTGGCGGCCGGTGCTGGCCTTCGGGCGCCTGCTGTCCTATCTGCATTTCGATGACCATCCGCCCGCGCTGCTCGATCAGGGTCGTCTGCAGCTGAGTCTGCCGCAAGGCATCGAGCAGTTCGTGCGCCAGCGCTGGCCGGAGGCGCGGCGGATGGAAGTCTGCTACACCACGACGCGCATTGTGGTGCACCGCGGCTGGGAGGCCCTGGCCGAGGGCTGCGTGCCTGGTGCGAAGGACACGGTGATCCAGCTCGCGCCCGAACCGGTGGCGCACGGCAGCCCCTGGTAAAGGAGACACCCTCAGGCGTTGTGCGCCGTGATACCCCAACGGGCCAGGGCCGCGTCGTCGCTGACGCGGGCGTCGACCCAGCGCGCACCGTCAGGCGTCTGTTCCTTCTTCCAGAACGGGGCCTGGGTCTTGAGGTAGTCCATGAGGAACTCGCAAGCCTGGAAGCTCTCGCCGCGATGCGCCGAAGTGACAGCGACGAGCACGATCTGGTCGAGCGGCTGCAAGGGCCCCACGCGATGGATCACACGCGCGCCATAGATGTCGAAGCGGCGAAAGGCTTCATCGATCATCTGCTCGATGGACTGCTCGGTCATGCCAGGGTAGTGCTCGAGCTCCATGGCGCTGACGCTCTGGCCGTCGTTGCGGTCGCGCACGGTGCCGATGAAGGAACAGACAGCGCCCACACGTTTGTCCTGTGCGCGCAGGGCCGCCATCTCGGCAGCCACGTCGAAGTCCTGGGTCTGGATCGTGACGCGCGCAGTCATGGCTTCAGCCTCCGGTCACGGGCGGGAAGAAGGCCACCTCGCAACCTTCGCTCAAGGCCGCGTCCTCGGCGCTCATGGTCTGGTTCAGGGCCACGCGTACGGCACGCCCGCGCGCCAGGGCCTGGGCATGCGCACCGCCACGCGCGATGAGCTCGTCGCGCAGCGCACCCAGGGTGGCCGCGGCCGTCTGCAGCTGCTCGCTGCCCGTGCCTACGCTCTCTCGAATCGAGGCGAAATATTTGATCTGGACCTTCATGCCATCAATTCTGCAAAAACCAGATATTGCACCATGTCACCATGGTTGATGATGCCGCCAGCCGGGTTGTCCACGAGGCCATCGCCCCAGACTGTGGAGGTCAACACGCCCGAACTCTGGTTGGGATAGAGGTCCAGCCCGCCGGCCAGGTTGCGGCGCACCCGGAGGAACTCGCGCCGCTTGTCACCACGCCGGATCTCGAAATGGGCCGGCAGGGCCATACGAGTAGGCGTCACGTCCTTCGCGCCCTGCAGCCGGAGCAGAAAGGGACGCACCAGCAGCATGAAGGTCACGTAGCTGGACACCGGGTTGCCGGGCAGACCGGCGAAGTGGCAGGCATCCTGCGAACCACTGCGATAGAGCTTGCCGTACGCAAACGGTTTGCCCGGCTTCATGGAAATCTGCCACAGATCCAGTTCGCCCAGCTGCTGCACCGCGGGCTTGATGTGGTCTTCCTCTCCCACCGAGACGCCGCCGCTGGTGAGCACGAGGTCGTGGTTCCGCGCGGCGTCGCGCAGCGCATTCAGCGTGGCTTCGCGCTGGTCGGGCACGATGCCGCAGTCCGTCACCTCGCAGCCCAGGCGCTGCAGCAGCGCACGCAGGAAGTAGCGGTTGGAGTTGTAGATCGCGCCGGCGGGCATTTGCTCGGGCGGCAGCTCGCCGGGCATGACGAGTTCGTCGCCCGTAGAGAACAGGGCCACGCGGGGACGGCGCGCCACCGTGAGGCTCGCCATGCCGATACCGGCGGCCAGGCCCAGGGCCGATGGCGTGAGACGCTGTCCCCGTGCCAGCACCACGGCGCCGCGCGTCACATCCTCGCCCGCACGACGGATCCACTGCCCGGCAGCCGGCACCGCATTCACGCGCACGCGGCCCTCGCCCACCGGCTCGCAGTCCTCCTGCATGACGATGGCGTCGGCGCCCGCAGGCACAGGGGCGCCCGTGAAGATGCGCGCGGCCTCGCCGGACGGGAGCGGCTGGCCATGATGGCCGGCGGGGATGCGCTGGGTCACAGGCAGCACCACGCCGGGCGCCGTCACGTCGGCGCAGCGCAGGGCGTAGCCGTCCATGGAGCTGTTGTCCTGCGGCGGTACGTGCAGGGCCGACACCAGATCCTGCGCGAGCACCCGGCCGTCGGCGTCAAAGGTGTCGACCGTCTCGGTCCCCGCCAGCGGCTGCGCCTGCGCCAACAGCTCGGCCAGGGCCTGGTCGAGCGACTTCAGGGGCGCGCGCGGCGCGTTCATAGGGCGTAGAGCTCGGGGTTGTAGTCGAAACGCTCGCCATGCGCCACCAGCCAGCCAGCCACGCCGTCCGGGTCGTTGAGGTCGAGCACATCCAGACCCGTGGGCACGGGCAGGTGTGCCGGATCGTCGGTGGCCACGGCGGCGATGAAGTCGTCATCCGGGTAGCGCACGGGCTTGTCGTTGTCGGCACGCCAGACCTCGATCTTGAGCAGGTCGCTGCTCTTGAAACCTTCCACGAGCACCCAGTCCACGCCGTCATACAGCTCGGCCAGCAGGTGATGCACCTTGGGCTCATGTTCGCGCTCGTACTCGCGCATCAGGGCCATGCGGCGGTTGGAGGCAATGACGACCTCGAAGGCGCCGGCCTCGCGGTGGCGGTGGCTGTCCTTGCCCGGGTGGTCGACGTCGAACTTGTGGTGCGCGTGCTTGACCACGGAAACGCGCAGGCCCCGCAACTTGAGCGCGGGGATGAGCTGCTCCACCAGCGTGGTCTTGCCCGACCCCGAGTACCCTGCGAATCCCACGACTTTCATGTCCCCATCACTCCGTTGCTATATTTTTAAGAGCGTCACAGCAAAGTGAAGCCGGACTCAGGCGCAGTGACGGGCAATGTAGTCCTTGACCACCTGCACATCCACCGGAACCACCATGACCCGTTTGGGCAAGGCTTCGATGCCCACGAACTTGGCCGGACGATCGGGCTCACGGCCCAGGGCCTCGACGATGGTGGCCGCGAACTTGATGGGTAGCGCGGTCTCCAGCACGATCATGGGCACACCCGCGTCGCGGTGCTCGCGCGCGACCTTGACGCCGTCGGCGGTGTGCGTGTCGATCATCACCCCAAAGCGCTCAAAGGTGTCGCGGATGGTCGTGAGGCGGTTCGCGTGCGTGCTCCTGCCGCTGACGAAGCCATACGTCATGCGCGCCTGGACAAACGCGGGATCGGCGCTGAGATCGAAGCGACCGGTCTTGCCGAGCTGCTCGCCGAAGAGCGCACGGACCTTGCCCCCATCGCGGCCCAGCAAGTCAAAGACGAAGCGCTCAAAGTTGCTGGCCTTGGAGATGTCCATGGACGGGCTGGAGGTCTCGTGCGTGTCGACGCTGCCGCGCACGCGGTAGACGCCGGTACGGAAGAACTCGTCGAGCACGTCGTTCTCGTTGGTGGCGACCACCAGCTTGTCGACCGGCAGGCCCATCATGCGCGCCACGTGGCCGGCGCAAACGTTGCCGAAGTTGCCCGAGGGCACGGCAAAGCTCACCTTCTCGACATTGCTCTTCGTGGCCTGGAAGTAGCCCGCGAAGTAATACACCACCTGCGCGACGAGACGGGCCCAGTTGATGGAGTTGACCGTGCCGATCCTGTACTTGCGCTTGAAGTCCAGATCGTTCGAGACCGCCTTGACGATGTCCTGACAGTCATCGAACACGCCCTGCACGGCCAGGTTGTGGATGTTGGCGTCCTGCAGGCTGAACATCTGCGCCTGCTGGAAGGGGCTCATGCGGCCGTGCGGGCTGGTCATGAAGACGCGCACGCCCTGCTTGCCGCGCATGGCGTACTCGGCCGCGCTGCCGGTGTCGCCGCTGGTGGCCCCCAGGATGTTGAGCTCTTCACCCCGCCGGCCCAGCTCGTACTCGAACAGGTGGCCCAGCAGCTGCATGGCCATGTCCTTGAAGGCCAGCGTCGGGCCGTTGGACAGGGCTTCGAGGTAGAAGCCGTCTTCGAGCTTCTTGAGCGGCACGATCTCCTTCGTGCCGAACACTGCCTCGGTATAGGTCTTGCGGCAGATGGCGCGCAGGTCCTCGGCCGGGATGTCGTCGATGTAGAGCGAGAGGACTTCGAAAGCCAGATCTGCGTAAGGCAGGCCGCGCCACCGGGTCAGCGTGGCGTCGTCGACCCTCGGGTAGGACTCGGGCAGGTAGAGGCCGCCGTCGGGCGCCAGGCCCTCGAGCAGGATTTCGCAGAAGCGCTTGCGTTCCGGTGCGCCGCGGGTGCTCAGGTATTTCATCCGGCCAGCTCTTCCTTGCGGATACGCACGATGGGCGCGAGCACGGTGGGCAAGGCCTGCAGCTGGGCCATGGCGCCGTTGAGGGTGCCTTCACGGGCGTCGTGCGTGAGGATGATCACATCCGTCTGCTGCGAGCCCTCCCCGCCCACTTCGTCGGCCTCGCGCTGCAACACGGCGTCGATGCTGATGCCGGCGCCGGCCAGGATGCCGGTGACCTGGGCCAGCACGCCAGCCTGGTCTGCCACGCGCAGGCGCAGGTAGTAGCTGGTGACGACCTCTTCGATCGGTAGCACGGGCAGGTTGCTCAGCGCGTTGGGCTGGAAGGCCAGGTGCGGCACGCGGTTGAGCGGATCGGCCGTGTGCAGGCGCGCAATGTCCACCAGATCGGCCACCACGGCGCTCGCCGTGGGCTCGGAGCCCGCGCCCTTGCCATAGTAGAGCGTGGTGCCCACGGCATCGCCATTGACCACCACGGCATTCATCGCGCCTTCCACATTGGCCAACAGGCGTTTGGACGGGACCAGGCTGGGGTGCACGCGCAGCTCGATGCCCTTGGCCGTGCGTTTGGTGATGCCCAGCAGCTTGATGCGGTAGCCCAGCTGTTCGGCGTACTTGATGTCGGCCGCGCCGAGCTTGGTGATGCCTTCGACATAGGCCTTGTCAAACTGCACCGGGATGCCAAAGGCGATGGCCGAGAGGAGGGTGGCTTTGTGGCCGGCGTCCACCCCTTCGATATCGAAGGTCGGGTCGGCTTCGGCGTAGCCCAGGCGCTGCGCCTCCTTGAGGACGACGTCGAAATCCAGGCCCTTGTCGCGCATCTCGGACAGGATGAAATTGGTGGTGCCGTTGATGATGCCGGCGATCCACTGGATGCGGTTGGCCGTGAGGCCTTCGCGCAGGGCCTTGATGATGGGAATGCCCCCGGCGACCGCGGCCTCGAAGGCCACCATCACGCCCTTGGCAGAAGCCGCAGCGAAGATCTCGGTGCCGTGCACGGCCAGCAGGGCCTTGTTGGCCGTGACCACATGCTTGCCAGCCGCAATCGCTTCCAGCACCAGCTGTTTGGCAATACCGTAGCCGCCGATCAGCTCGACCACGATGTCGATCTCGGGGTTGGCGATCACGGCACGCGCGTCGTTCACCACCTTGACACCCGGCCCCACGATGGACTGGGCCCGCGCCACGTCAAGGTCCGCCACCATGGTGATCTCGATGCCGCGACCGGCGCGGCGCTGGATCTCTTCCTGATTGCGCCGAAGCACGTTGAAGGTGCCCGAGCCGACGGTGCCGATGCCCAACAGGCCTACTTGGATTGCTTTCATCTTTACTCTGTCCGGGGCCGCATGGGCCCCTTGTTCAAACATCAGGCGTGCGCGTGGCGCTTGCGATAACCCTCGAGGAACTTGGCGACGCGTCCGATGGCATCGCGCAGATCGTCCTCGTGCGGCAGGAAGACCACCCGGAAGTGCTGGTTGTCCGGGTAGTTGAAACCCGAGCCCTGCACCAGCAGCACCCGGGTCTCCTCCAGCAGCTCAAGAATGAACTGTTTGTCATCCTCGATCGGGTAGACCTTGGGGTCGAGCCTCGGGAACATGTACAGCGCCGCCTGCGGCTTGACGCAGCTCACGCCGGGAATGGCCGTGAGCAGCTCGTAGGCGATGTCACGCTGACGGCGCAGGCGGCCGCCTTCGGCCACGAGGTCGTTGATGGTCTGGTAGCCGCCCAGCGCGGTCTGGATGGCGGACTGCCCGGGTACGTTGGCACACAGACGCATCGAGGACAGCATGTTCAGGCCTTCGATGTAGTCCTTGGCTTTTTTCTTGTCGCCCGACACCACAAGCCAGCCAGCGCGGTAACCACAGGACCGGTAGCTCTTGGACAGCGAGTTGAAGGTCAGGGTGAGCACATCGGTCGACAGGCTGGCCATGGCGGTGTGCTTCACACCATCGAAGAGCACCTTGTCGTAGACCTCGTCGGCCATGATGACCAGGTTGTGCTCACGGGCGATCTCGATGATGCCCTTGAGCAGCGCGTCGAAGTAGAGCGCGCCGGTCGGGTTGTTCGGGTTGATGACCACGATGCCCTTGGTGCGCGGCGTGATCTTGCGCCGGATGTCCTCCAGATCGGGCATCCAGCCATTGGCCTCGTCGCAGAGGTAATGCACCGGCGTGCCGCCCGAGAGGCTGACCGCGGCCGTCCACAGCGGGTAGTCGGGGGCGGGCAGCAGCATCTCGTCGCCGTCGTTGAGCAGGCCGTTGGTGGCCATGACGATCAGCTCGCTGGCGCCATTGCCCAGATAGATGTCATCCAGCGCCACCCCCTTGATGCCCTGCTCCTGGGTGTACTGCATCACGGCCTTGCGCGCGACGAAGATGCCCTTGCTGTCGGAATACGCCGCCGCGTTGGGCAGGTTGCGGATCATGTCCTGGCGGATCTCCTCGGGCGCATCGAAACCGAACACGGCCAGATTGCCGATGTTGAGCTTGATGATGCTATGACCCTCTTCCTCCATCTGCTTGGCGCGCTCCATGATGGGGCCGCGGATGTCGTAGCAGACGTTGGCCAGCTTGTCCGATTTGCGTATGGTCTTCAAAGTCCCTCCGGGATGCGCAGGATGGTGCACAGACACCGCCCTATAGACGAGGCGAAACCTATAATTTGACCACACTTCCCTCTCGTTCTATGAAACTCCAGCCCGACCAATCCCCCATCCAGACCATCCGGGGCTATGGTCCGGGCTGGATCACGGTGGATGCTGAAAAATTCAGCACCAGCCTCGTGCTCGGTTCGCACGGCGAACGGCAGGTCTGGGACTGCAGCCGTTACGAAGCGCTCAGTGCCGCGCACTTCGCGCCGCTGGCGGACCTGCGCCCGGAACTGGTGCTCTTTGGCAGCGGGGAGCGTCTGCGCTTTCCCCGTCCCGAGTGGCTGCGCCCTCTGGTGGAGCTCGGCATCGGCCTGGAGACCATGGACACGGCCGCCGCCTGTCGCACCTACAACATCCTGGCCGGCGAAGGCCGCCATGTCGTGGCGGCTCTCCTGCTGGAAACCCCCTAGGCCTGCCCGGCCCGGGGACAAGGTTTTCAGGGTAAAATCTCAGTCTTGAGTCGGGCGTGAAGCCGAGCTGTCACGGCGAACCTCCGGCCTTCTCCCACGACAGCTGCTGTCACAAAAGATCAGAGTCCTATGGCGATTGTTGTCAACAAACCTATCCCGGAATTCGAAGCCAACGCTACCAGCGGTATCAAGGTTTCCAACACCTCTCATCTTGGACAGACGCTGGTCCTGTACTTCTACCCCAAGGACAACACTCCGGGCTGCACGACCGAGGCCATGCAGTTCCGCGACAAGTACAAGGATTTCGTGAAGGCCGGCGCCATCGTCTTTGGCGTCTCGCGCGACAACATGAAATCCCACGATGATTTCAAGGCCAAGCTGGAGCTGCCCTTCGAGCTCATCGCCGACACCGAAGAGAAGATGTGCCACATGTTCGGCGTGGTCAAGAACAAGATCATGTACGGCAAGAAGGTCAAGGGCATCGAGCGCAGCACCTTCCTGATCGGCGCCGACGGCATCCTCAAGCACGAGTGGCGAGGCCTCAAGGTGCCAGGTCATGTGGACGAAGTCCTCAAGGCCGCCAAGGCCCTGAAAAAAGCCGCTGCTGCAGCGGCCGCCTGAGTTCCGCCAGTCCTGATGCTTTTGAGCAACAGGGGAACGGCGAGTCACACGGCTCATGCATAATGAATTCATGCCGTTGAGGATTGCAACTGCAAGCAGCCAACCAAGCCGCCCAGGTTTACCGGGCGGCTTTTTTGTTTTCCGACCGGCAGCCTCTCCACTTCCGTTGAGCTTCACGCCCCATGCCCCTGCCCCCTGCCCCCACCAAGCGCGCCGCCCTGCTCTCTCCTGAAGCCTTTGAAGCCCCGGCCCGCGGCAAAGCCCGCACCGGCCGCAAGGCCACGGCTGTCTTCGACGACAGCCAGGACTCCCCCAGCGACAAACCCCAGGCCCGCGACCTGTTTGAACACGGTGGTGGCCTGGGTGACGCTGTTGCCCCGGCCCCGCTCATCCAGGTGGAGACCCGGCGTCCGCAGGCGTCCCGCCCCGCATCGGCGTCTGAGCACCGGGAGCAGACCCGGCCCCGCACGAAAAAGACCCCGCCCACGGGCCCGACCAAGCTCTTCGTGCTCGATACCAATGTGCTGATGCACGACCCCATGTGTCTGTTCCGCTTCGAGGAGCACGACATCTTCCTGCCCATGATCGTGCTGGAGGAGCTCGACGGCCACAAGAAGGGCATGACGGAAGTGGCGCGCAACGCGCGCCAGACCAGCCGCACGCTTGACGCGCTGGCCGGTGCCCAGGGCGCGGACATCGCCACGGGCCTCAAGCTCGACAGCACGGGCCACCGCGAGGCCGGCGGCAAGCTCTTCTTCCAGACCCAGCCGCTGGACTACAAGCTGCCCACCAGCCTGCCCCAGGGCAAGGCCGACAACCAGATCCTGGGCGTGGTGGAAGCCCTGCGCGTGCAGTACGCCCCGCGCGAAGTGGTGCTGGTGTCCAAGGACATCAATATGCGCGTCAAGGCACGCGCCCTGGGCCTGGCCACCGATGATTACCAGAACGACAAGACCCTGGAAGACGGTGACCTGCTCTATTCCGGCTCGCTGGCCCTGCCGCCTGACTTCTGGACCACCGAGGGTCAGAGCGTGGAGAGCTGGCAACAGGGCCCCCACACCTTCTATCGCATCACGGGCCCGATGGCGGCACAGTTCCTGATCAACCAGTTCGTCTACTTTGAGGCCCCGGGCGAGCCCAGCTTCTACGCCCGCGTGACCGAGATCCGTGGCAAGAGTGCCGTGCTCAAGACACTCAAGGACTACACCCACCTGAAGAACGCCGTGTGGGGCATCGCCACGCGCAACCGCGAGCAGAACTTCGCCATGAACCTGCTCATGGACCCGGAGGTCGACTTCGTCACGCTGACCGGTACGGCCGGTACCGGCAAGACGCTGATGGCCCTGGCCGCGGGCCTGACCCAGGTGCTGGACGACCGCCGCTACACCGAGATCATCGTCACGCGCGCCACCGTGAGCGTGGGCGAGGACATCGGTTTCCTGCCGGGCACGGAAGAGGAAAAGATGGGCCCCTGGATGGGCGCCCTCGACGATAACCTCGAGGTGCTGTCCAAGACCGACACGGGCGCCGGCGAATGGGGGCGCGCGGCCACCAGCGAGCTGATCCGCAGCCGTATCAAGATCAAGAGCATGAACTTCATGCGCGGGCGGACCTTCATGAGCAAGTACGTCATCATCGACGAGGCGCAGAACCTCACACCCAAGCAGATGAAGACTCTGATCACGCGCGCTGGCCCGGGCACCAAGATCATCTGCATGGGCAATCTGGCGCAGATCGACACGCCCTACCTGACCGAAGGCTCCTCGGGTCTGACCTTCGCGGTCGACAAGTTCAAGGGCTGGCCGCACGGCGGGCACATCACACTGGCACGCGGCGAACGCTCGCGGCTGGCGGATTTCGCGAGCGAAGTGCTATGAACTGAGGAGCATTTCGATCAAAAAAAAGGGGCCCAGGGCCCCTTTTTGTTTGTGCATCCGGATCAGAAATCGCCGCTGCCGTACCCAGCCGCCAGGTTCTCGAAGCGCGTCAGCGGTTTGAGGAAGGCCAGCTTGACCGTGCCCGTCGGGCCGTTACGCTGCTTGGCGATGATGATCTCGGCCACACCCGGCTCCTTGCAGGCCTCCTTGGTGTAGTACTCGTCGCGGTAGATGAACATGATGATGTCGGCGTCCTGCTCGATGGCGCCGGATTCGCGCAGATCGCTCATCATGGGGCGCTTGTCCGGGCGCTGCTCCACGCTGCGGTTGAGCTGCGACAGCGCGATCACGGGGCACCCCAGCTCCTTGGCCAGCATCTTGAGTCCCCGGGAGATCTCGCCAAGCTCGGTGGCCCGGTTCTCGTCGCTCCCGCCCGAGCCGCTCATGAGCTGCAGGTAGTCGACCACGATGAGGCCGAGCTTGCCGCACTGGCGCGCCAGGCGGCGCGCGTTGGCGCGCAGTTCGCTGGCCGTCAGACCCGCGGTTTCGTCGATGTGCAGGGAAATGGTGCGCAGCTTTTCGATGGCCTCGGTCAGGCGCGGCCACTCCTCGTCCGTCAGCTTACCGGTGCGCAGGTGGCCCTGATCGATGCGGCCGATCGAGCCGACGATACGCACGGCCAGCTGGGCCGCGCCCATTTCCATGGAGAACACGGCCACCGGCAGGCCCTCGTTGAGGGCCACGTGCTCGGCGATGTTGATGGCGAAAGCCGTCTTGCCCATGGAGGGACGCGCGGCGAGCACCACCATGTCGCCCGCCTGCAGGCCGGCCGTCATGCGGTCCAGGTCGTAGAAGCCGGTGGGCACACCCGTGACGTCATTTGGGTTGTCGGCCATCTCCTGCACGCGGTCCAGCAGGTCCACCACCAGGGTGTCCATGGACTGGAAGCCGCGCTTCATGCGCGAGCCTTCCTCGCCGATGTTGAAGATCTTCTGTTCGGACTCGTCCAGGATCTGCGCCACCGGCTTGCCCTGGGGATTGAAGGCGTTGGTGGCGATCTCGTCGCTGGCCGCCACCAGCTTGCGCAGGATGGCGCGCTCGCGCACGATCTCGGCGTAGCGACGGATATTGCCGGCACTGGGCACGTACTGCGCCAGGGCGTTGAGATAAGCCAGCCCGCCCACCTCCTCGGCCTTGCCCAGGCTCTGCAGGTGCTCGAAGACCGTGATCACGTCGGCCGGGCGACTGGCGTTGATCAGGCTGGCCATGGCGGCGTAGATCAGGCGGTGCTCGTAGCGGTAGAAGTCGCCGTCGCCCAGCAGGTCGCCCACACGGTCCCAGGCGCCGTTGTCCAGCAGCAGACCGCCCAGCACGCTGGATTCGGCCTCGATGGAATGCGGGGGGACGCGCAGCTGCGCGATCTGGCGGTCGGGGCTGTAGCCCTCGTCTACGGCGGTCAATACGGCTGACATGCGATGTGATTTCCTCGTGATTTCCGATCCTACGTCGCCCGGGTGCCCGCGGCAAATGAAAGGCTGTGGACAAGCCTGTGGAGATCGGTGGACAGGCTGTGGGTTGGCCGGGACAAGTCCGGCGCAGGCAAAGAAAAAGCCGCCCGGGCTCGCACCCCGGCGGCTTTTCAGACGATCGCGATGATCAGGCGGTTTCGCCGTAGACCGAGATTGTGATCTCGACCACCACGTCGGTATGGAGGGCCACGCTGACGGTGCTGTCGCCGACCATCTTGATCGGGCCGTTGGGCATGCGCACGGCAGCCTTGCTCACCTGGTAGCCGGTCTTGGCCAGCTCTTCGGCGATGTCGTAGTTGGTGACGGAACCGAACAGACGGCCGTCCACGCCGGCCTTCTGGGTCAGCTTGAGCGTGGTGCCGGCCAGCTTCTCGCCCAGAGCCTGGGCTTCGGCCAGCTTGGCGGCGGCGGCCTTCTCGAGCTCGGCGCGGCGGGCTTCAAAGTCCTTCTTGGCCTCTTCGGTGGCGCGACGGGCGCGGCCGGAGGGGATCAGAAAGTTGCGAGCGTAACCGTCCTTGACCTTGACGATTTCGCCGAGGTTGCCGAGGTTCACGACCTTGTCGAGCAGAATCACTTGCATGGTCGTTCTCCTTAGATCTTGTGCTGGTCGCTGTACGGCAGCAGGGCCAGGAAGCGGGCACGCTTGATGGCCGTGTTGAGCTGACGCTGATAGATGGCGCGGGTGCCGGTCAGGCGGGCCGGAATGATCTTGCCGTTTTCGGCGACAAAGTCACGCAGGGTGTCGATGTCCTTGTAGTCGATCTCTTCGACGCCGGCAACGGTGAAGCGGCAGAAACGCTTGCGCTTGAACAGCAGCGACTGGGTGTTGCGCTTGGGGCGCTTGTCCTTGTTGAACTTCTTGAACGTGGCCATGGGGCCTCCTGTTTAAATCTGACTGAACTCTTGGATGTGGAACACCAGGGTCTTGCCGTTGCGGGGAGTGGCGACGAAGCCTTGGAACCTCCAGCTGCTGCCGATGGCCTGGCGGGCCATCCGCTCGGCCAGGGCGCCGAAGGCCACGGCCTTGACGCTGGCCTTCACCTGCCTGTCCTGACCTGCTTCCTGGAGCAGCGACTCGTGTTCGAGTCTCAGATCCAGGGCCGGCAATCCGGCCGGCGTGTATCGCGGAGCACCGAGCTCGACGATGGTGGCAGTCAGAACCAGCTGGTTGGCGCCGGGGTTCACTCCTCGCTGACGGGCTTAGGCCTGGAACTCTGCCTGCTGGGCCTTGCGGGCGTCTTCACGCTCGACGGTCTTCATCATGGAAGACGGGCCGGTCTCGGCCTTCTTCTTGACGACCGTCAGGTGACGCAGCACGGCGTCGTTGAACTTGAAGGCATGCTCCAGTTCGGCCATCACGGCCTGGTCGGCCTCGATGTTCAGGCACAGATAATGGGCCTTGGCCAGCTTGTTGATCATGTAGACCATCTGACGGCGGCCCCAGTCTTCAACGCGGTGGATCTTGCCACCGCCGGTGGTGATCATGCCCTTGTAGCGCTCGAGCATGGCGGGAACCTGCTCGCTCTGATCCGGATGGATCATGAGGACGATTTCGTAATGACGCATCGATAACTCCTTGTGGATCGCCGCCGCCCTGCAACGAAGCAGCGCGGCGACATGGTGAGAGCCGCCCCCGGCGTCAACTGGGGTGCGGCAAGGCGGGAACCCGGTATTATAGCCCATCCGGGCCGCCCCCACCGCCTCAGGCCCGGGCGATCCAGCGCTGCTGCCGGGCCAGGCGCTCCACATCGGCCCAGCGCCGGCACTGCTGGGCCAGGCGGGGCCAGATGCGCAGCAGCAGCTCGCATTCGGCCAGGGTGTCGGCCGCCGCCTGGTGGCGGACCGTGCACTCGATCCCGAAGTGGCGCATCCACTCGTCCAGGGAGCGGGCCCGCACCTTTTCATGGGTGACGGCACAAAGCTGCTCGATGTCCACCCAGGGATTGGGCAGGGTACGGCCCAGGTGCAGCTTCATGTGGCGCAGGATCAGGGTCTGGTCGAAGGCCGCATGAAAGGCCAGCAGAGGCGACTGCCAGACGTAGCCGGCAAAGGCTTCCAGCGCCTGCGCCGGGTCCATGCCCTCGCGCTGGCTCTGCACACCGATGCCGTGCAGCAGGATGTTGTCCTTCGCAGCCGTGATCTGGTCCTGGCGCAGCACCACCTCGAAGCTGTCCCCCAGATCCACGCTCAGGCGCTTGTGCTCCCAGTCGACCTTGAGGGCAATGGCCGCGATGGCCAGCAGCCGGTCCTGGTAGGGATCGAGACCGCTGGTCTCCACGTCCAGCATGACCCAGCGCTGCTCGTTCAATCCACCACGCCCGCGTACGCCGGGCAGCCAGTTGCGCCAGCCCATGCTCAGCGCTCGTAATCCAGCTGCAGGCGCTGCTGCAGGCTGCGTGCCACCCGGAAGGTCTCCTTCAGGATGCGACGGTCGATGTCGTTGAGGCTGTCGACCACGATATGGTTGGGCTGCTCGCCCATGGCCGCTCCCTCGAGCTGGATCTGCAGGCGCAGCATCTGCAGGAACTCGAAGCCGCGCACCCAGGCCTCGTACTCGGCTGCGGTGACGCCCAGCACGGGGCCGACGGCCTCCAGGCGCTCACGCGTGGCGGTCGCCGCCATGCCCTGGGACAGGGCGTAGAGGCGCGCCGCGTCGACGAACAGGGCCGTGCCCTGCAGCTTGAGGTCGATGCACCCGTTGTCGTCAGCCGCGATGCCGCCCATCCAGTTCAGCGGCGGCTCTCGCGTCAACGCGTTGAGCGCGAGCTGCTTGAGGAAGCGTGGCACCCGGCTGGCGGTCCGGTTGACCTCGGCACGCAGGCGCTGGGCCAGCGTCAGGTCGCCGGCCAGCGGCCGGAAATCGAAATAGATGCTGGCATTGAGCAGGTCCTGCGGCGCCCCGTGCTCGATCCAGTGCGAGAAACGCTCGCGCCATTCGCGCAGCGTCAGGCAGCAGGCCGGGTTGCCGGCCATGATGCCGCCCTTGCACAGCGGGTAGCCGCAGGCGTCCAGGGCCTGGTTGACGTCGCGCGCAAAAGCCAGTGCGGTCTGGCGGTAGGCCGCGTCGCTGCTGTCGGGCAGGATCAGCGCGTTGTCCTGATCGGTCGCAATCGTCTGCTCGCTGCGCCCCTCGGAACCCAGGGCCAGCCAGCACAGCTGACTCAGATCGACGCCATGCTCGGCCGCCTTGAGTTCGAGCAGGCGCTCGGTCAGCACATCGTTGAGATGGCTGATCAGGGCCGTGAGCTGCCGCGCCTGCACGCCCTGGCTCAGCAGGCTGCGCGCGAAGCGGCGGATGTCCTGGGCCACGAGCTTGAGCATGTCCACATCGCCCGCCGCGCGGATCGACGTGCTGACATGCTTGAGGCTCAGGCGTTGCATGGCGAAGAGATCGCGCTCGGACACGATGCCGATGACGACGCCGTCGCGGGTGATGGGCACGTGGCGGATGGTGTGGCGACTCATGAGCAGGGCCGCGTCCTCGGCGGTGTGCTCATGCGACAGATGGTGCACGGGCGAGACCATGACCTCGCCGATCGGTGTCTCCAGCGACACGCCCCCCAGGGTCACGCGGCCCAGCACGTCCTCGCGCGAGAGGATGCCCAGCGGCTCGCCGCGCTCGCTGGTCACCAGCATGGAGCCGATGCGGCGCTCGTGCATCTCGGTCAGCGCCGTGCGCAAGGGGGTCTCGGAGCGGCAGGTCACGGGCGCGCGCTGCACGAGGTCTCCCAGCGCCGTCTCCAGCGACTGCTCGGCCAGGGTCTGTGAGGAGTAGGCCACCTGCAGCGCCTGGCGCGACAGGTCGAGGAACTTGAGCACGCGGCGGTTGAGGAAATCAGCGAAGGGCACGCTCTGCTGCGCCAAGATCTGCATGGCCTCCACCGCCAGGGCGAGCACAAAGGTATCCTCCGTGGCCTCGTAGGTGGCCGTGACGGCACGGCGGGCAATGGCCGCACTGATGGGGAACAGATCGCCGGTCTCGTACTGGAAGGCGCCGCCTTCGAGATCGGCGAGGCCGCGTTTGCCGCTGACAGCACCACGGCGGATGAAGAGAAGCTGCGAGACCTCGCCACTGGCGGGCTCGATCAGGATTTCGCCCGGGGCGAAGTAAAGCTGCTCGGCGTGGGACAGGAAGAAATCCAGATCCGCCACGGCCATCAGCGAGAACGGCGTGTAGCGCGCGAGTTCCTGGCGCAGATTGGCCAGGAGGCTGCCGGAGGGCATCTGGGCGGTGGTCACGGTGGCTGGAGCAGTCGCTTGTGTCATGGGAGGGGTCCTGCCTTGCGCTGATGAAACAGCTTAGCGCAAAACCCCATAAAAAAACCCGGCAACTTGCGTTGCCGGGCTGCTTCATCTGATCGGGATCAGATTCGCTTCAGATCATCTCAGGAAGCCTTGAGGTTGGGATAGCGCACGTGGTCGACCAGGTCCTGGATCTTCTTGCTCGGAGCCGGGGTGACCAGGCTGACGAGGATGATGACCGCGAAACCGATCGGCACGCCGAACAGGCCAGCCGAGATCGGCTGGATGTCCCACCACAGCTGCGCCGGCGACGTCACGCCGAACACACCGCGCAGCCAGGGCTGGGTCGTCACCATGTAGAAGAACGTGGTGCCCAGACCGGCGATCATGCCCAGCGAGGCGGCAATGCCGGTGGCACGCTTCCAGAAGATGCCGAGCACCAGGGCCGGGAAGAAGGCCGCCGCAGCGAACGAGAAGGCAGCAGACACCAAGAACAGGATGTCCGCCGGCTTCTGCGCCGCCACATAGGCAGCCATCAAGGCCACCACCAGCAGCAGGACCTTGGAAATGGTCACGCGGCGGGCGGTCGACGCATTGGGGTCGATCATCTTGTAGTACAGGTCGTGCGACAGCGCGTTGGCGATGGTCAGCAGCAGACCGTCCGCAGTGGACAGCGCGGCAGCCAGACCGCCAGCGGCGACCAGACCCGAGACCACGTAAGGCAGGCCACCGATGGCAGGCGCGGCCAGCACGATGATGTCACCACCGATGCTCATCTCGTTGAGCTGCAGGATGCCGTCCTTGTTGATGTCGGTCACCGACAGCAGGCCCGGGTCGACCTTGGTCCATTCAGCGATCCAGAACGGCAGCTTGTCGAACGGGGTACCGATCAGCATCGTGAAGACCTCGTACTTGACCAGCACGGCCAGGGCCGGGGCGGTGAAGTACAGCAGGAAGATGAAGAACAGCGACCAGGTCACGGACTGACGGGCTTCCTTCACGCTGGGCACCGTGTAGTAGCGCATCAGGATGTGCGGCAGCGCAGCGGTACCCACCATCAGGCAGAAGATCAGCGCCAGGAAGTTGCGACGCGACACGTCGTAAGCCTTCTGGGCAGCGGCATCTCCGTTGGGATCACCCGCGAACTGCTGGGCGTGGGGGGGCATGCCGTTGAGCGGGCGCGACTTGGCGTCAGCGCCGGCCTTCTGGGCGGTCCAGGCGCGCTTGGCGGCCTCGGCGTCCTTGGGCAGACCGGCCAGCGCCTTCTCGGCGGCGGCAATATCTGCACCCGGGGCGTTGGCAGCCTTGAGCTCGTTGAGTTTCTGCTCGGCGGCGGCCTTGTCGGCGGCCAGGGCGGCAGCCGGGTCCTTCAGCTTCTCGGCCAGGGTGGCAGAGCGCTGCTTGAAGATGTCGCGGACTTCGAGTTCCTTGGGGTCGCTGATCAGGCGCTTCTCCTGGGCCGTGACCTTCTCGAGCTGGTAGCCGTAGATGACCTGCGGCACCGGCACACTGGTCTGCTTCACGGACATCCAGACCACCGGGATCATGTAGGCCACGATCAGGATGATGTACTGCGCGACCTGCGTCCAGGTCACGGCACGCATGCCGCCGAGGAAGGAGCAGACCAAGATACCGCCGAGGCCCAGGAAAATACCGATCTCGAAGGCCACACCGGTCAGACGCGCGGTGATGATGCCCACGCCGTAGATCTGCGCCACCACATAGGTGAAGGAGCAGAGGATGGCCGCAGCGATGCCGAGGAAACGCGGCAGGTTGCCGCCGTAGCGCTCACCGAGGAAGTCGGGAATCGTGAACTGGCCGAACTTGCGCATGTAGGGCGCAAGGAACAGCGCGACCAGGCAGTAGCCGCCGGTCCAGCCCATGATGAAGGCCAGGCCGCCGTAACCCGTGAGGTACAGGGTACCGGCCATACCGATGAAGGAGGCGGCCGACATCCAGTCCGCACCCGTCGCCATGCCGTTGTAGACGGCAGGCACGCGGCGACCGGCCACATAGTATTCGGCCGCGTCGGTCGTGCGGCTCATGATGCCGATACCGGCATACAGGCCGATGGTGGCCAGCAGGAAGATCAGACCGATCCAGTTACGCGGCAGGCCGAGTTGCTCGAGGATCGCCAACGCGACCACGAACACCAGGAAACCACCGGTGTACCACTTGTAAACCTTGTTGAGGTTTTGCTTGAACGCCTTGTTGGCAGCCGCATTCGACTGGCCAGGGACGTCGGAACCAAACATTCCAGCCATGATTTACTCCTCGCTTTCCTCGACACCGTGTTCGATGTCGAGTTTGTTCATGTAGTAGGCGTAGTAGCCGATGATCAGCACGTAGATCACCAGCGCCCCCTGAGCACCCACCCAGAAGCTGAAGGGCCAGCCGAAGAAATTAAAGCTCAGCTCGCGGGCGAAGAAGCCCACGACAAAGGTCACCACGAACCATATCGACAGCAGGATCGCCGTGATATTGAGGTTCTTCCGCCAGTAGCGGCGGTGGTTTTCGGTCAACTCCATGTTTGCCATGTTTACCTACCTCCAACAAAGTCACCCTCGCGGGCAATACACAACCGCCACTTGTCTCCTCGTGGCCTGCAGCCGGGTTGCGGCTTATCGTTATCTGCCCCCGGCTTGCGCCAGGGCCATCAAGTACCCGCTCAGCTGGGCTGCGAGGCAGGGCTGGCAAGCAGGCCTGTCTCGCGTTCCAGCTGGGCGGCCACTTTGGGCTCGAACCCCTTGAGGTGGCGAATGATCTTCACCGCCTCTTCGGGCTCTTGCCGGTCGACATGGACCCGGGCCAGCTGATACCAGCCGAAGGGACTCATGGGCTGCAATTCCGTGTTCTTCTTCAGGGCCGCCACGGCTTCGTCGAAGCGGCGGTCCTGGATCAGGACGAGCGCCAGGCCATACCAGGCGCGGTCCATCTTGGGGTCGAGTTCGATGACGCGGCGGAAGGCTGTCTCGGCGCGCGCATGCTGCCCCGCATCCTCGAGCATGTAGCCGAGGTTGAACCAGGCGGCGAGGTTGGACGGGTGGCGCTCAGCCAGCTGTTCCTGGGCCGCCAGGGCCGCCGTCTTGTCGCCCAGCTGGGCCAGCACATGGGCCCGGCTGGCCATGGCATAGAAGTCGCCCGGGCGCAGGCCCAGCATCTGCTCGAAACGTACCAGCGCCGCGGCTTTCTGAGCGAAGACCAGCAGGACGATGGCCTGCAGCTTGAGGAAAAGGTAGCTCAGGGTGACGCTCATTTGCACAACTCCACGCCGATCTGGATGCAGGTCTGGATTTTGTAGATCGTGGCACCCAGCCAGACGAAAAACAGCAGGAAGAAGGCGACCAGGGGAACATGGCGGTCGAGCACGAACTTCGGCGTGAGGAAACGGGCCGTCAGCACGAAGGGGCGGCCGACGATGGCCAGGATCTGATAGAAAAGATTCTGATCTTTCTTGGCCCCGGCCAGCAGGCCCAGCAGCCATTGGCCAGCCATGGCCATGAGGGCGATCTCGGCGATCAGTTTGATGATGTTGGCGGCAAGAAGCATGGAGACCTAGCAATGCAGTTCAGGGCATTGTGGTTTTCGCTCTTACCGCTGTCTTACAAGCGTCGTCTAAATGCCGACAGTCGCGGGCAAGTCCTGTCAGGGTTTTCCCGGGACACCATGCACAAGGGGCCGATCCCTTGCGGCATCGGCCCCTTGATTCAGTGGCAGCTTATGGATCAGCGGCCCGCGCGTCGCACGCCTACCGGGCCAGTTTCTGCCAGGTCTCGACCACCGAGTCGGGGTTGAGCGACAGGGACGTGATGCCCTTCTCGACCAGCCATTTGGCGAAATCCGGGTGGTCGCTGGGGCCCTGACCACAGATGCCCACGTACTTGTTCTGCTTGCGGCAGGCCACGATCGCCCGCTCGACCATGGCTTCCACGGCCGGGTCGCGCTCGTCGAAGTCGGCCGCCAGCAGCTCCATGCCGGAGTCGCGGTCCAGGCCCAGGGTCAGCTGGGTCAGGTCGTTGGAGCCGATGGAGAAGCCGTCGAAGAACTCGAGGAACTGGTCGGCCAGGATGGCGTTGCTCGGCACCTCGCACATCATCACAATCTTCAGGCCGTTCTCGCCGCGCTTCAGGCCGTGCTTGGCGAGCAGATCGATGACCTTCTTGGCCTGGCCCAGGGTGCGTACAAAGGGCACCATGAGCTCGACGTTGGTCAGGCCCATCTCCTCACGCACGCGCTTCATGGCCTCGCACTCCATGGCGAAGGACTCGGCGAAGTCGGCGGACAGGTAGCGCGCGGCGCCGCGGAAGCCCAGCATGGGGTTCTCCTCCTCGGGCTCGTAGCGGCTGCCACCGATGAGTTTGCGGTACTCGTTGCTCTTGAAGTCGGACAAACGCACGATGACCGGCTTGGGCCAGAAGGCGGCGGCAATCGTCGCCACGCCCTCCGTCACCTTGTCGACGTAGAAGGCGCGCGGCGAGGCGTGGCCGCGGGCCACGGACTCGACGGCTTTCTTCAGGTCGGCATCGATGTTCGGGTACTCGAGGATGGCCTTGGGGTGCACACCGATGTTGTTGTTGATGACGAACTCCAGGCGCGCCAGACCCACACCATGGTTGGGCAGCTGGGCGAAGTCAAAAGCCAGCTGCGGGTTGCCGATGTTCATCGTGATCTTGACGTCGATCTCGGGCATGGCGCCGCGCTGCACCTCGGTCACTTCCATCTCGAGCAGGCCGTCGTAGATCCGACCGGTGTCGCCCTCGGCACAGCTCACCGTCACGAGCGTGCCGTCCTTGAGCGTCTCGGTGGCGTCGCCGCAGCCGACCACGGCCGGGATGCCCAGCTCACGCGCGATGATGGCCGCGTGGCAGGTGCGGCCACCGCGGTTGGTGACAATGGCGCTGGCGCGCTTCATCACCGGTTCCCAGTTCGGATCGGTCATGTCGGTGACCAGCACGTCGCCCGGCTGGACCTTGTCCATCTCGCTGACGTTGTGCACCAGGCGCACGGGCCCGGTGCCGATCTTCTGGCCGATGGCGCGGCCCTCGGCCAGCACGGCGCTCTGGCCCTTGAGCTTGTAGCGCATCTCGGCCGCGTTGCCGGCCTGGCTCTTGACGGTCTCAGGACGGGCCTGCAGGATGTAGAGCTGGCCGTCGGTGCCGTCCTTACCCCACTCGATGTCCATCGGACGGCCGTAGTGTTTCTCGATGACCAGGGCGTACCTGGCGAGCTGCTCGACGTCGGCGTCGGTCAGCGAGTAACGGTTGCGCTGCTCGGTGGGTACGTCGATGGTCTTGACCAGCTTGCCCCCGGCCTTCTTCTCTTCCGGGGTGGAGAACACCATCTGGATCAGCTTGGAGCCCAGGTTGCGGCGCACCACTGCCTTCTTGCCCGCCTGCAGCATGGGCTTGTGCACGTAAAACTCGTCCGGGTTCACGGCGCCCTGCACCACGGTCTCGCCCAGGCCGTAGCTGGAGGTGATGAAAACCACGTCCTCGAAGCCGGACTCGGTGTCGATGGTGAACATCACGCCGGCGGCACCCAGATCGGAGCGCACCATGCGCTGCACGCCGGCCGACAGGGCCACGTCGGCATGGGCAAACCCCTTGTGCACGCGGTAGCTGATGGCACGGTCGTTGTAGAGGGAGGCGAAAACCTCCTTCATCTTGTGCAGCACTTCCTCGATGCCGACCACGTTCAGGAAGGTCTCCTGCTGGCCGGCAAAGGAGGCATCCGGCAGGTCTTCCGCGGTGGCGGAGGAACGCACAGCGAACGAGGCCTGGGGGTTGCCGGCCGCGAGCTTGGCGAACTCGTCGCGGATGGCCTTTTCAAGGTCGGCCGGGAAGGGCTGGGCCTCGACCATGGCACGGATCTCGGCGCCGACGGCGGCCAGGGCACGCACGTCCTCGGTGTCCAGCGCGTCCAGCTTGGCGTTGATGCGCTCGGTCAGGCCGCCGTGCTTGAGGAATTCGCGAAAGGCATGGGCCGTGGTTGCGAAGCCCGTGGGGACCCGCACGCCCTGGGGCAGCTGGGAGATCATTTCGCCGAGGCTGGCGTTCTTGCCGCCGACCGCCTCGACATCGCTCATTCTCAGGTTTTCAAACGGAACGACCAGGGCGGTCGGGCTGAAAAGTGCAGACATGGGAAAGCTCCAGAGTTTAAAAACCGGGTCACGCAGAACGGCATGCTGCCGCTTGCGCCCATGCCGACGGCCAGCCTTTGCTCTTGTTTTCGTGGGGCGGGGCAGGACATGGAAGAATTCGGGGTACGGGGCCAGACATGGCCAGCCGGAATTCTAAGGCCGGGCTGATGGAACCGCCCGGCTTTTCCGATGTAACTCAATAACATTTTCCAGCCCCAAGGCCTGACCTGACCATGCCCAACCGCACCGTCTTCTTCATCTCCGATGGCACCGGCATCACCGCCGAGACCTTTGGCAACGCCATCCTGGCGCAGTTCGAGATCAGCCTGCACCATGTGCGCCTGCCCTTCATCGACACCGTGGACAAGGCTCACCAGGCCGTGCGCCAGATCAACCACACGGCCGAGGTCGAGGGCAAGCGTCCCATCGTCTTCACCACGCTGGCCAACGAAGCCGTGCACCAGGTCATCACCGAAGGCTGCAAGGGGATGATGCTCGACATGTTCGGTACCTTCGTGAACCCGCTCGAAGACGAGTTCGGCATCAAGTCCAACCACCGCATCGGCCGCTTCAGCGACGTGAGCAAAAGCCAGGCCTACCATGACCGCATCGAGGCCATCAACTTCTCGCTCGCACACGACGACGGCCAGTCGAACAAGGACCTGGAGAGTTCGGACATCATCCTGGTTGGCGTGAGCCGCAGCGGCAAGACGCCCACTTCGCTCTACCTCGCCATGCAATACGGGCTCAAGGCCTCCAACTACCCGCTGATCCCCGAGGACTTCGAACGCCGCGCCCTGCCCCCGGCCCTGGTGCCGCACAAGGCCAAGATCTTCGGCCTGACCATCAACCCCGAGCGCCTGAGCGAGATCCGCAACGAGCGGCGCCCGAACTCCAAGTACGCCTCGCTGGAGAACTGCCGCATGGAAGTGGCCGAGGCCGAGGCCATGATGCGCCGCGCGGGCATCCGCTGGCTCTCGACGACGACCAAGTCCATCGAGGAGATCGCCACCACCATCCTGCAGGAGATCCGACCCGAGCGGCTGAGCTACTGAGGCGGTTCCGCACGCAAAAAAGCCGGCACAGCCCGAAGGCTGGGCCGGTCGCCCTTTGGAAAGCGTCAAGCGTTCACTCGGGCACGTAGACGATGCTGCCGTCCTTCATGCGGTAGGCCGTACCGGCCTTGGCGCCCTCGCCCTGCCCGATCTGGCCGCTGGCCTTGTAGTGTTCGATCTTCTCGCCCTTCTTGATCACCATCTCCATGGTCGGCTTGCCCGGGTCGGTGATGACGGTCACATCGCGCTGATTGAAGGCGTTGAGCAGCGGGTTCTGCGCCACGGTGATCAGCAGCGCGGCGATGATGACCAGGAAGATGTCGATGATGTTGACCACCGACAGGATGGGATCGTCGCTGTCGGATTCATGCAGCAGCTTGAGGCTCATAGAGCAACCTCCGTGCTCTGCGCCGCGGTGCAAGCCGCCTTCGGAACGGCCGGGCGGGGGCTCATGCGGCCACCTTCTTCTGCTGCAGCAGCACCAGCTCTTCGGCCAACCAGCGGCGGCGAACATTGGCCACCCAGTAGGTGATGCTGGCTGCGATCAGCGCCAGGATCACGGCCGAGAAGGCCACGGTCAGGCTGCCCGAGACCTGGGCCAGATTGCCGTCTGACAGGGACTTGAGCGCCGGCCCCATGGGGATCATGGTGCCCACCAGGCCCAGCATGGGCGCGACGCGGCTGGCCAGGCGCTCAGGTTCGAGCAGCTTGTGGGCGTAGAGGTCGAGTTCGTCTTCCGTGGCGGCCGGCATCTTCTCGGCGTAGCGCAGCAACGGGAAGCCACGCGGGCCACCGGCGTCACGACGCTGCCAGGCCTGCACGGCAAAGCCGCCGAGCACGCAGAGCGAGTACAGGAAAAGCAAAGCCACCAGCACGAGCACGGGCAGGAGAAACAGTTGCCCGATCTGGTACATCAGGGTTTCGATCATGGAGCTGGAGCTCATCGGGATTCCTTGGAAGCAGGTTGGGTGGACACAGGTTGGGAAGACTTCGGGCCGGCCAGGCCGGGCAGCGGCGCGGCACAGGGATCCGGACGCTCCTTGGCGGCCGTGAACCAGAGCACGTCCAAGCCGGCGCTGTCGTAGTCCGCTGGCGCTGACTTGCCCTCGCGGACCTCGACCAGGCCGACGGCCAGGGCACGCGCGGGCTCGGCCAGATGGCGCGGCACGGCACGGTCGTGCCGCACATGCCCCGCGCCGGCAATCAGCACCACCGGACCAGGCACGCTGTCGAGCGCGGCGGCCATGCGCGCATCGCGCGCGCGCTGCGCCCCCACCATGCCGGACAGGATGGCCGGCGAGGGACGGTAGCCGCAATGGCCGTGGATCACGTCCTGCTCCATCAGGCGCGCTTGCTCGGCATCAACAGCAGACGGGGCGGGCACTTCACCGAGCACGATGCGACGTGCCTCGGCACGTGACAGATTGGCCGCCAGCAGGGGCCAGCCCTGCTCAGCGGCGTGGGCGATCAGATCGCGGTACATGGGCCAGCGCCAGCCCTGGCGGTTCAGTTGCCCGGCATCGGCCAGGGCATCGGCATCGCGCACACCGGACTGCTGGGCTTGTCTCAGGGCCGCCTGGTGGTCGGTGTCGAACTGCTCCAGGGCCAGCGCCGGCTGGAGGCCGCGCGCACTCAAGGCCTGCAACATCCGCAGCTGGTGGGCGTGGTGCGCCTCGCTGTCGTGCTGCTCACCGAGCAGCACATAGCGCGCAGCCGCGGCACGCAGGAAAAAAGCGTCCAGACCGAGGAAAGCTCGGGCGCGCACATCCCAGACGCGGTCCAGCAGGGGATGGGCTTCGAACGTCTGGGCTTGCGCCCCGCCCACCAGACCCAGTCCGAGCAGCCACGTGTTCCAGGTGCGTCGATTCATCGCTTGTCTCATGCGCGTCTCCATTGTCTCCAGCCCCCAAAGAACACCGCTGCGCCCAGACAAGCCAACATAAGAAGCATGCCCAGGGCCTGCACCACAGTCTGAGCCTCAGGCAGCACCTGTTCCAGTTGCATGCCCTCAATGATGGGCGGAGCCGGCGGCGCGGCTTCAGCTGCGGCCTGTGCGCGTGCATCCGCCGGCTGGGCCGCGATCGGCTTGCCCAGACCGTAGCCCGGCAGGCCCACGAATTCCTGGAAGGTCATGTTGTCGCTGCGCACGTCGTGGCGGCGTGCCAGATCGCGGTAACGCGCCTTGAGCTCTTCCAGGGTAGCCGGATCCGGCTGCCAGTAGTCCTGGCGCGCGGTCTCGATCATGCGCTCCATCATCTGCGCCAGCGCGTGCGGATTGGATTTCTCGAACCAGTCCTTCAGGCCCAGCTTGTGCTTGTCGCGCACGTAGACGTCGACAAACTCCTGCCATTGGTCGTTGCGCACGATCTCGCGCGCCACCGTGGTCCAGCCCGTGAAGTTGTTCAGGCTGTCGAGCATCTGCAGCGTGCCGGCATAACCTTCCTTCATCAGGCCCTGGATGTGGCCCGGGTGGAAATTGCGTGTGGCCAGTTCCTTGGCCAGGAAGGTGCTGGCGTGTTCGGCCTTGCCCGAGCCGCTGCCGCGCAGGTTGGAGATGAAGAGCTCGGGCGCCTTGCCGTCCAGATACCGCACGGCGGTGGAGATGCCGCCCAGGTACTGGAAAGGATCGTCCGTGGTGAGCATGCCGTAGAGGTTGGAGGTACGCGCCAGCACGGCGGCCTGCGTGCCCTTGAGGTGGGCGGCGTAGAGGTTCACTTCACCCGTGCCGCGTCCCCCGGCCGCGCGGGCCAGCTCGGCGCCGCTCTTGCCCCACTCGGCCTCGTCGGGACCGAAAGCGTATTGCATGCGCTTCAGGTAGAGCTCGGCCAGCATGCGGTCACCCTGCTCCTTGCCCTTCCAGGTGTCGGTGGCCAGGGCCGCGTCGTCCAGGCCCGAACCGTACTCCCCCGAGGCGCCGGAGTAGATGCGTGTCTCGCCCGCGCGCTGCGCGGCCTCACGCTTCCAGCCCTGGGCCACGAGCTGCGCCGCAATCCGGCGGCTGTTGGCGGCCACGGGGTTGTCGTCTTCTTCCACGGCCTGCGCAGCGAGCTGCGCGCCGCGCGCGAGCTGCTTCATGGTGTTGGGGAAGTGATCCCGGTACAGGCCGGTGGCCGAAAGCACCACGTCGATGCGCGGCCGCGCCAGTTCCTTGCGCGAAACCAGCTTGACGTCCACCACACGACCGCCCGCGTCCCAGACTGGCTCCACACCCAGGGCCCAGAGTGCCTGGGCTTCGAGCATGCCCTGGTGGCGCATGGTCTCGACCGACCAGAGCGTGAAGGTCAACTTGCTCGGCGTGACACCGGTCTTCTCGCGGTGGGCGGCCACCAGCTTGTCCAGCGCCTCCTTGCCCGCCGCCCAGGCGGCCTTGGTCGGCACACGCGAGGGATCAAAGCCGTAGAGGTTGCGCCCCGTGGGCAGGCTGTCGGGATTCTTGACCGGATCACCGCCGTAGGAGGTGGAAATGTAGCGGCCGCTCAGGGCCGCCACCAGCGCGCTGGTTTCCCCCTCCGCCTTCAGATCGGCCTGCCAGCGACGGCCTTGCTCCAGCTGCTTCCTCAGTTCGGCAGGCAGGCCGTCCAGGGAGCGGCCCTCGGCCACATGGCTGCGTAGCAAGCGATAAGGCGCGGTCTCCGTCATCTTCTGATAGTCGGCCACCAGAGCCTCGTCGGCATCTTCACCCTTGCCGTTGACGTAACGTGCTGCGGCTTCCCAATAGGGTTGGCCGAGCATCATCATCACGGTGTACAGGCGTCCCCGCTCGTCCGAACCGCGGCCAAAGGTGTGCAGGCCCAGGGGGTGCACCGTTTGCGCCAGTTCGTGCAGATGGTCGTGCAGCAGAGTGGCAAAGACCGGGAACTCGGCATTCATGCGCTCGCGGCTCCAGCCCATGTCGAGAGCGATGCGCTCCTTCACCACGGCAGCGCTCAGGCGCTCGCGCAACTGTTCCTTCACTGCGCCCTCGTCCTGCGCGGCCCAGGCGTGCAGATCGTCGTGGATGGCGTTGAGCACGCTGTGCAAACCCGCGGGCGCCATGGGGGGCGTCTGGTGGCTTACATTGACGGCGCGGCCACGGCGTTTGGTCTGCACGGCTTCGCCGATGTTGTCGACGATGTAGGGGTAGATCACGGGCACGTCGCCCAGGGCCAGCAACGGATCGTCGTAGACCGACAGGCCACGCTCCTTGCCCGGCAGCCACTCCTGCGTGCCGTGGGTGCCGAAATGGACCAGGGCGTCGGCGCGGAACTGCTGGCGCATCCACAGATAGGCTGCCATATAGGAGTGCGGCGGCGCCGCGCTCGAGGAATGGTAGATCTCCTTGGTCTTGGCGTAGACACTCTGCACCACGGGCTCGCCGCGTGGCGGCTGCGGCGTGATGATGACGTTGCCCAGCCTGAGGCGAGGGATCACGAAAAACAGCTCGCCCTTGCGCCGCACGAGCAAGACCGAATCTTCGGGCTTGCCGGCGGCAGTGATCCAGGCTTCGCGCCTGGCCTTGGGCAGGCTGTCCAGCCATTGCCTGTAGGTCGAGAGCGGCAGCAGATCGGCCAGGTCTTCGCGCAGCAGCGCTTCCATCTCCTGGGTCACCTGGCCCGGGCGGTAATAGGGCTTGAGCAGGCGCTGCAGGCGCGCCAACAACTGATCAGCCGCCAGCGCCTCGGTGCGGTAGCCCTGCTCTTTCATGACCGCCAGGGTCTGCTCGAAACTCTTGGGCAGGTTCATGTAGGACGCACCCAGATTCTTTTCGCCCGGCGGGTAGTTCCAGAACATGAAAGCCACGCGCTTGTCGGCATTGCCAGTGTGCGCCAGACGCGCCAGGGCCAGCGCCTTGTTGGCCACGGTGGCCGCCTGTTCGGGAATGGGTTGGAGCTGGTCGTTGGCGTCGTTGGCGGCAGCGATCTGAATGTCGTGCACGCCCGCGTACTCCGACTGCGCCAGGTAAAAGGGCACGTCCATCAACGGCACGCCCACGGGGTCGTCACGCCAGGCCTGCTCACCCCCCTTGCGGTAAGCCATGGCCAGGATAACCGGGATGCCCAGCTGCTCGAAGTCGGACCGGCGACCCTCGGGATCCAGCGTGATCTGGGTGTTGATCAGCACATCCGCCAGGCGCTTGCTGCCCGGTGCCAGCAAGGGCGGCAACTGGCCCTTGCCCATGACCGGGTTGTAGTAGGCCAGGGCCACGCCACCACCGGCTTCGATGCGCGCGATCAGGTCGTCGACCAGGCCGCTCTGCTCGGCCGCGATGGCCTGCTGGTGGAAAGCAATGGCCACCACCGGCTGGCCCGGCGCCACCGGTCCGCGCCAGCGCAGATAGGACGCCGTGTCGGGGAAGACCAAGGTGGGCGCCTTGGGATGGTAGATGGCCGTGGCCGGGAAGACCTGGGGCGGCGTGATGGCCTGCCAGGACCTGCCCGCCAGATGCGCCTCCACCGTCGCGAAGAAGTTGGCGTTGTTGGCGCGGCCACCGTTGACGTAATAAGCGTGCAGACGCTTGGCCAGCTCATCGGGCAGACGGCTCCAGCGCGGCTGGGTGGTATGCAGCCACAGCACGGGCGCCTTCGATTGCGCCAACGCGGGCAGCGCCGGCGCCAGGCGCGCGCTCATCTGTTCCTGGATGTGATCGCGCGGGGCGTCGAAGAACACCATGTCGTAGCCGGCCCAGAGGCCGGCGTCGATGGTGCCCAGTTTCTCGACAAAACGCGCTTCAACCTTGAGGCCATGCGGCGCGGCCACCTGGGCCAGGACCCTGAACTTACCGGGGCTGATGGGGGCTGTCGTGACGAAGAGCAGCGTGCCCGCCGCCCAAGCTGCGGCCGGCATGAGCCAGGCCAGCAGCATGAGCAGCACACGCCAGGGCGCAAGGCGCCTGGCACTCCCTGATTTCGCCTTATTGTGTGTTTTAACTTGCACCCCAGCCCTCCCTCTCAAAAGCTGCGCGTCATGCTGACCGTGAAATTGCGGCCTGGCTGGCTATAGGCGTCGATGACGCTGCTCGTGTTGCTCAGTCCACGGACGTCAGCCCACTCCACATACTTCTTGTCGAACAGGTTGCGCAGGCCGACATGCAGCGTGGTCGCCTTGCTGAAGCTGTACCAGCCCGACATGTCGAATACGGTGTAGCCCCCAGGCGTTGCCGCAGTGCTGCTGTCTGGGCGGTCCTTGCGATGAACAGCCGTCATGCGGGTGACCGCACCCCAACGTGCGCCACGCGCGTAACCCAGCCCCAGCACCAGCTTGTCCGGATCCACAGTCGCCAGAGGCGTCGCACCCGTCTCCGTGTAGGAATCGCCCTTGACATGCGCATAAGCCGCCGAGACGTTCCAGTGCGGCATGAAGGTCCAGTCGCCACGCAGCTCCAGGCCGCCGATGCTGACCCGGTTCAGATTGATCGACTGGTAGACGTCAGGCGTCGGCGCGGTGTTGTCCTGCACCAGCTGGTTGTTCGCGATGAAATCCTTGTAGCGCCCCTGAAACAGCGCCACGCTGTAGCGACGCTCGCGGTCACGCCCCCGCACCCCCAATTCCAGCGTATCGCTCGTTTCGGACTTGAGGTCCGGATTGCCGATCGAGGTGTAAGGCTGCGCCGCCGTGAGGTTGGTGACGCCACCGTTGACCTGGCCAGGCTTGGGTGCACGGAAGCCGCGCGCGTACTGCGCAAACGGTTGCACCAGGGGATCCAGCTTCCAGATCGCACCCAGGCGCGGCGACACTGCGGAATCGCTGAGTGTCGAAGGCTCGGTCGTGTTGTTGATCCGGTAATAGGCATCGGGCTTGGGCGTGAGCTTGAAACTGTCGAAACGCACACCGGGGGTGATGCTGAACGCCCCCACGCCGATTTCGTCCTGAAGGTAGGCACCTACCGTCTGGTAATCAGTATCAGGAAAGCTCTTGTTCGCAACGAACGCCGTCCCGGAGCTGTTGTAGCCGTCCTTGAACGACGTCACTTCGGTCTTGGCCAGATCCAGACCATAGACCAAGCGGTGCGTCACACCACGTCCGAGATGGGTTTCCATCTGCACGTTGCCGCCCAGGGTGTTCTCGCCGTACCGGGTGTCGCGTGTGCGCACCAGCGGCGCCGTGGATCGGGCTTCGTAGCCGAACTGCTTGTTGCCGGATTCCTGGCTGTAGAGGCTGGCGGTCAACAGGTCGAACCAGGCATGCTGCGGCGCGTAGCGATAGTCGAGCTTGACCAGGTCGCGCTGGATGTTTTCACGCACGTCCACATCGGTCAGCGTCGCGGCTGCGAAGGGGTCGCCGAAAAAACTCAGGATCTCTGTGTTGTTCTCGCGTCGCAGCGATTCGGCTGAAATCTTGAACTGGTGCGTCACACTCGGCGTGAGCACCAGCTTGGCCAGAATGTAGTCCGACTGGGTCTCGGCTGGATTGGGCGTGGTGCGCGAGCTGTTCGCGGCGTCGTTGTTACCCATGTTCGAGGTTTCGTGACCACGGCGCAAACTGGCCAGCACCATGCCCGAGACGGTGTCGCCCTTGAAGGCAAAACTGGGAGCCAGCTGCCAGGAACGATCCACCGACGCGTAACCAGCCTTGAGGTTGAACTGCGTGGGTTTGCCCAGCGTCAGCAGATCCTGCGGATCCTTGGTCACGAAGCTCACCGCGCCGGCCAGGCCATCGGAACCGTATTGCGTGCTGGACGCACCACGCAGGATCTCCACCCGCTTGTAGCCTTCAGGGTCGATCATGTCACCGCGACCCGCAGCATACGGACCGCTGGCATAGGTGGACGGCAGGCTCACGCCATCCACCTGCAGGCGAACCTGATCGCCCTCGAGGCCCCGGATGTTCACGCCCTCGTTGCCGGCACGACCGGTCGCACTGAAGACGCCGGAGGCCCGATTGGGCTGAGCCCTCACCGACACCCCGACCTCGTTGCGCATCAGCTCTTCGAGATCCGTCGGGTTCTCGCGCGCTATGTCCTCGGCAGTGATGGAGGTGATCGTCGCGGGCACCTCATCGATTTCCTGTTCCACCCGGCTGCCGCTGACCACAACCTCCCTCATGGTGCGTGCCTGTGCCAGCTGTACATCCGTGCTCTGCGCCCAGGCCACGCTGCCGCAGGCCAGGCCTACACCCAGCGCCAGCCGGCTCAGGGAAAAACGACGGTTGCGTTCGGTCTGTGTGTTCATGTGTTCTGCCATCCAAGGAAGGGAAAAAAGGGTTGCTTTCATCTCTGGCTGGCTGAACGACACAGCCCGGTGGGCCGCTGGTCTGGCTTGCTACGAAGAAACAGTATTTTACATGAGAATCATTCGTATTTAATAATTGAACGACAAAATGCCACGACGGCCGGAACAGCCAGGCACCGGCAGCTCAGAAACTGATCTGCAGCCCGGCCCGCAAACTGCGCCCGGGCAAGGGCGCACGTCCGGGCACCGACTGGGTCAGGATCGAACTGGCCGAGTAGGCCAGGGTGTTGCCGATGTTCTCCAGTCGCGCGTACCAGAGCAGTGTGCTGCGCTCCACCTTCGTGCGGTAGCTGACACCCGCATGCCACAGGGTATAGCCCGCCGTGGCCCGTTGCCCCTCCGACACACGGTCCTGCGCGGCCAGGCGGTCGGCACCGATACGCGCGCTCCACGGCCCTTCACTCACCACGAAAGTGGCCCCCAGGCGCATGGGTGCGATACGCGGCAGGGGCTGACCTGTGCTCAGGTTGTCGGCGCGCACCACATCGCCCCGCAGGTTCAGATCCAGACGTCGCGGCCCGGGCATCAGGCGCAGGTCCGAGCTGGCCTCCAGACCACGAAAGCGGGCCTGCATCTGGTCGTAGCGGTAAGTGGCGGGGTTGGTGCTGGCATCGCTGAGCATGAGGCCGATGTAGTTGCCGAACTCGTGCACGAAGGCCTGCAGTTGCACCCGGTCCGCGCCCTGCTTCCAGGCCAGCCCCAGATCGAGGTTGCGCGAACGTTCCAGTCCGAGGTCGGGATTGCCCACGTCGGTGGTGTTGGTCGCCACGTGGTAGCCGTTGACGAACAACTCGTAGTCGCGCGGTGCGCGCTGCGTGGACGAGAAATTGCCCGTGATCTGCCAGGCCGGCGCGAGCTGCCACAGCGAACCCAGGGCATAGCTGCGAGGCTGGAAGCTGCGCTGCCCGACAAAGAAGCCGGTGGCCGAAGGATGCCCCTGCGACGCCACCTGCACCGACTCGGCCCGTACTCCCACGCTCAACCGACCCCAGGTGCGCGGCAGATCCTCCTGCACGAACACGGCCGACTGGCGGGTGCGGCTGAAGGGTGCCAGCACCGTGTCGCCATCCGCGGAGTAGCGCGAACTCTCGGCCTGCAGGCCGAGCACCCCCTCGAAAGGCCCGAGCGGCGCATGACGTGCCTGCAGGCGCAGGTCGCTGCCATCGCGACGAAAGAGGGTCAGCGGCGTGCCGGCATCGAGCTCGGTATGTCGGTATTCGGTGCGGCTGGCCTGCACCTTGACCGACTGCAGCGGGCCTTGCAGACGCCGCCGCTCGCCCTCGACGGCCACGCGCACGGTCTGCATGTCGATCATCACGGTGTCCTCGGCCACCGTGCCGTACTCGCTGCCGTAGCTGGTGACGGACAGGCCGAGGTAACCATCGTCGCCGAAGACCGACGCCCCCAGCGCCCCGCCCCAGGACCGGGCGGCTGAGTTGCAGAGGCGCTGAGCCTGGATGGTGGCGCCGCCACGTGAGCAGCTCAGCGTGATCGGCACCGACATGTCCTGCGCGTTGCGCGACATCACGTCGGCATGCACGGTGTAGCGCGCGTTGCCAGCCTCCAGCACCACGGCGCCGGCGCGTTCACGGTTGCCCGTGGCCAGACTGGCATCGGCCCGGCCACTGATGCCGCCGCCGGCGTCGAACTGTGGCTCGCGCGGGATGCGGTTGTCGATGACGTTGACCACGCCGCCCACCGCATTGCCGCCGTACTGCAGCGCTGCCGGCCCGCGCAGCACCTCCACGCGCTCCATCACCAGGGGGTCCATGGGTACGGCATGGTCGTAGCTCTGGCCCGACAGGTCGGTCGTCGGCGCGCCATTGCTGAGCATGCGGATACGTTCGCCATCGAGCCCGCGGATCACCGGCCGACTCGCATTGGGACCGAAATAGGTGCTGCTGACCCCAGGCAGGCCGTCCAACGTCTGGCCCAGGGTGGACTGCGCCCGCTGCGTCAGCTCATCGCCGGCCAGCACACTGACCGGGGCGATCTGCTCCGCCGCCCCCAGCGGGTTGGCCGTGACCGTCACCGGCGCCAAGGTCGTCTCCGGCGCACGTGCGCCTGGGTCCGGGGTCTGAGCACCGAGAGAGGCGCCGGACATGGCGCCAAGCAGCAAGGCCGTACGCATGGATTGGCGCCAAGGTGCGACAGCCAAGGGCATGGCCCGGCCTGAGGGCGTCACCGCAGCTTGCCGTGGCCCGATAAACAAATCATTCATATGCAAATGATAACAATTTGTATTTGTATATAATTTTGTAAATTGAATCGCCAGCAAAGCCGTCGAGCGCTCCCTCGGCCCGGTGGTAGCCAGCCAGCAACCACCCCCCTTTGAACCGAGGCAAACTCCATGGCCAAACGATCCAGCCGCCGCCAGCACTCTCAGGCACGCGCATCTTTTCCCCGTCCCGTCACGTATCCAGCGCTTCTGCCCTTGGGCGCCATGCTACTGGCCGGCTCCATGAGCGCCATGGCCCAGACCGGTCAACAGGATAGCCGGACCCTGGGCACCGTGATCGTCAAGGAAAGGGCCGAAGAGGCCGAAGGCAAGGACGCGTACCGTGCCACGGAAACCGGTATCGGCAAGGGGCGCCAGCAATTGCGCGACATTCCGCAGTCTGTCACCGTCGTGACGGAAAAGCTGATCGACGACCGCAACCTTGACACCGTCAAGGAAGCACTGAAGAACACGGCCGGCATCAGCTTCCTCGCGGCCGAGGGCGGTGAGGAAGATATCCGCCTTCGCGGCTTCTCGCTGCAGGGCACGGGTGACGTCTTCGTCGACGGCCTGC
Organism: Hylemonella sp.; assembly: GCA_046299695.1. Classification (GTDB taxonomy): domain Bacteria; phylum Pseudomonadota; class Gammaproteobacteria; order Burkholderiales; family Burkholderiaceae_C; genus Hylemonella. The sequence continues at coordinate 63,788 of JBKBHP010000015.1, forward strand.
GCGATCCGGCCTTCTACGACCGCGATACCTTCAATCTCGAACGGCTGGAGGTGTTGCGCGGCTCGGCCTCGATGCTGTTCGGTCGCGGCTCCACCGGGGGTGCCGTCAACCAGGTCAGCAAGACCCCGCGACTCATTGACGAGCATCAGGTGGACGTCACCGTGGGGAACTACAACTACCGCCGCGTCGTCGGCGACTTCAACCTCAAGACCGACGACAGCGCGGCGCTGCGCCTCAATGTCATGGACACCCGGGCAGACAACAATGGCGCCGGCAGCAGCATCGACAAGTCGGGCATCGCCGGCACCTACCGCTGGGGTATCGGTGAACGCAACGAATTCTCCGCGGGCTTTTATCACCTCGACAACAACAACGGCATGAACTACGGCATGCCATGGATCCGCACGTCGGCAGGCGCACCAGCCTCGTCGACCACGACGCTGCCAATCCCCTCGGATCGCTATTACGGCATGGCCAGCGACTACAACAAGGGCCAGGCCAGTCACGCGACCTTGTCCCACCTGCATCGCTTCGATGACGGCGGCGAGCTCAAAACCCAGGTGCGCAAGGGCGCCTACAACCGGGACCAGCGCGCCGGCACGGTTCGGTTCGCCAACGCCGCCAGCCAGCCGGGCGGCGTGGCTGTCAGCCTGGACACCTTCGGGCCAAACACCGTCCTCACCCGCGGCACCCAGCTCAAGATCCAGGACATGAACAACCTGCATGCCCAGAGCGACTACAGCACCAAGTTCGAAGCTCTGGGTTACCGACACGAACTCGTGGCGGGCGTGGATGTCGCGCGCGAGAACCGCAGTGTCTACGGCGCCCGCAGCGCCGCCCAGGGAGGCGTGGATCTGACCAAACCCACCACCACGGTAGGCACACCGAACGATGGGGCCAGTGTCGACGAAGGCCGGCGGGTGCTGCGCAAGACCAACCAGTACGAGGCCACGGGATGGGGCGCGTATGTGCAAGACCTCGTGCAGGTTGCGCCGCGCTGGAAGGCACTGGCAGGACTGCGCTACGACTATCTGGTCGGCAACTACGACGCCTACAGCATCCCGAACAACGCGTCCGGCCCCGAGACACGGTCCAGCTATCAGATGCGCCTCTCCGAGTGGAGCTACCGCCTGGGTGCGCTGTACCAGCCCGACGCGCTGAGCTCCTACCATGTATCGGCCGGCAACTCGTACAACGTCTCGGGCGAGGCCTATTCACTGTCGGCTGGCAACGCCGACCTGCCGCCTGAGGAGAGCTACAACTTCGAAGTCGGCGCCAAGCTGGACTCGGCTGACCGGCGTTTCACCACTCGCCTCGCAGCCTTCCATACGGTCAAGCTGCTCGAACGCAACACCGACCCCCTGGTGACAGGCGTGGTCGCACTGTCGGGGCGTCGCCACGTCACAGGCCTGGAGACCGACGTGAGCGGGCGCCTGACACCGAAGTGGGAAGTTTTCGGTTCCTTCATGTGGCTGCCGATCGCCAAAGTGGACGAGGCCGCCCCTTGCCCCGCCGCGGGCGCGTGTACACAGTCCGGCGAGCTGGCCGGTGCACGCCCCTCGCTGACCCCGCGCTACTCAGGCACGCTCTGGAGCACCTACCAGGTCAGCTACCCGGTGCGCGTGGGCGCCGGCCTCAACTTCCGCGGCGAACAGACGCCCAACCGTAATCCTGGCTGGGTTGTGCCGGGCTACGAGACGCTGGATCTGATGGCCGAATACCGCTTCAGCGAGCGTTATGTGCTCAAGGGCAACATCAACAACGTCACCAACGTGCGCTACGCCGACCAGCTCTACAGCGGTCACTACATCCCCGGGGCCGCACGCACGATCCAGGTGACGCTGTCGATCAAGATCTGAACTCCCTCCCCCCCCTGCCAGACCATGCTGCTGCACATTCCCGACATCCTCAGTCCCGACGAAGTGCGGCAGGCGCGCGAGCTTTTGGCGACGGCACCGTGGACGGACGGTCGCGACAGCGCCGGACCGCAGGCGGCGCAGGTGAAGAACAACGAGCAGTTGCCCCACGACTGCGACGCGGCGCGCGTGATCCGCGCCCTGGTCCTGCGCGGGCTGGACCGCTGCCCGCGGTTCTTCTCGGCCGCGTTGCCCCGCAAGGTGTTCACGCCGCGCATCAACCGCTATACCGGGAGCAGCAACTTCTATGGCGCACACATCGACAACGCCATCCGGGCTACGCCCGAGGGGCAGCGCGTCCGCACCGACATCTCGTGCACCGTCTTCCTGTCCGACCCGCCGGACTACGACGGCGGCGAACTCTGCATTGCCGACACCTACGGCGAGCAAGCAGTCAAGCTGCCCGCCGGGCATATGGTGCTCTACCCCGGCACCAGTCTGCACGAGGTGCGACCAGTCACGCGCGGCCGGCGCCTGGCCTGTTTTTTCTGGATCGAGAGCATGGTGCGCAGCGACGAACAGCGCCGCCTGCTCTACGAGCTGGACATGAACCTGCTGCGCCTGCGCCAGCAGCATGGCGAAACCGCCGAGACCACCGCGCTGACCGGCACCTATCACAACCTGCTGCGCATGTGGTCGGACACATGAGCGCCCCGCCTGCACTGGCCCGTGTGCCCGCCGGCATCGTCAATCTGGCCGACCACGAGGCGCATGCCCGAACGCGGCTGGACGACAAGGCCTGGGCCTATTTCAGCGGCGGGGCGGCCGACGAACTCACCCTGGCGGCCAATCGCCGGGCCTGGGATGAGATCTGCCTGCTGCCTCGCGTGCTGCAGCCCCTGGCGGGCGGGCACACGCGCGTGGAACTGCTGGGCCGCACCCTCGCCCACCCCATCCTGCTGGCACCGGTGGCTTTCCAGCGCATGGCACACCCGGACGGCGAGCTGGCCACAGCCCATGCCGCAGCCGCACTCGGTGCCGGCCTGGTACTCAGCACGCAGTCGAGCGTTGCGCTGGAAACCGTGGCCCAGGCGATGCGGGACGAACCGGGGCGCGGTCCCCTGTGGTTCCAGCTTTACCTGCAGGAGGACCGGGGGCGCACGCTCGATCTGGTACGGCGGGCCGAGGCGGCGGGCTATGAAGCACTGGTCCTGACCATCGACGCGCCCGTCCACGGCGCGCGTGACCGCGAGCGGCGCGCGGGCTTCACCTTGCCGGCGGGGGTGCGCGCCGTCAACCTGGAAGGAGGGCCGCCGCCCGCCTGGCCCTCACTCGGACCCGGGCAGAGCGCCCTCTTCGACGGCCTGCTGCGGCGCGCCCCGACCTGGCACGATGTGAACTGGCTGCAGACGCAGACGCGCCTGCCCCTCCTGCTCAAGGGCGTGCTGCACCCGGAGGACGCACGCCAGGCGGCGCGGCTGAACGCTGCCGGCCTCGTGGTATCGAACCATGGGGGCCGCACCCTGGACACCACGCCAGCCACGGCGTCTGTGCTGCCCCGGATCGCCGACGCGCTGGACGGCGCCCTGCCCCTGCTCGTGGACGGTGGCATCCGCCGCGGCACCGATGTGCTCAAGGCCCTGGCCCTGGGCGCCTCAGCCGTGCTGGTCGGTCGACCCTATGTCTACGGCTTGTCCAACGCCGGGGCGATGGGCGTCGCCCATGTGCTGCGCCTGCTGCGCGACGAGCTTGAAATCGCCATGGCCCTGTGTGGTCGCCGTGAGCTGACCCTGATCAACCGCGACCTGCTCTGGGAGCCGACGACGCCAAAGAATTCGGCACCCACTCATGGTTGATAATAATTCTCATTTATAATCTTGGCATCATGTCTTCCTTGATCATCCTGCTCGGCAGTCTGCTGCTGGTCGCCCTGGCCAGCTACTGGATCTTCAGGCCCTAGGACAGGGAAGCGACCTCGCCCGAGAATATGAGTCTGTCTCTCACTGCCCCATCTGCGCCTTTCATGAACCGTCGCCTGCTCATCGCCACCGGCGTGGTCCTGCTGCACGTGGCCGTGCTCTGGGCCCTGCAAGCGGGCCTGATGCGCCGCGCCGTGGAGATCATCGTGCCGGGCGAGATCCTCAGCGAATTCATCAGCCCGCCAGCGCCGCCCGCCCCCCAGCCTCAGACCCCCGCCCCGCAACCGGTGAAGCAGGAAGTGAAGCCGGTGGTCAAGCCCACGCCGACCCCACCCCTGCCCGCCCCCACGCCGGAGCCAGCCCCCATGCTGGCCCCCGCTGCGCCAGCGCCGGCCCAGCCCGCCATCGAGGCCAGCACCGTGGCCGCCACGGCCGCCGCCCCGCAAGCCCCCGCCGCCGCCCGCATCGAGCTGCCCTCGAGCGACGCTGCCTATCTGAACAATCCCAGACCCGCCTACCCCGCCCTGAGCCGTCGCCTGGGCGAACAGGGCAAGGTGGTGGTACGCGTGCTCATCGGGGTGGACGGCACGGCCCAGCAGGCCGAGATCCGTACCTCCAGCGGCTACGAACGCTTGGACCAGGCCGCGCTGGCCACCGTGCGCAGCTGGCGCTACGTGCCGGGCAAGCGCAACGGCACGGCTGAAGCCATGTGGTTCAACGTGCCGATCAATTTCGTGCTCGAGTAATTTTTCGTTTTCTGCTTTCGGAGTTCTGCCATGGAATCGCATTTCGGTCTTTACAACGTCTGGGCCCAGGGTGACTGGGTGACACGCGGCGTTGCCCTGCTGCTGCTAGGCATGTCCCTGGCCACCTGGATGGTGATCCTGTTCAAGGCCATGGACATCGTGCGCTACAAGAAGCTGGCGCGCCAGGCCGAAGGTTTCTGGCACAGCGCCGACCTGGCCGAGGGCCTGAACCGCCTCGGCCCGCCCGAAGACAACCCCTTCCGCGCCCTGGCCGAGGAAGGCCGCGAGGCCGTAGCCCATCATCGCAACACCAAGGCGCATCTGCACGACAGCCTGGACGTGAGCGACTGGGTCACGCGCTGCCTGCGAAACAGCATCGACCACGCCACCGCCCGCCTGCAGTCCGGCCTGGCCGTGCTGGCCTCGGTGGGCTCCACCGCCCCCTTCGTGGGCCTGTTCGGAACCGTCTGGGGCATCTACCACGCCCTGCTGAGCATCGGCATGGCCGGCCAGGCCACCATCGACCGCGTGGCAGGCCCCATCGGCGAGGCGCTGATCATGACGGCCCTGGGTCTGGCCGTGGCCATTCCCGCCGTGCTGGGCTACAACGCCCTGGTACGCGGCAACAAGGCCATCCTGGGCACGCTCAACAGCTTTGCCCATGACCTGCACGCCTACTTCGTCACCGGCGCCCGGGTGGGCGGCAGCGAGGCCAAGGTCGTGCCCATGAAGAAAGCCTGAAGCCATGGCCTTCGGAACGCAAGACGACACCGACGAGGTGATGAACGAGATCAACATGACGCCGCTGGTCGACGTCATGCTGGTGCTGCTCATCATCTTCATCATCACCGTGCCGGTGATGAAACATTCCGTCAACGTGGATCTGCCGCAGGCCAGCAGCCAGCGCGAAGAGGTCAAGCCCGAGACGCTGAACCTCTCGGTCGACGCCAGCGGCAACTATTTCATCAACGAGTCGCGGGTCAGCGATGCGGATCTGCCCGGTCTCTTGCAGGCCGAGGCGGCACGCCAGCCCCAGCCCGACCTGCACATCCGCGGCGACAAGGCCGTGCGCTACGAGCGCGTGGCCCAGGCCATGGCCATGGCCCAGCAGGCCGGTCTGCGCAAGATCGGCTTCATCACCGAACCCGCGCGCTGACGCCGCGCACCGCCCGATGAGCCGTACGGTCTGCGAGACGCGGTCCACGCCTCCCCTGGAGCCGCAAGCCGCCCCAACGGATACGGACACGCCCACGGCGCTGCGCCAGCCCGGCGGCCCGTCGCTGGACAGCCAGGCGCTGTTCCAGGGTGGCCGGGCCGTGAGCATCCGCCACAACGGCGAGGTCTACCGCCTGCAGGCCACGCGCCAGGGCAAGCTCATCCTGACCAAGTAGAAAGGGCCCCGCAGGGCCCTTTCTACGTGCGGTGCTTCCGCGGACTCAGAGGCCAATGGCCGCGATCCCGGCACGTGCAATCTGCGCGTCTTCGACCGACTTCACGCCGCTCACACCCACGGCGCCCAGGCACTGGCCGTCCTTCATGATCGGCACGCCGCCTTCGAGCAGACCATCGAGGCCCGGCGCGCTGAGGAAGGAGACGCGGCCGCCGTTGATCATCTCCTCGTAGATGCGGCTCTCGCGCCGACCCATGGCCGCCGTGTGGGCCTTGGCCGGAGCGATCTGGGCCGAGATGGGTGCGGCACCGTCTAGGCGCTGCAGCCAGAGCAGATGACCGCCATCGTCCACGATGGAGATGCTCACGGCCCAGTTGTTCTTCAGGGCCTCGGCCTCGGCGGCCGCGGCGATTTTCTTGATATCGTCAAGCTGGAGACAGGGTTTGGTTTGCATGGTGGAAAGTCCATAGAAAAACAGCCGCAAGCATAGCCCCAGAACGGTGCCTCGCGGCGGGAGGGCGTCGCAAAACTGCCCTGACAAATACGCAGGAACCGTGGTGGATTGAGGCGCGGCACTTGAATCGACCTAGAATGGGCCCATCTGTGCTACCCCGCTAGCCAGCTTCACAACAAGGAGTGATGACATGAGCGAACAAGTTCAAACCTACGGTCAGACCGGCTATGGCCTGTCGGCCACCGAGCGCAACAAGGTCCTGCGCAACACCTACTGGCTGCTGGCCCTGAGCCTGCTGCCTACCGTGCTGGGCGCCTGGGTTGGCGTGGCCACGGGCATCACGGCATCGCTGACGGGCTTCATCGGCCTGATCGTCTTCCTGGGTGGCGCCTTCGGCTTCATCTACGCCATCGAGAAGACCAAGAACTCCGCTGCCGGCGTGCCGGTGCTGCTGGGCTTCACCTTCTTCATGGGCCTGATGCTCTCGCGCCTGATCGCCATGGTGCTGGGCTTCAAGAACGGCGCCGATCTCGTGATGACCGCCTTCGCGGGCACGGCCGGCGTGTTCTTCGTCATGGCCAGCCTGGCCACGGTGATCAAGCGCGACCTCTCGGGCATGGGCAAGTGGCTGATGGTGGGCGCCATCGTGCTGCTCGTCGGCTCGGTGATCAACGTCTTCGTGGGCTCGAGCACGGGCATGATCGTGATCTCCATGCTGGCCATCGGCATCTTCAGCGCCTTCATGCTCTACGACATCAAGCGCATCATCGACGGCGGCGAAACCAACTACATCAGCGCCACCCTGGCCCTGTACCTGAGCGTCATCAACGTGTTCCAGAGCCTGCTGGCGCTGCTGGGCATCTTCGGCGGCGAGCGCGAGTAAACCGCGCGTCCCGCACCCGGAAAAGGCCCTGCGGGGCCTTTTCTTTTGGGATCGCCCGGTCGGCCAGGCTCAAGCCTCGCTACCATCTGCCGATAAGTACAGCAAGCCATGTCTGCATTCACCATGAATCCCCGCCTGCTCATCGCCTCTGCCGCCCTGCTGCTGGCCGCCTGCGACATTCCCGGGCTGGGTCCAGACCCGCGCATCGCCCTGCGCGAAGCCGAAGGCAAGGCCATCGGCGGCGCATGCCGCTACGCCGTGCGCGGCATCGAGGAGTGCTACCAGCTCAACCCCAAGGCCCTCAAGACGGCGATCTTCGAGGGCTGGCGCGAGATGGACCAATACATGCGCGAGAACAAGATCGAGGGCCAGCCGACCCCCTCGCCTGAAGGCCAGGAAGCCGCCACAGAAAAGAAGCCGGCCCCAGCCTCCAAGCCCGCCGCGGGCAGTCAGAAGTCTTCCTGACATTACGGGCCGCTCAGGCCCGCCCGAACACGGTGATGCCTGAGCGACGGCTCATTTGATAAGCCATAGGCCCCTGCGCCGAAGCGGCCCGATCAAGAACAGCGACGCTCTAGTTCCGGCTCACAGGGCTACGCCATATGCCCCTGCACTGAAGCAATCAGATCAAAAACGGCGATGCTTTCCACGTGCGCCGTGTGCGGGAACATGTTGACCACCCCCGCCGCCGTGCAGCGGTAGCCCGCCTGGTGCACCAGCAAGCCGGCGTCGCGCGCCAGTGTGGCGGGGTTGCAGCTCACATAGACGATGCGCCGCGGTGGCGTCCAGCCCTGGGCGCCCGGTGTGGGCGGGTGCTCGGCCGGATTCACCCGCTGCTGGTGCAGATCGGCCAGGGTCTTGGCCAACGCAAAAGCCCCCTCGCGCGGCGGATCGACCAGCCACTTGTCGGCCACGCCATCACGCACCAGCCACTCGGGCGTCATCTCGAAGAGATTGCGGGCGACGAAATCCGTGGCGGCAAGATCCTGCCCGTTGGGGCGCAGGGCCCGGTTGTGCCGAAGATTCTCGCGTGAGCGCGCCACCAGCGCCTCGCTGCCCTCGATGCCCAGCACCTCGCGCGCCTGGGTGGCCAACGGCAACGTGAAGTTGCCCAGGCCGCAGAACCAGTCGATCACGCGCTCGTCCCTCTGGACCTGCAGCAGACGCAGCGCGCGCGTGACGAGCACGCGGTTGATGTGCGGATTGACCTGGGTGAAATCGGTCGGCTTGAAAGGCATGGTGATGCCGAACTCGGGCAGGCCGTAAGCCAGCTGTGGCGCGCCTTGCGGATCGAGCAGGTGCACGGTGTCCGGCCCCTTGGGCTGCAGCCACCATTGCACACCGGGATGCGCTTGCGCGAAGGCCCGCAGCTTGTCCTGGTCGCCCGTACTCAAGGGCTCCAGATGGCGCAGCACCAGGGCCGTGACCTCATCGCCACAGGCCAGCTCGATCTGCGGGCAGGTCTCGATGGCGTCCAAGGAGGCGATCAGCGCGCGCAAAGGCATCAGCATGGCGTCCACATGGGGCGGCAACACGGGGCAGGTCTGCATGTCGGCCACATAGCGGCTCTTGCGTTCATGAAAACCCACCAGCACCGTGCCCTTCTTGTGCACATGGCGCACCGAGAGGCGCGCGCGGTAGCGGTAGCCCCAGGCCGGTCCTTCGATGGGTCGCAGCACCGTCTCGGCCTTGACCTTGCCCAGATGCCACAGGTTGTCCTCCAGCACGCGCTGCTTCACGGCGACCTGGGCCACGGGGTGCAGGTGCTGCATCTTGCAGCCGCCACAGGCGCCGGCATGCAGGCCGAAATGGGGACAGGCGGGCCGCACACGCTGGGACGACTCACGGTGGATGGCGGTGACCACCCCCGCCTCCCAGTTGTTCTTCTTGCGGTGCACGTTGACACTGACCACCTCGAAAGGCAGAGCACCTTCGACGAAGACCACCTTGCCATCGGGCCGGTGAGCAATACCCTGGGCCTCGATGTCCAGGGATTCGATCTCAAGCGACGCGGCTGACCACGCCGTGCTGTTACTGTTTTCATCCATCATGTCGTCATTGTCCCTTAGGAAGTGCGAGAAAGGTCACGGCCGCGCCTAATCCTTGCCTGGCGACCTGCGTGAACCACGGTCCTGCTTCCTATACTTCAAAACCAATGCACCCCCGGGTGCTGTCACACAGTACTGCAACCCCGCTCAAATCGCGTACGTCCACCACAAGCAAAGCCGGCATGTACTCACCCATTCCACTGTGGCGTTCCGTCAAGGCCCGGGTCACGCTCTCGGTGCTGGCCATCTCCTTGGCCAGTCTGTGGTCGCTGTCGTATTACGCCAGCGAGATGCTGCACAAGGACATGGAGCGCGTGCTGGGAAAACAGCAATTTTCGGCCGTTTCCGTGGTCGCTGCCCAGATCAACAGAATGGTGGACAGCCGGCTCAACGCCCTCGAAAGCATCGCCGCCTCACTGGCACCGACCATGCGCGGCGCACCGGCTACGACACAGGCTCGCCTGGAACAGCTCACCCTGCTGCCCAGTCTGTTCAACGGGGGCGTCATCGTTTACCGGACCGACGGAACGGCCATCGCCGAGGTACCTGTCTCGGCTGGTCGGATCGGTGTGAATTACATGTACATCGACAGCGTCGCCACCGCGCTCAAGAAAGGGCGGCCGAACGTCAGCGAGCCGATTGTCGGCCAAGTCCTACAGACCCCGATAGTGGGAATGACCGTCCCCATACGCGACCCCCAAGGCAAGATCATCGGGGCCCTGTCCGGTCTGACCGATCTGGCTCGCCCCAATTTTCTCGACGACGTGACCAGGGGCGCCTATGGCACGACGGGTGGCTATATGCTGGTCGCGCCTCAATACCGGCTCGTCATCACCGCGACTGACAAGCAACGCATCATGGAGAAGCTCCCTGCCCCGGGCAGCATTGGACTGGTCGATCAGTTCATACAGGGGTATGAAGGCTCAGGGGTCACGCGCAACCCCCAGGGGATCGAAGTGCTGGCCTCGGCCAAGAGCATTCCTGTGGCCGGCTGGTATCTGGCGACCGCTCTACCCACGTCTGAGGCCTACGCACCCATTCACGATATGCATCGGCACATGGTGCTGGCAACGATCCTGCTCACCTTGATCGCCTGTGCGCTGACCTGGTGGATGATACGCCGCCAGCTGGCTCCTCTCTCGACAGCAGCCCGGACGCTTTCTGCCTTTTCAACGAAGACCGGCACTGCCCCGCAGAGTTTGTCCATTTCGAGGCATGACGAAATTGGACGACTGTTCGGGAGCTTCAACCATCTGCTGGTGACCCTGAGCGAACGGGAAGAGGCGCTGAAGAAAAATGAACGCTTCAAAGGCATCATCCTGAACTCCATGGCCGCGCACATCGCAGTGCTGGACCAGAATGGCGTGATCCAGACCGTCAACGAGGCTTGGCTGCGATTTGTGGTCGCCAACGGACTTGAGCCGGAACAACCAGCACCGCACACCTGGACGGGCGTCAATTACCTGACCGTTGCTCACCGCGCCACCGGAATCATTCCACCGGCCCATCTCGAAGAAATCGTCGGAGGCATACAGGCCGTCCTCCACGGCAAACTGCCCGCCTACGCCACGGAATATCCATGCCATTCAGTCGACCAGAAACGCTGGTTCACGATGAACGTCGTGCCTTTGGTCCGGGAGAAGCAGGAAGGGGTGGTCATCACCCACACGGACGTTACCGCGATCAAGCAGGCCGAAGAAGAGCAGAGAATCGCCGCAGTCGCCTTTGAGTGCCAGGAGGGCATGATCATCACCGATCCCCATCGGTGCATCCTGCGCACCAATCAGAGCTTTTCCCGGATCATGGGCTATGGCAGCGAAGAGTCTGCCGGCCGGTTGACTGATTTCCTGTACTCCGACCGCCATCCTCCCGCCTTCTACGCCGAAGCTTGGGACACCGCGCAGAGACTGGGCGTCTGGAGCGCCGAGGTCTGGACCCGGCACAAGGATGGCAAGGTCTTTCTGCAATGGGTCACCTGCACTGCCGTGAAAAACAGATCGGGCGCCATCACGAACTACGTCATCACCCATACCGACATCTCCTACCGCAAGCAACAGGAGGCCGAGCAACAGGCGGCCCAGCTGGCCCAACGTGATGCACTGGTGCGCGAAGTGCACCACCGCATCAAAAACAACCTGCAGGGCATCACCGGCTTTGACACCGCCGTTTCCCGCTACGAGCGCATCCGTGTCGTCGCCATCGCCAGCATTGTGGCCGGCATGCTGTTTTCCATTCTCTTCGGGGCGGCGTTGGTTCGCGGTATCACGCGTTCACTCACGGATGCGATCACGGCAAGCAATGCCGTTGCCCAGGGTGACCTGCAGCATGAGATCCAGGCACGAGGCCGCGATGAGATCGCGCAGTTGCTGCAGGCACTTCAGGGCATGCAGGCCAGCCTGGCGAAGGTGGTGAGCACCGTCCGCCAGGGATCGGAAGCCGTCGCCACGGCCTCGGCCCAGATCGCCCAGGGCAACCAGGACCTGAGCGCGCGTACCGAAAGCCAGGCAAGCGCACTTGAGGAGACCGCCGCGTCGATGGAGGAGCTGTCTTCGACCGTGCGGCAGAACGCCGACAACGCGCGTCAGGCCAATCAGCTGGCCCAGAGTGCTAGCACCGTGGCCGTGCAAGGTGGCGAGGTCGTGGCCCAGGTGGTCGACACCATGAAGGGCATCAACGACGCCAGCAAGAAGATTGCCGACATCATCAGCGTGA
>JBKBHP010000016.1:0-71362 GCA_046299695.1 Hylemonella sp.
CGATTGGATATATTCCACCGGCCGAAGCTGAGGCAAACTACTTCCGGCAACTCGCCCAGAAGGCTGAGACCACCGTCTCAACTTAAACCAACCAGCCTCCTCGATTCCCGGGGCGATTCAATATGAATCAAGGGCACGCCGTGCCGTGACTATTTAGGATTGAGTTCCTCGTAGGCGGCATCGCCAGATGGGCCAATCAATTGATTTTCTTGGGGGGGTAAACGAAGCGTTTCAACGCACCCGCATGCCCGGCTGCGCACCGGGCCAGGGGTTGAGCACGTAGATGCCGGGTTCGGCCTTTTCGTCGGCGTGGCTGGCGGCGAGCACCATGCCTTCGCTGACGCCAAACTTCATCTTGCGCGGGGCCAGGTTGGCGACCATCACGGTGAGCTTGCCCACCAGGTCTTCGGGTTTGTACGCCGACGCAATACCGCTGAAGACGTTGCGGGTCTTGCCTTCGCCTACGTCGAGCGTGAGGCGCAGCAGCTTGGTCGATCCTTCCACCGGCTCGCAGTTCACGATCTGCGCGATGCGCAGGTCGATCTTGGCGAAATCGTCAATCGTGATGACGGGCGCGATCTCCTCGCCGCCTGGCAGCAGCTTCTCGGGTTCGGGCGCGGCCGGCGGCTCGAACAGGGCTTCGAGCTGCTTGAGATCGACGCGCTGCATCAGGTGCTTGTACTCGCCGATAGCGTGGCCCGCGCCCAGTTCGCGTGTGGCGTCGGTCCATACCAGGGGCTGGATCTTCAGGAAGTCTTCCACCTGCGCGGCCAGGGCCGGCAGCACGGGCTTGAGGTAGAGCGTGAGCAGGCGGAAGGCCTCGATGCAGACGGTGCAGACGTCGTGCAGGCGGCCGTCCATGCCCTCCTGCTTGGCCAGCTCCCAGGGCTTGTTCTGGTCCACGTAGCCGTTGACGCGGTCGGCCAGCAGCATGATCTCGCGCAGGGCCTTGCCGTAGTCGCGTTCGTTGTAGAGCTCGGCCAGGCCGGCCGCGCCGTCGCGCAGGTGCTCCAGCAGGGCGTCGCCGTCGCCCGAGTATTCGCCGAGCTTGCCACCGAAGCGCTTGGCGATGAAACCTGCCGCGCGCGAAGCGATGTTGATGTACTTGCCCACGAGGTCACTGTTGACGCGGGCCAGGAAGTCTTCGGCGTTGAAGTCGATGTCTTCGTTGCGGCCGCTGAGCTTGGCCGCCAGGTAGTAGCGCAGCCATTCGGGGTTCATGCCCAGCGAGAGGTACTTCAAAGGGTCCAGGCCGGTGCCGCGACTCTTGCTCATCTTCTCACCGTTGTTCACGGTCAGGAAGCCGTGCACGAAGACGCGGTCCGGCGTCTTGCGGCCGCTGAACTTGAGCATGGCCGGCCAGAACAGGGTGTGGAAGGTGACGATGTCCTTGCCGATGAAGTGGATCTGCTCCAGCTTGGGGTCGGCGATGTAAGCCTCGTAATCCTGGCCGCGCTTGTCCAGCAGGTTCTTGAGCGAGGCCAGGTAACCCACGGGGGCGTCGAGCCAGACGTAGAAGTACTTGCCCGGCGCGCCGGGGATCTCGATCCCGAAGTAGGGCGCGTCGCGCGAGATGTCCCAGTCGCCCAGGCCTTCGCTCTGCGTGCCGTCCGGGTTGGTGCGCACGGTGAACCATTCGCGCACCTTGTTGGCCACCTCGGGCTGCAGGCGGCCGTCCTGCGTCCAGTCCTCCAGGAAGGCGACGCAGCGCGGGTCGGAGAGCTTGAAGAAGAAGTGCTCGGAACTCTTGAGCACCGGCTTGGCACCCGAGAGAGCCGAGTAGGGGTTTTTCAGATCGGTGGGCGCATAGACCGCGCCGCAGACTTCGCAGTTGTCGCCGTACTGGTCTTTCGAACCGCACTTGGGGCACTCGCCCTTGATGAAGCGGTCGGGCAGGAACATGGCCTTTTCGGGGTCGAAGAACTGCTCGACCACCTCGCTGGAGATCAGGCCGTTGGCCTGGAGGTCCAGGTAGATCTGCTGGGCCAGCGCGTGGTTCTCCGGGCTGTCGGTCGAGCTCCAGTTGTCGAAGGCGATGTGGAAGCCGTCGAGATAGGGCTTGCGGCCCGCGGCGATGTCGGCCACGAACTGCTGCGGCGTCTTACTGGCTTTTTCGGCGGCGATCATGATGGGCGCGCCATGGGTGTCGTCGGCCCCGACGAAGTTGACCTCGTGGCCCTGCATGCGCTGGAACCGCACCCAGATGTCGGCCTGGATGTATTCCATGATGTGGCCGATGTGGAAGTTGCCGTTGGCGTAGGGCAGGGCGGTGGTGACAAAAAGCTTGCGGGTCATGAGCCGGGTCTTTCGGAGGGAACCGGCAATTTTAGTCGTCCCGGCTCGTCCGAGTCGGCTCACGATCCGCAGGCGCCGGGGCGCGGGCTTCAGGCCCGTACGACGCTGCGACGCTCCACCTGGGGCCGGGCGGGCGCGGCGGACGCGCCGCCCCAGTCAAAGAAACGGCAGACCTCGTCTTCCTGGCGCAGGGTGTCCTCGCGGCCCAGTTTCATGAGCTCGCGCGTGTAAACGGCCTCGAACAGCAGATAGCTGGTGAGCGCGCCGCCCTTGACGTCGGCCTGGCTGGGCGAGGCCCCCAGGCCGCTGAGCAGGGCGCGCACCGCATGGGGCAGGGCGCCGGCATGCTGGGCTGCGAGCTGGTCCAGCCGCTCCGAGGGCGAGATCACGAGCAGTTCCACGGGCTTGAGGGCGCTGGCCTGGCGCGCCTCGCGCGGGATCAGGTTCAGCGTCTGGTTGATGCGACGGATGCGTTCGATGTCCACGGCCAACGCGTCCAGGAAGATGCTGGACATGGCATGGCCCGCGATCTGGGCCAGCGAGGGGTAGCTGGTGGGCGCGGCGCGCGTGAGTGAGTCGCGCGGTTCGCTCATGCGGCCCGCGCCGACGACGAGGATCCGGTCAGCCCCCAGGTGGATGGCCGGGGCCACGGGCGCGGTCTGGCGCATGGAGCCGTCGCCGAAGTATTCGGTGCCGTCGTTGATGGGCAGGGCCTGGGCCGGGAAGACGAAGGGAATGGCCGAGGACGCCAGCAGGTGGGTGTGGGTGATGTGGTCGCGCACGGCCAGGCGCTGCGAGCGCACCCAGGGCTGGAGTTCCTCGACGCCCTCGAAAAAGGTCACGTGGTGGCCCGAGCTGTAGCTCGACGCCGTGACGGCCAGGGCCCGCAGATGGCCCTGGGCGATGAGCTGGGGCAGGCGCTCCAGCGGCACCATGCGCTGCAACAGCTGCTCCAGCGGGCTGTTGTCCAGCAGCGAGCGCGGCTTGATGCGGCGCCAGCGCGCGATCAGCCAGCCCAGCGAGAGCAGGCTCATCCAGCGCGCGCCGCTGCGCAGCACGCCGAGCAGATCGGCTTCGTAGACCTGGCCGGCCTGGAAGTTGGACCAGACCGAGGCCACGCGTTCGACCGTCTGGTCGAAGTCGTCCGCACCGCAGGCCAGGGCGGCCGCATTGATGGCGCCGGCGGAGGTGCCGGTGATGATGCTGAAGGGACTGGCACGGTGCCCAGGCTGGCGCTGGCGGCGTATGTCGCTCAGGGCCTGCAGCACCCCGACCTGGTAGGCCGCGCGTGCGCCGCCGCCGGTGAGCAGCAGACCGATGCAGGGTGGGTGCGGGGCGGGTGGGGTCATGAAATCATTATGCGGGGCCGGTTCAGGCCTGAACAGGCATGGCGCGCGCGGGAAAACCCGGGCACACGGCAATTTGCCCGCATTCCCGGGGTTGATCGCGGACCGCTAGACTACGCGCACTTCAGGAGTAAACGGAATGGCAGTGACAGAACAGGCCTTGATGGACGCCCTCAAGGCCTTGGTAGACCCGAACACGGGCAAGGATTTCGTCTCGGGCAAGACCATCAGGAACCTCAGCGTGCAGGATGGTGACGTCTCCTTCGACGTCGAACTGGGTTATCCGGCCAAGAGTCAGGTCCCGGCGTTTCGCAAGGCGCTGATCGCCGCGGCCAAGGGTGTGGCGGGCGTCAACAACGTGTCGATCAACATCGGCAGCAAGATCGTGGCGCACGCGGTGCAGCGCGGCGTGCAACTGCTGCCCCGGGTCAAGAACATCGTGGCCGTGGCCTCGGGCAAGGGTGGCGTGGGCAAGAGCACCACGGCTGTCAACCTGGCCCTGGCGCTGGCCGCTGAAGGCGCCAGCGTGGGCCTGCTCGACGCCGACATCTACGGCCCGAGTCAGCCCATGATGATGGGCATCGACGCCCGGCCCGAGAGCGAGGACGGCCAGACCATGGAGCCGCTGGAGAATTACGGCGTGCAGGTCATGTCCATCGGCTTCCTGGTCGCGCAGGATGAAGCCATGATCTGGCGCGGCCCCATGGCCACCCAGGCTTTGGAGCAGCTGCTGCGCCAGACCAACTGGCGGGATCTGGACTACCTGATCGTCGACATGCCCCCGGGCACGGGCGACATCCAGCTCACGCTGTCGCAGCGCGTGCCGATGACGGGCGCCGTCATCGTCACCACGCCGCAGGACATTGCCCTGATCGACGCCAAGAAGGGCATCAAGATGTTCGAGAAGGTGGGCGTGCCCATCCTCGGTCTGGTCGAGAACATGGCCGTGCACGTGTGCAGCAACTGCGGTCACACCGAGCACATCTTCGGCGTGGATGGCGGCAAGAAGATGGCGGCCGAGTACGGCATGCACTACCTGGGCGCGCTGCCGCTGAACATGCAGATCCGTCTGCAGGCCGACAACGGCAAGCCCACCGTGGTGGCCGATCCCGATGGAGAAGTCGCCGGCATCTACAAGGCCGTGGCGCGCCAGGTGGCGGTGGCGATCGCGGCCAAGAACAAGGACTTCTCCAGCAAGTTCCCGAGCATCACGATCTCGAAAGAGACCTGAAGCCCACGGCGCTCCTGGCGCTCAGTAGCGCAGCTGGCCTGCGTTGTCGATGATGGCCAATTCCACGTAGGACGAGCCATTGTGGGTGCTGGGCGAGTACCTGGCCGCGAAGCGGCCGAAGCTGATCTCGCCCGCCTCTTCCATGGCCTTGATGAACGAGGCCGTGCTCAGGTTGCGTCCCGCGCGGCGCAGGCCCTCGACCAGCAGCTTGGCGTGGACAAAGCCTTCGAGCTGGAAGGCCGAGGGCACGGCCGAGGGATCCTTCTCCCGCAGCAGGCGGTGGTATTCGGCCACCACCGGGATGGTCGTATTGCGCAGCGGCGGCATGATCTGCGCCAGCACGATGCCGCGCGACTGCTCCTGGAGATCGCGCCGGATCAGGTCCACGTTGGCGATCGAAAAGCCGTAGAAGCTGGGCCGTACGCTGGTCTTCAGCGTGGCCTTGATGAAGCTCGACAGGGTGCCGCCTGCCATGCCCAGCAGCACCGCCTGGGGCTGGGCCCGCTCGGCAGCCGCCGCTGCCACCGCGTAGTCCGGTGCCTTGGGGTCGATCTTCACTTCGGCATCCAGCTTGATCTTCACGGCTGAGGCGGCCTGCTGCAACTCGGCCAGCAGGGTCTTGCCCAGGCCGTCGTCCTGGTAGACCACGGTGACGCGGCTGATCCCGGTGTCCACCAGATGCGAGACGATGCGGCGCGCCTCGTCGGCGTAGCTGGCCCGCACATGAAAGAGATAGGGGTTGACCTTCTGGCGGAAGGCCGTGGCACCGGTGACCGGGCCGAAGATGATGGTGCGGCTGGCTTCGGCCAGGGGCAGGATGGCGCCGGTCTGGGCCGTGCCCGTGCTGTTGTAGATGATGAAGACCCCCTGTTCCTCGATCAGCTGGCGCGTGTTCTCGACCGCCCGCTTGACGTCGAAGCCGTCATCCAGCGTGGTGTAGACGATCTTGCGGCCGTGCACGCCGCCAGCGGCGTTCACCGCATCGAAGTAAAGGCGCGAACCCTGACCGAATTCCTGTGTCTGCGGCCCGAGCGGGCCGCTGAGCACCACGGAGGCCCCGAGGCGGATCTCCGTCGGCGTGACGCCGCGATCGGAGGCCGAGGCGCTGGCGCCCAGGGCGAAGGCCAGTGCCAGTATGAAAGGTCGAAACATGTCCATCTCCTGCGATTGCCTCCCTGCGCTTTGGCGAGGGGTATGGTTATTGAATATAAATATATTTGAATGCGTGCATGGACCGTTTGCATAGTGGTTTGCCCTGACACCCTGTCGGCTTCGTGCATAAGTTCACGATCTGGCAAGATGGCGGGCCGATGAACCTGCTCGTATCCATGCGCTACCTCGTTGCCCTCGACGAGCACAAGCATTTCGCCCGCGCGGCCCAGGCCTGCTTTGTCACGCAGCCGGCCCTCTCGAACGCCATCCGCGCGCTGGAGGAGGAGTTCGGCTCACCCATCGTGCGCCGCGGCCGGACCTTTGTGGGGTTCACGCCGGAGGGTGAGCGCCTGCTCGAGAGCGCGCGCCGCATGTTGCGCGAGGAGCAGCTGCTCAAGCAGGACCTGAGCAGCGTCAGCGGCCAGCCCCAGGGGCGCCTGGGCATCGGTGTCGTCCCCTCGGCCGAGCCCGTGGCGGCGCGCTTTGCCGCCATGCTGCAGGCGCGCCACCCGGGCATCACGCCGGTGGTGCGCTCCATGAGTTCGCAGGAAATCGAGGCCGGGCTGGAGGCCCTGACCCTGGACATGGGCCTGGGCTTCATCGAGCGCGTGCGTCCGGGCGCCTTGCAGACCCTGCCGCAGTACACCGAACACTATTTCCTGGTGCGCCGGGCCGGGCAGCCTGGCGAGCAGGGCATGCGGTTTGGCGCGCCGATCACTTGGCAGGAGGCGGCCACCCTGCCGCTGTGCCTGATGACGTCCGAGATGTACAACCGTCACATCGTGGACGGCGCCTTTGCCGAGGCCGGGGCCCAGGTCCGTCCGGTGCTGGAGACCAACTCCCTGCTGACCCTCGCGCTGAGCGCCGTGGGTGGCGCGGTGAGCTGCATCATGCCCGGGGCTCTGGTGGGCGCGGTGCGGGCCTACCGCGAGCTGGAGGCCCGACCCTTGAGTGGGCCCGAAGTGCGCACTTCCATCGGTTTCATGGTGCAGACCAAGGAGCGGCATTCGCGTCCGCTGGAAGCGGCCCTGACGCTGGCACAAGACGCGGCCTGGCTGCGCCATGCGGCTGCGCACAGCGGTTTGCTGCACGCCTGATGTCCGGATTGGGGGCTGGGCAGTCCCTTTAATAAGAATTACTGTTATCTACTGCGGTGCATCATTTATTTTTTGAATGATGTCATGTCCCGATGCAATTTGACCCGGGCTGGCCCCGACGGGACACTCCGCCCATGCCTAGTTATGAATCGAGGGACACAGCATGAACCACCCGGGCCGCAAAGGCGAAATCCAGGCCGTGGCCGTAGCCACGGTCGATGACCTGCGTGAACGCATCCGCCGCAAGAGCAAGCTCAAGGGCCGCCAGGCCGACGACAGGTCGGTGGCTGAAGTCGTCACCCTGATCGGCCCCAAGCCGGAAGGCGGGCACCGCCGTGATCTGCTGATCGAGCACCTGCACAAGCTCAACGACGCCTACCGCTGCCTGCACGACCGTCATCTCGTCGCGCTGGCCAAGGAGATGAACATCCCCATGGCCGAGGTCTATGAGGTGGCCACCTTCTATCACCACTTCGAGGTGGTCAAGGGCGACGAGCAGGCCCCGGGTCTGACCGTGCGCGTCTGTGACGGGCTCAGCTGCGAGATGGGCGGTGCCCAGAGCCTGCTGGCCAAGCTGCAGACCGCACTGGGCTCCGATCCGTCCAAGGTTCGCGTCGTCGCCGCGCCCTGCGTGGGCCGGTGCGAGCAGGCCCCGGTGGCCGTGGTGCACCAGAACCCGGTGCTGCATGCCACGCCCGAGAGCGTGGCCAAGGCCGTCAAGGCTGCCGCGAGCACGCATCCCAAGTCCAACGGCAAGGCAGCCTTCGACCCGGCGTCGCTGGCACTCAAGTCGGTCTCCCCCGTGCCCAGCCAGCAGCAGGTCTCGCCGGACTTCGTGGGCTTTGAGGCCTACAAGGCCAAGGGCGGCTACAAGATGATCGCGGAACTGCTCAGTGGCAGCCGCGAGGTTGAACCCATCATCAAGGCCATGGAGGATTCGGGGCTGCGGGGTCTGGGGGGTGCCGGCTTCCCGGCCGGCCGCAAGTGGCGCATCGTGCGTGACCAGCCCGCCCCCAAGCTGATGGCGGTGAACATCGACGAGGGCGAGCCCGGCACTTTCAAGGACCGCACCTACCTGGAACGTGATCCACACCGCTTCCTGGAGGGCCTGTTGGTGGCTGCCTACGCCGTGGGCGTGGGCGCCTGCTATATCTACCTGCGCGACGAGTACCACGGCGCGCGTGCGCTGCTGGAGGCTGAACTCGCCAAGCTGCAGGCCAACCCGCCCTGCGCCCTGCCGCTGATCGAGCTGCGTCGCGGTGCCGGTGCCTACATCTGCGGCGAAGAGTCCGCGATGATCGAGTCGATCGAAGGCAAGCGTGGCGAGCCGCGCATGCGCCCGCCCTACATTGCCCAGGTCGGCCTGTTCGGTCGCCCCACGCTGGAGCACAACTTCGAGACGCTCTACTGGGTGCGCGACATCGTCGAGAAGGGCGCGAGCTGGTTCTCCGGCTTCGGTGCCAACGGCCGCAAGGGCCTGCGCTCCTTCAGCGTCAGCGGCCGCGTCAAGCACCCGGGCGTCAAGCTGGCGCCCGCCGGCATCACCATCCGCGAACTGATCGACCAGTACTGCGGCGGCATGCTCGACGGGCACGAGCTCTACGCCTACTTGCCGGGTGGCGCCTCGGGCGGCATCCTGCCGGCCAGCATGGGCGACATCCCGCTGGATTTCGACACCCTGCAGCCCTACGGCTGCTTCATCGGCTCGGCTGCTGTCATCGTGCTGTCCCAGCACGACACCGCGCGCCAGGCCGCGCTGAACATGATGCGCTTCTTCGCGCACGAGAGCTGCGGTCAGTGCACGCCTTGCCGCGTCGGCACGGCCAAGGCGGTGCAGCTGATGGAGGTCGAGCACTGGGACAACGAGCTGCTGGAGGACCTGAGCCAGGTGATGGTGGATGCCTCCATCTGCGGCCTGGGTCAGGCCGCGCCCAATCCCATCCGCTGTGTCCAAAAGTATTTCCCGCAAGAACTGGGAGCCTGAACCATGAACGCACCCGCCAAACCCCACGAAGTCCTGCCCCAGGTCGTCGAGTTCACGCTCGACGGCAAGAAGGCGCAGGCCTATGCCGGCGAAACCATCCTGACCGTGGCCAAGCGCATGGGCATGGAGATCCCGCATCTTTGCTACAAGGAAGGCTATCGCGCCGATGGCAACTGCCGCGCCTGCGTGGTCGAGATCAAGGGCGAGCGCACGCTGGCCCCGAGCTGCTGCCGCAGCGCCACGGCCGGCATGGAGGTGCAGTCCAAGAGCGAGCGCGCCGTCAAGAGCCAGAAGATGGTGCTCGAGATGCTGCTGTCCGACATGCCCGATGAGGGTTACAAGTGGGACGAGCAGGACGAAACCCTGCAGCACGGTGAGCTCTCGCAATGGGCCAAGAAGGCCGGTGTGACCGTGCGCCCCGAACTCAAGGCCCTGCGCCGCGAGCAGCCGGTGGCCGACGTCTCGCACCCGGCCATGGCCGTCAATCTCGACGCCTGCATCCAGTGCAACCGCTGCGTGCGTGCCTGCCGTGAAGAGCAGGTGAACGACGTGATTGGCTACGCCCTGCGCGGCAGCCACAGCGAGATCGTCTTCGACCTGGGTGACAACATGGGCGACAGCACCTGTGTGGCCTGCGGCGAATGCGTGCAGGCCTGCCCCACGGGCGCCCTCATGCCCAAGACCCGCATCGGCTCCCAGCAAGTCGACAAGAAAGTCGACTCGGTCTGTCCCTTCTGCGGCGTGGGCTGTCTGCTGACCTACAACGTCAAGGACAACAAGATCATCAGCGTGGACGGGCGCGACGGCCCGGCCAACCACAACCGCCTGTGCGTCAAGGGCCGTTTCGGTTTCGACTACGCGCACAACCCGCAACGCCTGACCAAGCCGCTGGTGCGCAAGGCCGGTGTGCCCAAGGACCCGGAGGCCATCGACGAGCTCAACCGCCAGATGAGCGAGGACCCGTCGATCATCGGCACGATGTTCCGCGAAGCCACCTGGGAAGAGGCGCTGGACCTCGCTGGCGGCGGCCTCAAAGCCCTGCGCGACAAGTACGGCCACAAGGCCCTGGCCGGCTTTGGCTCGGCCAAGGGCAGCAACGAAGAGGCCTACCTGTTCCAGAAGCTGGTGCGTACCGGTTTCGGCAGCAACAACGTGGACCACTGCACCCGTCTGTGCCATGCCTCCAGCGTGGCGGCCCTGCTCGAGGGCGTGGGCTCGGGCGCCGTGTCCAACCAGGTCAATGACGTGGAGCACTCGGGGTTGATCATGCTGATCGGCTCCAACCCCACGGCCAACCACCCGGTGGCGGCCACCTGGTTCAAGAACGCGGCCAAGAAGGGCACCAAGATCGTCCTGGCCGATCCGCGCATCACTGACATCGGCAAGCATGCCTGGCGTACGCTGCAGTTCAAGCCCGACACCGACGTGGCCATGCTCAACGCCATGATCTACACGGTGATCGAAGAAGGCCTGACGGACAAAGAGTTTCTCAAGAACCGCGCCAGCAACTTCGAGGAACTCAAGAAGAACGTCAAAGGCTACAGCCCGGAAGCCATGGAGCCGATCTGCGGCATTCCGGCTCAGCAGCTGCGCGAGGTGGCACGAGAGTTCGCGAAGTCCAAGGCCTCGATGATCCTCTGGGGCATGGGCGTGAGCCAGCACGTGCACGGCACCGACAATGCCCGTTGCCTGATCGCGCTGTGCGCGGTGACCGGCCAGATCGGCAAGCCCGGTTCCGGACTGCACCCGCTGCGCGGCCAGAACAACGTGCAGGGCGCCAGCGATGCCGGCCTGATTCCCATGATGTTCCCGAACTACCAGCGCGTGGACAACAAGGAAGTGCACCAGTGGTTCGAGAAGTTCTGGGGCGCCAAGCTCGATGACAAGCCCGGTTACACCGTGGTGGAAATCATGCACAAGGCCCTGGTCGACGACAGCGATCCGCACAAGATCCACGGCATGTATGTCGAAGGGGAGAACCCCGCCATGAGCGACCCCGACCTGAACCATGCCCGCCATGCGCTGGCCGAGCTCAAGCACCTGGTCGTGCAGGACATCTTCATGACCGAAACGGCGTGGCTGGCGGACGTGATCCTGCCCGCCACCGCCTGGCCCGAGAAGACCGGCACCGTCAGCAACACCGACCGCATGGTGCAGCTGGGCAAGCAGGCGGTCACGCCCCCGGGTGACGCCAAGCCGGATCTCTGGATCATCCAGCAGATCGCCAAGCGCATGGGCCTGAACTGGAACTACCGCGGCGAGCACGCCGGTGTGGCCGAGGTCTACGAGGAGATGCGCCAGGCCATGCATACGGCCATTTCGGGCATCACCTGGGACCGCCTGCAAAAGGAATCCAGCGTCACCTATCCCTGCCTCAGCGCGGAAGACCCGGGTCAGCCCATCGTCTTCATCGACGACTTCCCCACGCCCACCGGCAAGGTCAAGCTCGTACCGGCCGACATCATTCCGGCCAACGAGCGTCCCGACGCCGAGTTCCCCTTCGTGCTGATCACGGGTCGGCAGCTCGAACACTGGCACACGGGCAGCATGACGCGTCGCTCGGGTGTGCTCGATGCCATCGAGCCCATCGCCACCGCCTCCATGTGCGGTGCCGATATGGCCGAGCTGGGGCTGAACCCGGGCGATGTGGTGACGGTCGCCTCGCGCCGCGGCCAGGTGGCCATCCACCTGCGTCGTGACGACGGCACGCCGCGCGGCGCGGTCTTCATCCCCTTCGCCTACTACGAGGCGGCCGCCAACCTCATCACCAACGCCGCGTTTGATCCGGTTGCCAAGATTCCGGAGTTCAAGTACTGCGCGGTGTCCATCCGCCGCGGCGGTACGCCGGCCAAGACCCAGGGCTTCGGGGCGGCGGAAGTGATGCTGGGCTGAAGCTGCTCTGCGGTAGAAATGAAAAGGCCTTGCACTCCGGTGCAAGGCCTTTTTCCTTGGGCAGTCGGCAAGTGAAAAGGCACGCGTTGGCGTGCCTTTTCTTTGCGACTTATGAATCAGCTCAGAAGCTGAACACGCCGGAGACCAGGAAGGCTCCCATGCGGCCGGAGACGGCGCCGTCACCAGCTTCCATGTCGTAGCTGGACAGCGACAGGCGCAGAGCGGCATTCGGCGTGAAGGCGTATTCTGCCCCGCCACCGAACATGACACCGGTCTTGGTCTGGCTGTCCTTGACAGTCAGCACATAGCCTGGATCGGCAGAGAGCTTGGAGGTCAGGCTGGTCACGCCCAGTTTGCCAAAGAAGGACCAGTTGCCTACGGGCTTGTTGAACACCGCCGATACGCCGTAGCCGGAGACCTTCACCTTTGCGCCGGTGAGCTTGATATCGCCGGTCGAGATATGCTCGGCTTCGACAGCCATGTTCTCATTGAACTTGACGCCGCCAAAGAAACTGACGGCGCTTGCGGATTCAGATTTGGTCTGGCCGGAGTTGGAGTCTTTGACGCTGGAAAAGGCGCTGCCACCACCGAGGCCCACATAGCCCTTGAGGTTTTGAGCCATGGCAACGGAGGAGAGGCCGGTCAGGGCGGCCAGAGTGAGAGCTTTGAATTTCATGGTGCTGATGAAGATGGAAAAGTGAGGTGCCCAGCTGGCCTTTCATCAAAGCAAGGCCAAGCAATGACGGGTGGAGCATAAAAAAGACGTTCTGTCTCTCTGTCCCTCTTTTGGGGGATGGTGCAACACCCTCCGTCCGGTCCTTGCGACAATTTGTCGCAGGAGAGCGCGTATGCAGGTCTTTTCCTATCCGCTACAGTGGCGGCTTGCACAAGCAAGCGTATGAGCAGCAAGAACCCATCCCTCCAGGTCGCCGTCCTGATGCGCAAGGTGCGTATCACGGGTCCCATGAGCCAGTGGCAACCCTGGCGCTGGGAGCTGGCCGACGTGGTGATGCACGAGCCGGCCTTTGGCAGTGAGCCGCGCCGTCTGCGGCAGGACGACAACGGCGAGACCTGGCTGCACCCCGGTTTCACGGTGGAGCTGTTCCGGGATGATGCCGAGGGGTACTACCTCAACGCCACCACGTCCGCGCCGTGCTGGTTCGTGCTCTGGCGCATGGAGGAAGAGGCCACGGTGGATGCCGAGCCCATCCCGCGCCCAGTGGCCGTGTCCGTGAGTTACCACGATGCCGGTCGCTGGCTCGATGCGCAGGAGACAGTGGAGCAGGTCGGCGCGCCGACCGAGGTCGTGGACTGGTTCCGGGCCTTCGCCGACGAGCACTATGTGATCGAACCGAAGCGGCGCAAGCGGCCCGACAGCTTCAGGCCGTTGACCGATCGTTTCGGCAACCCGGCCTCGGTCAGCACCGAGAAGAAATATGGCGGAGGCGAGCATGGCTGAGGGTTTCCTGGGCCGCTGGTCGCAGCGCAAGCAGGCCTTGCGCGAGGGCAAGGCCATCGAGGAGCCACCGGCGCCCGCCGTGCCCACGCCTGCGCCGGCGGTCAAAGGCTCGGCGCCTGTCGCCGCCGAACCTCCCGCTGCCGCCGAGGTCGAAGCGCCGCCGCCGCCGACACTGGAAGATGTGCAGGCCCTGACGCCGCAGTCCGACTTCCGGCGCTATGTCGCTGGTGATGTGGATCCCGAGGTCCGGCACGCCGCGATGCGCACGCTTTTTTCCGATCCACACTTCAATGTGATGGACGGGCTGGACATCTACATCGAGGACTACAACACGCCCAATCCCATGCCAGCCTCCATGCTGCGCAAGATGGCCAGCGCCCAGTTCCTGGGCCTGGTGGAGGAAGAGAAAGAGAAGACGCCGCAGCCGCCTGCCACCGTGCCGCCGGCCAACGCGGCGGTCCCCGCGCAGGACCTGGACGAGCCCGAGGCTCCCCAGGCCAGCGCCGCTGAAACCGACGAGACCCCACACCATGACGACCCTGATCTGCGACTGCAACAAGACCATGCCCCTGGACCCCAAGGGCCTGGGCGCGGCGCTTGACGAAACGCTGACACTGCACAGCACCCTGTGTCGGCGAGACGCCGGTGCCTTCCAGCAGGCCCTGGGCCGGGGGGAAGATGTTGTGGTCGCCTGCACCCAGGAGGCGCGTCTGTTTGGCGAGATCGCCGACCAGACCGAGGGTGCCAAGGCGGTGCCCATCCGCTTCGTCAACATCCGCGAAACCGGTGGCTGGAGCAAGGACGCCAGCAAGGCCATGCCCAAGATGGCCGCGCTGCTGGCCGCGGCACGCCTGCCCGACCCCGAGCCGGTGCCCACCGTGACCTACAAGAGCACGGGTCGCCTGCTGATCATTGGCGCGCTCGACGCGGCCGAGCGCGCGGCCGACCTGCTGGCCGATACCCTGGACGTGAGCATCTTCAGCGCCGGCGCCGGCACCGATGGTGGCATGCAGGAGCGCCGCTATCCGGTGCTGACCGGACGCATCGAGTCCCTGACCGGCTGGCTGGGTGCTTTCGAGCTCCAGCGCCAGACCAGCAACCCCATCGACCTGGACCTGTGCACGCGCTGCAATGCCTGCATCGTTGCCTGTCCGGAAAATGCCATCGGCTTCGACTATCAAGTCGATGGGAATCTCTGCAAATCCCATCGCTCCTGTGTGCAGGCCTGCGGTGTGGCCGGGGCGATCGACTTCACCCGCGAGCCGCAGTCCGAGCGCGAGACGTTCGACCTCGTGCTCGACCTGCGTGGCACGCCAGCCTTCAGCCAGCATGCCCGGCCCCAGGGCTATTTCCTCTGGGATGGCCACGACCCGCGCGTGCTGATCGAGCTGCGCGGCCTGGTCGGGGAGTTCGAGAAGCCCAAGTTTTTCACCTACAAGCAGAAGCTCTGTGCCCACAGCCGCAACGAGAAGACTGGCTGCAATGCCTGCATCGAGGTCTGCTCGGCCTCGGCCATCAGCTCGGAAAAGGATCGCCAGCAGATCAAGGTCAACCCGAACCTGTGCGTCGGCTGCGGGGCCTGCACCACGGTCTGCCCCAGTGGTGCGTTGTCCTTCGCCTATCCGCGCGCGGGTGAACAGGGGGTCAAGTTCAAGACGCTGCTGTCGGCTTATCAGCGCGCTGGCGGGCGCGAGCCCGCGCTGCTATTGCACAGCCAGCAGGCCGGCGCCCGATTGATCGGCGACCTCGGCCGCGCCGCGCGCGTGGACCCGGACATGTTGGGTGTGCCCGCCCGCGTGATGCCGGTGCCGGTCTGGCACACGGCCTCCCTGGGCCTGGAGCTCTGGCTCACGGCCGTGGCCTACGGCGCGCGTAATGTCTGGGTGCTGATGACGGGCGAGGAGGCGCCGCAATACCTGGAGGCAGTGCGCGCGCAGATGAATCTGGCCCAGGCCATCCTCAACGGTCTCGGGTACGCTGGCGAGCACTTCCGTCTCCTGCATGCGCGCGATGCGCGCGACCTCGCCGAGCTGGACGCCGCCTTGCAGGCCGCGCCGGCCCAGGGTGTGGCCAAGACCGCCAGCTTTGCCGTGCAGGCCGATAAGCGCGCCACACTGGAACTCGCACTGGATCATCTGGTCGAGCAGGCTCCGGGCAAGCCCGAGCTCATCGCCCTGCCCGCGCAGGGCTCGCCGTTGGGCGCAGTGGCTGTCAACAAGGAAGCCTGCACGATGTGCCTGAGCTGCGTGAACGCCTGCCCAGCCAGCGCATTGCAGGACAATCCGAACGCGCCGCAGCTCAAGTTCATCGAGAAGAACTGCGTGCAGTGCGGTCTGTGCGTCAAGACCTGTCCCGAGCAGGCGCTGAGCCTGGTGCCGCAGCTGCGGTTGACGCCACAGCGCAAGGAGGCCGTCGTCATCAACGAGATGCAACCCTATGCCTGTGTGCGCTGCGGCAAGCCCTTTGGCACGCTCAAGGCCATCGAAGCCATGCTGGGCAAGCTGGCCGGCCATTCCATGTTCCAGGGTGAGGCGCTGGAGCGCCTGAAGATGTGCGGCGATTGCCGCGTGATCGATATCTACAGCAACCCGAACGAAAGCAAGATCACCGATCTGTGAGGTCCCATGAACTCCCCAACTGAATCCAACGACGCCCAGCTGGTGCAGGGCGGCCTCGACGAGGAAACCGCGCGCGCCGAGGTCTACGGACTGCTGGCCGCCCTCTACTACGCACCGCCGGCTGCCGAGCTGCTCGAGCAGTTGCGCGTGGCGGCCACCGAGGCGCCCGCCGAAGGCGGCTTTCTGGAGGAGCCCTGGCGTGTCCTGGTGGGTGCCGCGCGTGACATGGACCTGGCGACCGTGACCGGCGAATACCACACCCTGTTTGGCGGGGTCGGCAAGCCCGAGATCTATCTCTTCGGCTCGCACTATCTCAGCGGCTTCCTCAACGAAAAGCCGCTGGCCCAGCTGCGCACGGACCTGGCAGCCCTGGGCCTGGCGCGTGACGAGGCCTTGCCGGAGACCGAGGACCACATCGCCTACCTCTGCGAGGTCATGCGCTACCTGATCGCAGGGGACGACGTGGCCGTGGCCAATCTCAGCAAGCAGCGTGAGTTCTTCGCCGATCACCTGCAACCCTGGGTCCATCAGCTGTGCGACGCCCTCGAGGGCCATCCGCGCGCGCGTTTCTATGCAGCGCTGGCAGGCTTCACGCGGGCTTTCATCAGCGTGGAGCAGCAGGGCTTCGACATGCTGGCCTGAGCCGCAGGATCAGCTCCGGCGGGCTTCCATCGGGCCTGTCGGGCCTTCCTGCGGTGCTAGCGGCTCGGTCAGCAGCCAGACACGGAAGCAGGCACCGTGGGCATCTTCCCCGAACTCGCGTCGGTTGCGGCCCTCGATGCCGCCGCCATAGCGTTCCACCAGGCCCACGCTGATCCACAGGCCCAGGCCGTTGCCGTCATTCTTGGTGGTGAAGAAGGGGCGGAACAGGCGTTCGCGCACCCGCTCACTCAGGCCCGGTCCGCTGTCGCTGATCTCCAGCAGGACACCGGGGCGACCATCCTCCCGGTCGCGGGTGCGCAGACGCAGTGTGCCGCCCCTCGGCATCGCCTGGATGGCATTGATCATGAGGTTGATCACGACCTGCTGCAATTCCTGCCGGTTGATGCCCGCTCGCGCGGTCGCGCGCAGATCCTTGTGCACCTCGATCTGCGTGCGTGCCAGCAGATGGGCCACGAGCACCAGGGAGTTCTCTAGCACCTGGTTCACATCCACGGCTTCCACGTAGCCTGCGTACTCGGTCGGGCGTGCGTACTGCAGCAACTGCGTGACGATGAGGCGCATGCGTTCGACCTGCTGGTCGAGCAGTTTCAGCTCCGCCTGTACTGGCGCGGCCTGCGGTCCCAGGGTCTCGCGCATCAGATCCAGATTGCCCTGGATCACGGCGATGGGGTTGTTGATCTCGTGCGCCACGCTGGCCGTGAGCTGGCCGATCGCGGCCAGTTTCTCGGACTTGACCAGCTGCGCCTGCGCCTGCTGCAGCGAGGCATTGCTCTGCGCGAGTTCGCGCGTGCGCTCGATGACCTTGGCGTCCAGTTCCTCGGCCCAGCGTTGCAGCGCGCGCGTCTTGTCGTCGATCACGTCCAGCAGCTCGTCCAGATGGCCCGCCAGTGCGCCGATCTCGTCGCGCGCGCTCACCGCACCGACGCGCGCACCCGTGTCGCCATCTTCCACGCGCTGCATGGTCTGGTTCATCTGCTCCACGGGCCGGAAGATGCTGCGCGCCCAGCGCAGCGAGAACAGCGCGGCCAGGATCATCACCAGTACGAAGATGCCGACGATCAGCGCGAGCATGCCGTACTTCACGTAACGGAACGGCTGCTCCAGATAGCCCACGTAGAGCATGCCCACGCGTTCGCCACCGGCATCGAGCAGCGGTTCGTAGGCCGAGACGTACCAGTCGTTGACGACGAAGGCGCGGTCGAGCCAGGTGTTGCCGTGGGTGAGAACATCCTCGCGCACGGCACGCGAGACGCGCGTCCCGATGGCGCGTTCGTCACGGAACAGGCGTACGTTGGTGGTGATGCGCACGTCGTCCATGAACAGGGTGGCCGTTCCATGGCTGCCGAAGGGCAGGGAGCCCTCGGGGTAGACGATCCGGTTGATATGGTCGATGAAGGGCAGGTTCTGGTTCAGCAGCACGCCGCCACGCAGCAGGGCGACGATGCTGCCGTCGGCGCCGCGCACGGGGGTGGTGGCCAGCATCACCAGGGCCCGATCTTCCACGCTGCGCGTGGTGGGAACGGCACTGCGGGTGGCGACCAGGGGGATGTGGATGCGCGGCGCCAGGTGCGGCGCCAGCGCCAGCAGCTCGGCCGCTTCCAGTCGCGCGACGCTGGCGTGGTCGGTGCTGACGCGTGCATGAATGGCCGCAGGTCCGCCGGCGGGCGCATGCAGCTCGCCCGGCGGCTCGGCCGTGGGCAGCCATCCCGCGGTGATCAGACGACCGTCAAGCCGGTAGAGGTTGAAGAAATCGAAACCCAGCCGGTGACGCTCGCGCATCAGCAGGGACTGGACGGCGGGTAGATCGCGGCTGTGCAGCGACTGGTACAGCGCCTGCGAGGCCGCCACGGCCTGCGTACCCGAACCCACTTCGGACAGAACCTGCTCGAAATAGCCGCGTGCCACCGCCAGATCGCTGCGCACCTTGGTAATCAGCAGGCGGTCGTAGGCGGCATTGCCCCAGATCACCAGCGCGCCCACGAGCAGGGGCAGCACCACCAGCAGCGGCAGCAGGGCCATGGCCAGCAGCTTGTTGCGGATCGAGTGGGTGAGCCAGCGCGGTGCCAGCAGGGCGCGCAGCTGGGGGAAAGATTTCACGACAGCGCCCATTCGGCGCAGCGCCGCTCCAGCGTGCGGCGCGAGATGCCCAGCAGCTGTGCAGCCTGGGTCTTGTCGCCCTGCACCGAATCGAGCACGGCGAGGATGTGCTGCTTCTCCAGCGTGTGCAGATCGGTGGGCTGGGTGTTGGCCGCGCGACGCTTCTTGTCCATGGCGTAAAGCGCCGAGACATTGAGCGCGCCCAGGATCAGCGAGCGCTCGACCAGATTGCGCAGCTCGCGCACGTTGCCGGGCCAGTCGTATTGCGTGAGGTAATCCATCTCGGCCGTTGTCAGCTGCAGCGGCAAGGCGCCCAGCACGGGCGCGAGCTGGCTGGTGAAGTGTTGCACCAGGTCGGGAATGTCCTCCTTGTGTTCGCGCAGCGGCGGCAGCGTGAGCTCCACCACCTGCAGGCGGTAGTAGAGATCCTTGCGGAAGCGCCCTTCGGCCACTTCCTGCTGCAGGTCGCGGTTGGTGGCGGCGATGATGCGTACATTCACCGGCAGCAGCTGCTGGCTGCCCACGGGGCGGATCTTGAGATCCTCCAGCGCGCGCAGCAAGGTGGCCTGCAGGGCCAGGGGCAGCTCGGCCACCTCGTCGAGAAAGAGCGTGCCGCCTTGCGCGTAGTAGAACAGGCCGTCGCGCGCACGCGTGGCGCCGGCAAAAGCACCTTTGGCGTGGCCGAAGAGTTCGCTCTCCATCTGCTCGGGTGACACCGACGCGCAGTTCACGGGGACGAAAGGGCCGTGCGCACGCGGACTGAGAGCGTGCAGCGCGCGTGCCACCAGCTCCTTGCCCGTGCCCGATTCACCCTGCAGCAGCACCGTGCTGTTGACCGGGGCGACGCGGCGCACCGAGGCCGAGAGCGCGGCGATCTGTGCCGAGCGGCCGACCAGGCCGTTGTCGGCAAACTGGCTGCGCGAGAGCGTGTGGCGCAGCACGAAATTCTCGCGCGCGAGGCGTGCGCTCTCATAGCAGCGCCGCACGGCGTTGAGGATCTGCGGTACGCGAAAGGGCTTGAGGATGAAGTCCGAGGCGCCGGCACGCAGGGCCTCGATGGCCGTGTCCAGGTCCGCGAAGGCCGTGATCAGGATGACCTGGCCGGTGTAGCCATGTTCGCGCAGGTCCTTGAGCCAGGCCACGCCGTTCATGCCGGGCAAGGCGATGTCCAGGATGATCAGATCGACATGGTGGTCGCGCAGCAGCGCCGCGCCGTCCTCGGCACTACCGGCCTCGTGCACGGTCTGGCAGCGCGGCCCCAGGGTCTTGACGAGAAAGTTGCGCATGCCGGGTTCGTCGTCGACGACGAGGACAGACCAGTAAGGCCAGCCCTCGGCCATCTTGGCGCTGTCGGCGGGATGCGGGGTCTGGGTCACGTTGTGCATGCGGAAGGTGAGCGATTCTATCGAGCGCGCCCGAGTGATTTTCTCGGGTACCAGGTGTTTCGACCTGGGTGCAACACCAGTGGCAAGAGTGAATTGGGAAGCATTCTTATCTTCTTTGCGACAACTTGTCGCGTTGCGTACGTCAGGATGTCGAGGTGTCGAGGGGATGCTGCGTAGCAGCAATCGCGCAAACCCCAGCACTGCCGTGTTTTGCATGTGCCGCATGCCGTCATCGGGTGCATGCTTATATATCAGTGATTGATGAATTAAGAGAATCTCCGAGGGAAAACACGGCTGAACTTATCAGGCGATTCGCTTGATGAATCGTCGCAGGGTTGATAAATTCGCACGAGGTTATGCATATCCGTGCCTATCCCGGCAGCGGAATGAACGTCAGTCACAGGAGACCAGCATGAGTCAACAAGCCCAAGGGAAATTGTCGCGTCGTACCCTGTTCGCAGGGGCGGGCACGGTCGGTGCCGTGGCCGCGGTGGCCAGCTTGCTGCCGTCGGCGCAACCGGTCGAACAGGCCGCCCAGGAGCTCAAGCCCGCGCCCAAGAACGGCGGCGGTTACCAGCTGACCGAACACGTCAAGCACTATTACCAGACCACCCGCCTCTAATTCAAAGTTCCAGCTGGAGAGAGACATGTTGCTCACCAAGAAATCCCCGGCGACCGAGGCCACGGCCCGTTCGCCTTTTGTGCACAGCCTGCGCCGCGGCCTGTCGCAAGCCCTGCCCACCATGGATCGCCGCGCCTTCCTGCGCCGCTCGGGCCTGGGCCTGGGCGTCGGTCTGGCGGCCTCGCAGTTGACCCTCGTCAAGAAGGCCCGCGCCGCCAGCAAGGTGGCCGTGGGTGACGGCAAGATCGAGGTCAAGCGCACCGTCTGCACGCATTGCTCGGTGGGTTGCGCCATCGACGCCGTGGTGGAGAACGGGGTGTGGACCCGCCAGGAGCCGGTGTTCGACTCGCCGATCAACCTCGGTGCGCACTGTGCCAAGGGTGCCTCGATCCGCGAGCACGGCCATGGCGAGTACCGCCTGCGCTATCCCATGAAGCTGGTCAACGGCAAGTACGAGCGCATCAGCTGGGATACCGCCCTCAACGAAATCGCCGCGCGCATGCAGGAGCTGCGCAAGGCCAGCGGCCCGGACAGCGTGTACTTCATCGGCTCGTCCAAGCACAGCAACGAGCAGGCCTACCTGATGCGCAAGTTCGTGAGCTTCTGGGGCACGAACAACTGCGACCACCAGGCGCGCATCTGCCACTCCACCACGGTGGCCGGCGTGGCCAACACCTGGGGCTATGGCGCGATGACCAACTCGTACAACGACATGCAGAACAGCAAGGTCGCCCTGTACATCGGCTCCAACGCGGCCGAGGCCCACCCGGTCAGCCTGCTGCACATGCTGCACGCCAAGGAGACCGGCTGCAAGATGATCGTGGTCGATCCGCGCTTCACGCGTACCGCGGCCAAGGCCGACGAGTACGTGCGCATCCGCTCCGGCTCCGACATCCCCTTCCTCTTCGGTCTGCTGTACCACATCTTCAAGAACGGCTGGGAAGACAAGAAGTACATCAACGACCGCGTCTACGGCATGGACGATGTCAAGAAGGACGTGCTGGCCAAATGGACGCCCGCGGCCGTGGAAGAGGCCTGCGGTGTGCCCGAGGCCCAGATGATCAAGGTGGCCAAGATGCTGCACGAGAGCCGTCCCGGCACCATCGTGTGGTGCATGGGCCAGACCCAGCACACCATCGGCAATGCCATGGTGCGCGCTTCCTGCATCCTGCAACTGGCCCTGGGCAACGTCGGCAAGTCCGGCGGCGGCACCAACATCTTCCGCGGCCACGACAACGTGCAAGGCGCGACCGACGTCGGCCCCAACCCCGATTCGCTGCCGGGCTATTACGGCATCGCCGAAGGCTCCTGGAAGCACTTCGCCAATGCCTGGGGTGTGGACTTCGAGTGGATCAAGCAGCAGTACGCGTCGCCCGCGATGATGACCAAGTCGGGCATCACCGTCTCGCGCTGGATTGACGGCGTGCTGGAAAAGAACGAGCTGATCGACCAGGACAACAACCTGCGCGGCGTCTTCTACTGGGGTCATGCGCCCAACTCCCAGACCCGTGGTCTGGAGATGAAACGCGCCATGGACAAGCTGGACCTGCTGGTGGTGGTGGATCCCTATCCCTCGGCCACGGCCGCCATGGCCGCGATGCCGGGCAAGCCGGAGGACCTCAACCCCAACCGTGCGGTCTATCTGCTGCCGGCGGCCACGCAGTTCGAGACCAGCGGTTCCTGCACCGCCTCCAACCGCTCGATCCAGTGGCGGGAGAAGGTCATCGATCCGCTGTGGGAAAGCCGCAGTGACCACATGATCATGCACCAGCTGGCCGAGAAGCTTGGCTTCGCCAAGGAGCTGTCCAAGAACTACAAGATGCAGAAGGTCAAGGGCATGGACGAGCCGATGCCCGAAGACATCCTGCGCGAGATCAACCGCAGTGTCTGGACCATCGGCTACACGGGTCAGAGCCCCGAGCGTCTCAAGGCTCACATGCGCAACATGAACGCCTTCGACGTGAAGACGCTCAAGTGCAAGGGCAAGGTGGTGGACAAGGAGACCGGCTACGACATGTCCGGTGACTACTTCGGTCTACCCTGGCCCTGCTACGGCACGCCCGAGCTCAAGCACCCGGGTTCGCCCAATCTGTACGACACCTCCAAGCACGTCATGGATGGCGGCGGCAACTTCCGCGCCAACTTCGGCGTCGAGAAGGACGGCAAGAACCTGCTGGCCGAAAACGGCTCGCACTCGGTAGGTGCTGACATCACCACCGGCTACCCGGAACTCGACCATGTCCTGCTTAAGAAGCTGGGCTGGTGGGGTGAGCTGACCGAGGCGGAAGCCAAGGCGGCCGAGGGCAAGAACTGGAAGACCGATCCTTCTGGCGGCATGATCCGCGTGTTCATGAAGAATCACGGCTGCCATCCCTTCGGCAACGCCAAGGCGCGTGCGGTGGTCTGGAACTTCCCGGATCCCGTGCCGCAGCACCGCGAGCCGGTCTATGGCACCCGTCCGGACCTGATCGCCAAGTACCCGACGCACGATGACCAGAAGAATCGCTGGCGCCTGCCCATCCTGTACAAGTCGCTGCAGCAGAAGAACGTGGCTGACAAGATGCACGAGAAGTACCCGCTCATCATGACCTCGGGCCGTCTGGTCGAGTACGAGGGCGGCGGCGAGGAAACCCGTTCCAACCCCTGGCTGGCCGAGTTGCAGCAGGAGGCCTTCGTGGAGATCCATCCGAAGACCGCGGCTGAGCGTGGTATCCGCAACGGTGAGCGTGTGTGGATGAGTACCCCGACGGGCGCGCGCATCAATGTGCAGGCCCTGGTGACCGAGCGTGTCGGTCCCGACACGGTCTGGATGCCCTTCCACTTCTCCGGTCGCTGGCAGGGTGCGGACATGTTGTCCTACTACCCGAAGGGCGCAGCGCCCATCGTGCGTGGTGAAGCGGTCAACACGGCCACCACCTATGGTTACGACATCGTGACCATGATGCAGGAAACCAAGACCACCATCTGCCAGATCGAGAAGGCCTGAGGAGTAACACATGGCACGCATGAAATTTGTTTGTGACGCCGAGCGCTGCATCGAGTGCAACGGCTGCGTCACCGCTTGCAAGAACGAGCACGAGGTGCCCTGGGGCGTGAACCGCCGCCGCGTGGTCACCCTCAACGACGGCGTCCCCGGCGAGAAATCCATCTCGGTGGCCTGCATGCACTGCAGCGACGCACCCTGCATGGCCGTCTGCCCCGTCAACTGCTTCTACCGCACCGACGAGGGTGTGGTCCTGCACGACAAGGACATCTGCATCGGCTGCGGCTACTGCTCCTACGCCTGCCCCTTCGGTGCGCCGCAGTTCCCCTCGCAGGGCACCTTCGGTGTGCGCGGCAAGATGGACAAGTGCACCTTCTGCGCCGGCGGTCCCGAGACCCACGGCAGCCAGGCCGAGTTCGAGAAGTACGGTCGCAACCGTCTGGCCGAGGGCAAGCTGCCCGCCTGCGCCGAGATGTGCTCGACCAAGGCCCTGCTCGCTGGTGACGGCGACATGGTGGCCGATATCTTCCGCACCCGTGTGCTGCAACGCGGCAAGGGCGCCGAGGTCTGGGGCTGGGGCACGGCATACGGCTCGCGTCAGGCTGGCAAGCCCGCCCCCGCAGGAGCCAAGTCATGAAAAACATTCTGATCGCTGCATCTGTTGCCGGTCTGCTCGCCGCTTGCGGCGAGGTGGACCAGTCCCTGGCCGGCGTCAAGTCGGATGCCCCGGCCTACAACGGCACCGGCAAGGCCTATGTTGAGCCGGGCTGGAAGCCGGGTGACAAGGCGAGCTGGGAGTCCAAGCTCAAGGCGCGTGGCCAGTATGGCCAGAACGAGTACAACCGGGTCAACTGAAGAGAACGGACGCTTCATGAAACAAGTTCTCGCCTTGGCCATGCTCATGGCCCTGGGCTGGTCTGCTCCGGCCCTGGCTCAGCAGGACAAACTCAAGCTCGACGAGCCGCCGGCCAAGGCGGCGCCGGCGCAAGGTGGTATCCAGAGCCAGAACATCTTCGATGTGAAGCCTGATGCCAGCGAGGAGCCGGGTTACGCCACCCAGACCAACGCCGAGCGCGCCCAGGTGCAACCCGGCAACAACGCGCCCATGTGGCGCGCGGTTGGCGCCGGTGTCACGGGCTACAGCAGCCTGCCCCGGCATGAAGCGCCTGAGGCCGGCAACCTGATCCAGCCCTTTGTGCAGTACCCGGGCTCCATGCTCACCAACGCCGGTGAAGCCTGGCGCCAGGTGCGCAACCACTGGATCATTCCCTACGGCGGTGCCCTGTTGCTGATCGCACTGGGTGCGGTGGGCCTGTTCTACTGGCGCAAGGGCACGATGCAGTTGCATGGCGCCGAGACCGGCCGCAAGATCGAGCGCTTCACCGCCTTCGAGCGTGCGGCCCACTGGGCCAACGCGATCGCCTTCGTCATCCTCGCGGTGTCGGGCATCGTCATGGCCTTCGGCAAGTATTTTCTGCACCCCATCATCGGTGGCACGCTCTTCGGCTGGCTGACCTACGTGCTCAAGAACTTGCACAATTTTGCCGGGCCGGTGTTTGCGGTTTCCCTGGTGATCGTGATCCTCACTTTCGTCAAGGACAACCTGCCGCGCAAGGAAGACATCACCTGGCTCGTCAAGGGGGGTGGTCTGCTGTCTGGTCAGGAAGTTCCCTCGCATCGCTTCAACGCGGGTGAGAAGGTCCTGTTCTGGGGGGGCGTGTTCCTGCTGGGCCTGATCGTGGTGGCTTCCGGTCTGGTGCTGGACAAGCTGGTGCCCGGTCTGGAGTACCTGCGTGGTGACATGCAGATTGCCCATATGGTCCACGCTGTGGCCACCGTGTTGATGATGGCCATGTTCATCGGCCACATCTACATGGGGACGGTCGGCATGGCTGGCGCCTACGATGCCATGAAGACCGGCTATGTGGACGAGACCTGGGCCAAGGAGCACCACGAGCTCTGGTATGACGACATCAAGGCCGGCAAGATCCCGGCCCAGCGCAGCCAGCCTGTGGCGCCCGGCGCCCCGGTCAAGGCCTGAGTCAAAGAAAGAGAGAGATCCGCATGAAATCCATCGCCCTGTTGATCGCCGCCAGTGCCCTGAGCGTCTCGGCCCTGGCCAAGCTGCCTGCCCCGAACGATGCAGCCAAGGCCGCGGCGGCCGAGGCTGCGGCCAAGACCGCGCACGCCGGCAAGGTTGACGCCTATCTCCTGTGCAAGTCGCAGGACCGGGCTGCGGCCCATTACCGCAAGACGGCCAAGGCCAAGGATGCCAAGCCCGTGGCCACCCCGCCCTGCGCCGACCCCGGCCCTTACAAGCCGGCCGCCGCCGCCGCCCCGGCGGCGCCTGCCAAGAAATCCTGACCCGCAAACGCGTCGCGGTCATGGGCCGGTGTCGTGAGACCCCGGCCCTTTTTGTTGTACCCTGCCGTCATGCCTGACCGTCCGTTGCCCCATCTGACCTGTGCCAGTGCACCGCTGACCCGCGAAGTCGCCGTTGTCAACGAACATGGCGATACCAGCACCCTGTCGATTCCTGCCGAGCGCGCGCTCACGGTCTACGTGGACAAGCGTGAGCTGGTGACCCTCATGACGCTGGGCGCCCAGCCCGAGCTGCTGGTGTTGGGTTATCTGCGCAACCAGCGCCTGGTGCGCTCGGTGGAGGAGGTCGAATCCATCACCGTGGACTGGGACGTGGGCGCCGCCGCCGTGAAGACGCGCGAAGGCATCGCCAACGTCGAGGAACGTACGGCCAAGCGCGTGGTCACCACGGGCTGCGGTCAGGGCAGTGTCTTTGGCGATCTCATGGATGAGGTGGACCAGATCGCGCTGCCATCCGATGCGCGCCTGACCCAGGCCCAGCTCTACGGCATCGTCAACGCCATCCGCCTGCAGGAGAGCACCTACAAGTCCGCCGGTTCGGTGCACGCCTGCGCGCTGTTTCGCGGGGAAGAGATGCTCATCTTTGTCGAGGACGTGGGGCGGCACAACGCCATCGACACGATTGCGGGGTGGATGTGGATGCAGGATCCTGCATCCATGGATTCCTCGGACAAGGTGTTCTACACCACGGGCCGCCTGACGAGCGAGATGGTGATCAAGTCGGCGCAGATGGGCGTGCCGATCGTGGTGTCACGCAGCGGCATCACGCAGATGGGTCATGCCGTGGCTGAACGCGTTGGGTTGTGTGCCATCGGGCGGGCCACGGGCCGGCACTTCTATTGCTATACGGCGGCGCAGCGCCTGGTCTTGCAGCCGGAGTTGGCAGGCCCCAAGTTGCGGGCAGCGGCCTAGTCTCCTTCGTTTCACCTTCTTGACCGGGTGGCAGGCCGGGTCTTGCCTCGGCGGGCGACCTGCTTTCTTTGCGTCGCCTTGGAAAGCAGGCCAAAGCGGTGGCCCTGGTGCCTGCCCCCTAGCTTGTCATGCAAGCATGAGCGCAGTCAAGACAAGCCATGTTCTACGATAGACCCCAATGAATCATCCCGTTTTCTCCGCCCTCGGCCCCGTCGTTCTCCTCGTGATCGTGGGGTATGTGGCGGGTCGCCTGCGCTGGATCCGCGCCGAGTCAAGCAAGGATCTTTCCAATCTGGTCTTTCTGGTGCTGACGCCCGCCCTGATGTTCCGCACCATGGGCAAGGTGGATGTCAGGCAGCTGGAGGCTTTGCCGCTGCTGACTTATTTCGCTGCCGTGCTGTTGCTGTTTGCGCTGATGCTGGTCTGGCAGGGCTTCAACCGGCGTGCTGCGGTGTTGGCCCTGGCCACCACCTTCAGCAACACGGTGATGATCGGCATTGCGTTGGTCAGCCTGGCCTATGGTGAGGCCGGCCTTGTCATCCTGCTGTCGCTGATCTCCCTGCATGCACTCGTGCTGCTGACGGCAGGCACCGTGATTCTGGAGCTGGCTGTGGCGCGCGAGGCCAGCGCGGGCGGGCAGGGGGCGCGGGCCATGTTGCGTACGGTGCTTGGTGCGGTACGCAACGCCGTGATCCATCCCGTGCCTTTGCCCATCATCGCGGGCCTGCTCTACGCGCAGACGGGTTGGGCCATACCCGAGGTGGTGGACAAGCCGCTGCAGTGGCTGGGCAACGCCTTTGGCCCGCTGGCGCTGCTGCTGGTGGGCGTGACGCTGGCCGGGACCACCGTGGGGCCCCACCTGCGCGGCGCACTCGGGCTCACGCTGGTCAAGAACCTGTTGATGCCGGTGCTGGTGGCCGGTCTGGGCCTGCTCGTGGGGCTCTCGAGTCTGGCCCTGGTGGTCATGGTGGTGACGGCGGCCCTGCCCATGGGCGCCAACGTCTTCCTCTTCTCACAGCGCTATGCGGTGGCCGAAGAACTGGTGACGGCCAGCATCACCGTGTCGAACGCCGTGGCCTTGCTCAGCGTGCCGCTGGCCATGGCCCTGGTGGGGCTGCTCTGACACCAGATTCTGGTATGTGCCAGACGCATCCAAGGCGTGCATAAAAATCGTTTGAAGAGACGGGTGTAAGCTGCCAGACTTCGGCTTCACATGCCCAGCCGTCATTCATGCAGCCGCATCGTCCTTCCGCCGACCTGTCCCAGTGCCATCCCCTGACCACGGCGCTGGCCCTGTCGCTTGCGGCCGCAGTGGCCCTGGGGCTGACGCGCTTTTCCTACGGGCTGCTGCTGCCGCCGATGCGCGAGGATCTGGGCTGGTCCTATCTGCTGGCCGGTGCGATGAACACGGCCAATGCGCTCGGCTACTTCATTGGCGCCCTGCTCACCCCGGCATTGATGCGCCGTCTGGGTGTGTGGCGTCTGCTGATGGTCGGTGCGCTGCTGGCCAGCGGCTTCATGCTCATGTCGGGACTGGTGACCGATGCCCGCGCCTTGTTCGCTCAACGCTTGGCTGCAGGCGTGGCCAGCGCCCTCATGTTCATCACGGGCGGTGTGCTGGCCGCGCGGTGGGGTTCTCTGCATCCTGGTCGCGCGGGCTTCCTGATCGGTCTGTATTACGGTGGCACGGGTATCGGCATCGCACTGTCCGCTGGACTGGTGCCCGGGGCACTGGCCTGTGCGCAGGTGTACGGTGTGGCGCACGCCTGGCAATGGCCTTGGTTGGCCCTGGGAGTCGCCTGCCTGTGCGCGACGGCCCTCATGGCGGGGCCGGCGCGCACGATAGGCGAAGCGTCGCCCGATCAGAACGGCCAACGGCGCTTCGCGGCGCGGGATTTTGGCTACGGCCTGAGCGGCTATTTCATGTTCGGCGTCGGCTACATCGGTTACATGACCTTTGTCGTTGCCTTGCTCAAGGAGCAGGGCATGCCAGCCGCGTGGATCACCGCGTTCTACACGCTGCTCGGGCTGGCGGTGGTGGCGTCCTCGCGCATCTGGGCACGCATGCTCGATCACTACAAGGGAGGCGAGTCGCTGGCCATCCTCAACGGCGTGCTGGGCGTGGCCGCCATCCTGCCGGCCCTGAGCAGCGCCGTGCCCCTGGTCTTTCTCTCGGGCATCGTCTTCGGCGCGGTCTTCCTCTC
Source organism: Hylemonella sp. (assembly GCA_046299695.1). Taxonomy (GTDB): domain Bacteria; phylum Pseudomonadota; class Gammaproteobacteria; order Burkholderiales; family Burkholderiaceae_C; genus Hylemonella. Next base: position 29,323 of record JBKBHP010000016.1, read on the forward strand.
GGTGGTGGCGTCCACCACGGCTCTGGTGCGGCACAACCTGCCGCCCGAGTCCTGGTCCGCCGGCATCAGCGCGTTTACTGTGGCCTTTGCCCTCGGCCAGATCGTCGGCCCGACCCTGGTGGGCAAGATCGCCGACGGGCCGGGCGGGCTGGAGCGCGGCCTGATCGTCTCAGCCGGCGCTCTCTTCATCGGTGCGGCGCTCGCAGCACGGCAAAAAGCGCTGGACCCGGCGCACTGAGCCCATGTCCACACCTCTGTTTCGACTGCCCTCGTTGGACCTGATCCGTGGCTTCGTCGCCGTAGGGCGACGTATGAGCATCACCCTGGCGGCGCAGGACCTGTGTCTGTCGCAGTCGGCGGTCAGTCGGCAGATCCAGGCGCTGGAGACGGCGGTGGGCGCGAAACTGCTGACGCGCGGCCATCGGTGCATCCGCTTCACGGCCGAGGGCGAACGTCTGTTCCGCACCGCCGACAGCGCACTGCAGCAGCTGCAGGATGCGGTGTCCTCGCTGGGAGCCGGCTACCGCCGGCCGGTGACGATCACGACCAGCGTGGGCGTGGCCGCGCTCTGGCTGCTGCCGCGTCTGGGGCGGCTCCAGCAGCAGCATCCCGACATCGACCTGCGCGTCGCCGCGACCAACAAGGTGCTGGACCTGCACCAGGAGGGCGTCGATCTGGCCATCCGTTATTGCGACGAGGGCAAGGCCCCATGGGGGGCGCAGAAGCTGTTCAGTGAGACCGTCGTGCCCGTCGCCCACCCCTCGTTCGCGGCCAAGCGTTTGAAGACGGCCGCGGATCTGGCCTCCCTGGTGCTGCTGGAGTACGAGGAGCCGGGACGTCCCTGGCTGCATTGGGACGATGTGCTCCATGCGATGGGGCTCAGCAGCGGCATGGCCAAGGGCGTGCTGCGCTTCAATCAGTACGATCAGGTCATCCAGGCCGCGCTGGCGGGGCAGGGCGTGGCGCTCGGGCGGCATGAGCTGATCGAGCCCATGCTGGCCGACGGCCGCCTGACGGTGCTCAAGCAGGCCCAGCATCGCCGCTCCGGCGGTCACGCCTACTGGCTGGTGCAGGCCGACCCCAAACCACGCAAGGATGTCCGCGATCTGGTCGATTGGATACGCGCCCAGGCCCAGGCCGTCGTTGCGAAGTCCTGACGTAGCCGGCTTCAGGGTGCCAGCCGATCGCGCGTCCAGCCCCCGCGGCCGTCTGCCGTGTAGCGCAGCCTGTCGTGCAGTCGGCTGGGCCGGCCCTGCCAGAACTCCCAGCGCTCGGGAATCAGCCGGTAGCCGCCCCAGTGCGGTGGGCGTGGTGGTTTGAGCAGGAACTGCGCGCCATACTTCGCCGCATTGGCCACGAGCATGCCACGGCCGGGGATGACCTGGCTCTGCGGGCTGGCCCAGGCACCGATGCGCGAGTCGAGCGGGCGGCTGGCGTAGTAGGCATCGCTCTCCTCGGCGGCCACTTGCGCCACCCGGCCCTCGATGCGCACGACGCGCTCCAGCTCGACCCAGTGGAACTGAAGCGCGGCATAAGGGTTGCCCGCGAGTTCGCGGCCCTTGCGGCTGTCGTAGTTGGTGTACCAGACGATGCCGCGCGCGTCGTAGCCCTTGATGAGCACGATGCGTGTGGACGGCCGCAGGTCGCTGCCCACGGTGGCCAGGGTCATGGCATTGGGTTCGGGCAGTTCGGACTGGATGGCTTCGTGGAGCCACTGGTCGAACTGTTGCAGCGGGTCGGCATGCGAGGCGTCTTCGCTGAGTTCGGCGCGTTCGTAGCTTTTGCGGAGGTCGGCGATCTTGGTCATACTCGCAGTATAGAAAGATGCTGGAGGCCGAGTGATGGACAGTCTGGACTTGCGTGTGCTGGCCGATGCGCTGGCCTGGAAACAGGCCGGTCATGCGGTGTCGCTGGTTACGGTGGTGCAGACCTGGGGCAGCGCGCCGCGCCCGCCCGGGGCCTTGCTGGCCGTGCGGGCGGACGGTGTGGTCAGCGGCTCGGTCTCGGGTGGCTGCGTCGAAGACGACCTGATCGCGCGGGCCCAGGCGACCCTCGCGGCGGGTGCGCAGGCAGGCGTCGGGGCGAGCCCCGAACTGATCATCTATGGCGTGGATCAGGACGAGGCTGCACGTTTCGGGCTGCCCTGTGGCGGCACCCTGCGTCTGGTGCAGGAGCCGCTGCAGGACGCGGCCTGGATCGCGCAGCTGCTGGCGCGCACAGCCGCGCACCGGCTTGTCGCGCGCACGCTGGACATGGCGACGGGTGCGGTGACGCTGGCTGACGCCGTACGCGGCCAGGGCCTGGTCTTCGACGAACGCACGCTCACGACCGTGTTCGGTCCGCGCTGGCGCCTCCTGCTCATCGGTGCGGGCCAGCTCTCGCAGGCCGTGGCGCAGATGGCCGCGCTGCTGGACTTCGAGGTGCTGGTCTGTGATCCGCGGGAGGCCTATGCCATGGCGCTGCCGGGTGTGCAGCGCCTGCCCGGCATGCCTGATGACGTGGTGCGCGAGCTGCTGCCCGATGCGCACACGGCCATCGTCGCACTCACGCACGACCCCAGGCTCGACGACATGGCCCTGCTGGAGGCGCTCAAGTCGGCGGCCTTCTATGTGGGCGCACTCGGCTCGCGTCGCAACCAGGCGGCGCGCAAGCAGCGCCTGGCCGAGCATTTCGACCTCAGCGCGGAGGAGCTCGCGCGCCTGCATGGCCCCGTGGGGCTGGCGATCGCCGCGCGCACGCCCGCCGAGATCGCCGTGGCCATCCTGGCCGAGATCGTCCAGGTCAAGAACACCGCCTATGCGCGCACGGCTGTGGCGCCTGGCTGTATCACAGCCTGAGCGTCATGCGTCCTGTCGTATTGGTGCTGGCTTCGGGCCGCGGCGAGCGTTTCCTCGCCGCTGGCGGCAGCACGCACAAGCTGCAGGCCCAGCTGGGCGACAAGACCGTGCTGGCGCACACGTTGGACGCGGTGCGCGCCAGCGGCCTGCCTTGGCATCTGGAGGAGGCGCCGCATCCGGGCATGGGCGACAGCATTGCCGCGGCCGTGCGTGCCACGGCAGATGCCGAAGGCTGGATGATCCTGCCGGCCGATCTGCCCCTGGTGCTGCCCGAAACCTTGCGTCTGATTGCCGCTGCGCCGGATGTGCAGACCGTGGTGCGTCCAGTCTGTCTGGGTGAGCAGGGACATCCCGTGCGTTTCCACCGCGATTGTGGTGAGGCATTGATGGCGCTGAGCGGCGAGACCGGGGCAGCTTCCGTGGTGCGCCGTTACCCGCTCTGGACCGTCGCGGTGGACGATCCGGGTTGCATCACCGACATCGACACGCCCGCGGACCTGGCGCGGGCGCAGCAGATCCTGCGGGCCAGGGCCTTATGAGCGGGTGATCACGGCGCAGGCCAGGCGGGGCCCGGCATTGCCTGTGGGTTGGGTGGTGTAGTCGTCCGGATCGCGGTGCACGATCAGGCCGCGGCCGACGATGTCAGCACCGCTGCCTATGCCGATGCTCCTGGAGTCGAAGCTGAAACGGGCCACGCCGTTGGCGTCAGCCTTCAGGCTGGGCAGGTCACCGGCATGGTGCTCGCCCCGCCCGTGGGAGCCGTGCGGACGGCCGCCCGGGTTGTAGTGGCCGCCGGTGCTCATGCCGTCGCCGCTGGAACAGTCGCCTTTCTCATGCACATGGAAGCCGTGCTCGGCGCCGGGTTTGAGGCCGCGGACTTCGCCGCTCACGCGCACCTTGTCGCCGTGCTGGACAAAGCGCACTTCGCCGCTGGTGCTGTTGCCCCGCGTGGGCTGGAGCTGGGCGCTGGCCGAGGGGCCGGAGGGCGTGGCACAGGCGCTCAGTGCAAGCGCTGCGGCGAGGGTCAAGGGGGGGGTGCGCATGGTGTCTCCTGGGTTGTTGTGATGCGTGCTGTCACTGTAGAGGGGCGGTCAGGGCCCTGCAAGCCGGCGGCTGGCGACCCTGCGCTGAGCAAGGTCTCAGCGCGCGTGCGCCAGCAGTTGTTCCAGCGCCTTGTCACGGATACCGTGCGTGCGCAGGCTGTCATAGGTCTGGCGCGCATAGTCGTGGGTGCTGCCATAGCGGCCGCGCGCATGGCTGAAGATGTGGCGGTACTGGTCCGGGCTCAAGGAGCCGGTGTAGTTGGGGCTGCGGCGTGACAGCGTGAAGGCGAGGGCGCTGACCGGGCCATGCGCCGTCTCGCAGCGTAGCCAGCGCGGGTCGTAGACGCCAGTGGGCATCTCGCGTTCCCACAGCGTATGCAGCACCTCACGGACCTGCGTCTGCCGCACGCGAAACACCATGCCATGGCAGCTGCCGCCCGTGAGCAGGGCGAAGACGAGGCCCGGGAGCTCGGGCGTACCGCGGTTCACGCGGCTCCACATCTTGAGGGCGCGATGCCAGCCGCGCACATGGGCGGGTCGGCGCTCCTCGTAGTCGAAGTCGGGGCGCCAGATCAGCGAGGCGTAGCCGAAGACCCAGAGGTCGCCTTGGCCGCCCCACTGCTGCAAGGCGGTGCGCAGCATGGGGGCGGGGTCGCGCAGGGGGCGGGGCAGGGCGGGCTGGGCGTTCACAAGGAACCGAAAAGACTGTGGCTGTGCCGGGTGGTGGCCAGCCACTGGTCGAGCGGCTGGGGCCTGGCATGGAGGAAGCCCTGCTGGGCGTCGCAGCCATGGGCGGCGAGGAAATCGGCCTGGGCGCGTGTCTCCACGCCCTCGGCCACGACCTTGAGGCCCAGGTGGCGGGCCATGGAGAGAATCATCGCGACGATGGCCGTGTCGCCCGGGTCCTGAGGTGTGTCCTGGATGAAGCTGCGGTCGATCTTGAGCTCGTGCAGGGGCAGGCGCTGGAGATAGGCCAGGCTGGAGTAGCCGGTGCCGAAGTCGTCGATGGAAAACCGGACGCCGCGTGCGGCCAGGGCCTGCATGCGCTGGATCGTGCGCTCCAGATTGTCGAGCAACAGACCCTCGGTCACCTCGAAGACCAGCAGTGTGGCGTCGGCCTGGTGGTGGTCGAGGATGGCCAGCGCCCTTTCGACGAAATCGCCCTGGCGGAACTGGCGCGGGCTGACATTGATCGCGATCGGCAACGCATGCCCGGCGGCGCGCAGCTGTTGCTGGATGTGGCAGGCCTGTGTCAGCACCCAGTCACCCAGGCGCAAGATGAGCTGGCTCTCCTCGGCAATCGGGATGAAGCGTGCCGGCGCGATGGCGCCCAACGTGGGATGGGTCCAGCGCAGCAGCAGCTCGACGCCAACCACGGTGTCGTCGGCGTCCATCTGGGACTGCAGATGCAGCGCCAGCTGGTCCTGCTCGATGGCGCGGGCCAGTTCGTGTTCAAGCACGAGCTGGGCCTCTACTTCCTGCTGCATGGCAGCTTCGAAGTAGGCGACGCGGTTGCGGCCGGCCGCCTTGGCCCGGTACATGGCGGTGTCGGCATCGCGCAGCAATTCCTCGGCAGTCTGTGCGGTCCCGCTCAGCACCACGACGCCGATGCTGGCATGGGCGGCATAGGGCTGGCCGTTGACGATGAAAGGCAGCTCGAAGGCGTCGCGCACCTTGCCGGCCACCACGCGGGCTGCGCGTGCCTCGCCTTCGGTCTCGGTGTTGCCGTGCAAGGAGAGGATGACGAACTCGTCGCCCCCCAGGCGGGCCACCGTGTCGTCCTCGCGCATCAGGCCGCTGAGGCGCTGCGCCACCGCGATCAGCAGCGCATCCCCGGCGGCGTGGCCGCGCGCGTCGTTGATGTTCTTGAAACGGTCCAGGTCCAGGTAGAGCAGGGTGGCGCCCTGGGTCTTGCGACGCGCAGCGGCCTGGGCCTGGGCCAGCCGGTCCATGAGCAGGCGGCGGTTGGGCAGGCCGGTGAGTTCGTCGTAGTAGGCCAGGCGGTTGAGGGCGTCGGCCGTGCGCTGCAGTTCAGCGTTGACGCGCTGCAGGTCTTCCTGGCCTTGCTGGAGCGATGCGGTGATGACCCGCTGCCGCTCCAGCGAGCGTTCGAGCTGCTGCAGTAGCACGGCACAGGAGATGGTGATGATGGTGTTGATGAACAGGAAGTTCAGCGTGATGACCGCCCACTCCACGAAAGGGCGGGATTCGAAACCGGGCACACGCAAGTCGGTGTTGCCCAGGTAGCCCAAGGTCATCAGCGTGAGCGCATTGACGAGCAGCGCGAACAGCGCCGGACGCAGGCCCAGCAGCAGCGCCGCCATGACTGGAAAGGCCATGAGGTAGATCTGGCTGACCGGCCCGACGATAAAGAGGAACCAGGCGCCGAGCAGGTAGATCAGGGCCAACAGGTTCCAGGTGCGCACGCGGTAGGACAGGCGCGGGTACTTCCAGAGCGTCAGTACCCAGATCAGGGCGGCCAGGTCGACCCAGGCGATGCTCCACAGGCCTTGCTGCGCCGCCAGCCAGATGCCGGGGATGGCCGTCAGCGTGCCCAGGACGGCGACGAAGAACAGGATGGTCGAGAGGATGCGCGAGCGCCAGTCGTGCAGCACTTCAGGCTCGGCCGGCGCCGAAGCCAGGGTGCGCTGAAGCAGGGCAGTCACTCTCAAGGTACGGGACCTCGCAGGGGATGCGGCGGGCGGGGCTGCCCGTCGCTGCACTCATCCTAGCCTGAGTCGGCCGCGGGCGGTGGGCGGCTGGGAGGCCGGCCCTGCCGTCTATGGCAAAAAAGTCACGCCGGCAGGCGCTGACGATCTCAGGCGTCGCGCTGGATCAGTTCGATCTTGTAGCCGTCGGGGTCGGTGACGAAGGCGATCAGCGTATGGCCGCCTTTCACGGGGCCGGGTTCGCGCGTGATGTTGCCGCCCTGGGCGCGGATCTGTTCGCAGGTGGCGTAAATGTCGTCCACGCCCAGTGCGATGTGGCCGTAGGCGCCGCCCATCTCATAGCGGTCCACGCCATAGTTGTAGGTCAGCTCGATCTCGGCCTGCTCGGGGTTGCTGTCGTAGCCCACGAAGGCGAGCGAGTACTTCTGTTCGGGCCGGTCGGTGGTGCGCAGCAGCTTCATGCCCATGACGCGGGTGTAGAAGTCGATGGCGCGCTGCATGTCGCCGACACGCAGCATGGTGTGCAGGAGTCGCATGGTGTTCAGGGGGCTGGTCAGGAGGGCTCCGAGCATACCGTGTCCGCACGGCCTGCGTGCGGCTGGGGAATAATCGGCGCCTGTCCCCTCCAACGGCGAGCCTTATGTCCAGCTTCACCCAGACCATTCTCTACACCGACACCGATGGCCGTGCGCGCTTTCGCGAGGAAGAGATTCCCCTCGGCGAGGGCACGCCACAGTCCAGGCTTTCCCAGGTGTTTGCCAGCGGCGGCTACCAGCTGCGCATGAGCCCGGTGGGTTTTCGCAGCAGCTTTCATTGCACGGGCGCGCCGCAGTGGTGCTTCATCCTGCAGGGTCAGATGGAGATCGGCCTGCAGGGCGGGGCCTCGCGCATCTTCGGGCCCGGCCAGCATTTCTACTCGGCCGATCTGCTGCCCGAGGGTGCCACTTTTGATCCTGCCGTGCACGGCCACTGGAGCCGCCAGGTCGGCGACCAGCCCTTGATCACGCTCTTCGTCCGCGGCTGAGCGGGGCCGGGCGCGTCAGACAGGTACCGTGTAGTTCAGGGCCATGCGGCCGCCGTCCACCGTGACGATCTCGCCCGTGATGTAGCTCGCGGCGTCGCTGGCCAGCCAGGCTACGGTCTCGGCAATCTCTTCGGGTTCCCCCAGACGCTTCATGGGTGTGCGGCTCAGGATGCGCTGGCGCGCGTCCTCGCTGGTCAGCACGGCCTGGGCGGCGAGTTCGGTGGCGATGGTGCCCGGTGCCACGGCGTTGACACGGATGCCCCGGTCCACCAGGGCCAGGGCCATGGCGCGCGTGAGCTGGTTGATGCCGCCCTTGCTGACGTTGTAGCTTGCGATGCTGGGGATCGCCAGCACACTGTTGACCGAGCTCATGTTGACGATGGCGCCGCGCCCGGCCGAAGCCATGGCACGCGCCACCGCCTGGCCCATCAGGAAGGCGCCCTTGAGGTTGACGCGCAGCACGGCGTCAAAGTCGGCCTCGCTCACGTCCAGGAAATCGGCCGCCTTGAAGATGCCGGCGTTGTTGACCAGCACGTCGATGCGGCCGTAAGCGGCCAGAGCCTGCGTGACGAGGGCGTCGACCTCGGTCTTGTCGCCCACATCGCAATGCGCATAGAGCGCACCGAGTTCCGTGGCCAGGGCGCGGCCCGGGGTGTCGGCCACGTCGGCGACGATCACTTGCGCGCCCTCGCGTGCGAAGCGTCGCGCGCAGGCAGCACCGATGCCCTGTGCGGCGCCGGTGATGATGCAGACACGGCCTTGCAGGCCGTAGCGGATGGCAGAGGGGTCGGTGTTCATTCGCCTATGCTATCCGCCTGCCCGGCCGGAAAAGAAAACGGCCCCGCAGGGCCGTTGCTCATTCGGGGCGCCCTTCAGTGGCTGATGCGGCCGTAGTTGGTGCGCAGCGGATCGACACCGCCACCGCCGCCCTTGCCGCCACCCTGGCCACCGCCGCCGGAACGGCCGCGACCTCCTCCACCGCCACGGCGGCGACCGCCCTGGCTGAGTGCGTCGGTGCCGGTGCGCAGCGGATCCGGCTGGCCGCCGTTGCCGCCGCCCTGGCCCTGGCCGCGCGGGCCGTTGTGGCTGCGCCGCTGCTCGTTGTTGCGCGCCTGGCCTTGGCCCTGACCCTGGGGCTTGGCGCCTTGCGGTCGGGCCTGGCCCTGCGCGCGGGGCTGGCCCTGGCCGTTGCCACTGCGCTGCCCGCCGCCGCTCTTGCCGCCACGGTCACCCTGGCTGGCCTTGTTGTCGCGGATGCGCTGCATCATTTCACTGCGCGCAGCCTTGGCGGCAGCCGCCATCACTTCGCGGCTCGGCGGCTTGCCGGCACCGCCCCAGATGGTCTGGCGGCCCATGGCGATGGGCTCGGCGCGCTCGCCCGGTTCCGGGCCAAAGCCCTCGACCACCTGGACCTCGATCTTCTGCTTGGTGAAGCGTTCGATGTCGGCCATGAAGCCTTCTTCGTCCAGGCACACCAGGTTGACGGCGGCACCGTCGGCACCGGCGCGACCGGTGCGACCGATACGGTGTACGTAGTCTTCGCTGACGTTGGGGATTTCGTAGTTCACCACGTGCGGCAGATCGTCGATGTCGATGCCGCGTGCGGCGATGTCGGTGGCCACCAGGGCGCGGACCTCACCGCTCTTGAAGCCGGCCAGCGCCTGGGTGCGGGCCCCCTGGCTCTTGTTGCCGTGCAGGGCCATGGCAGTGATGCCGTTCTTTTCCAGGTACTCGGCCACGTTGTTGGCGCCGAATTTGGTGCGCACGAAGACCAGCACCTGGCTCCAGTTGTGCTGCTGGATGATGTGGGCCAGCAGGGCCTTCTTCTTGCCGCGGCCCACCGGGTGGATGACCTGGGTGATGCGCTGCACCGTGGTGTTGCGCGGCGTGACCTGTACGCTCTGCGGGTTCCTGAGCAGACCATTGGCCAGCTCGCGGATCTCGTCGCTGAAGGTGGCCGAGAACAGCAGGCTCTGCTTCTCCTTGGGCACCAGGGCCAGCACCTTCTTGACGTCGTGGATGAAGCCCATGTCCAGCATGCGATCGGCTTCGTCCAGCACCAGGGTCTGCACCGTGGACAGGTCCAGGAAACCCTGCTGCTGCAGGTCGAGCAGGCGGCCCGGGGTGGCGACGAGGATGTCGACCCCCTTCTTGAGACGGCTGATCTGCGGGTTCATGCCCACACCGCCAAAGACGACGGTGGAGCTCAGTTGCAGGTACTTGCCATAGGTCTGGACCGATTCCTCGACCTGGGCAGCCAGCTCGCGGGTGGGCGTGAGCACCAGGGCGCGGATGCCGGTACCGCCCCATTTGTTCTGCGCGCTGCGGCTCATGCTCAGGCGGTGCAGCAGCGGCAGCGTGAAGGCAGCGGTCTTGCCCGTGCCGGTCTGGGCGCCGCCCAGCAGGTCGTGGCCTTCGAGCACCAGCGGGATGGCCTGGGCCTGGATGGCCGTGGGGGTCTCATAGCCTTGCTCGCGCACAGCCTTCAGGATGGCAGGAGCCAGTTTCAGTTCTTCAAAGTTCATGTGGAAGGCGCCCATCCGGGGCGCAGGGATATCGGCCTGTACAGGTGCTGAGTGCGCCCGGCCAGTCAAAGGCAGATAGGGTTCAAGGATGGGGCCGGTCGGTCCGCAGGCTGCGGTGACGGAACCCCCAGCAGTGCGCTGGTGTTGCGGCCAACTGGAGCGCAACGGACGTGATTGTCTCACGCTTCGGGCATCCGTGCCGGTGCCACGCCTAAATTGTTCATGGAGCGACTTTTATGTGCCATCTTTGGTCATTTATGTCATACCCGTAAGCAAATGTTGCGCGCGTGTATGCTGTCCGCTCTGCTGCGGAGAAAATGTAACAAGTACCCGGGGATCACCCCGGTGGGCCATTGTTTTTTTCCTCATGAAGAAATTCCTCTCGCGGCGTCTGGGTGTGTCGGATGATCCGACCGCCGAGAAGCCATCCCTGCATGACTGCATCGAGGCTGTGCTGGAGCAGTCCGGCCCGCTGATGGATGACGTCATCAAGGGCCTGGATCTCGCCCTGCATCAGGTGGGAGGCAAGGCCTCCAAGGTCAATCAGCGCACGCTGAGCCAGCCCATCGTCGAGGAGTTGCGCCGTCAGGCCGAGGCCGTGCGCGCCACCTTCGGCGTGCAGCTGCGTCTGGCCATCTACCGCAGCGGTAGCCACGCGAGCGACCCCGAGGCCCTGGTGCGCTTCGACGACATCCAGCTGCTCGATGAAGGCCAGCTCGAAGCCAATATCGAGTTTGCGCTGGCGCAGCAGGAGATCCAGTTCGCCACCGACGAGGTGATCCCCCCGCTCAATGCACTCGTCAGCAGCCTGATGGGCTGGATGTCGGTGCAGGCCCACCTGAACCCCCTGCGCCCCGAGACCTTCGCGCGTGCCCTGCGCGAGACCCTGTTGCAGCATGTGCCCAGCGAGCAGGCGCGTACTGCGCTGATCACGCCAGCCGCCGGCATCCTGGGCAACAGCCTGCGCTCGCTCTACAAGGAGCTGGCTGACTGGTTGCGTTCCCAGGGCGTCGAGCCGGTCGTGCCACTGCTGACGGCCACCGTCACGGAAGCCGGTGGCAAGCCGGTCGAAAACCCCGTGACCCGCACCATGCTCACGCTCGACAAGCTGCGGCGTCTGCTGACCACCGAGATCGAGCTGGGCGGCGGGGGCCACAAGGGCAAGGACTTCCTGCACACGGTGCCGGCTTCGATGGTGGCGATCGAAGACCTGAAGATGGTCGAGCCCATGATCAAGCGTCTGAGCGAGCGAGCGCTCAAGGATGCCAAGGCCGTGGCCAAGGGCAAGAGCGCCAACATGAACCGCGAGCTCGGCCAGCAGCTGGGTGAGGAGGTGGTGCGTCTGATGCTGGAGAACCTGGGCAAGGACCAGCGCCTGCTGCCGCCGGTGCGCGCCCAGGTCAAGGAGCTGGAGCCCCTGCTGCTGCAGCTGGCGCAGAACGATCCGCGTTTTTTCAGCGACAAGCGCCATCCGGCACGCCAGTTCCTGGACCGCATCACCCACCAGAGCCTGGGTTACAAGACGGAGAACGACGAGCGCTTCCAGCGCTTTCTCAAGATGGTCACATCGGCCGTGCTCGAGTTATTGGGCAGCGACGGCCATCCCGAGTCCTTTGCCCGCGCCCTGACCATGCTCGATGCCCAGTGGGCGCGCGTGGATCTGGCCTTGCGCGCCAAGCAGGAGGAGGCAGCCCGTGCGCTCCTGCACGCCGAGCAGCGCAACCTGCTGGCCCAGCGCCTGTCGGCCGATTTCCAGGAGCGCATGCGCGAGAAGAAGATCCCGGAATTCGTGGCCCATTTTCTCTCCGGTCCCTGGTCCCAGGTGGTGGCCGAGTCACAGCTGCGGGCCCATGGTGCCGACGACGCCGACGGCTACCTGGCGCTGGTGGACGATCTGCTCTGGAGTGCGCAGGCCAAGCTGGCGCGACGCAACCGCGCGCGGCTGGTGCAGCTGGTGCCCAATCTGCTGGTCAAGCTGCGCCAGGGGTTGCAGCTGATCGAATACCCGCCCGAGCGCATACCGCGCTTTCTGGACGACCTGATCGCCCTCCATGAAAAGGCCTTCGAGCCGCCCAAGGTCAAGCCCCAGGTCCCGCCACAGGAAGCCCCACAGCCGATCACCCGGCCCCTGGCACCCGGGGTCGTCCCCGAAGAGCTGGGCGGGCCGGTCGAGGGCCTGGAGGTGACGGAGCTCGCGGAACTGCCCGACGAGCTGCCCGAGGAGTTCTCCCAGGACCCGGGCGAGGAAAGTACCGGCTTCGGGGTGCTCGAGGCGCCCGATGCGGACCGCATCTGGATGGCCGGCCATGAGGCCGATGAGGCCGGCTATCTGCCCGAAGGCGACGTCATGCCCGAGGCCGGCACGGCCGGGTCGCCGATGTCAGCCAGCTGGAACGCTGCCGACCTGGCCATCGGGTGCTGGGTCGAGCTGCAGCTCAAGGGTGAATGGGTGCGTGCCCAGCTGACCTGGGCCAGTCCGCACCGCACGCTGTTCATGTTCATCTCGGGCAAGGGCCTGGCGCATTCCATGTCGCGCCGGACCATGGAGCAGTTGCGCACCCGCGGACTCATGCGCATCGTGTCCGAGCGCCATATGGTGGACAACGCCCTGGACGCCGTGGCCCAGGCGGCCCTGCTCAACGAGCGCAAGCAGCCGCCCAAATCCTGAGCCGGAGCGTCTGCAGACCGTCGGGCTGGGATAATGCGGGTTTTACCCCCGCAGAATTGACCGCTCATGGCCCAATACGTCTTTTCCATGAACCGCCTCGGCAAGATCGTGCCGCCGAAGCGCTACATCCTCAAGGACATCTCCCTGTCCTTCTTCCCTGGCGCCAAGATCGGCGTGCTCGGTCTCAACGGTTCGGGCAAGTCCACGCTGCTCAAGATCATGGCCGGTGTGGACAAGGAGTTCGAGGGCGAGGCCATCCCCATGGCCGGACTGAAAATCGGCTATCTGCCGCAGGAGCCCCAGCTTGATCCCAACGAGACCGTGCGGGAGGCCGTTGAAGGGGGCATGGGCGAGTCCAAGGCCGCCCAGGCGCGCCTGGAAGAGGTCTATGCGGCCTATGCCGACGAGAACGCCGACTTCGATGCCCTGGCTGCTGAGCAGGCCAAGCTCGAAGCCATCATCGCCACGGCCGGCGACGGCGGCGAGCATCAGCTGGAAATCGCAGCCGACGCGCTGCGCCTGCCGCCCTGGGACGCCGTGATTGGCAAGCTCTCCGGCGGTGAGAAGCGCCGCGTGGCTCTGTGCCGCCTGCTGCTGTCCAAGCCCGACATGCTGTTGCTCGACGAGCCGACCAACCACCTTGACGCCGAATCGGTGGACTGGCTGGAGCAGTTCCTGTCGCGCTTCCCGGGCACCGTGGTGGCCATCACCCACGACCGCTACTTCCTTGACAACGCGGCGGAATGGATTCTGGAACTGGACCGGGGCCAGGGCATCCCCTACAAGGGCAACTACTCCCTTTGGCTGGAGCAGAAGGAAGCCCGTCTGGAGCAGGAGCAGCGTACCGAGGACGCCCGCACCAAGGCCATGAAGAAGGAGCTGGAGTGGGCGCGCCAGAACCCCAAGGGCCGTCAAGCCAAGAGCAAGGCCCGCCTGGCCCGTTTCGAGGAACTGAGCGACTACGAATACCAGCGCCGTAACGAAACCCAGGAAATCTTCATCCCCGTGGCCGAGCGCCTGGGCAACGAAGTCATCGAGTTCAAGAACGTCACCAAGTCCTTTGGCGACCGGGTGCTGATCGACAACCTGAGCTTCAAGGTGCCTGCGGGTGCCATCGTCGGCATCATCGGGCCCAACGGCGCCGGCAAGTCCACGCTCTTCAAGATGATCGCCGGCAAGGAACAGCCCGACAGCGGCGAGGTCAAGATCGGCCAGACCGTGCAGATGGCCTTCGTCGATCAGCACCGCGATGAGCTGGCCAACGACAAGACCGTCTGGGAAGACATCTCGGGGGGACTGGACATGATCACCGTGGGCAAGTTCCAGATGCCCAGCCGGGCCTACTGCGGCCGCTTCAACTTCAACGGTGGCGACCAGCAGAAGAAGGTCGGCATGCTCTCCGGTGGTGAGCGTGGCCGCCTGCACCTGGCCAAGACCCTGGCCACGGGGGGCAACGTGCTGCTGCTGGACGAACCGTCCAACGACCTCGACGTCGAAACCCTGCGCGCGCTCGAAGACGCGCTGCTGGAGTTCGCCGGCTCCGTCATGGTCATCAGCCACGACCGCTGGTTCCTGGACCGTATCTGCACCCACATCCTGGCCGCCGAGGGCGACAGCCAGTGGGTCTTCTTTGATGGCAACTACCAGGAATACGAGGCCGACAAGAAGAAGCGCCTGGGTGAGGAAGGCGCCGCGCCCAAGCGGGTGCGTTACAAGGCCCTGAAGTAAGGGCCGCCAGTCCGCGAACCGGCAGGAGCAACCCATGAGTTCACGTCCAGCGTCCGTAGCACGTACCCCTCAGATCGACAGCCTGATCCGCGAGGCGGCGCGGCAGGGCCTGGACATCATGGAGAACCTGCTGCGTCAGTCGCGTGAGGCCCTGCAGCGGCAGATCGACCAGTCGCGCGACGTCATGGCGCGTGACGACCGGGCGCGGGCGGTGTCGGCCCTGGTGCAGTCGGCGCCGGAGTTGCGCGCGCGTTTCCCCGAGGTGCTGAAACAGGCCTTCGAGCGTGACCTGGACGACAGCCCGGCCACTACCACCATCGATGTGGGGCCGTCCAGCATCAAGTTCGAGCAGCTGGAGCTCATGGACGAGCGCGAGGTACAGATGCGCATCAGCGCCGTGCGCGGCCTCCAGCAGGCCATGCTGGAGACGGAGCATGAACTGGCCGAGCTCAACACCCTGGTCAGTGCCATTCTGGGGTTTGATCAGGTCCGCCCCGAGCGCAATCCATTCCGCCCTGAAGTCTTCGTCGATGCCCTGCAGAACCTGATCAACGGTATGCAGGGGGACGCGGCCGCGCAGACCCAGTGCCGTCAGATCTTGGTGCCGCTGCTGGGCAAGTCCCTGCGCGCGGTCTACAAGGATTTGCTGGTCTACCTCAAAAAGCAGCAGGTGCAGCCTGTACGCTATGTGATCCAGCGCGGTGCAGCGGCTGCGGCGGCCGGCCCGGGCGTGGTGGGGCGTCCATCCCCTGTAGCGCCCATGGTCGCACCGAGCGGCCCCGTGGCTCCGCCGCAGGGCATGGGCCTGGCACAGCAGGTCTATGCGGGTCATCTCACGGTGCAGCAGTTGCACGGGCTGATTTCCGGCACCCAGCAAGACGCGACCCAGCTCGTGCAGGAGGTCGTCGGCCTGTTCCTGCGCAATATCACGGGGGATGGGCACCTGTTGTCGCCGGTGCGCCAGTTGATCGCTGGGCTGGAGCCCGCGCTCCTGCAACTGGCCCGCGTCGATCTGCATTTTTTCAGCGACAAGAAGCATCCCGCACGCGTGTTGCTGGAGGAAGTCGCCCAGCACAGCTTCGCCTTTGACAGCGAGCGTGCAGAGGGCTTTGCCGAGTTCATGGATGTCCTGGAGCTTCCGCTGCGCTCCATCACGCCGGCCACCGCTACATCCGAGACCTTTGCCCTGGTGTTGGCGCAGCTGCGGCAGGAGTGGGACGAAGCAGTGGGGCGGCGCGAAGCCCAGCAGCAGGCTGCGGTCCAGGCCCTGCAGCAAGCCGAGCGGCGCAATGCGCTGGCGCACCAGATCGCTGAGCATATCCGCAAGCAGCCCGGAACGGTGCTGGTGCCAGACATGGTGGTGGACTTCGCTTGCGGCCCCTGGGCCCAGGTCATGGCCCAAGCTCAGATGGATGGCAAGGTCGACCGGCCCGGCGAGCCCGACTATGTGGCCCTGCTCGAAGACCTGTTCTGGAGTGTGCGGCCTGACCAGACGCGCCAGCAACCGGGTCAGCTCGTCAAGCTGATTCCCCAGCTGGTGCAGGGGCTGCGTAAGGGTTTGGAGAGCATCCGCTATCCGCAGGGGCAGGCCGATCAGTTCTTCGGCCAGCTGTTTGCCCTGCACCAGGGCGGGATGGATGGCATGTCCTCGGCCCGCAGCTTGCGGGCCGTGTCCCGGCCTGCTTCGGGAACTTGGCTGGCCCCGGAGGAAGCGCGTGACTCAGGCTTCATAGACGATATGGGGGGCGCAGACGCTGACGGCAGTGACTTTGCGGCGACTGTACCGGCGGAGTTTCCCACCACGGTCCCCATGGGTCTGGTGGATCGTGCGTCCGAAACGGAACCGGCCCCGTTGGAGCTGACGGGGGCGAGCGAAGGTCTGTTGCAGCTCGACCACCTGCAGCCCGGCAGTTGGATCGAACTGCAGGTCAGCGGGCAATGGGTGCGTCTGCAGCTGGTCTGGCTCAGCGACAATGCCAGCCTCTGCCTGTTCTCCAGCAGCAACGGCGCCAACCATTCAATGACGCGGCGCATGTTCGACCGTCTCGTGGCCCAGGACCAGCTGCGCCTGGTTTCGCAAGGTGCCGTGGTCGATCGCGCGTTCGATGCCGTGGCGGAACTGGCCATGCGCAACAGCGTCTACATGGATATCCAGGCCGATCCGCCCGCCTGAGCACGAGCTTCAGTTCAAGCGTCCGCGCACCATGCTGATGTGCTGGCGCAGGGCGTAGAGCTCCTCGGCGTAGGACAGGGGCACCTTCACCCGGGCCGCGCGCGCATCCAGCTGCTGCAGTTCCTGCAGCAGTTCCTCGCGGCTTGCACCGCCGGTCTGGATGCGATCCTCGATCTGCTTGAGCTGGGCGTACCAGCGGAACACACGCGAGCGGATGCGGAAGGTGTAGAGCGGTGGCACGATGCGGCTCAGCGGCAGCAGGATGGCAAGGATGATGCCCAGCGCCAGCCACATGCGCTCCAGCAGATTGGCCATCGTGAAGGACAGGTAACGCTGCAGCAGCGGCACGCCGCTCTTGAGGGTGCGTTCGGCTTCCTGCGCCAGGGGAAACTCGGTCTGCCCGGCGTTGGGGAATTCACGCGCGCGGTTGAACCAGCCCGCCGGCCCGTGCAGTCTGAGCGAGGCCTGCGAGAACAGTTGCAGCAGCGCCGGGTGTACGTCGGGGGTGGCCAGCAGAGTGGTGGTGGTGGCGATCAGGCGCACGTCCTGCGCCGGGATGTCGCGCGCCAGGTCCACCACGCCGCGGGGCAGTGTCACCGGTGTCAGGAAGGAAAAGCGGCGGGCATAGGCCTCGCTCTGGCTGAAGTCCATCAGCCGCACCCCCGGGGTCTGCAGCAGCATCTGCACCATCAGCGACTCGGGGGCCGATGCCAGCACCAGCGCGTCAATTTCGCCCGCCAGCAGCGCCATCACAGCGGGTGTCTGGTCCAGCCGGGAGAGTTTCATGCTGGCGGGGTCGATGCGGTTGGCCTCGAACAGCCGCTGCATCAGACGGGGCACGCCGCTGCCTTCCGCACCGACGTTCAGGCGCAGGCCCTGGAGGTCGCCGAGCGCAGCCAACGTGCCCTCGTGGCGGACCTTGCGCGCTGCTTCGCTGCGGTAGAAGAACCAGACGGGTTCGACGAAGAGGCTGCCCAGCGACTCAAGCTCGTCGTCCTCTGTCGGCACCCCCGTGCCGCCCTGCACGAAAGCGATGTCGACCTCGCCCTGGCGCAGCAGTTCAAGGTTGTGCGCCGCGCCCTGGCTGGGCTTCAGTTGCACCTCGATGCCGTAGCCCTTGAGGATCTGTGCATAACGTTTGCCCAGCTCGTCATAGGCGCTCTGCGCGGGCCCGGTGGCCAGCGTGATGCGTTGGGGCGGCATCGGGTCCAGCCACCAGTAGGCCAGGGCCAGCAGCATGAGCGTCAGCAGCACGAAGGGTGCGACCGAACTCAGGAGGTCGCGCAGCGAGAGCAGGGTATGGCGCAAGGGGGCAGGCATGGGTCAGTGTGGCATGAGATCCATCATGGCGGGCCAGTGCCGGGCCCCTACGCTCAGACCGCGGGCTGCGTGCACGGCATTGACCACGGCGCGTGCCGTGGCCTCGGCCGCCAGCGTGGCCAGCAGCAGCATGTCGGCGCTGCGCCCGCTGGTGCCCGTCCCCAGCGCGAACAGGGTGTCGCCGTCGAGCTGGGTGTGCACGGGGTTGATGCTGCGTGCCAGCCCGTCGTGGGCCACCTGGGCCAGTCGCCGGGCCTGGGCGGGGTCCAGCACCGCATCGGTGGCGACCACGCCGATGGTGGTGTTGCGTCCGGCCAGTGCATGCCGTGCCTGCTGGCCCTGCAACAGGGCCTCGCGCATGTTCTGCAGCGTTCGGCCGTCCGTGCTGCGTGCGCCGGCCAGCAGGCGGCCCGTGGCCGGGTCTAGCACATCCCCCACGGCGTTGCAGACGATGAGCGCCCCCACGGTGCAGCCCGCCGCCGTCACACTGGCCGTACCGATGCCGCCTTTCATGGCGCGGTCCAGGCCCAGCAGCTTACCCACCAGGGCACCACTGCCGGCGCCCTCATTGCCCTGCGCGGGTTCGTTGCGAGTGGCTGCCGCACAGGCACGGTAGCCGGCCTCGGCATCGGGGCGGATACGCCCATCGCCCACGCCCAGGTCGAAGATCACGGCCGCCGGCACGATGGGCACGAGGCCATGGCCCGTGTCCAGGCCGATGCCCTGCTGCTCCAGCCAGCGCATCACGCCGCCGGCGGCATCCAGGCCCCAGGCACTGCCGCCGGCCAGCAGCACCGCATGCACCTGCTGCACGAGGTTGCCGGGTGTGAGCAGATCGGTCTCGCGCGTGCCTGGCGCGGCGCCGCGCACGTCGACGCCGCCGACGGCCCCCTGTCGTGCGAGCACGACCGTGCAACCCGTGGGTCGCCGTGTGTCGCTGTCATGGCCGACGTCGATGCCGGCGACATCGGTGATGGCGCCGGGGTAGGGCAGGGGAGAAGAACGCATGCGCCCATGATACGCAGCGCAGACCCAGGGTCTCAGAAGTTCAGTCGATCACCTGGATGCGCACCGGCACCACACCGGCGTTCAGGCTGGCAATGTTCTTGAAGGCCGAGCTGGAGAGGTCGATGATGCGGCCCTTCACGAAAGGCCCGCGGTCGTTCACGCGTACCACCACGGTCTTGCCGTTCTGGGTGTTGGTGACCTTCACGCGCGTGCCGAAGGGCAGGGTACGGTGCGCGGCCGTGAGCTTGCCCTGGTCGAAGCGTTCGCCATTGGCCGTCTTGCGGCCATGGAATTCGTTGCCGTAGTAGGAGGCCTGTCCCGTATCGCTGTGGCCCGAGGCGCTGGATCTGGGCGTGCTGCTGCAGCCGGCCATCAGGGCCAGCAGCAGGGCGCAGCCGGTGCCGGCCCATCGCAGGCGGGCTGACCAGAGCTTGGGCCTGAGGAGCGTGTGCATGCGTTTCACTATAAAACCACCTCGCCCGCAGGTCTTGCGGGATGTCCCGGGTCTGTTGCGGACCGGCCGCAGTGGATCGACAGGCGGTGGCGTGGGCCGACCGACGGCAGCCCCTCAGGCGGCGGGCTTGCGGGCGATCAGGGTCACGAAGGATTTGACGGTGTCTCCGGGCGCGGGGAAGTCACGCAGCTCGAACTGCTCCAGGGCCCAGCCCGCGAAGCGCTCGCGCAACTGCTGCGCTGTCAGCAGGCAGTGACGCTGCGGATCAAACATGTCCAGATAGCTCGTGCCTTCGACCAGCACATTGAGCACCAGCACGCCCCCGGGACGCAGCCGCTGTTGCAGCTGCGCCAGCTGGAGCAGGGCGCTGTCGCAGTCCAGGAACATCAGCAGGCCGATGCAGACCACGCTGTCGTAGTCGGCGCTGAGCCGGTAGTCCGACAGCTCGGCCTCGTGCGCATCGATCGCCAGGGCTTCATCCTGCGCGACCTGCCGCAGGTGGGCGATGGCGGTCGCACTCGCATCGAGGGCAAGCACCTCGCAGCCGCGCCGCGCGGCGGCAAGACTCAGCTGGCCCAGGCCGCAACCGTAGTCCAGCACGCGTCCCTGGAGCCAGGGCAGGGCGGCTTGCTCGAAGGGGTTGAGCGTGAGCTCCTGCTCGCGTACCTGGCGCTGGAATTGCCGCTCGAAGAAATCGACGCTGTGGGAGGGGCTCATGGCTCGAACTGTAAGCGATGGGGCGGCCCAGGCTTGCTTGCTCATGTTTGCCAGAATACTGTATAAATAAACAGTTTAAAGGGCCAGGCCATGAGCGAATTCAAGCTACCCCTGCACGCGCTCAAAGGTCGCGGTGCGGCCACCCGCAATGCGCATCGCTTTGAAAAGGAAGCGCGTGCGGCCTATGACGACGGCTGGGGAACCTGGGACGAAGCCTTGGCCGGCGAGGCGCCGAAGTGGCAGACCGAGATCCGCTGGGAGGACGCACGCAGCGCCTTGGTGCGCAACGACTCGCCCGACATCGCCTTCGATCTGTCGATCAATCCCTACCGGGGTTGTGAGCACGGCTGTTCATACTGTTACGCGCGGCCCTCGCACAGTTATCTGGGCCTGTCACCGGGTCTGGACTTCGAGCGCGTGATCATCGCCAAGCGCGGCCTGGCGCAGCGCCTGCGCGAAGAGCTGGCCGCGCCCGGCTACCGCCCCAGCCATCTGGCCATCGGCACCGTGACGGACTGCTACCAGCCCGTGGAGCGCGAGCTCAGACTCACGCGCGCGCTGATCGAGGTGCTGCGCGATGCGCGCCATCCCTTTGCGCTGGTCACCAAGTCCAGCGGGGTCGAGCGCGACCTCGACCTGATCGCGCCCATGGCGGCCGATCAGCTGGCCGCGGTCTACGTCACGATCACCACGCTGGACGGTGAACTCGCGCGCCAGCTGGAGCCGCGCGCGGCCTCGCCGCAGCGCCGCCTGCGCACCATCCGCACCCTGGCCCAGGCCGGCGTACCCGTGGGCGTCAGCGTGGCGCCGCAGATTCCCTTCATCAACGAAGACATGGAGCAGGTGTTGGCCGCCGCGGCTGAAGCCGGCGCAAGGAGCGCCTTCTACACCGTGCTGCGCCTGCCCTGGGAGCTCAACGAGGTCTTCCAGCAGTGGTTGCAGCTGCACTATCCGCAGCGCGCGGCGCGCGTGATGGCGCGCATCCGCGAGATGCGTGGCGGCCAGGACTATGACAGCGACTGGGCCACGCGCATGCGCGGCAGCGGCCTCTGGGCCGATCTGATCGAGCAGCGTTTCCACAAGGCCTGCGCGCGCCTGGGGCTGAACCGTGAGCGCATCGCGCTGGACCTCACGCAGTTCCGCCCCGGCCTGTCCGCAGGTCAGGGCAGCCTGTTCTGAGCGTTGTCAGCGGTAGGCTTGGTAGACACGGGCGCTGCCGTCGCGCTGCACCAGCAGCACCTCGTAGGGGTCCTGGTGGCCGCCGTACTCCGGCCCGTCCATGCCCGGTGAGCCCATAGGCATGCCCGGCACGGCCAGGCCCAGGGCCTGGGGCTTTTCCTTGAGCAGGCGGTGGATCTCACGCGCCGGCACATGGCCCTCAAGCACATAGCCGCCCACGAGACCCGTGTGGCAGGAGCCGTACTTGTCGGCCAGGCCCAGGCGGCGGCGCTGCTCGTCCTTGCGCGCGTGGGGGAGGTCGTGGAACTTCACCGCGAAGCCTTCGGACTCCAGGTGGCGGATCCAGTCCTTGCAACAGCCGCAGGTCGGTGTCTTCCAGACCTCGATCAGCGGGCGCGTAGCGGCAGGGTTTGCGGACAGCGGCCCGACGAGGGCGCCCAGCAAAGCGGCCACGCCGCATTGCAGGAGCTGGCGCCGGGGCAGGCGGTCAACGGTGTGCGGGTTGGTGGCCATGGCTCATCTCCGGTGTGTGCTGGCGGTCGGCGGTGTCGTAGCCGCGCAGGCTGTTGTAGCGTGCGATCTGCTGCGGGGTCATCAGCGCCGTCTGCGCCAGGTGGGTGCGCAGGTGCTCGGCGCGCAGGCGCGCATGCTTCAGGCCGGCGTCCTGCGTCAGCTGCTGCAGTGCGTCGGCATCGATGCTGCGGCTCGCAAAGGCCTGGTCCAGCGCGCGCTCCGCGTCGATAAGCTCCTGGCCCAGGCGCCGCGCTTCGCTG
Source organism: Hylemonella sp. (assembly GCA_046299695.1). Lineage (GTDB taxonomy): Bacteria > Pseudomonadota > Gammaproteobacteria > Burkholderiales > Burkholderiaceae_C > Hylemonella. The sequence goes on from JBKBHP010000016.1 coordinate 51,441, forward strand.
CGGTGCTGTGCCATCAGCGCCTCGGACTGCTGGCGTTGCTGGTCATCGAGTCCCAGTTCTGCGGCGAGTTCGAGCACATGCAGCGGACCCGGGTAGCCGTTGAGCTCGGCCGCCTTGGCGAAGCCGTGGCCCTGACCCTGGGCATAGGCCTGCAGATCCTGAGCCGACAGCGATTTGATGTCACGCTGCTGCTGGCCCGCATAGGCGGCAGGGTGGTCGGGGGTGCTCGTATCGGTCGCGGAGGAGCGGTTGACGACGCGGATGATCCCCTTCATGCCGGCCTGGAAGTGGCCGGCGATCAGGCAGGCGAACTCGAACTCACCCGCGCGGTTGAAGGTCCAGATGATCTCGCCGGTCTTGCCCGGGTCGACATGGACCATATGGGCTTCTTCGTGCTCCATGTCCGGGTGCTTGAGCATGGCCTCGGCATGCGCCGCGAGCGTCTCGCGTGTGCCGATCACCAGCTCGTGCAGCAACTTGCCGGCATTGCGCACGCGCAGGCGGACCGTCTCGCCCTGCTTCACCTCGATGCGGTCGGGGTTGAAGCGCATGTTGTCGGTCATGGTCAGCGTGATGGTGCGCTGGACCTGACGTGCTTCGCCGGCGATGCCCCAGGCTTGCTGCACCTTGGCGGTGGCGTGGCTGCCATGCGCGGCGCCGCCGTGCGGCTTGTCGCCATGGGCCCAGGCTGGGCCGGCGGCCAGCAGGACGGCGCAAAGGAGGGTGATGGGAGTGTTCATGTTGGTTTCCGTGATGTTTCAGTGGGTAGGCCGGGCCATCCCGCAACGGGAGTGCCGGGTGGCAGACCGGGCTGCCTTTGCAGCGAGGCCTGGCATGGCGTTGCATGACGCCGTCTCCGCGCAGCCCCGGGTTGCATGGCGGACGCACCTCGGGTGTGAGACTCAGGCGATGGGGGGCTTGAAACCCGCGACGGGATCGGCGCTCAGAGGTCTGAGCACGCGGGCCTGGGGCGGCACATGACCCGCCGGGACCAGCGCCGAGGGCACGAGTGTGCCGGGCAGCGCGGCTGCGTGGCAGACGGCGCATTCGCCGCACCCGTGTTCGGCCTGAACGCCATCGGCCGCAATGCCCGACGGCGCGTGATGGTCCATGTGATCCACCATGGCGTGCTGCTGGAGGGCTTCATGGCAGTCGTGCAGGGCTGCCGCGCGCACGTCAGCCGGCGCGTCCGGCCGGGCGCGCTCCAGGGCCATGACGTCACCCAGGCCGGCGCGCAGGGGCAGCAGAGCCATCATCAGGATCACGACAAAAACGCGCATGACAGGAATGATACGGCGGACCGCCGCAAAGTTCCCGTCCGGTGTCTCGGTCTGGTGTCTTCGCTTTGTCCAGGGCAAACCTCCGTTGATAGGCGTCAAGATTTCCTACGATCGAGCCCTTATCTGGTGCGCTGGCCATTGACATCCTGCGGCCGGCCCACGTAGGCTCAGACCCATCAGGCCACGCCCGCAAGTCAGGGCGCAAGGTCGGGTCGCAGGGGGCCATTGTTCACATCCAAAGGCGTGTCTCTTCATGCATCCATCCTCGACCTCCCACTCGCAAGAGTTGTCTGCCCAGGCCTTGCTGGGTGATCGCGTCCTGCTGATGTCCATCGGGCTCAGCGCCCTGGCCGCCGTCGTCCTGGGTTCCAGCTTCGTCGAAGCCGGACTGGCCTGGGGCCTGTCCGCGCTGCTGGTGGGGCTAGCCCTGGGCCTCTATGTCGTCTGCCGGGGCACGCTGTGGTCCAGCATGGGCTTGGCCCTGATCCAGACCCTGTTCGTCGTTCTTCACATCCAGCTGGCGCGCGGCATGACCGAGTTCCACTTCGGTGTCTTTGTCACGCTGGCCTTGCTGCTGGTCTACCGCGACTGGCGCCCCATCGTGTTCTCGGCGGCCGCCTTTGCCGTGCACCACGTGCTGTTCGATCGCCTGCAGGCGGCGGGCTTCGGCCTCTATTGTCTGTCGCAGCCGAACTTCGGCATCGTCGTGATTCACGCCGTCTATGTGGTCATCCAGACCGCACTCGAGGTGCTGATGGCGATCAGGATGGCCCAGACGGCACGCCAGGGCGCGGAGCTGGGGCAACTGGTGAGTTCGGTGGAGCGTGCCGATGGCATCGCGCTCTCGCAGGCGGCGCAGGTCCGGGTCGACACGCCGCTGGCCAGCGTCCTGCAGTCCACGCTGGCGCGCATGGACGCGGCGGTGGCGTCCATCCGTGGCACGGCGGCAGGCATGGAGGTGGCCTGTACCGAGATCGCCCACGGCAACCAGGACCTCAGCGCCCGCACCGAAAGCCAGGCCACCGCCCTCGAGCAGACGGCCGCTTCGATGGAGCAGCTGTCGTCCACCGTGAAGCAGAACGCCGACAACGCACGCCAGGCCAACCAGCTCGCGCAGAACGCCAGCGCGGTGGCGGCGCAAGGTGGCGAGGTCGTGGCCCAGGTGGTCGACACCATGAAGGGCATCAACGACAGCTCACGCAGGATCGCCGACATCATCAGCGTGATCGATGGCATCGCCTTCCAGACCAACATCCTCGCGCTCAACGCCGCGGTGGAGGCGGCCCGTGCCGGCGAGCAGGGGCGCGGCTTTGCCGTGGTGGCGGGTGAGGTGCGCTCGCTCGCGGGCCGCAGCGCCGAAGCCGCGCGGGAGATCAAGGCCCTGATCTCCGACAGCGTGGCGCGGGTGGGGCAGGGCAGCGCGCTGGTGGACCGGGCCGGGGCCACGATGCAGGAAGTGGTGGCCAGCATCCAGCGTGTGACCGACATCATGGGCGAGATCAGTGCGGCCAGCGTCGAACAGAGCCAGGGGGTGGCGCAGGTCGGCGTGGCCGTGACGCAGATTGACCAGACGACGCAGCAGAACGCTGCGCTGGTGGAACAGATGGCCGCTGCGGCCGACAGCCTGAGGACCCAGGCCCGCGATCTGGTGCAGGCTGTCAGCGTGTTCCATCAGGCCTGAGGCCCGCCGCGCCAGGCCTCAGGGCGTGCCGAACAGGCCCGGGCTGCGTGGTGTCTGCGCGAGCAGGCGTTCGATGTCCGGCGCGGGCACCGGCCGCGAATAGAAGTAGCCCTGTGCGGCATCGCAGCCGAAGGCGCGCAGCTGGTCACGGATCTGCTCCGTCTCGACCCCTTCGGCCAGCGTGCGCAGGTTCAGGCTGTGGGCCATCTGGATGATGGCGCGTACGATGGCTGCGTCGTCGGGATCGCTCGCGAGGTCGCGCACAAACCCCTGGTCGATCTTGAGCTGGTCGATGTCCAGCTGCTTGAGATAGGACAGGCTGGAGTAGCCGGTGCCGAAGTCGTCGATGGCCAGCTTCACACCCAGCTGCTTGAGCGCACGCACGCTGGAGAGCACGCTCTCGACGTTCTGAATCAGGATGGACTCGGTGAGCTCCAGCTCCAGCAGTCCCGGCGGCAGGCCGGAGGCCTGCAGCGCCCGCTGCACCGACTGCTCCACCTGGCCCCGCTTGAACTGGATGGCCGAGAGGTTGACCGCCATCGTCATCGGCGGCAGGCCGGCGCGCTGCCAGCGCATGGCCTGCTGGCAGGCCTGCTGCAGCACCCAGTCGCCCATGGGCACGATGAGGCCGCTTTCCTCGGCCACACCGATGAAACGCCCGGGCAGCACCAGGCCCAGTTCCGGATGCTCCCAGCGGATCAGCGCCTCGACACCGGTCAGCATCCCGCTGGCCAGGTCGTACTGGGGCTGGTAGTGCAGCAGGAACTCGTCACGCTCCAGCGCCCGACGCAGGCCGTTGCGCATCAGCAGGTGTTCGCCGGCCTCGGCGTCCATGGTGGGATCGAAGAAGTGGTAGACATTCCGTCCCGCCTCCTTGGAGCGGTACATGGCCATGTCGGCTTTCTTGCGCAGGGTCTCGAAGTCGCGACCGTCCTCGGGGCCGATGGCCACACCGATCGAGGCCGAGACCGACAGCTCCTGGGCGCCGATGCGCACCGGCTCCTGCAACCGGTCCATGATCTTGAGCACCACGGCCGCCACCACCTCGGTATCGGGCAGCTCGCCCAACATGAGCAGGAACTCGTCGCCGCCCTGGCGGCTGATGGTATCGCTGTCGCGCACGCTCTCGCGCAGGCGGCGGGCCACCTCGCGCAGCAACTCGTCGCCAGCGGCATGGCCCAGGGTGTCATTGATGGTCTTGAAGTTGTCCAGATCCAGGTAGACCAGGGCGATACGGGTCTGATTGCGGTCGACCTGTGCCATGGCCTGCACGAAGCGGTCCTGCACCAGCAGGCGGTTCGGCAGACCGGTCAGCGCGTCGTGGTAGGCCAGGTACTCGATGCGCTGCTCGGCGGCCTTGCGGTCCGTGATGTCCGAGCCCACGCCGCGGTAGCCGCGGAACACCCCCTGCTCGTCGAAGATGGGTGTGCCGCTGATGCTCAGGGTGCGCACCATGCCCTGGTTATCGCGCACCTGGTAGACGAAGTCATGGAAAGGCTCGCGCTGGTTCAGCAGCGCGCGGTGTTCCTCCCAGCCTGCCTCGTCGGGCGAGACCACGGGTTGGTCCCAGCGCGTGCGTCCGATGTGGGGCACCAGGTCCGCGCCATAGATGCCGCGCGAGACCTGGGTGAAACGGAAGGCCTCGTCCTGTTCCCAGAACCAGTCGGTCGAGAGCTCGGCCAGGCTGCGAAATCGCGCCTCGCTCTCGCGTAGCGTCTGCTGCTGGCGGTCGAGACGGCCGACCATGTCGTTGAAGGCCTGTACCAGCGTGCCGATCTCGTCGTTGCGCTGCAGCGCGAGCTGGCGCTGCGGTCCGGGACGGTCGTGGAGGGACTGCACATGCCGGGTCAGGGTGTCCAGCGGCGCCGGCGCGCGACGCATGATGAGGCCGATCAGAACCACCACCACCAGCGTTCCCGCGGCGATGCCCAGCAACAGGATGTTGCGTGCCTGCTGCAACGGCTCTTCGGCCTCGCGTACGGGCAGGTTCACGCTGAGCAGCCAGGGCGCCGTGCTCAGGTGCTTGAAGCTGCTCACCACCTCTTCGCCGCGCGAGGTGACCGTGGTGCCGCTGCCTTCGAAGCCGGCCACCGCGCGATCGACCAGCGGGTTGAGCCCCGGTTGCACGATGGGCTGGAGGATGCGCTGCGGGTTGCGATTGGTGATGAAGATGCGATCGCGCGTGAAGAGGGAGATGTAGCCGGTGCGACCGAGCTTGACGTGGTTGAGATCGGAGAGGAAGTTGCGACCCTCCAGTTCGATGCTGCCGTGCAGTCGCCCGACCATGTCGCCCCGGCCGTCGAACAGCGGGATGCCGATGGTGATGGCCGGCCGCCCCTGGGCGCGTGCCGAGGCGTAGGGGCGCGAGATGTAGGGCTGCCGGGTCTTGGAGATCACTTCGTAGACGTCGAGCTCGCGCTGGTCGTGCCCGCGCCGCCCGGGCAGATAAGGTGACTCGGCGATCAGCCGGCCGTCTTCGGAGAGCAGGGCCAGGCCGTCGGTGAAGATGGCGCGCAACGCCGCCTGGTGGTCCAGGAAGTCCTGGGCCGCGCGCGGATCGCGCAGCGCTGCGGGTGGGACGTCACGGGCTGTGAGCTGGAGCAGTTCCTGGCTCTGTTCCAGCTTGTCGTCCAGGGCCTTGGCCAGGGCACTGGCCAGCAGAAACTGTTCCTGGTAAAGGTTCTGGCGGAAGTTCTGGTCGAAGTGCCGCAGGGTCAGCCAGGTCAACAGGCCGGCAAAGACGATGAAAAGCAGGGCAACCGCCAGGACCACCCGGGTCTTGAGGCTGGTCAGACGGAACCAGGGCAAACGCATGCCGTATATATACCCGGATTCGCGAAGCTTACGGACGCACCCCGGGGGACTCCACGACCAGGCCGCGCGCCCGCTCGGCCAGGTAGAGCTCCAGTGCCACGAGCTCGGACGCGCCCAGCGGCCAGGGCTGCGCGCGCACGCCGGTGAGGCAGCTGCGCAGGCGGCGCTGCAGCGAGCCCAGACCCTGCCATTCCAGCCGGTACTGCGGGTAGCTGTTCGGATGCGCCTGCGGAATCAGGGTGCCGCCCAGACGCTGGCCCCAGCGCTGGTCGTGGCATTGGGCGCAGGAGAGGTTGAGCTGGCCCATGCGCTGCACATAGAGTGCACGCCCTTGTTCGCGCACGGGCTGCAGCCGTGCATCGTCGGGCGGACTCAGCGGCAGGCCGCGCGATTGCAGCGCGACCAGGGCTTCGAGGGCGAGCAGTTCCTCGCTCTCCAGCGGCCAGGGCGCGGCCTGCTGGTACTGCGTGCGACAGCGCTGGATGCGCTGCTGCAGGTTGATCGCCGCCCCGCTGGCCACATCGAAGGCCGGGTAGCGCGCGGCCGCACCGCGCAGGCGCTGCACCTCGCCATGGCAGCTCGCGCAGGCGCGTTGCTGCGCGCCGTCCGGCTGCTGCCAGAGCTGCGCACCCTGCTGCACCCAGAGCATGGCCGGGTTGCGCGCATCGTCGCGCTGCATCGCCTGCAGGTCCGGGCCCAGGGTCTCGACATCGGAACGGCGCTGCTCGGGCGCCAGCTGTGCCCGCAATGTGCCGGCCAGCAGCAGCGCCAGCCAGGCGATGCGGCACACCCTCATGCGACGCTGATCGTCACGCTTTCGCTGTGACGAAAACCTTGTTCGCCTTCCCAGCTCAGGCGCAGCGTACCGCTGGCCACGGCCACGGTGTGGAAGGCGATCAGCGGGTTGGCCGAGATCGCCGGCGAGAACTCGGCCGCGAACACCAGCTCCTCGTTGTAGTGGCAATCGAAGCGCGTGATGATATTGCGCGGCAGGCGTTGGCCATCGGCGCCGGGCCGGTAGCCCGACTCCATGGGGTGGCCGATGATGGCACTGATCTCGATCACCTCGCCGCGGCGCGCCGTCTTCGGTACCTTGATGAGGGTGCGCGCGCTCACTGCAACTCCTCCAGGCAGGCGGCGAGCGCCACGATGACCTCCACCGTCTGCTGCCAGCAGCTGCCATCGCTCATGCGTGCCACGGCCGTGAGCTTCTGCGTGGTGGCCAGGCGGATGCGCGTGCTCACCTGCGCCTTGCCTGCGCGCGGGCCCAGCTGGCAGCGCAGCACATCGGCCTGCGGATTGCGTTCGTTGAAGACGGCGAGGGCCACCACGTGGTCGGACGTCGTCATGGGGCTGTCCACCCGTACGCCCAGGGGCACGGTGTTGCCGTTGTCCACCAGGGTGGCGATATCGATGCGCACGCGCCCGCTCTGCACGGGCGTTCCGCCGGCCCAGGCACGCACGGCGTCCTGCAGCTGGTTGTTGGCCTGCGCCGGGCGCAGCAGCAACCAGCCGGTGAGGCCGGCGGTGGTCTGCAGCAGCTGACGGCGTTCCATCGGCGTCAGTCTCTCAGTGTCATCAGCCAGGCGATCACGTCCTCGATCTGCTGCGCGTCGAGGATGGGGCGGTCCTGCCAACGTGCGCCCACGCGCAACAGACCTTCGGTGTGGTAATAGGCCGGCATGATGCTGTCCGGGTTGACATGCTGCGGGCTCACCAGCCGAAGTCGCAGCTGGGAGGCGCTCCAGCGCGCACCCGCGCCGGCCAGATCGGGCGCGAGATTGCCCTGGAAGCGCTCTTCGGGCACCGGGCCGCTGTGGCACAGCAGGCACAGGCCCTGGCTGCGGCTGGTGGCGATGGCGCGGCCGCGCACCGCGTCTCCCACCCGACCCTCGAGGGCCGCCGGGATGCCGTCCCCCACCACCGTCACGGCCCCGCCCGCCAGGGGCAGGGCCAGCACGGCAGCAGCGAGCAGGGTCTTCATGCGCGTCGCAAGTCCTGGCTCTTGATCGGCAACTCGCGGATGCGCCTGCCCGTGGCGGCGAAGATGGCGTTGAGCACGGCCGGCGCGGCCACGGCGATCGTGGGTTCGCCCACACCACCCCAGAAGCCGCCCGAGGGCATGACGATGGTCTCCACCGGCGGCATGTCGGCCAGGCGCATCACCGGATAGGTGTCGAAATTCTTCTGCTCCACGGCGCCGTCCTTGACGGTGATCTCGCCGAACAGCGCAGCCGACAGGCCATAGACGAAGGAGCCTTCGACCTGGGCCTCGATCTGCTGCGGGTTCACGGCGTGGCCGCAGTCGGTGGCGGCGACGATGCGGTGGATCTTGAGCTTGCCCTCGGCGCTCACCGAGACCTCGGCACAGGCGGCCACATAGCTGCCGAAGCCCATGGTCTGCGCCAGGCCGCGGTAGACGCCCGCGGGTGCAGGGCTGCCCCAGCCCACGCGCGCGGCCACGGCGTCGAGCACGGCCAGGTGCTTGGGGTGGTTGGCCATGAGCTTGCGGCGCAGCGCCAGCGGGTCCTGGCCTGTGGTGTGCGCGATCTCGTCCAGGAAGCACTCGAGGTAGATCGCATTCTGGTTCAGATTCACGCCGCGCCAGAAGCCGGCCGGCACGTGCGGATTGCGCATGGCGTGCTCGATCAGCAGGTTGGGGAAGCTGTAGCCGATGGAGGCCTCGGGCCCCGAGGGATTGAGGCCCTGGTAGACCACCATGTCCTTGCCGTCGCGCATGGCCTGGGGCGCCACCGTGGCCAGGATGGACTGGCCCGAGATACGCATGTGCAGGCCGGTGATGTTGCCTTGTTCGTCCAGGCCCGCGCTGAGCTTGGCGGCCGTGATCGGATGGAAGAAGCAGTGCTGCATGTCTTCCTCGCGCGACCAGATCAGCTTGATCGGCGTGCCAGGCATGCTTTTGGCGACCGTCACGGCCTGGGTGATGTAGTCGCTGCGCCCGCGCCGGCCGAAGCCGCCGCCGAGCAGCTGCTTGTAGACCTCGCACTGCGCGGCCGGCAGGCCCGCGGCCTCGGCCGTGGCGGCCAGCGCGGCCTCGCCGTTCTGCGTGCCCACCCAGACCTCGCAGCGCTGGGCGGTCCAGCGCGCGGTGGCGTTCATGGGCTCCATGCAGGCGTGGTTCTGGTAGGGGTAGCCGTAGATGGCCTCGATGCGACGCGGCGCGGCCGTGATGGCGGCCACCGCATCGCCCTTGCTGTTGCCCACCGAAGTGGCGGGCACCGAGAGGTCCAGCCCGCCGCGCACCATGGCGTGGATGTCGGCCTGCGAGACCGTGGCGTTGGGGCCGTAGTCCCATTCGATCTGCAGCGCGTCCAGCGCGGTCTTGGCCGTCCACCAGCTCGTGGCCACCACGGCCACGGCGCTCGGTCCCACCTGCGCCACCTTCTTCACGCCCAGGCGGCGCATGATGGGCGCGGCATTGAAGCTCTTGACCGTGCCGCCGAAGACGGGGCAGTCCTTGATGGCGGCGTTGAGCATGCCGGGCAGCTGCAGGTCCATGCCGTAGTCCTGCTGGCCTGTGGTCTTGCGAAAGGTGTCCAGGCGCAGCATGCGCTGGCCCGCGATCTTCCAGTCCCTGGGTTCTTTGAGCACCACGCTGGCCGGATCGGGCGGCGTGAGCTTGCCGGCCGCATTGGCCACGCGGCCGTAGAGCGTCTTGCGTCCGGTCGGTGTGTGCGTGATCACGCCGCGCGTCACACTGCACTCGGCCACGGGCACGCCCCAGCCTTCGGCAGCGGCCTGCAACAGCATCATGCGCGCCATGGCGCCGCCCTTGCGCACGTAGTCGTGCGATTCACGGATGCCGCGACTGCCGCCGGTGGCGAAATTGCCCCAGATACGCTGGCGTGCCAGGTTCTGGCCCGGCGTCGGGTATTCGGTGGTCACGCGGCGCCAGTTGCACTCCAGCTCTTCGGCCACGAGCTGGGCCAGACCCGTGAGCGTGCCCTGGCCCATCTCCGAGCGCGCGATGCGGATTACCACCGTGTCGTCAGGCTTCACGACCACCCAGGCATTGATCTCGGGCGGCAGGTCCGCGGCCTGGGCCAGCGGCACATGAAAGCCCACCATCAGGCCGCCGGCCGCCGCACCCGTGGTTGCCAGGAAGTTGCGACGTGTGATCCCATCCTGCTGCATTGTGTTCATGACAGGTCCTCCTCGGTCTGCAGACCGTCGGCGGCCGAGACACGCCGGCGCGTCACGCCCTGGGCGGCCACCTTGATCGCCGCGCGCACGCGGTTGTAGGTGCCGCAGCGGCAGATGTTGGTGATGGCGGCGTCGATCTCGGCATCCGTGGGATTGGGTTTGTCCTTGAGCAGCGCGCTCACCGCCATGATCATGCCGCTTTGGCAGAAGCCGCACTGCGGCACGTCCATGAGCTGCCAGGCGCGCTGCACTGCGTGCGTGCCATTGCGCGACAGGCCCTCGATGGTCACCACCTGCTGGGTCTCCTTGAGTGCGCGCAGTGGCATCACGCAGCTGCGCACGGCCGCGCCGTCGATGTGCACCGTGCAGGCACCGCACTGGGCCACGCCGCAGCCGTACTTGGTGCCCGTGAGCCCGAGCTGTTCGCGCAACACCCACAGCAGCGGGGTGTCGGGGGCGGCGTTGAACTCCTGTTCCTCGCCGTTGACGTTGAGTTTGGGCATGGTTCTTTCCTCCATCTGGATGTGGGACGCACCGCGCTCGGGCCGGGCGACGTTGTTTTATACGGGATTTCGGTGACCGCTGCACCTGCGCACGCGCAAGTGCGCATGGTGCACAGGGCGAGGGTTTACCCGGGTGACGGCGGGTTCAGCCGGGGAGTTGCGTACGAGCCTTGTCCAGCCAGAGCTGCAGGCTGTCGAGCAGATCGCGCTGGCTGAAGGAGCAACTCTCTTCCGAAAACAGCGCGCTCGATTCGAGCCGGTCCAGCAGGCCCAGCAGGACCTCGCCGTAGCGCGGCGGCAGCGTGGCCAGCAGGTCGTCCTGCGCACGCGCCAGGCGGCAGAAGGCGGTGGTGGTACCCGGGTCGGTGCGCAGGACATCGAGCCCGAGCTGCAGGGGCGCGAGCAGGGGATGGCTCATGGGTAGCGGGTCATGGTGCGGTTGAGGCCCTTGCGTGCGCATTCGTAAAGCCCATCCTCACAGGGGGCCCGGTAGTCGAGGCGGCCCGACAGCAGCAGTGCATGCGCACCGGCCACACAGGCCAGCGCGAGCAGGGCTGTGACCAAGGCTTCCCTGGGGCGGCGGGTGAAGAGGCTGTAGGGCGCGCACAGGGCCAGGCTGGCAAGCGCAGCAGCAATGACCAGCGTGCCCATGTCCGGATTACTGAAGTGCCGCCATTCGGCGTAGAGCAGGTAGGCGGCATCGGCCATCACGCCCAGCACCAGCAGGATCGCCAAGGCCGAGGGCCAGGTGGTGCCGGGCGGGGCGACGGGGCCGGTGGGTTTGCCGGGTTTCATGGTGGGCATACCAAGCTCGCGCGTGCCTCAATCCAGCCGTGCGCCGGATTTCTGCACGGCCGCAGCCCAGCGCGGCATCTCGGCGGCGAGGAACTTGGCGAACTCGTCCGCGCCGAGGAAGGCCGGATCGGCACCCTGCGTGATCATGCGCTCGCGCAGATCGGGCTGGCTCAGCACCTGACGGAAGGCGTCGCTCAGTTTCGCCGCCACGTCTTTCGGTGTGCCGGCGGGCGCGAGAAAGCCGTAGAAGCCCACGACCTCGAAGCCCGGAATGCCGCTCTCGATCACCGTGGGGATCTCCGGCAGGGCGGGGTTGCGCGCGCGGCTGGTCACGGCCAGCGCGCGGACCTTGCCCTGCTTGTGGTACGCCGCGGCCTGCGGAATCGACTCGGCCATGAACTGCACCTGGCCGGCCATCAGATCGGTGAAGGCTGGGGCGCTGCCCCGATAGGGGATGTGCACCATGAAGAGGCCGGTGCTGCTCTTGAACATCTCGGGCACCAGATGGCTGATGCCACCATTGCCGGCCGAGCCGTAATTGACCTGGCCTGGCCGTGCGCGCGTGTAGTCCATGAACTCCCTGAGCGTGTTCACGGGCAGCTTGGGGTTGACCAGCAGGGCCAGCGGCTGCATGGCCGTGCGGGCGATCGGCACGAAGTCCTTGAGCGTGGCATAGGGCAGCTTGCTGTAGAGCGCCGGGTTGATGACCATGACCCCTGTGTTGGCCAGCATGAGGGTGTGCCCGTCGGGCGCGGCTTTCATCACCTCCTGCGCGCCCACGGTGCCGCCGGCACCGGATTTGTAGTCGATCAGCACCGGCTGGCCGAGTGCGGCCTGCAGGCGGTCGGCCAGCAGGCGCGCGTGCTGGTCCAGCGGACCGCCCGCCGGGAAGCCGATGACGATGCGCACCGGCTTGGAGGGGAAGGTCTGGGCATGGGCGCCCAGGGCCAGCAACAGGCCGGCGAGCAGAGAGGCAAAGGTCTTGCGCATGATGAAGGCGGCAGTGGACGGATGGCCGATTGTGCGTCCGGTCCGGGCGCCGGGCCGGCCGGGTAAACGCGGAGTTTGCGTGCGTCAACTGGGACGGGACCGGGTCGGCAGGTACTGTCCGGCCGTCACGCCCATGGAGACATAGATGCTGGTCACCGCCTCGACACCCAGCTCGGCCGCCTCCACCCAGTCGGCCGGCACGAAGAGCAGGCCGCCGCCCACGGGCACGGGTGCTGTGGGCACGAGCACACCGAGGTAGGGTTGGCCGCCCAGCAGCACGGGCTCCGGCGTGGAGAGCAGGCCCAACACGGCCGTGCCCTGCGTGTCCTGGCGGCCACCGAAGTAGAGCCAGACCGGGCTCATGGATTTGAGTCCTGCCTCCGGCGACTGCGAGAACAGCGCCACGAGCTTCTGGATCACGTCGTAGACGGTGCGCACCACGGGGATGCGCTGTACCAGGCCGTTGACGGCACGTGCCAGGCCGCGTTCCAGCCCGGCCTCGGTCAGCAGGCCCAGCAGGTAGACGCAGGCCAGCAGCAGGAGCAGGCCCAGCGCATAGCCCAGCAGCTCCGAGCCCGTGCCGCCCAGGCCCAGGCGCACGAGCAGCTGGCCAAAGACGCTCTGCGGCCCGAGCCAGGTCGAGAGCAGGCTCAGCGCCCAGCCGATCAGGATCAGCGTCGCCGCCAGCGGCAGCATGGCCAGCAGGCCGGTGAACAGGGTGCGCAGGGGATGGCGGAACTGGAGCTTCATGGGGCGAACTGTAGCCTGCCCCGTCGTTAGGCCGTCTGGCGTCAACTAAGTCACGTTGGAATAGGCTTTTTTGCTATCAAATTTGTATGGCCGGGCAGCACTGGGGCACAATCCGGGGCATTCCCCGCTTATCCACGTTGGAGTTCCCCATGAAAAAACTGTCCCGCGGCTTCACTTTGATCGAACTGGTCATCGTGATCACCATCATCGGCATCCTGGCCGCCCTGGCATTGCCGCGCTACATCGCGGTGCAGCGCGATGCACGCGCTGCCAAACTGCAGGCTGCAGCCGGGGCGGTCAAGTCCGCTGCAGCCTTGGCCAAGGCCTTGTGCCTGACCCAGACGGGTACTGGTTCCACCACTTTCCTTCTCGCAGGTGGCTGTAACGTGGCCGCGGGTGGCACCGTGGGTGTGATCATGGACGGCACCAACGTGCTGACTGCCTTTGCATACCCCACGGCCGCTGCTGGCGGCATCCAGGCGGCAGCCCAGCTGATCTCGCCCAGCGAGTACACCGTGACCTTCGCCGCTAACGTCATGACGGTGCAGGCACCTGGTGGCACCAACCCAGCTAACTGTCAGTTCACCTACACATGGGCTCCGGTGGCCAACGGTGCGCCGACGATCTCCGTGCCGGTTACCACGGGCTGCTGATTCTTCCTGATCCCCTGCAAGGGGCTGGTCACGGCCGGGCACAATGCCTGTCATGACCAGCCCCTTGTTCTTGCCCCCGCTCACGCCACCCGCCGAACTCGACACGACCCTGCAGCGTCAGGGGCATGCGGTGCTGGACGCGGCGGCCGTGGCCCGGCTCAGCGGCTGCACTGCGGCTGAGCTGCAGGCCCTGCAGCCTTACTGGGACGCGCTGCCGCCCGACACCTTCCTCAAGGACGGCGGGCGCTACCGGCGCCGGCGGCATTCCTGCTTCGTGCTCGACGGCGAGGCGCTGAGCCAGGTGCCGCACCGGCCGCACTGGCAGCCGCTCGAATACAACGCCCTGCATGGCGGCATGCAGCGTCTGTTCGAACCCATGGAGCCCGCCATGGTGGCGCAACCCGCCTGGGGCCGGCTGCTGCGCTGGCTGGGGCGCACGGCCAGCGCGCTCAAGGGCGCGCAGCGCTGGTACATCGAGGCCCATCCCTTCCGTATCGACACCACCGACGGCATCGGCCGGCCCACGCCCGAGGGCGCGCACCGCGACGGCGTGGACCTGGTGGCGGTCTTCCTGGTGCAGCGCCGTGGCGTCAAGGGCGGCGAGACACGTGTGTTCGAGTCCGCGGGGCCGCAGGGCCAGCGCTTCACCCTGGCCGAGCCCTGGTCCGTGCTGCTGCTCGACGACGCGCGTGTGATCCACGAGACCACGCCCATCCAGCCCGTCGCTGCGCCGGCCTGTCGTGATACGCTGGTCGTCACGCTGCGCGCCCACGCCTTCCAGGGTGAGGACGCTCCCCGCTGACCACAGGAGGATTCACCATGTTCAAGCACATCCTGATCCCCGTCGACGGCTCGCCCACGGCGCAGAAGGCCGTGGAGAAGGCAGCGGGCCTGGCCCGTGCCTTCGGCAGCCACGCCACGGCCATCTACGTGATCGACCCCTATCCCTTCACCGGTCTGGGCAGCGACTTTGCCTATGGCCAGGCCGAGTACCTGAGCGCCGCGCATGCGGAAGCGGCCGAGGCCACCGAGGCCGCGCGCGCCGCGCTGGCGGCAGCCGGGGTGACGGTGCAGGTTGAAGTGGTGGAGTCGCACGCCGTCTGGCGCGGCATCACCGAGACGGCCCACGCCCGCGGTGCGGATCTCATCGTCATGGGCTCGCACGGCCGCCGTGGCCTGGAAAAGCTGGTGCTGGGCAGCGTCGCGCAACGCGTGCTGGCCCATGCGACGCAGCCCGTGCTGATCGTGCGCGACTAGGCCTGCCGGTGCAAGGTCGGCGCGTTCAGCCGCGTCGCCGCGCCTGCATCTCCTGGCCCATCGCAGCCTGCTGCCCGGCATCCATGCCGGCCTGTGCGCCGGGAAAGACCAGGGTTTCTTCCACCGGAATGTGGCCGGCGTAGAGTTGCACAAAGCGTGCGGCCTGTGCGCGCAGCGTGGCATCGGGCGCGTCGCTGGCCCCGGCTTCACGCCAGCGCAGCAGCGTGGGCCGCAGCGCGGTCCAGAGCGCTTCCATCTCGCGATGCTCGGCCTGCAGGCGGCGCACCACGGCCTGCAGGGCCACATCCGCGCCCGCGAGCAAGGGCGGGAACACATGCAGCTCTTCGTCCTGGTGATGCAGGGGCGCGGCCAGGTCAAAGTAGCGCAGCACATCGGCCGCGGCCGAGCGGCTCTGCGCATCGTGGCCGCTCTGCGCCACGTGGGCGATCAGGCGATCGAGCAGGTCCAGCGTGCGCTGCACGCGCTCGTGGCAGGCTTCAAGCATCTCGTAAGGCTGCTCGAAGCCCGCGGCCGGGCTGTTGAAGCCGGGCAGGACCTGGGCCATCTCAAGCGGACGGCTTGGGGACCGTGAGTTCGGCCAGCTGCTTGCGCAAGGCCTTCTCATCGTTGAAGCGCTTGGTGGCATCGCGCGCCACGGCCAGCGAGCCCAGCATCTGGCCTGTCTCGTCACGCACCATCTCGAAACTCATGTCCACGTAGATGAACTCTTCGGTCTTGTGCAGCGAACGCGTGATCATGGACGTGCGCCCGGGCTTGACGCCGCCGCGCGCAATGGCCTGGTCGAAGCCTTCCCAGTGCGCCTTGCGCATGCGCTCGGGGATGATCAGGTCCAGGCTCTGGCCCACGGCCTCGGCGGCAGACCAGCCGAAGACCTTTTCAGCGCCGCCGTTCCAGACCTGGATCACACCCTTGAGGTCGCAGAAGATCAGCGCCTCGGGCATGCTGCGCAGGATGTGGGCGGCGGTGGATTCAAGGGCGGAATGGGACATACGCGGCTTCCTTCTTCGGGTCGGTGACAGGGCAGTCTAGCGCAGCAGACAGGCCATGACGGCCCATAGTTCGAGAGAACTAGGATTGACGCGTCATGTCTTTCAGGTCATTTCGCCGACCCTTCAGCCGCATTGCCCCACATAGCCGCAGGCGGTGCAGAAGTCGCAACCGTCCTTCTTGATCACCGTGGGATTGCCGCACTCAGGGCAGGGCCGGCCGGCCATGGCAGCGGGCTCCTCCGTGTCCACCGCATCCGGGCGTTCGAGCACGCCCATTTCGCGTAACGGGTAGCCCTGCTCGTCGAGCACGCCCAGCATGGCGTAGCGGTGGATGATGAGGCGTGCCAGGTAAGCCACGGTGGAGGGCCAGGTTTGCTGGCGGCGTTCGCCGTGGGGCAGGCCCGGCACAAAGGCCATGAAGGAGCCCAGGGGTTCGGCGTAATTAAGCAGCTTGCGCAGCTTCATGCCGATCCAGGCCGGGTCCACCACGCGCATGTCCAGCGAGAGCAGGCGTGCCAGCCCGTCGAGCGCGCGCGGGTAGTTGCCCGAGAAGCCCACGGCGCAGGGCCGCGTGACGTTGCCTTCGGGTCCGGGCAGGGTCACTTCTTTCAGCGTCAAGGTGAAGGCCTCGCCCGTGGCCGGGTTGTCGATGTCCACGGCCCAGGCCAGCGTGCCCGAGGGGCCGGTCTGCGGTTCCTCGCGGCTGAACATGGCGTCGAGCACGGGCGTGGCCGGGGCCGGCGCACCCTTGGCCCGTTCACGCCACACGCCCAGCTGCTCGCAGCGCCAGCGCACCACGGCCGCCGTGGCCGCCACCACGCCGGGGAAGAGCCGGCGCTCGCCGTGCGGCGGGAAGGGCATCTCGAAGGAGCGTTCCTCGGACACCGTGGCGAGCGCGTCGAGCTTGAGCTTGAGCCAGGCCGGGTCGTTGGCGCGCAGATCCATGGACAGCGTCTTGGCCAGCGCACCCAGGCCGCGCGGCTGCTCGGCGCCGTTGACCCAGACCTCGAAGGGCTGGGCCGGCCCGCCTTCCTCGCCCGGCAGCTCGCCCACGAAGAGCGCGAACTCGCCATAGGAATGCCGCACCATGAAGCTCCAGGCCAGGTTGCCGCCGGGCAGCTCGGGCCGGCCGGGCCAGCGCAGCGAGGCCAGCACCGGTGCCGGCAGGCGCTCCAGCGCGAGGCGCCGGTTGGCGTCGTCCAGCTCCAGCGGCGCGGCCGGCGTGGGCGCCACGCTCAGTACGCTGCCCAGGATCGCGTTCGGCCGGTAGGTCGCCAGGCCCTTGAGGCCGGATTGCCAAGCCTGCAGGTAAAGATCCTGGAAATCGGCATAGGGGTAGTCGGCCGGCACGTTGACGGTCTTGGAGATCGCGGTGTCGATCATCGGCGCCACCGCGGCCACCATGGCCGCATGCGCCTGGGCGCTCATCTCGAGTGCTGTGACGAAGGCGGGTGTGAGTGGCGCGTCCGCGCCCTTGAGGTGGCGATAGAGGCGCCAGGCGTGGTCCTCCACCGCGTATTCCTTGAACCCGCCGTCGGGCATGCGCTTCTTGCGCGTGTAGTGCCAGCTGAAGGCCGGCTCGATGCCGTTGCTCGCGTTGTCCGCAAAGGCCAGGCTGATGGTGCCTGTGGGTGCGATGGACAGCAGGTGCGAGTTGCGCAGGCCGTGCTGGCGGATCCTGTCTTTCAGTGCCACAGGCAGGCGCGAGGCAAAGCGCGGACTGCTGAGGTAGAGATCGGCGTTGAAGAGCGGGAAAGGCCCGCGCTCACGCGCCAGCTCACACGAGGCCTCGTAGGCCGCGTCGCGCATCACCTCGCTGATGCGCCGCGCCATGTCGCGCGCCTCCGGCGTGTCGTAACGCAGGTTGAGCATCACCAGCGCATCGCCCAGGCCCGTGTAGCCCAGGCCCACGCGGCGCTTGTTGCGCATCTCCTGCTCCTGCTGCGGCAGCGGCCAGACGGTCACTTCGAGCACGTTGTCGAGCATGCGGGTGGCGGTCTTGCACAGGTCTGCGAAACCGGCAAAGTCGAAGCGCGTGTTGGCCTCGAAAGGGTCGCGTACGAAGCGCGTGAGATCGATGGAGCCCAGGCAGCAGCAGCCGTAGGGGGGCAAGGGCTGTTCGGCGCAGGGGTTGGTGCTGGCTATGGCCTCGCAGTACGACAGGTTGTTGTCGCGGTTGATCGTGTCGATGAAGAGCACGCCGGGCTCGGCGTGATCGTAGGTGGAGCGCATGATCTGTTCCCACAGATCGCGCGCGCGCAGCTTGCGGTAGACCCAGAGGTTGCGGTCCTTCGCTTCATAGGCGCCCTCGGCCTTCTGTGCCGTGCCCGGTTCGGCATGGTGCACCAGCTCCACTTCGCCGTCGTTCACCACGGCCTGCATGAAGGCGTCCGTCACGCCGACCGAGATGTTGAAGTTGCGCAGGTCGCCGGAGTCCTTGGCGTGGATGAACTCTTCGATGTCCGGGTGGTCGCAGCGCAGCACGCCCATCTGCGCGCCGCGCCGGCTGCCGGCGGATTCCACCGTCTCGCAGGAGCGGTCGAACACGCGCATATAGCTCACGGGCCCCGAGGCGCTGCTCTGCGTGCTGCCGACCCAGGCGCCGCGCGGGCGGATGCGCGAGAAGTCGTAGCCCACGCCGCCACCACGGCGCATGGTCTCGGCCGCTTCCATCAGCGCCACGTAGATGCCGGGGTGACCCTCGTCGTCTTGCGCGATCGAATCGCCCACGGGTTGCACAAAGCAGTTGATCAGCGTGGCTGTCAGCTCCGTGCCCGCCGCCGACTGGATGCGACCGGCCGGCAGAAAGCCCTGCTGCAGCGCGTGCAGGAAGCGACCTTCCCAGTGCGCGCGCTGCTCGGGCGCTTCCACCGCGGCCAGTGCGTGCGCCACGCGCCGGTTCACCTGCAGGATGTCCTGCTCCTCACTCTTGGCGTACTTCTCCAGCAGCACCTCGGTGCTGATGTCCTGCGGGGCCAGGGCCGTTGCGGTGGCCGGGCTGTGGGTCGTATCGCTCATGCATGACTCCGTGGCTGTTTCACAGGGATGCTAGGGACGCGCCGCCCCGGGGTTTTGACCTGCCACAAACCTTGGGTGGGTTCCCGCGCGGCGTTGTTTCGAGGCGAAGCCCTTGCCAGTGTGGCACGGCCCTGACGAAAATCAAGCCATGAACATCACCACCTTCGACGAACTGCTGCAGGCCGCGCGCCACCAGACCGAGCCCCAGCGCCTGCTGCTGGTCTTTGCCCACGCCGAGCTGCCCGCCGACAGCACGCCTGAACAGGCCGCGCGTTTTGAGGCGGGTCAAGGCGGCGCGCTGGCGCCGCTGATGTGCGTGGACAAGACCCCGGCCGAGATCGGCTCCTTCGCCAGCCTGGCCGCCGAAGCGCAGCAGTTCGGCCAGTCCTGGTCCCTGGTCTTTGCCGCTGCCATGGTGGATGGCCCGGATGCCGAGGCCCCGCTGCAGCGCATGGTGGAAGACATCAAGCTCGGGGCCATCGGCAACTACCTGCCGTTCAATCTGCGGGGCGAGGCGGTGCGGCTGGGTTAGGGCCTGTTCACACTATTTTCTTGAGTGCGAACGGGGTGCAAACGGTGCCAATCTAGGCGTGCGACGAAGCCCAGACTGGCCGTCTGGGCGAGGAGTGCAACGACGAGTGGCGCCGTTTGCACCCCGTTCCCTTCGGGTTGCGGCCAAAAAGACCATGCGCGGCGTTGCGAAGCCTTGCCGGGGGCCAACCCCGGCGGCGTTTCGCGCCTTGCGCATGGCCTTTTTGTTCCGCAACGCATCTCAAGAAAATAGTGTGAACAGGCCCTAGTGCTCGGGATTGCATGCGTGCTCAAGCGGTGGCGTGAGAGAGCGCATGCTTGGTCATCAGCTCGGCTCTGCGCTATATTGGCTGGAATGAATCGCCCCGGGAATCGAGGAGGCTGGTTGGTTTAAGTTGAGACGGTGGTCTCAGCCTTCTGGGCGAGTTGCCGGAAGTAGTTTGCCTCAGCTTCGGCCGGTGGAATATATCCAATCG
>JBKBHP010000017.1:0-66333 GCA_046299695.1 Hylemonella sp.
TCGGTGTTCCTGCACCATGCGCACGGCACGTTCCCGGACTTCGGGTGAAAATTTGGTTGACTTGTTCATGGCTCCATTCTCTTAAGAGTCGGAGCCTCCTCAAAATCCGGGGCGATTCAAACCTCTATCAACTTGCTGGCGCCTAGTCCGACGAACTTTGATCCGCTGCAGGCGCAGCTGATTCTCTTAGGCGTCGTGGCCGCTGTTGAAAGTTACTACAGGACCCTTCTTCGCCGGTTGATAACACTTGACCCTGAATGTCAAATCTGTGCTGAGGATCAAGCAGTGACATTCGGTGCGGCGATGCATTTGTCAAAAGGGATGATGCCTGAAGCGTTGCTTGAGCGCGTTACCTTCGTGAGCGAGACAAGCTTGGTCGAGGCCATACGGCAGTTCATCGGCGTGAAGGGGAGCCTGCCCTCTGATTTGCTAACAACTTTTAAGGACTATGCAGCTGTTTGCCAGCTTCGACACTGTGCTGTTCACCGGTTTGGAAAACTCGGTGTTAAGAATGCCATTTTCCTTGGCCTGAAAGCGCATAAACCGAGTTTGGAGAAACCGTTGGTGTTAACTTATCCGGCGCTTCAGAACGCGATTGCAATATCGACCGGTGTCGTGAAGACTACAAACAATTTTATTTTTAACGAGGTTTTATCCCGTTTGCCTGCGGCGACGTGGACTACGAGGTGGGGAAAAGATAGGGCAACCTTCATGCCGTATTACCTCCTATTTGCTGATACGGTTAGTTCAACAAAAGCGATCCCTGCGCGTGATCTCTACAACTTGTTCATGGATCAACGCTCGAAGTTTGCTGCAGGCGTTGCGTTCTAGCTGCCAGATTGCCTCGATAGGGTGCGCCCTACCCCAACCCCAACAACTTCGCCAGACTCTTCTCATCCCCCGGCGAGACGAGCATCAGGTGTTCTTCCAGCTCGCGCAGGTGCTGGTCCATGAGCTGGACCGCGCCTTCGGCGTCGCCCTTGGCGATGCAGTCCACGATGCGTTCGTGTTCGTCGTGTTCGCAGGCTGCGTTGCCCGGGGGCTGGTGCACGGCGACGATGAGGGAGCAGCGCGAGACGATCTCGGACAGGTAACGCTGCAGGATCTCGTTGCCCGAGAGTTCGGCCAGGCGCAGGTGGTAGGCGCTGGCCAGGCGGGCCCAGGCGGGCTGGTCGAAGCGGTGCATGGCTTCGTGTTCGGCGCGCAGCTGTTCGCGCAGGCCCTTGAGGTCGCGCGCGGTGGCGCGTTCGGCCACCAGGCGCACGATGCTGGCTTCCAGCGCGCGGCGGGCTTCGAAGATCTGGCGCGTTTCCTCGCGCGTGGGCACGGCCACGATGGCGCCGCGATTGGGGCGCAGCTGCACGATGTGGTCGTGTGCCAGCTTCTGCAGTACCTTGCGCACCACCGAGCGGCTCACCTTGAACAGTTCGCACAGCGGCGCCTCCGGCAGCTTGGTGCCGGGCTTGAGGCGCTGGCTCATCACGCTGTCGAAGACCGCGCGGTAGATGCGGGCCTCCGCATCCGCGCTGTCGGCGCTGTCGCCCTCGGCCACCGTGTCGTCCACGGGCGGCGCGGGCGTGCGCTGGCGCGGAGGCGGTGCACGCCGGGCAGGGCGTGCGCTGCTGCTACGAGGCGGAGACGATTTGGGCATGCAGACGGCGTGCGAGTTGGATCAGGGCCAGGTCGCTGCCGGCCGGTCCCAGCAGCGAGACGCCAAGTATGTCACCGCCCGTGGTGGGCACCGGCAGGCTGATCTGCGGCAGGCCGCAGAGGCCCGCAATACAGGTGATGGCCATGGTGCGCAGGCGCACGGCGTCCACATCGGCCGGGTCGGCCTTGCGCAGCGGCGCCAGGCTCGCGGCCGAAGGCAGCAGCAGCAGGCCGTCGCTGCCCAGCAGGCCGTGCACGTGCGCGCGGATCTGCGCCTGGGAGGCGCGCGCGGCGGCAGCGGCCTCGGCCGTGACCTGGCTCGCGGCCTTCCAGCGGCCGGCGATGGCGGGGGAGAAGACGGGCTGGGTTTCGGTGATCCACGCGCCGTGCACCTGCCAGCCTTCAAAAGCGCCAGCCGTCACATAGGTCTGGCGCCAGGCGGCCAGACCCGTGTCACCGGCGATGCGCAGGCCTTCGGGCACGCATGCCAGCTGGTGGGCCAGCGCGTCGCGCGCGCGTTGCAGCGGGGTGGTGAAGATCTCGTCGGCCAGCTCCCAGGCGTCCAGCGGCAGCAGCAGGCGGCGCGGGGTGTAGGGGCTGGCGGGCAGCAGCACACGGCCCACACGTTCAAAGACCTCGGCGTCTTTGGCCAGCCAGGTGGCGGTGTCGAAGCTGGGGTGCAGGGGCACGAGGCCGGCACTGGAGACCAGACCATGCGTGGTGCGCAGGCCCCAGAGGCCGCAGTAGCTGGCAGGCACACGGGTGGAGCCGCCGGTGTCGGTGCCCAGGGCAAAGTCCACCAGGCCGGCGGTGACGGCGGCGGCCGAGCCGCTGGACGACCCACCGGTGACGCGCTCCGGGTAGCGCGTGTTGAGGGGCGTGCCGTAGTGCGTGTTGTCGCCGTGCAGGCTGTAGGCCAGCTCGTCGGTGAGCACCTTGCCCATGAGCGTGGCGCCGGCGGCCAGCAGCTGCGCGACGACGGGGCTGTGCTGCGTGGGCACGGGGTGGGTGGCGAGCCAGCTGGGGTTGCCGGCACCCGTGGGGTGGCCGGCCACGTCGAACAGGTCCTTGACCGCGAAGTTCAGGCCACTCAAGGGGCCACCGGCTTGGCCGGCGACGGTGAACTTGCCGTGCGGCACCCAGGCGCCGACGGTGTCCGTGATGGGGAAGGGCAGGGGAGCGTTCATGCGGTGGTCTCGGGGTGTTGGGCGGCCAGCTTGTCCATGTGCTGGCAGATGGCGCCGGGGGTGGTGAACCAGACCTCGCCGCGGTCACGCGCAGCCGCCAGGTGCTGCAGGGCGCGGCGCAGGTGGCGCAGGCGGTAGGGCTGGCCCACCAGATAGGGATGGAGTGCGATGCCCATGACCAGCGGTTGCTGGCGCGACTGTTCGAGCATCTCGTCGAAGTTGTCGACGATCATCTGCGCGAAGTCCTTGCCGTCCAGCTGGCGGCCCACGATCATGGGGATGTCGTTGAGCTCCTGCGGGTAAGGGATGGACCACAGGCCCGGGCCCTTGCGCGTCTTCATGCGCACGGGCTGGTCGTCGTGGCACCAGTTGAGCGTGTAGCGGTAGCCGGTCTCGGCCAGCAGATCGGGCGTGAGCTTGCTTTCGCTGATCCAGGGCGAGAGCCAGCCCGCGGGCGCCGTGCCGCTGCGCGCGCGCATGCGGTCGCGGCAGAGCACGAGCAGCTCGCGCTCGGCCTCTTCGTCGAGCACGCCCTGGCGTTCGGCATTGCTGTGGCCATGGCCCACCAGTTCATCGCCGCGCGCGGCGCAGGCGGCCACGAGTTCGGGGCAGTGGTCGTAGAGGGCGGTGTTGATCAGCGCGGCTGCGGGCAGCTTGAGCTGGTCGAACAGTTCCAGGCAGCGCCAGGCGCCCACGCGGTTGCCGTATTCGCGCCAAGAGTAGTTGAGCACATCGGGCTGGGGCGAGGCCGGGCCGATCATGGCGCCCAGGCCTTCGCCAAAGGCGAAGTGCTCGATGTTGAGCGCCAGGTAGACGGCCAGGCGTGCACCGCCCGGCCACTGGTAGTCCGCGCGCTGCGTGATGGGGCGGTAGGGGAAACGCCCGTGGTCGGGGAGGAGGCCAGGGTAGATGGCGGGCATGGTGCTGTACCTCACAACGTCGCCAGTCCCGCACGCACCAGCAGCCATTCGGCGCTGTCGTTCCAGACGTCCATCTGCGTGATCAGGCCCTGCTTCACGACGTAGCGGTCCACATAGCGGTTGCCTTCGAAAGGCATGCCGTCGGGCCAGACGCCGTAGAGCGTGCCGCGGCTGTAGACGATGGTTTCATCGTCTGTGCCGCCGGCCACGGTTTCGGTGGCCTCGATCCGCTTCTTGACCCATTGGTAGCGCGTGGCGTTGAAGGCCGCGCATTCGGCGGGCGCCTTCATGGCGCGACCGCCCGTGAAGCGGATCTGCAGGCCGGGCGCGACGTACTGGCTGGCCGCAGACGGGTCCGGGATCATCAGCAGGCGCAGGTACTCGTCGACGATGGCGCCGGGGCTCATCTTGGTGCTGGACATATCGGTTTCCTCTCGTTTCTTCCCCGTTTTGGTGCCGTGTGCACCAGGCGGGACTGCCAGGGGCGTTCCATCAAAGTGCGTGCAAAGAATGTGCCATCTTGTCAACAATCTGAATATCTTAATGAAAACAAAGAAATAGACATCGTGGCGACACTGGCACGGCCCTTGCATGGCAGGAGGGGTCCGCGGGTTCGCCCGCATCCATCCCCCATCAGGAGTCCTGCCATGAACCGTTCTTCCTTCTCCTTCGGTCGCCGCACCCTGCTCGCCGCCGGCCTGGCCCTGGCGGCCGCCACCCCGGTGCTGGCCAATGAGCCCATCAAGATCGGCCTGGTCACCGCGCTCTCGGGCCAG
The DNA here is from genome assembly GCA_046299695.1 of Hylemonella sp. GTDB lineage: Bacteria > Pseudomonadota > Gammaproteobacteria > Burkholderiales > Burkholderiaceae_C > Hylemonella. The sequence continues at coordinate 4,534 of JBKBHP010000017.1, forward strand.
TCGGCCCTGGCCGGTGAAGCCATCACGCGCGGTATGCAGATCGCCATCGACGAGATCAATGCCAAGGGCGGCTTGCTCGGCGGCCGCAAGCTGGAGCTGGTGCGCCGTGACGACGAGGCCAACCCTGCCAAGGGCGTGGTGGCCGCGCGCGAACTGATCTACCGCGAGAAGGTGGCCGTGGTGTTTGGCGGTCTGGACACGCCGGTGTCCATGGCCATCGTGCCGCTGATGAACCAGGAGAAGGTGCCGTTCATGGGCCCCTGGGCTGCGGGCACGGGCATCACCCAGAACGGCGCCAATCCCAACTTCGCTTTCCGTGTGTCTGCCGTGGACGAGATCGTCGACGTGGGCATGCTGGCCTATGCGCAGAAGACCTTCAAGACCGCCAAGCCCGGCCTCATCCTCGTCAACAACCCCTGGGGAGAGAGCAACGAGAAGGGCCTGAAGGCGGCCATGGCCGCCAAGGGCGTGACCCCCGCGGGCGTGGAGAAGTTCGAGGCCAACGACGTGGACATGGTGCCGCAGCTCACGCGCCTGAAGGCCGCCGGTGCCGACACGCTGTTCATGGTGGGCAACGTCGGCCCCTCGGCCCAGGTGGTGAAGTCGCTCGAGCGCATGGGCTGGAAGGTGCCCGTGGTCTCGCACTGGGGTCCGGCCGGGGGCCGCTTCACCGAGCTGGCCGGCGCCATGGCCAAGGACGTGCACTTCGTGCAGACCTACAGCTTCTTCGGCAAGCAGTCGCCCGTGGGTGAGCGCGTGATCAAGGCCATGATGGCCAAGTACCCCAACGTCAAGGGCCCGGGTGACATCACGCCGGCCGTGGGCGTGGCCAATGCCTACGACGGCATGCACCTGACGGCGCTGGCCATCCAGGCCGCCGGGTCGACCAAGGGCGACGACATCCGCCAGGGTTTCTACAAGATCGACAAGTACGAAGGCCTGATCAAGACCTACGTCAAGCCCTTCACGCCGACCGTGCACGACGCCGTGCAGGCCAACGACTACGTCTGGGCGCAGTTCATCGACAACAAGATCGTGCCCGTCGGTCTCAATTGATTGGCTGAGCACAAACAAGAGGAGACGCAACGATGCTGGTGTTATCCGCGCTGGTCAGTGGCCTGGGCCTGGGCAGCATGTACGGGCTGATGGCCCTGGGCTTTTACGTGACCTATGCCGTCAGCGGCACGGTCAACTTTGCCCAGGGCAGCTCCATGATGCTGGGCGCGGTGCTCACCTACACCTTCGCGCAGACTTTCGGTTGGCCGGGCTACGCCGCCGTGCTGCTGGCCCTGGCCCTGTGCGCGGCCTACGGCCTGCTGGTGGAGTGGCTGGCCGTGCGGCCCTTCGTGAACCGCGGCTCGGACGCCTGGCTCATGGCCACGGTGGCGCTGGGCATCGTGCTCGACAACGTGGTCATGGCCACCTACGGCAAGGAGCCGCGCAGCCTGCCCTCGTCCCTGGCGCAGTCGCCGCTGGAAGTGGGCGGCCTGGGCCTGGGCGTGTACCCGCTGCAGCTGCTGATCCCCATCGTCGGGCTGGCGCTGGCGGCGGCGCTGCACTATGTGTCGCGCCGCACGCGCTGGGGCACGGCCATGCTGGCCGTGGTGCAGAACCGCGCGGCGGCGCGTCTCATGGGCGTACCAATCCGCCGCGCCGTGGCGCTGGCCTTTGCGCTCTCGGCGCTGTTCGCCGGCATCGCCGGCGTGCTGATCGCGCCGCTGATGAATGTGCATTCCGACATGGGCACGCTGTTCGGCCTCAAGGCCTTTGCCGTGGCCATCCTCGGCGGCATCACCAGCGCCTGGGGCGTGATGATTGCCGGGCTGATCTTCGGCCTGGTGGAAGCCACCATCACCTCGACCCTGGGCTCGGGTTACACGCAGATCCTGACCTTCGCGCTCGTGATCGCGGCGCTGGCCTGGCGGCCCAACGGCCTGTTCGGCCGTGCGGAGGTGAAGAAGGTATGAACATGAAGAACAAGAAGGACGCCCTGCTGGGCCTGGGCTCGCCGCTGCAGATCCTGGCGGTGATGCTGGTGCTGGGCCTGGGCGCCAGCCTGGCGCTCACGCTCAACGGCTACTGGGTCTTTGTGCTGGCCCAGGTGGCCCTGCTGGTCATCGTGGGCGTGGGCCTCAATGTGCTGATCGGTCTCACGGGGCAGATGTCTTTCGGCCACGTGGGCTTCTACGCCATCGGGGCCTACACCGTGGCCATCCTCACGAGCAAGGCCGGTGTGAGCTTCTGGCTGGCCTGGCCCATCGCCGCCGTGCTGGGCGCGGCCTGCGGCGCGCTGCTGGCGCTGCCCGCGCTGCGGGTGAAGGGCCCGTACCTGGCCATGATCACCATCGCCTTCGGTTTCATCGTCGAACACAGCATCGTCGAGGCCGGTGCGCTCACCGGCGGGCAGAACGGCATCATGGGCATTGCCGGTCCCTCGCTGGGCAGTCTGGCCCAGGGCGAGCGCGCCATGGCCCTGCTGGCGATTGCGGCGGCCGGCCTGGCGCTGGCGGTCTATGCCTGGCTTTCGCGCGGCACCTGGGGCGCCGCGATGCGCGCGGTGCGTGATGCCGAGACCGCCTCCGAGTCCATCGGTCTGAACCCGCTGGCCATCAAGACCGTCGCTTTCGCGCTCTCTGCGCTCTTTGCAGCGGCGGCGGGCGCGCTGTTCGCGCCGCTCTCGGGGTTTGTCACGCCGCACACCTTCGGCTTCATCCAGTCCATTCTCTTCGTGCTCGTCGTCATGCTCGGTGGCGCGGGTTCGGTGGCCGGCCCGCTGGTGGGCGCGGTCATCGTGGGCCTGCTGCCCGAGCTGCTGGCCGGCATGGAGGAGTACCGCCTGCTCTTCTTCGGCGTGCTGCTGCTCGTCGTGCTCTGGGTCGCGCCCGATGGCGTGGCCGGTCTGGTGCGGCGCCTCAAGTCGCGTCTTTGGCCCGCTGCTCCCGCCGTGCCGGCCGCTGCAAGCGTTGTCAACCTGAGCCTGCCTGCACGCACCCGTCTGCCGCTGGCGGCCCAGGGCCTGACCATGCAGTTCGGCGGCGTGCGTGCGGTCTCCGACCTGCACTTCAGCGCGCCGGCCGCGGCCGTGACCAGCCTGATCGGCCCCAACGGCGCGGGCAAGTCCACGGCCCTCAACATGCTGGGCGGTTTCTACCTGCCCACGGCCGGGGCCTTTGCGCTGGGCGATGCATCGCTGACCGGGCAGAGCGCCATGCAGATCGCGCGCCGCGGTGTGGCGCGCACCTACCAGACCTCGCAGCTCTTCGGCAGCTTGAGCGTGCTCGACAACGTGGTGCTGGCCATGCACCGCGGCCGACTGGGCCCGCTGCTGGGCGCCGCGGGGCGCGTCGATGCGGCGCTGACCACCCGGGCCCGCGAGCTGATCCGCTGGTGCGGCTACACCGGCCACCCGGACACGCTGGCGGCCGACCTGCCGCATGTGGACCAGCGCCTGGTGGAGATTGCACGTGCGCTCGCCAGCGACCCCGAGGCCCTGCTGCTCGATGAACCCGCCGCCGGTCTCTCGCGCGAGGACAAGGAACGTCTGGGCACGCTGCTGCGCCGCATTGCCGATGCAGGTGTCACCGTGCTGCTGGTGGAACACGATATGACGCTGGTGATGGGCATCAGCGACCAGGTGGTGGTGCTCGACGCGGGCGTGCGCCTGGCCGTGGGCACGCCCGCCGAGGTGCAGGCCAACCCGGCCGTACAGCAGGCCTACCTGGGTGAATCGCTGGAGGGCAGCGGGCCGCGCGCGGCCGATACGACAGAACGCCCCGAAATGCTGGGTGTGGGTGCGCTCGTGGCCGGTTACGGCGCCGAGCCCGTGCTGCACGGCATTGATCTGCAGGTACGCCAGGGCGAGGTGGTGGCCCTGCTGGGCGCCAACGGCGCGGGCAAGTCCACGCTGATGAAGGCGCTGGCGGGTCTGCACCGGCCGGTGCAGGGCGGCATCCACCTCGAGGGGCGCGAGCTCAAGAACCTGGGGGCCGAACAGGTGGTGGCCCAGGGCGTGGTGCTGGTGCCCGAGGGCCGCCAGGTCTTCCCCGAACTCAGCGTGCTGGACAACATCCGCCTCGGCGCTTTCCTGCAACCCGCGGACCGCGAGGCGCGCGTGGAAGAACAGCTGCAGCGTTTCCCGCGTCTGCGTGAACGCCTGCACCAGCGTGCCGGACTGCTTTCGGGCGGCGAGCAGCAGATGCTGGCCATCGCCCGCGCGCTGATGTCGCGTCCGCGCATCCTGCTGCTGGACGAGCCGTCACTGGGCCTGGCGCCCAAGATCATTGCCGAACTGTTTGCCGCGCTGGACCAGCTGCGCAAGGAAGGCATGACCCTGCTGCTGGTGGACCAGATGGCCGGCCTGGCCCTGGCCCTGGCCGACCGCGCCTACGTGATCGAAGGCGGGCGCATCGTGGCCCAGGGCACGGCGGCGCAGATCGCGGCCGACGGTGCGCTGGCCCAGGCCTATCTGGGCGAGCAGGCGGCATCGGTCAAACTCGCGGCATAAGGAGCGTTGCAAGATGGACATCAACCTGCCCGAGGTGCTGGCCGAAGTGAGTGCGGCCTTTGCCCGCTACGAGGACGCGCTGGTGCACAACAAGGTCGAGGTGCTCGACGAGCTGTTCTGGAACAGCCCGCACACGCTGCGCTACGGCGCGACCGAGAACCTCTACGGCTACCAGGCCATCCAGGAGTTCCGTGCCGGGCGTCCCTCCACGGGGCTGATGCGCGAGCTCTACAACACCGTGATCACTACCTACGGCCGGGATTTCGCGACGGCCAACACCGAGTTCCGCCGCGAAGGCAGCCCGGCCACGGGACGCCAGAGCCAGACCTGGATGCGCACGCCCGCGGGCTGGCGCGTCGTCGCGGCGCATGTGAGCCTGCTCGCCGCGCCGCGCTGAGGGTGTCTCAGGCCGTCCCGGCGAGCACCGCCAGGGCCAGCACCGCGCCCGTGCTCAGCCGCAGGCGCAGCGGCAGGTACCAGTGCGGCAGCGGCTGGTGGCGGGCCAGACGCCGGTCCTGCAGGTAGTGTGCGGCATAGGCCAGGATCAGCAGGGCCGCGGCCAGGGCCGTGCCCGTGCGCGAGTCGCTGCCCAGCAGGGGGAGCACGCCGGGCAGCAACAGGGCCAACCAGCCCAGCAGGGCCGGCACCACGCTCCAGCTGTAGAGTCCGGGCGCCTCGGACGCCGCGGCACTCATGGCGAAGCCCCAGTGCAGGGCTCCGACGAAGCTCAGGATGATGGCGGCGTAGCCCAGCAGCATGGCCTGCCACAGCGCATGGCCCTTGGGCATGAGCAGCAGGCCGAGGGCGCCCAGGACAAAAGGCAGCAGACCGCCATAGCCGAGCAGGGCGACGACACGGGGCGGCTGGTTCATGGCTGGCTCGGCTGACGCACGTATTCGTGCGCGCGCAGCTGCTCGAGGGTGACGTAGTCCAGCGCGCGCGCGTGCGTGCTCTCCAGCACCACCGGCGGTGCGACGCCAGCCTCGAAGGCTTCCTTCCAGCGCAGCGCGCACAGGCACCAGCGGTCGCCTGCCTTGAGGCCCGGGAAGCGATGCTCGGGCCGTGGCATGAAAAGGTCATTGCCACGGGCCAGGGAGAACTCCAGGAAGGCCTGGGTGACCCGGGCACAGATCACGTGCGAGCCGCTGTCCTGCGCGTCGGTGTTGCAGCACCCGTCGCGGTAGTAGCCGGTCAGTGGGTCGTAGGAGCAGGGCACGAGCGGCGTGCCCAGGACGTTCTTCGCAGTCATGGTCTGGAGGAAGGTTGGGGGCGAGCATGAGGATAGTCCAAAAGCGCGGCCTTGCGCGCGCCGTGGTCTTGCAGCAGCTCGGCCGCCCGGCGCCGGCCGCGTGTGGCCCGGGTCCACCACTGCGAGAAGGAGTCGCGGCGCCGTGGCTCGGGGGCGAACAGCGGCACGGGCTCGCGCAGCTGCGCGACCTCGCCCAGCCACTGTGGCAGATGGGGCTCGGCCCAGGCCAGCACCTGCCGTGCGCCGGACAGCAGGGGCCGCAGCGTCTTGGCATCGGCTAGGCAGCGCCAGGGCGTGAGCTCGGCCATGCCGGCATCGACGAAGTGCCAGCGCGCTGCCGACCAGGGGTGCTGCCGGTGGAAGTCGGCCGGGTAGACGCCCAGCACCACGGTGTTGGCGGGCAGATCGGCGGGCGGCACCGACAGCGACCAGGGGTGGACCAGCCAGACGGTGCGGTCCCGCAGCGCGGCGGGCTCGGGCGAGGACAGCGTCAGCGACGCGGGCGCCTGGGTGTGGAGCGTCGGTTCGGTGACGCCCGTCGCGCCAGCGGGGGCGAGCACCTGATCCGCAGCGCGGGCCCAGGCCTGCAGTTCTTCGTACGAGGTGTCGATCGCGGAGCCCGCGCAGTGCCAGGCCGCCGGCGCGTGGCGCGCCACGTTCTCGGCGTTGAAGAGATAGGGCTGGTGGCTGCCAGTGCCGGCCACCCACTGCCAGCTCAGGTGGTTGCTGGCGAGATCGCCATCGAGCAGATGGGCGTAGAGCCAGTCGGCGCCGGCGCGCCAGTGCACCTTGCGCAGGTGCACCACATAACTGGCGAGCCACAGGCGGGCGTGGTTGTGCAGTGTGCCCGTGGCATAGAGGGTACGCACGGCCTGGTCGATCACGGGCAGGCCGGTACGGGCCTCGCGGATGTCGGCCGGCAGTTCGGGCGCGTAGGCGGCATCAGGCAGCAGCCCCGCATGCAGGGACGTGAAGATGCCCGCACCGCGATGCGCCCAGACATGGCGGAAGTAGGCGCGCCAGCCGAACTCGAAGACCAGCTTGTGCTGCACCGGCAGATCCTCGCTGGCCAGCAGCTCGGCCAGGACCTCCGGCAGGTCGAGCAGGCCGTGGGTGAGGTAGGGCGAGAGGCCGGTGACGGCGCCCTCGAGGTGGTTGCGCGTGCGCGCGTAATCCTGCGGGCGCACGGCGGCCAGCCGGGCGCGGGCGGCGGCCTGGCCCGGAAGGGCGGTCATGGCAGGGCCCCGATCGCCCCGCGGCGGATGGCCGCGGCACGTTCCTGCACCGCCTGGCGCTCGGTGGCATCGAGCCGCGCGAGGTTCTTGACCTGCAGCGCGGTGCGCGGGTTGGCCGCGAGCCGGGCTTCGTGGCGCAGCAGGAAATCCCAGTAGAGCGTGGTGATGGGGCAGGCGCGTTCCCCCGTGCGCTGGGCCGGATCGTAGCGGCAGCCGCGGCACAGCGGGCTCATGCGTTCGATGTACTTGCCGCTGGCGATGTAGGGTTTGCTGGCCATGAGGCCGCCGTCGGCATGCTGGCTCATGCCCAGGGTGTTGGGCAGCTCCACCCACTCGACCGCATCCACGTAGACGCCGAGGTACCACGCGTGGATCTCCCTGGGTTCCACGCCCAGCAGCAGGGCGTAGAGGCCGGTGACCATGAGGCGCTGGATGTGATGCGCGTAGCCGTGCTGCAGCGTCTGGGTGATGGCGTCGCGCAGGCAGGCCAGGTCGGTGCGGCCGTCCCAGTACCAGGCTGGCAGCGGCTGGTGGGCGTCGAGCGCGTTCTGTTCCAGGTAACCAGGCATCTGCGTCCAGTAGATGCCGCGCACGTATTCGCGCCAGCCCAGGATCTGGCGGATGAAGCCCTCGGCGCTGGCCAGCGGCACCTGGCCCGCGCGGTACGCGGCTTCGGCGGCCGCCACGACCTCGCGCGGGTTCAGCAGCTTGAGGTTGAGCGCGGCGCCGAGCTGGGCGTGGTAGAGCCAGGGCTCGCCGGGCCAGATCGCGTCCTGCCAGGGGCCGAAATGCGGCAGGCGTTCGGTGATGAAGGCCTGCAAGGCCTGCAGGGCCTGCTCGCGGGTGACGGGCCAGGCGAAGGTGGCGAGCGTACCCGGGTGATCGGCAAAGCGCGTGCGCACCAGCGTCAGCACCTCCTGCGTGATCGCGTCGGGCGCGAAGCGCGGGGGCTGGGGCAGGAAGCCCGGGCCGTCCGGGCCGAAAGGCTGGCGGTTGTCGCTGTCGTAGTTCCAGCGCCCGCCTGCGGGCTCGTTCCCGTCCATGAGCACGCCGTGGCGGCGGCGCTGCTCGCGGTAGAAGTACTCCATGCGCAGGCTCTTGCGACCCTGGGCGTGGGCGGCGAACTCGCGCACCGTGGTGTAGAAGTGGCGGTCGTCCCGGATCTCCAGGGGCAGGCCGGCCTCGCGGGCTGCAGCCTGCAGGGCGCGCAGCACGCGCCAGTCGCCCGGTGCGGTGAGCACCAGTTCGCGGGGCTGCAGCTGCGCCAGATCGTGGACGAGCTGGGCGGCCAGGCTGCCCCGGTTGTCGGCATCGTCCAGGCGCGTGTAGTGCAGCGGCCGGCCGAGCGTGCGCAGCGCCTGCGCGAAATGCCGCATGGCGCTGAGGAAGAGCGCGGTGCGTGGCTGCCCGGAGGGGATGTGGGTGGACTCCTCGGCGACCTCGGCCATCCAGACCGCGTCCTGCGCCGGATCGAAGCCGTCGAAGGCGCTGGCTTGCGGGTCCAGCTGGTCGCCCAGCACGAGCACGAGGCGGCGCATGGCTCAGCGGCTTGCGCCCGCGCGGCGGCAGGCCTCGCTGCAGTACTTGACCTGTTCCCAGTTCTTCTCCCACTTCTTGCGCCAGCTCATGGGTCGGCCGCAGGCCATGCAGGGCTTGCTGGGGAGGAACTGTTTATTGCCTTTGTGACTGGAGGAGCTCATGGTGCCGCACGGTCGATGAGCCGCGACTCTAGCCGCGTCGGCGCTGCCTTGCCGTCGGGCCAGGGCATGCCTCTGTGGCGGGGGCGGGTAGTCCAGACCCGGGCGATACGGCAGGAATACCGTCTTTGCGGACTTATTGGACCGCCGGCACTCTGGGAGGTGCGGGGGGTGCATTAACATGCACCATGCACGCGTGGCCCGCCCCGGGGGCTTGGCCCGTCGGGTCACGCCGTGCCCTCTGACACACATGGGTTCTGCCGACGACAAGGATGAGATCACGCGCCTGCGCGCACAGCTGCGCGAGGCCGAGACACGCCTGCAGGCCCGCGAGCATGACTGGGCGCTGCTGGAGCGCCAGCGCCACAACACCGAGCTGCTGTTCACCGCCGCCTTCGAGGACAGCCCCGAGGCCATCGGGCTGTCGCGTCTGGAAGACGGCCTGATCGTCGACGTGAATCGCGAGTGGCTGGCGTTGACGGGCTTCACGCGTGAAGAGGTCATCGGTCATACGGTGGTGGAGATCGGCCACTGGCCGGACCATCCCACACGCGACCTGGCCCTGGCGGAGCTGAAGGTCAGCGGCCGCCTGCGCGATCACGACGCCATCGTCTACTTCAAGAGCAAGGGCAAGCGCCTGGTGCGTCTCAACGGCACGTTGATCGACGTGGCCGGGGTCAGACACATCCTGATGTACGTCAAGGATGTCACGGCCGAGCGCATGGCCGAGGAGTCGCTGCGGGCGGGCGAGGTGGCGCTGGCCCAGGCCAACGAGCAGCTGGCCGCACAGCTGGACCTCTACACGCTGACCGAGGAACTTGCGCGCGTGGGCCACTGGAGCACGAGCGATGGGGGTGAGACCATCCATTTCTCGGGCGGCCTGCAGAACATCGATTTCGACAAGATCGGGTCGGTGCGCACCCGCGACCAGGCCCGCGGCCGCATCCACCCCGACGACCTGCCGATGTTCATGGCGGCCCGCCAGAGCATGGACGGGCGCATCGTCGAATACCGCTCCGTCCATCCCGACGGCAGCATCTACTGGCGACGCAGCCGTATGCGCCGGCACCAGAACAGCGACGGCAGCATCACGGATTTTGGCGTGGTGATGGACGTGACGGCCGAGATGCAGACCGCGCTGGCCCTGCAGGAGAAGCTGGAGTTCATCGAGAAGCTCACGAGCCGTGTACCCGATGTGCTGTTCCAGTACCAGCAGCGCGAGGACGGCCATGTGAGCTTCCCCTTCATCAACGAGAGCGTGCGCCGCATGTTCCACGCCACCCCCGAGGAGGTGCGCCAGGATGCGCGTACGCTGTTCGCGTCGATCGAGCCCGAGGATTTGCCCGCGTTGTTCGCGTCGATGCGCGGCGCGCACCATGACGGTGGGGTCTGGCAGCACGAGTTCCGCGTGCGGCAACCCGACGGTGGCACGCGCTGGGTGCGGGGCAATTCAGTCACGGTGCGCGAAGCTGACGGCAAGCTGGCGTCCTATGGCGCGGTGCGTGATATCACCGAGAGCAAGCTGGCCGAGCGGCGCCTGCAGGAGAGCGAGGCGCGTTTCCGCAGCCTCACCGATCTGTCGTCCGACTGGTACTGGGAGATCGACGAGCAGTTCCGCTTCACGAGTTTCGCGGGCTACCGTGAGGGCAAGTCCATTATGACCCAGGCCGACAGCATCGGCAAGACGCGCTGGGAGCTCGGGGCGCTGAACCTGGACGATGAGGACTGGGCCGCGCACCGCCGCGTGCTCGAATCGCACCAGCCCTTCCGCGACCTGGAAATGCAGCGCATGGATTCCGAAGGCCAGACCTACTGGGTGGCGGTCAGCGGAGCCCCCTTCTTTGATGAGCGGGGCGTTTTCAAGGGCTACCGCGGCATCGGGCGCGACATCAGCAAGCGCAAGCGCGCCGAGGACGAGACCCAGCGCCTGGCCTTCTATGACACGCTCACCGGCCTGCCCAACCGCCGCCTGCTCATGGACCGGCTGGCCCATGCCCAGGTCACGAGCGCGCGCAGCAAGCGCTATGGGGCCTTGCTCTTCATCGACCTGGACAACTTCAAGGACCTCAACGACACGCTGGGGCACGACGTCGGGGATCTGCTGCTCGAGCAGGTGGCGCTGCGCCTGGTGTCCTGCCTGCGCGAAGGCGACACCGCCGCGCGCTTCGGCGGCGACGAGTTCGTGGTGATGCTCGAGGATCTGAACGAGAGCGACGCCGAGGCGGCCAGCCAGGCCGAACTGGTGGCCGAGAAGATCCTCAATCGCCTGAACGCGCCCTACGCACTGGTGGGACGCGAGCACAGCAGCTCGCCCAGCATCGGCATCACGCTGTTTTCCGGCGCCATGCTGGGGGTGGACGAGCTGCTCAAGCGGGCCGATGTGGCGATGTACCAGGCCAAGGCGGCCGGGCGCAACACGCTGCGCTTTTTCGACCCGCAGATGCAGGCGGCCGTGCTGGCGCGTGCCGCGCTCGACGCCGATCTGCGCACGGGCTTGCAGCGCGAGGAGCTGCTGCTGCACTACCAGCCCGTGGTCGACGGACGCAGCCGGATCCTGGGTTACGAGGCGCTGCTGCGCTGGCGTCATCCCCGGCGCGGGCTGGTGTCACCGGCCGAGTTCATCGCCCTGGCCGAGCAGAGCGGCCTGATCCTGGGTATCGGCCGGTGGGTGCTGCGCACGGCCTGCCGCCAGCTCGTGGCCTGGGCCCGTGAGCCGGCCACGCGCGAGCTGAGCCTGGCGGTCAACGTGAGCGCACGCCAGTTCCGGCAGAACGACTTCGTGGCCCAGGTGCAGTCGGTCCTGGAGGAGACGGGCGCCGATCCGCAGCGCCTCAAGCTCGAGCTCACCGAGAGCGTGCTGATCTCTGACGTGGAAGACGCGATCCGCAAGATGGGGGCGCTGCGCGAGCGCGGCGTGCGCTTTGCGCTGGACGACTTTGGCACCGGCTACTCATCGCTGAGCTACCTCAAGCGCCTGCCGCTGGACCAGCTCAAGATCGACCAGGGTTTTGTGCGCGATGTGCTGACCGACCCCAACGACGCGGCCATCGTGCGCACCATCCTGGCCCTGGCCCAGAGCATGGAGCTGCAGGCCGTGGCCGAGGGGGTGGAGAGCGAGGGGCAGCGCCAGTTCCTGCTGGACAATGGCTGCACCGTGTTCCAGGGCTATCTGTTCGGGCGACCCGGGCCGCTGGGGCACACGGTCGTCCCTGCCTAGGGGCCCGACTTATTCGAAATTGCCCTGGTCCCGCTCGTCGCTGGCTTCGGGGTTGGCCGTGCCGGGCAGGCTGAGCTTCTCGGCGTTCTGGCGCGCCTGGGCTTTTTCACCGGCACCGGCGAACTTGCTGTACTTGTGCAGGATGGGCACGAGCTGGCCGTAGATGCGCGGATTGCCGGCCAGGCATTCCTTGTGCTCCATGAACTCGGGCTCGCCTGTGAAGTTGCCTACCAGGCCGCCAGCCTCGGTGACCAGCAGTGAACCCGCGGCCACGTCCCAGGGGCTCAGGCCCGTCTCGAAGAAGCCGTCGGTGAAGCCGGCGGCCACATAGGCCAGGTCCAGCGCGGCGGCGCCCGGACGGCGCAGGCCGGCGGTGCGTTGCATGACCTCGCCCATCATGGCCAGATAGGTCTGGAAGTTGTCGCCCTTGCGGAAGGGAAAGCCCGTGGAGATCAGGCTCTGGCCCAGCTGCGTGCGCTTGCTCACGCGGATGCGGCGCTCGTTGAGGAAGGCGCCACGGCCCTTGGTCGCGGTGAAGAGGTCGTTGCGCGTGGGGTCGTAGACCACGGCCTGCTCGACCTTGCCCTTGACGGTGAGCGCGATGCTCACGCAATAGACCGGGAAGCCGTGGATGAAGTTGGTGGTGCCGTCCAGCGGATCGATGATCCAGACGTGGTCCGAGTCTTTGGCGCCGCGCGTGCGGCCCGTCTCCTCGCCCCAGATCCCGTGGCCCGGGTAGGCGGTGAGCAGGGTGTCGATGATGGTCTCTTCGCTGGCGTGGTCCACCTCGGTCACAAAGTCGTTCACCTGCTTCTGCGAGACACGCACCGCTTCGACATCGAGGGCGGCGCGGTTGATGATGGCGCCGGCGGCGCGGGCGGCCTTGATGGCCACGTTGAGCATGGGGTGCAGATTGGGGGACGACATAAATTGTGAGGCGTTGAGAACCGGAGCAAGGTGCGCCCGGTTCGGCTGGCTGGAAGAGCAAAAACGCCGTCCGGCGATGCGGGCGGCGACAATAGGCCAGATTCTACCCGTCTTGCCTGTTTTTGATGCCAACCGACCTGTCCCCTCCTGGATTCCGCACCCGTTTCGTCCTGATCCAGACCAGCCACGCCGGCAATGTGGGCGCGGCGGCGCGGGCGCTCAAGGTCATGGGCTTTGACGAGCTGGTGCTGGTGGCGCCACGCTGGGCCAATGTGCTGCGGCGCCAGGAAACCATCGAACGCGCCAGCGGGGCCAACGATGTGCTGGACCGGGCCCGCATCGTCGAGACCCTGGACGAGGCCCTGGAGGGCATGACCCATCTCTGCGCCACGGCCATGACCCCGCGCGACTTCGGCCCGCCCACACGCGCCCCGCGCGAGCATTTCGCCCAGCTGGCGCAGACGGCCACGCCCGAGGCCGGCACCCAGGGGGTGGCCTTTCTCTTCGGCTCCGAACGCTTCGGCATGCGCAACGAGGATGTGTACCGCTGCCACACCTGCCTGAGCATTCCGACCAACCCGAGCTTCGGCTCCCTGAACCTGGCCGCGGCCGTGCAGCTCATCGCCTACGAATGGCGGCTGGCGCTGGGGGGCTACGCCGTGCATGAAGCCACGGCACCGCCTGTGCGGGCCGACGCGCCCCAGGTGGCCGGCCTGCTGACGCATCTGGAGCAGGCGCTGGTGGCGGTGGACTTCCTCGACCCGGAGGCGCCCAAGAAGCTCATGCCGCGCCTCAACGCCCTGTTCAACCGCGCGCAACTGACCCAGGAGGAAGTCCATATCCTCAGAGGTGTCGCCAAGGCCATGCTCGAAACCGCGGCGAAGGCCAAGGGATAATCCCCGCAACACGACAACGACAGAGTCCCGCCATGTTTTCGCGCCTACGCTCTGACATCCAGTGCATCCTGGACCGCGACCCGGCCGCCCGCAGCGCCTGGGAGGTGCTGACCTGCTATCCCGGCCTGCACGCGCTGACGCTGCACCGCGGGGCGCACTGGTGCTGGACGCACGGCCTCAAGTGGCTGGGGCGCTTCATCTCGCACATCAGCCGCTGGCTCACGGGCATCGAGATCCACCCGGGCGCGAAGATCGGGCAACGCGTCTTCATCGACCACGGCATGGGCGTCGTCATCGGCGAGACGGCCGAGGTCGGTGACGGCTGCACCATCTACCACGGCGTCACGCTGGGGGGCACTTCGCTCTACAAGGGCACCAAGCGCCACCCCACGCTGGGCAAGGATGTGGTGGTCAGCGCCGGCGCCAAGGTGCTGGGCGGCTTCGAAGTGGGTGACGGCGCCAAGATCGGCAGCAATGCGGTGGTGATCAAGCCCGTGCCCGCGGGCGCCACGGCCGTGGGCATTCCGGCGCGCATCATTCCGTCCAAGGCCGGCGAGAGCGCCGACGTGACCGCGCCCGAGCGCAAGTTCACGGCCTACGGCATCACGCAGGAAGACGACCCGCTGAGCCAGGCCATGAAGGGCCTGATCGACAACGCGTCCGGCCACGAGCACCAGATCGCGCTGCTCTGGCAGGCCATCGAAAAGCTGTCGGCAGGCAAGTCCACCAAGGATTGCGTGCCCGGCGACGCCGCACGCGAAGAGCAGTTCGAGAAGGACAAGCTCAACCAGCTGATCGGCAAATAGGGCCTGTTCGCACTGATTTCTCAAGATGCGTTGCGGATCAAGAAAGTCATGCGGTAGGCGCGTGGACGCCGCCGGGGTAGCCCCCCGGCAAGTCCGCGCAACACCCCGCATGACTTTTTGGGCCGCAACCCGAAGGGAACGGGGTTAAAACCGCGCCACTCGTTGTTGCACTCCTAGCCCAGGCGGCCTGCCTGGGCGTCGTCGCGCGCCTAGATTGGCGCGGTTTTAATCACGTTCGCATTTGAGAAATCAGTGCGAACAGGCCCCGCTTCAGCGGCGCAGGGCCCGGGCGCCCAGCACGTTGACGGCCAGCCCGGCCATCACCAGCGCCGCGGCGCCCAGCTTCCAGGCCTGCAGCGGCTCACCGAGGATCAGGGCCGAGCTGCCCATGCCGAAGACCGGGATCAGCAGGGCCATGGGCGTGATGGTCGCGGCCGGGTGCCGCGCCAGCAGCCAGCCCCAGGCACCGAAGCCGAACAGCGTGTTGCCCAGGGCCTGCCAGAGCACCGCCGCCCAGGCGGCCAGGCTGGCCTGCGGCAGCGCGTCGGTGATGGCCGTCGTGCCCTCGAACACCAGGCTCAGGAGCAGCAGCGGCGGCACGGCAAACACGCTGTTCCAGACCATGAAGCCCAGCATGTCCACCTTGCCGATGCTGCGCGAGACCACATTGGCGCAGGCCCAGCACAAGGCGCCGCTGAGCGCCAGGCCCAGGCCCAGGGGGGTGACGTCGGCCTGGGTCTGGGCAAAGCTTTGCCAGGCGATCAGCGCAAAGCCCGTCGTGGCCAGGGTCAGGCCGGCGAACTGGATGCGCGGCATGCGTTCGTGCTGCAGCCAGGCCACGAGCAGCAGGGTCATGAAGACCTGGGACTGCATGAGCAACGAGGCCAGGCCCGGCGTGACGTCCGAACGCATGGACAGGAAGAGCAGGCCGAACATGAAGCCCATGAGCACGCCATAGCCCACGAGGTAGCGCCAGGCCACGGCCGGACGGCGGATGAAGAAGAGCCAGGGCAGGGCGCTGAGTGCGAAGCGCAGGGTCGCCAGCAGCAGGGGCGGCAGTTCGCTCAGGCCGAACTTGATGACGACGAAATTGCTGCCCCAGACCGCGACCACGGCCAGGGCGAGCAGGAGGTGCGTGAGTGGCACGGACAGGGCGGGCTGGGGTGGTCACGGGCGGCAGCCCGTGCGCAGGCCTGCCGCTTCATTTAAGCACCGATTGTGCCACCCAGGCGTAGAGCGGGATGCCCGCCAGGATGTTGAGCGGGAAGGTCACGCCCAGGGACATGCCGAAGTAGAGCGCGGGCTGGGCCTCGGGTATCGCATGGCGCAACACGGCGGGCACGGCGATGTAGGAGGCGCTGGCCGCGAGCACCATGAGCAGGATGGTGTCGCCCAGCGGTAAGGCCAGCGCCGAGGCCAGGCCCAGCGCTACGCCCGCGTGCACCAGCGGCGCCAGCAGGGCATAGCCGATCAGCCAGGGCGAGTGCCGGCGCAGTTGGCCCAGGTTGCGTGCCGTCAGCAGGCCCATGTCGAGCAGGAAGAAGGCCAGCATGCCCTTGAACAGGTCGCCCGAGAAGGGCTGCATGGCGGCCTGCCCGCTCTCACCCGTGAGCATGCCGATCAGCATGGCGCCAAGCAGCAGCAGCTGGGCGCCGTCGGTGAAGGACTCGCGCAGGATGGGGCCGATGCCCACGGACTGCGGCGGTGTCAGCAGGGCGGCGCCGTGAGGCGAGGCGATCACGCCCGCGCTGGCCTGCCGGCGCAGGCCATTGGCCAGCAGCACCGCGAGCACGATGGCGGGCGACTCCATCAGCGCCATGGCCGCAGCCATGTAGCCGCCGTAGGCGATCTGCTGGTTGTCGAGGAACTGGGTGGCGGTGACGAAGGTCACCGCGCTGACCGAGCCGTAGGTCGCGGCCAGCGCCGCGGCGTCGAAAGGCGCGACGAGGCGGCGCAGCAGGTGGTAGCCCACCAGCGGCACGAGCACGGCCAGCAGCAGGGCGCAGGCCAGGCTGGTGGCGACCTGCAAGGTCAGGCCCGATTGCGAGAGTGCGAAACCGCCCTTGAGGCCCAGGGCCATGAGCAGGTAGAGCGAGAGAAAGCGCGTGATGGGCGCGGGGATTTCCAGGTTGGACTTGACGGTGCCGGCCAGCATGCCGAACACGAAGAAGAGGATGGCGGGGTCTAGCAGGTTGTGCATCGGTTGGCTCCAGTGCCCGAATCATGGGGGAGCGTTCGATGAAAGTAAAATCGATAATCATCGGCATATCCATAGAGATTTATCTATGAACGTAACTTTTCGCCAGCTGCGCCTCTTTCTGGCGCTGGCCGAGACCGGCAGCGTCAGCGGCGCGGCGCGCGCCATGCATGTGACCCAGCCCACGGCTTCCATGCAGCTGCGCGAGATCAGCGAGGCCGTGGGTCTGCCGCTCTACGAAGTGGTGGCGCGCCGTGTGCACCTGACCCAGGCCGGGCTGGAGCTGGCGCGCACGGCGCGGCGCATGGCGACCGAGTGGGAGGCTTTCGGCCAGACCGTTGACGGTCTCAAGGGGTTGACGCGCGGCCGGCTGCGGGTGGCCGTGGTGAGCACGGCCAAGTACTTCATTCCGCGCCTGCTCGGTCATTTCTGCAACCAGCACCCCGAAGTCGATATCTCGCTGGAGGTGCTCAACCGAGACGGCGTGGTCGGTCGCCTGCGCGAGAACCTGGACGACTTCTACATCATGTCGCGGCCGCCGGCCGAGCTGGATCTCGAAGACCAGGTCTTTCTGCCCAATCCCCTGGTGCTGATCAGCAGCGCCGCACATCCGCTGGCCCGCAAGCGCAGCCTGAAGCTGCAGGACCTGCGCGGCCTGCGCTTCATCCTGCGCGAGCAGGGGTCAGGCACCCGCCTGGCCACCGATGCGCACTTTCTCAAACAGCGCTACACGCCCGATCTGCGGCTGGAGCTGGGCAGCAACGAGGCCGTGCGCGAGGCCGTCGCCGGTGGCCTGGGGCTGGCCGTGATCTCGGTGCATGCGCTGGCCACCAAGCCCGCCACCCAGGGGGTGGCGGTGCTCGATGTGCAGGGCTTTCCGATTGCCTCGCAATGGCACATCGTCTATCCCAGGGGCAAACGCCTGTCACCGATTGCCGAGGTGTTTCGCCAGCAACTGGTGGCCCAGGCCGGGCAACTGCTGCCGCAGGTGCGCTGAAGCGCCGCTTATTTCGGCGCGCGGATCGCCGACTTGGGACGGAAGGCCTTGCAGACGGCGTCGTCGGTTTCCATGTAGGGGCCGCCGATCAGGTCCACGCAGTAGGGCACGGCCGCGAAGATGCCGGCGACGATGGATTTCCCTTCAGCATCCTTGAGGCCTTCGAGCGTCTCCTGGATGGACTTGGGCTGGCCCGGCAGATTGATGATGAGCGACTGGTCGCGTATCACGGCCACCTGGCGCGAGAGGATGGCCGTGGGCACGAACTTCAGGCTGATCTGGCGCATCTGTTCGCCAAAGCCCGGCATCTCCTTGTGCGCCACGGCCAGCGTGGCTTCGGGCGTGACGTCGCGCAGGGCCGGGCCGGTGCCGCCCGTGGTGAGCACCAGCGAGCAGCCAGCGTCGACCAGCTCGATCAGCGTGGCGCTGATGCGCGCCTGCTCGTCGGGGATCAGGCGCGGCTCGAAGGTGATGGGGTTCTTCAGCGCGCGCGTGAGCCAGTCCTGCAGCGCGGGCAGGCCCTTGTCTTCATAGACGCCGCTGGAGGCGCGGTCGCTGATGGAGACGATGCCGATCTTGAGGGGGTCGAAGTTACTCATCACGGTTCTCGGGGGCAGGTTCTGCGTCGGAAGCGTCAACGGAAGCGAGCAGCTCGCGCACCAGCTGGAAGATCTCGCGGTAGGCGCGGCCCTGGCGCGGCGCCAGGCCCTGCGACACCTCGGCCTTGCCCATTGGGGGCGCGTCCTTGCGGGCCTGGCGGACCAGGGCGCGCAGCTGCTGGCTGTCGGTTTGCGGGAAATCGGCGATCCACTGGGCCAGTGCATCGTCGCTGGCGATCAGGCGGTCGCGCCACTGCTCGGCGGTGTGCAGCAGGGCGGTTTCGCGCGCCGAGGGCATGTGCTGTTCAACCAGGGCGGCACGCGCGGCCTCGCGCACCTCGGGTTCGAGCTGGCGCATGAGCTTGCCCACGAACTGCATCTGGCGACGCTTGCCCTCGAAGTTGGTGATACGTTTGGCTTCGGCCAGGGCTTCGAGCAGCTTGTCCGGCAGGTCCAGCTTGGCCATCAGGTCGGCACGCAGGGTCAGCAGCTCTTCGCCGAGCTTCTGCAGCTCGGTGCTTTCACGCTTGAGGTCGGTCTTGCTGATGTCGACATCGCCCCGGAGCTCGCGCTTGAGCTCCAGGTCGAGCTCGCTGCCCTCGGCGACGAACTGGCCTTTGACGTAATAGCCTTTTTTGGGTTTGCGGGACATGGGGGAATATTTCTGCGGCCCTGGGGGCTGCGTGCACGGGCAAGTATCATAGCCTCGCCATGAACAAACCCCATCTCCGTGCCCACGCCGGCAACGACAGCGGCTTCAGCTACAGCCGCGACACCTTCGAAGACCTCGTGGACGCCGCGCTGGCACACGCCAAAAAGCTGGGCGCCACCGATGCCGGGGCCGAGGCCTCCGAAGGCTGCGGGCTGAGCGTCTCGGTGCGCAAGGGTGAGCTGGAGAACGTGGAGCGCAACCGCGACAAGTCCCTGGGCGTCACGGTCTACCTGGGCCAGCGCCGCGGCAACGCCAGCACCTCCGACTTCTCGCGCGCCGCGATCGAGCAGACCGTGCAGGCGGCCTATGACATCGCCCGCTTCACCGCCGAAGACCCGGTGGCCGGCCTGCCCGACGCCGAGGACATCGTGCATCACGACGAGGCCGGCCGCGAGCTCGACCTTTTCCATCCCTGGGCCATCGCCAGCGAAGAGGCCGCGCAGATTGCACGCCAGACCGAAGCCGCGGCCTTCAAGACCGACAAGCGCATCACCAACAGCGAAGGCGCTGCCGTCTCGGCCCAGCAGTCACATTTCTTCAGCGCGCACACGCGCGGTTTTCGCGGCGGCTACGCCAGTTCGCGTCATTCCATCTCGGTCTCGCCCATTGCGGGCAAGGGCGAGGACATGCAGCGCGACTACTGGTACAGCTCGCACCGCCACCCCGAAGACCTGGCCCTGCCCGAGGCCATCGGCCGCTACGCCGCCGAGCGGGCGCTCAGCCGCCTCAAGGCGCGCAAGATCAGCACGCGCGAAGTGCCCGTGCTCTTCGAGTCGCCCCTGGCCGCCGGCCTCTTGGGCGCGCTGGTGCAGGCGCTCAGCGGTGGCGCCCTGTATCGCAAGAGTTCTTTCCTGCTCGACTCCCTGGGGACGCAGGTGCTGCCCAGCCACATCGATGTGCTCGAAGACCCCTTCCTGCTGCGCGGCAAGGGCAGCTCACCTTTCGATGAAGAGGGCGTGCGCGTCAAGCCGCGCTCGGTCATCGCGTCCGGCCGCGTCGAAGGCTATTTCCTCAGCAGCTACTCGGCCCGCAAGCTGGGCATGAAGACCACAGGCAATGCTGGCGGCTCGCACAACCTGATCCTCAGTTCCAGTCAGACCCGGCCCGGTGACGACCTCGACGCCATGCTGCAGAAGCTGGGCACGGGCCTCTTCGTGACCGAACTCATGGGCCAGGGCGTGAACTACGTGACCGGCGACTACTCGCGCGGCGCCAGCGGCTACTGGGTGGAGAAGGGGCGCATCGCCTATCCGGTGCACGAGATCACCATCGCCGGCAATATGAAGGACATGCTCATGGGCATCACGGCCGTGGGCGCCGATGCCTACAACTACGGCGCCAAGACCGTAGGTTCCATCCTGATCAACCGGATGAAGGTGGCCGGGAGCTGAAGCCGACGGCACCTGCGCGACAGGTGCCTGAGTCCTTGTGCTTTTAGCATCGGTGGGACGTTGTCCAGAGAGGCCCACCCCATGCTTCCATTGCCGCAAGACCTGGCCGATGCCAACCTGATCGAGGCCGTGCGCGAGCATGCGCGCTGGCAGGAGCCCTGTACCCTGAGTGAGGAGGGTGGCGTGCTGCTCATGGCCGGCGCCAATGCCTTTCCGGGCGCCTTCCGCAATTGCGTGCTGCGCGTCGATCCCCATGTGCCGCCGCATAAAGTGCTGGAGCGGGCCCACGCCTTCTTCCGGTCCCCTGGTCGAGGCTACACCCTGCTGGCCCGTGCCAGCCGTGACGCCGACCTGATCGAGGTCCTGCAGGCCGTGGGCATGACGCCGCTGGCCGACAGTCCCTGCATGCTGGTCGAGGCACCGGTAGCCGAGGGTGAGCTGCCGGCGGGCATCCACATCGAAAGCATGAGCGAGTTGCGTCATGTGCAGGATGTGGTGCGCATCAATGCCGAGGCTTACGAGGCGCTCCGGTTGCCGGCTGCCGAAACGCGGGTGTTTTTCGGCAAGCCGCAGGCCCTGCTGTCACCGCGGGTGCGCGGCTTCGTGGCCTATCGCGGGGAGGAGCCGGTCTCCACCGCCATGACACTGTTCAGTGGCGCGGGGGCCGGGGTCTACTGGGTGGGCACGGCGGCCAGCGCCCAGCGCATGGGCCTGGCCGAACTCTGTACCCGGCTCGCCACCAACGCCGGCTTTGCGGCCGGCGCGCGGGCGGTGACGCTGCAGGCCAGCCCGCTGGGCGAGCCCATCTACCGGCGCATGGGCTACAGCAACTACGACCGTCAGCTGCGTTTCCGCTTCCCTGCGATCACGTAACAGACGCTCAGAACTTGTGAAGAAATCGTAGCGAGCGGCCCGAGCGCAAGGCGGACGGAGCGCAGCCACCGGAACGTACTTCAGGTACGTGAGGATGGTGACAACGAAGTTGCGGTGAAGGCTGACTTTCGTGCAACGAAAGTCAAGCGTAGCGGCCGCAACCAGCACCGCCCAACGCCGCGATCGGGTTGCGCAGTAGATTTATTCACAAGTTCTCAATCCAGCTTGATCTGGGCCTCGTTCACCACGGCCTGCCAGCGTGCGCGTTCCTTGTTGAAGAACTGGTCTTGTTCTTCGGGGCTCATGGTCACGACCTCGGCGCCCTGGGCGGTCAGGCGGCTGCGTACTTCGGGGCTGCGGATCACCTGCACCAGGGCCGCGTTGAGCTTGTCGACCGTGGCCTTGGGCGTGCCGGCGGGCACGAGCACGCCCTGCCAGGTGCCCGATTCGAAACCGGTCAGGCCCTGCTCGGCCAGCGTAGGCATGTTGGCCACCAGAGGCATGCGCGTGCCTTTGGAGATGGCCAGCACCTTGAGCTTGCCGCTCTGCACATGGGGCAGGGTGGCGAGCATGCCATTCATGGTGACCTGGGTCTGGCCCGCGATGGTGTCGGTCACGGCCTGCACGCCGCCCTTGTAAGGGATGTAGGACCAGTTCGCGCCGCTGGCGCGTTGCACCGACACGCCCGCGAGGTGCGGCGCGCTGCCCATGGCCGTGACGGCGAAGTTGAGCTCCGACTTCTTCGACAGCTCCACGAGCTCCTTGAGGTTGTTGGCCGGCACCGAGGGGTGGACCACCAGCATGTGCGGCGAATAGGCCAGCATGGTCACACCACGCAGGTCTTTGGATGGGTCGAAGGGCAGCTTGTAGATCGAGGGGCTGATGGCCAGGGCGCCGGTGTCGCACAGCAGCAGGGTCAGGCCGTCGGCCTTGGACTTGGCCACCAGGTCGGCGCCCAGGTTGCCGTTGGCACCGGCGCGGTTCTCCACGATCACGGGCTGCTTGAGCGCGTCGGACAGGGGCTGGCTGATGGCGCGCGCGATGATGTCGGACGAGCCGCCGGGCGGGTAGGGCACGACGATCTTGATCGGGCCGCTCTGGGCGGCGGCGCCCAGGCTCAGGGCCGCGAACAGCGCGCCGAGCCAGGTCTTGCGGAATGTGGACAGCATGGGAGTCTCCTTGTTGACGATTGAAATTTTTGTGTCTGACCGGACGCTCAAGTGACCGGAGCCGGGTTGAACAGCACCAGCGCGTTGTGCAGCTTCCACTGCTCGGCCCAGGTCTTCTTCCTGCCGCTGGCCACGTCGAGCAGCAGGCGGAAGAGCTCCCAGCCGGCTTCCTCGATGTCGATCTCGCCGTCAGCCACACGGCCGGCGTTCATGTCCATGAGGTCGTGCCAACGGCGGGCCAGTTCGGTGCGCGTGGCCACCTTGATCACCGGGCATTCGGCCAGGCCGTAGGGGGTGCCGCGACCGGTGGTGAAGACGTGCAGGTTCATGCCCGCGGCCAGCTGCAGCGTGCCGCAGATGAAGTCGCTCGCGGGTGTGGCGGCGTAGACCAGGCCGCGCTGTTCGCGGCTCAGCTTGTTGCCGGGCGAGAGCACGTGGGCGATGGGGGCGGTGCCGCTCTTGATGATGGAGCCCATGGCCTTCTCGACGATGTTCGAGAGGCCGCCGGCCTTGTTGCCCGGTGTGGTGTTGGCGGCGCGGTCCACACGGCCGCGCTCCAGGTACTGGTCGTACCAGCCGAGTTCGCGCACGATGGCCTCGGCGATCTCGGGCGTGACGGCACGGCTGGTGAGCTGCTCCACGGCGTCGCGCACCTCGGTGTTTTCGCTGAACATGATGGTGGCACCGGCGCGCACCAGCAGGTCGGCCATGTAACCGACGGCCGGGTTGGCGGTGACCCCGCTGAAGGCGTCGCTGCCGCCGCACTGCACGCCCACCACCAGCTCGCTGGCGGGCACGGTCTCACGGCGGCGCGCATTCAGGCGCTTGAGGTGCACGTCAGCCTGCGCGACGACGTGGTCGATCATGCTCATGAAACCCACATGCGCGCTGTCTTGTAAGCAAACCACGTCGAGTGCAGTTTCCTTGCCGTCACCGCTGATCGGGATGCTGCCCGGGGGCAGCAGACGCTCGGGCTGCAGCTTCTCGCAGCCCAGGCTGACCACCATGACCTCACCGCCGAAGTTGGGGTTGAGGCTGATGTTGCGCAGGGTGCGGATCGGAATCGGCGCCTCGGGTGCATCGATGGCCACGCCGCAGCCATAGGTGTGTTCCAGGCCCACGACACCGTCCACGTTGGGGTACTTGGGCAGCAGTTCCTTGCGGATGCGTTCGACCGCGATCTCGACGACACCGGCCACGCACTGCACCGTGGTGGTGATGGCCAGCAGATTGCGTGTGCCCACCGAACCGTCGGCGTTGCGGTAGCCCTCGAAGGTGTAGCCCTCCAGCGGGGCCAGCGGCGCCGGCTTGACGGTGGCCATGGGCAGGCCCTGCAGCTCGCGCGCAGCCGGCATGTCCAGCAGGCGTTCGTGCACCCAGCTGCCCGCGGCGATGGCCGTCCTGGCGTAACCGATGGGCACACCGTAGCGCAGCACGGCCGCACCGGCCGCGATGTCGACCAGCGCGACCTTGTGCGCCTGCGGCACCTTGTCGCGCAGGGTGATGCCTTCGGCGGGCAGGATCGTGCCGGCCGGCAGGCCGCCCTCGTTGGCGACGATGGCCACGTTGTCCGTGGCCTGCATGCGGATGATGATGGGCTGGGTACTCATGTCTGGATCGGGTGTCGTCCGCGCGGCGGAGGTCGGGGCCGGGAAACGGTGGCGGGGAGCGGATCGGCTACAGTGCTGTTACGACTTGCATTTTGTCGTATGTTGTCATACAACTATCTTCAAGCTTCGTCCTCAAGATGTCAATTGCCAGAAAGCAAGGGTAAACCCTAATGAGTGCATCGTTGTCGCTGCCTGCGCGTCGTCGTCCCCGCACCCTGGCGCTGGAGCTCGTGGAGTCGCTGGGTGACCGCATCCGCGACGGGCGCATCGCCCCGGGAGACAAGCTGCCCACGGAGGCGGCCATCATGGAGGAGTTCGGCGTCAGCCGCACCGTGGTGCGGGAAGCCATCTCCAAGCTGCAGGCCTCGGGGCTGGTCGAGACGCGCCACGGCATCGGCACCTTCGTCGTCGGGCTCGGTGACGGCGCGGCCTTTCGCATCGCGCCCGAGCAGATGGGCACGCTGCACGACGTGATCGCCGTGCTGGAGTTGCGCATCGGCCTCGAGACCGAGGCGGCAGCCCTGGCCGCCCTGCGGCGCACGCCCGAGAACCTGGTCCAGATGCGCTCGGCGCTGGACGCCTTTTCCGCCGCGCTGGCCCAGGGGCGCGACGCCGTGGGACCCGACTTCCAGTTCCATCTCGAAGTGGCGCGCGCGACCCAGAACCCGCATTTCGCCGAGCTCATGGGCACGCTGGGGGCCATGATCATCCCGCGTGCGCGCCTCGGGGCGGAGGCGGGGGCGCAGGACGCCCAGCGCAGCTACCTGCAGCGGGCCAACGCCGAGCACGAAAACATCTACGACGCGATTGCCGGCCAGGATGTCGAGGCCGCCCGCGCGGCCATGCGCACCCATTTGGCCAACAGCCGCGAGCGCCGCCGCCGCGCCGCCGGCCTGTTGCCACAAACCGGCAAGTAAGCGGTCCCTGACCCGTTTCCAAGCAGCTTGCTCGGGTTTGACAACCGTATCTGATGTTGTATGATGACTGACAACAAATTCAGGGACGGCCCCATCCAGCCGTCGCTTCCCCACCCGCCGATTCCACAGGAGCCCCATGAATCCGCAAGAACTCAAATCCATCATGTCCCAGGGTCTGCTGTCGTTCCCGCTGACGGACTTCGACGCCCAGGGCGACTTCAACGCCCAGGCCTATGCGGCCCGGCTGGAATGGCTGGCTCCGTATGGCGCCAGCGCACTGTTTGCGGCCGGCGGCACGGGGGAGTTTTTCTCGCTCACGGCCGATGAGTTTCCGAAGATCATCAAGACCGCGGTCGACACCTGCCGCGGCAAGGTGCCCATCATCGCCGGCGCCGGCGGCCCGACCCGCTTTGCCATCCAGTGTGCGCAGGAGGCCGAGCGCGCCGGTGCCCATGGCATCCTGCTGCTGCCGCACTACCTGACCGAGGCCGGCCAGGAGGGTCTGATCGCCCACGTGGAGCAGGTCTGCAAGAGCGTGAAGTTCGGCGTCATCGTCTACAACCGCAACGTCTGCCGCCTCACGCCCGAATCGCTCGCCATCCTGGCCGAGCGCTGCCCCAACCTGATCGGCTTCAAGGACGGCATCGGCGACATCGAACTCATGTCGTCCATCTACATGCACATGGGCGACCGTTTCGCCTACCTCGGCGGCCTGCCTACGGCCGAGGTCTATGCCGCGGCCTACAAGGCCCTGGGTACGCCGGTCTATTCCTCCGCGGTGTTCAACTTCATCCCGAAGACCGCGATGGATTTCTACCACGCGGTCGCGAAGGACGACATGGCCACGCAGCACCGTCTGCTGCGCGACTTCTTCATGCCCTATCTGAAGATCCGCAACAAGGGCCACGGCTATGCCGTGAGCATCGTCAAGGCCGGCGCCAAGCTTGTGGGCCACGACGCCGGCCCCGTGCGCGCACCGCTCACCGACCTCAAGCCCGACGAGATGGACGAACTCGCCGCGCTGATCAAGAAGCTGGGTCCCCAGTAAAGACGTCCGCTTTTCCATTCTTACAACCATGAAGGAGATGACCATGAAGAAGTTGCTGACCACCCTGACGCTGGCGGCCGCCGCCTGCAGTGCCTGGGCCTGGCCCGACAAACCGGTGACCCTGCTCGTGCCCTTCCCGCCAGGTGGCTCGACCGACCAGATCGCGCGCATCCTGGCGCCCAAGTTGCAGGAGAAGCTCGGCGGCACTTTCGTCGTCGACAACAAGGCCGGTGCCACCGGCACCATCGGCGCCAGCCAGGTGGCGCGCTCGGCCCCTGACGGCCACACCCTGCTGGTGGCTTCGCTCGGTCCCTATGTGATCGCCCCGCACCTGATCGCCAAGGTGCCCTACAACGCGCTGACCGACTTCGATTACATCAGCGTGGCCGTGCAGGCGCCCAATGTGTTCGTGGTGCCGGCGGCTTCTCCGTTCAAGACCATGGCGGACGTGATGGCCTACCAGAAAGCCCATCCCGGCAAGATGAGCTTCGCCTCCTCGGGCAACGGCAGCAGCGACCACCTGACAGCCGAGCTGTACTGGCAGCAGACCGGTACCACCGGCGTGCATATTCCCTACAAGGGCGGCGGCCCGGTGATGAACGATCTGTTGGGCAACCAGGTGGATTCGTCCTTCATGAACATCAATACCGCCATGCCGCAGATCACCGCAGGCAAGCTGCGTGCCCTGTCCATCACCAGCGCCCAGCGTTCGCCGCTGCTGCCCAATGTGCCCACGCTGGAAGAGCTGGGCATCAAGGATGCCAACGTCTATTCCTGGCAGGCCGTCGCTGCGCCCAAGGGCCTGCCCGCCGACATCAAGGCCAAGTTGCACGCGGCCATCGTGTCGACCATGAACGATCCGGCGATCAAGTCCAAGTTGCTGGATGTCGGTTTCGAGATCGTGGCCAACACACCGGCGCAGTTCACGGCCTTCCAGGCGGCGGAGTTCGCCCGCTGGAAGAACCTCATCACCAGCCGCAAGATCTCGGCTGACTGATCACGGTCCCATGCCCGCCCCGGCTCGAAAAGCCCGGGCGGGTCGGTTTTCGCCTTACGCTACCGTCCATGCCCAACGCCTCGACCCCCGTCGTCACCGAGCTGCGCGTCATCCCCGTCGCGGGCCGTGACGGCATGTTGCTCAACCTCAGCGGCGCGCATGCGCCTTTCTTCACCCGCAACCTGCTGATCCTGCGCGACAGCGCCGGCCATACCGGCGTGGGCGAAGTGCCCGGTGGCGAGAAGATCCGCCAGACCCTCGAAGACGCGCGAGCGCTCGTCGTGGGCCAGCCCATCGGCGCGCACCAGCGCGTGCTGCAGCAGGTGCAGCAGACGTTCGCCGACCGCGACGCCGGCGGCCGCGGCCTGCAGACCTTTGACCTGCGCATCGCCATCCACGCCGTGACCGCCATCGAGTCCGCCTTGCTGGACCTGCTGGGCCAGCACCTGGAGGTGCCCGTGGCGGCGCTGCTGGGTGAGGGGCAGCAGCGGGAGTCCGTGGAGATGCTGGGCTATCTCTTCTTCGTCGGTGATCGCAGGAAAACCGACCTGCCCTACGCGAGCGAGCCCGACGCGGACAACGACTGGTTCCGCCTGCGCCACGAAGAGGCCATGACGCCCGAGGCCATCGTGCGCCTGGCCGAGGCCGCCTACGCACGTTACGGCTTCAACGATTTCAAGCTCAAGGGCGGTGTGCTGCGCGGCGACGAGGAAGTCGATGCCGTGACCGCACTGCACGAGCGTTTCCCGCAGGCGCGTGTGACGCTGGACCCGAACGGCGGCTGGCTGCTCAAGGACGCGATCCGCCTGGGCCAGCGCATGCGCGGTGTGGTGGCCTACGCGGAAGACCCGTGTGGCGCCGAAGACGGCTTCAGCGGCCGCGAGGTCATGGCCGAGTTCCGCCGTGCCACCGGCCTGCCGACCGCGACCAACATGATCGCCACCGACTGGCGCCAGCTGGCGCACGCGCTGGCGCTGCAGAGCGTGGACATTCCGCTGGCCGATCCGCATTTCTGGACCATGGCCGGCTCCGTTCGCGTGGCCCAGACCTGCCGCGACTGGGGCCTGACCTGGGGCTCGCATTCCAACAACCACTTCGACGTCTCGCTGGCCATGTTCACCCACGTCGGTGCCGCGGCGCCGGGCAAGGTGACGGCCATCGACACGCACTGGATCTGGCAGGACGGCCAGCGCCTGACCAAGGACCCGCTGAAGATCGTCGGCGGCCACGTGCAGGTGCCCAAGAAGCCGGGCCTCGGTGTCGAGCTCGACATGGCCGAGGTGGAGAAGGCGCACCAGCGCTACCTGCAACACGGCCTGGGCGCGCGCAACGACGCCATGGCCATGCAGTACCTCATCCCCGGCTGGACCTTCGACCCCAAGCGTCCCTGCCTGGTGCGCTGAACCTGGACAGAAACTTTCATGAGCACCACCTTCTCCTCCTACAACGCCCGCACCGGTGAGGTGCTGGGTACGCTGGCCGCCTCGACAACGGCCGAGATCGATACCGTGTGCGCCGCCGCGTCCGCCGCTTTCCCGCTTTGGCAGGCCAGCAGCGGCACGCAGCGCGCCGCGCTGCTGCGCGCCCTGGCCGCTGGCCTGGAAGTCGGCCGTGAAGCGCTTGTGGCCCTGGCCGACCAGGAAACCGCCCTGGGCCCCGTGCGCCTCAATGGCGAACTCGACCGCACGGCCTTCCAACTGCGCCGCTTTGCCGACATCGCTGAGCGTGGTGTGCCTTTCGAGGTCCTCGACGATCCTGCCGTGGCCGGTGCCCCGCCTGCAGGCCACCCCGCCATGCAGCGCTGGTCCGTCCCCGTGGGCCCCGTGGCCATGTACGCGGCCAGCAACTTCCCCTTTGCCTTCTCCGTGCTCGGTGGTGACACCGCCTCGGCGCTGGCGGCCGGCTGCCCGGTGGTGATCAAGGGCCACCCGGGCCATCCGCAGCTCACCCGCAAGACCTGGGACATGATCCAGCAGGTGCTCGCGGCGCAGAATCTGCCCGCCGGCCTCGTGGGTCTGGTGCAGGGCGCCAGCAACGAGGTGGGCGTACAACTGGTACGTCACCCGGCCATCGCGGCAGCGGCCTTCACGGGGTCCACGTGCGGTGGCGCGGCTCTGGCAGCCGAGGCGGCGGCGCGTCCGCGTCCGATACCCTTCTACGGCGAGCTCGGTTCCATCAACCCTGTGATCGCCTTGTCGGCCGAACTCAAGGCCAGGGGCGCGGAACTCGCCGTCACGCTGGCCGGCTCCATCACCCTGGGCTGCGGCCAGTTCTGCACCAATCCCGGCGTGATCGTGCTGCTGGATGCCGACGCAGAGGCGAAAAGTGCCAATGACGTCTTCGTGCAGCAGCTGGGCCAAGCCCTGGCCGGCCAGAACCCGCACGCCATGCTGACGCCCGGTATGCGCAAGAACTTCGACGCTGGTGTGGCCCACTGGGGCGAGGCGGGCGCGACTTTTGTCGTGCATGAAGTCGCTGCGGCGGGTCAGCCGCCGCGCCCGGTGCTGGCGCAGGTCAGTGCATCCGATTTCATCGCCAAGGCCGCGCTGCGTGAAGAGGTCTTCGGACCGAGCAGCCTCGTGGTGCGTGCGGCCAGCGTGGCCCAGGCCCTGCAGGTGCTGCAGGCCGTGGGTGGCTCGCTGACCGTCACGGTCTGGGGGGCGCAGACCGACAGTGCGGATGTGCAGGCCCTGGTGCGCGGCGCCATGGCCATCGCCGGGCGTGTGCTCTTTGCCGGTGTGCCCACGGGCGTGGCCGTCACGGCGGCCCAGCAGCATGGCGGCCCCTGGCCCAGCAGCACCCGGCCCGAGAGCACCTCGGTGGGTGATGCGGCACTGGCGCGCTTCCTGCGCCCGGTCAGCCTGCAGGACGCGCCGGCCTGGCTGACAGCCCGCCAGGGCCGGCCCTTGTAAAGGGAAGCTTGCCTTGACGCGCGCTGGCGTTCAGCCCGCCAGCGCGGCCTTCACGGCGGCCGAGACCTGGCCCATCTCGGCCTTGCCGGCCAGGCGGGTCTTGACCACGCCCATGACCTTGCCCATGTCGCCGGGGCCCTTGGCGCCGAGTTCGGCCACGATGGCCTTGACTTCGGTCAGCACTTCCTCAGCCGACAGGCGTTGGGGCAGATAGGCCTCGAGCACCTTGATCTCCGCCGACTCCTTGTCAGCCAGATCCTGGCGCGCGGCCTGCACATAGGCGGCCACCGAATCCTTGCGCTGCTTGATCAGCTTGTCGATGATGGAGACCACGGCCGCGTCATCGAGCGTGACGCGCTCGTCCACTTCCTTCTGCTTCATGGCAGCCAGCAGCAGGCGGATGGTGCCCAGGCGCTCGCTGTCCTTGGCGCGCATCGCGGCCTTCATGTCGTCGTTGATCTGGTCTTTGAGGGACATAGGAAATCTCCGGAGAAAAACAAAACCCGCGCCAGGCGTCCCGGGCGCGGGTTCTTGGATAGCTTGAGGTCGAGGACCCCGCTGCGCCGATCAGTACAGCTTCTTGGGCAGCTGCATCGAGCGGATGCGCTTGTAGTTGCGCTTGACGGCGGCAGCCTTCTTGCGCTTGCGCTCGGCGGTGGGCTTCTCGTAGAACTCGCGGGCGCGCAGGTCGGTCAGCAGGCCCAGCTTTTCGATGGTGCGCTTGAAGCGGCGCAGAGCCACGTCAAACGGCTCGTTTTCTTTAACACGGATGGTCGTCATTACGTAATGGTTTCCGAAATGTGCGGGCAGAGGGAGGGCAGGAAGATCGGGCCTGCACGCCGTGTACCGCGAAATGCCCCGCCTGTAACTAGTATTTGGCCGGCGAGGCTATGCCAGCAAAGTCCGACATTATAGCGGTTCAAGCCATTCCGGCAACCACGCCCCTCGGGCCCAAAACCCATGGTCGCCGCAGGCGGCCTGCCCCCTGAAGGGGGCAGCGCCCCACACGGAGTGGGGGCGCAGGGGGGGAATCTAGTGCGGCCGCAGGTCCTGGGCGAGCGCCACGCCGCAGGCGTGGGCGCTCGCCCAGGACCACTGGAAGTTGTAACCGCCCAGCCAGCCCGTCACATCCACCACTTCCCCGATGAAATACAGCCCGCGCTGCTTCTGGACTTCCATGGTCTGGCCCGAGAGTTCCCGGGTGTCTACCCCGCCGGCCGTGACCTCGGCCTTGGCATAGCCCTCGGTGCCCGTGGGCGTCAGCTCCCAGCGGCTGAGTTTCTCGGCCAGGGCGGCCAGGGCCTTGTCGCTGGCTTCGTTGACGGGGCGCAGCCAGGCCGGGTCCTGCCCGGCCCAGGCCTCGGCCAGGCGGCTGGGCAGCAGAGCGGCGAGCTCGTTGACGATGAGCTTGCGCGAGCGCAGCTTGGCCTCGGTCAGACGCGCGGCCAGGTCCTGCTCGGGCGCCAAGTTGATGCGGATGGGCGTGCCGGGCCGCCAGTAGCTCGAGATCTGCAGCACCCCCGGGCCCGAGAGGCCGCGATGGGTGAACAGCAGGTCTTCAAGGAAGGCCATGCGTTCCTTCTTGCTGCCGGTCTCGATCTGCACGGGCAGCGCCAGGCCGGACAGTCCGGAGTAGGGAGCCCAGGCCGCGCCGTCGAAGGTCAGCGGCACCAGGGCCGGGCGGGTCTCGACGATCTTCAGGCCGAACTGCTTGGCGATGCGGTAGCCGAAGTCCGTGGCCCCGATCTTGGGGATGGACAGGCCGCCGGTGGCGATAACCAGAGACTTGCAAGTGACCTGACCCTGATCGGTATCGAGTTCATACCCCGCGGCCCCATGCCGCACGGCTTGCACCCCGCAGGGTTGCCAGCGGGTCACGCCCCCCTTGTCGCACTCGCGCAGCAGCAGTTGGATGATGTCGTCGGCCGAACGGTCGCAGAAGAGCTGGCCCTTGTGTTTCTCGTGGAAGGCAATGCCATCACGCTGCAGCAGCGCGATGAAGTCCGCCGGGGTGTAGCGTGAGAGCGCCGAGCGGCAGAAGTTCGGGTTCTCGCTGAGGAAGTGCTTGTGCGGCTGGCGCACGTCGATGTCGCGATTGGTGAAGTTGCAGCGCCCGCCGCCCGAGATGCGGATCTTCTCCGCCACCTTGGGGGCGTGGTCAATCAGCAGGACCTTGAGGCCACGCTGCCCGGCCACACCAGCACAAAAAAGGCCGGCCGCACCTGCGCCGACCACCACCACATCGAATTGCTGCATGCCCCGAGTTTAGGGGGTAGGCGACGCGTGACGAGCGAAATTGGCCAGATTGGGAACGCCGTGGAACCGGCTTCGCCGGGCCACTGGCGTTGCCCCCTGCAAGGGGGGTGGCGTAGCGACACGCAGTGCGCGCAGCCTGGGGGTGTGCAACTTCAGGCCGCGAGCTTGTTCCGGTCCGCCAGCACTGCCGCCTTGCGTGTCAGGCCGTCGATCTCGCCCGTGATGTCCGAGAGTACGTTGGCCACCACCGCGAATTCGCGGCCGTGCTGGCCGGCGCGTGCCGCCATGATCTGGGCGTTGAAGCTCACCACCTTGGCCTCCTTGGCCACGCTCTGGATGTCGCCCACGATGCCGGCCAGCTCCTTCATCATGGCGTCCGACTTGGCCTTGGTGACCTCGTCGAAGGCCGTGGTCGCGGTGTTGAGTGCTTCGAGGATGCGGTCGGTCAGGCCCACGAGTTCGATCAGCGACTCGGCCACGCTGGAGGCCTTGCGTTCGATCTGCTCCAGCGTGCGCTGCATGAGTTGCATGAATTCCGTGATCACGGGGCCGACGCCGCGCGGGCCGTGGTAGGTGCCATCGATCTTTTCCGCCGCGGCTTTGTCCAGCTGATGGATGGTGCCCAGCAGATGCTGCTGGCTCTCGCTGAAGATCAGCAGGCTGCGTTGCGCAGCCTCGAACTTCTGTGCATCACCACGCGAGGCCAGCAGGGTCTGCAGGATCATGCGCTGCGACAGCATGCGCTGGCGCGCGGCCAGGTTGACGAGGGAGAGGCCCTTGATGTGGGCCGGCAGCTCCTTCTTCTGGAGCGTGACGAGTGGACGCGGGGTGAAGGTGGTGACGGAGTAAGAGCTTGTGTTCATGGCAGGCACCGCGATAAGGCAGGGCCCGACGACATGAGCCCTGATCAGGTACCCCAAGCAAACTGCGGGCCAGTTCCCGGCAGCGCTGCGAGGCACGGCGTGGTGCACGCCGCACCAGCGTGGCGCGGAACTCAGCCTTTCCAGGTGAACGGGAACTTCAGCTGCTTGAAGAAACCGTCGGGCACGTAGTCACCGAGCACACCGTAACGTTCGGGCCAGAGCTTGGTGCTCTTGACCGCGGTGCCGAACAGATAGTCCAGGAAGGCGAAGTGCGCCGCGTAGTTGCGGTCCAGCGCTTCCTGGTCCTGGCTGTGGTGCCAGTGGTGGAAGTTGGGTGTGACAATGACGTAGCGCAGCGGGCCCAGACGCACGCTGACGTTGGCGTGGTTGAACACGGCCTGGAAGCCGACGATCACGATGTAGGTGTCGATCACTTCCTTGGAGAAGCCCAGCACGAAGATGGGCGCCAGCACCAGGGTGCGGGTGATCAGCAGCTCCAGCAGGTGCTGGCGCGAGCCCGCCAGCCAGTCCATGCTCTTGGCGCTGTGGTGCACGGCGTGCAGGCGCCAGAGCAGCGGCACCTCGTGGTAGGCGCGGTGCGTCCAGTACTGCACGAGGTCGGCCACCAGCAGGATCAGCAGCACGGCCGCCCAGAAAGGCAGGTCGCGTACCCAGGCCTGGATGCCGTCGGCCGCGGCCCAGCCGAAGAGGCGGTGCACCAGCAGGTTGGTGGCCAGCAGGATGAAACCGACCACCATGTGGTTGACCATGAAGTGGTTGAGGTCGGTCTGCCACTCTGGGCGGAAGATGGGCTGCTCCTTGCGCAGGGCGAAGAGTTTCTCGATGAAGATGAAGATCAGCGAGGAACCCAGCAGGTCCAGGATGAACCAGTCCAGGCCGATATAGGGCGTGTGGTCGGCAAAGTCGTACACCGGCACCTTGTGGCCGCCCAGCAGGGCGGTCAAAGCGACCAGCAGGAAGGCAAAGGCCGAGAGCCAGCGCGAGCGGTTGAAGAGCACGTTGACCAGCGACAGGCCACCGGCGATCACCATGGCGATGAACATGACGGTGCGCAGGGTGTCGACGTCGTAGTTCCTGCGCAGCTCGGGTGTGGTCAGGTACTCGGGGAAGTGGAAGGCCAGCACGCCCAGAAAGCAGAGAAAGGCCAGCGTGAGCGCCAGCACGCCGGTGACCAGGCCGGCGCCGGGCTTGAGCGGGCCCGAGCCTTCGGCGAGTTCGTTGAGATCCTTGAGCATGTCGCCTCCCCATCTTGTGTGCCGTCGAATCGCGGCTGGCCCGCAGTGTAGCCGCGAGGGCTATGTCGGCAACCTCCGCAGGGGTCAGACGGCCGCGCGCTGTGGCCATTCGGTCACAGGTAGGGCAGCGCTGGCCACAGCCCGCAGCACCTCGCCCACCACGATGATGCAGGGGCTGCCGAGTTCTTCACGCACCAGGGTGGCGTGCAACTGGTCCAGGGTGGTGAGTGCCTGGCGCTGCGTGGGCAGGCTGGCGTGCTGCACCAGGGCCACGGGCGTGGCACCGGGCAGGCCGCTGAGCAGGCCGGCTTCGATCTGCTGGACACCGCTCACGCCCATGTAGATCACCAGCGTCAGCTGTTCGGCGTGGGCGGTGGCGGCCAGGGCGGCCCAGTCGGGCGCGCGGCCGCCGGGTTTGGCGTGGCCGGTGATGAAGAGCACGCCGTGGGCATGGTCGCGGTGCGTGAGCGGTGCGCCGAGACTGGTCACGGCGGCCAGGCCAGCGGTGATGCCGTTGACGACCTCCACGCGGATGCCGGCTTCACCCAGGTGCTGCACCTCTTCACCGCCGCGACCGAAGACATAGGGGTCGCCGCCCTTGAGGCGCACCACATGCTCGCCCTCGCGCACCGCGGTGATCATGAGCTTTTCGATGAAAGACTGCGGCGTGGACGTGCAGCCGCCGCGCTTGCC
Source organism: Hylemonella sp. (assembly GCA_046299695.1). Classification (GTDB taxonomy): domain Bacteria; phylum Pseudomonadota; class Gammaproteobacteria; order Burkholderiales; family Burkholderiaceae_C; genus Hylemonella. The sequence continues at coordinate 39,555 of JBKBHP010000017.1, forward strand.
CACGTGCACGATGCGCGCGTCCGGCTGGGCATGCACGAGCACGGCCTCGTTGACCAAGTCATCGACGAGGATCAGCGTGGCGCGCGCAATGGCCCTGACGGCCTTGAGCGTGAGCAGATCGGGGTCGCCCGGGCCGGCGCCGACGAGGGTGCAGGAACCGGTCAGTGGAAAGTGTGTGGCGTGCATGCGGTGGTCCTTGCAAGCTTCATGCCGCCTGTTTGAGCGGAATAACCCTGCGCACCAAGCGCTGCAACTCGGGCACGCAGGAGCCGCAGTTGGTGCCGCACTTCAGGGTCTGCTGCAGGGCGGCCAGGCGCTCGCTGTCGTTGCCGTTGCATTGCGCCAGCGTGCCGGTGATGGCGTCTTCGTTCACGTTGAAGCAGGTGCAGACCTGGCGGCTGCGTGCGGGCATGGCCACCGGGGCCTGGGCGCCGGCCAGCAGGATCAGGCGGCCATAACTTTGCGCCGGCAGTTCCTGCTGCAGCAGGCTACGGATCCAGCCCTCGGCGCTGGTGTCGCCGGCCAGCAGTACGGCGCGCAGCGTGGTCTTGTCGCCCTGGCGGTCCAACAGAGCGGCACGGCGCTGGCCGCGCTTGCGGTCGGCGTAACGCAGCGTGCCCGCGGCATCCAGGCCCAGCAGGGCTTCGATCTCCGCCAGCAATTCATCGGGCACGGGCTCGTGCGCCGCAGCGCGGAAGAGCAAGCCTGTGGGTTGTGCTGCAGCCTCGCCGTCCAGCGGCGCGGCGTTGGCAAAGGGCACGCAGCTGGCATAGGGGAAACGCAGCATGAGCTTGCGCAGCGCCTCGCGTGCGGACAGCGCACGGTTGGCCGGCAGCCAGGCCAGGCCCAGCAGGGTCCAGGGCAGTTCGGCCTTGAGGATCTTGACGGCCGCGTGCTTGAGCTCGGGCTGTTTGGAGCTGGGGCAGTAGCTGGAAGTGGTCAGCGCGTTGACGCCGGCCAGGGGCTGGCCTGCGCTGCTGATGCCGCTCACGAACTCCGGGCCCCAGTGCATGGCCATGAAAGCCTGGCCGCTGGCCAGTTCCTCGCTGGACTGCAGGGGAACGAGGATGGAGCCGCGTTTGCTGGTCACGTGCACGAGGTCGCCTTCCTTGAGGCCGCGGCGTGTCATGTCGCCCGCGTTCATTTGCACCGTGGGCTCGGCCACGTGGCCGAACAGCCGGCCCAGGGTACCCGTGCGGCTCATGCCGTGCCACTGGTCGCGCAGGCGGCCCGTGGTCAGCGCGAAGGGGAAGCGCGATTCACGCGGCTCGGCCACGGGCTGGTAGGCCACGGCGGCAAAGCGAGCACGGCCATCCTCGGTGGGGAAGACGCCGTCTTCGTAGAGGCGAGCCTTGCCTTCGGTAGCGCCCGGTTTCAGGGGCCACTGCCGCGGGCGCTCTTCGAGCATGGCGTAGCTCATGCCGGTGATGTCGAGATCGCGCCCACGTGTTGATTCGCGGTGCTCATTCCAGACCGACTCCGGCGTCTCGTAGGGGAAAAGCGCGTTACGCGGACCGATGCCCTGCGCCTGCAGGCGGCGCGCGAAGTCCACCCCGATCTGCCAGTCGTGGCGCGTGCTGCCCGGTGGCGTCACGGCCGGACGCACACGGCTGATGCGGCGTTCGCTGTTGGTCACAGTGCCGTCCTTTTCGCCCCAGGTGGTGGCGGGCAGCAGCAGGTCGGCGTAGTCGCAGGTGCTGGTGGTGAGGAAGGCCTCCTGCACCACGACGAATTCGGCGCGTTGCAGGGCACGGCGCACGGTGCTCAGGTCAGGCATGCTCTGCGCGGGGTTGGTGCACGCTATCCACAGCGCTTTGATCTCGCCGTCGGCCGCGGCCTGGAACATTTCCACCGCGGTCTTGCCCGGTTTCTCGGGCACCGAAGGAATGCCCCATAGCGCGGCGACTTCGGCGCGGTGCGCGGGGTTGGCCAGGTCGCGGTGGGCACTCAGCAGATTGGCCAGGCCGCCGACCTCGCGCCCGCCCATGGCATTGGGCTGGCCCGTGAGCGAGAAGGGGCCGGCACCCGGTTTGCCGATCTGACCTGTGGCCAGGTGCAGGTTGATGAGGGCGGCGTTCTTGGCCGTGCCGCTGCTGGATTGGTTGAGGCCCTGGCAGTAGAGGCTGAGCGTGGCCCTGGACGTGGCGAAGAGGCGGGCCGCTTCGTAGAGCGTATCCTTGGAGATGCTGCAGGTCTGCGTGACCATGTCCGGCGTGTAGTCGCGTACCAGGGTCTTGAGGGCGTCAAAGCCGTTGGTGTGATGGGCGATGTAGCGCGCGTCGGTCCAGCCTTCCCAGAGCATGAGGTGCAGCATGCCGTGATAGAGCGCGACGTCGGTGCCGGGCTGGATCTGCACGAACAGGTCGGCTGTGCTGGCGGTGTCGGTGCGGCGCGGGTCCACCACCACGATCTTCATCTCGGGGCGGTTCTTCTTCGCGTCCTCGATGCGGCGGAACAGGATGGGATGGGCCCAGGCCGCGTTCGAACCGGTGATGAACAGGCAGTCGGCGTGGTTCACGTCCTCGTAGCTGGCGGGCGGCGCGTCGGCGCCGAGCGTGAGCTTGTAGCCGGCCACCGCACTGCTCATGCACAGGCGCGAGTTGGTGTCGATGTTGTTGGTGCCGATCAGTCCCTTGGCCAGCTTGTTGTAGATGTAATAGTCCTCGGTGAGCAACTGCCCGCTGACGTAAAAGCCCACGGCATCGGGGCCATGCGTGCGGATGGTGTCGGCAAAGCGCGTGGCCGCGAGGTCCAGCGCGGCATCCCAGGCCAGGGGCTGGGGTGCGGCATCGCGCCGCAGGCGTTGCAGGGGGTGCAGCAGGCGCACCTGTCGCGTCACCTCGGGTGCGGCCGTGAGGTGCAGGGTCGAGCCCTTGGAGCACAGACGGCCAAAGTTGGCCGGATGATCGGGATCCCCGCGCACGCCGACGATCTGGTCGCGCCGCGACTCGATGATGACGCCACAGCCCACGCCACAGTAGGGACAGGTGGATCTGGTTTCCTTATGCATACCAAGTCCCTGCTGTGGCGTTACACATATCCGCAGCGCGGTGAGCTGCGTCAGCAGCTACTCCGCAGTAGGGACAGGTGGACTTGGTTTCCTTGTGCATGCCGGGTCCTCGACGATCTTGTGATGCCCTTGGTCTCAGGCGCAGGACGCCGTCTTGCGTGTGCAGGGCCCGGCCACGGGTGGCGCGATGTCCAGCGCCAGGGTGGCGAGTTCCTGGCCGTCCAGATGCACCGTGCCGTCCACCACCTTCACCGCGAAGCGCTGGGTGCTGCCCTCATCCGGTGCGCGGGCGCAGCCGGTATCGAGACCGATGGTCCAGTTGTGCAGCGGGCAGGCCACGCTGGTGCCGAAGACGATGCCTTGCGACAGCGGGCCGCCCTTGTGCGGGCAGCGATCGAGCAGGGCGAAGACCTGGTCCTGGTCGTTGCGGAACACGGCCACGGCCATGCCCTGGGGGCGGTTCACGCGGCGCGAGCCCAGAACAGGGATGTCTTCGACGCGGCAGATGGGTTTCCATTCACTCATATCCATACTCCTCAAGCTTTCAGACCGGCGTACAGGCCGGTGATGCGGTCCATGACGGCGAGCAGGTTTTCGCTGGTCACGAACATGTCGGACAGGGCCTTGGGACCGACGCCGTTGATCTCCTTGAGCGCCAGGTCGAAGAACAGCCACTGGTTGTCGGCGAGAGCCAGCTGGTCCTGGATGGCTGCGGTCGCTTCAGGCGCGTTGCGCAGCAGCTCCATGGCACTGAGGAATTCGCCTCGCGCCTTGGCAATCTCGGTCTGGGCCCGGGTGGGCTCCACCTTCAGCGCGGCGGCGTAGAAGTACTTGGCCATGCGTTGCGAGAGCATGCGCTGGCGCCCCGCGATGTTGACGAGTTTGCCCACGGGCTTGCTGGAGACGGCCTCGTACTGCACCGTGCCCTGGTGGGCCAGGGCCAGCACGCGTGCGTCGGTGTCGAGCAGGGCGCCCGCGCCATCGCGGCTCGGGTGCTTGCCGACGAGCACACCCTTGTACTCGCTCCAGGCGCTTTCGAGGTCTGCATAGGTCTTGCGCAGCTCGGCGTTGGGCGCATAGGTCTTGAGCTCGACGAGCTGGCGGTCGAACAGGGCCATGGAGCGGTCCAGCACCAGCCGGGCCGAGCCGCTCTCGGTCTTGTGCACCAGGGCCAGCCAGGCCTTGGCCATGCGCTGCGAGAGCATGCGCTGGCGGCCGGCCTTGTTGATGGCGTCGTTGAGGTCCAGCACCTGGGCCTGGGTGCCCAGACCCAGGCCGGCGACACCGGCGAATGCGAGCAGGTCGCGGCGCTTCATGCCGACACCCCTTCGACCTGGATCGGGATGAACTGGCGCGTGTCCACCTGGGCCTTGTCGGTCTCGAACCAGGGATCGGGCTCCCCATCCAGTGCGTACTGCAGGCGCTCCCACAGAGCCTTGCGGCCTTCGTGGTCGTCGAGGATCTTCTTCTTCACGTAGTCCAGGCCCACGCGGTTCACATAGTGCACCGTGCGCTCCAGGTACCAGCCTTCCTCGCGGTAGAGCTGCATGAAGGCGCCGGTGTACTCCAGCACTTCCTCGGCGGTCTTGAGCTTGGTGAAGAAATGCGCCACCTCGGTCTTGATGCCGCCATTGCCGGCGATGTGCATCTCCCAGCCGGAATCGACGCCGATGATGCCCACGTCCTTGATGCCGGCCTCGGCGCAGTTGCGCGGGCAGCCCGAGACGGCGAACTTCACCTTGTGCGGGGCGTACATGCGCCACATGGCGCGTTCCAGGTCCTTGCCCATCTGGGTGCTGTCCTGCGTGCCCATGCGGCACCATTCGCTGCCCACGCAGGTCTTGACCGTACGCAGGGCCTTGGCGTAGGCGTGGCCGCTGGGCATGCCGATGTCGTTCCAGACGGCCTGCAGGTCTTCCTTCTTGACACCCAGCAGGTCAATGCGCTGGCCGCCCGTGACCTTGACGGTGGGGATCTTGTACTTGTCCACCGCGTTGGCGATGCGGCGCAGCTCGTCGGCCGTGGTCTCGCCGCCCCACATGCGCGGGATGACGCTGTAGGTGCCGTCCTTCTGGATGTTGGCGTGGCTGCGCTCGTTGATGAAACGGCTCTGCGGGTCGTCCTTGGCCTCCTTGGGCCAGCTGGAGATCAGGTAGTAGTTGACGGCCGGGCGGCAGCTGGCACAGCCGTTGGGCGTCTTCCAGTTCATGAACTTGAAGACGTCGGCGATGGTCAGCAGCTTGTTGGCGACGATGGCCTCGCGCACGGCCTGGTGGCCGTGGTCCGTGCAGCCGCACATGGCCTTGGTCTTGGGTGTGGCCGAGTAGTCGCCGCCAGCCGTGAACATGAGGATCTGTTCCACCAGGCCCGTGCAGGAGCCGCAGGAGGCGCTGGCCTTGGTGTGCTTGCGCACCTCGTCCAGGGTGAACAGGCCCTTGTCCTTGATGGCCTTGCAGATCGTGCCCTTGGTCACGCCGTTGCAGCCGCAGACCTCGTCCGTGTCGGCCATGGCCGCGGCCTTGCTGTGGCCCTCGTGGCCGGCGTCGCCGATGTTCGATTCGCCGAACATCAGCTTGTCGCGGATGTCGCTGACCGTGCGGCCGTCGCGCAGCAGCTTGAAGTACCAGCTGCCGTCCACGGTGTCGCCGTAGAGGCAGGCGCCGATGAGCTTGTCGTCCTTGAGCACCAGCTTCTTGTAGACGCCGCCAGCCGGGTCGCTCATCACGATCTCTTCGGTGTCCTCGCCGCCCATGAAGTTGCCGGCGCTGAAGAGGTCAATGCCTGTGACCTTGAGCTTGGTGGAGGTCAGCGAACCGGTGTAGCGCCCGATGCCGAACTGCGCCAGGTGGTTGGCCAGCACCTTGCCCTGCTCGAACAACGGGGCCACCAGACCGTAGGCGATGCCACGGTGCGCCGCGCATTCGCCCACGGCATAGATGCGCGCGTCGGTGGTGGTCTGCAGCGTGTCGCTGACGACGATGCCGCGGTTCACATGCAGCTTCATCTTCTCGGCCAGCGCCGTGTTGGGGCGGATACCCACGGCCATGACCACCAAGTCGGCCGGCACTTCGCTGCCGTCCTTGAACTTCACGGCTTTGACGCGGCCGTCGGCCCCGCCCACGAGCGCTTCAGTCTGCGCGCCGATCAGGAAGCTCATGCCGCGGTCTTCCAGCGACTTCTGCAGCATCTTGCCCGCCACGTCGTCGAGCTGGCGTTCCATGAGCCAGGGCATCACGTGCACCACGCTGACCGTCATGCCGCGCTTCATCAGGCCGTTGGCTGCTTCCAGGCCCAGCAGACCGCCGCCGATGACCACCGCGTGCTTGTATTTGGCGGCGGCCTCAATCATGGCTTCGGTGTCGGCGATGTCGCGGTAGGCCAGCACGCCTTTCAGGTCCTTGCCCGGAACGGGCAGGATGAAGGGGTTGGAGCCCGTGGCCAGGATCAGGCGGTCGTATTCGGCGCTGATCGTTTCGCCCTTGGCGTTGGTGGCGTGCACCACACGCTTGACGCGGTCCACGTCGGTCACGGTGTAGCCCGCGTGCAGGGTGATGCCGTTGTCCTGATACCAGGCCCAGTCGTTGAGGATGATCTCTTCGAGCTTCTGTTCACCGGCCAGCACCGGCGAGAGCAGGATGCGGTTGTAGTTGGGGTGGGGCTCGGCCCCGAAGACCGTGATCTCGTACAGATCGGGCGCGATCTTCAGCAGTTCTTCCAGCGAGCGCACACCGGCCATGCCGTTGCCGATCATTACCAGTTTGAGTTTCTTCATCGCCAACTCTCCGTCATCCAAATAAGGCGTGCCAAACAAAAAAGGCGTCCACAGATGGACTGCCGCTGGGCAGTGCATGTGTGGACGCCTTTGTCCTGTCTGCTTCCGATCCGCCTTTGCACCGGAAGAGTGATAGAGGGCCAACTTTGGCCGGGTACGGTCTAGGTCATGCAAGGCCCGTGCCAGGTTTGTGCAGGGCAGCAATTCAGCAGGAAGTGGCTCAGACGGGGCTGCAGAATGCACCATCACGGGCATCAAACTTGCACAGAGAACAGGCATGAGCTTCGAGATGGATATTGGTTACACCTCGCTGGCCGGCACCAAGCCGGTCAATGAGGACTTCGCCGGCGCCATGTTGCCCGAGGAGGGGCAGGAGGCCATGGGCGTGATCGCGGCCATTGCCGACGGCGTCAGCGCCGGCGGCCTGGGGCGTGACGCTGCCCAGACCACGGTCACCACCTTGGTGCGCGACTACTACGGCACACCCCAAACCTGGGACACCACCGTCGCCCTCGATCGCATCATCGCCGCCCAGAACGCCTGGCTGGCCGCCTCGAACCGGCGCAGCGAGCCGGCCGTGGGGCTGACCACACTCACCGCTTTGGTGCTGCGCGGGCATTCCTGGACCCTCGCCCATGTGGGCGACACGCGCGCCTATCTGCTGCGCGAAGGGCAGGTCACCCAGCTCACGGTGGACCACGTCATGCCCCACCGCGATTTCCGCCACCAGCTCATGCGCGTCGTCGGCGCGGAAGACCGCCTGGTGGTGGACTATATGCAGGGCGACCTGCAGGTCGGTGACGTTTTCATCCTCTTGAGCGACGGCGTGCACGGCTCGGTGCGTCTGCGCCAGCTGGCCGAGACGGCGGAGCTGGCCCAGGCCCAGGTCATTGCCGATAGCCTGGTGCAAGCCGCCTTGCGCGCCGGCAGCAATGACAACGCCACCGCGCTCGTCGTGCGCGTGCTGGGCCTGCTGGACGCGACGCTGCAGGACGTGAGCCGCAGCGCCCAGGAACTGCCCGTGCCCGTACGCCTGAAGGCGGGCGAGCTGATCGACGGCCTGCGCGTGGAAGAGCTCGTGGCTGACAACGGCGTCAACCTCCTCTACAAGGTACGGGACGCCAGCACCCACACCGACTACGCCCTCAAGACCCTGCACCCCTCACGCGCGCACGACCCCGAGGAATGCGCCGCCCTGGCCCACGAGGCCTGGCTCGCGCGCTGCATGCAGAGCTCACGCGCGGCCGATCATCTGGTGCAGCTGCACGAAGGCCCGCCCGGCGGCAAGGGGCAGACCGCCTTCTACCTGCTCTACGACTGGCACGCGGGTGAAAGCCTGCAGCAGATGCTGGCACGCAAGCATCGTTTTGCCCCCGCGCAGGTGGTGGACCTGGCCACCCAGGTGCTGCAGGCCCTGGCCCGCCTGCACCGCCAGAGCGTGGTGCACCGCGATCTCAAGCCCGCCAACCTGCACCTGGGCACCGACGGCGTGCTGCGCCTGCTGGACCTGGGCGTGGCCCTGAGCGGCCGCGAACCCGAATCCATGCGCCGCCTGCACGCGGGTACCCCCAGCTACGTGAACCCCGAACAATGGGGCTTTAGTCTGCGCTCGGGCCGTGTCGACACCGATGTGCCGCCCGAGGACCCGGACGCACAGAGCGACCTCTTTGCCCTGGGCGTCACGCTCTACCAGCTGCTCACCGAGGGCAAGCTGCCCTACGGCGAGGTGCTGCCTTACCAGAGCGGCCGCTACTACCGCGACCCCCAGTCTCCCAGCCGCTACAACCCCGAGGTGCCCATCTGGCTCGACCACGTGGTGTTGAAAGCCGTGGCCCGCGACAAACGCCAGCGCTTCGAGACCGCGGAGGAGTTTCTGCTCGCGCTGGAGCGCGGCGCCTCACGGCCGCTCACGGCGCCACCCGCTTCACCGCTGCTGCAGCGGGACCCGACCTTTGTGTGGAAGCTGCTGTTGGTGGTGAGCGGCTTGTTTAACGTGCTGTTGATCTACTGGCTGCTGTTTTTGCCGAAGTAGGGTGAGGGAATGGCGAGACGGGAAGCTGCTATAAATCGGCGACTTCCGACCTCACCATGAAATTCTCCCCCTACCTCCTTGCTTTTTTTCTTCTGACAGCTTGCGCCGTTCCGCCTGTGCGTGACGCCGGCAGGCTGGCGCCTATCCTGGTGCCTGAAGACGTGCAGACCCGGGACATCGAGCTGGGGCCGCTGGTGGCGAAGATGGCACAGGCCCGTGTCGGCATCCAGTTTGGTTTTCTATGCGAGCCTGGCGAAGCCCGACTGCTCTCGACGACACGACTGCCGGTGAGCCAGGAACAGATCAACAAGGGATTCAAAACAGTCTTTGAATCCCTTGGGTATCGAGTTCTAAAAGAGGAGGCGGATTCCGTTTTTGGGAAAGGATCGTCCGCCGATCTTGTACTCGGCGGAACTCTGACGCAGTTTCAATCCAATCTTTGCTATCCGTTTTCCGGTCGTGCCGATCTGAGTGCTGGCAGCACTAATTCTGTCAAGGGTGCGGCCTTTGTCGAGATTGACTGGGAGCTCTATAGCGTTTCCGAGCGCAAGGTGGTCTTCCGAAGCAAGACCCAAGGCAGTTTCGAGACCAAAGAGACCGTGCGAGGTGGTTTCGAGACCATCGTTCTGAGTGCAGTGGCGGCCAGCCTCACGAATCTCGCGGCAAATCCTGCATTCCATGCCATTGCCGCCCGACCTGTAGCGCCGGCCAAGGCCATCTAACGCCTTTTCATGACCAACCTTCACATCTCCGACGTCCGCCCCTTCATCCCCGCCCAGGACTTTGCGGTCTCCAAGGCCTTCTATGAGGCGCTTGGCTGGAAGGTCGGCTGGTCCGACGAGACCCTGGCCCTGCTGGAGAACGGCGGGCACAGCTTCTATCTGCAGCCCTATTACGTGAAGGACTGGGCCGATAACACCATGCTGCGCCTCACGGTGCAGGACGCGCAGGCCTGCTAAGCGCAGAGTGAACTTGTCATCGACAGTGGACGCTACCCCGATAGATGTCTTCCCGGTGAATGATGATCATGCTCAGCCGTGCTGACCGCGGCCTCATGTCGTCTGCAATAAAGCAAGGGCATCATGGAAGAGCGCATACTTCTTTACCTCAGATTCTCTCGTGCTGATAAGTAAATGTTTCCAAACATCCCCAGACTGATCCATCAGGCCACCCGGCACATAGAGCAAGGCGAGCTCATGCTTGCACAACAGGCCCTTGAAAAAGTGCTTGCTGTGCAGCCTCGGGAATTTGATGCCTTGCGCATCCTCGGTGTCGTTCACAGTCTTCAGAAAGACTATCCTTTGGCGTTGGCTGTTTTTCGGAAGGCCCTGTCGATCAGGAAGAACGACGGCATGCTTCACTTCAACCTGGCGAAGTCATTGGCGGAATCGGGGGCGGACGCCGAGGCTCTGGAGCATCACAAGAAAGCGATCCAGCTGGCACCTGATCACGCTGGCGCCTGGCTGGGATATGGCACAAGCCTGGTCAGACTCGGGCGCATCGACGAGGCGCTTGATATCTACGAGCGCGCTCTTCAGCGATATCCGGCGTACATAGAAGTGCATATTAACAAAGGGATAGCGCATGCAGAGCAGCATGATTTCGATGCAGCGGTTCGCTGTTTCCAGGATGCACTCAATATCTCTCCTCAGCACGCCAATGGGCACTGGAATCTGGCGCTTGCAAGATTGCGGATGGGGCAGTTCGGCGCCGCCTGGGATGACTTCGAGTACCGGCGCGGTTTGTCCGGGAACAAGGCGCCTGAATCGACAAGGCATCGCCCACAGTGGACAGGGCAAGCGAGCGGTAGCACGCTACTGTTTTGGGGTGAGCAAGGGCTAGGCGACCAGATTCTCTACTCCAGCATCCTTCCAGAACTGACCTCATTTCCCCAGCGCAAGCTGGTAGCTTTGGATCAGCGTCTGATTCCCTTGTATCAACGGTCCATTCCCGGTTTCGACTACATCAGCCTGTCCCAGATCGATGGCACCCTGGACTTTGCAGAGCATCTCCCCCTAGGCTCCTTGCCTCGGCTTTTCCGTCCCGATCTGGCCAGCTTCAGGCGAGCTACTTATCCATTTCTTCGGGCAGACCCTGACCTGACCAAGGCCTTGCGTAAGCAACTCTCACGTCCAGGAAAGCTGATATGTGGCATCAGCTGGATCAGCCATCGCGAGAAATGGGGAGGGCGGAAAAGCATTTCATTGGCTGAACTGCTTCCCCCGCTGGCCAGTGACGCGCTGCAATTTGTCGATCTCCAGTACGGTGATACAGACATGGAGCGAAGCGCACTGGAGGAATCACACGGCATTCAGATCCAGCACATCGACAGTATCGACAACCATCAAGACATAGACGGGCTGGCTGCGCTGATGTCCGCCTGCGACTGCATCATTACCGTTAGCAACAGCACGGCTCACCTTGCGGGCGCATTGGGCCTTCCGACCTTGTTGCTGGCGCCCAGAGGAGAGGGGCGCTTCTGGTATTGGGTATCGCATGAGGGGCGCAACCCCTGGTATCCGGCAGTTCGCAGCATTGAGCAGACGACGATGGGTGACTGGGGGCCGGTTCTCAGCAAGGTCAGAGCCCATCTTCACGCCACCGGGCAATCGTCCGACCATCATGCCTGATATAGATGATTGCAAAAGTGCGGTGTCAGGCTGTGTTGACGGGAGACTCGGCTCCTCGTCTACTTTCTTTTGTTGCAGATGCTGAATCTCAAGATTTCCGACGTTCGCCCCTTTATCCCCGCCCAGGACTATGCCGTTTCCAAGGCTTTCTATGACGCCCTGGGCTGGAAGATCACTTGGTCCGGCGAGAAGCTGGCCCTGCTGGAGAACGGTGGCCACAGCTTCTATCTGCAGCCCTATTACGTGAAGGACTGGGCCGAGAACACCATGCTGCACATCACCGTGCAGGATGCGCAGGCCTGCTACGCGCAGATCAAACCCGTGATCGACAGCGGCCTCTACCCCGGCGCGCGGGTGGCCGAGCCGCGGCCCGAGCCCTATGGCGCGCTCGTGACCTATGTGTGGGACCCGTCCGGCGTGCTGCTCCATCTGGCGCAGTGGGCACGCGGCTGAGCCTGTCGCCATGCCCTTGAGCCTGTGAGCGGGTACCTACCCCGGCAGGGCACCTCCCCAGTTTGTGGGATGTTCAGCTTCTGGCGGCCTCACTAGACTGCGCCGCTTGCATCGCAGAGGCTGCGCTGCGGCCGGGCCCGGCCAGGGCCGACATCACAACAAGGGAGCAATGCAATGAAGGTGTACTGGATGGTCACGGTGCCGCGGGTGGTGCTGGGGCTGATATTTCTGGCGGGCGCGATCGACGGTTTCTTCTTCGTCGCCACGGGCTCGCATCTGATGCACCCGCCCACTTCCGAGCGCGGCCTGGCCCTGGAAGCGGCCCTCAAGGCCACGGGCTTCTTCTGGCCCTTCATGAAAACCGTGGAGCTGGTCGGCGCCCTGTGCCTGCTGTCCAACCGCGCGCCTGCCCTGGGTCTGGCCCTGCTGTCGCCCATCATGGCGGTGGTGGTGCTGTTCCACTTCTTCCTGAACCCGCAGGGCATCCCCCTGGCCCTGCTGCTCATCGTCTGCGGCGGCTTGCTGCTGCGCGTCTATGCGCCGCGCTTTGCGCTGGCCTTCAGCTCGGGGCTGGCGTTGCAGATGCGTGCCGAGTAAATCGCGCGCTACGCGCGCGGATGCTCTTCTGGTTTCGGCACGCTGCGTTTAACTTTGCTGGCGCCAAGTTAGCCTACTCTGAAGGTGAGGCGAAGCGCTACGCGCTTCATCGGCTTACGCCGATCACGCACTTCGTGTGCAGGGGAGCATTTTGTCTACGGCCGTCCGCTATCGCGGACTTAACTTCGCGCAGCGAAGTTAGCCTGCGACGGAAGGGTGGCCCAGCGCTGCGCGCTTCCGACCTCCCTTTTAGTTTCGACCCGCTTGCGCTTAACTTTGCGGTGCAAAGTTAGTCTTTACTGGAAGGGTGGTCAGGCGCTACGCGCCCGACCACCCTTCTCCGCCCAGGTTCGGGTCCAGCGGATCTGCATCACGCGCATCATCCCGAGTGCGGCCAGCGAGAGCAGGGCGAAGAGGGCGAAGCCCCAGAAGTAGGTGCCGGCGTATTGTTTGGACAGACCCATGGCGTTGGGGACCAGGCCGCCGCCGAGCGCGCCGATCTCGCCGATCATGGAGCCGGCCACGGCCGTGGTCATGGGCCAGCGCAGGGGCACGAGCTGGAACAGGGCGCCGTTGCCGGCGCCGAGCGCGGCGAAGCACAGCATCATGAGCAGGGTGGTGAGCACCAGCGAACCACCGGCCAGGCCGCAGAGCAGCAGGGTGACGGCGACGATGACGAGCACCGCGGTCAGGGTGTTGATGCCGCCCCAGTGGTCCGAGATCCAGCCGCCGAAGATGCGCAAGGCGGCACCCATGAAGGCGGCGAGCATGGTGAGCTGTCCGGCCTGCACCTTGCTCACGCCGAACTGGTCGTAGTAGTAGCTGGGCAGAAAGCTGGTCAGGCCGATGAAGCCGCCGAAGGTGATGGCGTAGATGATGGAGAAGGCCCAGCCGTCCTTTTCGAACAGGCAGGCGATGTGCTCGCGAAAGCTCGCGTGCTTGTCCACGTCGTCGGGTTCGCGGGCCAGGAAGATCATCACCAGCACGGGCAGCAGCAGGCCGATGGCGGCAATGCCGTACACGGATTTCCAGCCCCAGGCCTGCGCCAGTTGTGGCGCCAGCAGGGCCGCGATGGAGGTGCCCACATTGCCGGCACCCACCAGGCCCATGGCCAGGCCTTTGTAACGCGCGGGGAAGGAGCCCGAGCCCAGCGAGAGTGCGACGCCGAAGCTGGCGCCGGCGATGCCCAGCAGCACGCCCATGGCGAGCAGGTCGTTGAAGGTCTCGACGAAGAAGTAGCCGTAGAGCAGGGCGATGGCGATGCCGCCCATTTCCACCAAAGTGGCGTTCTTGCGGCCGATGTACTGGGCCAGGATACCCAGGGGGAAGCGCATGAGGGCGCCGGCAAAGATGGGCACCGAGAGCATGAGCCCGATCTGCGCCGGGCTGAGGTTCAGGCTTTCCTTGATGAACGGCGCCATGGCGCCATTGCTCACCCAGACGCCGCAGCAGTAGGTGAAATAGACGAAGGCTGCCAGCAGCGTGGGGCTGTGGCCGGCCTTGAGGAAATTGCGCAGGCTGTTCATCGTCGTGTCTCGTCGGCAAAAGCATAAAGGCGTCTATCCGTGCGCCGCAACGGGGCAGCGCACGGATAGACGCCTTTGTCTGGTGGGGAAACCGGTGCGCCTTTGCACCGGATCAGGGAGTTCAGGCCGGCATCGGCCTCGGGTGATCTATCTCAAGCAATATCCACGCCCAGTCCTGGGACGGATGAGTGGCCCGGTTTCAAGCCCGGGCCGCGGGTTCAAGCAGCTTTTTCCACGTGCCCCTGGCGCGTGTAGAGGAAGTCGATCACGGCCTTGCGGCAGTGCAGGTAGCGCGGGTCTTCGGCCAGTTCCACGCGCGAACGTGGGCGCGGCAGGTCGACCTTGAGCACTTCGCCGATGGTGGCGGCGGGTCCATTGGTCATCATCACGATCTTGTCGGAGAGCAGCACGGCCTCGTCCACGTCGTGTGTGACCATGACCACGGTGCTCTTGGTGCGGGCCACGATCTCCAGCAGCTCGTCCTGCAGCTTGGCGCGCGTGAGCGCGTCCAGCGCGCCGAAGGGTTCGTCCATCAGCAGCACCTGGGGTTCCATGGACAGGGCGCGGGCGATGCCCACGCGCTGCTTCATGCCGCCCGAGATCTCGCCCGGGCGTTTCTGTGCGGCGTGCGTCAGGCCCACCAGGGCCAGGGCCGCCTCGGTGCGGGCCTTGAGCTGGGCCTTGTTCTCGGCCGGGGCGCCCGTGCTCTTGCTGGCGGCGCCGAAGACGCGCTCGACCGCCAGGTAGACGTTCTCGAAGCAGGTCAGCCAGGGCAGCAGCGAGTGGTTCTGGAACACCACCGCACGCTCGGGGCCGGGGCCGGCGATCTCGCGGTTGGCACAGAGCAGCGCACCGTTGGTGGGCGTGGTCAGGCCGGCGATGAGGTTGAGCAGCGTGGATTTGCCGCAGCCCGAGTGGCCGATCAGCGCCACGAACTCGCCCTTGGCCACCGTGAGGTTGATGTCGCGCAGCGCGGGGAACAGGCCCTTGGCGGTCTTGAAGGTCTGCTCGACACCCTGGATCTCGATGTACTTGGTGCTGAAAGATTCGCTCATGGTTCGCTCCTTGTTCTTTCGGGGGCCACGGTGGAACCGGCTTGGCCGGGCCGCTGGTGGCGCTCCCTTGAGGGGGTGACGCGCCCTTGGGCGCGGCTCAGGGGTGGGCTAGTTCTTGACTTCTTCGAAGGTGAAGGCGGTGGCGAGCTTGATCAGGGCGAACTCGAGCACCAGGCCGACGATGCCGATCACGAAGATGGCGATGATGATGTTCTTGACGTTGAGGTTGTTCCACTCGTCCCAGACCCAGAAGCCGATGCCTACGCCGCCGGTCAGCATCTCGGCTGCGACGATCACCAGCCAGGCCGTGCCCACCGCCAGGCGCACACCGGTCAGCATATAGGGCAGCACGGCAGGAAAGAGAATCTTGGTGACGATCTTCCACTCGGAGAGCTGCAGCACCCGCGCCACGTTCATGTAGTCCTGCGGCACGCGCTGCACGCCCACCGCGGTGTTGATGATCATGGGCCAGATCGAGCAGATGAAGATGGTCCAGATGGCCGCGGGGTTGGCACCCTTGAAGACCAGCAGGCCGATGGGCAGCCAGGCCAGGGGCGAGACCGGGCGCAGCAGGCTGATGAGCGGGTTGAACATGCGGCTCAGGAAGGTGAAGCGCCCGATCATGAAACCGGCCGGGATGCCGACCAGTGCGGCCAGGCCGAAGCCCAGAGCCACGCGCTGCAGCGACATCAGCACGTTCCAGCCCACGCCCTGGTCGTTCGGACCCTTGCGGTAGAACGGGTCGCTGAAGACATCGACCGCCTGTGTCCAGGTCTCAGCCGGGCTGGGGATGCTGCTGCCGCTGGTGGAGGCGATCAGGGCCCAGATGCCGACCAGCAGGGCCAGGCCCAGTACAGGCGGGACGATGCGCTGCCACAGGCCGCGCCAGTCGTAGGCCGGAGCCTTGGCAGCCGGCGGTGCTGCGGGTGCAGCGGCCGCTAGGGCGGGCCTCGGTGCAGGAGCGCTAGGCGCCGCTTCCGGCGCCAGGGCGGCTGGGGGATGAAACACGGCGCTGACCATGATGTGCTCCTTAGGCCTTGATCTTGAAACCGTCGGCGTACTTCTTCGGGTCCTTGCCGTCCCAGACCACGCCGTCCATCAGCTTGCTGGTGCGCAGATCGCTCTTGGGCACGGAGATCTTCATGGCCGAGGCGACCTGCTTGTAGAGCTCGGTCTGGTTGATCTGCTTGGCCACGGCCAGATAGTCCGGGTGCTCCTTGAGCAGGCCCCAGCGCTTGTGCTGCGTCAGGAACCACATGCCGTCGGACAGGTAGGGGTAGTTCACCGCGCCGTCGTTGAAGAACTTCATGTGGTCCGGGTCGTCCCAGGTCTTGCCCATGCCGTTCTGGTAACGGCCCAGGATGCGCTGGTTGATGGCGTCGACGCTGGTGTTGATATAGGACTTCTCCGCGACGACCTCGGCCATCTTGAGCTTGTTCTGCAGGCCGGTGTCGATCCACTTGCTGGCTTCGAGCACAGCCATCATCACGGCACGCGTGGTGTTGGGGTACTTCTTGGTGAACTCGGCCGTGGTGCCCAGCACCTTTTCAGGGTGGTCCTTCCAGATGTCCTGCGTCGTGTTGGCCGTGATACCGATGCCGTCCATGATGGCGCGGTGGTTCCAGGGTTCACCCACGCAGAAGCCGTCCATATTGCCCACGCGCATGTTCGCCACCATCTGGGGCGGCGGCACGGTGATGAGCTTGGCGCCGGAGAGCGGGTTGATGCCGGCGGCGGCCAGCCAATAGTGCATCCACATGGCGTGGGTACCGGTGGGGAAGGTGCCGGCAAAGGTGTATTCGCGCTTGTTGGCCGCCATGAACTTGGCCAGCGAGGGGCCATCGACCGCGCCCTTGTCGGCCAGGGCCTTGGACAGGGTGATGGCCTGGCCGTTGTTGTTCAGGGCCATGAGAACGGCCATGTCTTTCTTGGGACCGGAGATGCCCAGGTGCACGCCGTAGACCAGGCCATAGAGCACGTGGGACATATCGAGTTCACCGTTGACCAGCTTGTCGCGCACGCCGGCCCAGCTGGCTTCCTTGCTGGGAATGATCTTGACCCCGTACTTCTGGTCGATGCCCAGCACCGAGGCCATCACGACGCTGGCGCAGTCGGTCAGCGGGATGAAGCCGATCTTCACTTCCTTCTTCTCGGGAGCGTCGGAGCCCGCGGCGTACACGGCGGCACGCAGGGCGGGGGTCAGGCCCACGGCGCCGACGGCGGCGGCTTGCAGGACGGTGCGGCGGGACGGACCGGCGGCGTTGGCGATCACGGGGTCTTGCATGATGAACTCCAGTTACGGGCTAAAAGCGAAGCACAAACAAAAAACGGCACCCATTCCACCGCCGCCCATTCGGGTCGCGGGGAATGGACGCCGTTGTCCAGTAATGTCTCGAAGAGACCTGGGTCAGGCCGCCTTTGGCCTGACTTGGTAGGCATCAAGCAGATACCGTGCCAGGCTGTGCTTGGGTCTGGATTTTTAAAGAGAAGTCATTTAAAAACAATGACTTGCATGTAATGCACCAGGCTAGCCAGGGTCCTGGAAGCTGGTGCGCAGGCACTTTTATTGTGCGTTGCACCATGAGGTGCGCGGGAAGACCTCAGAGATAGTCAGACATGGCCAGCACGGTCTTGGCCACATCCACCAGGCGCCGGCCCTGGTTCATGGCGGTCTGGCGCAGCATCTTGTAGGCCTCGTCCTCGCTGAGCTTGCGCGAGGCCATGAGCAGGCCCTTGGCGCGCTCGATGACCTTGCGCTCGTTGAGCGCGGCGCGCGCGGTTTCGAGCTCGTCGCTCATGTTCTGCAGCCGGCGCGACTGCTCCTGCACCATGCCCAGGATGGAGCGTTCCAGGTGCGGGCCGAGCAGGGCCGGGGGCTCGTTGCCGGCCTCGCCGGCCTGACGCTGCAGCGCGTCCAGGATGGCCTGCTGGTCACGCAGATCGGCATGGGCCTGGGCGATGCGTTCGTCGCAGAGCAGGCGCAGATTGGCGGCCAGCTGGTCCTCGAAGCTCTTCATGGCGTCGATGCGCAGCGTGCAGGCCTCGTACCAGGCGGGGCTGGCATTGGGGTCCAGCGTGCCGCTGGCGTTGGCTGAGGCCACGCGGCGCATGCGTTCCAGCGTGGCGACGGCGTCCGCAGGCAGGCAGGCCAGCCAGGCGCTGCGCACGGCCTCGTCGGAGAAGTCGGTGAAAACCTGCAGGCAGGCCTCCTGCGCCTCGATCAGGTGCTGCCATTGCTGGCGGTGGGCGGTGTCAATCTGGCCCGAGGCGTAGGCCGCACCGCCGAAGGCGCGCTCCTGGCCCGCGTATTCCTTGCCCTGCAGGAAATGGAAGAGCGCCACGAGCGCGCGCGAGATCTTGGGGTCGGTGGCGCTGTCGGCGGCCTCGAAGACCACGTTGAGCAGGCCGGCGATCAGGCGGGTGTAGGTGGCTGTGGCCTCTTCGGCAGGCTGGGTCTGACTGGCAACACGCTCGCGCAATGCGGGCAGGCCTTCGAGCGCATGCAGCACGAAGGCGATGCGACTGAACAGGCGCGCGCCGTTGCGCACGCGGCGAGCGTCGGTGTCCAGGGCTTCCAGCCGGGTCAGCACCTGGGCCTGCACGGCCTCGCAATCGGCCACCTGCTGCTGCAGCGCATCGGCGAAACGCGCGCCGCGCGAGGCGAGGTAGACGTTGGAGATGCCGCGTTCGCGCTGCAGCGCATGCACGAGGCGGCCGATCACGCCGACCAGCTCGCTGGTCAGCGCAAGGTGCTCCAGCTCGCTGATCTCGCACTGGCGGGCGGCGACGAGGAAGTTCAGTCCGGCATTCATGGTGGTGTGGCGTTTTTATGATTCAGCAAAGGCGGGTTCTGTGGCGTTCGTTACGCAGGCACCGGATCGGGGCATGGTGCACGCCATCGATACATCAGGCGGCTCGTGCCCAGTCATCAGCCGGACGCATGGCATAGAATCAGCCTTGCTCCGGGGTGTCGTCCGCGTAAGCGGAGGGCTGAGATGGTGGGACGTGATCCCTGTACCGAACCCGTGAACTTGACTCGGATCATACCGACGTAAGAAGAGCTGTCTGCAGGCCTCACTCGTCCTGCCACACCTTTCGGAGCACATGTGCCGGGCACAGAAAGAAAGGACGTCGTGGCAGAGATTCTCCAAGCATCGTCGATCAGCGCAGCCGGACCCGTGCCGGAGCTGCTGGCTTTCATCGCGCGCGACGATGCGAGCGAGGCGGACTTCAATGCCCTGGCCCTGCGCCTGTTTGCGCACCAGTTCCAGCACAACACCGCTTTCCAGAAGTTCTGCCAGCAGCGCGGGCGCACGCCGCGCACCGTGAAGCACTGGCACGAGATTCCGGCCGTGCCCATCAATGGCTTCAAGGACCTGACGCTGAGCTGCGTGCCCACGGAGCGGTGCGCGCGCGTCTTCATGACCAGCGGCACCACGCGCGGCGACGTCAAGGGCCGGCACTGGCATCCGGACCTCGCGGTCTACGACCTGTCAATGACGCGCAACTTCCGCGCACGTTTCATGGCGGGGCGCGACAGGATGCGCATGGGGGTGCTGTTTCCGGACGAGCAGCTCATGCCCCATTCCTCGCTGGCGCATTACCTGGCGCTGGCGCTGCATCATTTCGGTACGCCCGACAGCCGCTATTACCTGGACGGCACGGGCCTGCAGATCGACGCGCTGTGCGCCACGCTGGAACAGGCGCAGAAGAGCGGCGAGCCCTTGGCCCTGCTGGGCGCGAGCTACAGCTTCGTGCACCTGTTCGACGCCTTGCAGGCGCGCGGCCTCAGATTCCAGCTGCCCGCGGGCAGCCGCCTGCTCGACACCGGCGGCTTCAAGGGCCAGTCGCGCGAGATGGACATGGAGGATTTCTATGGCCAGCTCGCGTCCACCTTCGGTGTGCCGCGCAGCGCCTGCATCAATATGTATGGCATGACGGAGCTGAGCACACAGTTCTATGACGCGGGCAATGCCACGCTACCCGCCGTGAAGTCCGGCCCGCACTGGATCCGCACGCGCGTGCTGGACCCGCTCACGGGCCAGGAGGTCCCCAAGGGCGAGCGCGGCATCCTGGCGCATACTGATCTGGGCAACTACAACGCGGTCACCACCATCCTGACCGAAGACGTGGGCATCGCCGTCGAGGGTGGTTTCCTGCTGCTGGGCCGCGCCCAGGGTGCACAGGCCAAGGGCTGCTCGCTGGCGGTGGACGAGTTCCTCAAGGCGGCGCGCGCATGAGGGTCCAGGCTGCTTATCTGCCGGGTCTGAAGCCGGATGAGCTCTCATGGCACACGCTGGCGTTTGGCAGGGAGCCCCGGCCGCTTGAGGTGCAGGTGCCGCAACTCACTCCCGGACAACTGCAGGCACTCGCGCGGCATGTACGTACAAAGGGCGGGGCACAGATCCGCGCCTTGAGCGTGTCGCAGATCATCGCGGCCATCGACCAGGCGATTGCGCGCCTGCTCGACACACGGGACCCGTACCGCCAGCAACTCGACCACCTGCTACCTTTGATCACCGGCTTCGACGCCGAGATGGTGCGCCTGGGCCTCAACGCCTACCTCAAGACCTTCCGCGCGCCGCAGCTGCAGCGCTTCGTGGCCGAGGACTTTGCCAACCCCAGGCTGCTCGACGAATTCCAGCCGGCGCTCAAGGGCGGCATGGCGCGCGCGCTCGGTCCCGAACTGCTGGTCCATGTCTGGGCCGGCAATGTGCCGGGCCTGCCGCTGTGGAGCCTGGTCTGCGGCCTGCTGGTCAAGGCGCCGGCCCTGGGCAAGACAGCCAGCGCCGAACCCCTGTTTGCCGCGCTCTTCGCGCGTCTGCTGGCCGAGGTGGAGCCATGCCTGGCCGATGCGCTGGCCGTGGTCTGGTTCAAAGGCGGCGACACGGCCAGCGAACGCGCGCTCTATGCCGAGGCCGACACCGTGCTGGCCTACGGCGGTAACGAGACCCTGGCTGCGCTGCGGCAACAGCTGCCCGTGACCACGCGCTTCCTGCCGCACGGGCACAAGCTCAGCGTGGGCCTGGTTTCGGCCGCCGCGCTGGACGCGCAGCACCTGCCGGCCGTGGCACGCGCTGCGGCACTCGATGTGGTGCGCTACGAGCAGCAGGGCTGCTATTCGCCGCACACCTTTTACGTGGCCCGCGGTGGCCGCGTGAGCCCGCGCGAGTTTGCACTGGCCCTGGCCGGCGAGCTCTCGGCCCTGCAGCACAAGTTCGCGCGCCGCGCGCTGAGCCTGGAGGAGGCGGCCAGTGTGGCCGGCTGGCGCCAGGGGCAGGAGTTCAAGGGCCAGGACGGCTCGGTGGAGCTGATCGGCGATGCGCAAGCCAATTGGGCCGTGGCCTATGCCGAGGCCGCCGGCCCGCTGCTGCCCTGTGCGCTCAACCGCACGGCGCAGGTGCAGGCCGTGGACGCGCTCGACGAGACCTTGCCCCTGCTGGCCGCGCAGCGCGACTTGCTGCAGACCGTGGGCATCGCTGCCTCACCCGAGGAGCTGCACGCGCTGGCCGAAGGCCTGGGCCGTGCCGGCGCCACACGCATCTGTGCCTTGGGCCAGATGACTGCGCCCGAGGCGGGCTGGCACCACGACGGGCGCTTCAGCCTGCTGGACCTGGTGCGCATGGTCGAGATCGAAGCTTCGGCCGAGGCGGCGGCCGAGCCCTACGCACGGTACCGGGATTGAGATGAGCACCTCGCCCTTCCTCGACATGCGCCAGGTGAGCTATACCTTCCCGGGCTGGCCGCCCGTGGTGCAGCGTGTGGACTGGGACATCGCGCCCGGCGAATTCCATTGCCTCGTGGGTCGTAGCGGCTGCGGCAAGACCACGCTGCTCAAGCTGGCGGCCGGCCTGTTGCGGCCCGACGAGGGCACGGTGCAGCTGCAGGGCCGGCCCCTGCCCGAGCCCGGGCCGCAGATCGGCTTCGTGTTCCAGCAGCCCACGCTGCTGGATTGGCTCAGCGTGCGCGACAACGTGCTGCTGCCGCTGAGCCTGCAGGGCCACGTCGGTGCCGACGACGTGGCGCGCGCCGAGGCGCTGCTGGCCCAGCTGGGCCTGGGCGCGCATCTGCAGCATCGCCCGCGCCAGCTCTCGGGCGGGCAGCAGAGCCGGGTGGCGATTGCGCGTGCGCTGCTGCCCGGGCCCTCCATCCTGCTCATGGACGAGCCCTTCGCCGCGCTCGATGCCCTCACCCGCGAGGAGCTGCAGGACGCGCTGCTCGCGGTCTGCCGTGAACGCGGCACACCGGTGTTTTTCGTGACCCATGACATCGCCGAGGCGGTCTACCTGGCCGACCGGGTGGCCGTGATGGATGCGGGTCGCATCCGCCACGACGTGCGCGTGGCGCTGCCGCGTCCGCGCGTTCAGGATGTGCGCTACAGCGCCGCCTTCAATGCCATCTGCGCCGAGTTGCGGCACGCCATGGACGGGGAGGGCGCCGTATGAGATATCCCCGCCTGCTGGCCCTTGCACTTCTGGTGCTGCTCCTGCTCGCCTGGGAATGGGCCGTGCAGGCCTTCAAGTTCTCGCCGCTGGTCCTGCCTGCGCCCAGCGTGATCGGCGCCGCGCTCGGCCGCGGCCTGGTCACGGGCTACCTCTGGCCGCACATCGCCCAGACCCTGCTGGAACTGGGACTGGGCTTGGCCCTGGGCGTGTTGCTGGGTTTTGCCGGCGGCGTGCTGCTCGGTGAATCGGCCTTGCTGCGCCGCGTGTTCATGCCCTATGTGGTGACCAGCCAGGTCGTGCCCAAGCTCGCGCTGCTGCCGCTCTTCATCGTCTGGTTCGGCTTCGGCACCACGCCCACGGTGGTGATCACGGCGCTGATCTGCTTCTTCCCGCTGCTGGAGAACACGCTCACGGGCATCGCGCAGGTGGATGCGGCGCGCCTGGAGCTCTTCCGCATGCTGGGCGCCACACGTGCCCAGACCCTGTGGCGGCTCAAGCTGCCGGCCAGCCTGCCCGCCATCCTGGCCGGCCTGCGCGTGGCCGTGGTGCTGGCGCTCGTTGGGGCCGTGGTCGGCGAGTTCATCGGCGCCAGCCAGGGCCTGGGGGCGCTGATCATCGCCGCCCAGGGCTCCATGGACACGGCGCTGATGTTCGCCGTGCTGCTGCTCATCACCATCATCGGCCTGCTGCTTTACGAGGCCACCTTGTGGCTGGAGCGCAAGCTGCTGGCGACCTATTCCTTTTCTACGAACTGAGGACGACACCATGAAACGACACACCCTGCGTGCCCTGCTGGCCCTGGCCGCGCTGAGCCTGCTCGGGGCCACGGCCAGCGCCCAGGACGCCAAGCTGGAGAAGATCACCATCGCCAGCTGGGGCGGGCCGATCTCCGAAGTGACCAACCTGCTGGTCGAGCCCGACAAGGGCTTCTTCCGCGCACGCGGCATCGAGCTGGTCTACATGCCGGGCACGGGCGGCGGCGATGCGGTGCGCAACCTGCTCAGCGGCCAGGCCGACGTGGCCTTCACCGACCCCGGTTCCTTCTACGCCGCGCTGGACAAGGGCGAGAAGCTGCGCGCCATCTACGACATCTATCCGCAGAATGTCTTCAACGTGGTCTCGCTCAAGAGCGCCAACATCCGCAAGCCCGCCGACCTCAAGGGCAAGAAGATCGGCGTCTACAGCCTGTCCAGCGGCACCCTGGCCAACCTGCAGCTGCTGCTGAACCAGGCTGGCCTGAGCACCAAGGACGTGACCATCGTCGTCACCGGCCTGCTCAATTTCGCGCCGCTGATGCAGGGCCAGGTGGACGCCACCGCCGCCACCGACACCGGCCTGCTCGTGGCCCGGGCCCGCGGCGTGGGCGAGGTCAACGTGATGGAGGTGCGTGACTCGCTCAATCTCTCCAGCGACCTCTTCGTGGTGCGTGAGGAGACCTACCAGAAGCGCAAGGACGTGCTCAAGCGCTTCCTCGCCGCCTACCGCGACAGTGCGCAATGGATGATGGACCAGCCGGAAGAGGCCGCGAAGCTGGCCGTCAAGCGCGCCATCAATGGCCAGAACGAGGCCGTGAACCTGGAGGTGATCAAGCTGCGCAATGCCACTAGCGTCTCGCCGCTGACGCAGAAGAACGGCCTGGGCGCCATCAACGTCGACATGCTGCAGAAAGGCGCCGTGGCCTGGAAGCAGATCGGCCTGATCGAGCGTGATCTCGACATGAAGGCCGTGGTGAGCCAGGACCTGTTGCCGGGCAAGAAGTGATCATGAAATTCCAGGGCCAGGTCATCCTCGTCACCGGCGCCAGCCGCGGCATCGGCGCGGCCATCGCGCGCGCCTTCGCGGCCGAGGGCGGCTTCGTGGTCGTCAACTACCTGCGCAACGAGGCCGCGGCCGAGGCCGTGGTGGCGGACTGCAAGGCCGCCGGTGGCGACGCCTGGGCGATCCGCGCCGATGTGAGCGACGTGGCCCAGGTACAGGCCCTGGTGGCGCAGGTGCAGTCCGAGCTGGGGCGCATCGACGTGCTGGTCAACAACGCCTTCGCGCCGTATCGCTTTGATCCCGAGCAGCGCAAGCGCTTTTGGGAAACGGACTGGGCCGACTACCAGGCCCAGTTCGAGGGGGCGGTGCGCACGACGCATCAGGTGACGCAGGCCGTGCTGCCCGGCATGCGCCAGCGCGCCCAGGGCTGCATCATCAACCTCGCCAGCGACCTGGTCGAGCGGCCCGTGGTGCCCTACCACGACTACGCCACGGCCAAGTCCGCGCTCGTGGGTTACTCGCGCAACCTCGCGGCCGAGCTGGGCCCCCTGGGCATCCGCGTGAACTGCGTGGCGCCGGGCCTGGTCTACCCGACCGACGCAAGCCGGGCCACCAAGGAGGACGTCAAGGAAGCCATCGTGGCCCAGACCCCGTTGCGCCGCATCGCGCGGCCCGAAGACGTGGCCGGTCCCGTGCTCTTCCTCGCTTCGGACTGGAGCCGTTTCATGACGGGGCAGGTGCTGGTGGTGGACGGTGGCCTCGTGATGCGCTGAAACCCGGTTTTGGGCGCGGGGCAGGGGCCTTGGCCTACACTCGCCGCATGACAGATGTGGCACCGCTGATCCTTGGCATCGAATCCTCCTGCGACGAAACGGGCGTGGCCCTGGTTGAATCGCAGGCCAGCGGTGTGCCCAAGCTGCTCTCGCATGCGCTCTACAGCCAGATCGAGATGCACCAGGCCTATGGCGGTGTGGTGCCCGAGCTGGCCAGCCGCGACCACATCCGCCGGGTGCTGCCGCTCACCCAAACGGTCATGGCCGAGGCCGGCAAGTCGCTGCAAGACATCGACGTCGTGGCCTATACACGCGGCCCGGGCCTGGCGGGCGCCCTGCTGGTGGGCGCCGGCGTGGCCTGCGCCCTGGGTGCGGCCCTGGGCAAGCCCGTGCTGGGCGTGCACCACCTCGAAGGCCATCTGCTCTCGCCCTTCCTCAGCGTCGATCCGCCGGAGTTTCCCTTTGTGGCCCTGCTGGTTTCGGGGGGCCACACCCAGCTCATGCGTGTGGACGGCGTGGGCCGCTACGAGATGCTGGGCGAAACCATCGACGACGCGGCGGGCGAAGCTTTCGACAAATCGGCCAAGCTCATGGGCCTGGGTTACCCGGGCGGGCCGGCCCTCGCGAAGCTGGCGGAGCAGGGCGAGGGCACGGCCTTCAAGCTGCCGCGCCCGCTGCTGCACAGCGGCAACCTCGATTTTTCCTTCGCCGGCCTCAAGACCGCCGTGCTCACGCAGGCGCAGCGCCTGGGGGATGAACTGGAGCCTCGCAAGGCGGACCTGGCCGCGTCCACCCAGGCCGCCATCGTCGAAGTGCTGGTGAAGAAGTCATTGGCTGCACTGGACCAGACGGGCATGAAGCGCCTGGTCGTGGCCGGCGGGGTGGGCGCCAACAAGCTGTTGCGCGAACAGCTCAACGCCGCGTGCATGAAACGCAAGGTGCGCGTGCACTACCCCGAGCTCCACCTCTGTACCGACAACGGCGCCATGATCGCCATGGCCGCCGCCATGCGCCTGCAGGCCGGCCAGCAGGAGGCGACGCGTGCCTACACCTTTGAGGTGAAGCCGCGCTGGCCGCTGGATGCGATCAGCCAGTCCGTGTGAGATTCGTCGCCGCCGCCTGTACAGTGCGCAATCCTGCAGGGGCTGGTGAGTTCTGCTGCTCTTGCTAAGGCGAGTGGCGGTGTAGGTAACAGAAAAAGTATATAAAACAGTCACTTAGCGCACGGCGCGGGGGACTGATAAAACTCAGCATCGTCCACGTGATAGCGCTACATCCAAATCACGTTAGGAGCTAGCCATGCCCGACGAGCCTAAGGCGTCCGCCCTTGAACTGAATTACGACAGGGTCGGTCTACCCTTCATCGCGTTAGTTGAGGCCATCGAGGCTAAAAACATTCAAACAATTGCAGCCGAGCATAAGCGTGAGATAGAGATTCTTCAAGAGGGATTGAATTGCCTCTATTCCATAGCAAGCGAATTTGCCTGGCTATTTAATGCACCTCACATCGCGTATCTCAATAAAGCAAATACGATCCTTTTCTCCGCACTCCACAAGAATCTGATTGCGCTGTACACCAGTTTGAGGCTCACTCGAGTAGGTCTGTATGGGCTGCTGCCGGTTCCGTGGACACCCACCTAAGCTTCTGAAGCTTTTTCGAAGTCTATCGGACTGACGTAGCCGAGCGTCGAATGACGGCGCGTCGGGTTGTAGAACCGCTCGATGTAA
>JBKBHP010000018.1:0-63122 GCA_046299695.1 Hylemonella sp.
TTGACCAGCCGCACCGCCTCAAGCTTGAACTCGCGGCTGAATTTCCTTCTCATTTCCATACACCACCTCCGGTTTCATCGACCACCTTAACAAAGTGTCTTTGAAACCGGCAGCAGCCCAAACATCTCCCTCCTGGGCGGATCGTCTGCGGCTTCAACTTAGTCTCAAGCATTATTCGTACGGATTCCCGTACCCCATCCCTTCCATCAGCAAAACCTCCAGCGCCTCCATCTCCAGCGCATCGACCTCATTGGTCTCGTGCTCGTAGCCCTGGGCATGCAGGGTGCCGTGCACCAGCAGATGGGCGTAGTGCTCTTCGAGGGTCTTGTTCTGTTCCTTGGCTTCCATCGCCACTACCGGTGCGCAGAGCACCAGGTCGGCGCTGACCACGGGTTCCTGCGTGTAGTCGAAGGTCAGCACATTGGTGGCGTAGTCCTTGTGGCGGTACTCGCGGTTCAGCATGCGGCCTTCGGCGCTGCCGACGATGCGCACGGTGATCTCGGCTTTGCGCAGCAGGGCCATGCGCATCCAGCGTGTGACGCGGGCCTTGCTGAGCAGTTTCTTGTGCGCCTCGGGCACGGCGGCGCCGAATTGCAGGGACAGATCCAGTTCAGGCAGTCCGTTCACAGCGACTCTCCCGGCTTGCGCTGCTTGTCGTAGGCGTCGACGATGCGCGCCACCAGCGGGTGGCGCACCACGTCGGCGCTGGTGAAACGGCAGATGGCGATGCCCTTGACACGACGCAGCACGCGCTCGGCGTCGATCAGGCCGCTGAGCTGGGTCTTGGGCAAGTCGATCTGGCTCACGTCGCCCGTGACCACGGCACGCGCGCCGAAGCCGATGCGCGTGAGGAACATCTTCATCTGTTCGGGCGTGGTGTTCTGTGCCTCGTCCAGGATGACAAAGGCGTTGTTCAGCGTGCGCCCGCGCATGAAGGCCAGCGGCGCGATCTCCAGCGCGTTGCGCTCGAAAGCCTTGGTGACCTTCTCGAAACCCATGAGGTCGTAGAGCGCGTCGTAGAGCGGGCGCAGATAGGGGTCGACCTTCTGCGACAGATCGCCGGGCAGAAAGCCCAGGCGCTCGCCCGCCTCCACGGCGGGGCGCGTGAGCACGATGCGCTGCACCGCGCTGCGCTCCAGCGCATCCACGGCGGCGGCCACGGCCAGGTAGGTCTTGCCCGTGCCTGCCGGGCCGATGCCGAAGGTGATGTCGTGGTTGGCGATGCTCTCCAGGTACAGGGCCTGGTTGGGCGTGCGTGCGCGCAGCTCGTGGCGGCGTGTCTGCAGCACGGTGTTGCCGTCGGCGCCTTCTTCGAGCGGCATGCTGCTGTCGCCGGCCAGCATGAGCTGCACATGGGCTTCCTCGATGGGGCGCTGGGCGATCTCGTAGAGCGCCTGCAGCACTTCCATGGCGCGCTGGGCGGGCTTCTTGGGGCCGTCCACCTTGAACTGCTCATGGCGGTGCGCGATCTTGACGTTGAGCGCGGTCTCGATGATGCGCAGGTGTTCGTCAGCCGGCCCGCAGAGGTGGGCGAGGCGCGTGTTGTTGGGCGGGGAGAAGAGGTGGCGCAGAATCAAGCTGATAATTCCTGGGTGAGAGCCTGCGGTGCAGGCTCAAAGTCCCAATGATAGGCATTTCAACAGGCAACCCATGATCGGCAGACTCTCCGGCCACCTCCTCGAAAAGAACCCGCCCCAGGTCCTGGTGGATTGCAATGGCGTGGGGTACGAGGTCCAGGTCTCCATGAGCACCTTCTACAACCTGCCCAGCCTGGGCGAGAAGGTCACGCTGCTCACGCACTTTGTGGTGCGCGAAGACGCGCAGCTGCTCTACGGCTTTGGTACTGCGGCCGAGCGCGAGGGTTTTCGTGAGTTGATCAAGATCTCCGGTGTGGGCCCGCGTACCGCGCTGGCCGTACTCTCGGGCATGAGCGTGGCCGAGCTGGCCCAGGCGGTGAGCCTGCAGGAGGGTGGGCGCCTGGTCAAGGTGCCGGGCATCGGCAAGAAGACGGCCGAGCGCCTGCTGCTCGAACTCAAGGGCAAGCTCGGGGCCGATCTGGGCGCGCCGCATGCGCAGCCCGGCAGCGATGCGCAGGCCGACATCCTGCAAGCCCTGCTGGCGCTGGGCTACAGTGACAAGGAGGCCGCCCTGACCCTCAAGTCCTTGCCCAAGGACGTGGGCGTGAGCGAAGGCATCAAGCTCGCGCTCAAGGCGCTGGCCAAGTAAGACAGCCATGGGCTGGCTCGAGGGTCTGAGGCAGCGCGCCCGCGCGCTCAAGGACCAGACCTATGTGCTCTACCTCGCGGCACGTCACCCCCGCACGCCCTGGTATGCCAAGCTGCTCGTGGCCGGCATCGTGGCCTATGCCTTCAGCCCGATCGACCTGATCCCTGATTTCATCCCCGTGCTGGGTCTGCTCGACGACCTGGTGCTGATTCCGCTGGGCATCTGGCTCGCCATCCGCCTGGTGCCGCCGCTCGTGCTCGCCGAGTGCCGGTTGCGTGCGCAGGAGCGCCGTAAGCTCGTGAGCCGCGCGGCCGGGGTCGTCATCGTCGCGATCTGGATGGCGCTGGTCGGCCTCGGCCTTTGGTGGGCCTGGCGTCTCTGGGGCTGAACCTCAGGGCCGCCCGCCCGGGGCGATGAGCAAGGCGTCGCGCACGGGCCGGCCGTTGAGCGACTGCACCGGGCGCGCGTTGTTCGGGTAGAGCTGGCCGAAAAGGCGAAGCTGATCAGCGCTGATGCTGGCCGGCTGCTTGAGGATGAGCCAGAGCACGCCCTCCGTGCAGGGTGGCGTGGTCAGTGAGCCCATGTACTGGTAATAGCGCTGGTCACGCGGCAGGATCTCGCCCACATGGATCAGCTCCGCTGGCAGCGGCACATGGTCTTTGACGTCCAGCGGCATGTGGGTCCAGACCTTCTGGATCAAAGGATTGGCCGGCCCTTCTTCCAGCAGTACGGCCAGCACGGCCAGCTGTCCCGCATCGCTGCGGTGCACGAAGTGCGCCACCATGGGGTAGACGCGGCTGTTGATGCGTTCTTCCGCCGGGTGGTGGAAGTGGAACTGCTGCAGACGGTAGGTCTGCCCGCGTACCGTGAGGCTGTTGTCGCCGCTGAGCTGCACCTCGATGGTGTGGCCGTTGTTCACCACCGTGCCTGAGCTGGGCGCGTAGTTGAAGGCAATGGCCTCGGCCGGGCCCTTGAGCGTGTCGGCATCGTCGATGGCGATGGGCGACTGGCGCTGCCCCTTGGCGCAGGTGGAAAACTCGGGCTTGAGCTGGGCCCAGTGGCCCGGGCCGCCTTCGCCCTCATAACTCCAGGGGATGGCCTTGTAGACGGGGACGGCAGGCTTGGGGGTAGGTTTCGTCGCGGCGCGCTGCTGGCGGATGACGATGCCCGGTTCACGCTGCAGATGGTCCACGGGGTTGAGCGGCGGCGGCGAGCCCGGGGCCAGCCCGCCAGCGGCGCTCTTGCGGTCGATCAGCAGGTTGAGCTTTTTCTTCGTCGGGTCCCCGCTGTTCATGGCGTCGCGCAGCTGGGATTCGATGTCGATGCGCGTGCCCTCCACGCGTGCGGGCGGCGTCGGCGCTTCGGGCGCTGCGGCCGCGGCAGGCTCCGGGACGGGCAAGGGCGTCGCAGGGGCCGGCTCCTGCGCATGCACGCCGCTGACCAGCAGGAACGTCAGCAGGGTCAGGTGGGCTGTGGGCAGGAGGTGGCGGGGGCGTGTGGTCATGGGCAGGGTGCGGGCTATCGTTCCCATCCTATCGGCAAAGCGGGCGTAATACTTGAGTCGGCTATAGTCGGAAAAGACACTGATTTCCCTCGAAAACACCCCGCCGTGAGCATCCAGACCGACGATTTCGACATGCCCAGCGGCCCGCGCGTGGTCTCGGCCGCGCCCGTTTCGCCTGGCGAGGAGGCCATCGAGCGCGCATTGCGACCCAAGCTGCTCGATGAATACGTGGGCCAGGCCAAGGTGCGCGAGCAGCTGGAGATCTTCATCGGCGCGGCGCGCAAGCGCGAAGAGGCCCTGGACCACGTGCTGCTCTTCGGCCCGCCCGGTCTGGGCAAGACCACGCTGAGCCACATCA
The DNA here is from genome assembly GCA_046299695.1 of Hylemonella sp. GTDB lineage: Bacteria > Pseudomonadota > Gammaproteobacteria > Burkholderiales > Burkholderiaceae_C > Hylemonella. Next base: position 4,089 of record JBKBHP010000018.1, read on the forward strand.
TCGCGGCCGAGCTCGGCGTGAACCTGCGCCAGACCAGCGGCCCCGTGCTCGAAAAGCCCAAGGACCTGGCGGCGCTGCTGACCAATCTCGAGAAGAACGACGTGCTCTTCATCGACGAGATCCATCGCCTCTCGCCCGTGGTCGAGGAAATCCTCTACCCCGCGCTCGAGGACTACCAGATCGACATCATGATCGGCGAAGGGCCGGCTGCGCGCAGCATCAAGCTGGACCTGCAGCCCTTCACCCTGGTGGGCGCCACCACGCGCGCTGGCATGTTGACCAACCCGCTGCGTGACCGCTTCGGCATCGTGGCGCGGCTGGAGTTCTACAGCGCCGAGGAACTGGCGCGCATCGTCACGCGCAGCGCCGGCCTGCTCAACGCACCGATGGACGCCGAGGGCGGCTTCGAGATCGCGCGCCGCTCGCGTGGCACGCCTCGCATCGCCAACCGCCTGCTGCGCCGCGTGCGCGACTACGCCGACGTCAAGGGCACGGGACGCATCACGCAGGAGATCGCGCACAAGGCCCTGGCCATGCTCGACGTGGACCCGCAGGGCTTCGACCTGATGGACCGCAAGCTGCTTGAAGCCGTGATCCACCGCTTCGACGGCGGCCCCGTGGGCCTGGACAACATCGCCGCCAGCATCGGCGAAGAGGCCGGCACCATCGAGGACGTGATCGAGCCCTATCTGATCCAGCAGGGCTTTCTCCAGCGCACGCCGCGCGGACGTATCGCCACCCTGGCGGCCTACCGCCATCTGGGCGTGGTGCCGCCGAAGACCGACGGCAGCCTGTTTGAGGCCTGAGCCGCCGCCCGGGCCCCGTCGTCATGATCAAGCTCCCTGCAGGCAAGACACGTTGGGTGCTGCTGGCCATGGTGCTGGGCGCGGGTCTGCTGGCCCTCCTCGTTCTGGGCCTGCGCGCACCGCAGGCGCCGGCCTATGTGGTGCAGGCCGCGCCCCTGGTACGTACGCTGCAGTTCTCGGCCCGCGTGGCCACGCTCTCGCGTGTGGAGATCGGCAGCACGGTCACGGGCCGCGTGGCGCAGGTGCGGGTGCGCGAAGGCGCGCGGGTCCAGCACGGCGAGGTGCTGCTGCAGCTCGAGACCGATGAACTCCGGGCGGCCGAGGCGCAGGCCGTGGCCAGCGAGCGCCAGGCCGAGGCCACCCTGCAGGCCGCGCGCGCCACGCTGGCGCGGGCCGAACAGCTGGTGAAGCAGAATTTCTACAGCGCCGCGCAGCTGGACGAGGCACGGCGCGCGCTGGATGTGGCCCAGGCCCAGCTGGGTGCAGCCCGGGCCGCCGTGGGCGCGGCGCGCGCGCGACTGGAGCAGGCCCGCATCGAGGCGCCGGCCGCGGCCCGCGTGCTCGCGCGCATGGTCGAGCCCGGTCAGATCGTGCAGCCCGGCAAGGCCCTGATGAGCCTTGCCCTGGAGGGCCCCACGCAGCTGCTGGCCCAGGTGGACGAGCGCTTCCTGGACCAGCTGCGCGTCGGCCAGCCGGCCACTGTGGTGGCCGATGCCTATCCCGGGCAGCGCTTCGCGGCGCGCGTGCTCAGCATCGCGCCGCTGGTGGATGCGCAGCGCGGTGCCGTCGAGGTCAAGTTCGCACTGGTCGAGGCACCGCCGGCGTTCCTGCGCGAGGACATGACGCTCTCGGTCGAGGTCGAAACGGCCCGACGCGAGCGCGCGCTGGCCCTGCCCCTGGTGCTGCTGCAGGACGCGCGTGGCGATGTGGCCACGGTGCAGGTGGCGGTCGACGGGCGCGTGCAGGGGCGCACGCTGCGTCTGGGTCTGCGCACCCTGGCCGCGGTCGAGGTGCTCGAAGGCCTGCAAGCCGGTGAGGCGGTGCTCAGCGGCCGGACTTACCGGACAGGGCAGCGTGTGCGCGTGCTGCCGCTGGACACCCTGCCCGCAGCGCCGGGCGCGGGGCGCGAGACCGGCAGCGCCGGCTCGGCGCTGACCAACGCCATGGGGCGCTGAGCCGGACCGCCATGCAGGGCTGGCTCGGCTTCGAACTGCGGGTGGCCCTGCGCTTCCTGCGCGAAGGGCGCATGCAGACCCTGCTCATCATCGTCGGCGTCGCCGCCGGCGTGGCGGTGGTGGCCTATATCTCCGCGCTGATCTCCGGCCTGCAGGGCAGCACCCTGGCCAAGACCCTGGGCGCGCAGGCCCATGTGGTGCTGCGCGCACCCGATGACGTGGTGACGCCGGCGCGGGCGGCCGACGAGGCCGTGGCCCTGAGCGAGGTGCAGCCGCGCGTGCAGCGCCTGCGCTCGGTGGCCAACTGGCAGGCGCTGGTGCCGCTGCTGGAACAGATGCCGCCGATTGCCGCCGTCTCGCCCATGGTTTCGGGCTCGGGGCTGGCCCTGCGTGGCGAGGCCACGCAGGCCATCGCCCTCATGGGCGTGGAGCTCGACCGTTACGAGCAGATCGTCGGCCTGCGCAGCAAGGTGGTGAGCGGCAGCGCGCGGCTGGACCCGGGCGAAGCCATCCTGGGTCGCGAGCTGGCGGCCGACCTCGGTGTGCGCGTGGGCGACCGCGTGACCTTGCAGACCACCGTGGGCGGGCGCAGCGTGAGCGATGCCGTGCGCGTGACCGCGCTCGTGGACCTGGGTGTCAAGGACCTGAACCGTCGCACCGTCATCGTGCCGCTGCGCGCCGCGCAGAGCCTGCTGGGCCTGCCCGGCGGCGCCACCGTGCTGGACATGACGCTCAGGGACGTCTGGACGGCCAACGCGCTCGCCGCCGAGCTGCGCCAGCGCTATCCCTACAAGGTCGAGAGCTGGCAGGAGAACAATGCGCAGCTCGTCTCCGCGCTCAACGCGCAGTCGGTCAGCACCGCGCTGATCCGCGGCGTGGTCATGATCGTGGTAGTGCTGGGCATCGCCAGCGTGCTCGTGGTCTCGGTGGTGCAGAAGCGGCGCGAGATCGGCATCCTGCGTGCCATGGGCGCGACACGCGCCCAGGTGCTGCGCGTCTTCCTGGTCCAGGGCGCGGTGGTGGGGGCGCTGGGCTCGGCCCTGGGCGTGGTGCTCGCGGTGGCGCTGATCTGGGCCTTCACGCATTTCGTGCGCGGCTCCGACGGGCTGCCGCTGTTTGCCATCACCCTGCCGCTGGCCACGGCCTTGCAGGTAGCGGGCATCGCCACGCTCTGCGGCGTGCTGGCGGCCATCGCGCCCGCGCGCCGTGCGGCCGCGATGGATCCGGCCCAGGCGATACGGATATGAGTCGCGGCGACCTGCTCATCGAGCTGGACAATGTCCGCAAGGCCTACAACGTGGGTCAACCCAACGAGGCCGAGGTGCTGCATGGTCTCGACCTGAACGTGGCGCGCGGCGAGTTCATGGCGCTGATCGGGCCCTCGGGTTCGGGCAAGAGCACGCTGCTCAACATCGTGGGCCTGCTCGAGCGCATGAGCAGCGGGCGTTACCTGTTGCAGGGCGAAGAGGTGCAGGCGCTGGACGACACGGCACTCACGCTGCGTCGGCGCAGCACCCTGGGCTTTGTCTTCCAGTTCCACCACCTGCTGCCGGCCTTCAGTGCGGTGGAGAACGTGACCCTGCCCGTGCTCATGGCCGAAGGCCGCGTCGCAGCACGCCACGAACAGCACGCACGCGAGTTGCTGGCCGCCGTGGGCCTGTCACGGGCCTTCGACAAGCGGCCGGCCGAGTTGTCCGGCGGCATGCAACAGCGCGTGGCGATCGCGCGTGCGCTGGTGATGAACCCCGCGCTGGTGCTCGCGGACGAGCCCACCGGCAACCTGGACACGGCCTCGTCCGACGACGTCTTTGCCTTGCTGCGCAGCATCCACGCCGAGCGCGGTACCTCTTTTGTGGTGGTCACGCACGACCCGCGGCTGGCCGCGCGCTGTGACCGGATTGTGGAACTGGTGGATGGGCGTATCGCCCGTGATCAGAAAGTGGAGCGATGAAGAAAAACATCCTGTGGCTGCTGGCCGGGCTCGCGCTGGGCGCGCAGGCCGAACTCAAACCCGAGTGGGAGCTCGGCATGGGCGTGGGCGCGGTGGATTTTCCGATCTACCGTGGGGCCGAAGAGCGGCGCACCTACGTGCTGCCCACGCCCTATGTGCAGTACCGGGGCAAGTTCCTGCGGGTGGAGCGGGAGCGCGTGCGCGGCCTGCTGTTTCGCCATGACCGGGTGGAGCTGGACATCAGCGTCAACGGCTCGGTCCCCGTGAAGAGTAAGGACAGCAGTGCGCGCCAGGGCATGCCCGACCTGGATCCGACGCTGGAGCTCGGCCCCGAGCTGCAGGTGCATCTCTACTACGACGAGCGCAGGCATACCAATCTGGACCTGCGCCTGCCCGTGCGCGCCGTCTACGCCGTGAACTTCGGTCGCTTTGACCACGTGGGCTGGATCCATCACCCCCTGCTCAACCTGGACCTCAAGAACGTGGCCCAGAGCGGCTGGAACCTGGGCCTGCAGCTGGGCTGGCTGCGCGGCGACCGCGGCTACCACGCCTACTTCTACGACGTGGCGCCGCAGTACGCCACGGCGACGCGCCCGGCCTACAGCGCCACGGGCGGCGCTTCGGGGCGGCAGTTCACCGTGGGCATCAGCCGGCGGCGCGGCGATGTCTGGATGGGCGCCTTCGCCAAATACGACGACCTGCGCAGCGCCGTCTTCACCGACAGCCCGCTGGTGCAGAAGCGCGAGAACTACTCGGTGGGCTTCGCCATCGCCTGGGTGTTCGCCAAGTCGGAAAAGATGGTCGAGGTCAGCGACGATTGAGCGGCGGGCGAGCGGCTGGCGTCCGCCAGCAGGCCGCGCACGATCAGCACCTGCGCGAGGTAATAGGTGGACAGCACCCAGAGCTGCGAGAGCGGCAGTGGCGAGACGAACTTGTTGAGCGCGAGCAGCGTGTCGCTGAGCATGAAGGAGCCCGCACCCACGGCGACCCAGACCGATCCCGGTGTGCGCAGCAGGGTGGCCCGGCCTATGGCCTGCGCGGCCATGAGGGCGATCACGGTCACATAGGCCGCCACGGGCCCGCGCAACGCCGCAGGCAGGCCACCGACCCAGAGCACGCCGTACATGACGACGCCAAAGCCCAGTGTGAGCGCCAGTGCGCGACGGTTCGGAAACCAGGCCAGGTCTTTCTTGAAGACCACGATATAGGCCAGGTGGGCGCAGAGAAAGCTCACCAGGCCCGGGATGAAGTAGCCGGGCAGCATGAGAAACACATCACCGGCCAACGAGCCGATCAGGGCCAGCTGCAAAGGCAGGGCGGTCTTGAAGGGTAGGCTGCGCGCTACTAAAACAATAGCGACCACCATCGCCAGCGGCTTGAACAAGCGATGCAGCTCGATGTAGCCCGTGGCCGCGCAGGCGGTGGAGAGCGCCGCGGCCTCGATGAGCAGGGCCTCGGTCACCGAGAGCCGCCCCTGCAATACCGCGCCCGTGCACCACAGGCCCAGGCTCAGCGCCAGCAACCAGACCACGGCCTGGGCCAGCGGCAGGTCTTCGGAGTGCCAGAGGAAGAGCACGGAGCCCGCGAGCATCAGGAGAAACTGCAGCGCGCCGAAGGCCTGCACGCCGCGGCTGGCCGGCGGGTCGTAGCGCTGCACGCGCGCGATGTCGAAGGCCGGCTTGGGAAAGCGCGCGGCCACGTCGGCCGGGCGCCAGCCGGGCGGCTTGAACCAGACGCGCAGCTTGTCGCTCCAGCGGCGCGCGTGCCAGCTGTCGTGCAGCAGACTCCCGTAGACCTCGGCATTGGCCCAGAGCGGGTCCCAGCTGTTGAGCGGGCTGCGCGTGCCGTAGACGCACTTCTCGTCCTCTTCCTTGAAGCTACCGAACAGCCGGTCCCAGACGATGAGCACGCCGCCGTAGTTGCGGTCGAGGTAGCGTTCGTTCACGGCGTGATGCACGCGGTGGTTGGAGGGGCTGCAGAACCAGCGGTCGAACCAGCCCAGCTTGCCCACGTGCTCGGTATGCACCCAGAACTGGTAGAGCAGGTCAATCAGCGCGACGATCCCAAAGACCAGCGGCGGCACACCGGCCAGAGCCATGGGCAGATAGAAGAGCCAGCCCAGCAGCGCACCGCTCGAGGTCTGGCGCAGGGCGGTGCTGAGGTTGTAGTCCTGGCTCTGGTGATGCACCACGTGCGCGGCCCAGAACACGGCCACCTCGTGGCCGGCGCGGTGCAGCCAGTAGTAGCAGAAGTCGTAGAACACCAGCGCCAGCACCCAGCCGTACCAGCTCTGCCAGAAAGCGTCGTTGCGCCACAGCGCCACATGCTCGAACACCGCCACATAGATGCCCACGCGCAGCGTACGCGTGAGCACCGTGCTGATCTGACTCAGCATGCCCAGGCCGATGCTGTTGACGGCGTCGTTGAGGCGGTAGGTGTTGCGCTGCTTCGCCACGCCCCAGACGTATTCGAGGGCAATCAGCAGCAGGAAGACCGGGGTGGCAAGGACGATGATCTGGCTGGCGTTCATGGCGCCGATTGTGACGGCGCCTGACGACCGGTCATCTGAGAACAAACCCGCATCGCGGGCGTATACGCTCTCAGTCCAGGCAGCCGCGTGTATCGACGCGAATCAGCTCTTCCACGTTGCCTGCTGACAACCCACCTCGCACACCGATCATCCAGTCGTGCAGATTGACCGTGGGGTCGCAGTGACCCGGGATGAGCCAGAGCGTGCTGCCCAGTGCCGGCAGCGGTGCGCCACCCGTGGCGCGCAGGGTGGTGTGTTCGTCGCTGCAGCCCGTGGCCTCCAGCGCCTCGCCGTGCACGCGCGGCAGGCCGGAGTCGATGGCGTGGCTCTTGTGGCCGGCGTCCACGACCACGTGGCCGGCGCTGGCGCTCATGACCTGGGTCTTGACGAAGAGCGCGTGCTCGAAGGCCGGTTGCGCGGGATCGACTTCGTTGCGTGCGTAGTCGCCGTCCATGAAGAGGTAGGAGCCGGCCTGCAGCTCGCCGAAGACGCCGCTGGTTGACTCAAGGCCGAAGGTGCCGCTGCCTGCGCCCGTGACCAGCGGCAGGCTCAGGCCCGCAGCTTCGACCAGGCGGCGTGTTTCCTGCACCAGGCGCACGACCTCGGCCAGCGCGGCGCGGCGCTCGGCCACGCTGCGCAGGTGCTGGGCGCGGCCGTTGTAGGCCTGCAGGCCGGCCAGGCGCAGGGCGGGATGACGGGCGATGGCCTGGGCCAGCGGCACCACGTCCGCAGGGGTGGCGACGCCGCAGCGCTTCTGGCCGACGTCGAGTTCGATGTAGACATCGATGAGGTTCTCACCGCGGCCCAGGGCCTGGGCCAGGTGTTCGATACCCGGCAGACTGTCGACCGCAATCGCCAGGCGGCCACCCTGGGCGGCGAGCTGGCGCGCCAGCGCAGCCACGCGTGTCAGCTTGGCCGGGGCGATGACCTCGTTGCTGATGTAGAGGTCATGTACGCCGGCCGCCGCCAGCGCCTCGGCCTCCGAGGTCTTCTGCACGCACAGGCCCACCGCGCCGGCCTGCATCTGGCGCCGGCCCAGCGTGGCGCTTTTGTGCATCTTGGCGTGCGGGCGCAGCTTCATGCCGTGCGCCTTGGCGTAGTCGGCCATGCGCTGCAGATTGCGCTCCATGGCGTCGAGGTCCACCACCAGGGCGGGGGTGTCGATGGCGGCCACGCCCTGGCCGATCAGGGCGTGCAGACGGGCGGGGGCAGACTCAGGTGCTGAATTCATCGAGGGCGTTGTCTTCGAGATGGGAGGTGTCGGCCCAGCCCACGAGGGACAGGCCTTCGGGTGTCCAGAGCAGGCGATTGACGGCGGTGTTGCCAAGCTGCCAGGTGCGCGGCGCCTGCAGGTCCTGGCCCGTGGCCAGGCGGTAGAGCTGGTCCATGACGCCGCCATGGGCCACGAGCACGATCTGCTGGCCCGCATGCGGGGCCGCGAGCTCCTGCAGGGTCTGCAGGATGCGCGCGCGCACCTGGATCAGCGACTCGCCGCCCTGGGGCGGGCACCAGTCCGGTGTGCGGCGGCGCCAGTGCTCGGATTCTTCGGGCCAGGTCTGCTCGATCTCGGCGTAGGTCTTGCCTTCGAAGAGGCCGAAGCCGCGTTCGCGCAGGCCGGTGTGGATGTGCAGCGGCGTGCCTGTGGCCGCAGCGATGGCCTGCGCGGTTTCGTGCGCGCGCTGCAGGTCGCTGCTGTAGACGGCGTGGATCGCGTCGCGCGCGGCGAGCGCACGCGCCAGGCGTGCGGCCTGCCAGCGGCCGGTGTCGTTGAGCGGGATGTCCAGATGGCCCTGGATGCGTGTGTCCACGTTCCACGCCGTCTCACCATGGCGGATGGCCAGGATGCGGGTCGTCTGCTCCATCTCTGGCGGCGTCCTCAGCGCGGGATCTCGACCTTGACGCGGCGCAGTCCGGCCGGCGGCGTGGGGAAGTCCTTGAGTGCGGCGGCCAGCGTGGCACGCAGGACGTTGTAGCGGTCGCTCCACGGGCCTTCGTGCGTGGCGCGGGTCTCGTAGACCACCTGATTACCCTGCAGATCGCGGATCAGCAGCGTGACCTCATGCCGGTACTGGCTGGGCGGCGGGAAGCGCATGCCCATGCCGATCATGGTGCCAGCGCCGTAGAAACCGCCGCCGGTACCGATGTAGATGGAGGTGCGACCGCTGTAGGGCCGACCCCAGTCGTCCACGTAGAAGGATTCCATGCGTGTGGTGATCTGCACGCTGTAGCGCGCCGCCTTGTCGTCGCGCACCAGGCCGACTTCCTGCAGCTCGGCCTCGGCGATGGCGTCGATGGAATCGTTTTCCACCGGGTCGGTCTGCGAGGGCAGTCGCTCGAAGCGGTAACGCGCGCCGGACTCAATGACCGGGGCCTCGGCCGGGGTGCTGGTGCGCACCTGGGATTCAACCAGGCGCATGCTGGAGCAGCCGCCCAGCAACAGGGCGGCGGTGAGCAGGGTGGCAAGGCGGATCATGGCGGACCTTCCTTCAGAGTTGCACCACCTGCACACCGCCGGGCAGGGCCGGCGTGGCGGGCAGTTCTTCCTCATCAAAGGCCAGGTCGCCGTTTTCATCGGGCACGCCCATGGCCTTCAGGTTGCGGAAGTCGTGCAGCGTGGCGTCCATCAGGTGTGAGGGCGCGACGTTTTGCAGCGCGGTGAACATGGTTTCGAGCCGCCCCGGGTACTTCTTGTCCCATTCGCGCAGCATGTTGCCGATCTGCTTGCGCTGCAGGTTCTCCTGGCTGCCGCAGAGCGTGCAGGGGATGATGGGGAACTGGCGGTGCTCGGCCCAGCGGATCAGGTCCTTCTCGACCACGTAGGCCATGGGGCGGATCACGATGAACTCGCCGTTGTCGCTGGTGAGCTTGGGCGGCATGCCCTTGAGCTTGCCACCGAAGAACATGTTGAGGAAGAAGGTCTGCAACATGTCGTCGCGGTGGTGGCCCAGCGCGAGCTTGTTGCACTTGAGTTCACGCGCCACCCGGTACAGGATGCCGCGGCGCAGCCGGCTGCACAGGCTGCACATGGTCTTGCCCTCGGGGATGTTCTTCTTGACGATGGAATAGGTGTCCTGCGTCTCGATGTGGAACTCGATGCCTAGCTTGGAGAGGTACTCGGGCAGGATGTGATCGGGGAAGCCCGGCTGCTTCTGGTCCAGGTTGACGGCGACCAGCGTGAAGTCGATCGGCGCGCGGTCCTTCATTTTCATGAGGATGTCGAGCATGCCGTAGCTGTCCTTGCCGCCGGACATGCAGACCATGACGCGGTCGCCCTCTTCGATCATGTTGTAGTCGATGATGGCCTGGCCGACGTTGCGGCACAGGCGCTTCTCGAGCTTGTGCGTCTCGCGCTCGATCTTCAGGGCCTTGTCATTGCTGACGGCGGGTTCGGGGTCTAGCCAGACGGCACTCATGGTGTACTCGATTCAATCAGTGGGGGTCACAATCAGTGGGGGTCAGACCCCCGTTGCACCGGTTTGGTTCCTTCACCACTGGCCGGTTTCGGCCCGGATGGCGACTTCGCAGTCGTCGAAGATTTCCAGCTTGACGATCTTGACGCGCACGCCGATCACGCCCGGCAGCTGCAACAGGCGGTTGGCCAGCTTGCCGATCATGCTCTCCAGCAGGTTCAGGTGCTCGGAGCGGCATTCGTCGATGATGATCTGGCGCACCTTACGGTAGTCCAGCACGTGGTTGATGTCGTCGTCATGCGGCTGCAGGGGCTGCGGCCCGAGGTTGAGCTCGGCGTCGACCTGGATGGGCTGGGGTGCACGTTTTTCGTGGTCCAGGATGCCCAGGTTGGCGTCGAAGCGCAGCCCGGTGAGCGTGAGGATCTGGGTGCCGATGGATTTGGTCATGCGGGTCTCTGCGGGTGGCCCCGGCCTCACATCATCGAAAAATCGCGCGTGAAGCGCTGCAGGTGCTGACCGCCGTCGACGAGCAGGGTGGTGCCGGTGATGGCGCTGTTCTGGAGTGCGAACTTCACGGCGCCGGCCACATCGGCCGGCGTGGACGAGCGGCCCAGCGGCGAGAGCTGGTGCAGGGCCTCGAACTTCTCGGGCGTGAGGTAGTCGCTGGTCAGCGTGAGGCCGGGCGCCACGCCCACCACGCGCACATCGGGCGCCAGGGCCAGGGCCAGCATGGTGTTGGCGGCTTCGAGCGCAGCCTTGGAGAGCGTGTAGCTCAGGAAATCGGGGTTCTGGTTCCAGAGCTTCTGGTCCAGCAGGTTGACCACCACGCCGTCGCCCGCGCGCTCCTGCACATGGGTGTGCAGGGCCTGGGCCAGCACGATGGGCGCAGCGGTGTTGGCGCGCAGGTGTTTCTCCAGCGCGGCGTAGCCGAAGCTGGCGGCGCTGTCGTGCTCGAAGAGCGCGGCGCTGTTGACCACGGCGTCCACCTGCCCGAAATGCGCGATCACGCGCGGCAGCAGGGTGCGAACCGCTGCTTCATCGGCGAGGTCGGCGTCGAAAGGCGCAGCGCTCACACCCAGCTGCTCGCAGTCAGCCACGGTCTGCATGGCCTCGTCCTGCGAGCCACGGTAGTGCACGGCGATCTGCCAGCCGGCCTGTGCCAGGGCGAGCGCGATCTCGCGGCCCAGGCGCTTGGCTGAGCCGGTGACCAGGACCGTGCGGGCGGGGAGGGACATAATTCGAGGGGTGAGCCGTACAGCCCAGAGTTTAACGACCCCCCTTTCCACCCGCATGGCGCAGGCCATCCAGGCGGCGGGCGGCTGGCTGCCTTTCGACGATTTCATGCACCGCGCGCTGTACACGCCAGGCCTGGGCTACTACGCCAACGACCTGCGCAAGCTCGGGCTGATGCCCGGCTCGGGCAGCGATTTCGTGACTGCGCCCGAGCTCTCGCCGCTGTTTGGCCGCGCGCTCGCGGCCCAGGTGGGCGAGGCGCTGGACCGCACACAGACCGATGAGATCTGGGAGTTCGGGGCGGGCTCGGGGGCGCTGGCGCAGCAGCTGCTGGACATGCTGGGCAAGCGCGTGCGTCGCTACACCATCGTCGACGTCTCCGGCGCGCTGCGCGCACGGCAGCAACAGACGTTGCAGAAGTACGGTGAGCGTGTGCAGTGGGCGGCCGAGCTGCCGGTGCGTATGCAGGGCGTGGTGGTGGGTAACGAGGTGCTCGACGCCATGCCGGTGCAGCTGCTCGCGCGGGTGGGCGGCGTCTGGCATGAGCGCGGCGTGGCCCTGGCGCCCGACGGTGGCGAGCGTTTCGTCTGGGCCGACCGGCCCACGAAGCTGCGCCCGCCCGTGGACGTGGAAGGCCAGCACGACTACCTCAGCGAGATCCATTTCCAGGCCGAGGCCTTTGTGCGCACCCTGGCCGAGCGCTTGCGCCGCGGTGCGGCCTTTTTCATCGACTACGGCTTTCCCGAGGCCGAGTATTACCACCCGCAGCGCCACATGGGCACGGTGATGTGCCACCGGGCCCACCAGTCCGACCCCGATCCGCTCACGGAGGTGGGCCTCAAGGACATCACCGCGCATGTGAACTTCACGGGCATCGCCCTGGCCGCGCAGGGGGCCGGCATGCAGGTGCTGGGCTACACCTCGCAAGGCCGCTTCCTGCTCAACTGCGGCCTGGCCGGCCTGATGGAGAGTGCCGAACTGCCCGCGCGTGCCCAGGCCCACAAGCTGCTGATGGAGCACGAGATGGGCGAACTCTTCAAGGTCATCGGCATGGCCGCGGGCGAGCCCTGGGCGGCGCTGGGCTTTGTCGCGGGCGACCGCACGCATACGCTCTAAATCTTTCCAAGGCGACTCATGTTCCGCTGGCTGCTCGCCATCTTCATCATCCTGCTGCTGATCAACGCCGTCACGCCCTGGTTCAAGCGCATCGGCTTCGGCCGCCTGCCGGGCGACCTGAACTTCAGGCTTTTCGGTCGCGAGTTCAACCTGCCCTTCACCACCACCATCCTGCTGAGCCTGGCGGCGGCGGGCATCGCGCGCTTCCTCTGAGGGCCGGTACGCGCGGGGCTTGAATTCGATACCCCCTACACCTATCTGGACGGGGAAAGGGATACGCCATGAGTGAAACGCGCCACGTTGTCTGTCCGCACTGCCACACCACCAACCGGGTTCGCACCGAGGACCTGGGCAAGGCGCCCGACTGCGGCAGCTGCCACCGGCCGCTGTTTGCGGGCCAGCCGGTGGCGCTGGATGCCGCTGCCTTTGAACGCCACATCGCTCGCAGCGAGCTGCCGGTGCTGGTGGATTTCTGGGCGCCCTGGTGCGGGCCCTGCCGCATGATGGCGCCGGCCTTCGAGCAGGCCGCGGCCCAGCTGGAGCCGCAGGTGCGCCTGGCCAAGGTCAACACCGAGGACGAACAGCAGCTCGCCGCGCGCTTCAACATCCGCAGCATCCCGACGCTGGCGCTCTTTGTGGGCGGGCGTGAGGTGGCGCGCCAGCCCGGCGCGATGACGAACCCGGCGCAGATCGCGGCCTGGGTGCGTTCGCGTCTGTCCTAGGCCTCGATGGTCCACTCCTGCCGGCAGGCGCGGCAGCGCACCACAATCTGCCCGCTGCGCCGGTCCTCCCCCATCACTTCGAAGCGTGCGTAGGTGCCGCAAGCCGGGCAATTGGCCTGGTTGGCTACGGCCTCGGCGTACGTGAGCAGGTAGAGGTAGCGCCGCAGGGCCCACAGGCCGATGGCGCCGCTGGCGATGAAGAGCAGCACGTTGAGCAGTTTGTCGGACGGGCTGGCGTCCTGGAAGGCCTCCAGCAGGCCGATCAGCGCCACGCTGGACAGGAGCGTGAGCAGCAGGTGGGCGTGGCTGGAGAGCAGCTCGCGCTCGTACCACTTGCGGAAGCCGAAGCGCCGCACGCCCTCGGCCAGCGGAGGGTTGAAGAGGTTGCGGGGGTGCGCGGACATGCAGCCATCATGCGCCTGCGCCGCCACTTCTGCCGGCGACCGCCAGCAGCCGAGCGGCCTGCTCGGCTATTCGGCGTCCGTGCCCAGGTGCCGGGCCACCGCCTGCACGCGCGCGGCGTGGATCAGCTCCCCGACCTTCTTGCCGCTGTGGCCCTGGGCCAGGGCCCGCTCGGCGATCTCGTGGGTGGGCTGGGCCAGCACCGCGTCCAGCACCCCCTGCAGGCGGGCGGCCTGGGGATAGGGCTGCTGGTCCAGGCCCAGACGGCCCCGGGCGTCGCATTCACAGGCCAGCAGGGCCTCGGTGAAGCGCTGCGGTTTGCGGAGGGCGTCGCAGCGCTCCAGCAGGCGCAGCAGGGCCGCCGGACCCAGCGTGCCGCTGCGGTGGATGTTGCCGTGCTCGCGCGCCACCACCTCGGCCAGTTCACGGCAATCGACCGGTGCCCGCAGGCGCTCCGAGAAGCCCTTGAGCAGGCGCACGCTGCGCTCCTCGTGGCCGATGTGCCGCGGCAGCACGTCCGCAGGCGTCGTGCCCTTGCCCAGGTCGTGGCCCAGGCAGGCGTAGCGCACGGTCAGGGGGGCCTGCAGCTGCGCGGCCATGTCCAGCACCATCATCAGGTGCACGCCGGTGTCGATCTCGGGGTGGTGGGCCTCGGGCTGTGGCACCCCCCAGAGACGGTCCACCTCGGGCAGCAGGCGCTTCAGGGCGCCGCAGGCGCGCAGCACGTCGAACATGCGCGAGGGCCGGGCTTCCATGAGGCCGCGGCTCAACTCCTGCCAGACGCGTTCGGCCACCAGGTGGTCGACCTCGCCGTCCTCGACCATGTGGCGCATGAGCGTCAGGGTCTCGGGCGCCACCGTGAAGTCGGTGAAACGGGCCGACAGCCGCGCCACGCGCAGGATGCGCACCGGGTCTTCGCGAAAGGCCGGGGTGACATGGCGGAAGACTCTCTGCGCGATGTCGTGCTGGCCTGCGTAGGGGTCGACGAGGTGCGCGGGCTCGAAGGAGCCGTCGGGCCGGCAATGTTCGCGCGGCACGGCGATGGCGTTGATGGTGAGGTCGCGCCGGGCCAGATCCTCTTCCAGCGTGACGTCGGGGGCGGTGTGGATGGCGAAGCCCTTGTAGCCGCGCGCGGTCTTGCGTTCGGTACGTGCGAGCGCATGCTCTTCCTTGCTCTGCGGATGCAGAAAGACCGGGAAATCCTTGCCCACGGGCACATAGCCCTGGGCCACCATCTCTTCCGGGGTGGCGCCCACCACGACCCAGTCGTGGTCCTGGACCGGCAGGCCGAGCAGGGCGTCGCGCACCGCGCCACCCACCATGTAGATCTGCATGGGGACAGTCTAGCGCCTGCCTCAGCGTTTCAGACGGTAGGGCTCTTCAAAGGCGCAGAAATCCTGCTCGGCCAGCGCCTCGTGGACCCAGGCCGCCACGCCGGGCAGCGCCGCCACGCGCTCCACATACGCGGCGATCATCGGCGGGACCGGCAGGTGGTAGGTCTTGAAGCGCATGCAGACCGGCGCGAAATAGGCGTCGGCGATCGTGAAGGGGCCGAACAGCATGGGTCCGCCATGCCGGGCCAGCAGCTCGCTCCACATGGCGACCAGACGCGCCACGTCGGCGCGCACGGCCGGCTGGTCGCGCCAGACCAGGGCACCGACCTCGGGCAAGGAGGCCTCGATGTTCTGTGTGCAGTGCTGACGCAGCGCGCCAAAGCCCGCATGCATCTCGGCACAGACACTGCGTGCCCGTGCGCGCGCCGCGGGGTCCGCGGGCCAGAGCTGCTTCTCGGGAAAGCGCTCGGCTACGTACTCGGCAATCGCCAGCGTGTCCCAGATGACCAGGTCGCCGTCGGTCAGGACGGGGACCTTGCCCGCGGGGTTGAGGCCGCTGATGGTCTGCTTGAACCGGGAGTGGGCCTCGAAGGAGTCGAAGCGCACCATCACCTCTTCGAACGGGATGCCGGCCTGACGCAGCAGCACCCATGGCCGCATGGACCAGGACGAGTAGTTCTTGTTGCCGATGTAGAGCTTCAGCATGGCTCATTCTCCGCGTGCGAGTTGGTGCAATAGCGTATCCGTTTCCGGGTCCGAGGGGTAGAAGAGCTCGATGCTGAGCTCGGCCAGCGTGATGTCGCGCGGTGTGCCGAAGGAGGTCAGGGTGGTGAAGAGCGAAAAGCGCTGACCGCCGAGCACCAGAACGCAGGGGATGAGCAGGCTGGGTGCGGTTTCGGGTGCCGGTGCTGCGGCCTGCAGCGCGGCCACATTGGGGTACTGCTGCACTTCCTGCAGCAGGGCGGCCATGGTGGCGTCACGCGTGTCCTGCACCTGCTTGCCCAGGGCCTGCACCAGATAGCTGCCCCATTCGGCGAAGTTCTGCGTCGGTGCGGCAAAGCCTTCGGGGTGCAGGCTGGCGCGGAACATGTTGAGCTGGGGCTCGCGCAGGGCCGCGGGCAGCAGGCCGACGAGGCGCTGCGCCGCGGCATTGGACCGCACCACGTTCCAGTGGCCGTCGAGCACCACGCCGGGGTAGGGGTCGTGGGCGTGCAGCAGCTTGTCCAGCGCGGCGTGGATCTGCGCCATCTGGCTCGAGGCCAGGGGCTGCTCGCTGTAGCGCGGTGCGTAGCCGGCCGCGAGCAGCCAGGCGTTGCGCGTGCGCAGCGGCAGCGCCAGACGCTGGGCGATGGCCAGCAGGACTTCGGCGCCCGGCTTGGAGCGCCCTGTTTCCACAAAGCTCAGGTGGCGTGGCGAGATGCCCACGTCCAGCGCCAGGTCCATCTGGCTCAGGCGGCGCTGCTGGCGCGCTTCGCGGATCAGCTCGCCGATGCCTGTGTGGGTGGCGGCCGGGTGGGCTTGCAGGGTGTTCATGGGGCTTTTCCGTTCAGACCTGGGTGCACAGCATGCCTCATTGTGTGCACAGCTTCGATGACCTCGGAGGTAATCGACGCCATGCAGGCTGCGGCCGACACTGGCGCCACCTTCAACCCCCTAGGAGTCTGACCATGTCCACCTTGTCCCACGTCCTGTCCTCGCCCCGCCTGCTGCATTTCACCCTGCGTGCCGATGCGGCCAGCGGCATCGCCATGGGTCTGCCCCTGGTCGCCTTTGCCGAGCCCCTGGGCGCGCTGCTGGGCCTACCCGCGCCGCTGCTGCTGGCCTGCGGCCTGGCGCTGTTTCCGTTTGCGGCGCTGATGCTGCTGGCTGCCCGCAGCGCGCGGCCGCCGGCGGCACTGGTCTGGCTCGTGATCGGTGGCAATGTGGCCTGGGTGCTGGGCAGTGTCTGGCTCTGGTACACGTTGCCGCTCACGGCCCTGGGCCAGGTTTTCGTGGTCGGGCAGGCGCTGGCGGTGCTGGTGCTGGCCGAGCTCGAATTCACGGGCTGGCGCCGCCTGTCCGCCGTGCGCCACTGGCCCGATGAGTGATAGGACTCAGCGGCGGCGGTAGCGCTCGCGCAAGCCCAGCAGCCGGTCGCCGTGGCCCAGGTAAGCTGGCGCCACGGCTGCTGCGCCCGTGGCCGTGATGCCCAGCGCATCCAGGCCGGGGACGCGGCCCGTGGCCACGTTGTCGACCTTCATCGAGTCGAGGTTGTCGCGGCTCATCAGCGGCTCGCCCGGCGCCAGCTCCATGCACAGCGCCTGCAGGCGGCCCAGGGCAGCGGGCAGGGGCAGCACGGGGCGTGGCACACCGGCTGCACGGCCGGCCAGCTGCACGATCTCGCCCAGCGTCATCACGGTGGGGCCGCAGAGTTCGTAGGTCCGGCCGATGCTGTCGCGATCCTGCAGGCAGCGTGCCACGGCCGCGGCCACATCCTCCACCCACACCGGCTGGAAGCGCGCGTTCGCCCCGGCCAGCGGCACGAGGGGAAAGATGCGCTGCAGCCGTGCGAAAAGATTGAGGAAACGGTCGTCGGCGCCGAAGATCACGCTGGGGCGCAGCACGGTGAGCTGCAGGCCCCGGGTGGCGGCGGCCTGCAGGGCGGCCTCGCCACGACCCTTGCTGCGCAGATAGCGTGAAGGGGCGGTGTCGGCGGTGGCCGCATCGGCCCCCAGGGCGCTGATGTGCACGAGCCGCGGCACGCCCGCCGTCAGGCAAGCGCGTGCGAGCTTCTCGGGCAGCTCGACATGGGTGCGCTGGAAATCGGCTTCGCGGCCGTGCAGGATGGCCACGAGGTGGACCACGGCGTCGTGCCCGGCCAGCAGGCGTCGCAGCGCGGCTTCGTCGTGCACGTCGGCTTCGAGCACCGTGAGGCGGGGCAGGTGCTGGACCGCGCTCCCGTTGGTGGCGCGGCGTGTGGGGACGGTCACCGCCCAGCCCAGGCGGGCCAGGTGTTCACAGACATGGCGGCCCACAAAGCCGGTGCCGCCGAGCACCAGGACGCGTTTCATGGCAATTCTTCAGCCGGTTCGGGTTTGTCCACGCCCAGCGGACCGACGAAACCCAGGCGTGTCTTGAGCGACTGAGGCTCACCCGTCAGCACGGCGGCGTAGTTGACCGTGTTGGCCAGCACCTTCTTGACGTAGTCGCGCGTTTCGCCGAAGGGGATGTTTTCGGCCCAGACCGCGGCTTCGAGCACCGGGTCGCCAGTCTGACCGCGCCAGAGCTTGGAGCGGCTCGGGCCGGCGTTGTAGGCGGCCGCAGCCAGGGGCATGGAGCCGTCGAACGCGTCCATCACGAGCTTGAGGTAGCCCGTGCCGATGGCGATGTTGGTGTCGCGCTCGGTGATCTGCTTGGGTTTGAAGTTGTGCATGCCGATGCGGCGCGCGGTCCAGCGCGCCGTGGCGGGCATGACCTGCATCAGGCCGGCCGCGCCCACGCCGGACTTGGCCTCGAGGATGAAGCGGCTTTCCTGGCGGATCAGGCCGTAGACAAAGGCCGGCTCCAGGCCCGTGAGTTCGGCGCGGCGTTCCACTTCCTGCTTGTAGGGGGTGGGGAAACGCTGGGCGTAGTCCATCACGCTGCGGGTGCGCTCACTGGCATTGATGCAGCGGTCCCAGACCTGCTGCTCGCAGGCGATGGCGGCGGCGGCCAGCAGTTCGCGGTCGTTCATGCCGCCGCGCTGGTGCAGATTGGTGCTGTAGTTCCACTCGCGCACGCCCTCCGTGCGCAGGCCGATCTGGATGGCCAGCAGCGCACGCTTGAGGCCGGCGTTGTCCCGGGCAGCCTGCAGCTCCTCGTCGCTCAGCGGCGCCGGCGCAGCGGGCGGAAGGATGCGCTGGCCCAGCTCTTCCATGGCCAGTTGTTCGTAGAAGCCGCGCGGCGAGGCGATGGACTGCAGCAGGGTGCGCGAGCGCAGCTCGGCATTGGGCGCCTGCAGGGCGAGCAGGGCGCGCGCGCGCCAGTAGATCCAGGTCGAATCGCGCAGCTGGCTTTCGCTGAGCGCGGCGATGCTGTCGTGCACCTGCTGCCAGTCGTTGGCGCGCAGCGCCGCGCGCACCTTCCACACCAGGTGATCGCCGTGCATGAAGCGCTCCTCACCCTGGGCGTAATAGCCCAGGGCCTTGTCGGAGTGCAGGCGTGCGGCGCGCTTGCCGATCACGCCCCAGACCCAGCTGCGCTCCTCCTGGGTGAGCTGGGCACGCCAGCGCAGCTTGTTGACTTCTTCGGCGGCGGCTTCGGGGTCGCCCGAGGCCAGGCGGATCATGGCCAGCGTGACCCATTCGCGTGTCTTGGGGCGGAAGGCGGTGAGCTTCTCGTCCAGGTAGCGCTTGGGGTTGGCGTAGAGGGTGTTCAGGCCGTTGGCCCAGTCGGCGCTGAGCAGGCTGACCGCCTGCTGGGCGATGCGCGGCTTGTCGAATTCAAAACCCAGGCGTGCCCGGTGCCAGGCCACCATGGGATCGAGTCGTTCGTCCCGCAGCAGACGCTCTGCCGCCGCGGCGCAACCCTCGTCCGGGTCGCGTTGGGCCAGCCAGAGCTCCTGCACCTGGGCGGCAACGTCTTCCCCCTGGGTGACATAGGCGGCGTGCAGGGCATGGCAGCGGACCTCGGGGTCGTCCTGCATGCGGAACTTGGCGTATTCGGCCTGGAAGCGGCCCCAGTCGCGCCGTTTGCCCAGCAGCAGCAGCCAGTCGTTGCGCAGGCGGTCTTCCTGGTAGGTGCCGGCGTAGCGCGTGAGGAAGGCCTCAATCTCGGGTGTCTTGGCCTCTTCAAGACGGGCGCTGAGCTCCCAATAGGCGGCCCAGGGCTCGAGCACATGGCCCCGGACCTGGGGCAGCAGGGCGGCCAGACGCTTGCTGTCGAGCTTCTTGTAGGCCTCGGCCATGTCGGTGATCAGCGCGTCCTGGCTGGGCTGGACGCGCGGCTTGGCCTTGGCCGGTGCAGCCCCTGCGGGCAGCCCCAAAACCAGACCCAGGGCGAAGGATGTCAGAATGACTTGAAAACGCATGTCGAAATTATGGACACTCCAGCGGAAAAAAGGGCACAAGAGAAGAAAAACCTGCGCCAGCGACTGATTACGCAACGCCTGAACCTGCCCGATCGCCTACAGCGCGCGGCACTTTTGCAACAGGTGATGCGCATCTGGCTCGTGGGACGCAATGACCTTGTGATCGGTGCGTATTGGCCGATCAAGGGCGAATTCGATCCCCTGCCGGCTCTGCACCGCTGGAAAGAGGACGGCGAACTGCTGGACAACCCGCAGCCACGCCGCATCGGCCTGCCTGTGATCGACAAGGTGCACAAGACCCTGACCTTCCACGCCTGGTACCCGGGCTGTCCGATGGAAGAGGATGCCTATGGCATCCCCAAGCCCAAGGACACCGAGGTCATCGTGCCGACCCTGCTCTTCGTGCCCTGCGTGGGCTATGGTCCCGGTGGCTATCGCCTGGGTTATGGCGGCGGCTTCTACGACCGCACGCTGGCGACCCTGCAGCCCAAGCCCTACACCGTCGGACTCGGGTTCACCGCGGGCTACCTCGACGATTTCGAGCCCGAGCCGCACGATGTGCCGCTGGACGCCATCCTCAACGACAACGGCGTGGTGTGGCCCGTATCCGGGCTCGGCTGAAGCCGATGCGTTCTTTGCGCTAACCGTAACGGATTACGCTTCCGTAAAATCGCGGCTCCATCACCAAGGAGCCAACATGGGCAAAGCCTTCGCCTCGCAAGCCGACCTGGCCGACAAGAAGACCACCTTCGAGCGCCTGAGCGAACACTGCTGGGCCTACACCACCGAGGGCGATCCGAACTCGGGCGTGATCATCGGGGAGCGTTTCATCCTGGTCAGCGACGCCACGGCCACGCCAGCGATGGCCCGGGACCTGATTGCCAAGATCCGTACCGTCAGCGACCTGCCCATCAAGTACGTGCTGCTCACGCACTACCACGCCGTCCGCGTGCTCGGCGCCTACGCCTACGCGGCCGAGGGCGCGACCGAGATCATCGCCAGCCAGGGCACGCTGGAGCTGATCCGCGAGCGCGGCGCGCAGGACATGAAGAGCGAGATGGAGCGCTTCCCACGCCTGTTCCGCAACGCCGAGACGGTGCCGGGTCTGACCTGGCCCACCATGGTCATCGGCGGCGGCAATCCCGTGAAGGGCGAGGTGCCGGGCAAGCTGTCGATCAATCTCGGCGGCGTGGTGGTGCAGATCTGGAGCCCGGGGCCCGGGCACACGCGCGGCGACACCATCGCCTGGGTCGAGGAGGAGAAGGTGCTGTATTCGGGCGATCTCGTCGAGTACGAGGCCGGCGTCTACACCGGCGACGCCCAGCTGGCCGAGTGGCCGGCGACGCTGGAGGCCCTGCGCGCGCTCAACGCCGAGTACCTGGTGCCGGGCCGGGGCGAGGCCATGCGGGGCCGCGACAACGTGCACAAGTCACTGGACTACACCAAGCGCTGGGTGCAGACGCTGTACCGGGCCGCGCAGGAGGCCGTGGCGCAGGGCATGGACCTCAAGGCCGCCATGGCCCACACGCGCAAGGCCATGGACCCGATCTTTGGCCACGTCTTCATCTACGAGCACTGCCTGCCCTTCGATGTGACGCGCGCCTATGACGAGGCCAGCGGCATCAAGCATCCGCGCATCTGGACCGCCGAGCGCGACCAGGCCATGTGGGCCGCCTTGCAGGGTTGAGTCGTCACTGGCAGGCTGCGGCCATGCCTTTCATCTGCTGCTCGCAGGCTGCGCGCGAGGCCTCGGGCAGGCGGGCGCAGGCGGCCTGCATGCGGGCCGGGTCCATCTGCTGGCACATGGGGCTGTTCTTGTCGAACTGCATCATGCTGTCGCCCTTGCAGGCGCCGGCGTGGGTGTAGCGGACCTTGAAGTTGCGCACCTTGCCGTCCTTGCTGACGGTGGTGTCCATCAGGTAGCTTTTTTCGTTCTCGCGCGTCATGAGCATGCGCGAATGGCCGCCGTCCCTGCAGCTGACCTCGATCTCGGCCAGGGCGTCGGTGTTGCGCAGCACCTTGGGTGTGCACTGCGGGTTCTCGGCGGGCGAGCCCTGGGTCATGCGCCGCGCCACGTTCATGCACAAGGCGGCCTGCCCCATGGCGGCCGCGCCGCGGGCCATCTGAGGGTCGTCGCTGGAGATCAACTCCATGCGCCACAGGCCCTGGCCCAGTGGGCTGGATTTGAAGAGCCGCAGCTCCGACAGCGCGTTGCTGGCCTGGGCGAGGCCGGTCAGCAGCAGGCCGCCGAGCAGCATGAGGGGGGCGAGACGAGGCAGCATGGTGGGTCCTCCGGCGATGATGCCCAGCCATTCTGGCAGAGCCTTGGCCGCCGGGCCAGCGCTCAGCGGGCGGCGATCAGCGCGCGCAGATCGCTCTCATAGCCCTGCAGCTTGCCCACCAGGCGGCGGCGCTGCTCGGGGCTGGTGCCGTTGTGCAGCCCGGCCAGGGTCATGCAGCCCTGCTCCACGAGACCTTTCAGATAGGCTCGCGTGGCGGGATCAGGCGGTTCGAAACTGCGCTGCACCCAGGCCATGAGTTCGGCCTCCACGTGCGCGGGACGCTCGCCGTTGCGGTGTTCCTGCAGCACCCGCAGCAGGTCCTGCTGGCGGCGCAGGCGCTCGGCCCAGACGACGCGTGCGTCGAAACCCACTTCGGTCAGCCGCTGGCGCAGGTACAGGCGCTGGGCCTCGCTGAGCCGGCCGTAGAAGTCCTCGTAACGGGCCACGGTGCGCTTGAGGCGCCGCTGCAGCAGCTCCTCGGCCGAGCCGTCCAGCCACTCCTCGCGCCACTTCTGGTCATGCTTCTCCAGCTGGCGCGCCAGATGGCGCAGCTGGCCGGCCTCGAGTGTGGGCACCAGCGGGGCCAGGGCCATGGCGCTCTGCGTGCCCAGGCGTTGCAGATGGCCGCGGGCCTGGTCCAGCGGGCTGCAGGCTTGCTGGGGCGTGAGGTCCAGCGGGGCGTCCTGCTGCAGGCGTTGCAGGAGCGCGGCGTAGGCCGGCAATTCTTCGCGCCGGTGCCAGGCCTGCAGCGACGCCAGGCTGTCGCGCATCGGATCGGCCTGGCTGGCGTTGAAGTCGATGTAGCCGTCCAGCCACCAGTAGAGCAGCGAAGGGGCGTTGTTGTAGCCGGTCTGCATGGCACTGCAGCCGCCCAAAAGGAGCAGCAGAACCAGCAGCGGCGCACGGATAATGCGGGGCAAGGTTGTCATCACAGGAAGGCGCATGAAGCAGAACGGACAGGCAGTGGATGTGGTCATCATGGCCGCGGGAAAAGGCACCCGCATGAAAAGCCGTCTGCCCAAAGTATTGCACCGTCTGGCCGGGCGTGCGCTGCTGCAGCACGTGGTGGATACGGCCGTGGGGTTGAATGCGCGGCGCGTAGTGGTCATCACGGGCCATGGCGCGGCCGAAGTCGAGGCGGGCGTGGTGCATCCGGGCGGGGGCATGCTCCAGTTCGTACGCCAGGAGCCGCAGCTGGGCACGGGCCACGCAGTGCAGCAGGCCGTGCCGGCCCTGCCGGACGACGGCACCGTGGTGGTGCTCTCAGGCGATGTGCCGCTGACGCAGGCCGAGACCCTGGGCGCGCTGATCGCGGCCTGTGGCGGCGACAAGCTGGCGCTGCTGACCATCGAGTTCCCCGACCCCACGGGCTATGGGCGTATCGTCCGCGATACCGCGGGCGCGGTGCAGGCCATCGTCGAGCACAAGGATGCGTCCGAGGCGCAGCGCCAGATCCGCGAGGTCTACAGCGGCATCATGGCCGTACCCGCGCGCCTGCTCAAGCCCTGGCTGGGCCGGCTCGACAACCAGAACGCCCAGGGCGAGTACTACCTGACGGATGTGGTGAAGTTCGCGGTTGAGCAGGGCGTGCCCGTGGTGGGTCACAAGATCGTCGACGCGCTGCAGGTCGCCGGCGTCAACAGCCCGGTGCAGCTGGCCGAGCTCGAGCGTGCCTACCAGCAGCGGGCTGCGCGCAGCCTGATGGAGCAGGGCGTGCGCCTGGCGGATCCCGCACGGTTCGATGTGCGGGGTGAGCTGCTCTGCGGCCAGGATGTGGAGATCGACATCAACTGCGTCTTCGCCGGCCATGTGGAGCTGGGCGAGGGTGTGCGCATTGGCGCGCACTGCAGCATCAGCAATGCCAGCATCGGCCCCGGCGTCGTCATCCATCCTTACACCCACATCGAGGGCGGGGTGAGCGCCAGGGACCGCATCGAGGTCGGGGCCGGGGCGCTGATCGGCCCCTACGCACGCCTGCGGCCCGGTGCCAAGCTGGGTGACGACGTGCACATCGGCAACTTCGTCGAGATCAAGGCCGCCACGCTGGCCCAGGGCGCCAAGGCCAACCATCTGGCCTATATTGGCGATTCGCAGGTGGGCGCGCGCGTCAACTATGGCGCGGGCAGCATCACGGCCAACTATGACGGCGCCAACAAGCACACCACGGTGATCGGCGAGGACGTGCACATCGGCAGCAACTGTGTGCTGATCGCACCCGTGACCATCGGCGCCGGTGGCACCGTGGGTGGCGGCTCGACCATCACCAAGGACACGGCGCCGGGCGCGCTGACCGTGGCGCGTGCCAAGCAGGTCAGCCTGAGCAACTGGCAGCGACCGCAGAAGAACAAGAAATAGGCGCGGTATGAACACCGACCTGCGACCGGACGAGCCTGTCCCCGACCTGGAGATCGAGCGGCTGCGTGCCGAGCTCCACGCCGCGCGTGGCGCGCTCGGCGACTTTGCCTACGCGGTCTCGCACGACCTGCGCGCCAGCCTGCGCCACATCCTGTCCTATGCCGCGCTGCTGCGCGAGGAGATGGGTCCCGTGCTGCCGGGCGAGGCGGCGAGCTATCTGGACACCATCCAGGGAGCCTCACGTACCCTGGGCCAGCAGATCGACGGGCTCATGGCCTGGAGCCAGCTCGACCGTACCGAGCTGCAGGTGCAGGAGCTGGATCCCGCCCTGCTGATCGCCGAGGCGCAGGCCCAGCTGGCCGAGGCCTGTGCGGGGCGGTCCATCGTCTGGCAGATCGAGGACGGCCTGCCCGTGCTCTTCGGCGATGCGGCGCTGTTGCGCCAGCTCTTCGTGCACCTGCTGTCGAACGCGATCAAGTTCACGCGTGGCCGCACGCCCTCGGAGATTGCCATCCGCGCCGAGCTGGCACCCGAGGGCTGGGTCACCTACACCGTGGCCGACAACGGCGTGGGCTTCGACCCGGTGCGCCAGCACAAGCTCTTCCATGTCTTCCAGCGCCTGCACGGCGCCAGCCAGTTCGAGGGCCTGGGCCTGGGGCTGGCGCTGGCGCGCAAGATCGTCGAACGGCACGGCGGCAGCATCCGCGCCGAGGGCTCGCCCGAGGCCGGCTGCCGCGTGAGCTTCACGCTGCTGCGCGCGGTGTGATCAGCCGGGCAGCCGTGGCGGCAGCGGAATGCGCGTGCCGAACTTGCTGCGTTTGACACTGAAGTAGCTCTTGACGTTGCGCACATTGGCGTCAGCCGTGAACAGGCGTTGCGCCAGCGCCAGGTAGTCCGGCATGTCGCGCGCGTGGACGATGAGCACGAAGTCCGGCCCCGGCGACACGCGGTAGCACTGCTGCACCGCCGTGTCGGCCACAACGCGCTGCTCGAAGGCCGCTTGCGCCTCTTCGCCCTGGCGTTCCAGCGTGATCTCGACGATGGCGGTGAGGCCATGCCCCAGCAGGGGCGTGAGCTTGTCCACCCCGAGGATGGCCACCTGCTTTTCCACCAGCCCGCTGTCGACCAGGCGCTTGACGCGGCGCAGGCAGGTGGGCGGCGAGATGTGGGCGCGCGCCGCCAGGGCCTGATTGCTCAGGCTGGCGTCCTGCTGCAGGGCGTCGAGCAGCAACAGGTCGGTCTGATCGATGGTGATTGATTCCATATCTTGTTGATTTTTGGAATATTTAGATTAACCAAGATCTTGGTGAAATTAAAGTTCAATTTGTGAAGAAAATCAATCAGTTATTTTTCATCAGGCCTTCTACCATCGCGGCATCTAGTCTTGGAGTGAACACTTATGTGTGGCATCGTCGGCGCCGTTTCCCAGAAAAACATCGTCCCGGTCCTGGTGCAGGGTCTGCAGCGGCTCGAATACCGTGGCTATGACTCCTGTGGCGTGGCGGTCCACACCGCGGCCGGCCCGCAGCGTGCACGCAGCACCTCGCGTGTGGCCGAACTGGCCGAGCAGGTGCAGCGGGATGCCGTCACGGGTTACACCGGCATTGCCCACACGCGCTGGGCCACGCATGGCGCGCCCGCCGTGCACAACGCGCACCCGCACTTCAGCCACGGCACGGGCGCCGACGCTGCCCAGCGCGCCGCGCGCGTGGCCCTCGTTCACAACGGCATCATCGAGAACTACGAGGAGCTGCGCGCCGGCTTGCAGAAGCGCGGCTACATCTTCGCGAGCCAGACCGACACCGAAGTCATCGCGCATCTGGTGGATTCGCTCTACAACGGCGATCTGTTCGAGGCCGTGAAGGCCGCGACCAAACAGATGCACGGCGCCTATGCCATTGCCGTCTTCCACAAGGACGAGCCGCACCGCGTGATTGGCGCGCGCGCCGGCTCGCCGCTGATCCTGGGCGTGGGGCCTGACGGGTCCAACTATCTGGCCAGCGATGCCATGGCCCTGGCTGGCGTCACGGACCAGATCGTCTACCTGGAAGAAGGCGATGTGGTGGATCTGCAGCTGGGCAAGTACTGGATTGTGGGCCGCGACCACAAACCCGTGCAGCGCCCGGTCAAGACCGTGCAGGCGCACAGCGGTGCGGCCGAGCTCGGCCCCTACCGCCACTACATGCAGAAGGAAATCTTCGAGCAGCCGCGCGCCATCGCCGACACGCTCGAGGGCGTGGAAGGCATCGTGCCCGAGCTTTTCGGCGACGGCGCCTACAAGGTCTTCAAGGAGATCGACAAGGTGCTGATCCTGGCCTGCGGCACCAGCTACTACAGCGGTTGCGCGGCCAAGTACTGGCTGGAGAGCATCGCGAAGATCCCCACCCAGGTGGAGGTGGCCAGCGAATACCGCTACCGCGATTCCGTGCCCGACCCGCGGACTCTGGTCGTGACCATCAGCCAGTCCGGCGAGACGGCCGACACCCTGGCCGCCCTGCGCCACGCGCAGAGCCTGGGCATGACGCAGACCCTGACCATCTGCAACGTGGCCACCAGTGCCATGGTGCGCGAGTGCAAGCTGCACTACATCACCCGCGCCGGCGTGGAGATCGGCGTGGCGTCCACCAAGGCCTTCACCACCCAGCTCGCCGGTCTCTTCCTGCTCACGCTGGCCTTGGCGCAGCTGCGCGGGCATCTAGACGAGGCCGAGGAGGCGAAGCACCTCAAGGACATGCGCCACCTGCCCGTGGCTCTGCAGGCCGTGCTGGCCCTGGAGCCGCAGATCATGAGCTGGGCCGAAGACTTTGCGCGCATGAACAACGCGCTCTTCCTGGGCCGCGGCCTGCACTACCCCATCGCCCTCGAAGGTGCGCTCAAGCTCAAGGAGATCAGCTACATCCACGCCGAGGCCTACCCCGCCGGCGAGCTCAAGCACGGCCCGCTGGCCCTGGTCACGGCCGAGATGCCCGTGGTGACCGTCGCGCCCAACGACGCGCTGCTGGAAAAGCTCAAGAGCAATATGCAGGAAGTGCGTGCCCGTGGCGGTGTGCTCTATGTGCTGGCCGACAGCGATACGAAGATTGAAAGCGCCGAAGGCCTGCACGTGATCCGCATGCCCGAGCATTACGGCGCCCTGTCTCCGCTGCTGCACGTGGTGCCGTTGCAGCTGCTCGCGTATCACACGGCATGTGCACGCGGGACGGATGTGGACAAGCCACGCAATCTCGCCAAGAGCGTGACGGTCGAATGAGCGTCACGCTATCACAGCACGCCAAAAAGCGGACCTTCGCCGCCCGATACCGCCGCAATCGCACAAATCCTCGCACTTCGACGATGCGAAGGGCATCTATGCGCTCCGCAACTCGATGGGAGAGCGTCGCGTCACTGACACGTGTGCCTTAGCGATCAATGCATCGGCGGGCCGAGCCGTTTGCTTGCCCTCGATATCGTGTAATTCACGAGGCAGTAGAGCGCCGCCACAACGAGATACACGGGCACCAGCGAGTGGTAGTTGGCGATGAGCACCTTGGCGTTCTGCATGAGTTCTCCGTAGGTGACGATGTAGCCGAAGGTCGTGTCCTTGACCACGATGACCAGTTGCGCAACCAGTGCCGGGACGATGTAGCGTAGGGCCTGAGGAAAAACGACGGAGAAAAAAACCTGGGCTTCGGTCAGTCCCAGGCTACGCGCAGCGTCGGTCTGACCGCGGGGAACGGCAAGTACGCCAGCGCGGTAGACCTCGGCCACCACGGCAGCGGTACTGAGACCGACGGGCAGCGTCAACATCCAGTACGTGCTCAGCTTGATGCCGACCTGCGGAAGCAACAGAAAACACACATAGATGAGCAGCAGCGTTGGCGTGCCACGCAGGAACTCGATGACCGCGATGCTCGGCCAACGCAGGAGTCGGGCTTGCGCCAGGCGCCCCAGCAACAGCACCAGCCCGAGGGTCAGCGCGATGACGGCGGCGATCGCCGCCGATGCCAGCGTGCCGAGCAGGCCCTTGCCCAGGAAGGCCCAGGTCGTCGGCCAGGCGAAGAACTCCCAGAATTGGGCGTCGAGCTGCCCTGCGGAATGGAAGCGGGACACGATACCTGCAACCAGCAGTAGCAGCACCATCCCCGCGATCACGCTCGCCGCCCGGGTGACGGCTTGGGCCCTGGGGCCGGGCGCAGCAAACAGAATGTCTTCCAGCGAGCGGCTCATCGCAGTATCCGCGCCCTCTTTTCCAGGGCGGCACCTGCCCAGGCGATGAGCAACCCGGTCACCACGTACATCGCGGCCGCCACGGCAAACGCGGCCATGCCGGCGGCAGAGTCAGTCGCGATCTTGGGCACGAGCGCCGTGAGTTCCCGGCCCGGCAAAGGCACCTGTGACGCCAGCGAAGTTGACAACATCAGCGCGATGAGCAGTGAGGTCATGGGCTGCACCACCGCGCGCAGCGCCTGCGGCAAGACCACCGCAAGGATGATCTGCAGCGGCCGTAGCCCCAAGCTGAGTGCGGCCTCGATCTGGCCGCCGGGGATGGTGTTGATGCCCGAGCGCAGGTAGTCCGCCGTGAACGCGGAGCAGACCAGCGTCAATGTCAGGATCACGCTGGGCTCATAGTCGATCACGAGTTCGAGATCGGGCAGTGCGAACACGATGAAGATCAGCAGTGCCACGCTGGGAATGTTGCGAAAGATCTCGACGTAGAGGGTCAGAACGAAGCGCAGAGGCGGCAGCGGCAGCAGCCGAAGCACCGTCACGATCACGCCCAGCAAGAAGCCGGGTACGAACGACACGACCGTGAGCTTCCAGGTCAGGAAAAGGGCCTGCCCGAAGGCTGGCCCATAGTCGGCCAGGAGCCTGGAAACCTCACCCATTGTTCAGGGGATGGCGGGCGGCGTCGGGACGGCCGTGCTGCCGGTACGCTGCCCGATGGAAATCGTCCAGAGTTTGGCCCAGGTGCCGTCGGCTTTCAGCTTCTTCAGAAAGTCATTGATGAAGGCCACGCCATCCGAGCCCTTGGGAAGCCCGACGCCATAGGGGTCTGGCGGACCAAAGGGCGCACCAGCCAGCTTCGCGCCACCGGTACCGAGACTCAGCGCGTTGAGCAGCAGCGTGTAGTCGGTCACGTAGGCATCCACGCGCCCCTGCCGCAACGCGTCGAGCGCTTCCTGGTGCGTCTGAAACTCTTGCACGACCGCCTTGGGCGCGTACTGCGCCAGGATCGCGGGCCCCGTGGAGCCCGCCTGCGTGGCGACCTTCTTGCCGGCCAGATCGTTGTAAGACTGGATCGTCTTGTTGTTGGCCTTGACCAGCACCCCGGCCTGTGAGCTGTAGTAGGGCCCTGCGAACGAGATTTTCTCCAAGCGAGCGGGGGTGATCGAGTAAGTGGCGAACACCATGTCCACCTGATCGTTGATGAGTACCTGCTCACGCGTGGACGAGGTCACTTGCGTGAACTGGTACTTGGACCCGTCGCCCAGGATGTAGCGCGTGATGAGCTGGGCCAGACCTGCGTCGAAGCCGCGGTGTTTGCCGTCTTTCTCGTTGAGCAGCGAAAAAAGATTCGAGGTCTGTGTGCTGCCCAGACGCAGCGAGCCCGCCTGCTTGATCTTGCTGGCCCAGGTGCTCGAGGCTATGGTCGCAGCGCTGGCCACGGGACCCTGCGACACCAGCGCGTCAAACGCCGCTGCGTCGATCGGGTTGCCCTGCGCGGAAACCGACCCGCCGGTGATGATCGCCAGTGCCATCAGGGTGGATTTCAGAATGGATTTGATCGACATGCGATCCTCTAGGGTGGAGCTTTGCGTGAACCAATATACCGCAGCTATAGAATGCGCGGGTCGCCTGCGGGGTCAGTCCTGCGTTGCGAATTAAACCCAGACCTCCAAGTCTGAGCAGCATCCTGTAGCTACCTCAAGCGGTCACTTTGCCGATAGTAGACGGACAGCGAAACCGGTCGGTAAGCAGGGCTGAGCCGGGTAGAACGGATCAGCTAGCCTTGTTTTCGACGTTACCGATGAGGTGATCAAGTTTCTCGTCGCGGCAGAGCGACGCTAATACCTTGGCCCCGTTTACGACTTCAATTGCTCAGAATAATGGCGCCGGCCCGCAGGGCGCGAGATGGCGCGGCTTGGGCGCCGCTCACTTCGCGCAGCGAAGGTAGTTGGCGGCACAAGCCCTTACGAACGATCTGACAGTCACAAGATGAATTCCACCGCAACCCCACAACCCGTCCTCATCGCCGGCGGCGGGATCTCCGGCATGGCCATGGCGCTCACGCTGCACCAGATCGGTGTGCCCTGCCGCGTTTTTGAGACCGTGCCCGATCTGCAGCCCCTGGGCGTGGGTATCAATCTGCAGCCCAACGCCGTGCGCGAGCTCTACGAGCTGGGCATCGGCGCGGCGCAACTCGACACCATCGGCATCCAGGCGCGCGAATGGGCGCTGGTGGGCCGCAATGGCAACGATGTCTATGCCGAACCGCGTGGTCTGCTGGCGGGCTACAAGTGGCCGCAGTACTCGGTGCACCGCGGCCAGCTGCAGATGCTGCTGCTGCGCGAGGTGCAGCGCCGCCTGGGCCCCGAGGCCGTGCAGACGGGCTGTCGCGTGAGCGGTTATCGCAACGAGGCGCAGGGTGTCACCGCTTTCGTCGAGACGCACCAGGGTCAGCGACTTGAAGTTCCCGGCCGCCTGCTGATCGCGGCCGACGGTCTGCACTCGGCCGTGCGGGCGCAGATGCACCCAAACCAGCCGCCCATCCAATGGGGCGGCGCCATCATGTGGCGCGGCACCACGCCGGGCCAGGCCATCCGCACAGGCGCCTCATTTGTGGGTGTTGGCTCGCTGCGGCATCGCGTGGTGCTCTACCCGATCTCGCCGCCCGATCCGGTCACCGGCCTGTCCACCATCAACTGGATCGCCGAGATCACGGTGGACAACGCGGGCGGCTGGCCGCAGGGCGACTGGAACCGGCGCGTGAAGCTGGAAGATTTCATCCACCACTTTGAAGGCTGGAACTACGACTGGCTCGACGTGCCCGCCATGCTGCGCGGCGCGGCCGAGGTCTTTGAGTACCCGATGATCGACCGTGATCCTGTGCCCACCTGGGTGGATGGCCGCGTGGTGCTGATTGGGGACGCGGCCCATGTGATGTATCCCGTCGGGTCCAGTGGCGCGAGCCAGGGCATCGTCGACACACGCGTGCTCGGCGCGGCCATGGTTGAGCATGGTGTTACGCCCGCGGCCCTGCACGCCTACGACCAGAAGCTGTGCAAGGACATCTCGGCCCTGGTGCTGCGCAACCGCGGCTCGGGTCCTTTCGGCATCCTGGGCTTGGTGGACGAGCGCTGCGGCGGTGTCTTCGACGACATTGATGCCGTGATCCCCAAAGTCGAGCGCGACGAGTTCATGGCACGCTACAAGCAGGCCGCGGGCTTTGCCATCGAGTCACTCAACGCGGCGCCCTCCATCATTGCGCCGGGCGCTCGGGTGCGACCGGACTGAGCGCAGGCCGCCCTGACCCTTCGGGGTTAACCCCAGCTAGGACTTTCCCCTGTGGGAACTACGTAGCCACGCCCCTATGATGCGGGCTCGTTGGGTTATCCGGTTCCGATTACAAAGATGATGCTGAGCGCTGCAACACGTTTTCTCTCCACCATGCAGGAGATGCTCAATCCCCTGCGTGATCCAGCCTCCCGCGAGGCCACCTACCAGATCGACGATATCCGCCAGGCCATGCTCCGGTGCCTGGACGGTGACTGTCTGGAGCGCTTTCCGCATGTGGAGCGCCGCATCCTGATGGCCTCCAACGTGCCCGCGCTCTGGTTCCTGCGCCCTGAGCTGCTCATGGCGCTTTCAACCCGATGGGGCGAACAGGCCGCCCACGAGACCATCGACGAGATCTCGGCCATGTTCGACGGGCTGCTGCCCAAGAGCCTGAATTCCCGGCCCAGTCGCTTGCAGCGCTGAGAGCTGTAGACCGTATGCTCTGGCCCCTGCCCGCAAGGCAGGGGCCTTTCTTTTGAATGTCGTTATTCTGTATCTATGGCGACATATTTATGATGTTTTCGGTGAGGCCGTGGATAAAAGCTCAAAAATAGGCCTAAACCCTCCCGCTTATCTGCCGTTAACAAACGTACGTAACAGGATAAAAGCCTTCCGCTTTCGGGCGAGGCCCAAG
Source organism: Hylemonella sp. (assembly GCA_046299695.1). Taxonomy (GTDB): domain Bacteria; phylum Pseudomonadota; class Gammaproteobacteria; order Burkholderiales; family Burkholderiaceae_C; genus Hylemonella. Next base: position 36,622 of record JBKBHP010000018.1, read on the forward strand.
CCCATCATGCAACTACCTAACATCGACCGCATCGCCGCCCGGCCAGCCGGCACGGAGGTAGTTGCGCCCGCCGCCGTCCGGGTGATTCCGGTGGCGCCCGTGAACCCGCCGATACCGGCGCCGGAAACGGCGGGGGTGGTGAACGACATCAATCCCGTGGTGCAGGCCCAGGCCCAGGAGGCCGCGGCCAAGGCCGATCCCTCGCGGGGCAGCCCATCGGGCGAACGGGACTGGACCCAGCGCCAGGAGGCCGCACCCAAACAGGAGGAGCCTCCGAAGGAGCCGCTGTCCAAGATGCTCATGGATCACATGACGGCCGTCTGGAGTGCGAGTGCGCGCGTGGTGGAGGTCTGGCTGCAGAACAACGCGGCCCAGAACCCCGCGGTCACCCAGCAGCTGCAGGCCCAGAACCAGGCCATCAACCGCCAGGTCGATCCCATGGCCAGCTCGGGCGTGGTGGCCAAGGAAGTGCTGACCTACTCACCGACGCAGATCAGGAAGACCGAGAAGCCGGAGTAAGCGGGCCGGCCCCGGGATAATCGGGGCCATGCACCACAAGACCGCCCTCGTCCTGTTCTCCGGCGGGCAGGATTCCACCACCTGCTTGGCCCACGCGCTCCAGTCTTACGAGCGCGTAGAAACCATCGCTTTCGACTACCGCCAGCGCCACCACGTGGAGCTGGAAGCGCGCCTGCAGGTGCTGGACGAACTCCGTCGCCAGTTTCCGCAGTGGGCGCCCAGGCTGGGGCAGGACCATGTGCTGGACCTGGCCGTGCTGGGTGCGGTCAGCGAGACCTCGCTCACGCGCGACGTGAGCTTCAAGATGGAGGCCAGCGGCCTGCCCAACACCTTCGTGCCCGGGCGCAACCTGCTGTTCATGACCCTGGCCGCCGCCGTGGCCTACCGGCGCGACCTGCAGGTCATCGTGACCGGGGTGTGCGAGACTGATTTTTCGGGCTACCCCGATTGCCGTGATGACACCATGAAGGCCATGCAGCTCGCGCTTTCACTGGGCATGGACAAGCGCTTCCTGATCGAGACGCCGCTGATGTGGATCGACAAGGCCGAGACCTGGCGGATGGCCGAGCGTCTGGGCGGCCCGGCCCTGGTGGACCTGATCGTGGAGCACACCCACACCTGCTACCTGGGCGACCGCTCCCACCGGCATGCCTGGGGCTATGGCTGTGGCAGCTGCCCGGCCTGCGAGCTCCGCGCGCGCGGCTGGGAGCGTTACAAGGCCCAGTGACTGAATGGAGGCCAAAGCCTGACGCCAAGAGGAACCAGGCCGCGGAACGCCGTGGAACCGCCTTTGCCGGCCGACTGGCGTTGCCCCCTCTTGAGGGGGGGGTAGCGACCGCAGGGAGCGAAGCCTGGCGAGTTATGCCTGTTTCAGCTGGAACATCGCCACCGTCTCGTCGCTGCGCTTCTCCAGCGTCCAGCGCTGGCTGTGGAAGGTGGCCACGGTGTGCCGGTGCGCGATTGAAACGATCGCGCCGTTGCCGACCTTCACCATCGCCAGCAGCTTGCCGTAGAGCGTGCGTTCGGCCTCTTCGTCGAGTGCACTGGTGGCCTCGTCAGCAAAGATCCAGGCCGGCTTCTTGAGGAAGGCGCGCGCCAGCGCCAGGCGCTGCTGTTCACCACCCGAGAGCTTCTGGCTCCAGGCGTCGGTCACATCAAGCTGGTCTACGAGCTGCGGCAGCAGGGCATCGCGCAGCGCCTGCTGCAGCGTCTCATCGTCGTACTTCGTCGCCGGCTCGGGATAGGCCAGTGCATCGCGCAGCGGTGCGTTGGGGAAGTAGGGGCGCTGCGGGATGAACATGCTGGAGGCCGGCAGGGCCACGCGACCCGAGGCCAGGGGCCAGATGCCGGCCAGGGCACGGAACAGGGTCGACTTGCCGCTGCCCGAGGGGCCGCTGAGCAGGATGCTGTCACCCGCGTGCACCTGCAGCGCCGTGTGGGCCAGCAGGCGGCCGCCCGTGGGCAGGTCCAGGTTCAGGTCGCTGGCCTGCAGGCCAGCGGAGGCGATCTCGTGTTGCAGCGGCGGGCTTTGCTGCGCTTTGCGGATCGCGTCTTCGAAGTGGGTGAGACGGTCGGTGGTGGCGCGCCAGGCGGCGAGGCTGTCGTAGTTGTCGATGAACCAGGACAGCGAATCCTGCACGCGATTGAAGGCCGAAGCGATCTGCATCACCGTGCCGAGCTGGATGGCACCGCTGAAGAAGCGCGGCGCGGCGACGATGAAGGGAAAGACGGTGGAGGCCTGGCTGAAGGAGGCCGTGAACATGGTCAGGCGCTTCTGCGCATCGATGAGCTTGACGTAGTTGGTCAGCACGTGACCAAAGCGCAGATTGAGCTGCTGGTATTCCACGGCCTCGCCGCGGTCCAGCGCGATGGCTTCGCTGTACTCGCGCACGCGGATCAGGTTGTGGCGGAAGTCGGCTTCGCGACGCTGCTGTTCGTAGTTCAGCGGAATCAGGCGTCGGCCCACGTAATGCGTGAGCACGGTGCCGATGGCGCAATAGAGGATGGCCACCCAGAGCATGAAGCCCGGGATGGCAAATTCCTCGCCGCTCCAGGTGAAAGTGAATTCGCCGCTGAGTGCCCAGAGAATGCCGACGAAACTCGCCAGCGTGACCAGGGCGTTGAGCAGGCCCATGCTCAGGCCCACGGTGGCCGTGGTGAAGAGTTTGAGGTCTTCCTGCATGCGCTGGTCCGGGTTGTCGGGCGACTGGTCCGGCCCGAGTGCGGCATAGCGCGTGAGCTCGAGGTGGTAGTAGACCTGGTGGTCCAGCCAGCGCCGCAGGTAGTGGCGCGTCATCCAGGCGCGCCAGCCCATCTCCAGGTGCTGGGTCAGGTAGAAGCGATAGACCGCGATGATGATGTAGATGAAAGCCAGTACCGTGTAGCGGATCAGCTGGTCGATGAAGACGGGGTAGTTCTTCTCCTGCAGCGCGTCGTAGAAGTAGCGGTTCCATTCGTTGAACAGCACCAGCGTGTAGACGAAGGCCAGGTTGAGCGCGACGATGGAGGCCAGCAGCGTGCGTGCCTTCCATTTCTCTTCCGACTGGAAGTAGGGCAGGGCAAGCGCCCAGGCGCGCCCGAGAAAGGCCTTGAACTCGGCCGCTTTGCGGAGCAGGGACATGGGAAAAGTCTCCCGGAGAAAGTCAGGGGTCAGGGATTGGCGACGCCGCTGGCCACGTGCCCTGCGGGCACGTGCTGGGCGGCCGACTCGATGTGACCGGTCTGGTCATCGAAGAAGAAGTCGGGCTCGAACTCGCGCAGGAATTCACCCTTGGGCAGGCCGCCGAGGAACATGGCCTCGTCGACCTCGATGTTCCAGTCCATCAGCGTGCGGATGGCGCGCTCGTGCGCGGGGGCACTGCGTGCGGTGACCAATGCCGTGCGGATGCGCATGGTGGGGGTGCCCTCCTGCTGCAGGCGGTGCAGTGCGGCCAGCAGGGGTTTGAAGGGACCGTCGGGCAGGGGCTGATGCGCCTTGTCGCGCTCATGCTGCTGGAAAGCCGGCAGACCTGAGGATTGATACACGCGCTCGGCCTCGTCGCCGAAGAGCACCGCGTCACCGTCGAAGGCGATGCGCACTTCGTTCGGATGGTTGTCCTGGGCCCGGGCCGAGTGCGTGGCCACGGTGGCGGCGGGGAAGCCCTGGGCCAGCGCTGCCCGCACGTCCTCCGGGTTGGCCGACAGGAACAGGTTGGCGTGCAGGGGCTTGAGGTAGCGCCAGGGCGACTGGCCGCGCGTGAAGCTGCCGCGCTCGATGGGCAGGCCGTAGTGCTGGGCCGAGCGGAACACGCGCATGCCCGAGACCGGGTCGTTGCGCGACAGGATGACCACCTCCACACGCTGTGCCCGCTCGTCGTTGAAGGCCAACAGCTTTCTGACCATGGAAAAGGCCACGCCAGGCTTGGCCGGCACGTCGAGCTTCTGCAGCTGCAGCTTCATGTAGGCGCGGTCCTTGTGCGGACCGTGGCCGTGTTCGAAGACCTGGTTTTCTTCCTCGAAGTCGAACAGGGCCCGCGAGGAAATCGCGACGACCAGCTTGCCGTCCAATGTTGCGCCCATGGGTCTTTCTGGTGTGTTGGAGTGTGTGGCTTCAGGCGGCCCAGCGACCCAGCAGTTCCACGTCCTCGGGGAAGAGCTGGCCTTTCTCGGCCTGCAGCACACGACCGTCGCGCCCGCGCACCATGGTGATGGGCAGGCCCTGGGGCTTGGGGAATGCGCGGTGGATCTGCGGCGTCACGAAGCCGGTGGGGAACGTATAGCCCTTCTTCTGCAGGTAGGCCAGAGCGTCTTCGGGTTTGCGGTCGATCGAGAGGGTGAGGAACTGCAGGCCCTGCGGCTTGCGGCGCTCGGTATCCCAGAGCTTTTGCATCTCGGGGCTCTGCAGGGCACAGAAGGGACAGGTGCTGGCCCACCAGTACACGACGAGCACGCGGCCTTCGGCCTGGGCCGGTCGGAACACGGTGCCGTCGAGCAGCGTCACTTCAGGCAGGGCCAGCAGGCTGCCCACCGCGGGCAGGGGGGCGGCCTGGCGTTCAGCGCTCGCCGAGGAGGGGGCGGGGGCCAGGTTCAGGGTCTGGCTCCAGGCCGGGGCCAGACCGCTGCCCATCAGTGCGGCACCGGCCAGCATCTGTCTGCGTTGCGGATTCATGCCAGCCATCTTAGTGCGAGCCGGGCGCCGGGTGATATCAGGGCCGCCCCTGAGAAACCTGTCAGGCCCAGGAATCGATCAGCGGCTCGGCCTGTTCGCTGAGGAACTTCTTGAAGGACTGGGCCGCGGGCGAGAGCTTCTTCTGGCTCAGGTGCGTCACATACCACTTGCCCACGATGGGCATGCCGCTGATGTCCAGCAGCGCCAGATGGCCAGAGGCCAACTCGTGACGCACCGTGCGCATGGAGAGGAAGCTCAGGCCCATGCCGGCCATGACGGCCTGCTTGATCGTCTCGTTGCTGGGCATTTCCATGGCGATCTTGATCGGGAACTCGTACTGCTCGAACAGGCGCTCCATGGCGGCGCGCGTGCCCGAGCCGTGCTCACGGACGACGAAGGCCTGGTCCTTGAGGGCATCGAAGGGCATGCGCTTGCGCCGCACCAGCGGGTGGTCGGGCGGGGCGACGATGCCCAGCGGATTGCTGGCGAAGGGTGTGGCCTCGCAGTCGATATTGGCCGGCGCGCGGCCCATGATCACGAGATCGAGCTCGTTGCGCTGAAGCATGCCCAGGATGTTGTCGCGATTGTCAATGCGCAGCGCGATGTCGATGCCCGGCATGAGCTTGTTGAAGCGCACCAGCAGCATGGGCACGAAGTACTTGGCCGTGCTGACGATGCCCAGCTCGATGCGGCCCTTCTTGGAGCCCACGTGCTCGGCCATGCTGGCCTCGAGGTCCTTGAGCTTGCCCAGCGCGGCGATGGCGTGGATCAGGAATTCCTGACCCGCATTGGTGAGCTGGATGTTGCGGCCCACGGGCTCGATCAGCGCCAGCCCGAACGCCTCTTCGAGCTGCCGGATCTGCATGGACACGGCCGGCTGGGTGACGAAGAGCCGTTCGGCGGCCCGTGACACGGATTTTTCACGCGCGACCTCGATGAAGGTCTGCAGCTGTTTGAGGGTGTAGTTACGCAAGATCAGATTTTCCTGATGTTTGTCTCCGTCGAAATTGTATATCCTGATGAATCAACAGCCTAGCGTGGCAGATCCAGCGCATTCAGGGGGATGTGGCGGCCGAATTGATCAGCCAGAAACTGCTCGCCACGCTCCAGGATGTAGTAGCGCAGGGCCTCGGCCGCCGGGGAGAGCAGCTTGGAGAGGGTGTGCACCACATTCCAGGCGCGCACCACGGGGCTGCCCTCGATGTCCAGGATGGCCAGCAGCTGGTTGTCCAGCTCCAGGCCGATGGTGTGCAGCGAGAGGCAGCTCAGGCCCATGCCGGCCATGACGGCCTGCTTGATGGTCTCGTTGCTCGACATCTCCATGGTGTTGGGGTGCTCGAAGTTCTTTTCACGGAAGAAATGGTCGAGCGCGGCGCGTGTGCCCGAGCCTTCCTCGCGCACGATGAGCTTGTAGCCCTGCAGGGTCTGCAGCGGCGGGTGGCCGCGCCCCAGCAGGGGGTGGCCCGGCGGCGCCACGAACACATGCGGGTGGGCGGCAAAGGGCTCGGCCCGTGTGGCCATTTCGCGCGGCGGGCGGCCCATGATGGCGATGTCCACGTCGTTGGCCTGCAGCATGCGCACCAGCTGGTCACGGTTGCCAACAACGAGGCGGATGTCGATGCCCGGATGCTCGGCCTGGAAGCCGGCCAACAGGCGCGGCAGGAAGTACTCGGCCGTGCTGACCATGCCGATGGTCAGGGTGCCGATCTCCAGCTTCTGCAGCCGGGCGGCGGCGTCCTCCGCATCCTTGAGCGTGGCCAGGATGCGGCGGGCATAGACCAGCATGTACTCGCCGGCCGTGGTCAGCGCGATCTGCCGACCCTTGCGCTCAAACAGCGGCATGCCCACATGGCCTTCCAGTTCCTTGACCTGCATGGTCACGGCGGGTGGGCTCAGGTGCAGCTGTTGGGCTGCCTTGCTGAAGCTCAGCTGGCGCGCCACCTCGCTGAACACCCGGAGCTGGCGGAAGGTGGCGTTTTTCATTAAGGTTTTACTTAAGTGTCATGTAATAAATATTGAATTTACCTTAGTTCACCGTCTTTTTATAGTGAGCCACGGCCCACCAGGCCGTTTATTCCTAGACCTACCTACGAGGCAGACCATGACCCATCCCACCCTGCAAGCCCTGATCTTCGACGTCGACGGCACCCTGGCCGACACCGAGGACCTGCATCGCGAAGCCTTCAACCACGCTTTTGCGGAACTCGAGCTGGGCTGGCACTGGGACGAGGCGCTGTACACCGAGCTGCTGGAGATCTCGGGCGGCCGCGACCGGCTGCAGCATTACTGGCAGCAGATGAACCCCGACGTTCGGTCCATCGACGCCCAGGCGATGCAGCACACCATTGCGCGCATCCATGAGCTCAAGACCGCCTATTACGAGTCCGCGATCCAGGACGGCGTCGTGAGCCTGCGCCCCGGTGTGCTGGCGTTGTTCGACGAAGCCGCTGCGGCCGGCATGCAGCTGGCCATCGCCACCACCACCTCGCCGGTCAACATCGCCGCGCTGCTGCGTCAGGCCATGGGACCGGCCTGGCGCCACTCCTTCGCGGCCATCGGCGACGGCTCGAGCGCGCCGCTGAAGAAGCCGCACCCCATGGTCTACCAGCAGATCCTGCAGCTCATGCAGCTCGACCCCGGCGAGTGCCTGGCCTTCGAGGATTCGGGCAACGGTCTCAAGGCCGCCACGCTGGCGGGCCTCGCTACCGTGATCACGCCCACGCGCTACACGCGCCAGCATGACTTCAGCCGCGCCCTGCAGGTGCTGCCGGATCTGGGTGGCACGCACCTGGCCGACCTGCGCGAGCTGCACCAGGCCCACTGGAGCGGTGAGCGCCTGCTGGCGGTGGAGATCTGACCGCAGCCATGCAGCGCAAGCGGCCCGACGTTCCCACCGATCCTGCGCCCGCCCAGCCCGCGGCGCAGGAGCCGGTCGCGTCCGGTCCCGAGCCGGCCACCACCGATTTCCGTGACAGCGAGGGCGGGCTCTTTGCCGGGCCGGTCTCGCTGCTGCCCGAGATGGAGCGCGCCGCCGGTGAGCCGCCGGTCCGCTCCCTGTTCGCGCCACGCGGACTCTTCCGCATCTGAATCTGGCGCCTGCCAGATCTTTCCACCGGCCTGCCCTGTGTCCGAACGTCATCCCATCATTGCCATCACCGGCTCTTCCGGCGCGGGCACGTCCACCGTCACGCGCACCTTTGCCAACATCTTCCGCCGCGAGGGGGTGAAAGCCGCCATCGTCGAAGGGGACAGCTTTCACCGCTATGACCGTGCCGAGATGGAGCGCCGCGCCGCCGAGGCCGAACGCGCGGGGGACCAGCACTTCAGCCACTTCGGCCCCGAGTCGAATCTGTTCGCCGAACTCGAGGATCTGTTCAGCCGCTACGGCGCCTCCGGGCAAGGCCGCACGCGTCGCTACCTGCATCACGAGACTGACGCTGCGGAGTGCGGCCAGGCGCCCGGCACCTTCACGCCGTGGGAAGAGCTGCCGCCGGATACGGACATGCTGTTTTACGAGGGACTGCACGGTGCCATGGTCACGCCCGAGCACAACATCGCGCAGTACCCGGACCTGCGCATCGGTGTGGTGCCGGTGATCAACCTCGAGTGGATCCAGAAGCTCTGGCGTGACAAGAACCAGCGCGGCTACAGCACCGAGGCTGTGACCGACACCATCCTGCGGCGCATGCCCGACTACGTGCACTACATCGTGCCGCAGTTCGCGCACACGCATGTGAACTTCCAGCGTGTGCCGGTGGTGGATACCTCCAACCCCTTCATCGCGCGCGACATCCCCTCGGCCGACGAGAGCATGGTGGTGATCCGCTTCGCCAACCCCAAGGGGATCGACTTCCCCTACCTGCTCAACATGATCGACAACTCGTGGATGAGCCGGGCCAACACCATCGTCATTCCCGGCGGCAAGATGGAGCTGGCCATGCAGCTGATCTTCACGCCCTTCGTCTGGCGCATGATGGAGCGCCGCCGCCGCGTGCTCGGACTGGCCTGAGTGCGGACGCAGGCGCGCATCGGGCATGATGCGCGCCATGGCAGAACCCGCATCGCGCTACACGCTCATGCTCTTTGACCTCGACGGCACGCTCGTCGAGACCTCCTCCGAGATTGCCGACGCAGCCAACGACACCCTGCAGCAGGCTGGCCTCGCGCCGGTACCCCAGCAGGACGTGGACCGCTGGATCGGCCACGGCACGCGCGCGCTGCTGGTGCAGGCGCTGGCCCGGTCGCGCGGCGTGCCTCATGAGGCGGTACAGGCCGGTGCCGACCTGCCTGAACTTGTCGCCGCCTTTGACCGGCACTACGAACGCCGTTGCGGCACACGCAGCCGGCTCTATCCCCATGTGCGGGAGGTGCTGGACGGGTTGCGCAGCCGTGGCGTGGCGCTGGCGGTGGTGACCAACAAGGAGGCGCGTTTCACCGCCCGGGTGCTGGCTGCGCATGCACTTACGCCGTACTTCGGCCGCGTCGTCAGCGGTGACACGATACCGGTGAAGAAGCCTGATCCGGCGGGGGTGCACAGCTGCCTGCGCCATTTCGCGGTGGAAGCCGCGCGCACGCTTTTCGTGGGGGATTCGTCGATCGACGTGGCCACGGCGCGCAACGCCGGGGTGGCGGTCTGGGCGCTGCCGTATGGCTACAACCTGGGGCAGCCCATCGAAGCCTGCGCGCCGGACCGCGTGATCGCCGACTTCCGTGCGCTGCTGGGCTGACCGCTCAGCCGAACTTTTCCAGCAGGCGCGTGGCCTGCTCGATCTCTTCCATGGCGCGGGCCTCGTCCTCGGCTCCGTTGACGGCCTCGATCATGGTGCAGGCCATCATGCGGTAGAAGGCCTTGTCCATGGCCTTGCGCGCGGCCGACATCTGCAGGGCCACGTCCTCGCAGCTGCGGCCTTCCTGGATCATCTCGACCACGCCGCGGACCTGGCCCTCGATGCGGCGCAGACGGTTGATCACGTCTTTCTGATGGTCCGCACGGAAAACGGCGGCGGTCGTGGCGGCTACGGCGGCGGGAGCGGGCTTGCGCGACATGGTGAGGATGGGTGTGACAGACGGAAAGGTGGCAGTTTGCCAGATTCATCGGCGATTTCGCTTGTTGGCGCCGACAGCTTTGTATAACCTTGTATCCATGCACCGCCTGTTCCCCATCCTTCTCTCCGCGGCCTGGGCCGTGGGCGCACAGGCCCAGGCGCCGGCCATTTTCCAGGGCGCCGATCTGCGCCTGGGCGCCCAGCTGCTCGCCGAGCACAAGTGCGCGGCCTGCCACCAGCAGAAGGTGGGCGGTGACGGCAGCGCCATCTACCGGCCCGCCGGTCGCATCCAGAACGCGGGTCTGCTGCGCGGCATGGTGGAGCACTGCAACACCGAGCTCAATCTGGGCCTGTTCCCGGAAGAGGTCACCGCCGTGGCCGCGGTGCTCAACCGCGACCATTACCGCTTCAGCCGCTGAGACGGGCCCGATCGGCTCCGTAGAAACCCTGATCCATCCCCGTTGTATCTGTTATATATTAGTACTTGCTGATATTTTGATTTAACAGCCACAGGCGCCGCGCGCAGCACGGCCCCGCAGGAGCATGACATGCACGAATCCATGAGTTCGGGCCGCATACGCAAGGCGCCCGAGAGTTTTCTGAAGCCCGACGGCATCCGCACCGTCATCGCCGAGGCCAAGCAGGGCCGGCGCCACTTCATCCGCAACGCCTTTGCCGCGGCGGCGGCCGGGGCCGCTGGCGCGCATGCGCTGGCGCAGGGCAACCCGGTGCCGGCCGAGGGGGGCGACCCCAACATCCTGAACCTGCCTGAGCACACGACCGGGTTGGGCCAGAGCGTGGCCACCGATGGTTACGGGAAGCCCTCGAAGTTCGAGAGCAATGTGCAGCGCCGCCAGAGCCCGGGCCTGACCCAGACCACGCAGGCCTCGGTGTCCTTTGCGCCGCTGCAGTCCCTGTTCGGCATCGTCACCCCCAGCGGCCTGCACTTCGAGCGCCACCACCAGGGCTGGTGGGACATCGATCCGTCCAAGCACCGCCTCATGGTCAACGGCATGGTCAAGGCCGCCAAGGTCTTCACCATGGACGAGATCATGCGTCTGCCCTCGGTCTCGCGCTTCCACTTCATCGAGTGCGGCGCCAACACCGGCATGGAATGGGGCAATGTGGCCGTGCCCACCGTGCAGTACACGCACGGCATGCTGTCGTGCAGCGAGTTCACCGGCGTGCCGCTGATCACCCTGCTCGAACTGGCCGGTGCCGACCTCAAGAACGGCAAGTTCGTGCTGGCGGAAGGGGCCGACGGTTCGTCGATGACCCGCACCATCCCCATGGACCTGATCAAGTCCGGCGAGGTCATCGTGGCCTATGGCCAGAACGGCGAGATGCTGCGGCCCGAGCAGGGCTACCCGCTGCGCCTCGTGGTGCCTGGGGTGCAGGGGGTGAGCTGGGTCAAGTACCTGCGCCGCCTCGAGGTGGGCGACCAGGCCTGGGCGGCCAAGGACGAGGCCATCCACTACGTGGACCTCATGCCCAATGGTCTGCATCGCCAGTACAGCAGCATCCAGGAATGCAAGAGCGTGGTGACCACGCCTTCGGGCGGCCAGGTGCTGCTTGACAAGGGTTTCTACAACGTGAGCGGCCTGGCCTGGTCGGGTCGCGGCAAGGTCAAGCATGTGGACGTGTCGGTCGACGGCGGTCGCAACTGGCGCCGTGCCCGGCTGGAGTCCCCCGTGCTGTCCAAGGCGCTCACGCGCTTCAACATCGACTGGGTCTGGGACGGCAAGCCGGCCATCATCCAGAGCCGTGCCACCGACGAGACGGGCTATGTGCAGCCGACCTACAAGCAACTGCGCGCGGTGCGCGGCACGCGCTCGATCTATCACAACAACGCCATCCAGTCCTGGCTGGTGCAGGAAAGCGGGGAGGTGAAAAATGTCCAGCTCTCGTGACATGAAGCGCCCCCTGAGTCGCTGTGCGTCTCTGTGCTCACAGCCAGAGTCTGTGGCTCTTCAGCCTGTCCAGGCCTGCGCAGGCAGGCCTGGAGCCGCAGGCCTCAGCCCCTCAAGGGGGGCGCACCCATCGGCCTGGCATAGCCAGTTCCGCGGGTGCTCTGGGCTGGGTCCCATCTTCGGGCTCGTCCTGGGCCTGCTGATGCTGGTCGGCGCGGCGCAGGCGCAGAGCGCCAAGTACCCGGGCGTGGGCCGCGATGCCACGGCCAAGGAAGTGGCGGCCTGGGACATCGACGTGCGTCCCGACTTCAAGGGACTGCCCGCGGGCTCGGGCAGCGTGGCCAAGGGCCAGGAGGTGTGGGAGGGCAAGTGCGCGAGCTGCCACGGCATCTTCGGCGAATCGGGCGAGGTCTTCAGCCCGCTGGTGGGCGGCACCACGGCCGAAGACATCAAGACCGGTCGCGTGGCCAATCTCAAGCGCGCCGATTTCCCCGGGCGGACCACCCTGATGAAGGTGCCCACGGTCTCGACGCTGTGGGACTACATCAACCGCGCCATGCCCTGGAACGCCCCCAAGTCGCTGAGCACCGAAGAGGTGTACGCGGTGACGGCCTTTCTGCTCAACCTCGGTGGCATCGTGCCCGACAACTACGTGCTGTCGGACAAGAACATCGCCGAGGTGCAGCAGCGCATGCCCAACCGCAACGGGATGACGACCGATCACGCGCTGTGGCCGGGGCGGGAGTTCGGCAGCAAGGCGCCGCAACCCGATGTGCGGGCGGTGGCCTGCATGAAGGACTGCGCCACCGAGGCGCGCGTGGCGTCCTATCTGCCTGATTACGCACGTGATGCGCACGGCAACCTGGCGGAGCAGAACCGTCTGGTGGGCCCGCAGCGCGGCGCGGACACCAGCAAGCCCGAGCCCAAGGGTGCGGGCGCCGGCGCCGCGGCTGCTGCTGCCGTCGCGGCCGCGCCGGCCAAGGTAGCGAGCAAGCCTGCGGCCAAGGTCGAGGGCGGCGTGGACGCCAAGGCGGTGCAGGCCATGCTGTCCAAGTACAGCTGCACGGCCTGCCATGCCATGGACCGCAAGCTCGTGGGCCCGAGCTTTGCCGAGATTGCGAAGAAGCATGCGGGCAAGAGCGAGTACCTCGCGGGCAAGATCCGGAACGGGAGCGCGGGCGTCTGGGGCCCCATTCCCATGCCGGCGCAGTCGCTGCCTGAGGCGGACGCAAAGACCCTGGCGCAATGGTTGGCTGCGGGTGCGGGAAAATAGCGCGCTGTTTTAAGTACAAGTACCAATAGGGCAGGATAGTTTTTTTCATTAGCATGGACTTATTCAAGGAGAGACTCATGCAAACTCGTCGCGAGACACTGAAACAGAGCGCCGTGGTGGCGGGCCTGCTGGCTACGGCCGGTGGTCTGCTGCCGCAACAGGCTCTGGCCTACGAGAAGGCCGCCTTCGATGCCAAGACCCCGGCGGACGTGGTCAAGGCCCTGGGCGGCGCAGCGCCCGTGGAGAGCAAGGACGTCACCATCGGTGGCCCGGACATCGCCGAGAACGGCGCCGTCGTGCCGCTGTCGGCCAGCACCACGCTGCCCGGCGTCAAGCGCCTGCTGTTGCTGGTCGAGAAGAACCCCAGCGCGCTGGTCGCGCTCTTCAACGTGAACGACGCGGTCGAGCCCAGCTTCTCCACCCGCGCCAAGATGGGCCAGTCTTCCGACGTCTACGCCGTGGCCCTGACGGCCGACGGCAAGGCCTTCTTCGCGAAGAAGGAAGTCAAGGTCACGCTGGGTGGCTGCGGCGGCTGATGGCCCCCGACATCCCCACACCGTTTTAATCAGATTCAGGAGTCATCAACATGGCAGATCCGATGCGCATCCGCGCGCAAGCCGCTGGCGACAAGGCCACCGTGCGCGTACTCATGAGCCACGAAATGGAAACCGGTCAGCGCAAGGACGCTTCCGGCAAGACCATCCCCGCCTGGTTCATCAGTGAAGTCAGCGCCTCCCACAACGGCAAGGTCGTGCTGACCGCCGAGTGGGGCCCGGCCGTTTCCAAGAACCCCTTCATGCAGTTTGTGGTCAAGGGCGCCAAGGCTGGCGACAAGATCAGCGTGAGCTGGAAGGACAACAAGGGCGACAGCCGCACCGACGAAGCCACGGTGTCCTGATCCCCACGGGATGGATGGAGAAGGGCGTGGCCCTTCTCCATTTTTTGCTTGCACAACAAAACGACGAGGTGACAAACATGAAACGTTGGACCCTGGCCCTCGCGGCCACGCTGATCAGCGTCCCCGCGCTGGCGCAGAAATCTGCCGCCGACGGCATTGCTGAATACCGCGCCATGCTGGCCGACGGCAACCCCGCCGAACTTTTCGAAGCCAAGGGTGAAGACCTTTGGAAACAGAAGCGTGGTCCCAAGAACGTGTCGCTGGAAAAGTGCGATCTGGGCAAGGGCCCGGGCGTGGTCAAGGGTGCCTTCGTCGAACTGCCGCGCTACTTCGCCGACACCGGCAAGGTGCAGGACCTCGAGTCGCGCCTCGTGAGCTGCATGGAGACCCTGCAGGGCTTCAACGGCGCCGAGATCGCCAAGACTCCCTTCGGTCGCGGCGAGATGGCCAATGTGACGGCGCTGGCGACCTGGATCGCTGCCGAGTCGCGCGGCTTGAGGTTCAACCTGCCGCAGGGCCACGAACAGGAAAAGGTCATGTACGAGGTCGGCAAGCGCATCTTCTACATGCGCGGTGGCTCGCACGATTTCTCCTGCGCTTCCTGCCATGGTGAAGACGGCAAGCGCATCCGCCTGCAGGACCTGCCCAACCTGACCAAGAACCCGGGCGACGGCGTTGGCTTTGCCGCCTGGCCGGCCTACCGTGTGTCCAACGGCCAGATGTGGAGCATGCAGCTGCGTCTCAACGACTGCTATCGCCAGCAGCGCTTCCCGGCCCCGCTCTTCGGCAGCGAGGCCACCGTGGCCCTGGGCACCTATATGGGCGTGAACGCCAAGGGCGCCGAGAACATCGCGCCGGCCATCAAGCGCTGAGTTGGAGACACGAACATGAAAAAACAGACGCAATACATCACCGCTGCGGCGGTCGCCGTGACCGCCGTCCTCGTGGCGGGCTGCGCGAGCCTGCCCAGCAGTGCCGAACTCGACAAGAAGACGGCCGAGATCATGCAGGCCTCCTTCCGCGACCAGGGTCAGGCCAAGATGGACCGCCTGGTGCTGGACGACGCCAACCGCGAGTGCATGAAGGCGGACGTGGCCGGCAAGCCCATCGACGAAAAGTGGGCCAAGGCCATCGAGGCGGCCAACATGGCGACCATCAAGTGGCCGGCCGGTGGCCAATACATCGGCGACTGGAAGGAAGGCGAGAAGATCGCCCAGAGCGGTCGCGGCATGACCTGGACCGATGCAGCTGGCAGCGCCAACGGCGGCAACTGCTACAACTGCCACCAGATCAGCAAGCAGGAGATCTCTTTCGGTACCCTGGGCCCGAGCCTGTACAACTACGGCAAGATCCGCGGCGTCAAGGATCTGTACGCACCCGAGTCGGCGGCCATCATCCAGTACACCTGGGGCAAGATCTACAACGCGCGTGCCTACAACGCCTGCTCGCAGATGCCGCGCGCCGGTCACAAGGGCATCCTGACCGAAGAGCAGATGAAGCACATCATGGCGCTGCTGCTCGACCCCAAGTCGCCCGTCAACCAGTAAGGTCTACCATCGGCCCGGGGCTGGCCCCCGGGCCTTTTTTTCTTCAGACATATCAGTGAAGACTGAACTATGAACCTCTCCAAGCGCGAATTCATGCAGGTGCTGGGTGCCGGCACCATGGCCGGCATGGGTCTGGGTGCCTACGCCGAGGCCGACGCGGCCACGGCAGCGCAAGGCCTGTACGACATCCCGAAATTCGGCAATGTGTCTTTGCTGCACATGACGGACTGCCACGCGCAGCTCAAGCCCATTCACTTCCGCGAGCCCAATGTGAACCTGGGCATCGCCGGCATGAAGGGGCGCCTGCCGCACCTCGTCGGCGAGCATCTGCTCAAGGTGGCCAAGGTGCGCCCGGGCACGGCCGAAGCGCATGCCCTGACCTATCTCGATTTCGAGAAGGCTGCGCAGCGCTACGGCAAGGTTGGCGGGTTCTCCCACCTGTCCACGCTGGTGCAGCGCCTCAAGGCCAGCCGGCCCGGCGCGCTGCTGCTCGACGGTGGCGATACCTGGCAGGGCAGCGCCACCTCGCTGTGGACCAACGCGCAGGACATGATCGACGCCTGCAAGCTGCTGGGCGTGGACGTGATGACCGGCCACTGGGAATTCACCTACGGCATGGAGCGCGTGAAGGAGATCATCGAGAAGGATTTCGCGGGCAAGGTGGATTTCGTGGCACAGAACGTCACCACCACCGACTTTGGCGACCCGGTCTTCAAGCCCTATGTGATCCGCGAGATCAACGGCGTGCCCTGCGCCATCATCGGCCAGGCCTTCCCCTACACCCCGATCGCCAACCCGCGTTACATGGTGGCCGACTGGTCCTTCGGCATCCAGGACGAGAACATGCAGAAGGTGGTGGACGAGGCGCGGGCCAAGGGCGCGCAGCTCGTCGTCGTGCTCTCGCACAACGGCATGGACGTGGACCTCAAGATGGCCAGCCGCGTCAGCGGCATCGACGCCATCCTGGGTGGCCACACGCACGACGGCATGCCCGTGGCGAGCATCGTGAGCAACAAGGGTGGCAAGACCATCGTCACCAACGCCGGCTCCAACGGCAAGTTCCTCGGCGTGATCGACTTCCAGGTCAAGGACAAGAAGGTGGTGGACTTCCGCTACAAGCTCTTGCCCGTCTTCGCCAACATGCTGCCGGCCGATCCGGCCATGGAGGCGCTGATCAACAAGATCCGCGCGCCGTATGAAAGCAAGCTCAATGAAGTGCTGGCCGTGACCGAAGGCACGCTCTACCGCCGCGGCAACTTCAACGGCACGGGTGACCAGCTGCTGCTCGACGCGCTGATGGACGTGCAGGGCGCGGACCTGGCTTTCTCGCCCGGTTTCCGCTGGGGGACCAGCCTGTTGCCGGGCCAGGCCATCACGCGCGAGTGGCTCATGGACATGACGGCCACCACCTACTCCTATGCCACGGTCAGCGAGATGAGCGGTGCCATGATCAAGACCGTGCTCGAGGACGTCTGCGACAACCTCTTCAACCCCGATCCCTACTACCAGCAGGGCGGCGACATGGTGCGCGTCGGTGGGCTGTCCTACACCTGCAACCCCATGGCCGGCATGGGCCAGCGCATCGACAACATGACGCTCAAGGGCCAGCGCATCGAGGCGGACAAGCTCTACAAGGTGGCCGGCTGGGCGCCGGTGGCCGAGGAGGCGCGCAACGCCGGCAACAAGCCCGTGTGGGACGTGGTCGAGACCTGGCTGAAGGCGCGTGGTGGCAAGGTGGCTCCGCGCCAGCTCAACATGCCCAAGGTCGAGGGGGTGCTGCCCAACCCCGGTTATGCGGCCTGAGTCTTTCGGCGCACCATGAACAAGGGGACCCGCGGGTCCCCTTGCCTTTGGGGCGAATGTTTCAGCGGATCTGCTCGATCGAGAACTTCTTGTCCTGCACCACGGCTGGCACCAGCGCATAGCCCTGGTTCTGCCAGTGCACGAGTTCGGTGATGGCCGAGGGCGCCACCTCCACGAAATCCTGCATGTCGGCCGGCGTGTAGCCATAGTCCTGCAGGGCCAGACCGCAGACCCGGAACTTCACGCCCATCTCGGCGTAATAGCGCATGCGCTGCAGCACCTCCTCGTACCGTGTGGCGTTCTTCTTCGCCAGCGCCACGATCTCGGTGCCGTGCAGCAGCACGATGACCTTGATGTCCTCGGGGAACATGCTGTAGGGCGCTTCGGTCAGCGGGTTCACGAAGCTGCGCACCCAGTAGAGCGCAGCGCCGAGCTTGGCCGGATCATCGAGGAAGATGTCGACCAGCGCCTTGGGGTTCTGGTAGGGCGTCTGTACCACCTTTGCCTGGGCCAGCGCCGGGGTCGGGGACAGCAGCAGGGCGGTGGCGAGCACGAGGCCGGCGCGGGCACAGAGGGGAATGGTGTTCAGACGCAACATGGGGGAACTCCTGATGGTCGGGGGCGGTGCGGGCCAGCCATGATAGTCGCCATGCGATATGGTTCAGGGTGCAGGGGGTGGGGCATGGGCATGGCGGCGCTGCTGCTCACGGGCTGTGCCTCCATGCTGCCGGAAACACACACCAACACCACGAGCTTCAACAGTTTTGACGAGGCGCGAGCCGCGCTGGAGGCCTTGCAGCCGCGCAAGAGTGACCGCAAGGCGCTGGAAAACAATGGTTTTGCGCCGGCGCATCACCCCAACATGACCTTGCTTACGCATGCCGACGTGGTGCACCGCTTCGTGCCCAGCGCGCTGCTCAAGCGCGAGGACCTGGACCCGGGCATTCTCGCCTGCCTGGAAGCACGCGACGCCTGCCGCGGTGTGGAGGTGGTGGGGGGGAGGATTTCCAAGGTCCGCACCGGATCGTTCTGGCCCGACTTCCTGAATTTCCACCGCCGCACCGAAACCACGGGCTGGCGTTTCACGGCACTCGTGCTGCTGATCAACGACGAGATCGTCTACCGCTCCTGGAGCGGCCAGCCCAAGATCGACGAGGTGGAGATCGTCAGGCGCCCGATGGGGCCCCTGCAGAACATCATTCCCTGAGGCGCAGCACGCCTCCTTTATCGGGCCGCGAGCTGCGGGTGTCGTGCGAACAACTCCGCCGCCCATTCCACGAAGGCCCGCACCTTGGCGCTGAGGTGGCGGTTGGGGGGGTAGACCACGTACAAGGGGATGGAGTGGCTGGTCCACTCGGGCAGCACCTGCACCAGCTCACCGCGCGCGATCAAGGGCAGGGCCGTGAAGGCCGCGATCTGCCCCACGCCCAAGCCTGCCAGGACCGCGGCGATCATCGCGTTGCTCTCGTTCACCGAGAGCTTGTAGCGGCCCGAAATCTCCAGCGCCTGGCCGTCCTTCTCGAACTCGTTCGGGTAAGGCCGGCCGTTGCGGGTGGAGAAATAGTTCACCGTGATGTGCTCCTTGTCCAGTTGTTCCGGATGCGTGGGCACGCCGTGCGCGCGGATGTAGGCCGGCGAGGCGACGGTCATCAGCGACACGTTGGCGATGCGCCGTGCCACGAGCGACTGGTCCAGCAGCTCGCCGCCGCGGATCACGCAGTCCACGTTGTCGGCGAGCAGGTCCACGGAACGATCGGTCACGCCCAGGTCGAGTTGGATGTCGGGGAAACGGCGGTAGAACTCGCTCAGCGCAGGGATGATGACCTCGCGCGCCACCGTGGTGCCCACGTCCACGCGCAGGCGGCCACTGGGTTTGGCCTGGGCATTGGTCATGCTGGCCTCGATGTCATCGAGGTCGTTGAGCACGCGGGTGGTGCGCTCGTAGTAGGCGGCGCCGTCGGGCGTGACGGTCACGCGCCGGGTGGTCCGGTTCAGCAGTTTGACCTTCAGGCGCGCCTCCAGCTGCTGCACGAGCTTGGTCACCGTGCCCTTGGGCAGGTCCAGCGATTCGGCGGCCTTGGTGAAGGTTCCGGCCTCCACCACCCGCGCAAACACGCGTATCGATTGGATCTGGTCCATACCCACACACTCCCGGATTGGCTGAATTCAGGGCGGATTGTTCATGAATTGGAAACAGACAACTGGTTGGAGTACGCTTTATCCGCGTTGGCGGCATGTCTATAGTTGCGTCCATGGTTGCTCAAAGCCCCTCCTCCGCCCTGCCCGTGCTGACACAGACCCTGTCGGTGCCCGGCCAGCCGCCGCTGGCCTTGCGGGTCTGGGGCCAGAAAGCGCGTGGCCAGGCCTCGCCCCTGGTGCTGCACTTCCATGGCGGTGCCTTTGTCTCGGGCGATCTGGACAGCGGGGCCTGCCTGGCCGAACTCTTGGCCAGCGCCGGGGCGGTGGTGGCCTCCCTGGCCTATCCGCTGGCCCCGGCCCACCGTTTTCCGGAAGCCGTGGAAGCCGGCTACACAGCCTTGGAGTGGCTGCACAAACAGCGCACGCGCCTGGCCGGCAGCGGTGCAGCGCTGTTCGTCGCGGGTGAGGAAGCCGGCGGCAATCTGGCCGCGGCTGTGGCGCTGATGGTGCGCGATCGTGCCCACCCGCCGCTGGCGGGTCAGATCCTGGTCTCGCCCATGCTGGACCCGTGCAACGCCACCGCCTCGCTGCGCGAGACCATGGGCGAGGCCACCGGCTGCAAGTGGATCGATGGCTGGCAGCAGTACCTGCGTGGCCCGATGGACGCTGAACACCCCTATGCCGTGCCGGGTCGCGCGCAGCGCCTCGCCGGTTTGCCGCCCGCGCTGATCCTTACGGGCGGCGACGACCCCATGCGAGACGAAGCGCTGGCCTACGCCGCGCGCTTGCGAGAAGCAGGCATCGGCGTCACCAGCGAGCTGCTGCCGCCGAGTACGGGCTGGCCCGACTCTCTGGCTGAAGCGCCGACCGAGTGCCCCTGTGCCATCGAGGTGCGCGAGCACCTGCGTGCCTTCTTCCAGGCCGCGGCGCCCCCGCCCTCCTGACGGGTTCGTCCCTTCCCCCTGTTCTCTCAAAACTGCCAACCCCGGTGATCCGCCGGGGGCGGCTTCGCTCACCCTCACAAAGGAAAAAACCATGTCCCGACTGCCTGCTCTGTCACGCCGCCGCCTCTGGTGGCCCACCTCTGCCGCCCTGGCCGCGATCACCCTCGCCGTGATCGTGCTCGTCCAGAAATCCACGCCCGCGCAGGCCAGCGCGCCGCAGGGCGCGCCGCCGCCCATGCCGGTCTCCGTGGCCACGGTCACCGAGAGCGACACCGCTGCCTGGGACGAGTTCTCGGGCCGGCTCGAAGCCGTCGAACGGGTGGACATCCGCCCCCGCATCGGTGGGGTGGTGCTCGCCAAGCATTTCAACGAAGGCGCCCTGGTCGCCAAGGGTGATCTGCTGCTCACCATCGACCCGGCCCCCTATGAAGCCGATGTGGCACGCGCCGAAGCGCAGGTCGCGGCGGCCCAGGCACGCGCCACCTACACCAGCAGCGAGTACGCCCGCGCCCGCCGCCTGTGGGATGACCGCGCGATCTCGCAACGCGAACTCGACGACCGGCAGAACGCGTTGCGTGAAGCCGAGGCCAACCTCAAGGCCGCGCAGGCACAGCTGCAGGTGAGCCGCCTCAACCTGGGCTACACGCAGGTGCGCGCTCCGGTGGCCGGGCGCATCGGCAAGCTGGAAGTGACGGTGGGCAACCTCGTCGCTGCCGGCGCCAGCGCCCCCCTGCTCACCACCCTGGTCTCGGTGAGCCCGATCTATGCCAGCTTCGATGCCGACGAGAGGACCGTGGCCCGGGCCCTCAAGGGCATCAGCGGCTTTGGCAGCAGCGCGCGCCAGGCGCTCGGACGCATCCCCGTGCAGATGGGCACCTCCGACGTGAGCGACACCCCCTATGCCGGCAAGCTGCAGCTGATCGACAACCACGTGGACGCCCGCAGCGGCACGGTGCGTGTGCGCGCCGTCTTCGACAACAAGGACGGCCAGCTCATGCCCGGCCAGTTCGCCCGCATCCGCATGGGCCAGGCACAGACCGCGCGCACCCTGCTGGTGAGCGAACGCGCCATCGGCACCGACCAGAACAAGAAGTACGTGCTGGTGGTGGGCGAGGGCAACAAGACCGAATACCGCGAAGTCACGCTGGGTGCGCCTGTGGACGGTCTGCGCACCGTGCACAGCGGCCTGCGTGCCGGCGAACGCATCGTCGTCAACGGCCTGCAACGTGTGCGCCCGGGTGACGTGGTGCAGCCGCAGGTGGTGCCCATGAATGCAAGAGCCGGTTCCGCCACCCAAGCCGTGGCCCTGGCCAAGCCCTGAACTTCACGGGCAACACCCTAGAACATCATGAACTTCTCGAAATTTTTCATCGATCGGCCGATCTTTGCCGGCGTCCTGTCGCTGCTGATCCTGATCGCCGGCCTGGTCGCCCTGCGCGGCCTGCCGATCTCCGAGTACCCCGAGGTAGCCCCGCCCTCGGTGGTCGTGCGCGCGCAATACCCGGGCGCCAACCCCAAGGTCATCGCCGAAACCGTGGCCACGCCGCTGGAGGAAGCCATCAACGGCGTGGAAGGCATGCTCTACATGGGCAGCCAGGCCACCACCGACGGTGTCATGACGCTGACCGTGACCTTCAAGCTCGGTACTGATGCCGACAAGGCGCAGCAACTGGTGCAGAACCGCGTCTCGCAAGCCGAGCCGCGCCTGCCCGAGGAAGTGCGCCGCCTGGGTGTCACCACGGTCAAGAGCTCGCCCGACATCACCATGGTCGTGCATCTGGTTTCGCCCAACGACCGCTACGACATCAATTACCTGCGCAACTACGCCGTGCTCAACGTCAAGGACCGCCTCGCGCGCATCCAGGGCGTGGGCCAGGTGCAGATCTTCGGCGGTGGTGACTACTCCATGCGCGTCTGGCTGGACCCGCAGAAGGTCGCGCAGCGTGGCCTTTCGGCCGGCGACGTGGTCAATGCCATCCGCAGCCAGAACGTGCAGGCCGCCGCCGGTGTGGTCGGCGCCTCGCCGGGCCTGCCCGGCGTGGACCTGCAACTGTCCATCAACGCCCAGGGCCGTCTGCAGAGTGAAGACGAGTTCGGTGACATCATCGTCAAGACCGGTGCCAACGGCGCCGTGACCCGCCTGCGCGACATCGCCCGCCTGGAGATGGGCGCCGCCGATTATTCGCTGCGCTCCCTGCTCAACAACGACCCCGCCGTGGGCATGGGCGTGTTCCAGGCCCCGGGCTCCAACGCGCTGGATATCTCCGCCCAGGTGCGCAGCACCATGGACGAGCTGCAGAAGCTCATGCCCGAAGGCGTGGAGTACCGCATCGCCTACGACCCGACGCAGTTTGTGCGTGCCTCCATCAAG
This sequence comes from Hylemonella sp., assembly GCA_046299695.1. GTDB lineage: Bacteria > Pseudomonadota > Gammaproteobacteria > Burkholderiales > Burkholderiaceae_C > Hylemonella. Next base: position 59,218 of record JBKBHP010000018.1, read on the forward strand.
TCGGTGATCCACACCCTGCTCGAAGCCATTGCCCTGGTGGTGCTGGTGGTGATCCTTTTCCTGCAGACCTGGCGCGCCTCCATCATCCCGTTGCTGGCCGTGCCGGTATCGGTGGTGGGCACCTTCGCCGTGCTGCACCTGCTGGGCTTCTCGATCAACGCGCTCTCGCTGTTCGGCCTGGTGCTGGCCATCGGCATCGTGGTGGACGACGCCATCGTGGTGGTGGAGAACGTGGAACGCAATATCGAGGCCGGCCTGTCGCCGCGTGAGGCAACTTACCGGGCGATGAAAGAAGTGTCGGGCCCCATCATCGCCATCGCGCTGGTGCTGGTCGCGGTCTTCGTGCCGCTGGCCTTCATCAGCGGCCTGACGGGCCAGTTTTACAAGCAGTTCGCGGTGACCATCGCCATCTCGACCGTCATCTCGGCGATCAACTCGCTGACGCTCTCGCCCGCGCTTTCGGCCCTGCTGCTGCGCGGCCATGATGCGCCCAAGGACGCGCTCACACGGGGCATGGACCGCGTCTTCGGCGGCCTCTTCCGTGGTTTCAACCGCTTCTTCCACCGCGGGTCCGAGGCCTACAGCGGTGGTGTGCAGCGCGTGATCTCACGCAAGGCGCTGATGATGGGCATCTACCTGGCGCTCGTCGGCCTGACCTTCGGCCTCTTCAAGGCCGTGCCCAGCGGCTTTGTGCCCGCGCAGGACAAGCAGTACCTGATCGGCTTCGCGCAGCTGCCTGACGGCGCCACGCTGGACCGCACCGAAGAGGTGATCCAGCGCATGGGCGAGATCACCAAGCTGAATCCGAATGTGGAAGACGCCATCGCCTTCCCCGGCCTGTCGATCAACGGCTTCACCAACAGCTCGAACTCGGGCATCGTGTTCGCCACGCTCAAGCCCTTTGCCGAGCGCACCCGTGCTGACCAGAGCGGCGGTGCCGTGGCCGGCCAGCTCAACCAGGCCTATGGCGAGATCCAGGACGCCTTCATCGTGATGTTCCCGCCGCCGCCGGTGGCGGGCCTGGGCACCACGGGTGGCTTCAAGCTGCAGCTGGAGGACAAGGGCTCGCTGGGTTATGACGCCATGGACGCGGCCGTCAAGGCCTTCATGGGCAAGGCCTACCAGACGCCAGAACTCGCGGGCATGTTCACGAGCTGGCAGGTCAACGTGCCGCAGCTCTACGCCGACATCGACCGCACCAAGGCGCGCCAGCTCGGCGTGCCGGTGACGGAGATCTTCGACACCATGCAGATCTACCTGGGCAGCCTGTACGTCAACGACTTCAACAAGTTCGGTCGCACCTACAGCGTGCGCGCCCAGGCCGACGCGCCCTACCGCGCACGCGCCGAAGACGTGGGCCTGCTCAAGGTACGCTCGAACACGGGCGAGATGGTGCCGCTGTCGGCGCTGATGAAGGTGAACTCCAGCTTCGGACCCGAGCGCGCCATGCGCTACAACGGCTACCTTTCGGCCGACATCAACGGCGGCCCGGCACCCGGTTATTCGTCCGGCCAGGCGCAGGACGCCATCGAACGCATCGCTGCCGAGACGCTGCCCAAGGGCATAGGCTACGAGTGGACCGAACTCACCTACCAGGAGATCCTGGCCGGCAACTCCGCGCTCTGGGTCTTCCCCCTGGCCATCCTGCTGGTCTTCCTGGTGCTGGCCGCGCAGTACGAAAGCCTCACGCTGCCCCTGTCCATCATCATGATCGTGCCCATGGGCCTGCTGGCCGCGATGACGGGCGTGTGGCTCTCGGGTGGCGACAACAATGTGTTCACGCAGATCGGGCTTATCGTGCTGGTCGGGCTGTCAGCGAAAAACGCGATCCTGATCGTGGAGTTTGCACGTGAGCTGGAGTTTGCGGGTCGCACGCCGGTGCAGGCCGCCATCGAGGCCAGCCGTCTGCGCCTGCGCCCCATCCTGATGACCTCGCTGGCCTTTGTGATGGGTGTGTTGCCCCTGGTGCTGGCCACCGGTGCCGGCGCCGAGATGCGCTCCGCCATGGGTGTGGCCGTGTTCGCCGGCATGATCGGCGTGACCGCCTTCGGCCTCTTCCTCACGCCCGTGTTCTATGTGCTGCTGCGCCGCCTGGCCGGCAACCGCCCGCTCAAGCTCCACGGCGAAATCCCCCACCTCGAGGGCTTCGCCTCCGGCGGTGGCGGCACCGCGCACGCCGTGCCCGCCGCCCCCCTGAAACATTGAAGGTGTCTTCCATGAAAAACATTCCCCGCCTCCTGCCCCTGGTCGCAGCCCTGCTGCTGGCCGGTTGCGCCACCGCCTTGCCGCCTTTGCCGAGTGCGCCCGAAACGCCCAGCCAGTTCAAGGAAAACAAGGAACAGTGGACCATCGCCCAACCGGCCGAGGCTCGCGACCGCGGCACCTGGTGGAAAGCCTTCAAGGACCCCGTGCTTGACGATCTGGTCGAACGCGCTGGCACCGGCAACACCAGCATCCAGGAAGCCGCCGCACGCCTGAATCAGGCCCAGGCCCTGGTGCGCAATGCGCAGGCCAACCGCCTGCCCCAGGTCGGCGTGGGCGCCGACGCCTCACGCGGCGCCGGGGCCAACACGGCCAACGGCACCACGCCCGCGACGATGTTGCAGGCCGGCGCCAACCTCTCCTACGAGGTCGATCTCTTCGGCCGTCTGGCCGGCTTGCGTGATGCGGCCGCGCTCGATGCGCAGTCGCGCGCGGCCCTGCTGCAGAGCACGCAGCTGCTGGTGCAATCCAATGTGGCCCAGACCTATCTGGCCCTGCGCGCCGTGGATACCGAGCGCACCCTGGTGCAGGACACCGCCACCGCCTACGCCGAGACGCTGCGCCTCACGCAGCGTCGCTACGAAGCCGGTGACGTGGCCGAGCTCGACGTGATCCGCATCCAGACCGAACTCGCTGCCACTGAAGCCGAGGTGTTTGCGCTGAGTCGCAGCCGCGCCGAACTGGAGCATGCGCTGGCGGTGCTGGTGGGCGAGGTGGCGTCGGGCTTCACCATCGAAAGTACGAGCGAGAGCACGGCCCTGCCCGTGATCCCGGCCGGCGTACCCGCCACCGTGCTCTCGCGCCGCCCCGACGTGGCCGCGGCCCAGTCTTCGCTGCTGGCCGCGCAGGCCCGGGTGGGCGTGGCGCAGGCCGCCTGGTTCCCCAGCATCTCGCTCACCGCGGCCGGCGGCTATGCCTCGCCCGATCTGAGCGACCTGTTCCGCTGGTCCTCGCGGGCCTGGGGCGTGGGCGCGCTCGTCTCGGCCCCGCTGTTCGACGGCGGCCGCCGTGCCGCCGGCGTGCAGAACGCCGAGGCACAGCTCGACGCTGCCGCGGCGAGCTACCGCGGCCAGGTGCTCAACGCCTTCCGTGAAGTGGAAGATCAGCTCTCGGCCTTGCGCCTGCTGCAGGAGCAGGGACAGGCCCAGGGCCGTGCGGTCACCGCCGCGCAGCGCGCCAGCGCGATTGCCGAGACGCGTTATCGCAACGGGCTGGTGAGCCAGCTCGAGCTGCTGGACGCACGTCGCAACGAACTGCAGAACCGCCGGCTGGCGCAACGTGTGGAGGCGACGCAGCGGCAGGCGACGGTGTTGCTGATTCGTGCGTTGGGCGGGAGCTGGGAAGTGGAGGAGGTTTCGCCCCCTGCAAAGGCGATTGTTAAATCTACGGCTGGAGTTGCTACTCTGGCCGGTTTGGAAACAAGCCCTAGCTTGTAGGCGCGTGGTGTGAGGTCGGGCTCCATCATCTGAATGCCAGATCAATGGTGTGCCCAATTCGCGATCTGATCCTGAAAGTAGGATCAGTGGGCTGCTGCCGGTTCCGTGGACACCCACCTAAGCTTCTGAAGCTTTTTCGAAGTCTATCGGACTGACGTAGCCGAGCGTCGAATGACGGCGCGTCGGGTTGTAGAACCGCTCGATGTA
>JBKBHP010000019.1:0-57749 GCA_046299695.1 Hylemonella sp.
CTTGACCAGCTTTACCGCTTCACGCTTGAACTCGTCCGTGAAGCTCCTTCTTGTCCTCGTCATTGATTTCTCCTGAACACATCATGTTATTGAATGTGTCCGGGAAACCGGGGGAAGCCCACACCAACGCGAATGAGGCCTAACCCTTCGCTCGAGCGGACCTCCACCGGCATGGCCTACGTTCCATACGGACCGCAACCTTACCTTTTTCAAAGGCATCCCGGAAAGCCCCGTCATGACTCACGCCTACGTCGTTGGACAGATCACCATCAAAGACCCTTTGAAATGGGAAGCGTACCGCGGTCAGGTGCCAGGTACCTTGCAGCCCTGGGGCGCCGAGCTGGTGTTTCGGGGCCGACAGCGGGTCGCCCTGTCTGGCGTCAACCCGCACACCGACATCGTGGTCATACGCTTTCCCAACCTTGCCGCGGCCGACGGCTGGTTCATGTCCGAGGCCTACCGGGCGCTCATTCCGATCAGGGAGCAGGCGGCCGACGTGCTGCTCACCTCGTATGAGACCTAGGGGCGTTCAGGTGAAACAGCGCTGTTGGCTTGGGGGCCAAGCTGCATGAGACGGTCAACCCTGTTCATGGTCTGTACGGGCCTGTCGGTTTTGTCTGGGGCCCTGGGCTGTGTCCTGGCCGTCGTGGCCTGGCAGCGCGCCGGCCTGCCTTACAACGAAGCAGGCCACTACTTTGATGGTCTGGTGCCGGCGCTGCTGCAGGAGCATCAGCCCCGGCTGGTGATCGTGAGCATCGGCGGCAACGATTTTCTGCGCCAGATGAGCGCAGGGGCTGCGAAGGCCACGATCCGCGAGATCAGCCGCACGGCGCAGGCCGGTGGGGCGCAGGTGCTGCTGGTGGCCGTGCCCCAGGTCTCGCTGCTGGCGGCGGGCACGGGCAGCCTCAAGGACCATCCGCTCTACGCCGAGCTGGCCGAGGAGCTCAAGCTGCCGCTGCACGCCGAGGGTTGGGCCCGGGTGCTCTCGCAGCCGGACCTGCGCGCCGACACCGTGCACGCCAACGCCCAGGGCTATCGCAGCTTTGCCGAGGGTCTGGTACAGACGCTGCGCAAGGTGGGCTGGCTGGCCTGAGCGCCGCCTTGCGGCGCGCGCTGTCAACGTCTCCACATCTCAGGCGTTGACTGGGCTGTGGGCGCCGCACAGCCGGAGCCCGCTCTCTGTTCATCTGTTCAGTCTCACCTCAGCGAACACACCATGAAGATAATCCGGGCTCTCGTCCTGCCTTTGCTCTTGGGGGGCAGCGCCGTCGTCTTTGCGCAAGACGCTCGGGAACGCGGTTTCATCCGCATGGGCATGACGGAGGGGGAGGTCCTGGTTCGTGTGGGCAAGCCGGATCACGAAGCCTGGACGGTCGGCCGCGTGCGCGGGCGTGACGGGGCAGCCATCATCCAGGGGCGTGACGGGGATAAGACCTGGACCTATTTCCCGCATGAGCAGGACCCGGACACGTTGACGGTCATCACCTTCCGGGCGGGGACCGTGGTGGACGTCGAGCGCAAGATCTCTCGCTAGAGCGCTGGAGGCGCGCCGTCCGGCACTGAGTTCAGGAGGGTCAGCCCGTCGCCCGGACGTGCAAGGCCCAGGCGGTCTTTTGCCAGGCCTGCACTTCTTCCTGCAGCAGCCAGGCCGACTGCGGGTAGCTCGCGCCCCAGGTGGCGGGGTGGCTCAGCTGGACGTCGTTGCCGCCGTCCCATTCGATGTGCAGGCCCTGCAGGTCGGGGTCGCGCCGGGCGTGGCAGAGCACGACGGCCAGGCGCAGGGCCAGCAGCTGCAGGGTGAAGGCCTCGTCGTCGAATTGCAGGTCTAGCTTGCGCAGCTTGCCGCGGTGGCCCAGCACGAGCTGGCCCAGGCGGTGCAGCTCGTTCATGGTGAAGCCGGCGGCGTCGGCGTTGTCCAGGATGTAGGCGCCGTGCTTGTGGTAGTCGCTGTGCGAGATGGCGCTGCCGATCTCGTGCAGTTGCGCTGCCCAGCCGAGCTTGCGCAGGTGGCGCTCCAGGTCCGGCAGCTCGTGGTCCTGGACCAGCTGGCGCAGCAGGTGGTGCGCCACCTTGCTGACGCGCTGGGCCTGGGTCGGATCGGCGTGGAAGTTGCGCGCCAGGCGCAACACGCTGCTGCCGCGCTGGTCGCTCTGCTCGTGCTCGCGGTCCAGCAGGTCGTACAGCGCACCGTGGCGCAGGGCCCCCTGGGCGACGTGCATCTCCTCGATGCCCAACAGGCTGAAGACGGCACGCAGCACGCTGACGCCGCCGCCGATGACGGCACGGCGGTCGTCCTTCATGCCGTCCAGGCGCAGGCGCTCGGCGCTGCCGGCCTTGAGCAGGCGGTCGAGCAGCCAGTCCAGGCCCTCGCGGGTGATCAGGCCCTCGGCCCAGCCAGCCGCCTGCAGCACGTCGCCGACGGCGCCTACGGTGCCCGACGAGCCGTAGGCCACCTCCCAGTCCTCGGGGCGGCAGCTGTTGAGGGCTTCGTCCAGCACGGCCTGCGCGGCTACTTCGGCGGTGTCGAAGGCCGCGGTGGTGAAGCGGCCTTCGGGAAAGTAGCGCATGGACCAGGCCACGCTGCCCACGCGGAAGGAGTCCATGTAGCGGGGGCGGTAGCCCTGGCCCAGGATGAGTTCGGTCGAGCGCCCGCCGATGTCCACCACCAGGCGGCGCTCGTTGCTCTGCGGCAGCAGGTGGGCCACACCCTGGTAGATCAGGCGCGCTTCCTCGCGGCCGGAGACCACCTCGATCGGAAAGCCGAGGATCGCTTGCGCGCGGTCGAGAAAGACCTCGCGGTTGCGCGCTTCGCGCAAGGTCTGGGTGGCGACGGCGCGTACCTGGTGTTTTTTGAAGCCGGCCAGGCGCTCGGCGAAGCGGCCCAGGCAGTCCCAGCCGCGCTGCATGGCCTCCAGCGTCAGGTTGCGGTCCTCGTCCAGGCCGTTGCCCTGGCGCACGGTTTCCTTGAGGTATTCGGTACGGCGGATCTGGCCGTGGTCCAGCACGCCGATCTCAAGACGAAAGCTGTTGGAGCCGAGGTCGATGGCGGCCAGGCGGGTTCCGTTCTGCATGGAAGGTGATCTGGTCTTGTCTTTGCGGCCAGCATAACACCCGGGCGTGGCGGGGCTGCGCCGCGTTGCGCGGCGTGCCGGTGTCACGAGGGTTTCATGTTCCATGGGCAGACTTGACGATTTTCCTGCGCTCTCATTTCAGAACAATGACAAACACACTAGGTTTGGGCAAGTACCGGGATCTGCTGCTGGCCATCCTGCTTTTCATCGTGCTCGACTTGGGCATCCTGTTCTTCAACGTCTTCGCTTCAATCCAACTGGAGCGCGATGCCAGCCGCATCAACTCGGCTGGCGAGTTGCGCATGCTGACCCAGCAGCTCACCAAGGCCCTTCTGACGCTGCAGGTCGAGCGCAGGGACGAGCTGCCTATCCAGACCAGTATGGCCCAGCTCAGCCAGGGGCGGCAGGGTTTCAACAGTTCTCTGCAGACGCTGCACGATTCGCTGCTGGGCGAGTTCGAGTTCAGCCTGTTCGGCATCGATGCCGGCGGGCTGCGCGACACCGTGGCCAGGGTGGAGCGCGAATGGCGCCCGCTCGATGAGTCCATCGAGCCGCTGCTGCGGCCGGTCAGCGAGCCCGGACTGGACGACGTGGAGATCGCGGTGAACAAGGCGGTGGCGCGCAACATCAAGCTCGCGGGCCTGAGCGACGACGTGGCCACGGCGGTGGAGACGGCCGCCAACCGCAAGACCACACGCATGCGCCAGATCCAGGTGACGGCCATCGTGCTGGCGCTGCTGAACTTCGTCTACATCGTCTTCAAGTTCCTGCGCCGCCTCAACGCCAGCGACCGGCAGGCCGAGCTGGCGCGCCGCGAGGTGGACGACATCCTCACGACGGTTTCCGAAGGCCTGTTGCTGGTGCATGCCGACGGGCGCGTGGGCGGCCAGTTCTCTCAATCGGTGCACACCCTGCTGGGCCGGACTGTCCAGCCCGGCCAGGACTTCCGTGTGCTGCTGACCCAGGCATTGGGGGCGGAGCGTGCCGCCGAGGCGGCTGATTTCATGTCGCTGCTGTTCGACCCCAAGGTCAAGCCGGCGCTGCTGGAGCAGGTCAATCCCCTGCGCATGGTGCCGGTGCAGGCCGGGACCGACAACCCCGCCACCGAGCGTTACCTGACCTTTGCCGTGCGCCAGGTGCGCGAGGGCGGTCGCATCAAGGAACTGCTGGTGACCGTGTTCGACGTGACCGAGAAGGTGCGCCTGGAGCGCGACCTCGCCGCCAGCCAGGAGGCGGCGCGCGGCGACGTCGAAGATCTGCTGCGCTCCCTGGAAAACGAGCCGTCCCTGCTGCTGGAGTTCCTGGCGGCGGCGCGTGAGCACCTGGCTGGCATCAACCAGGGACTGCGCGACGTGGGCCGCCGGCCCGGAGCCGGAAGCCAGCTTCTGGGCCAGGCGGCGCGCACGCTGCACGGCATCAAGGGCGAAGCCGGAGCCTTCGGGCTCAGTGCCCTGTCGCGCCAGATCCATCAGATGGAGGGGGTCATGGCGCCGCTGCTCAAGCGCTGCGACATCACCGGCGAGGAGCTGATTCCCCTGGCCGTGGAACTGGCCCAGGTGCTGGAGCAGATCGAGCGTCTGCACCGGGTGACCGAGCGGGTGGGGCGGCTGTCGGCCGGCAGTGGTAGCGCCAGCCCGGGGCAGCGGCAGGCGGAGCTGGTCGGGCAGCTCAGCCGGCTGACGGACAGCGTGGCCAGGGACCTGAAGAAGAATGCACGCTTTGTGCTGCAGGGCATGCCGCCCGCGCTGTCGCCGGAGGTGTTCCAGACCCTGGGCACGGTGTTGCCGCAGATGATCCGCAACGCCGTGGTCCACGGTATCGAGACACCCGAGGAACGCGAGCGCATGGGCAAGAGCCCGGTCGGTGAAGTCCGGCTGGCGGTGGACCGGGAGGCGGATGGGGCCATAGTCGTCACCGTCAGCGACGACGGCGGCGGCATCGCGCTGGCCCAGTTGCGTGCCCAGGCCGCTGCGCGCGGGGACGCGCGCAGCGGCAGCTCCGACCGGGAGTTGATGAACATGATCTTCGACCCGGACGTGTCCACCGCTGCCGAGGTCAGCGAGCATGCCGGGCGTGGCGTCGGCCTGGCCCTGGTGCGCGAGAAACTCGTGGCGGCCGGGGCGCGGCTGCGCGTGTCCACCGCGCCGGGCAAGTACACCCGCTTCACGCTCAAGTTCGGGGGTGCCGCATGAGCAGGGAACGTACGCTGATGGTGGTTGACGACTCCATGGTGTTTCGCAACCGCATCGCACGCCTGGCCATGGATGGCCGGCTGGAGGGGCTGCGGGTGGTGGCGCATGCCGGGGACGGGCTGCAGGCCATCGAACAGGCCCGCCTGCACAAACCTGATTTCGTGACCATGGACCTGACCATGCCACGCATGGAAGGCGGGGAAGCCCTGGCGGCGCTGCGCACCCTGCTGCCCGAAAGTCGCGTGCTGGTCGTGTCCGCCCTGGCCGACCGGGCCACGGCCCTCAAGGCGCTGACCCGAGGGGCCCACGGCTTCCTGCACAAGCCCTTCACGGAAGAGCAACTGATCGAATCGCTGCGGGAGTTGATGGCATGATCGTCGCACGGCCGCCCGTAGGCGCTCGCACCCCAGTCCGCAGCATGGAGGTCTCACTATGAGCAACCGGGCCTTGCGTGCCGACGATATCCGCGTCTTTTCCGACGCCGCGTCGGCTTTTTTCCGCGCCACCACGGGATCCCAAGCCCAGGTGCGCACGGCCTACCTGCTGGAGCCCCAGGTGGCGCAGGCGCGCGAAGACTTCGTCGGCGTGATCGAGTTGGGTGGGCGCTTTCGCGGCCATGTGTCCTTCTGCGCGCCGCGCGGCATGCTCTCGCACATCCTGCTGGTGCTGGGCGAAAAGGACTATTCGGACGCCAGCCACCGCGACATCGTGGGGGAAATCGCCAACCAGATGACCGGGCAGGCGCGCCGGCACTACGGCGAGGCGTTGGACATCCATCCCCCCCGGGTCCTGATGCGCGACGAAGCCCCATTGCCCGCCGTGCTGGCCACCCAGCCCTTTGTCGTTCCCCTGGCCTGGGACCGCTATGAAGCCCAACTGGTGGTGGCCATGAGCGGCGCCTGAGTGTCAGGGCCGGCCATCCAGCGCAGGGCTGGTGTTGTCACCAAAATTTCATCAAAAAGTCTTTTCTTTGTCATCGAGGCTGGCGATAGTCGTCGGGCTGTTCACCCAACAGAGCCATTTCAATTTTCTGGAGATACCACAATGAAGCATCTGTACCTCGCCTCTTTCCTGGGCCTGTCTCTGCTGGCCGGTTGCGCCACCACGGGCTCCACGCCCGCCGGCATGAAGCCTGGCCAGTTCGTCGCCTACGATTGCGAGGGCGGCAAGCGCCTGCAGGCCCGCCTGGCGGCTGACGGCAACAGCGTGCGTATCCGCTATGAAGGCGGTTACGAGCTGGACCACAAGGGCATGGGCGTCTATGAAGGCGAGGGCTGGAAGCTGTCCACCCAGGCGCCGGGCGGCTTCGAGCTCATGCACCATGGCAAGGCCATGCTCAAGAACTGCAAGCCCGTCTGAAGACGCATCCGTCATCAATCTGTCACATACAAGTCATACAGTTCACACACCCCTTCATCCATCAAGGAGAAACCATGAAGTCTATGAATATCAAGTCGCTGCTGACGATTTCGGCCATGGCGCTGCTGAGCGCTACGGCCTCGGCCCAGATCGTCAAAATCGACGGATCTAGCACCGTCTTCCCCCTCACCGAAGGCGTGGCCGAAGATTTTCAGAAGTCCAACAAGGGCCTGAAGGTCACCGTGGGTGTGTCCGGCACCGGCGGCGGCTTCAAGAAGTTCTGCCGCGGCGAGACCGATTTCTCCAACGCCTCGCGTCCCATCCTGAAGCAGGAAATGGAAGCCTGCAAGGCCGCTGGCGTCGAGTACATCGAGCTGCCGGCCGCCTATGACGCGCTGACCGTGGTGATCAACCCGCGCAACACCTGGCTGCAGTCCGCCACCGTAGCCGAACTCAAGAAGATGTGGGAGCCTGCCGCTCAGGGCAAGATCACCCGCTGGAACCAAGTCAACCCGGCCTGGCCTGATCAGCCCATGAAGCTGTTTGGCGCCGGTTCCGATTCTGGCACCTTCGACTACTTCACCGAAGCCATCGTCGGCAAGGCCAAGTCCAGCCGCGGCGACTACACTGCCTCCGAGGACGACAACGTGCTGGTGCAGGGTGTGGCCGGCGACGTGAACGCCATTGGTTACTTCGGCTATGCCTACTATGCGGAGAACGCCGGCAAGCTCAAGGCCCTGCCCATCATCGAAAAGGATGGCAAGCCCGCCGTGTCGCCCAATGAAGAGACCGTTCTCAACGGTTCCTACCAGCCGCTGGCCCGCCCGATCTATATCTACGTGAACGTCAAGTCCCTGGCCAAGCCCGAAGTCAAGAAGTTCGCCGAGTACTTTCTGAGCAACGCCTCCCGCATCGCCAAGGAAGTCAAGTACGTGCCGCTGCCGGCAGACTACTACAAGGCTGGCCTGAATCGCCTCAACAAGGGCGAAAAGGGCACCGTCTTTGGCGGCCACGCTGACGTGGGTGTGACTGTCAAGGATCTGTTCAAGCGTACCCCGGCCCTGTAATCCGCTCACGAAGCCATAGGCCCGCAGCCGGCGTCACGTCGCCCTGCGGGCTTTTTTTGAACTTGAGCGTCGCTGATCACCGTACTTTCCATGCACCAAGGTACTCTAGAATGACTGCCACCACATCAGCGCAAAACCCCATGCAGCTCAATCCTTCCCGGTTCTCGGAATCCAAGTTGGCCGAGTACGCAAAGCGTCAGGCGGCTCGCCGCCGCAAGGACAAGTTCATCGAGATCGTGCTGCTGGCTGCTGCCTGTGTTTCCGTTCTTACTACTCTGGGCATCGTCTATGTGCTGGTCAAAGAGTCGCTGGTCTTTTTCAGCCACGTCTCGATCTGGGCCTTCCTGACGGACACCCAGTGGACCCCCCTGTTTGACGACGCCCATTTCGGCATCATCGTCCTGCTGTCCGGGACGATCACCAGTTCCGCCGTGGCCCTGGCTGTAGCCGTACCCCTGGGCACCATCATCGCCATCTACCTTTCCGAATTCGCTGGCCACAAGACGCGCGAAATTCTCAAGCCCATGCTGGAGATGCTCTCGGGCATTCCGACCATCATCTATGGCTACTTCGCCCTGCTTTTTGTCACGCCGCTACTCCAAATGATCTACCCTGATCTGCCGACCTTCAACGTGCTGTCGGCCGGCCTCGTGATGGGCATCATGATCATTCCTTACGTGTCCTCGCTGTCCGAGGATGCCATGCGCGCCGTGCCCATGAGCCTGCGCGAGGGCGCCTATGCAATGGGCTCGACCCGCTTCCAGACCGCTACCCGTGTCGTGTTCCCAGCGGCCCTCTCTGGTATCGCATCGGCCTACATCCTGGGCGTTTCGCGTGCGGTGGGCGAGACCATGATCCTGGCAGTGGCCGCTGGCATGCAGCCCAACCTAAGCTTCAACCCCCTGGAGTCCATGGCCACCATTACGGCCTACATCGTGCAGGTTGCCCTGGGTGACCTGCCGCATGGCAGCGTGGGCTACCAGACCATCTTTGCCGCGGGTCTGACGCTGATGTTGCTGACCCTGACTTTCAACCTGCTGGGCTACTGGCTGCGCCGCAAGTACCGTGAGGCCTATTGACATGAGTTCCCATCTCGACAAAACCCAGGAACTGCGGGCCATCATCCGCTCGCACAAGCGCTGGGATATTATTTTCGGCTTGGTTGGGTTGGCCGCCATGTCCATCGCCATCATGACCCTGGTGGCCCTGTTCGCCCAGATGGTGATCGACGGCTTCCCGCGCATCACGGCAGATTTCTTCACCAGCTTCCCTTCGCGCCGTGCCGGCCAGGCCGGCATCCTCTCGGCTTGGGTGGGTTCCTTGCTGGTTATGCTGGTGACAGCGCTGTTCGCCGTTCCCGTGGGTGTTGCCAGCGCGATCTACCTTGAGGAATACGCGCGCAAGAACTGGTTCACCGACGTCATCGAGATCAATATCACCAACCTGGCCGGTGTGCCGTCCATCGTCTACGGCCTGCTGGCCCTGGGCCTGTTTGTCTACACCTTCGGCTTCGGTCAGAGTATCCTGTCGGCTGGCCTGACGCTGGCGCTGCTGATCCTGCCCATCGTGATCGTGGCCACGCGCGAGGCACTGCGTTCGATTCCGCAGACCGTGCGCGAAGGTGCCTATGCCTGCGGCGCCACCAAGTGGCAGGTCTGCCACGACCACCTGATTCCCTATGGCATGCCGGGCATCCTGACTGGCGTGATCATCGGCCTGTCGCGCGCCATCGGTGAGACGGCGCCCATCATCACCATCGGCGCGCTGACCTTCATTGCCTTCCTGCCGCCGGTGCCTTTCCAGGAGGGCGCGGGCATGTTCGACTGGCTGTTCTCGCCCTTCACCGTGATGCCGATCCAGATCTTCAACTGGACCTCGCGCCCCGACCCGGCCTTCCACGCCAATGCCGCCGCAGCCAGCCTGGTGCTGGTGGTGCTGACCCTGGGTATGAACGCACTGGCCATCTGGCTGCGTTACCGCCTGCGTAAGAACATCAAGTGGTAAACCCCGAGTAACGTAACAAGGTTCCCCGCCATGCCTTCCACCATCACCCGTCCCGAGACACCGCCGGCCCTCAAGGCCGAATCCAAGGACCTCGACTTCTATTACGGCGACTTCAAGGCGCTCAAGTCGATCTCCATGCCGATTTACGAGAACAAGGTCACCGCCCTGATCGGCCCCAGCGGCTGCGGCAAGTCCACCTACCTGCGCTGCTTCAACCGCATGCATGACCTGTACCCGGGGCACAAGTACGATGGCGCCATCCACCTGCTGCCTGATGACATCGACCTGCTCCACCCGTCAGTGGATCCGATCGAGGTGCGCATGCGCATCTCCATGGTGTTCCAGAAGCCCAACCCATTTCCCAAATCCATCTTCGAGAACGTGGCCTACGGTCTGCGCGTGCGCGGCGAGAAATCGAAGTCCTATCTGGAGGACAAGGTGGAAGCCGCCCTCAAGGGCGCGGCCATCTGGAACGAGGTGCGCGACCGGATGGATGAACTGGCCGTGAACCTGTCGGGTGGCCAGCAGCAACGCCTGTGCATCGCGCGTTCGCTGGCGACCGACCCTGAGATCATCCTGTTCGATGAGCCGACTTCGGCCTTGGACCCGATCGCTACCGGCGCTATCGAGGAACTCATAGGCGAGTTGAAGAACAACGTCACCATCCTGATCGTGACGCACAACATGCAGCAGGCGGCGCGAGTGTCCGACTACGTGGCGTATATGTACCTGGGTGAACTGATCGAGTACGGCGAGACCGAGACCATCTTCATGAAGCCCAAGCGCACCGAAACCGAGGACTACATCACCGGCCGTTTCGGCTGAAGGGAGCACCATCATGGAAAAACACATCTCCAGCCAGTTCGACACCGAGCTCAGCAGCGTTTCCAGCCGCACCCTGGAGCTCGGTGGCCTGGTCGAGTCGCAGATCAACGCGGCCATCTACTCGCTGACACAGTTCAGCATCGAGGTGGCAGAACAGGTGATCGAGAACGAGAACCGGGTCAATGCGCTCGAGGTCGAGATCGATCACGAGCTCTCGTCCATCATCGCGCGTCGCCAGCCCACCGCACGTGACCTACGCCTGCTGATGGCAATCTCCAAGGCCACGGCCAATCTGGAACGTGCCGGTGACGAGGCCGAGAAGATCGCCCGCATGGTCAAGGCCATCATCCACAGCGGCTCGGCGCGGTCTCTGCCGTCCTCGGAACTGCGCATCGCTGCCGACCTGGCCTCGGGCCTGCTGCGCAAGGCGCTGGACGCCTTCGCCCGCCTTGATGTCACGGCCGCCGTGAGCATCATGCGCGAAGACAATCTGATCGATGCGGAGTTCGACGGCTTCCTGCGCAAACTCATCACCTACATGATGGAAGACCCGCGCACCATCTCTGCCAGCCTGGACCTGCTGTTCATCGCCAAGGCGATCGAGCGCATCGGCGATCACGCCAAGAACGTTGCCGAGTTGATCATCTACATCGTCAAGGGCGCCGACGTGCGCCATATCCCGATCGAAGAAATCGAGTCGACCCTCAAATGAAGCAGCAACCTGCAGTGCTCGTGGTGGAGGACGAGCCGGCCATCGCCGAGCTGATCGCCGTCAACCTGCGCCACAACGGTTTCCGGCCGACGATGGCCTTGGACGGTGACAGCGCCCAGCGCGAGATGGACGCCATGTTGCCCGATCTGGTGCTTCTGGACTGGATGCTGCCTGGAGCCAGCGGCCTAACCCTGGCTCGCCGCTGGCGCAGCGACCCGCGGACCAAGGCGGTACCCATCATCATGCTGACCGCGCGCGGCGACGAGGCCGACCGCGTGGCCGGCCTGGATGCCGGGGCCGACGACTACATGGCCAAGCCCTTCTCGACCAAGGAGATGCTGGCGCGCATCCGTGCCGTACTGCGCCGGCGTGCGCCCGAGCAGGCCAGCGGTTCCGTGACCGTGGGGGAACTGACGCTGGATGCCGAGACGCACCGCGTCAGCCATCGTGGCCAGTTGCTCAAGCTCGGCCCGACCGAGTTCAAGCTGCTGCACTTCCTGATGACCCACGCCGAACGCGTGCACAGCCGCGGCCAGCTGCTGGACAAGGTGTGGGGCGACCACGTGTTCATCGAGGAGCGCACGGTGGACGTGCACGTCAAGCGCCTGCGCGAGGCGCTGGGGGAGGCGGCCGTCATGGTGGAGACCGTGCGCGGCGCGGGCTACCGCTTCACGGCCCAGCCGGCAGTGACGCTCAAGGCCTGAGGCGTTCAGGCCGCCCGGAGCGTGCGCCCCCATGTTCCTGCGCTTCCTCTTCTTCCTGCTGCTGCAGACCCTGGGCGGCATCGCCGGTGCCCAGGTCTTTCCCGAGGCCTTGCGCATCCGCGGCGCGCTGGCGGGCATGCTCATGGCCGGACTGGTGTGGGTGCTGCTCGACTTCTCGCGTGGCCTCAAGCTGCTGCAGTGGCTCAAGAACGAGGATTTTTCCGGCCAGCCGTTCCGGCATGGACTCTGGGGCGAGCTGGCGGATCGGGTGCGACGGCTGGTGCGCCAGCGCGAGCGGCGCATCGAGGAGAGCGAGGTCCGCCTGCAAGATTTCCTCTCTGCGCTGCAGGCCTCGCCCAACGGCGTGCTGCTGCTGGACGCCGACGGCCGCATCGAGTGGTTCAACCAGACGGCGGGCAGCCATTTCGGCCTCGATCCGAAGCGCGACCTGATGCAGCACTTCGGCAACCTGGTGCGCGACCCGGCCTACGCGGCCTACGTGCATGCGGGCGATTTCTCCCATGGCGTGACGGTGCCGGGCCGCCAGAGCTCACCGTCGCGGCCGGTGCGCCTTTCCGTGAATCTGCATCCCTACGGCCAGGGGCGGCACCTGCTTCTGTCGCGCGACATCACGATGTTCGAGCAGGCCGAGGCCATGCGGCGCGACTTTGTGGCCAATGTCTCGCACGAGATCCGCACCCCGCTGACCGTGCTGTCCGGTTTCGTGGAGACGCTGCAGACCCTGCCGCTGGATGCGGCGGAGCGCGCCCGCTACCTGGACCTCATGGCCCAGCAGGCCGACCGCATGCAGTCGCTGGTGAGCGATCTGCTGATGCTCTCGCGGCTGGAGGGCAGTCCGCCGCCGGGCACCGGCGAGTGGTCATCGGTGCCGGGGTTGATGCAGCAGATCGAGCACGAGGCGCGCGCCCTGTCGGCCGTGCTCAATCCCCCCATGACCGGCGCGGCGCAGCAGATCGCGTTCGAACCCGCGCCGGCCTGTGAACTGTCCGGCACGGCGTCCGAACTGCACAGCGCGCTGTCCAACCTGGTCAGCAATGCGGTGCGTTACACGCCGGCGGGCGGCACCGTGCGTTGCGGCTGGCTGCTGCATGAGGACGGCCGGGGCGAGTTCTGGGTGCAGGACAGCGGCCCGGGCATTGCGCCCGAGCACATCCCGCGCCTGACCGAGCGCTTCTACCGCGTGGACCGCAGCCGCTCGCGCGACACCGGCGGCACCGGTCTGGGCCTGGCGATCGTCAAGCATGTGGTGCAGCGCCATGGCGCCGAGCTCAAGATCGAGAGTACGCCGGGCAAGGGCTCGCGCTTTGCCATCGTCTTCCCCGCCAGCCGCGTGCGCCGCCTGCCGCAGCCCGCCGCACTGGCTGCAGCATGAAAAGCCGCCTGATTTGTCGTCTCTGAGCGCGAGACGCCATGGAACCGGCCTGGCTTGGCCGGGTCGCAGGCGCCGCCCCCTTGGAGAAGGGGTGGCGAAGCGCGCGAGGTGCGCGAAGTGCGCGTAGCCTGGGGGCTACTTCCTAAGCACCTGCAGGATCATGAGCCAGAAGGTGAGGGCGGCCAGCGCCATGGCTGCCGCCCCGGCCATCCAGAAGGCTTCGGGCCGCTGCAGCGCCGGCCAGGGCCCCAGCCCCTCGTAGGCCAGCGCATAGCCGCCGTACAGCCCCAGGCCCCAGAGCAGCACGCCGTAGATCAGCAGCGGGGCGAGCGTGATGCGCCAGCAGCGCAGGATGAAGACGCCCAGCGCCTGCAGACCGTCAAACAGGTGGTAGGCCGCGGTCCACAGCAGCAGCGGCGCGGCCAGCGCCGCCACCGCCGGGCTGCCGGTGTAGAGCGCGGCCAGCGGGCCGCGCACCGCGATCAGCGTGGCCGCCAGCAGCACGGCGCTGCCGGCGACGAGGCCGAAGCCCACCGCGACCGCATGACGGGCCCGGGCGGGCTGGCCCGCGCCCAGCCAGTAGCTGGTGCGTGCGCTGCTGGCGATGCCGATGGCCAGCGGCACCATGTAGAGCACGGCGGCCAGATTGGCCGCGATCTGGTGGGCGGCGGCGGCCGTGCTGCCCTGGCGTGCGATGAAGAGGGCCATGAGGGTGAAAGAGGTGACCTCGACCAGGATGCTCAGGCCGCTGGGCACCCCCAGGCGCAGTTGGGGGCCCAGTACCTGCCAGTCGGGCCGCCCCGGCCAGCGCCAGAGCCGGTAGGGGGCGTAGAGCGCACGGGTGCGCAGCAGCCACAGCGCCAGCGCCAGCATGACCGTGTGCACGAGCAGCGTGGCCCAGGCGCAACCCGGGGCACCCAGCGCCGGCAGGCCCAGACCGCCGAAGGTGAACCAGATCGACAGCGGCACCTTGAGCGCGAGCGAGCCCAGTTGCAGCCAGGTGACGAACTGGGGCTTGCCAAGACTCTGGTTGAGCGTGCTGTAGAGACGGAAGGCCAGGGCCGCCGGCAGGGCCAGGGCGAGCACGCCCAGATAGGCGCGCACTTCCCCGCGCAGGGCTTCGGGCACGTCGGCCCAGGCCAGCAGCGGGTCGGGGCTGAGCAGGATGGCCATGCCCAGGGTGACCAGCCCGGCCCAGAGGTAGAGCGACTGACGGAAGGCGTGGCCCAGGCGTTCGGGCTGACGCGCCCCGTGCAGCTCGGACCAGGCCGGCAGCAGGGCCTGCAGCACGCCCATGAGGGCCACGTAGACGCTCATGTAGAGGGCGGAGCCGACCGAGAGCGCGGCCAGTGAGGCCTCGGCGTAGCGGCCGGCGACGATGGTGTCGGTCACGCCATAGGCCATGGTGGCCAGCTGGCCGGCCAGCACGGTGCCCGCGTGGCGCGTGATGGTACGGAATTCGGCCACGGCCTAGCGAGCGGGAGAGGGTTCGGTACGGCGGAACAGCACCAGGCCTTCGTCGCCCGGGCGCGGGTGGTCCAGGCTGGCCTTGCGCTCCCACAGGGCGGGGTTGATGATCTCGGGTGTCTGGCGCAGGATCTCGCGGTCGATCACGGCCCAGTCGCAGCGCGCGCTGTCGCTCAGCGGCTCCAGTCGTAGCCGGCTGTGGGCCTGCAGGCCCGCAAGCTGCCCGCGCGAGAGGCCGAACCAGGCCAGGCAGTCTGCGGGCTGGATGACATCGACCGCGCGTTCGACCAGCGGCGCGTAGCTGCGTGCGTGGTTGACCGCCGGCATCCACAGCGTGGTCAGCAGCAGCCAGCACAGGGCTGCGCCGCCGGCAGGCAGCACCATGCTTTTCCAGAGCGCCGAGCGATGGCGGCCGATGCGCCACTTCACGAGCCAGCCCCAGGCCAGCGTGGCGAGGGTCGCGAAGACGAAGGGCAGGATGATGAAGCGCGGCTCGAAGCCGGGCAGCAGCTTGGCGACGTTGGCCGCGGGCTGGGGCGGTGTGCCGGTCAGCATGGCGACCCAGACCACCCAGATCACGACCGCGCACCCCGTGAAGAAGAGCAGGGTGAACCAGTCGATGAGGGCCGCGACGCTGCGGTTCATGGTCGGCAGGGCGAAGGCCGCCAGACTGGCCAGGGCCGGCAGGGCCAGCAGCAGGGCGCGGTCGCCGGCCGGGGTCAGCACGGTGGCGCCGAGGGTGATCAGCGCGAACCACAGCGGCAGCGTGAGGTGCCGGCTCGGCCGCAGATCGAAGAGCTGGCGATGCCAGCGCCACAGGGTCCACAGCACCAGGGGCCAGAGCGGCCAGGTGAACCACAGCAGCAGGCGCGCCAGGCTTTGCCACGAGCTGCCGCTGGAGGGCAAACCGATACGCCAGCGCCAGAGCTCGAGCACCGTGGCCAGCACGGTGATGAGTCCCGTGAGCGCGACCAGCCGCCACAGGCCCTGACGGTGCCGGCGTGGTTCCTCCTGCGCCTGGCTGCGATCCAGCACGTGGGTGACGATGCCGCCCGCAGCCAGCAGCAGGGCCATGGAGGGGCCACCCGAGAGCGTGAGGCCGCTCAGGCCGATTCCGGCGGCGAGCACGGGCGTCCAGCGCCGGTAGGGCAGGGCCGCAAAGGCGTAGAAGCTCAGGGCGACGAAGCAGAGCTGGGCGACGGCGGGCGTGGTCTCATGCGAGAGCTGGGCCAGGCCCAGGCAGGCGATGAAGGCGAGCAGGCCGCCGTCGGCCATGGCGCGCGCATAGTCCTTGGGCCGAGCCTCGCCGCCGAAGGCAAAGGCGACGGGCTGGGCCAGGGGGCTGCGTGCCAGATAGTAGATGCCATACCAGACCGCGATCAGGGCCAGGCCGAGCAGGGCCATGAAGGGCAGGCGTGCGGCAAAGCCAGGGTAGACCCAGCTCGGGGCGAGCTGCAGCGCCCAGGCGCCGAGCCAGTAGGGCAGCAGACCGTCGACGTCGGGGGGCATGCCGCCCAGCGTGGGCGCCAGCCAAGGGGTACGGCCGGCGGCCAGCTCGACCATATAGCCATAGGCCGTGATATCGGCGCTGCGCCAGGGCGTGCGACCGATGAATCCGGGCAGCACATAGGCCAGGGCAAAGAGCCAGAGCGCGAGGTGCGGCAGGCGGCGCACGGCGCCCTGGGGAACGATGGCGGGACTGGGCTGGTTCACGGCGGCGATGATGCCAGAGACGGCAGGCGGTTCCGGAAATGAAAAGGGCAGCGCGGTGAACCGGGCTGCCCTGGGCTGAACGACGGAGGCTGGATTACTTGGCGACTGCGTTCTTGCCGAAGCGGTTGCGGAACTTCTCGACGCGACCGCCCATGTTGTCCACCGACTTCTGGGTGCCGGTGTAGAAGGGGTGCGACTCGCTCGTGGTATCCAGCTTGATCCACGGCAGTTCACGACCGTCTTCCATCTTGATCATTTCCTTGGCATTGGCGCAGGAACGGGTCACGAACTTGAAGCCGTTCGACATGTCCTGGAAGCACACGTCGCGGTAGTTGGGGTGAATGCCTTCTTTCATGATTTCTTCCTCAGGTGCGGGAGCCGGGCTGGACCATCCAGACTACTTTCCGCGAAAACGCAGATTATACATAAAAATCAACAGCTTGCGTCAGGCGTGCTGGGCGCGGACGCTGTTCGCAGGCACCTGCGGACCGGGCATGTCCGGGGCCGCCGGGTGCGCCCCTCCGCACAGCAGGAGAGGGTGGCGTAGCGCCCGAGGGGCGCGAGCCTGGGGGGCGGCGTTAACCCCCTCGCCTCATCATGTCGAAGAACTCGTTGTTGTTCTTCGTGGCGCGCATCTGCTTGAGCACCATTTCCATGGACTCGATTTCGTCCATGTTGTAGAGGAACTGGCGCAAGATGCGGGTCTTCTGCAGGATCTCGGGCTGCAACAAAAGCTCTTCGCGACGGGTGCCGCTGCGGTTGAGCTGGATGGACGGGAAGACGCGTTTCTCGTAGAGGCGGCGATCCAGGTGGATTTCGCTGTTGCCGGTGCCCTTGAACTCTTCGAAGATCACTTCATCCATGCGGCTGCCGGTGTCGACCAGGGCGGTGGCGATGATGGTCAGCGAGCCGCCTTCTTCCACGTTACGTGCCGCACCCAGGAAGCGCTTGGGGCGCTGCAGGGCGTTGGCGTCCACACCACCCGTCAGCACCTTGCCCGAGGAGGGCACGACGTTGTTGTAGGCGCGGGCCAGACGGGTGATGGAGTCCAGCAGGATCACCACGTCCTTCTTGAGTTCGACCAGACGCTTGGCGCGCTCGATCACCATCTCGGCCACGTGCACGTGGCGGGCGGCGGGCTCGTCGAAGGTCGAGGCGATCACCTCGCCCTTGACGGTGCGCTGCATCTCGGTCACTTCTTCGGGACGCTCGTCCACCAGCAGAACCATCATGTGGCTCTCGGGGTAGTTGGCGGCAATCGCGTGGGCGATGTGCTGCATCATCACGGTCTTGCCGCTCTTGGGCGGGGCGACCAGCAGGGCGCGCTGGCCCTTGCCAATGGGGGCGATGATGTCGATCACGCGACCGGTGATGTTCTCCTCGGTCTTCAGGCCGTCCTGCTCCAGCTTCATCTGGACCTTGGGGAAGAGCGGGGTCAGGTTCTCGAACATGACCTTGTGCTTGTTGGTCTCGGGCGAGCCGCCGTTGACCTTTTCCAGCTTGTTCAGCGCGAAGTAGCGCTCGCCATCCTTGGGCGTGCGCACCTCGCCTTCGATCATGTCGCCGGTGTGCAGATTGAAGCGGCGAACCTGGCTGGGGCTGATGTAGATGTCGTCCGTGCTCGCGGTGTAGCTCGAATCGGGGCTGCGCAGGAAACCGAAACCGTCGGGCAGGATTTCCAGCACGCCGTCGGCGAAGACCTGTTCACCGGCTTTGGCGCGTTTCTTGATGATGGCGAACATCAGCTCCTGCTTGCGCATGCGGCCGGTGTTCTCGATCTCGAGCGCTTCGGCCTGCAGCAGCAATTCGGAGACGTGCAGGGCCTTGAGTTCGTTTAAGTGCATGGATGGAGTCCCAGAGGGGATTCGGTCAGACGGGGGGAGGTGTGAGGGCGGGTCGACGCGGGGTCGGCCTGCCGGGAGCTCGAGCCGGCTCCGACAGGGAACCGGCGATCGGGATTGATTATGACAGGAAAAACGGCCGCCGCCCACAAGGGTCCGGCGGCCGTCAGGGGACCGGTGGGGCGGTTCAGGCCAGCTGCTGGTCGATGAACGCCGTCAGCTGGGCCTTGCTCATGGCGCCAACCTTGGTGGCGGCGAGCTGACCGCCCTTGAACAGCATGAGCGTGGGGATGCCACGGATGCCGAACTTGGCGGGGATGTCGCGGTTCTCGTCCACGTTCATCTTGGCCACCTGCAGCTTGCCCTGGTAGGTGCCGGCCACTTCGTCGAGCACGGGAGCGATCATCTTGCAAGGACCGCACCACTCAGCCCAGTAGTCGACGAGCACGGGCTGGTCGGATTTGAGGACGTCGTTCTCGAAGGAGGCGTCGGAAACATGCTTGATGAGGTCGCTGGCCATCGTGGGCTCCTTTATATCTAGGCGTTGCGGCTACAGTTGCGGCATTGTGACAGAAACCATGGATCAACGTTGGCAGCAGTGGCTTGCTGGCATCGCCAGCGCCATGCAGTCGCGCGGGGCCCATCCGGCCCGCACCGTGGTCCTGCTGCCCTACGCTCAGCTCATGCCGCAGGCAGCGCGTCATTGGGCACGTCGGCATCCGGACGGCTTTGCGCCGCGCTTCGAAACCACGCAGAACTGGTGCCGCAGCCTGGGTGAGCACAGCGCTGCACCGACGGATTACAGCGGCGATGCGGCCCTGGACGTGCTCACCGCCCGTGCCTTGCTGGAGCAGGCCGGTCTGCGCGAGCGCGCCGAGCTCGCCACGCCCCTGCTGCTGGACTCGGCGCGCGAGCTCGTAGCGCTGGCTGCGGCTGTGCCGCCGCAGGAGCGCGCCGCCTGGGGGCAGCGTGCCCGGCTGGCGGCGCTCGCCGGGCTGGAGGCCGGCGCGCTGGCGCTCGAAGCCCAGGTGGCGCAGGTGGCCGTGACCTGGCTTGCTCATTCTTCCTATCCCAGTGATGTGCTTTTTTCATCGGGGCTGATTGCCTCCGTGGACTGCCTGGTCTTCGTGCCGGGTCTGCAACCCGATCCGCTGGCCGCCGGCCTGCGGCCGGTCTGGGGCGACCGCCTGCAGGTGCTGGAGACGTCCGTGACCGGCGACGCCACGCCGATGCTGTCCTGGCACGCAGCCACCGATGTGCCGGACGAGGCGCAGCGCGCGGCGGCCTGCGTGCTGCGCCATCTGGAAGCCGGACGCTCACCGGTGGCCGTGGCGGTGATCGACCGCGCGCTGACGCGCCGCGTGCGCGCCATGCTGGCCAGCCATGGCGTGCAGATGCGCGACGAGACCGGCTGGAAGCTCTCGACCAGCCGCGCGGGCGCGCAGCTCATGGTTGCCTTGCGTGCCGCCGCCTGGAACGCGAGCAGCGATGCCGTGCTGGACTGGCTCAAGCACGCCCCCGCCTGTGACGTGCAGGCCCTGCGTGAGCTCGAGACTGCGCTGCGCCGCCGGCCCCAGCGCGCTTGGCGCCACGTGCCGGACACGCTGGCGCTGCACACGCCGTCGGTTCTGCCAGAACTGCTGCAACGCATCGAGGCCTGGCGCGCACCGCTGCAAGGTGCCCGGCCCCTGGCGGACTGGCTGCGGGTGTTGCGTGAGGTCTTGCTGGCCACGGGCCAGTGGACGCTGCTGCAGAGCGATCTGGCCGGCGAGCATGTGCTGCAGGCCCTGCGGCTCGGTGAAGCCTCGGCCCTGCCGCCCGACGCCCTGTGGGCGCGTCGCCGCCTCAGCCTGGCGGACTTCACCCGCTGGGTGGACCAGGTACTCGAGTCCGCGAGTTTCAAGTCCGAGTACCCGGCGCAGGAGCAGGCCGTGCTGCTGCCGCTGGCCCAGATGCTGGGCCGCGATTTCGCGGCCGTAGTGCTGCCGGGCTGCGACGAGGTGCGTCTGCCGCTTTCACCCGAGCCCGCAGGCCTCTGGACAGCGGCGCAGCGTGCGGCGCTGGGTCTGCCCGCCCGCGAAGCGCTCGAGGCCGCCTTGCGCGCGGCCTGGGCCGATGCGCTCGCCCGACCGGCGGTGGACGTGCTCTGGCGCCGCAGCGACGAGGGGGGAGAGCCCCTGCTGCCGAGCCCGCTGGTGCAGCTGGCGCGCAGAGACGCGGCGGGGCAGAACGGAGCGGATCCGCGGGTCTCGCGGCGGCTGATCCCCGCGCCGGTGTCGCCGCCCTTGCCGGCTGCGCCCGCACTGGCGATGACACGAATCTCGGCCAGTGCCTACCAGGACCTGCGGCACTGCCCCTACCGCTATTTCGCGCTGCGCCAGCTCGGTCTGAAAGAGGCAGAGGAAATCGAAGGCGAGCTCGACAAGCGCGATTTCGGTCTCTGGCTGCATGCCGTGCTGCAGCGCTTTCACACCGGGCTCGACAGTGATGACCGTGCGCGCCGCCGCCAGCTGCTCGACGCGGCGGCGGCCGAAGAGGTGCGTGTGCAGCGCTTGGCCGAGGACGAATTCCTGCCCTTCATGGCCGCCTGGCCGCGGATGCGCGAGGGCTATCTGGACTGGCTGGCCCAGCACGAAGCCGCGGGTTGGCGCTACGCCGACAGCGAGTGTGATGTCGAGCAACCGCTGGGAGCGCTGACCTTGTTCGGCCGCCTGGATCGCATTGATCGCGGCCCGGAGGGCATGACCCTGCTCATCGACTACAAGACCGAGCCCCTGCAGAAGACACGCGATCGGATCCGCGAGCCCCTGGAGGACACACAGCTGGCTTTTTATGCGGCCCTGCAGCCCGAGGACACCCTGCGTGCGGCCTATGTAAACGTGGGTGAGCGCGATGGCTGCCGCACCGTCGAGCAGGAGGATGTGGTGGCGGTGCGAGATGCCTTGATTGAGGGTTTGCTCAGTGATCTGGGGCGGATTGCGGAGGGCGCGCCCATGCCGGCGCTGGGGGAGGGGCGTGTTTGTGAGACCTGTGCGGCGCGGGGTTTGTGTCGACGGGATTTTTGGAGTGGGTCATGAAGACTGTTGACTGGCTCAGTCTTGTACCCCCCCCCTATCCCCCCCCGCCCCCTTCCCACCCCGGCCGGGGCGGGAAGGGGGAGCCGGATTTGGCTTCTGGTTTCTGGATATGCTTCTACGACACCAACATCGCCACAGTGGCGGGCGCACCCGCACTTCACGCCTGCGGTCGTAGAGACCATCACTATGTTGGCATGCCCCCGACTGGCCGTTACGCGCCAGCCATCGAGCCCTTTACTACGCCCGTCGCCGAGAAATCTCGGTGTGAAGAAGGGGACCGTGACCTTGATGTCGTAGAAGCGCAGCCGGCGCGACGAAATCAAATCGGGCTCCCCCTTCCCGCCCCGGCCGGGGTGGGAAGGGGGCGGGGGGGGATGGGGGGGGACAAAGCCTCTGCCGGGAGGCAAAAACAATGACCCCAGCCTACGAACGCAACAACACCCCCGTCTCAAGAGAAGACTTCTACAGGATCGCCTGTGATCCGCAGCGTCACGTGGTGGTGGAGGCCTGCGCGGGTGCGGGCAAGACCTGGATGCTGGTCTCGCGCATCCTGCGAGCCCTGCTGGAAGGCGCGGCGCCGCAGGAGATCCTGGCCATCACCTTCACCAAGAAGGCTGCGGGCGAGATGCGCCAGCGCCTCATGGAGTGGCTGGAAGCGTTCGCGCACGCGGACGACGACCGCTTGCGCGAGGAACTACTCATGCGCGGGGTCGACCCGGCGCGCGCACCCGCGTTGATCGAACCTCTGCGTCAATTGCACCGCAGGTTGCTGCTGCAGGGGCGCAGCGTGCAGATCCGCACCTTCCACAGCTGGTTCGCCGCGTTGCTGCGCAACGCGCCCATCTCCATGCTGGAGGAACTGGGCTTTCCCGCCGCCTATGACCTGCTGGAGCAGGATGGTCCGGCCATTGCCCAGGTCTGGCGCCCTTTCCAGGCCCGCCTGCTGCGCGAGCCGGAGCTGCGCGCCGACTACGAGGCCGTGATCGCCACGTACGGTCGCAGCCAGACCGAGAAGGCGCTCGAAGCCGCCCTGCAGCGGCGTGTGGAGTTCATGCTGGCCGACGCGCTGGCCGTGATCGAGCGTTCGGTGCCGTCGGCGGGCGATTTGTACGCCGAATTTTCCGGTCTGGACACCCCGGCGCATTGGCTGCTGCGGCCTGCGGTGCGCGAACGCTGGCTGGCGCGTGCCAGGGTCCTGGGTCAGGAAAAGAACAAGACCCCGCAATCCGCCGCAGCGGACATCGTCGACGCCTATGCCTTGCTCGACCGGGGCGACGAGGGGCAGTCGGTGGTGGTCCTGGACCTCCTGCGGTCCGCCTTTTTCGTCAAGGACGAAGACCGCCTGACCAAGAACCTGCAGAAGTTCGACGTTGCGCAGGAGGCGGAGCCGGAGCTGCAACGCCTTTGCGCCGCCCAGCAGCAGCACGAGGCCTGGCTCTACCAGCAGCGCCTGACGCGGCTCGCGCGCCTGCTGATCGACGAGTACGGTGCGCTCAAACGCGAACGCGGGTGGGTGGACATGAGCGACGTGGAGCGCGCCGCACTGCACCTGCTGTCCAACGCCGCGCTCAGCGGCTGGGTGCAGGAGCGGCTGGATGCGCGCACGCGCCATCTGCTGATCGACGAATTCCAGGACACGAACCCCCTGCAGTGGCAGGCGCTGCACGCCTGGCTGGCCGGCTATGGTGGCAGCGGCGGCGGGGCAACGGCGCCGCGGCTCTTCATCGTCGGCGACCCGAAGCAGAGCATCTACCGCTTCCGTCGCGCCGAGCCCCAGGTCTTCGAGGCGGCCAAGGCCTTTGTGCGTGAACTCGGCGGCGAGCAGCTGAGCTGCGACCACACGCGCCGCAATGCGCCCGAGGTGTTGGCCCTGGTCAATGCCGCGCTGGGCCAGGCGCGCGAGGACGGCGACTACGACGGTTTCCGTACGCACAGCACCGAGTCGCGGGAGGCGGGCGAGGTGCTGGCCCTGCCCGCGATTGCAAGACCCGAGAAGGGCCCGAAGGAAACGACCACCGGGTGGCGGGACAGCCTCAGTCAGCCGCGCCACACCCCTGAAGACACGCTGCGCGAACTCGAGTGCCGTCAGGCGGCGCGCTGGATCGCGGGGCAGATCGCCACCGGCCTCCATCCGAGCGAGGTCATGGTGCTGGCTCGAAAGCGCGACCGCCTGTCGGCCATGGAGGCCGAGCTGCGCGCCCTCGGCATCCCGGTCCTGCAACCTGAGAAGACCGAGCTGGGCGAGGCCCCCGAGGTGCAGGACCTGGTGGCGCTGCTCGACGCGCTGGTCTCGCCCACGCATGACCTGTCCCTGGCACGCGCGCTCAAGTCGCCGCTGTTCAGCCTCTCCGACGACGCGCTGATCGAGATCGCGCTGCGTCAGCGCGCGCAGAAGCTGCCCTGGTTCGACCTGCTCCAGCAGGAGGGGTGGTCTGCGTCCCTGCGCGGCGTGGGCGCACGTCTGCAACGCTGGCAGCGCTGGACGACCGACCTTCCGCCGCACGACGCCCTGGATGCGATCTATCAAGACGGCGACGTGCTGGCGCGTTTCGTGGCGGCGGCCCCCGCCACCCTGCGCGCCGGCGTGCGCGCGAACCTGCTGGCCCTGCTGTCCGCGGCCCTGCAGCTCGATGGCGGGCGTTACGCCACGCCCTATGGTCTGGTGCGTGCACTGCGCGCGGGGGGCGTGCCCGCGCCCCAGGCCGCCGGGGCCGATGCCGTGCAGCTGCTGACCGTGCACGGCGCCAAGGGTCTGGAGGCCGAGCTGGTGCTGCTGCTCGACACCGACGCGCCGCCGCAGCGCGCCCAGACCATGGGCGTGCTGCTGGACTGGCCCGGCGAGGAGGCGGCGCCGGTTTCCTTCGTCTTCCTTGCCAGCGAGAGCCGCGTGCCGCCCAGCGTACGCGAGGCACTTGAGAGAGAGCAGCAGGCGCGCGCGCGCGAGGAGCTCAACACGCTCTACGTGGCGCTGACGCGGGCCCAGCGCCGGCTGGTGCTGTCCTCTGTGGAACCGTATGGCGAGAGCGGGCGCAGCTGGTGGCAGCGCCTGCAGCCGGGCTGTGCCGCGCTGGACGGGGCGGGCGTGGCGTCGGCGCCCGCCTCGGCGACGGTGCAGCAGGACTCCATCGTGCTGCCGG
This sequence comes from Hylemonella sp., assembly GCA_046299695.1. Taxonomy (GTDB): domain Bacteria; phylum Pseudomonadota; class Gammaproteobacteria; order Burkholderiales; family Burkholderiaceae_C; genus Hylemonella. Next base: position 24,563 of record JBKBHP010000019.1, read on the forward strand.
TGCTGCCGGAGGTGCGCTTCGAGGCAACCCGCAGCGGACCCGCAGCGCCGGAGCCGGACACGCCCGAGGCGCGCATCGGCAAGGCCATGCATCGCCTGCTCGAATGGACCGTGCTGGACGCGCAGGACTGGAGCGCCACCCAGGTGCAGCGCGCCGCGGCCGAATTCGGCCTGGACGCCGCACAGGCGCAGCAGGCCGCAGCCCTGGCGCGGCGCATCCTGCAGGGCGAGGGGCACTGGGCCTGGCGCAGCGCCGAGGTGGACTGGCAGGCCAATGAAGTGCCCGTGACCGTGCAGGGCAGCGTGCGACGCATCGACCGTCTGGTTCGACGGCGTGACGGCGGCTGGTGGGTGCTGGATTACAAATCGGCGGCGCGGCCGCAGCAGCAGGAGGAATTGTTGGCCCAGCTGCGCGGCTACCGCGCGGCGGTCCAGGCCGCGAGCCCTGGTGAACCCGTGCGCGCGGCTTTCCTGAGCGCCTCGGGGCGCGTGGAAGAAATTGAATGACAGAGATGAAGCACCCCCTGAGCCGCTGCGCATCTCGATGCTCACGGCCCCTCACTCGCCTTGGGCGGGAGGTAGCGGTGCCGATGGCCCGGCAGAGCCGGTTCCATGGCACCCTTGGGTTGCTTCGCTTGAGCATATGCGGATCGCGCTTCGGCGCAATGGACAACTGAGATGCAAAAGAAAAAAGTGGCCGTCATTGGCGGTGGCCCGGCTGGCCTGATGGCGGCTGAGGTGCTGATCGAGGCCGGTATGGCCGTGGACTTGTATGACGCCATGCCCTCGGTGGGGCGCAAGTTCCTGCTCGCGGGCAAGGGCGGGCTCAACCTCACACACGCCGAAGGCGCGGACCGTTTTGCCGAACGCTATGGCGCGCGGCGGGCGCAGATCGAGGCCCTGCTGCGCGACTTTGGCACCCATGAGCTGCGCAGCTGGGCGCAGACCCTGGGCATCGAGACCTTTGTCGGCACCTCGGGGCGTGTGTTTCCCAAGGACATGAAGGCCGCGCCTTTGTTGCGGGCTTGGTTGCAGCGCCTGCGTCACCCTCGGCACGGCGGGGCGGGTGTGACTTTCCATATGCGACACCGCTGGACTGGCTGGGCCGAAGACGGCCAGACCTTGCGGTTTGAGACTCCGCAAGGGGAGGTCCGGGCGCAGGCTGACGCCGTGGTGCTGGCCCTGGGTGGCGGCAGTTGGGCGCGCCTGGGGTCGAATGGTGCCTGGGTGCCCTTGCTGGCTGCGCGCGGCGTGGCCGTGGCGCCGCTCTTGCCGGCGAACTGTGGCTTCGACGTGGCTGTGCAACGCGCTTTGCCACCGGACGGCGAGGCCTTGCCTGTGCAGGCTGTGCCGGCGCCGACGGGCTGGAGCGAGTTTTTTGCGAGCCGTCATGCCGGCCAGCCCTTCAAGACCGTGGCGATCTCGTTCACGGACAGCCAGGGGCGCCACTTCGAACGCAAAGGGGAGTTCGTTGCCACCGCCACGGGCGTGGAGGGCAGTCTCATCTATGCGGCGTCGGCGCTGCTGCGCGACGAAATCATCCGCACCGGACACGCCACCCTGCATCTGGATCTGCTGCCCGACATGGTGCCCGACCGTGTGCTGGCCGAGGTATCGCACCCGCGCGGCTCGCGTTCGCTGTCCGGCCACCTCAAGAGCCGTTTGGGCATCGAGGGCATCAAGGCCGCCCTGCTGCATGAATTGTTGAGCAGGGAGGCCCTGCACGACCCCGTCACGCTGGCACGTGCCATCAAGGCCCTGCCGCTGCAGCTGGTGGCGGCCCGCCCGATCGACGAGGCCATCAGCAGCGCGGGAGGGGTGCTGTTCGAAGCCCTTAGCGAGGACCTGATGTGCGAGGCCCTGCCCGGCGTCTTCTGTGCCGGCGAGATGCTGGACTGGGAAGCTCCCACAGGCGGCTACCTGCTGACGGCCTGCTTTGCCAGCGGCAAGCGGGCGGGCGAGGGCGTGTTGCGCCGGTTGCAGGCATGAAAAAAGCCGCTGGCGCGGGCCAGCGGCTTGCTGAATAGGTGACGGACCTGGATCCTGGCACTGGCTCCACAGTTAGGGCTGCTTGGTTCCCCACCTGACCCGGTTGGCCGCTTCACCATGCAGGGAGGCCCGTCGCTTTGTATTGTAAGGGCTGCCCCGCCGATTTAAAGGCCGGATGCGGAAAAGCCATGCAATCCACACCTTAGAATCGCCGCATGTCCTATCTCGTGCTCGCGCGCAAATACCGGCCGAAAAGCTTCACCGAAATGGTGGGCCAGGAGCACGTGGTGCGGGCCCTGGGCAATGCGCTGCAGACGCAGCGCCTGCACCATGCCTATCTGTTCACCGGCACGCGCGGCGTGGGCAAGACCACGGTCTCGCGCATTCTCGCCAAGTCGCTCAACTGCGTGGGCGCGGATGGGCAGGGTGGCATCACCGACCAGCCTTGCGGTGTCTGCCAGGCCTGCACCGACATCGATTCCGGCCGTTTTGTCGATTACACCGAGCTGGACGCGGCCTCCAACCGCGGTGTGGACGAGGTCCAGTCCCTGCTGGAACAGGCGGTCTACAAGCCCGTGCAGGGGCGCTTCAAGGTCTTCATGATCGACGAAGTCCATATGCTCTCGAACACGGCCTTCAATGCCATGCTCAAGACGCTGGAGGAGCCGCCCGAATACCTCAAGTTCGTGCTGGCGACGACCGATCCGCAGAAGGTGCCGGTCACCGTGCTCTCCCGCTGCCTGCAGTTCAACCTGCGGCCCATGGCGCCCGAGACCGTGCTGGAGCACCTGACCAAGGTGCTGGCCGCCGAGAACGTGCCAGCCGAGCCGGGGGCGTTGCGCCTGCTGGCGCGTGCCGCGCGCGGGTCGATGCGCGACGCGCTCTCGCTGACCGACCAGGCCATCGCCTTCGGTTCCGGCCAGCTCGAAGAAGCCACGGTGCGCCAGATGCTGGGCAGCGTGGACCGCTCCCATGTCTACACGCTGATCGATGCACTGGCGCGCGGCGATGGCAAGACCGTGGTCGACACCTCCGAGACTCTTCGTGTCAACGGCCTGAGCGCCGCTTCCACCCTGGAGGAGATGAGCGTGGTGCTGCAGCGCATGGCCGTGCTGCAGGCGGTGCCCGGCAGCGCCGACGCATCCGATCCCGAAGCGGCCGAGATGGCGCGGCTGGCCGCGCTGCTGCCCGCCGACGAGACGCAGCTGCTCTACAGCCTGTGCCTGCACGGTCGTGGCGAGCTGGGCCTGGCGCCCGACGAGTATGCGGCGCTGACCATGGTGCTGCTGCGCTTGCTGGCTTTCAAGCCTGGCGCCATGCCTTCCGGCGGTGCGTCGGAAAAAAAAACACTGAAATCGCCTGAGTCGGCCCCTGCGCGGCCCCAGCCCGTGATGGCTGCGGCACAGGCGGCGACGCCTGTTCATGCGGTCCGTTCCGTGGCTTCAATGCCTGCCGTGCCCGCGCCGCCGGTCGCTGCGCGTCCGATTGCGGCGCCCGCAGCTCCCCGCGCGACTGGTGCCATGCCCCCGGGCCAGGTGCTGTCCGTGGTCGACGATGAGCATCCCGTGCAACCCGCCAGGCCGGTCACGGCCATGCCAGCTGCGCAGGTGGTGGCCGTACCCGTGCGCGTACCGGCCGAATCGCGTGCCGATGCGCCCGCCCCCGGCGCGGGGCAGGGATCGCCCCTGGTCCCGACCGAGGAGGGGGGGTACTGGCACCAGGTCGTGCGCGGCCTGATCGCCAGTGAGTCCATCACGGCCCTGGTGCGCGAGCTTGCCCTGCAGTCCCAACTGGTGGCACGCGACGCCGACCAGTGGCTGCTGCGCGTGGAGCGCGAGTCGCTCAACTCGGCCTCGAGTCGCGAGCGCCTGCAGGCTGCCCTGCAGGCGGCAGGCCATGGCGTGACGCTGGCCGTGGAGATCGGTCGTGTGAGTGACAGCCCGGCCAGGCGCAACGCCGCCATCGCCGAGGAGAAGCAGCTGGCGGCGGAAAAACTGATCCACGAAGACCCTTTTGTGCAGGCCATGATGCGCGACTTCGGCGCGAAAATCGTGCCCGGCAGCATCAAGCCCATCGAACCCAACGGTTCATCGAAACCCCAACCGACATAAGGAACGCCCATGTTCAACAAAGGACAACTCGCCGGCCTCATGAAGCAGGCGCAGGCCATGCAGGACAACCTCAAGAAGGCGCAGGAAGAGCTGGCCTTCATCGAGGTCAGCGGTGAATCCGGTGCGGGCCTGGTCAAGGTCATCATGACCTGCAAGCACGACGTCAAGCGCGTGACCATCGATCCCAGCCTGCTGGCCGAGGACAAGGACATGCTCGAAGACCTGGTGGCCGCCGCCTTCAACGCCGCCGTGCGCAAGGCGGAGGAGACCAGTCAGGAGAAGATGGGAAAACTGACAGCGGGCATGCCTGGACTGCCGGGTGGGATGAAGTTCCCCTTCTAAGGGCTACTGCGCGGGCGTGATACGTCGTTGCGGGGCCCGTCGGGAAATCCTCATGGACCTCAAGTCCATTCCGGTTTCCCACCACCCGCGCCTCGCCTGACGCCCGCTCGCTACGCCCGAGACATTGCTCGCACCCTCATGTCCGACGCTCATACCCTCGATGCGCTGATCCAGGCCCTGCGCCGGCTGCCGGGCGTGGGCGTGAAGTCGGCTTCGCGCATGGCCTTTCATCTGCTGCAGCACGACCGCGAGGGAGCGCAGTTGCTGTCACGGGCCTTGCAGGAGGCGGCGACCAGCGTGCGCCATTGCACGCGCTGCCACACCTTCAGCGAGGCCGAGGTCTGCGGGACCTGCCAGGACCCGGCGCGCGACGCCAGCAAGCTCTGCGTGGTGGAGACACCGGCCGACCAGATGGCGCTGGAGCGCACGGGTGCCTACAAGGGCCTGTACTACGTGCTCATGGGCAAGCTCAGTCCGCTCGACGGCATCGGGCCGCGCGACATCGGCATCAAGGGCCTGCTGGACCGAGCCAGCGACGGCACGGTGCGCGAGGTCATCCTGGCGACCAATTTCACGGCCGAGGGAGAGACCACGGCGCACGTGATCGCCGAGGGACTCAAGGTACGCGGCGTGGCGTTCACGCGGCTGGCGCGTGGCGTGCCCATCGGCAGCGAGCTGGAATACGTGGATCTGGGCACCATCGCGCACGCGCTGGTGGACCGCCGCTGAAGGATAATCCGGCGCAGTTTTGCCAACCCGGCGACACACTTTCCTCTTTTTTCACCCCTCATCATGACGTTTGCCCGCTTCACCCTGGCCTACTGGTGTGTCCTCATTGCCGCGCTGCTGCCCATAGCCTGTGCGATCCTGGCCAAGTCCGGCATGCTGGGCAAGCCGCGCAAGGAGGGGGGCTACGACAACGACCACCCGCGCGCCTGGCTGGCCCGTCAGACCGACTGGCGCGCGCGGGCGAACGCCGCGCAGCAGAACAGCTTCGAGGCGCTACCCTTCTTCATCGGTGCGGTCATCATCGCCCACCTGATGGGGGCCCACCAGCTGCGGCTGGACATGCTGGCTTTCCTCTTCGTCTTCCTGCGCCTGATCTACATCATGGCCTACGTCTCGGGCATGAGTACGGCACGCTCCGTGATCTGGGCCCTGGGCCTGCTGACCAATATCGGCATCTTTTTCCTGGGCTATCACTGAGCCACGGCCTGGCGGGCAGGCGGCTCTAGGGGAAACCCGGTCGGGAGGTTTCCTGATGCGTCGGCTGCGCCGCTTGGGTAAGCTTGGACACCAGGAAAAGCAAGACAGGGAAGCAGAACATCATGTCCGACCTACCCATCAACCGACGTCGCTTCACGGCCGGCGCGACACTGGCCGCGGCCAGTCTGGGTCTGCCGGCCCTGGCAGCCGACCCCAGGCCCGAGAAGAGCAAGGTGGCCATTGCCGTGGGCGGCAAGGCCTCGTTCTACTACCTGCCGCTGACCATCGCGGAGCAGCTGGGCTACTTCAAGGCCGAAGGCCTGGAGGTGGAGATCAGCGACTTTGCCGGTGGTGCGCGCGCGTTGCAGGCCGTGGTGGGCGGCTCGGCCGACGTGGTCAGTGGTGCCTACGAGCACACCATCAATCTGCAGAACAAGGGACAGATGTTCCAGGCTTTCGTGCTGCAGGGACGTGCCCCGCAGATCGCGCTGGGCGTCTCGAACAAGACCCTGCCCCACTACAAGAAGGTGGGGGACCTCAAGGGCAGGAAGATCGGTGTCACGGCGCCGGGTTCGTCCACCAACATGATGGCCAACCTGGTGCTCTCGCGTGCCGGTCTCAAGGCCGGTGACGTGAGCTTCATCGGCGTGGGCACGTCGGCGGGGGCCCTGGCGGCGATGCGCTCGGGCCAGATCGATGCCATCTGCAACATCGACCCCGTCATGACCATGCTGGAGCAGAAAGGGGATGTCCGCATCGTCTTCGACACGCGTACGCTCAAGGGTACGCGCGAGGTCTTTGGCGGCCCCATGCCCGCGGGCTGCCTCTATGCACCGCTGGAGTTCGTGCAGAAGAATCCGGCCACGGCCCAGGCCCTGACCAATGCCATGGTGCATGCCCTCAAATGGCTGCAGACCGCGGGCCCGAGCGACCTGATCAAGACCGTGCCCGAGTCCTATCTGCTCGGCGACCGCGGGCTCTACCTGGCTTCTTTCGACAAGGTGCGTGAGGCCTTGGCCATAGACGGCATGTTCCCCGATGAGGGCGGCCGCACGGCGCTGCGTGCGCTGGCCAGCTTCGACAGCACGCTCAAGGCCGACCGGATCGATCTGGCCAAGACCTGGACCAACCAGTTCGCGGCCCGGGCCAAGGCGCGTTTCAAGGCCTGAGGCGCTGAACGCCGTGCAGCCCTACGCCCTCGAGCTGCTGGGCATCACCTGCACCTTCGCCACCTCGCAGGGCGCGTCCGCCTACGTGGCCGTGGCCGACACCACGCTGCGCGTGGCGGCCGGCGAGTTCGTCTCGGTGGTCGGCCCCACGGGCTGCGGCAAGTCGACGCTGCTCAATGTGGGCGCGGGTCTGCTGGCACCCAGCGCGGGCGAGGTGCGTGTCTTCGGCGAACCCTTGCACGGCCTGAACCGGCGTGCCGGCTACATGTTCCAGGCCGATGCGCTGCTGCCCTGGCGCAGTGCGCTGGACAATGTGCTGCTGGGTCTGCAATACCGCGGTGTGCCCGAGGCCGAGGCGCGGGCCCAGGCCGAGGACTGGCTGGCCCGTGTGGGCCTGGCCGGTTTTGGTGACCGCTACCCGCACCAGCTCTCGGGCGGCATGCGCAAGCGCACGGCCTTGGCCCAGACCCTGGCGCTGGACCCGGACATCATCCTCATGGACGAGCCCTTCAGCGCGCTGGACGTGCAGACGCGCCAGTTGATGGAGAACGAGGTGCTCGAGCTCTGGAGCGCGAAGAGAAAAGCGGTGCTTTTCATCACCCACGACCTGGACGAAGCCATTGCCATGAGCGACCGGGTGGTGGTGCTTTCGGCGGGCCCGGCGACCCGGCCGATCGGTGAATTTCCCATTGACCTGTCGCGTCCGCGCAATGTGGCCGAGGTGCGCCACACACCACGCTTCGTTGAACTGCACACCCGGATCTGGGACGTGCTGCGCGAAGAGGTGCTCAAGGGCTACCAGCAGCAGCTGAGGAAGGCGGCATGACGCTCTGGCAGTTGCTCAAGCCCCGGACCGGCAATCTGCATTGGTGGCAACTGGGTGTATTGCTGGTTTTTCTGGGCCTGTGGCAGCTGGCTTCGCAGGATGCCAAGCTGGCGTTTTTCCTGGGCAATCCGATCCAGGTGGCCGGCCGCATCTGGTCCTGGTTCCTGCCCTGGGCGGTGGCGCCCAATGCCCTGTTTCCCGATGGATTGAGCGGTAACGCCGACATCTACCGCCATCTGGGGACCACGCTGCTGGAAACCTTTCTGGCCTTTGGCATCGGCACAGTGCTGGGGTTGGTGTGCGGCCTGTGGCTGGCGCTCTCGCCCCTGGCCAGCGCCATCCTGGACCCCTACATCAAGGCCGCCAACGCCATGCCGCGTGTGATCCTGGCGCCCATCTTTGCCATGTGGTTTGGCCTGGGCATCTGGAGCAAGGTGGCGCTGGCCGTGACCCTGGTGTTTTTCATCGTCTTTTTCAACGTCTACCAGGGCGTGCGTGAGGTCAGCCCCGTGGTGCTGGCCAACGCCCGCATGCTGGGCGCGAACCAGCGCCAGCTGCTGCGCACCGTCTACCTGCCCAGTGCGACAGCCTGGGTCTTCTCCAGCCTGCACACCTCGGTGGGCCTGGCTTTTGTGGGGGCGGTGGTGGGCGAGTACCTGGGTTCGGCGCGGGGTGTGGGCTATCTGATCCTGCAGGCCGAGGGGACCTTTGACGTCAACACGGTGTTTGCGGGCATCGTGGTGCTGACAGCTTTTGCGTTGTTGCTCGACGGCCTGGTGGGACGCATCGAGCGGCACCTCATGAAGTGGCAGCCGCGTGCGGGCGAGACCGAGAAACTCTGAGCCCTACCGGCCGGCGCGGCCTTACATGAAGACGATGACCTTGTCTCCGGCCTTGAAGATGGCTTTCTCGCTCACCTTGTTCCAGCGTGCCACCGAGCTGATGGGCAGGCGGTAGCGCTGGGCGATGTTGGCCACGGTGTCGCCCTTGCGGCCGACCTTGAGCACGGTGCGGCGCGGTGCACCGGCCTTGCGCGGTACCTGTTCGCGGGCCAGGTGCAACTGGCCGTTGTCGGCAATGCGTTCGGTCACGTCGCGTTCCTGGCTGGCCGGGCGTGGCACCAGCAGGGTGGAGCCGGCGCGGATGAGCATGCGCGGTGGAATGCGGTTGACGTAGCGCAGATCGGCTTCACTCATCTTCACGCGCCGCGCCGCCTCGTCCGGCTTCATGGTGGAGGGGGCAATCCAGACCGTCCAGCTCGACAGGCGGTCACCCACATAGGCGTCCAGGTTGCGCTGGAAGATCTCGGCGTTGTCCCAGGGCAGCAGGATCTGGGGTGTGCCCGCGGCCAGGATGACCGGACGGTGCAGCGAGGGGTTGAGTGCCTTGAAGTCTTCCAGACGTACCTCAGCCAGCTTGGCGGCCAGGGCCACGTCGATGTCGCGTGTGATGGTGACGGTGTCGAAGTAGGGGTGGTTTTCGATCACCGGCAGCTTGATGTTGAACCTGCCGGGATCGGCCACGATGTTTTTCATGGCCTGCAGCTTGGGGATGTAGTAACGCGTCTCCATGGGCATGTTCAGGTCCAGGTAGCCCGTGCCCTTCTTCAGGCGCTTGTTTTTCGCGATGGCTCGGCCCACGCTGCCCTCGCCCCAGTTGTAGGAGGCCAGGGCCAGATGCCAGTCACCGAACATGCCGTAGAGCCGCTCCAGGTAGTCGAGTGCCGCCTGGGTGGATGCCAGTACATCGCGACGGTCGTCGCGGAAGGCGTTCTGCTTGAGCTGGTAGAGCTTGCCTGTGCTGGGGATGAACTGCCACATGCCGGCGGCACGTGCATGCGAGTAGGCCTGGGGGTTGTAGGCGCTTTCGATGAAGGGCAACAAGGCGAGTTCGCTGGGCAGGCCCCGGCGTTCGATCTCCTCGACGATGTGGAAGAGGTACATGCGCGAACGCTCGGCCATGTTCTCCAGGTCCTGGGGTCGTGCGGCATACCATTGTTCGCGGCCGGGCACCAGCGGGCTGTCGAGGTCGGGCATGGCAAAGCCGCTGCGGATGCGTTCCCAGAGATCGTCCGGAGGGGTCAGGGCGGTGACGCTGCGCCGCGCGGGCTCGAGTGGCGTGATCGGCGTCAGTTCACCCTGGGGGTAGACGGGGCGGTGCAGGCTGAAGGCGGGGGAGGCAGGCGTCGTGGCGTCGCGGGCCGGGGAGGAGGAGGGGTCAGAGGAGGCGCCGGGACCGGGGGCGAGGCTGGCGCAGCCGGCCAGCAGGAGCATGAGGGCCGCGAGGCCGGCAGTGCGGAACAGTTTCATCGGAAGTCGTTTTTCCAGAGTCGCAGGGCGGCGAAGATGCCGGCCTCGTCATGGGCCTGCGCCCGGGGCTGGACGGCCTGCACGACGGCAGGCTCGCGGGTGCGCAGGAAGGGGTTGATGTCGCGCTCGACGGCCAGGATCGAGGGCAGGGTGGGTTGCCGCTGGGAGCGCAGGCTCTCGCAGCGCTGCATGTACTGCTGCAGCGCGACGTTGTCCGGCTCGACGGCGCGCGCGAAGCGCAGATTGCTCAAGGTGTACTCGTGCGCGCAGCACACGCGCGTGTGGCCCGGCAGGGCGGCGAGCTTGTCGAGCGAGGCCAGCATCTGCGCCGGCGTGCCTTCAAAGAGGCGGCCGCAGCCGCCGGAGAAGAGTGTGTCGCCGCAGAAGAGCAGGGGCGTGCCGTCGGCGTCCGGACAGTACCAGGCGATATGGCCGGCCGTGTGGCCCGGCACATCGAGCACCTCGAAGTGCAGGCCCAGCAGATCGAGCGCATCGCCTTCGCCGTAGCGTTGCAGGGGTTCGGGCATGTCTTCGCCCGCCGGGCCGTGTACCGTGGCGCCCGTCGCGGCGCGCAGCTCGGCCACGCCGCCCACATGATCGGCGTGATGGTGTGTGACTAGAATCGCCTGAAGCTGCAGGTGTTGGGTCTGCAGCGCCTGCAGCACCGGTTGTGCATCACCGGGGTCGACGACGAGGGCCTGGTGGCCGTCATGCAGCATCCAGATGTAGTTGTCGTCGAAGGCGGGCAGTGGAAGCAGCGTCATGAATGCCGGAATTATAGGTTTGCAGGACTGGTTCGAGTCCCCTGCAGGGGCTTATCTGTTGGCGTGGGAGCAACAGCAGTTTGATCTGGCTGTCGTCGATCTCTTCGGCTATCACGCCCTGCAGCTGGGCCTGCCCGCACTCGATGCACTGGCCACCAACCGCATGCCGCACCGCTGGCTCTCCACGGCCGAGGGCGTGCTGGCGCCACGCGCCGTGATGCAGGCCGACTACGCGGCCCTGCCGTTTCCCGAATCCAGCCTGGACCTGGTGGTGCTGCCGCATGCGCTGGACAGCCATGCCGATCCGCATGCCGTGCTGCGCGAGGTGTCGCGTGTGCTGGTGCCGGGTGGGCGGGTGGTGGTCAGCGGCTTCAACCCTGCGAGCCTGTGGGGATTAAGGCAGGGTTGCGAGCACCTGTGCCGGCGCTTCAAGATCGGCTCGCCCCAGTTGCCGCCGGCATTGGACTTCATTGGTTCGCGCCGTCTGCGCGACTGGTTGCGTCTGCTGGATTTCGAGATCGAGACCGGTGGTTATGGCTGCTACCGACCGCTGTTGCGCAGCGAGAAATGGTTGCAGCGTTGGCGTTGGATGGATCGCGCCGGCGCGCGCTGGTGGCCTTTCTTCGGGGCGGCCTATGTGCTGGTGGCGGTCAAACGCGTGCATGGCGTGCGCCTGCTGGAGCCCGCTTGGCGCAAGGCCGGCAGCAAAGCCGGGGCCACGGTGCCGCTGGCGCGCCGCCAGGGCGACAATGGTGTCTCGATGAACCAGGAACAACACGAGTGAACACGGTCGAGATCTATACCGATGGTGCCTGCAAGGGCAATCCGGGCCCCGGCGGCTGGGGCGTGCTGCTGAAATCCGGCAGCGTCGAGAAAGAGCTGTTTGGCGGCGAGCGCGAGACCACCAACAACCGGATGGAGATGATGGCCGTGATCCAGGCGCTCGAAGCCCTCAAGCGCCCCTGCCATGTCATCCTGCATGCCGACAGCCAGTATGTCCTCAAGGGCATCAATGAGTGGCTGATCGGCTGGAAGGCCCGGGGCTGGAAGACGGCGGCGAAGCAGCCGGTGAAGAACGTGGACTTGTGGCAGCGCCTCGACGCCCTGCTGAGCCAGACGGAGCATCGCATCGAGTGGCGCTGGGTCAAGGGGCACGACGGCGATCCCGGCAACGAGCGGGCCGATGCCCTGGCCAATCGCGGCGTGGCGCAGGTTCTGTAAAGTTCTGCAAAGCGGCCCCGGTGCGGGCGGTGCATGCGTAGCAGCCCGCATGCAGAGTGGGCGCGGGACTGCTACAGTCGACGGAGTTCAGCTCTGCCAGGGCACCGCCGGTGTCCGCCGTCCGTTTGCTATCCATGGCTTCCAAAATTCTTTATCCGGTGATTGCCGCCGTCGGCATCGCAGCGGCCTCGGGGGCCGCCTGGTGGTTCCAGCACCGCGGCACGGCAGCCGCGCCAGCGCCTGCAGGCCCTTCCGCGCGTGCCAACGGTGCGGACGCGTCCCGTCCGGTGACGGTGGAGGCGGTGCGGGTGCAGCTCATGAAGCTCACCGACGATGCCCAGTCCGTGGGTAGCCTGCGCTCACGCCAGAGCGTGATGCTGCGTCCCGAGGTCAGTGGTCGTGTGCTCAGGCTCAACTTCAAGGACGGCGAACGCGTGCGCAAGGGGCAGCTGCTGGTGCAGTTTGACGATCAGCTGCAGCAGGCCCAGATGAAGCAGAGCCAGGCCGAGTTGTCGATCGCCCAGGCGAATCACAAGCGCAACCAGGAATTGCTGGCGCAGAACTTCGTGAGCCAGCGTTCGCTGGACGAGAGTGCTGCCAACCTGGAGGTGGCCCAGGCCAGGCTGGCGCTGGCGCAGGCGACAGCCGAGCGGCTGCGCATCGTCGCGCCCTTCGACGGCATCGCCGGCATCCGCAACGTCAGTGTCGGCGACTACCTCAAGGACGGCGCCGACATCGTCAATCTGGAAGACATCGACACGGTCTATGTCGACTACCGCCTGCCCGAGCGCTACCAGACCCAGGTCAAGCCGGGGCAGCGCGCCTCGGTGGAGCTCGACGCGCTGCCTGGGCGCAGCTTTGAGGCGCGTGTGCAGGCCGTCGATCCGCTGATCGACGCCAATGGCCGTTCCATCGGCGTGCGTGCCAGCATTCCCAACCGGCAGCTGTTGCTGCGCCCTGGCATGTTCGCGCGCGTGAGCACGCTGTTCGGCGTGCGCGAGCGCGCCCGCGTGGTGCCCGAGGAGGCCATCGTGCCGCAGGGCGGGCGTCAGTTCGTCATCAAGCTTGTGCCGGGACCGGACAACGACACCCTGGTTTCGCGCCGGGTCGAGGTGAAGGTGGGGATCCGCCGTCCGGGCCAGGTCGAGATCATCGAGGGCCTGCAGGAGGGTGACACCGTGGTCACGGCTGGCCAGCAACGCCTGCAGCGTGACGGCAGCCCGGTCAAGGTGCTCGAGCTGAACCGCCCGGCTGCGGGTTGATCCGGGGATCGCATGCAACTGCCCGAAATATCGATCCGCCGGCCGGTCTTCGCGACCGTGCTCTCGTTGCTGGTGCTGCTGATCGGCGCGGTCAGCTTTCTGCAGTTGCCGGTGCGCGAGTACCCCAAGATCGATGAGCCGGTCGTGACCGTGACCGTGCGCTACGCCGGTGCCTCGGCCGAGGTGGTCGAGTCGCAGATCGCCAAGCCGCTTGAAGACTCGATTGCCGGCATCGATGCCGTGGATGTGATCACCTCGATCTCGCGCGCCGAGCAGGCCCAGATCTCGGTGCGCTTCCGCCTGGAAAAGGATGCCGACGCCGCCGCCGCCGAGGTGCGCGACCGCACCTCGCGCGTGCGCAACCGCCTCCCGCAGACCATCGACGAGCCGGTCATCGCCAAGGTCGAGGCCGACGCCTTTCCGGTGATCTGGCTGGCTTTCTCCAGCGACACGCACAGTGCGCTGCAGCTCAACGAGATGATCAACCGCCTGGTCAAGCCACGACTGCAGACGGTGACGGGTGCGGCTGACGTGCGCATCTTCGGCGAGCGCAAGTACGCCATGCGGGTCTGGCTGGACCCGGACCGCCTGGCGGCCTACAAGCTCACCACCCAGGACGCCGAGGATGCCTTGCGCCGCAGCAATCTGGAGGTGCCGGCCGGCCGAATCGAGAGCCGTCAGCGCGAGTTCTCCGTCTCGTCCAACACCGACTTGCGCACCCCCGCCCAGTTTGGCGAGATCGTCATCCGCACGGTCAATGGTTTTCCGGTCAAGCTGCGCGACGTGGCGCGCATCGAGGAGGGCGCAGCCGAGGAGCGTACCTCGGTGCGCCTCAACGGCCGCCCGGCGATTGCCACCGGCGTGATCCGCCAGGCCACGGCCAACCCGCTGGAGCTCAGCGCCGGCGTGCGCGCCATGCTGCCCAAACTGCAGGCCGACCTGCCTGCGGGCGTGAGCATCACGGTGGCCAACGACAACTCGGTCTTCATCGACCGCTCGATCAAGAATGTGTTCCAGACCATCGTCGAGGCTGTGGTGCTGGTGGCGCTGGTGATCTTCGTCTTCCTGCGCACGCTGCGCGCCTCCATCATCCCCATCGTCACCATCCCCGTCAGCCTGGTGGGGGCCTTCGCGCTCATGGCGCTGGCCGGCTTCTCCATCAACACCCTGACCCTGCTGGCGCTGGTGCTGGCCATCGGTCTCGTGGTGGACGACGCCATCGTCGTGCTGGAGAACATCTACCGCCACATCGAGGAGGGATTGGACCCCTTCAGCGCGGCCATCAAGGGCGCACGTGAGGTGGGCTTTGCCGTGGTGGCCATGACGCTGACACTGGCGGCGGTCTACGCGCCGCTGGCCTTCACGCCGGGTCGTACTGGGCGCCTGTTTGTCGAGTTCGCGCTGGCGCTGGCGGGCGCGGTGGTGGTCTCGGGGTTCATCGCGCTCACGCTTTCGCCCATGATGTGCTCCAAGCTGCTGCGGCACAACCCCAAGCCCGGCGTCTTCGACCGCACCATGGAACGCTGGCTCACGGCGCTGAGCACGGGCTACGAGAATCTGCTGCGTCGTGTGCTGGGAATGCGCTGGGTGGTGCTGCTGGGTATGGGGGTCGTGATCGCGGGCATCGCGCTCATCCTGCCGGGCATGAAAAGCGAGCTGGCGCCACTCGAGGACCGCGGTGTGGTGCTCAACGTGGTCAATGCGCCCGATGGCTCGACGCTGGACTACACGGATCGGTACGCCAGCGCCATCGAGGCGATCGGCAAGGACTACCCCGAGTTCGACCGCATCTTCGTGGTTGCCGGCAACCCCACGGTGAGCCAGGCCAGCGTGTCCATGCGTGCGGTCGATTGGGACGAGCGCAAGCGCACCACGCTGGAGATGGCGCGTGAGATGCAGCCGCGCATCAGCGTACTGCCTGGGGTTTCCGCCTTTCCGATCACGCCGCCCTCGCTGGGCCAGGGCTTCCGCGAACGGCCGGTCAACTTTGTCATCCTGACCTCGGAGAGCTACGAGGACCTCAACCAGGTCACGCGCCAGTTCCTCGACGAAATCGCCAAGAACCCGGGCATCCAGGGCGCCGATGTGGACCTGCGTCTGAACAAGCCCGAGCTCAAGATCGACGTCAACCGCGAGAAGGCGGCCGACCTCGGGGTGGGCGTGGACACCGTGGCGCGTGCCATCGAGACCATGCTGGGCGGCAGGCTCGTGACCCGCTACAAGCGCGAGGGCGATCAGTACGACGTGATCGTGCAGACCCAGTCGGTGGGTCGTGACACGCCTGACGACATTGAGCGCATCTTCGTGCGCGGCCGCAACGACGCCATGATCCCGTTGGCCTCGCTGGTCACGGTCAAGGAATCCGTGGCACCGCGCGAGCTCAACCATTTCAGCCAGCGCCGTGCCGTGACCATCACGGCCAACCTCGCGCCTGACTATTCGCTGGGCGAGGCGCTGAACTTCCTCGACGAGGTGGCCAAGCGCGTGCTCAAGCCCGGCTACACCACGGACCTCAACGGCACCTCGCGTGAGTTCCGCAACTCCCAGGGCTCGCTGACCATCGTCTTCATTCTCGCGCTGCTCTTCATCTTCCTGGTGCTGGCGGCGCAGTTCGAGAGTTTTGTCGACCCCTTCGTGATCATGCTCTCGGTGCCGCTCTCCATGATCGGTGCGCTGCTGGCGCTCAAGTTCACGGGTGGCTCGCTCAATGTCTACTCACAGATCGGTCTGATCACGCTCGTGGGACTGATCACCAAACACGGCATCCTGATCGTGGAGTTTGCCAACCAGATGCGCGAGCAGGGGCTGGAGACGGTGGAGGCCGTGGTCAAGGCTGCCGGCCAGCGTCTGCGCCCCATCCTCATGACCACCGGCGCCATGGTGCTGGGCGCCGTGCCGCTCGCGCTGGCCACCGGTGCCGGCGCCGAGAGCCGGGTGCAGATCGGCTGGGTCATCGTCGGCGGCATGACGCTGGGCACGCTGCTGACCATCTTTGTCGTGCCCACCATGTAC
Source organism: Hylemonella sp. (assembly GCA_046299695.1). Lineage (GTDB taxonomy): Bacteria > Pseudomonadota > Gammaproteobacteria > Burkholderiales > Burkholderiaceae_C > Hylemonella. The sequence goes on from JBKBHP010000019.1 coordinate 40,773, forward strand.
ACCCTGCTGGCACGCCAGCATGCGCCCGGGGCGGACAAGCGCACGGTCAGCGAGGCGGGTGGGCACGACGCCGAACTCATCGCCAAATAGGCGCCGCCGTGACCCTGTCGCACAATCAGCGACATGCGTCTGCAAACCACCGATGACCCGGGCCTGAGCGCCGCCGAGGCGGCCAAGCGACTGGCCGAAGATGGCCCCAACGCCCTGCCGGGCGATGGAGGCCGTAGTTGGCTGCACATCGTGCGCGAGACCGTGCGCGATCCCATGTTCTCCTTGCTGCTCGCCGCGGCCGGTCTTTATCTGCTGCTGGGCGAATTGCAGGAGAGCCTGAGCCTGGCCCTGATGGTGTGCGTGGTGATCGGGCTCACGCTGTACCAGGAAGGCAAGACCGAGCGGGCGATTCAGGCCCTGCGGGACCTGTCCAGCCCGCGTGCGCGGGTCGTCCGCGACGGTCAGGCGCAGACCGTGGCCGGCCGCGAACTGGTGCGTGGCGATCTCATCCTGCTGGCCGAGGGGGATCGCATTGCCGCCGATGCCAACCTTTTCTCGGCCGGCGAACTCCAGGTGGACGAGTCCCTGCTCACGGGTGAGTCGGTGCCAGTCAGCAAAAGCGCAGGCGGGGTGTCGGCGCTGCACGCCGGTACGCTGGTGGTGCAGGGGCAGGGCCTGGCGCGGGTGAGCGCCACCGGGCCGCGCAGCCAGATGGGGCAGATCGGCCGGGCCCTGCAGACGGTGCGAGCCGAGGAGTCGCCGCTGCGGCGCCAGACCCGGACCCTGGTGCACCGGCTGGCCTGGCTGGGGCTGGGCCTGTGCGTGCTGCTGGTGGTGCTGCAAGGCCTGATGCGTGGCGATTGGCTGCAGGCCTTGCTGGCCGGCATTGCCCTGGCCATTGCGATGATGCCCGAGGAATTCACCGTGGTGCTGACCGTGTTGCCGGCCCTGGGTGCGTGGCGCCTGTCGCATCAGCAGGTCCTGACCCGCCGTATCGCCGCCATCGAAACCTTGGGCGCGACCTCGGTGCTGTGCGTGGACAAGACGGGCACGTTGACCCAGAACCGCATGCGGGTGGCGAGCCTCTCCGCAGGCGGCGCGGAGCTGTTCCTCGACGACGCGTCGCGCAGCGAGCTGCCGGAGGACTTCCATGCGCTCGTGGAGTACGCCATCCTGGCCAGCCGTCCCGATCCCTACGATCCCATGGAGCAGGCCTTTCACGCCCTGGGGCAGCAGTTCCTGGCGCAGACCGAGCATCTGCACCGCGACTGGGTGCTGGTGCAGGAATACGCGCTCACGCCGGAGCTGCGGGCCATGGCGCATGTCTGGCAGGGTGACGAGCCTGCGGACCACGTGGTGGCGGCCAAGGGCTCACCCGAAGCCATCGTCGACCTCTGCCACCTCGATGCATCGCAGCGTGCGGTGGTGGCCGCTGCCGCCGATGCCATGGCAGCGCGCGGCCTGCGCGTGCTGGGCGTGGCGCGGGCGCGGCATCCGGGGCCGCCCTGGCCAGCGGGGGAGCACGACTTCGACTTCGCGTTCATCGGCCTGCTTGGCCTGGCCGACCCGCTGCGCGAGGAGATCCCGCAGGCGGTGCGCGAATGCCGCGAGGCCGGCATCCGCGTGGTGATGATCACCGGCGACTATCCGGTCACCGCCCGCACGATCGCGCGCCAGGCCGGTCTGGCGGACGGTACGGTCCTGCTCGGCGACGAGCTGGACCGCCTGTCGGATGCCGAGCTGCAGCAGCGCCTGCAGAAGGCGAGCATCTGCGCCCGGATCGCGCCAACACAGAAGCTGCGCATCGTGCAGGCGCTGCAGGCCGGTGGCGCAGTCGTGGCCATGACGGGGGACGGCGTCAACGATGCACCCGCCCTGAAGGCGGCGCACGTGGGCGTGGCCATGGGCGGTCGTGGTACCGATGTGGCACGCGAGGCGGCGGCCATCGTGCTGGTCGATGACAACTTCGCCTCCATCGTGCGTGCCGTGCGCCAGGGCCGTCGCATCTTCGGCAACCTGCGCAAGGCCATGAGCTACATCCTGGCCGTCCACGTGCCCATCGCCGGCATGGCCCTGTTGCCGCTGCTGCTGGGCTGGCCCATCGTGCTCTTTCCCATGCACATCGCCCTGCTGGAACTGGCCATCGATCCGGCCTGCGCCATGGTGTTCGAGAGCGAGCCCGCCGACGAGGATGTGATGCGCCAGCCGCCCCGCGATCTGGCACTGCCCCTGTTCGCCGGTAGCGCGCTGGTCCAGGCCGTGCTGCAGGGCCTGGGCGTGCTGGCAGCGGTGCTGGGGGTGTATCTCTGGGGGACGCAACAGCTGGATGAGACGCAAGCGCGATCGCTGGCCTTCAGCGCGCTGGTCATGGGCAATCTGGCGCTTATCCTGTCCAACCGGGCCGGGGCCCGCGGCCTGCTGGCCTCGCTGCGGGTGCGCAACCGCATGCTCTGGGTGGTGATGGCCTTCACGCTGCTTCTGCTGGCCCTGGCGCTCTACCTGCCGCCGTTGGCGGCCGTGCTGCGCATGGCGCCGCTGGGGCCGGCGCTGTTCGGGGTGGCGCTGCTGGCGGCAGTACTGTGCCTGCTGTGGTTCGAGGTGATCCGGCTGATGGTGCGGCGCGCTAGCTGGGCCCGTCGCTGATCAGATCACGCCCTCGAACATCATCACGTCCACCTCGTCGCCGATGGCGACATCGCCCTGGCCGTGATGCAGCACGATCAGGCCGTTGGCTTGCACCATGGAGCTCAGCACGCCCGAGCCCTGGTTGCCGGTGGTACGCACCTGCAGCACGCCGTTGGCGTCTGCGCTGACGATGCCGCGCTGGTACTCGGTGCGCCCGGGCTTCTTGCGCAGGGCCTCCAGGCTGCGTGCACGCAACATCGGCGCTGCCGCGGCGTCGCTGCCCATCATCTTGAGCAGGGCCGGGCGCACGAAGGCGAGAAAGGTCACCATCACGGCCACCGGGTTGCCCGGCAGGCCGAAGAGTACGCAGGGGCGTGCGCCGCCGGCGATGCGGCCGACCGCCATGGGCCGGCCGGGCCGCATGGCGATGCGCCAGAATGCCACGTCGCCCAGCTGCTTCATCATGGTCTTGGTATGGTCGGCCTCGCCCACACTGACGCCGCCACTGGTGATGATGGCGTCTGCCTCGGCGGCCGCGCGGCGAAAAGTGGTTTCGAGTTTCTGCGGTTCATCGCCCACGACACCGTAGTCCAGCACCTGCACGCCCAGACGGGTGAGCAGACCGAAGACGGTGTAGCGGTTGCTGTCATAAACCGCGCCCTCACGCGGCGGCTCGCCCAGGCTCAGGATCTCGTCGCCGGTGGAGAAGTAGGCCACCTTGAGCCGGCGCCACACCTGCACCGTCGCGATGCCCAGGCTGGCCGCCAGGCCGAGCGCCGCGGGTGACAGGCGCGTGCCGGCGCGCAGGGCGGGCTGACCCTGCAGCACGTCCTCGCCCTTGAAGCGGCGGTTGTCGCCCGGCTGCAGCAGGCCGGCAGGGATGGTGATGTGGTCGCCGCTTTGCTGCACGAATTCCTGCGGCACCACGGTGTCCAGCCCGGCGGGCATGATGGCGCCCGTCATGATGCGCACGCACTGGCCGGGTCCGACCTGACCCTGCCAGGCCTTGCCGGCCAGCGCCGTGCCCACGGACTGCAGGGTCAGCGGCGCGTCCGGGCGCAGCTGGCTGCCGGCGAAGGCGTAGCCATCCATGGCCGAGTTGTCGTGAGGTGGCACGCTGACGAGGGAGATCACGTCGCGGGCCAGCACGCGGTCCAGGGCATGGATGATGGGCAGCGCTTCGGTCTCGGTGACGGGGTCGACCAGCCGGCTCAGGAAGTCGTTGACTGCGGCGGCGCTCAAGGCCTGCGGGTCGTAGCCCTGCAGTTCGGCGGCGATTTGTTCGATGGATTTCATGCCCTCAGGAGCTCTCGAGTTGCTTGAGTTCGGCCAGGGTGTTGGCATTCGCGAAGGCCAGTGGGTCGTCGCCGGGCAGGTCGAAGGGCACGACCACGGTCCGGTGCTGTGCTGTCCAGGCATCGATCTTGCGGCCTCCGCCTTGCGTGAACTTCACCAGACTTTCAAGGAGCTCGATCCTGAGGAGGCAGAAAACAGGCTGGGTGCGGACCTGCGTCTGGCCTTGCGCGTCGGTCTCGGGTCCGGCCGCCATCGCGATCTCGGCATCGTCGCGCTCGAGCGCGGCGGCGAGCCGCGCGACGAGATCCAGCGGGAAGCGCGGGGTGTCGCAGGGCACGGTGACCATGTACGGCGTTTCGCAGCGCTCCAGGCCGGTCAGGAAGCCGGCCAGCGGGCCCGCGTAGTCGGCCAGCACGTCGGGCCAGACTTCGGCGCCAAAGGACTCGTAGGCCGAGAGGTTGCGGTTGGCGTTGATCATGACGCTGCCGACCTGCAGCTGCAGGCGCATGAGCGTGTGCAGGGCCAGGGGCATGCCGTTGAAGTTCTGCAGGCCTTTGTCCACGCCGCCCATGCGGCTGCCACGGCCGCCGGCAAGGATGAGGCCGGTGATGTCTTGGGGGTCAATCATTCGAGTCTTCCGTCAACGGTGCCGGCGTGACGCCGGGCTGAAGCAATGAGGGGGGATGACGCGGAACCGGCTGGACCGGGCCGCTGGCCTCGCCACCTGAAATGGGGGGCGTAGCGACACACGGTGCGCGCAGCCTGGGGGCGTGCCCAATCTAGCCTCCGATATAGCTCATCTCGACGCGGCGCTGCGGCGGCTGGCCTCGCTCGGGCGGTTGCAGGCTGCGCAGTTCCGAGTAACGGTCGTTGCGCGCGCCCCAGATGTGGCCGATCGCGGATTCGATGTCGGCATCGCTGGCGCCGCCACGGATCAGGGTGCGCAGGTCGTGGCCCTGGGTCGCGAAGAGGCAGAGGTAGAGCCGGCCTTCAGTGGAGAGTCGGGCGCGGTTGCAGTCGCCGCAGAAAGCGTGGGTCACGCTGCTGATCGCGCCGATCTCGCCCAGTGCTGGATCGTGCCGGCCGTCCGGGCCGGCGTAGCCCCAGCGCTCAGCCGTCTCGCCTGGCGCGCTGGGATCGAGCTGGACCAGGGGCAGTTCGGCGTGGATCCTTTTCACCACATCGGCCGAGGGCAGGACTTCGTCCATGCGCCAGCCGTTGGTGGCGCCGACGTCCATGTACTCGATGAAACGCAACACCATGCCTGTGCCGCGGAAGTGCCGCGCCATGGGCAGGATTTCGTGTTCGTTGGTGCCACGCTTGACCACCATATTGATCTTGACCGGCCCCAGACCGGCCTCACGCGCGGCCGCAATACCTTCCAGCACGTCCTGCACGGGGAAGTCCACGTCGTTCATGCGCCGGAACACGGCGTCGTCCAGCCCATCCAGACTCACCGTGACACGCTGCAGGCCCGCGTCCTTGAGCGCGCGGGCCTTGCGCGCCAGCAGGGAGCCGTTGGTCGTGAGGGTGATGTCCAGCGGTTCGCCGTCCACGGTGCGTAACGCCGCCAGCTGCTCGATCAGGATCTCGATGTTCTTGCGCAGCAGCGGCTCACCCCCGGTCAGGCGGATCTTGCGCACGCCATGGGCGGCAAAGAGACGGGCTACGCGGGTGATCTCCTCGAAGCTCAGCAAGGCGCTGTGCGGCAGGTAGGCGTAGTCCTTGTCGAAAATCTCCTTGGGCATGCAGTAGCTGCAGCGGAAGTTGCAGCGGTCGGTGACGCTGATGCGCAGGTCGCGCAGGGGACGGCCCAAACGGTCGGCGAGCAGGCCCGTGGCCGCGATGCGGGTGGCCGGATCGAAGGCGGCCGTCGGCGCCTGCAGCGTGGGGACGCGCTGGTCGACGAGTGGAATGACACGTTCGGACATGCCCTTATTGTGGCCCAGCCGGCAAGCCCCTGATGCCAAGGGTGTTCAAAAAGTACGACAAGGCCTCGGATGGTGGTCTTCCCTGAGGATCAGGCCGCGCCAGGCAGGGCAGAATCAGGCGACGGACCAGAAAAACGAACCCAGCCCTGGAATCCTGTCCATGAAAACAAGAATTCGATCATCCGCTCTCGCCATGCTCTGTGGACTGAGCACCGCGGCCCTGGCCCAGTCTCCCGCCGTGAGCGAGAAGGACTATCTCGACGACATTCCGGTGGTCCTGTCCGTGTCACGCCTGCCGCAACGGCTGGATGAGACGCCGGGCGCGGTGACCCTCATCGACCGGCAGATGATCCGCATGAGCGGCGCGCGTGACGTCGCCGATCTGTTGCGTCTGGTGCCGGGGTTTCGCGTCACCAACTCGTTCGAGAGCAACACGCCCCAGGGCAGCTACCACACCACGCTCAGCGACTACTCCAACCACATCCAGATCATGGTGGACGGCCGTTCGGTCTATTCCACCTATCTGCAGGGCAGCACCGGGCCGGGCCTGCAGACCGTGGCGCTGGAAGATATCGAGCGCATCGAGGTCTACCGTGGCTCCAACTCGGCCGCCTATGGCGCAAGGGCCTTCCTGGGCAGCATCAACATCGTCACCCGCGACCTGGTCGACACCCAGGGCGCGTTGGCCCAGGTGTCCCGCGGTGGCAACGGTATCGAGGACCAGATGTTGCGACTGGGCTGGGGCGACGAGCGGGCGCGCTTTCGCCTGAGCGCCGATGGCCGCAATGACGCAGGTCTTTCAGGAGCCAGTGGTTCCAGCCGCGTGCAGCGCATCAACCTGCGTGCCGATTTGCGCGCGGGCCCGCACGACGTGGTGGAATTGCGCACCGGACAAAGCCTGATCGATGCGGGTGTGGGGTTTGCAGGCGTGGATGACAACAACGCGCGCACACGCCGCCTTGAAACCAGCTTTGTGGAACTCGACTGGCGCCGCAGCCTGGATGCCGACCAGGACCTGGCCTTCCAGGCATCGCACACCGTCGAGCGCATCCGCGATGCGTTCATCTATACACCGGCGCCCAGTCTGACCGTGGACTTTGGCGGCCAGTCCAGCAATTCCAATCTGATGCTGCAGCACACGGTACGCCTCAACCCGGCGCTGCGTCTGGTCTGGGGGGGTGAGCTGCGGCGTGAGGCCGTGGTATCGCGGCCGCTGTACAACACGGATGCGGCCTTCAACAACGACTTTGCCCGCCTCTTCACCAATGTGGAGTGGCGACTGCATCCTGATCTGCTGCTCAACGCCGGGGCCCTGCTGGAGGACAGCAGCCAGTCCGGCCGTCACACCTCGCCGCGCGTGATGCTCAACTGGCGGGTCGCTGAGGGGCACACCCTGCGCGGCGGCATCAGCCGGGCCTTCCGGCCCCCGAGCAACTATGAGAAGTACGCCAATGTCCGCTATTTCATCGGGGGCGTGCTGGCAGATTCCACCGACGTGGCGCGAGGTGGCATGCGCTCGGAAAAGGTGCTGGTGCGGGAAACGGGCTACCTGGCTGAGCTGCCTGAGAGCCGCCTGAGCTTCGATCTGCGCCTGTTTGACGAGCATGTGACGGGGCTGGTGGGACGCGAGCCCTACAGCCTGCCTGGCAGCGGGGGGAACAATCAGGCTTTCGACTTTGTCAACGACGAGGACTTCAGCGTCCATGGGCATGAATTCCAGTTGCGCTGGAAGCCCTGGGCGGGCGGGCAACTGGTCTATGCCTATGCCAGCGTGGACAGCACCCAGTTCTACAACGCGACCTTCCAGGTCGGGCGCTACGGGACCCAAGGCCTGATGTTCATGCAGCAGCTGCCCGCAGGCCTGGCGTTGAGCTTGATCTACTCCGAGGCGGATGCCGGACGCTACCCGGGCTGGGACGCCTCCATCCCGGCTGTCCGGCGCACGGACCTGCGTCTGGCCAAGACGCTGCGCGTGGCTGGCCGTCCGGCCGAGCTGGCGCTGGTCGGCCAGAACCTGGGCTCGCCCTACCCGGATTTCCGGCCCGAGCTCGCCTATCCGCAGCGGGTCTATGTGCAGCTCCGCGTGGAGCACTGAATCGCATGCATCTGGCATCCCTGCCCCTGTTGATGTTGCTGGCCTGCCTGGCCCTGGGGACGCAGGCAGGCGAGGTGCTGGTGGTCAGCAGCGAGCGCAGCGCGGCCTACCAGGAAGCGGCGGATGCGGTGGTGGCCGAGCTTGCGCGGCGCGAGGTGCTGCAGTTGCCCCTGGCCGAGCTGCCGGCCTACCGTGGTCCTGGCCCGCGTCTGTACGTGGCGCTGGGCACCGAGGCCTGCAGCCAGTTGGGGCGCGAGCCGATGTCGGCGCCCGTGCTGTGCACACTGTTGCCACGCGCCAGTTTCGAGCGCGTGCTGCGCGAGACGGGCCGGCGCGCCGGTGCCGCGTTCTCTGCGCTATACCTGAACCAGCCTCCGGGGCGCCAGCTGGACCTGATCCGTCTGGCCTTGCCGCAAGTGCGTCGTATCGGGGTGCTCTGGGGACCGGACTCGGCGCTCAATGAGGCTGCGCTGGAGGCGGCGGCCCAGGCGCGCGGCCTGCGGGTGGTCGGGGTGTCGGTGCGACCAGAGGAGCCGGTATTTGCCGGCCTCAAGAAGATTCTCGAGGAATCCGATGTGCTGCTGGCCCTTGCCGATCCGCAGATCTACAACAGCAACAGTATCCAGAACATTCTGCTGACCTCCTTCCGGGCCCAGATTCCCATGTTGGCCTTTTCGCCCGCCTATGTGCGTGCCGGCGCCCTGATGGCTGTGCATTCGACCCCGCGCCAGATCGGCCAGCAGGCCGGTGTGCTGGCGCGCGGTGTCCTGCAAGGGCAACCGCTGGGGCAGCCGCAGTTCCCGCTGCAGTTTGACGTCAGCGTGAACGACCATGTGGCGCGTTCGCTGGGCCTGCGGCTGGATGCCGCCCATCTCGCGGAGCGCCTGCGCCGACTGGAGCGTGGCTCATGAGATTCCTCGACATCCGCGCACGCATGCTGCTGGCGGCCCTGCTTCCCGTCACCCTGGTGGCGGTGTTGCTGTCTTCGGTCTTCCTGGCCGGACGCTATGCCGACCTGGACGAGGGGCACCAGCAACGCGCACGCTCGCTCGTGCGCCAGCTCGCCAGCGCCAGCGAATACGGCCTGTTTTCGGCCAACACCGGCAGCCTGCAGTCGATCGCCGCTGGCGCCCTGCGTGAGTCCGATGTGCGATCGGTGCTCATCCTGGACGCCCAGGGCCAGACCCTGGCCGTGGCGGGTTGGACCGGGCAGGTGGTGCTGCCGGCCCTGGGCACGCAGGAGCAGCACTGGGTTGATGCCAAAACCGGACACGACCTGCTGGTGCAGCCCGTCAGCCCCTCCCAGCTCCAGCTTGATGATCTGTTTGAGGGGCAAGCCCGTGCGGATGCGGCGGATGCGCCCCCCCTGGGCCATGTGGTGATGGAAGTGTCGCGCGCGGGCGTGGTGTCACGCAGCCAGGACATGCTGGCGATTGGTGTGGCCGTGACCTTGGGGGGGCTCCTGTTCGGCAGCGTGCTGGCGGTGCGCATCGGTCGCGGCGTGATCCAGCCCATCCTGCGTGTCTCGCGCATGATTGCCCGCATTGGCGCGGGCGAGCTTGGCGTGCGCGGCGAGGTCCGGTCCGATGATCCCCTGCGCGACCTGCAGCAGGGCCTGAACCAGATGGCCGAGCACTTGCAGCAGGGGCGTGATGAGCTGGAGCGGCGCGTCACCCTGGCCACCGCCGAATTGCGCACCAAGAAGGACGAGGCCGAGACCGCCACGCGCGCCAAGTCACGTTTCCTGGCCGCCGCCAGCCACGACCTGCGCCAGCCTATCCACGCCCTGGGCATGTTCGTGGCGCGCCTGGCCCAGCTGCCGCACGACCGTGAGACGCGGCACCTGATCGGCAATCTGGAGGCGTCGGTGCGCGCCATGCAGGACCTGCTGGACGCGTTGCTCGACATCTCGCGCCTGGACGCCGATGCGGTGCGCGTGCAACTGCAGCCGGTGCCGCTGGCGCCGCTGTTCGACCAGCTGCGCGGGGCATTGATGCCTGTGGCGACGGACAAGGGCCTGCGCCTGCGTGTGCGTGACAGCAACCTCTGGGTGCAGAGCGATCCCACGCTGCTGCACCGCATTCTGCTCAATCTGGTGAGCAACGCCCTGCGCTACACCGGGCATGGCGGGGTGCTCGTGGGGTGCCGGCGTAGTCGCGGCGGCAGCCATGTGTGGATCGAGGTCTGGGACACGGGTGTGGGCATACCGGCCGAGCACCAGCAGGACATCTTCCGCGAGTTCTATCAGATCGGCAATCCCGAGCGCGATCGCAGCAAGGGTCTGGGTCTGGGACTCAACATCGTCGATCGCACCGCGCGTCTGCTGGGGCACGAGCTGAAGCTTTGCTCCGTCCCGGGGCACGGGACCCGGTTCCGGCTGGAGTTGCCTTTGTCCCCCGCGGGTGACCTGCAAGCCCTGATGGCGGCAGCGGAGCAGCCGCAGCAGGTGGACGATGTGCGCGGGCTGCGCATCCTGGTCATCGAAGACGAGCGGCAGTCGGCGCAGGCCCTGCGCGGTCTGCTCGATTCCTGGGGCTGTGTGGTGGCCGTGGTGGAAGGCCTGCAAGGCGCATTGACGGTGGTGAAGGGGGGGTTCGTACCGGATCTGGTGCTGAGCGATTTCCGGCTGCGTGCCGGCGAAAGCGGCATGCAGACCCTGCACAGCCTGCGCACGCAGCTCGAGCGGCCTTTGCCGGCCTGCCTGATGAGCGGCGACACCGACCCGGAGCTGATTCAGTCCTGTCGTGATGCGGGTTTGCCGTTGCTGCACAAGCCAGTACGCCCGGCCAAGCTGCGCACGCTGATCCGCCGTCTGGCCCGACCGCAGTCCGCGCAGGACTGAACTCAGGGGGCGCCGAGGTCGCCGGGCGTCAGGGGCTGTACGCGCCCCGAGCCCGCATAGCCATGGCGCCGGGCGGCGAGTACGGCCTGGGTGCGCGTGGTGACACCGAAGCAGCGCAGGATGCTGCTGACATGGTTTTTCACTGTCTCCTCGGAGAGGAAGAGCATGCGCCCGATCTCCTTGTTGGTGTAGCCGTCGAGCAGCAGCTGCAGCACTTCCTCCTGACGCGGCGTGAGCAGGGGAGGGGCATCGGCTGCGCTGCCCTCTTCGGATGCGAGGGGCGCCAGGACCGGCATGTGCACGCCACCGGCCAGCACCAGTCGGGTGACCGACAGCAGCTCGTCGCTCATCCCCGATTTGGTGAGAAAGGCCGCTGCTCCCTTGTTCATGACCTGCTGCATGATGCGCGGATTGACCGATCCGGAGATCACGATGATGGGCAGTGCTGGGTGCTGGCGGGCGAAGATGTCCAGGGCCTCCAGACCGCTCATGTCGGGGAGATGGTAGTCCAGCAGGACCAGATCGAGTTCGGGTTCCTGCATGGCGAGCTCGAAGGCCCGTGCACAGGAACCGGCCTCGAACACCTCGATGTCCTCTTCCACCCCGCGCAGAACCTGACGCAGGCCTTCGCGGATCAGGGCGTGATCATCAACGACAAGTATCTTCAAGCGGGTATCCGTACGGAGCTGGCCTGCGCATGGTAGCGCATGCAAAAACGCCCCCGGTCGGGGGCGTGTCGCCAGTGCGCGGTGGCCGGATCTGGCTAGCGCAGGGGGGAGGGCACGGTTGGGATGTGGTCCTGCTCGTCACGCAACTGGTCGTAGGGCGAAGGCGGCAGATCGAATTTGCCAGGGCTGGACGACACGCGCCAGTATGCCGGTCCGGGCATGCGCGTGTGAGGAAAGCCGCAGTTGGGCGCGAATACCCAGGCCATGACATGGCTGCTGTGGTTGTTCGCCGGATCGAAATGCTGCAGACCTTGCAGGATCTGCTGTTTGAGCAGCGGCGCGTAACGCAGCAGCCCTTCATGCCAGGTGTGGACGATCAGGTTGATCTGGAAGGCTGGAGCTTGTCCGGTGTGCGGGCGCGGGATCACCTCGCAGCCCACCCAGTCGATCGGGATGCCGTTGAGTCGCAGCGTGTCGCGCAAGACCATGCGCACCAGGTCGCGGTAGTTGATCGGGTTCTGCGACTGGATGGAGGAGCCCGTGGTTGACGGGGTATCGACTTGCGTGTTGCGGCCAGAGGCACTGCGTGAGGAACGGAACATCTCAAACATGGACGGCACTCCCTGAGGGATAGATCAAGAAATCAACTGCCCGTTGTGTTCCGGGTTCTCTCCACCAACGCCAGATTCATTATAGGGACTGCACTTACAAATAGACAAAAATGTCGCAAAAAGAAGTAGTTTGCACCAATGCGGTGCGCTTCGGTGGGGTGGCCAAGCCATTGCCGCCGACCTGGCTTATCGGCACAAAAAAGCCCGCCGATGGGCGGGCTTTGTTTCGGTCGAGGCGGGCTCAGCTGTGGAAGCGCACCACCAAAGGCACGATGAGCAGTGCCACGATATTGATGATCTTGATCAGCGGGTTGATCGCCGGGCCCGCGGTGTCCTTGTAGGGATCGCCGACGGTATCGCCCGTGACAGCCGCCTTGTGGGCCTCGCTGCCCTTGCCACCGTGGTGGCCGTCCTCGATGTACTTCTTGGCGTTGTCCCAGGCGCCGCCGCCCGTGCACATGGAGATGGCGACAAAGAGGCCGGTGACGATGGTGCCCATGAGCAGGCCACCGAGCGCGGCCGGGCCGAGCAGCAGGCCGACCAGCACTGGCACCACCACCGGCAGCAGCGAGGGGATCATCATTTCCTTGATCGCGGCCGTGGTCAGCATATCCACTGCCGTGTCGTATTCGGGCTTGCCGGTGCCGTCCATGATGCCCTTGATCTCGCGAAACTGGCGGCGCACTTCCACCACCACGGAGCCGGCGGCGCGGCCCACGGCTTCCATGGCCATGGCGCCGAAGAGGTAGGGAATGAGGCCGCCGATGATCAGGCCGATGATGACCATGGGGTCGCTCAGGTCGAATCGGATCGACTGGCCCAGGGTATCGAGCTTGTGCGTGTAGTCAGCAAACAGCACCAGCGAGGCCAGTCCCGCTGAGCCAATGGCGTAGCCCTTGGTCACGGCCTTGGTGGTGTTGCCCACGGCATCCAGCGGGTCGGTGATGTCGCGCACGCTGGAGGGCAGCTCGGCCATCTCGGCAATGCCGCCGGCGTTGTCGGTGATGGGGCCGTAGGCGTCAAGTGCGACGACGATGCCCGCCATGCTCAGCATGGAAGTGGCCGCGACGGCCACGCCATAGAGGCCCGCCAGCTGATAGGACACCCAGATCGCGATGCAGACGAAGATCACGGGCCAGGCCGTGGAGCGCATGGACACACCCAGGCCGGCAATGATGTTGGTGCCGTGGCCGGTGGTGGAAGCCTGGGCAATGTGCTGTACGGGCTTGTATTGGGTGCCGGTGTAGTACTCGGTGATCCAGACCAGGGCCGCGGTCAGCACCAAGCCCACGGCGCAGGCGCCGAAGAGGCGCATCTGGCTGCCGCTGGCGGTGATGGCGTTGTCCGGCATCAGCCACATCGTCACGAAGAAGAAGGCGATCAACGAGAGCACGCCCGAGACGGCCAGGCCCTTGTAAAGCGCGGGCATCACGTTCTTCATGCCGGGCGTGGCCTTGACGAAGAAGCAGCCGATGATGGACGCGATGATGGATACCGCACCCAGCGCCAGCGGGTAGATCACGGCAGCGGTGCCGGCGCCAGTGACGAGCAGGGCGCCCAGCACCATGGTGGCGATCAGCGTGACGGCATAGGTCTCGAACAGGTCGGCGGCCATGCCGGCGCAATCGCCCACGTTGTCGCCCACGTTGTCGGCGATCACGGCCGGGTTGCGCGGGTCATCCTCGGGGATGCCGGCCTCGACCTTGCCCACCAGGTCGGCTCCCACGTCGGCGCCCTTGGTGAAGATACCGCCGCCCAGACGGGCGAAGATGGAGATCAGCGAGGAGCCGAAGGCGAAGCCGATCAGCGGGTTGAGCAGCTTGGCCAGGTTGCTGCCGGCATTGAGGTTGCCATTGCCGACCAGGAACCAGTAGAAGGCCGTCACGCCCAGCAGGCCCAGGCCCACGACCAGCATGCCGGTGATGGCACCGCCGCGGAAGGCCACGTCCAGCGCGGGGCCGATACCCTGTGTCGCAGCCTGCGCGGTGCGCACATTGGCGCGTACCGAGACATTCATGCCGATGAAGCCGCAGGCGCCCGAGAGCACGGCACCGACGACGAAGCCGACGGCGGTCTGCAGGTCGAGGAAGACGCCGATCAGCACGGCCAGCACCACGCCGACGATGGCGATGGTCTTGTACTGGCGAGCGAGGTAGGCGGCGGCGCCGGTCTGGATGGCGGCGGCGATTTCCTGCATGCGGGCGTTGCCCGCGTCTTTCGAGAGGATCCAGCTGCGGGCCCAGATGCCGTAGACCACGGCGATCAGTCCGCACACGAGCGCCAGTATCAGCGCTGCATTGCCTGTCATATCAATCTCCTGTGTTGTTGTATCGCGTAGAGGTGGCAACGCAAGGGGCGGGGCCACCGATGCGTTGCTTCCTCGCCGCGTCCGACCTTCACTTGTCGCACAGGGACGATTGGCCAACGCGCCGACTCTAGCCTGAAAATGTGGCCAGGCAAGGGGTCGTCAGGGGCCAGCAAGTAAAATCAGGGTTAATCCCAATCACTTTTTGACTATTCGCAACAAAGGAAGCTGATGTCTCTCGACAACGTCACCCCTGGCAAGAACGCCCCCGAAGCCTTCAACGTGATCATCGAGATCCCGATGAACGCCGACCCCATCAAGTACGAGGTGGACAAGGAAACCGGCGCCATCTTCGTGGATCGTTTCATGAGCACGGCCATGCACTACCCCACGAACTACGGCTACGTGCCCAAGACCATCTCGGGCGACGGCGATCCGGTCGACGTGCTGGTTATCACGCCGGTACCTCTGATTCCCGGCGTCGTCGTGCCCTGCCGGCCCATCGGCATTCTCAAGATGACCGACGAGGCCGGCGAGGATGGCAAGGTACTGGCCGTGCCCACGGACAAGATCCTCTCGCTGTACACCCAGTGGCAGAAGCCGGAGGACCTGAATCCCATGCGCCTCAAGACCATCGAGCACTTCTTCGAGCACTACAAGGATCTGGAGAAGGGCAAGTGGGTCAAGGTGCAGGGCTGGGAAGGCCCCGACGCCGCCAAGAAGGAAATCATGGACGGTATTGCCAACTACGCGAAACAGTCGCGCAGCTGATCCCGTCCCCGTCGAGTCAGGACGCTGGCACGGCCTTCGCGGCCTGCCGGCGTTTTTTCTGGCGTGAGGAATCGCAGGGTTTTTACCGTCCTGTTTTTGCTACCTCAGCTGCAGGTCCGTGTGTATGATGGTTTGCAGGACCATCCGGTGCGTGGCGCCAGTAAGGAGCAGACATGATGCAGACCCCCAGTGAGACCCGTGCCGCCACGGCTGCAGCGGGCGAAACCGGGCAGTACCTGACCCTGCGCCTGGGCAAGGAGGAGTACGCCATCGATATCCTGCGCGTGCAGGAAATCCGGTCGTACGAAGAGCCGACGCGCATGGTCAACGCACCATCCTTCATCAAGGGGGTGGTCAACCTGCGCGGCGTCATTGTGCCCATCATCGACCTGCGCATGAAGCTGCAACTCGACAAGGTCGAGTACAACGATTTCACCGTGGTCATCATCCTCAATGTGCGTGGGACCGTGATCGGTGCGGTGGTGGACTCGGTCTCCGATGTGGTGACCCTGGACGCCGGCATGATCAAGCCCGCGCCGCAGTTCGAGACCACCATGGATACCCGCTTCATCACCGGCCTGGCCAATGTCGGAGAGCGCATGTTGATCGTCATGAACATGGAAGCCCTGATGAGCAATGCCGAGATGGGCATGCTGGACGCGGCGACGCATTGACCGGACCGCCAGCAGGCGTGTACCGGACTGCAAGGGCCCGCAGAGGCCGGCAGGGAGCTTGGAAGACAAGAGGAGACCTGTATGAGTTTCTGGCTGCGATTGCGCATCGGTACCCGCCTTGCGCTGGCATTCGTGCTGGTGCTGGTCATCACCACCACCGTCTCTGCCCTGGGGGTTTGGCGTCTGGGCACGCTCAAGGACACCAGTCAGCAGATTGCCACGCTCGAGATGCAGCGTAGCCTGCTGGCTCAGCGCTGGGCCTCGCAGATTTCCATCAACTGGGTACGGGCCTCGGCGGCGCTCAAGACCCGTGATACCGCCTACATCGACGCCCTGACCAAGGACATGGCCGCGACGTCCAAGGCCATCAGTGAAGACCAGAAGGAGCTCGAGTCCCTGATCGTGGACGCGGAAGGCAAGGAGCTGCTGGCGTCGGTGGCCCGGCACCGCAAGACCTATGTGGACGCGCGTGCGGCATTGATCAAAAGGCAGCAGGCCGGTGAGGACATCGCTGGTGCCGTGGACAACGATCTGCGTCCGCTGGCGGAGACCTATCTCAAGGCCGTGGACCAGGTGGCTGTCCATGCACGCGAAATGCTGGCGGATACGCAGGAGAAGGCCAACGCCACCGCGGTTCGCAGCCAGTGGGCTCAGTCCATCGGCGCGGCGCTGGCCGTGTTGCTGGGCATGGCGCTGGCCTTTCTGGTCACGCGCTCCATCGTGGGGCCGGTGCAGCAGGCCGCGGTCTCCACCCGCCATATTGCGGAGGGCGACCTGACCACCGATATCCCGGCGCGCGGCAGCGACGAGGTGGCGCAGCTTCTGCAGTCGCTCGCCGCCATGCAGCACAACCTGGCCCAGATCGTGAGTCGGGTGCGTCAGGGCAGCGACGCGGTGTCGACCGCGAGCGCAGAAATCGCCCAGGGCAACCATGATCTTTCCTCCCGCACCGAGAGTCAGGCCAGCGCCTTGCAGGAGACCGCCGCGTCGATGGAGGAGCTGTCGTCGACCGTTCGGCAGAACGCCGACAACGCGCGTCAGGCCAACCAGCTGGCCCAGAGTGCTAGCACCGTGGCCGTGCAAGGTGGCGAGGTCGTGGCCCAGGTGGTCGACACCATGAAGGGCATCAACGACGCCAGCAAGAAGATTGCCGACATCATCAGCGTGA
>JBKBHP010000020.1:0-50349 GCA_046299695.1 Hylemonella sp.
CGATTGGATATATTCCACCGGCCGAAGCTGAGGCAAACTACTTCCGGCAACTCGCCCAGAAGGCTGAGACCACCGTCTCAACTTAAACCAACCAGCCTCCTCGATTCCCGGGGCGATTCAGGCAGATTCTAGATTTGGCGAGCCAGCGAGATGGGATGTAGTGTTTTCAAATGAACAACGTATGCAAACAACTCAAAAATCTCTCAAAGAGCAACTGTCGCCAATAGCCAAAAGACTACGTGAGGGTCAGGCGGTCATAAGACCAGTGAGCCAAATCACTTTACGGCTCAAACCAATTGATAGCAAAAGCCGCTTCGAAGGAACCGTCGATTGCATCTTGCAATGGATTTCCCGACGAGCGGGCCGTAAGTTGCCGGACGCCGCGTGGAATCGCAAGTCGTTTGAACTAACAGATATTGGTGCTCAGCGTACAGCTGCAATATCACTGGTCGAGCCAAAGTATTGGGCCGCGCGCTTGGACGATGCTGACAAGTCTGTTCCACTACGAACCTGGGTGACTGAGATTGGAGTTGGCGTCGCGGATAACGGTGATGTCTTATTCGGATCACGCCTGATCTGCACAACTCGCGGAACTGATGAGCCGTACATTCGAACCATTCCAGGTTTTGTGCGCCAGATACTAGCCACTGGCCCAGCAGAGCTCGACGGCCACGCAGTCGAGAAAAAGCCGAGAATATTGCGCTCAGACGAAGAGATTGCAGAGCTTGTCGCTCTACTGGAACGACCGGATCGTGAAGCAGATGTACTAGTTATCGCATTACCTGAAAAATCAACCAGTATTGGGGACGCAATACTATCGATCGACAGGGTTGGGAGTCAATTACAGGGCGTTGCTCATGTAATTGGTATTTCCGGAGATGCGTCATTTTTTCTAACCGACCGGGTCGGTAAAGAGCTCTCCGTTTTCAGGCAAGCCGTTCGCGTGTATCGACCAGGCTTCCGATCATGGGTTGACCAGCCATCAAACCACCCTCTCTTTTTGCCAAATCGAATTCAAAATTGGGCCAGTGAAGGAGCCATTGAATTTGAAAATTGGCTTATTGAGCAGACGCTTGCAAGAACTGTATACGGCATTGGCCGCGAGGATCGCCTACCTGCGTTTAACACGGTTAGACAACTCGCCGCCCAGGCAGAACGATCCTCACTCAAAACAAGTGGGGGATCTGATGCCGACATGATCAAACTATTCGAACAAGATAATGATCAGCTCAGAAATGAACTCAAAGAGCAAAAAGAACAATATGACGGCTTGCTAGCCACAGCCGACTTGGAGCGCTCTCAGGCGGAGCAAGCGGCCAGCGCCGCACGTTCTCAAGCTCTCGAACGACTCCATCGAATTCGAATTCTTGAACAAAGACTTAAGGAAATCTCACCGCAACGCTCTACCCCTATACCATCGTCAATCGAAGGATTCGAGGATTGGTGCAAAGAGAATCTTGTCGGCGCAGTCGAAGTCGTAGGCCGTGCAATACAAGCCGTCCGAAAATCAGATTTTCATGACCCTCAGTTCATCTATAGATCTCTGCTTTTAATGCGAGACCACTATGTGCCGATGCGTGTGGAAGGTACTCGTGAGCGCAGAGACGCCTACCAGTCGGCGCTTCGCGATTTGCAACTAGAAGAAAGCCTAACTGGAGATGGCGTCAAGTATGCGACAGAGCAATACTCGGTCAGTTATGGCGGTTCTCGTCGTGCTCTTGATCGCCATTTGAAAGGTAGCAACTCGCGCGATAGACGCTATGGGTTTCGACTGTATTTTTTCTGGGATGAGGAGGGCGAAGTAGTCGTGGTCGGCTGGCTACCGACCCATCTCGACAACCGCCTAACCTAGATACGCGCGTTCAACAGGCTCACCCGCTCGCCCGCCCCGCCTCAATCGTGATCCGCCGCTCGCATCTTGCCGCGATCCCCTGGTCATGCGTCACGAGCACCAGCGTCGTGCCCTGCTCGCGGTTCAGCGCAAACATCAGTTCCATCACGGTCTCGCCCGTCGCGTAGTCCAGGCTGCCCGTGGGTTCGTCGGCCAGCAGCACCGAGGGGTGAACCACGAAGGCGCGGGCCAGGGCCACGCGCTGCTGTTCGCCACCGGAGAGGACCTTGGGGTAGTGCCCCAGGCGCTCGCCCAGGCCCACGCGGCCCAGCATCTCGGTGGCGGCCTTGCGGGCGTCCTTGCGGCCCGCGAGCTCCAGCGGGAGCATCACGTTCTCCAGCGCGGTCAGATGGCCCAGCAGCTGGAAGCTCTGGAACACGAAGCCGAGCTTCTGGGCGCGCAGCGCGGCGCGCGCGTCCTCGTCCAGGGCGAACAGGTCCTGGCCGTCGATCTTGACGGTGCCGCGTGTGGGCGTGTCCAGCCCGGCCATGATGGACAGCAGGGTGCTCTTGCCCGAGCCCGAGGCGCCCACGATGGCCAGGGTCTGCCCACGGGGGACCTGGAAATCGATATCGCGCAAAATGTCGAGCGTGCCGGTCGAGTCGCTCACGGACTTGACCACGTGTTCCACGGAAATGACGGGTTCGGACATGGGTTTGTTCTTTCGGAGTCGCCGCTACTGTATCGCGGCCTTGTTGCTGGGGGGGGTGCTGGGGTTATCCCATGCACAAACCACGCCACAGCGTACCGTGCTGGTGCTCGGCGATTCGCTGAGCGCCGAATACGGCCTGGCGCGCGGTACGGGCTGGGTGACGCTGCTGGAGCAGCGCCTGGCCCAGGAGAAGGCGGGCACGCGCGTGGTCAACGCCAGCATCAGCGGCGAGACCACCTTTGGCGGGCGCTCCCGCCTGACCGCCCTGCTGGCCCAGCACAAGCCCACACACGTGATCCTGGAGCTCGGCGGCAATGACGCGCTGCGCGGCCTCTCGCTCGACGCGACGCGCGCCAACCTGGAATGGATGACGCAGCAGTCCAAGAAGGCCGGCGCCCGGGTGCTGCTGCTGGGCATGCAGATGCCCCCCAATTACGGGGCCGACTACGCCAAGCGCTTCGAGGGTCTCTACGCCCAGGTGGCACGGACCGAGAAGGCGGGCCTGGTGCCTTTCTTCCTGCAGGGCGTGGCCGACGGAGCGGACCCCACGCGCTACTTCCAGCCCGACCGCATCCACCCCACGGCCGAGGCCCAGCCGCGGATGCTGGACAACGTCTGGCCTGAACTGAAGAAACTGCTGTAATGCCCCTCTTCCCCATCGCGGCCGAGGCGGCCCTGCGCGAGCTCGACCGTTTCGATACCGTCATCGACGCGCGCAGCGAGAACGAGTACGCCGAGGACCACCTGCCCGGCGCCGTGAACTGGCCCACGCTGAACAACGCCGAGCGCCACGCCATCGGCACCACGTACAAACAGGTCAACGCCTTCGAGGCCAAGAAACGCGGCGCGGCGCTGGCCGCGCGCAACATCTCGGCGCACATCGAGCGTGAGGTGATCGACAAACCGAAGGACTGGAAGCCGCTGACCTATTGCTGGCGCGGCGGCAAGCGCAGCGGCTCGCTGAGCCTGATCCTGAGCGAGATCGGCTTCCGGGTCGAGATCATCGAAGGCGGCTACAAGGCCTTCCGCAATGCCCTGCTCGAGGACATCCCGCGCCGGGTGCAGGGGCTGGATTTCCGCGTGATCTGCGGCACCACGGGTTCAGGCAAGACGCGGCTGCTGCAGGCCCTGGCCGCGGCCGGGGCCCAGGTGCTGGACCTCGAAGCGCTGGCGAACCACCGCAGCTCGGTGCTGGGCGCCATCCCCGGCCTGGCGCAGCCCACGCAGAAGGCCTTTGACACCGCCATCTGGGACGCGCTGCGCCGCCTGGACCCGGCGCGCCCGGTCTATGTGGAGAGCGAGAGCAAGAAGGTAGGCAACGTGGCCGTGCCCGAGGCATTGATCACGGCCATGCGCGCCGCGCCCTGCCTGAACCTGGTGCTCAGCGACGAGGAGCGCGTGGCCCTGCTGCTGGAAGACTACGACCACTACGTGCAGAACCACGAGGCCTTCTGCGAACGCCTGGACGCGCTGACCGAGCTGCGAGGCAAGAAGCTGATCGAGGACTGGAAGGCCGCCGTGCGCGCCGGCCGCACGGCCGAGGTGGTGCGCGAGCTGCTGCTGAGCCATTACGACCCGGTCTATCGCCAGTCCATGGCGCGCAATTTCAGCCAGTACGCCCAGGCGCCCGAGCTGCGCCCGCGCGACCGCTCGCTGGCGGCCATGCAGGCCCTGGCGGCGCAGATGCTTCAGAAGTAGCGCAGCAGCAGCCACGCGATGGCGGCGATGCACAGCAGCAGCGCGGGCAGTGCCACCACGGTGATGGTCCGTTGCCGGCGCAGCGCCTCGCGCTGCAGACCCACGGACTCGTCGATGCGCTGTTTCGACTGCGCCATCTGCTGCTCGGCCAGCGCACGCTGGGCCTTGATCTGCGTGAGCAACTCGCGCTGGTCGTCACGGATCTCGCGCAGGGTGGCGAGGATGTCTTCGTCGTGCTGGGGGTTCATGGCAGCGTCGTCGTGGCGGTGGCAGGCAACGGGCCTTCGATGCAGCCCTGCGCCCTCGCCCAGCCCTTGAGATAGGGCCGACGCATGGTGCCGGCCGCGATGGCCGCCGAGACCGCCCTGGAGTGGCGTTCGGCGCCGCTGAGCTTGCACACCCAGCTGCGGAAGGGGATCACCCCGTCGACCATGGTGTTCACGGTGCTGGTCACGGTGCCCAGGGCCTTCTGCCCCACATAGCCCACAGCCTGCACCACGTAGCCGGGGTCGGCCCCGGGGGTGCCCGCGGCGTCGATGTCCGGGCCCAGGGCCGCGTCCAGCGCCAGCAGCTCGGCCTGCAGGGCGGTGCAGGATGCATCGACCGGCGGTGCATAGGCGCCGCCCAGCTGCGCACGGGTAAGTACGGCGGGGATGGCGGTCTTCATGAGGTTGAGGTCACTGAGCGGCTGGGTGGCCGTCTGCACCACGCCGGAGTCCTTGACCAGGGTTTCCGCCTGCCCGGCCATACCGGGCTCGGGACCGGCGGAAGAAGCGGGAGCCTCGGCTGCCGTCGGCATGTCCGCGGCACTGGAGGCATCGGGCGCCGAGGCACAAGCCGACAGCAGGGCCAGCAACGCCACGCAGAGCAAGGGCCTCATGGGGCAGCGGGACCCCCGGTCGGTTCTTCGCTGCCGGGCTCCTGCGCCTCGTCCGCATCGGGCAGTTCACCGCCCTGCCCGGTGCGCTTGCGCTCGGCCTTGGCCTTGAGCTTTTCTTCCTTCTTCTGCTTCTTGGCCAGCTCTTTCTGGCGTTTCTCGTATCCGTAATTGGGGGTAGCCACGGCGTTCCTCGTATTGAATGAATGAAAACACTCTAGCAGGTCGCCGGCCATCGCTCCACCCGCCGGGGCCGGACACTGTGTTTTCGGCGGCGCCGGCGCGACAATGCGGGCTTGTTGCACACCCCGCCCATGGAACATCCCCTCGCCTGGCTCCCCGACGGCAACCCCTACAGCGCACAGTACGGTGATGTCTACCACGCCCAGGCCCGCGCGCTGGCCCAGGCGCGGACGGTCTTCCTGGGCGGCTGCGGCCTGCCCATGGGCTGGGAGGACCGGGCGAGCTGCCGCATCCTGGAGACCGGCTTTGGCCTGGGCCTGAACTTCCTGGTCAGCTGGGCCAGCTGGCAGGCCGATGCGCGGCGCAGCACCCGCCTGCACTTCGTCTCGCTCGAGGCGCATCCGGTCACGGCGGCCGATCTGCTGCAGGGCGTGCAGACCCTGCAGGCCGGCGATGCGCAGGAGGCGGCCCTGCTGCCACGGATGCAGATGCTGGCCGAGGAGCTGGCCCGCGCCTGGGCCGGGCTGCGCCCTGGCCTGCAGCACTGGGACTTCGACGACGGCCGCGTCCGGCTGAGCCTGGGCATCGGCGACGTGCTGACGCAGCTGCCGGAGCTGCCGGGACCGGTCGATGCGGTCTATCTGGACGGCTTCAACCCGGCGCGCAACCCGGCCATGTGGTCGGCCGAGGTGATCCAGGGGGTGGCGCGGCTGTGCCATCCGGGCACGCGGCTGGCCAGCTGGTGTGTGGCCGGCGCCGTGCGCCAGCGCCTGCAGCAGGCCGGCTTCGAGTGGCGCAAGCAGACCGGGCTTCCGCCCAAGTGGCAGCGGCTGGAGGCGCGTTACCTGGGCCCGGCAGACGCGGCCGGACTCAGGCCCTGAAACGCCGGCGCGTGAGCGCGAGCGCGATGGCCCAGGCCACGGCGGCATAAAGGGCCAGCACGACGAGGTGCAGCAGCGCATCAGCCGGCCAGCGGCCCAGAAAGAGCGGGCGCACCAGTTCCACGGCCTGGGTCAGCGGCAGCCAGGCCGAGACATGCTGCAGCAGCACGGGCAGGTTTTCACGCGGGAAGAACACGCCGCTGAGGAACATCATGGGCGTGAGAAAGAGCGTGAAGTAGTAGGTGAAGAAGTCGTAGCCCTTGGCCAGGGCGTTGAAGATCAGGGCCAGGCAGCTGAAGGTGACGCCCGTGAGCAGCAGGATGGGCAGCACCAGCACGAGCATGGGACTGCGGCTGATGTCCAGCGCCAGCATCACGCCCAGGATGGCCGTGACCGCGAACAGGGACTTGAAGGCCGCCCAGAGCATCTCGGCCAGCAGCACGTCGCGCAGGGCGATGGGCGCGTTCATGATGCTGTCCCAGGTCTTCTGCACGTGCATGCGCGAGAAGGCCGAGTACAGCGCCTCGAAGGTGGCAGCGTTCATGGCGCTCATGCAGATCGAGCCGCTGGCCAGGAACAGGATATAGGGCACGTCCTGCCCGCCCAGGGGCACGGACCCCACGAGCGCGCCCAGGCCGTAGCCGAAGGCCACGAGCCACATCAGCGGCTCGGCGATATTGCCGACCAGGCTGGGGATGGCGAGCTTGCGCCAGACCAGCAGGTTGCGCAGGAAGACGGGCCACCATCTCATGAGATTGTTCATGCATCCTCCCGGATCTGGCGGCCGGTCAGTTTCAGGAAGAGGTCTTCCAGATTGGCCGGGCGGTGCAGGCTGCGCAGCGTGTGCTCGTGTGCCAAGGCCTGCATCAGCGGCGCTGCGTCCTGCGTGTAGAAAAAGGCGGTCTCGCCGCTGACCTCGACGCGGCTGGCCAGGGCGCGCAGCGGGCCCGTGCTCAGGGCCTGGGCCTGTCCGTTGAGATTGGCACCGTAGACCTCGACCACGTCAGGCTCCAGGTGCTCGGCGATCAAATCACGGGGGGTGCCTTCGGCGATCTTGCGGCCGTGGTCGATGACGAGCAGGCGGTCGCACAGGCGCTCGGCCTCGTCCATGAAGTGGGTGGTCAGCAGGATGGACTTGCCTTGCTGCAAGAGCTGCTGCAGGCGCTCCCACATCAGGTGGCGCGCCTGCGGGTCCAGGCCGGTGGTGGGCTCGTCGAGCAGCAGCAGGCGCGGATCGTTCACCAGGGCCCGCGCCAGGCTGAGCCGGCGGCGCATGCCGCCCGACAGCTGGCCGGGCTTGGCATCGGCCTTGTGCGATAGCGCGGCGAAATCGAGCAGGCTGGGGATGCGCGCGCGGATGTCCGCCGTCTTCATGCCGAAGTAGCGGCCAAAGACCAGCAGGTTCTCGGCGCAGGAGAAATCGGGGTCGAGCGAATCAAACTGCGTGACCACGCCGAGCTGGGCCTTGATGGCGTGCGCGTCCTGGGGCATGCGCAGGCCGAAAGCCTCCACATGCCCGCTGTCGGGGGCCGTGAGCCCGAGGCACATGCGCAGTGTGGTGGTCTTGCCCGCGCCATTGGGACCGATCACGCCCAGGCACTCACCAGGCCGGATCTCGAAGCTCAGGTCGTTGACAACGGTGGACTCGCCGTAGCGTTTGACGAGTTGGTGACAGCTCAGGAAGGCATCTAACATGGCGTCGATTCTGGCATGGCTACCCGCTTCGCGTATGACGGCGGGGCGAGCCGCATGAAGTCTGCCGCGAGGAACGCCGTGGAACCGGCTCTGCCGGGCCACTGGCGTTGCCCCCTTGAGGGGCTGAAGGCTGCGGCTTCTGTCCTGCCTGCGCAGGACAGGACAGCCTGAAGAGGTACGGCCTCTGGCTGTCACCACAGGGCGCGCAGCGCCTCAGGGGTGTTTCAGTCTATCCAGCGCACCGAGCCGCGATAGGCATGCCAGGTGGCGTGGCCCAGCCAGGGGCCGATGAGCAGCAGGCCCAGGCCCCAGGGGATGAAGGCCAGCACCACGAGCGCAGTGATCAGCGCCCCCCAGAACAGCATCACGGGCAGGTTGTTGAAGAAGACCTGCAGGCTGGTGAGCGAGGCCGAGATGGCATCGGTATCGCGGTCCAGGATCATGGGGATGGAGACCACGGAAGTGGCGAAGACCAGGCCCGCGAAGAAACCGCCGACGGCCGCATAGACGGCGACGAACTCCCAGTTCTCCGGGTTGAAGACCGCCTGCAGCACACCGGCCGTGGACGGCATGCCGGTGTTGAAGAAGACGGCGAAGACCACCAGCGAGGCCCGCCCCCAGAGCAGCTCCAGCACCACGAGCACGAGCACCAGCAGGCCCATGCTGCCGATGCGCCGGTCCCAGCAGGTCAGCGAGCTGGCAAGATCCGGCGCCTGGCCCAGCTCGCGCCGGCGACTGACCTCGTACAGGCCCATGGCGAGGAAAGGCCCGACGAGCAGGCAGCCCGAGACCAGGGACATGGTGTATTCGGGCAGATGGCGGAACACCGCGCCCAGCGTCAGCGCCATGCCCCAGAAGCACAGACCGTAGAACAGCGCGATACCCATGGCCGAGCCCATGTCGCGCCAGCCGCGGGCGAGCCAACGCAGCGGATCGGCGAAGGACAGGGCCACAATCTCGCGCCTTGGCCCCACGGGCGGCGGCGGGATGTAGGGATCGGGGTTGACCGGCAGGCCGCTGCGGTCTTCGGACAGGTCGGGCTGACTCATGCGCTGAGCCTAGTGCGCGCGCCCAGGCCTGTCGACTCAGGGAAACCCCGGCCCGGCCTTGACGCGTGTCAAGACAGACGGGTCAGGGCCTGGGCCAGGTCGGCCTGCAGGTCCTCCACGGCTTCGAGTCCGACCGAGAAACGCACCAGCGTGCCGCGCGCCAGATGGGCCGGCCAGGCCTGGCGCGCCTGGGCCAGGTTGTAGGGCACGACCAGGCTGACGGGCCCGCCCCAGCTGTAGCCCAGGCGGAACAGGCGCAGCGCGTCGCAGAAGGCGTCGACCTGCGCCGTGCTGTAGCGCTCGGGGAAGACCACGCTGAAGAGACCGGCCGCGCGGCCCTCGGCCTCGCCGCAGAGCGCCTTCCAGTGCGCATGACCCGGCGAGGTCGGCAGCGCCGGATGCAGCACCTGGGCGAACTCGGGGCGCGTGCCGCACCAGCGCGCGAGCGCGCGCGTGGCGCGGTCGTGCGCGGCGTAACGCAGCGCGATGCTGGGCAGCGCGCGCAGCACCGCCTCGACATCGTTCATGCCCACGCCCAGGCCCAGGCGCATGTGGGTGAGCTTGAGGCGGATATGCAGGGCGGGCTCGCGCGTGACGATGGCGCCCATCAGCACGTCGCCACCGCCGCTGGGGTATTTGGTGAGCGCGTGGATGGTCAGGTCCACGCCCTGCCCTCCGACGCCCTGGGGCGCGAGGTCGAAGGCATTGAAGGCCAGGCCCGCGCCCCAGGTGTTGTCGAGCGCACAGCGCACGCCAGCACCGCCGTTGGCCGCGCGGCAGATGCGCACAAGCTCGGGCAGGTCCGGGAACTCCAGCGTGACCGAGCCCGCGGCTTCGAGCCAGACCAGCCGGGTCCGCGGGCCGATGCGGCGCGCGAGGTCCTGCGGGTCCATGGGGTCGTAGATCTGGTGCGTGATACCCCAGGCCTTGAGCTCGCCCTCGGCCAGGGCCTTGCTCGGACCGTAGGCGTTGTCGGGAATCAGCACTTCGTCGCCGCTTTGCAGCAGCGACAGCGCGACGGTGGCAATCGCCGCCAGACCGCTGGGCACCAGCAGGCACTGCGCCCCGCCCTCAAGGGTGGCGATGCGCTCTTCGAGCAGGTAACTCGTGGGCGTGCCGTGCAGACCGTAGGTGTAGGCCGTCTTGTCCTTCCACTCGCGACTGCGCATGGCCGCGACATTGGGGAAGAACACTGTGGAGGCCTTGTAGACGCCGGGCAGCGGCGCCTCGAAGCCCTCGGGCGGGACGTAGGGATGATGGATCAGGCCGGTGGTCTTGTCGCTCATGGTCCGCAAAGCATAGCGCGGACCGAGAGGACTTATGCGCGGGACACCGTGGAACCGGCTTGGGGCCTGCTAACGCGAATTTCTCGCGATGCGTTGCGGATTAAAAAGGCTATGCGGTAGGCGCGTGGACGCTGGCGGGGTAGCCCCCGCCAAGTCCGCGCAACACCCCGCATAGCCTTTTTGGCCGCAACCCGAAGGGAACAGGGTGCAAACGGCGCCACTCGTTGTTGCACTCCTAGCCCAGACGGCCAGTCTGGGCGTCGTCGCGCGCCTAGATTGGCACCGTTTGCACCCTGTTCGCGCGCGAGAAATTCGCGTGAGCAGGCCCTTGGCCACTGGGTGCGCCCCCTTGAGGGGGGTGGCGCAGTGACCGCAGGGAACGAAGCCTGGGGGTGCCTCAGACTTTCCACTTGTCGAGGACGTCCTCGATGTTCATGCGGTCGTAGACCTCGAAAGGCTGGTGGATCCAGGGGTTGGTCGGCAGGTACTCGACCGAGTAGTCCGGCTGGAAGGCCGAGACGCCCTTGGTCCAGATCACGGCCGTGCGCAGCTCGGTGATGGGTGCGTAGCGCTCGCGCAGCATCTTGACTACGGCCTGCAGGGTGTGGCCCGAGTCGGCCAGGTCGTCGACCAGCAGCACGCGGCCGGCGATCTCGCCCTGGGGCGTCGTGATGTACTTGGCGATGTCCAGGTGGCCCTGCGTCGTGCCGGCATTGGCCCGGTAGGAGCTCGTGGACATGATGGCCAGGGGTTTGTTGAAGATGCGCGAGAGAATGTCGCCCGGACGCATGCCGCCGCGCGCCAGGCAGAGGATGGTGTCGAACGCCCAGCCCGACTGGTGGATCTTGATGGCCAGCTTCTCGACCAGGTTGTGGTACTCGCCGTAGCTCACGTACAGGTGCTTGCCATCTTCTGTCAACATCCGGATGCTCCTCTTTTAATAGCTATTTTCGGGCAATCAAGCCACGTAGGGATGACGCATCATGATCGTGTGATCACGGTCCGGACTGGTCGAGATGATGTGAATCGGCACACCGGTGACCTGCTCGATGCGCTGCAGGTACAGGCGCGCGTTGACCGGCAGCTTCTCGTACTCGGTCACGCCCACGGTGCTGTCGCTCCAGCCGGGCAGGGTCTCGTAGATCGGCTTGCAGCGCGAGATCTCGTCCGCGCCCATGGGCAGGATGTCGATGACTTCGCCATCGAGCTCGTAGCCGGTGCACAGCTGCAGCTCCTTGAGGCCGTCGAGCACGTCCAGCTTGGTCAGGCACATGCCGGTCAGGCCGTTGACCTGGGCGCTGCGCTTGAGCAGCGCGGCGTCGAACCAGCCGCAACGGCGCGAACGACCCGTGGTCACGCCCTTCTCGGCGCCCACGGTGCTCATGTGGTAGCCGGGCGTGCCCGGGGTCTCCCAGTCCAGCTCGGTCGGGAAGGGGCCGCCGCCCACGCGCGTGCAGTAGGCCTTGGTGATGCCCAGGATGTAGTGCAGCAGGCCCGGGCCCACGCCGGAGCCGGCGGCGGCATTGCCGGCCACGCAGTTGCTCGAGGTGACGTAGGGATAGGTGCCGTGGTCCACGTCCAGCAACGTGCCCTGCGCGCCTTCGAACAGCAGGTTCTGGCCGTGCAGGTGCGCTTCGTTGAGCTCACGCGAGACGTCCGCCATCATGGGCTTGAGCAGGACCGCGTGGCGCATGGCCTCGGCGTAGACGGGCTCGAACTGCACCTCGCCGTTCTGGATGTAGGGCTTGAGCGCGTCGGGGAAGACGAAGTTCTTGCACTTCAGGAAGGTGGACAGCACGTGGTTGTGCAGGCTCAACAGTTCCTTGAGCTTGGCGGCGAAACGGTCCGGGTACTTGAGATCCTGCACGCGCAGGGCACGGCGGGCGATCTTGTCCTCGTAGGCCGGGCCGATGCCGCGGCCGGTGGTGCCGATCTTCTCGGTGCCGCCCTGCTCGCGCGCGGCTTCGCGCGCCACGTCCAGCGCGGTGTGGAAGGGCAGGATCAGCGGGCAGGCTTCGGAGATGCGCAGGCGCGAACGCACCTCGACGCCGGCTTTCTCCAGGCCCTCGATCTCTTCGAAGAGCTTGGCGGCCGAGAGCACCACGCCGTTGCCGATGTAGCACTTGACGCCGGGGCGCATGATGCCGCTGGGGATGAGGTGCAGGGCCGTCTTGACGCCGTTGATCACGAGCGTGTGGCCGGCGTTGTGGCCGCCCTGGAAGCGCACCACGCCCTGGGCGCTCTCGGTGAGCCAGTCCACCAGCTTGCCCTTGCCTTCGTCACCCCACTGGGTGCCCACGACGACGACGTTGCGTCCTTTGGTTGTATTCATTTCGTATGGTCTCGCATGGATGGCGCCGCAGCAGCGGCGCTCAGATGGCACGGACGGCCCACTGGCCGCCGACTTCGATCAACTCACGGTCGCAGTGGAACTCGTCGTTCTCGCTCTCGTGGCCGGGCAGGACGCAGACCACGGTTTCGCCCTGTTCACGCAGGCGCGTGATGGCCGCGCGCAGGCTGGCAGCCTCGCTCCACGGCGCGCGGATGGCCGCACGCAGCGGGCGCGCCGCCACGGCGCCGACCAGGGTCTTGAGGTCCAGGCTGAAACCAACCGCCGGGCGCTTGCGCCCGAACACGGCCCCCACCTCGTCGTAGCGACCGCCACGCAGCACGGCGTCGCTGACGCCTTCGGTGTAGACCGCAAAACGCACACCGCTGTAGTAGGCATAGCCACGCAGATCGGCCAGGTCAAAGCCCAGGGCCGTGCCCTGCAGATGGCCAGCCAGCCAGCGCAGACCCGCGAGGGCATCGCGCACGGCGGGCAGCGCGGGGAGCACCCGCTCGGCCTCGGCCAGCACGGCCACATCGCCATAGAGGCGCGGCAAGGCCAGCAGGCCCTGGCGCGACGCCGCGGGCATGGCCTGGGTGAGGCGCGTCAGCTCGGGCACATCCTTGGCGGCCAGCGCGGTCTGGATCTGTTCCTGGGTTTCGACATCGGCACCCGCGCCTTCGAGCAGCGCGCTGACGATGCGCACATCGGCCAGGTCCACGGTGTAGCTGGAGAGCTTGGCGGCCCGCAGGCAGTCCAGGGCCAGCTCGAGCGCCTCAAGATCAGCCTCGGGACCGGCGTGGCCGTAGATCTCGGCACCGAACTGCAGCGGCTCGCGCGTGGCATGCGGGCCCGCCGGGCGCGTGTGCACCACCGGGCCGCAATAGCACAGGCGGGCCACGCCGCGGCGGTTGAGCAGATGGGCATCGATGCGCGCGACCTGGGGGGTGGTGTCGGCGCGCAGGCCCATGGAGCGGCCCGAGAGCTGGTCCACGAGCTTGAAGGTCTGGAGGTTGAGCGCCTGCCCGGTACCGCTGAGCAGCGAAGCCAGGTACTCGAGCAGCGGCGGCATGACGAGCTCGTAGCCGTAGCCACGGGCCGTGTCGAGCAGGTCGCGGCGCAGTTCCTCGATGTGACGCGCCTCGGAGGGCAGGACATCGGCGATGTGATCCGGCAGGAGCCAGGCGGACATGGGAAAAGGGGGAGCTGTTAAAAACGTGATTTTACCGGGTTGTGCGAGGGCTCCCGGCCACCCTGCCCTGGCTCGGGCTCAGGGAAGTTGCCACCAGACCCAGGCCAGACCAGCGAGGATGCTCAGCAGACCGAAGAACCGGATCTGCCCATCGTTGAGCTGCAGGATCTGGCTGAACATGCGGCGCCAGCCGCCGGGTGAGAGGAAAGGAAAAAGGCCCTCGATCACGAGGACGAGGGCCATGGCCAGCCAGAAGGCGTCACTGCTCATCAGGCTAGCCCCGCGCGACGCGCTGAGGCATGAGCGCTTCGGAACGGCCGTGCACGCTCATGCGGTCTTATTTCCGGGGCGCCGCGCCACCGCGGAAGACCTTGAAGAACTCCGAGCCGTTGGGGTCGAGCACCATTACGTCGCTCTTGTTCGCGAAGCTGGCCTTGTAGGCCTCCAGGCTGCGGTAGAACTGGGCGAACTGCGGATCGCGGCCGAAGGCCTCGGCATAGGCTGCGGCGGCCTGGGCATCGCCCTGGCCCTTGATCTTCTGCGCATCGCGGTAGGCGTTGGCCACCGTGACCTCGCGCTGGCGGTCGGCGTCGGCGCGGATCTTCTCGCCCTCGGCAGCACCGGTGGAGCGCAGCTCGTTGGCCACGCGGGTGCGCTCGGCCTGCATGCGGCGGTAGACCGACTCGGTGATGGCCTCCACATAGTCCACGCGCGTGATGCGCACGTCGACCACGTCGATGCCCCAGGGCTTCTCGCCGCGCACGGCCTTGAGCACCTCGTCCTTGACGTCGGTCATCAGCGCCTCGCGCTTGAGCGAGAGCAACTCCTTGACCGTGCGCTTGTTGATCTCTTCCTGGAAGGCGTTGCGCACCACGCGGTTGAGCTGGTTGGCGCCGGCGGCCTCGTTCAGGCCGACGTTACGGATGTAGTCGGTGGGCTCGCTGATGCGCCAGCGCACATACCAGTCGATCACCACGCGCTGCTTCTCGGCCGTCAGCATGGGCTCGGTGTCGCTGCTGTCCAGCGTGAGCAGGCGCTTGTCGATGTAGCTCACGTTCTGGAAGGGCGGCGGCAGCTTGACGTTCAGGCCTGGCTCGGTGATGACTTCCTTGATCTGGCCCAGGGCGTAGACCACGCCGAACTGGCGCTGGTCGACGACGAAAAGCATGGAGCTGGCCAGCGCCAGGAGCACCAGCAGCGAGGAAAGGATGAATCCAACCCGGTTCATGTTCTGTACTCCTTAGCGGGTTTCGCGTTCGCGCGAACGCTGGTTCAGGCGGGAACGCGGATCGGCCACCGTCGGCGCGGGCGCGCTGGACTGGGGTGCCGGGGCCTGACCCTGCATCAGGGGTGTGGACGCTGCATCGTCGCCGCCGAGCTGCATGATCTTGTCCAGCGGCAGGTAGAGCAGGTTGGAGCCCTGGCGGGTCTCGACCAGCACCTTGGTCACGTTGCCGTAGATCTCCTGCATGGCTTCGAGGTAGAGCCGGTCGCGGGTGACCTGCGGCGCCTTCTGGTATTCGGTCAGCACGGAGCGGAAGCGCTGCGCATCACCCTGGGCCTGGGCCACGATACGGGCCTTGTAGCCTTCGGCCTCTTCCTTCAGGCGCGAGGCCGTACCGACGGCACGCGGCACCACGTCGTTGGCATAGGCCTGGGCTTCGTTCTTGAGGCGCTCGCGTTCCTGCCCGGCCTTGAGCACGTCATCGAAGGCGGCCTGCACCTGCTCGGGCGGACGCACGCCACCCTGCTGCAGGTTGATGCCCACCACCTCGACACCGACCTTGTAGCGGTCCAGGATGGTCTGCATGAGCGTGCGCACGCGCGGGGCGATCTGATCACGTTCCTCGGACAGGGCCGAGTCCATCTTCATCTTGCCCACCACCTCGCGCACCGCAGTCTCGGCGGCCTGCACCACGGCGCTGGCCGGGTCGCGGCTCTCGAACAGGTAGGCACGGGCGTCGTTGAGACGGTATTGCACGGCAAACTTGATCTCGACGATGTTCTCGTCCTCGGTCAGCATGGCCGACTCACGCAGGCCTGTGGCCTTGATCACCACGTCACGGCCCACATCCACCGAGCGGATCTGGGTCACGAAGACCAGCTCATGGCGCTGGATGGGGTAAGGCAGACGCCAGTTGAAGCCCGCGCCCACGGTGCTGTGGTACTTGCCGAACTGGGTGATGACGGCCTGCTGACCTTCCTGCACGATGAAGAAACCCGTACCCAGCCAGATCAACACCGCAATGGCGCTGATGAGACCGATGCCGATACCCGCACTCTTCATGTCGGGCGGACCGCCACTGCCCGTGCCGCCGTTGCGGCCGCCGAACAGGCCCGAGAGCTTGCGGTTGAAGTCGCGCCAGAGTTCGTCCAGGTCCGGCGGGCCCTGGGTGTTGCCCGGGCGGGCGCCGCGGTTGCCTTGCGGGGGCACATCGTCAGGACGATCGCCCTCGACGGGCTTGTCATCCCCCCGGCCCCAGCGCGGGTCGTTCAGGTTGAACATGCCGCGCAGGCGACCGGGCCATTGCGCGGCCCAGCGGAAAGCTGGTGCATGGAGTTTCATTCTTGGCTCTCTCTGTAATCTCGGCTCAGCGCCTCGGACGCATGCATTGTGCCCAATCAGAATGGGCTTGCGTGATTGTCCGGGAAATCCGCCCCCATTTCGGCGGCTTCCGCATCCCCGCCGACGGGATTCGTGAAGCGCTGGGCCAACAGTTGGCGCAGCTCGGCCAGGCCCTCGCCTGCACGCGCACTCACGAAGACCCGGGGCACGGGCTGACCATCGAGCTCGTAGCTGTCCTGCAGCTGCGGCGGACGGCGCTCGGGTCCCAGGGCATCGAGCTTGTTGAAGACCAGGATCTGCGGGATGTGATCGGCACCGATCTCGGCCAGCACGCGCTGCACCTCGGCAATCTGCTCGGGGAAATTGGGATTGGCCGCGTCCACCACGTGCAACAGCAGATCCGCGTCCACCGCCTCCTGCAGCGTGGCCTGGAAGGCGTCGATCAGTCCGTGCGGCAGGTCACGGATAAAGCCCACGGTGTCGGACAGGGAGACGGAACGTCCCGCCTCGCCCAGGTAGAGCTGGCGCGTGGTGGTGTCCAGCGTGGCAAACAGCTGGTCAGCGGCATAGGTGCGCGCCTTGACCAGCGTATTGAACAGCGTGGACTTGCCGGCGTTGGTGTAGCCGACCAGGGAGATGTTGAAGGCGTCGCGGCGCTCGCGCTGGCGGCGCTGGGTCTGGCGCTGGCGCTTGACTTTGTGCAGGCGCTCCTTGGTGCGCTTGATGGACTCGCCGATCATGCGGCGGTCCAGCTCGATCTGCTTCTCACCCGGGCCACCGCGCACACCGGCACCGCCGGTCTGGCGCTCCAGGTGGGTCCAGCGCCGCACCAGACGGGTGCTCAGGTATTGCAGGCGGGCCAGCTCGACCTGCAGCTTGCCTTCATGAGACCGCGCGCGCTGCGCAAAGATCTCGAGGATCAGCAGGGTGCGGTCGTTGACCGGCAGCTCCAGCGTGCGCTCCAGGTTGCGCTGCTGGGCCGGGCTCAGGCTCTGGTCGAAGAGGATCTCGCTCGCGCCGAGCTGCGTGGCCAGGAGCTTGATCTCCTCGGCCTTGCCGCTGCCGACGAAGAGCGCCGCGTCGGGCGCCTTGCGCTTGCAGGTGATGCGGCCCACGGGGTGCAGGCCGGCGGTCTCGGCCAGCAGGCCGAGCTCCTCGAGTTCGGTATCGAAATGCGGCAGGCCGAAATCGACCCCGACCAGGATGGCCGCCGTCGGGCTCTGTTCAGTGGATGCGGACAAGGGGGACGCTGGCGCCTGTCAAAAGATGAAACGGAAAGCCGGCTCGGAGCCGGCTGTCGCCCCCCGGGGCATCAGGAGGCACTGGGGGCTTCGCCCTCGCCGCCGACCGCGAAATTCACGGCGCGGCCGGGAACGATGGTGGAGATGGCGTGCTTGTAGACCATCTGGGTCACAGTGTTGCGCAGCAGGACCACATACTGGTCAAAGGACTCGATCTGGCCTTGCAGCTTGATGCCGTTGACCAGATAGATCGAGACCGGCACGTGCTCACGGCGCAGGGTGTTGAGGAAGGGGTCCTGCAAGAGCTGGCCTTTGTTATTGCTCACGATATTCTCCGTGTTCAAGAGTGATGAAGAAGTCGCCACCTTACCACAGCGGGACCGGATGCGCTTGACAGACGGACGGAATGCCCGTTAGGGCCCGCAAACTGCAGGGAATAGCACCGGGCGGCTACCCTACTCCTTGTCGGCGTAGGGATTGTCGGAGGTCTTCATCTCGATGCGCATGGGCGTGCCGACCAGGTCGAACTCCTTGCGGAACCAGCCTTCGAGGTAGCGCTTGTAGGAATCCGGGACGTGCTCCAGCGAATTGCCATGGATCACGATGACCGGCGGGTTCATGCCGCCCTGGTGGGCGTAGCGCATCTTGGGACGGAACATGCCTGCGCGCTTCGGGCTCTGGAACTGCACGGCCTGCTGCAGCAGGCGCGTGAGCACGGGCGTGGACATCTTGCGGTTGGCCGCCGCGTACGCCTTGGCGATCGAGGTCCACAGCGGACCCAGGCCCTGGCGTTTCTGGGCCGAGATGAAATGGATGTTGGCAAACTTCAGGAAAGCCAGCCGCGTCTCGATGGAGCGTTGCACGGTCTGGCGCTGGTACTCGTCCACCGCATCCCATTTGTTGATCGCCAGCACGACGGCGCGGCCGCTCTCCAGGATGTAGCCCGCGATGTGCGCATCCTGGTCGGTCACGCCCTGGGTGGCGTCGATCAGCAGCAGCACGACATGGGCCGACTCGATGGCCTGCAGGGTCTTGACCACCGAGAACTTCTCGATCGCCTCGAAGACCTTGCCCTTGCGGCGCAGGCCGGCCGTGTCGATCAGCTCGAACTTCTGCCCGTTGCGCTCGAAGGGCACGCTGATGGCGTCGCGGGTGGTGCCCGGCTGATCGTAGGCCACCAGGCGTTCCTCGCCCAGCCAGGTGTTGATCAGGGTGGACTTGCCCACGTTGGGGCGGCCGGCCACAGCCAGCTTGATGACGCCGGGGGTTTCCTCCTCGTCGGCCTCGTCGTCGTCGCTGAGGTTCAGCGGCGCCAGCGCCAGCTCGACCAGCGAACGGATGCCCTGGCCATGGGCGGCCGACACCGGATGCACCTCGCCCAGGCCCAGCTCATAGAACTCACCGAGCTGCGCCCCCTCGGTCATGCCCTCGGCCTTGTTGGCCACCAGCACGCAGGGCTTGCCCAGACGGCGCAGGTAGTTGGCGATGTCGTGGTCCTGGGCCGAGAGGCCGCCACGCGCATCGACGACGAAGATGACCACATCGGCCTCGGCCACGGCCTGGCGCGTCTGCTTGGCCATCTCCTTGTAGATGCCGCTCTCGGCCGTGGGCTCGAAGCCGCCGGTGTCAATGACGATGTACTCGTGTTTGCTCTGCTTGCCGTTGCCGTAGTGGCGGTCACGCGTGAGGCCGGCATAGTCGGCCACGATGGCATCGCGCGACTTGGTCAGCCGGTTGAACAGCGTGGACTTGCCGACGTTGGGGCGGCCGACCAGGGCCAGGACGGGTTTCATGGAAGCCTTATTCAGGACGCAGGCCGAGCACACGGCCGTTGCGGGTCACGACGACCAGGGTGTTGCCGGCCAGCACCGAGGCGGTGGCGATGGGCGAGCCGTCGGTCTCGACCCGGGTCTGCAGCGCGCCGTCGGTGCGCGCCAGGAAATGCAGGCGGCCGCCCTCGTCGCCCACGACCAGGCCCGCGCCGAGCAGCAGCGGGGCCGTGAGACGGCGGTAACGCAGGGCCGTGCTGGACCAGGCGCGCTCGCCATCCGCGCGGCGCCAGGCGACCAGGGTGTCATCGAATTCCACGCCCAGCAGCAACTCCGCGTCGCCACTCAGGCCCGAGGCACCAGCGGCCGGTTTGGTCCACTGCAGGGCGCCGCGCGCCGCGTCCACGCAGCCCACGGTGGCCTGGA
Source organism: Hylemonella sp. (assembly GCA_046299695.1). GTDB lineage: Bacteria > Pseudomonadota > Gammaproteobacteria > Burkholderiales > Burkholderiaceae_C > Hylemonella. The sequence goes on from JBKBHP010000020.1 coordinate 19,736, forward strand.
AGGAACGCACGCAGACGCTGTCGCCCTGGCGCGCCACGCCGTTGACCAGATCCACCAGGCGCTCGACGTCATTGGTCCCGCGCGGGCTGGCCAACGGCAACTCCCAGCGTGAGGTGCCGTTGAGCGGGTTCATGCCCACGAGGCGCGCGCCCAGGCCCACGACCAGGGTGTCACCCACCGCCATCAGCACGCCGGGCTGGCGCAGCACCAGGGGCTCGCCCGTGCGCGTCTGGGTCCAGAGCCGGCGACCGCTGACACCGTCAAAGGCATTCACGCTGCGGTCGGCGCCAAGCACGAAGACGCGTGCGCCGGCCACCAGCGGGGGGGTGTAGCTGGGGGCCCCGAGGCGCTGGCGCCAGAGTTCCTTGCCGGCCTGCAGCACCACCAGTTCGTTTTCGGTCGTGACCACGGCCGCGCTACGGCCATCGTGTCCGACGCCCGCATTGAGCGAGGCACCCACGGTCGCACGCCAGAGCGCCTCACCGGTACGCGCATCCAGCAGGCTCACCTCGCCCGCACCCGAGGCCAGGCCCACGGTAGCCCCCGCCGTCTGCACGACCAGCGGAAAGTCGACCTTGCCCAGCTCCGCCGTCCAGACCTGACGCACGCTCAGTCGCTTGGGGTCGGGCTGCAGCGGCGCGGGCTCGAGCCGCTTCGGTCCGCTGGAGCACGCCGCCAGCAGGGCCGCCAGCAGCAGCGCCGCCAGCGACGACAGGAGACGCTGCGTCACTTCTTCTCCCCGGCTGCGGGCGCCTGGCCCAGCGTGGCCAGCTTGACGTCGACCACCTGGCGGTAGCTGCTGCCGGCTTCCAGGCCGGCCCAGGCCTTCTGGTATTCCGCTGCAGCCTCGGCCTTCTTGCCCTGGGCCAGGTAGACGTCGCCGCGGCGATCAGCCGCCAGCGCGGCGAACTCGGCCGGGAAGCTGGCGGTGAGTTGCTTGAGGGCCTCGTCGTAGGACTTGGCATCGAGCAGCAGACCGGCCAGACGCAGGCGGGCCAGGGCCTGGTACCCCTCGTCGCGCCCTTCCTCAGCCACCCACTGCAGGGCGGCGCGGGCCGGCTCATTGCGACCGGCCGAGGCATGCACCGCCGCCACCAGCAGGGCGGCCTGCTGCGCCTGGGCGGTGCGCGGGAACTTGTCCTTCATGTCGGCCAGGGCGCGGTCCAGGCGTGCCGCATCATTGCCACTGGCAATGCGTTCAACTTCCTCGTACAAGGCCGTGGCCTGCACGGCCTGGCGGTTCTGCCAGAACTGCCAGCCGTTCCAGCCCGCATAGAGGCTCAGCAGGACGATCAGCGCCCAGCTGATCAGGCCACCATACTGCTTCCAGAAATGCTTGAACTGGTCAAGCTGCTCTTGTTCTTCGAGATCGAGATGTGCCATGGATGAATCCGGTTAAGCGAGTGATTTTAGGCGCGGGGCCCAATCGGCGACCTGGGCCAGGGCATGCGTGGTCTGGGCACCGGCGCCATCGCGCAGCGCCTTGACGGTGACTTCGCCCCGGGCCAGCTCGTCGGCACCGAAGATCAGGGCGTAGCGGGCACCGCTGCCATCGGCTTTCTTGAACTGCGACTTCATGCTGCCCATGCCCTCGCCCGTGCCAGCGTGCATCTGCACGCTGACACCGGCGGCGCGCACGGCCTGCAGCACGGTCATGGCCTGCGGCAGGGCCGCGGCATCGGGAATGATGGCGTAGGCATCGGGCACGGGCGCGGCCGTGTCGGCACCCTGCTCTTTCAGCAGCTCGAGCACGCGCTCCACCCCCAGGGCCCAGCCCACGGCGGGCGCCGGCTTGCCACCGATCTGCTCGATCAGGTAGTCGTAGCGGCCGCCGCCGCAGATCGTGCCCTGCGAACCCAGACGGGTGGTGATGAACTCGAAGACCGTGAGGTTGTAGTAGTCCATTCCGCGCACCAAGCGCGGATTGATGGTGTAGGCCACGCCCGCGGCGTCAAGGATGGCGCGCACCTGCTTGAAGTGCGCGAGCGAGGCCTCGCCCAGATGATCGATCAGCTTGGGTGCGGCCTCGACCAGGGCCTGCATGGCCGGGTTCTTGGTGTCCAGGATGCGCAGCGGGTTGCTGTGCAGGCGGCGCTTCGCGTCCTCGTCGAGCTGGTCGGCATGCTGCTCGAAATAGGCGATCAACGCGGCGCGTTGCTGGCGGCGCTCCTCGGGCTGGCCCAGGCTGTTGAGCTCCAGGCGCACCTCGGTGAGCCCCAGCGTCTTCCAAAGCGCGTCGGCCAGCAAGATCATCTCGGCATCGACCTCGGCCCCCGCGAAGCCCAGGGCCTCGGCGCCGATCTGGTGGAACTGGCGGTAGCGGCCCCGCTGCGGGCGCTCGTGACGGAACATCGGGCCCATGTAGTAGAGCCGCTTGCCACCTTCGTACAACATATTGTGCTCGACCACGGCGCGCACCACGCCGGCCGTGCACTCCGGGCGCAGCGTGAGCTGCTCGCCATTGAGCCGGTCCTCGAAGGAGTACATCTCCTTCTCCACGATATCGGTCACCTCGCCGAGGCCGCGCACGAACAGCGGCGTGGGTTCGACGATGGGGGTGCGGATGTTGCGGTAGGCGTGACGCGCCATCAGCTCGCGCACCTGGGCCTCCAGCCATTCCCAGCGCGCCGAGTCGGGCGGCAGGATGTCGTTCATGCCTTTGACGGCAAGCAGTTTCTCTGGCTTGGCGGCCATGCTCTTCTCACTCATGAAAAACGCTCACGCCGTTTCGGCGCGGGCTTGCGCCTGGGCGCCGAAACGCCGGGCGATGTAGTCTTCGACGATCTTCTGGAACTCGGTGGCGATGCCGTCGCCACGCAGCGTCAGGCGCTTTTCGCCGTCGATGAAGACGGGCGCGGCCGGCGCCTCACCCGTGCCCGGCAGGCTGATGCCGATGTCGGCATGCTTGCTCTCGCCCGGGCCGTTGACGATGCAGCCCATGACGGCCACCTTCATCGTCTCCACGCCGGGATACTGCTTGCGCCACACGGGCATCTGCAGGCGCAGGAAGTCGTCGATCTGCTTGGCCAGTTCCTGGAAGGTGGTGCTGGTCGTGCGGCCGCAGCCCGGACAGGCGGTGACGCTAGGCACGAAGACGCGCAGGCCCAGGGCCTGCAGGATCTCGGAGGCGATCACCACCTCCTGCGTACGCGATTCACCGGGCTGGGGCGTGAGCGAGACGCGGATGGTGTCGCCGATGCCCTCCTGCAGCAGGATGGACAGGGCCGTGGCCGACGCCACCGTGCCCTTGGTGCCCATGCCGGCCTCGGTCAGGCCCAGGTGCAGGGGATAGTCGCAGCGTTTGGCCAGCTCGCGGTAAACCGAGATCAGGTCCTGCACGCCGCTGACCTTGCACGAGAGCAGGATCTGCTCGGGCGCCATCCCAAGCTCCTGCGCAAACGCGGCCGAGTCCAGGGCCGAGGTGATCAGGGCCTCGTACATGACCGATTTGGCATCCCAGGGCTCGGCGCGCCGGCTGTTTTCGTCCATCAGGCCGGCCAGCAGCTCCTGGTCCAGGCTGCCCCAGTTGACGCCGATGCGCACGGGCTTGTTCCACTTGAGCGCTGCCTCGATCATCTGGCCGAACTGGCGGTCGCGCTTGTCGCCCTTACCCACGTTGCCGGGGTTGATCCGGTATTTGGACAGGGTCTCGGCGCAGGCCGGGTACTGGGTCAGCAGGGTGTGGCCGTTGTAGTGGAAGTCCCCCACCAAGGGCACCACGATGCCCATGCGGTCGAGCTGCTCGCGGATGTGCGGCACGGCCTGCGCGGCCTCAGGCGTGTTGACCGTGATGCGCACGAGTTCGGAACCCGCCTGGGCCAGTTCCTTGACCTGGATCGCGGTGCCGATCACGTCCACCGTGTCGGTGTTCGTCATGGATTGGACACGCACGGGTGCGTCGCCCCCCACGGTGACAACGTTGTCGCCCCAGGCCACGCGGGCTTGGCGCGAACGGCGCGCACGCGGCGCAGCCGGCTCGATCGGCAGACAGTCGGACACTTACTTCACCTCGAATCGGGCGACACCCCCGCGGGTCACCTCGTCCAGCGGGAAGGGCTTGCCGCGCACAGTCACCTCGGTCACGTCGGCCCGGCCGATGGTCACGTTCAGTGGCAGGGGACCTGAAGCGCCCACGGGCTCGCCCGGTTCGATCATGCGGCTGAGCTGGATGGCGCCATTGCCATCGGTGACTTCGATCCAGGAAGCCTCGCGGGTCTTGAAGACCACGACGCCGGTGCTGGGCAGCTTCTTGCGCGGCGCCGGTGTCTCGGCGGCCTCCGCGGAAGCGGGCGTCGCCTCCGCAGGCGTGGCAAGCGGCCTGGGGGGCGGCGGCGGCGGGGCGGTCACCGCGGGTGCCGAGGCCACCACAGGGGCGGGCTTGGCGGCTGCGGGCTTGGCGGCCACCGGTGCTGGCGGAGGGGTGGGCACCACTTCGGGTACGGCTGGCGCAGGCGCGGGAGCAGCCTGGGGCGCCGGCGCCACGGCCGGGGCCTGGGTCGGCACAGCCGGGGTGCTGGCCACGATGGCGCCGATCTCGGCCCGCTGCTCGGTCGAGGGGAAAAAGATCAGCACCAGCGCTCCGAGCAGCATGGCCAAGGCGGCCAGCACCATGGGGCGCGACAGACGGTCAAGGAAAGGCGTCTTGGCCACGTCACCCGGCGTGCGGAAGGGGGTGTTCAGACCGGCCTCGTCGTAGTCCATCAGCGGCGCCTTCGATTGCGGCAGCAGGGCCAGGGCCGGACCGGCGTCGATCTTGAGCGTGCGGCAGATGCTGGAGGCCAGAGCCCGCACGAAGACTGCATCGGGCAGGTCCTCGTAGCGGTCGGACTCCAGGGCCTCGAGCTTCTTGACCGAGACCTTGAGCGCCATGGCCAGCGAGGGCAGATCGATACCGGCGGCCTCGCGCGCCTGGCGCAGCAGGGTGCCAGCGGTGGTCGACGGCGTCGCCGTAACGGCCGTCTCGTCGTTCGCCGGTACGCTGCCAGCGACTGCCTCTTCACTCATGGAACGCTCCCCGCTCATAGGAATTCAACTCACGCGATCTGGGATAGCGTGAACGCAGCTGGCTGCCCAGCTGGTCACGCGCCACCCGGTCGCCCAGGCGATGCTCGATCTTGATGCCCAGCCACAGCGTCTCGGCATTGGCCAGCTCGCTGTTGTTGATGCGACGGATGTAGAACTGGGCGCGCGCAGCCTCGCCTCGCAGATAGAGCAGCTGGGCCAGGTTGTAGCCGGTCACGGGGTTGCCGGCGTCGAGCTCATAGGACTTGCCCAGGCTGAATTCGGCATCCTGCGGCTGCTTGGCCTGGATCTGGCACAGCCCCTTGGTCAACCAGGTCTTGGCCCGTCCGCCATAGGTGGGATTGGCCAGCGCCCGCGTGAAGGTCTGAACGGCCTCGGTGTGGCGCCCCTGCTGGCACTGCATCCAGCCGTAGTTGTGCAGCACATTGGGATCGTTGGGACTGATGGACAAGGCGCGGCGGAAGCTTTCGTCGGCCAGGCGCAGGTCGTCCAGACGCATGTAGATCAGACCGCGCAGGTTGTAGGCCTCGGTGAAGCTCGGGTCGATGTTGAGGGCCTGCTTGGTCTCGTCCAGGGCCACCGTGGTCTGCCCCTGTTCGAAATAGCCCACGGCCAGCTGCAGGCGGATGCGCGCGCGCCGGCGCACATCGGGCTCGTCCGAGGCGGTGACGATGTCATCGGTCGGCGGGGTGGAGGCGCAGCCGGCCGTCCCCCCCAGCGCCAGCACGGCCAGGCACCCCATCAGCAGCCAGCCAGCGGCCCGTCCCCATCGATGCGTCACATTCATGCCTCAGATCTCCTTGGATTGACTCTGCAGCGGCTGCAGCAGCTGGAGCAGCTGACGCTGGCGCGCCATGCGTTCCTCCACGCCGGTGCGGTCCCTGACGTCGCCGGCCAGCTGCCCGCAGGCAGCATCGATGTCATCGCCGCGCGTCTTGCGCACAGTCGTGACGATACCAGCATCCAGCAGGATTTTTGCGAAGGCCTGCACACGCTCGTGGGGAGATCGCCGCAACCCGGACGCGGGAAACGGGTTGAAGGGGATCAGGTTGAACTTGCACCAGACGCCGCCCGTGGCGTGACGCCGCACGAGCGCCACCAGCTCGCTCGCATGTTCGGGCGTGTCGTTCACGCCGTCGAGCATGCAGTACTCGAAGGTGATGAAGTCGCGCGGCGCGTGCTGCAGGTAGCGGTTGCAGGCGTCCAGCAGCTCGGTGATCGGGTATTTGCGATTGAGCGGCACGAGGTTGTCGCGCAGCGCGTCATTCGGCGCGTGCAGGGACACCGCCAGCGCGACCGGGCAGTCCTGGGCCAGGCGATCCATCATGGGCACCACGCCCGACGTCGAGACCGTGAGGCGACGACGCGACAAACCGTAGCCATGGTCGTCCAGCATGACACGCAGCGCGGGGATGAGGGCGTTGTAGTTCTGCAGCGGCTCGCCCATGCCCATCATCACGACATTGGTGATGACGCGGTCGCTGCGCTGCAGGTGCTGGCGCAGGAAGTGCTCGGCAAACCAGAGCTGGGCCACGATCTCGCCCGTGCTGAGGTTGCGGCTGAAGCCCTGATGCCCGGTGGAGCAAAAGCGGCAGCCCACGGCACAACCCGCCTGCGAGGACACGCACAGCGTGCCGCGGTCGTCTTCCGGGATGTAGACCGATTCGACGGCGTTGCCGTCGCCGACATCGAACAGCCACTTGATGGTGCCGTCGGCGGAAATCTGCTGGGAAATGACGTCCAGCCCCTGGATGTACGCCGTCTTGGCGAGCTTCTCTCGCAGGGACTTGGCCAGATCGCTCATCTGGTCAAAGCTGGTCGCCCCCTTCTGGTGGATCCAGCGGAACAGCTGGGTGGCGCGGAAGCGCTTCTCACCCAGCTTTTCGCAAAAAACGGCCAGTCCGTCGAGATCGAGGTCGAGCAGGTTGGCCGTCATGGCATGCGATACGTCCGTCGCGCGATCAGCGCGAGTAGACGTTCATGCCGGGGAAGAAGAAGGCCACTTCCACGGCTGCGGTTTCGGGGGCGTCGGAGCCGTGCACGGCGTTGGCGTCGATGCTGTCGGCGAAGTCGGCGCGGATGGTGCCCTTCTCGGCCTTCTTCGGATCGGTGGCGCCCATCAGGTCACGGTTCTTCAGGACCGCGTTCTCGCCTTCCAGCACCTGGATCATCACCGGGCCGGAGATCATGAAGCTGACCAGGTCATTGAAGAAGGGGCGGGCCTTGTGCACGGCGTAGAAAGCCTCGGCTTCGGCGCGCGACAGATGGGCCATCTTGGCGGCCACGATCTTCAGGCCGGCGCCTTCGAAACGGGCGTAGATCTGGCCGATGACGTTCTTGGCGACGGCGTCGGGCTTGATGATGGAGAGGGTGCGCTGGATGGCCATGTGATTTCCTGAGTCTGGTTATGAAATGAGGTTTTCGCCCTGCTGCAGGGCAAAGCCCGGTATTTTAACCGCTCGGGGTGACACCTGCACCCCGAGCGTTGGGCGACGCTGGCCGCTCAGCGGCTGCGGCCGCCGCGGCGCGACCCGCCGCCGCCATTGCCACGACGCTGGTCCTGCCGCTGACGCGAAAAGCTGTCGGCACCGATGTAGCCGAAAGAGGTCTTCATCGGGTCGGGCTGGGCCTCGCCGCCGCCCTGACGGGCGTTGCGGTCCTTGCCCCGGCCCTGCTGGCCCTGGCCCCCCTTGCCGCGGGGCGGGGCGCCGGCCGCCTGCCCGCTGGCCGGGCGCGGCCCCTGGCCCTGGTTGCCGCCGCGCCGCTTGTTGCGGCCGCCGCCGGGCTTGCCCTGGGGCGCACGCTCCGCCGGCTCGCCTGCCGCCGCCTCGCCGCCGGGGCGGCGCTCGGCCGCGCGCACGAGAGCCCGGATATCGGCTTCGTCGAGCTCTATCCAGGCCCCGCGCTTGAGACCGCGCGGCAGCACCATGGCGCCATAGCGGATGCGGATCAGACGGCTGACCGCGTGACCCACGGCCTCCAGCATGCGGCGCACCTCGCGGTTGCGGCCCTCGGAGATGGTCACGCGGTACCAGCAGTTGCTGCCCTCGCCACCGCCCTCTTCGATGCTGCCGAACTGGGCCATGCCGTCGTCGAGCTGCACGCCGTCGAGCAGACGCTGCTTTTCTTCCTTGCTTAAAGCGCCCAGCACGCGCACCGCGTACTCGCGCTCCAGACCAAACCTCGGGTGCATGAGCTTGTTGGCCAGGTCACCCGAGCTCGTGAACAGCAGCAGGCCCTCGGTGTTGAGGTCCAGCCGGCCGACCGACTGCCACTTGCCCTGCTGCAGCTTGGGCAGCTTGCGGAACACCGTGGGGCGGTTCTGCGGGTCGTCGTGCGTGACAACCTCGCCCACGGGCTTGTGATAGGCGATGACACGCGCGGGTGGCGGATCGATGCGCACGCGGATCGGTTTGCCGTTGACCTTGATCTGGTCGCCGTACTGGATGCGCTGGCCGATGTGGGCCGGCTCGTTGTTGACCGAGATGCGCCCCTCCATGATGAGCTGCTCCATCTCCAGGCGCGAGCCCATGCCCGCCTGGGCCAGCACCTTGTGCAGCTTGGGCGTCTCGGCCTGCGGTGCCAGCACGCGCTTGGCCGGCAGCTCGACCTCGGGGGCCTCCTCCTCGGCATCGAACTCGCCCGAGACCACGGCCGCGAAACGCTGGCCGACCTCGGCCGCCGGGGCCGGGGCGCGCACGCCCTTGCGGGGTGGTGGCGGATCTCCCGCCTCGACGACAGGCGCCGCCTCGGAGGGCGTGGCGTCCTGGGGCATCGTGTCCCCGGGTTCGTTCGGCGGTGTGCCGTCTTGCGCTGCAGTCGTCATGTGGGGTTCCCGCTCAAGGCAAAGGGCTCGGCATCACCGGCGGCACGACCGTCGTCGTCGGCCGTGGCAGTGGTGCCATCGGCCACGACCTCCTCCAGCGGCAGCTCAGGGCTCACGCCCTCGGCAGCCGGCAGATCAGCCAGCATGTCCAGCATGCCACCGGGCTGGGCCGGGCTTTCCATGACCGGCAACTGGTCCAGTGAGGCCAGACCCAGGTCGTCGAGGAAATGCTTGGTGGTGGCGTAGAGCGCGGGACGGCCGGGCGCCTCGCGGTGGCCGATGACCTCGATCCAGCCACGGTCCTCGAGCTGCTTGATGATGAGCGAACTGATGGTCACGCCGCGGATGTCTTCCATGTCGCCGCGCGTCACGGGCTGGCGGTAGGCAATGATGGCCAGCGTCTCGAGCGTGGCGCGCGAATAGCGCGGCGGCTTCTCGGGGTGCAGGCGGTCCAGGTACTCCCGCATCTCGGGGCGGCTCTGGAAACGCCAGCCGGTGGCCACGCAGACCAGCTCGACGCCGCGGCCGGTCCACTCCTGCTGCAGATCCTCCAACAGGGTCTTGATCGTGTCGGCGCCCAGGCTGTCGTTGAACAGCACGCGCAGGTCGCGCACCGGCATGGGCTGCTGAGCACAGATCAGCGCCGTTTCCAGGATACGCTTGGCTTCCGTCGTATTCATGTCTCTTCGAATCCGGACTAGGTGCATCGATCCGATGCTGGATGAGGAGGGTTCAGTGTGGGGTCGGCCCGAGGATCATCACGATCCGGGGCCCGGGGCACCCGCAAGTCGATCGGGGCCGGAGCAGGTTCTTCACAGAACGTCCTGCGGGGCATTGTAGCCCACGCCCCAGGCCTGCAAGCCGGCCTGAAAATCCGCGGGCGGTGGCGACGTGAACACCAGGTCCCGCCCACTGACCGGATGCACAAAAGCCAGTCGCCAGGCGTGCAGGGCCTGGCGCGACATGCCCGCCGCCGGCTGACCACCGTAGAGCGTGTCCGCCAGCAGGGGGTGGCCGATGGACGCCGCGTGCACGCGGATCTGGTGCGTGCGTCCGGTGTGCAGGGTGCAGCGCAGCCAGCAACCCTGCTCTGTACTGTGCAGCAGATCGAAGGTGGTGTGCGCCGGTTTGCCGGACTGGTGGGCCAGGTCCACCACGGCCATGCGCAGGCGGTTGCGCGGATCGCGCCCGATCGCGCCCTGCACCTCCCGACGCGCCGGTCCGCTCCAGGGCCGATGCGCCAGCGCCTGGTACTGGCGGCTGACCTCGCGCGCCGCGATCATGCGTACCAGCGCATCCATGGTGGCACGCGTGCGTGCCACCACCATCAGCCCGCTGGTGTCCTTGTCCAGCCGGTGCACGATGCCCGCGCGCGGCAGCTGCGCCGCCTTGGCGTCGTGGGCCAGCAGGCCGTTGAGCACGGTGCCGCGCCAGTTGCCCGGCGCCGGGTGCACCACCAGGCCGGCCGGCTTGTTCAGCACCAGCAGGTGTTCGTCCTGGTGCACGATGTCCAGCGCCATGGCCTCCGGGACGAAGGCCTGGCTCTGCGGCGTGGGGCGCAGCTCGATCAGCCCGGTCTCACCGGCCCGCACCTTGTGGGCCGGCTTGCGCAGCACCGTGGCGCCCTGCGTGACGGCACCGGCCTCGATGAGCTGCTGCAGGTAGCTGCGCGAGAACTCGGGCACGAGCTCGCCGAGCGCCCGATCCAGCCGCAGACCGTGCTGTGCCGTGCCGATGACCCAGGGCCGCCGCTCGACGTCCACGCCCGCGTCGACCCCATCCTCCAGGTCTTCCGTCACGGGGTCGGTCGATATAATTTGCGCTTGTTGTTCCAACAGAATGCCCTTGATGCCCAGCGCCAAATTATCGGTTGTCTCTGCCCTGCTGCTGGCCACGGCCGCCTGGCTCAGTGGCTGCTCCAGCAAACCGATCGATCCGACCGCCAAGATGACGCCGGAAGAGATCCACGCCCAGGCACGCGAAGAGATCGAGAACCTGCAGTACGCCAAGGGCATCGAGCTGCTCGAAAAGCTGGAGGGCCGCGCAGCCGGCACGCCGCTGGCCCAGCAGGCCCAGCTGGAAAAGGCCCACGCCCACTACAAGGCCGAGGAACCGGCCCAGGCCATCGCCACCATCGACCGCTTCGTGCGCCTGCACCCGGCCAGCCCGGCCATCGACTACGCGCTCTATCTCAAGGGTCTGGTGAACTTCAACGAGAACAAGGGCCTGTTCTCCTCGATCACGCGCCAGGATCTCTCCGAGCGCGACCAGCAGGCGGCCAAGGAGTCCTACGCCGCGTTCAAGGAGCTGGTCACGCGCTTTCCCAATTCGCGCTACACGCCCGATGCGCAGGCGCGCATGACCTACATCGTCAACAGCCTGGCGCAGTACGAAGTGCACGTGGCCCGCTACTACCACAGCCGCGGCGCCTATGTGGCCGCGATCAACCGCGCCCAGCAGGCCATCGCCGATTACCGCGACGCGCCGGCGTTGGAAGAAGCCCTCTACATCCTGGTCCAGTCCTTCGACGCGCTCAAGCTGCCCCAGCTGCGCGACGACGCGCGCCGCGTGCTCGAAACCAACTATCCCCAGAGCCGCTACCTCACGGGCAAGTCTGCGCCGGCCAGGGAGCAGGATCCGTGGTGGAAGATGTGGTGAGCGCGCGCAGCAGCTCGCCCACCTCCTCCTCGCGCTCGATGCGCCGCATGGGCGGCAAGGCCTTGAGCAGCCGCCGACCATAGCCCATGGCGACCAGGCGCGTGTCGCAGATCACGAGCACGCCCCGATCCGCCTCGCTGCGGATCAGCCGCCCCGCCCCCTGCTTGAGCGCCACCGCGGCCTCGGGCACGTGGTAGTCGTTGAAGGCGCTGCGCCCCTCGGCTTCCAGGCGCCGGCTGCGCGCCTGCACCAGCGGATCGCCCGGCGGCGGAAACGGCAGCTTGTCGATCACCACGAGCTGCAGCGCCTCGCCCGGGATATCGACCCCTTCCCAGAAGGATGCGGAAGCGACGAGCACGCAGCCGGCCTCGCCCCCGCTGGCCCCGCGCCGCAGCCGGTCGAGCAATTCACCCTTGGGCGCCTGCCCCTGGCTCAGCAGTTGCAGCCCGCTGCCCGCCAGCGCCTCGGCCAGGCGCGCGCTGATGTCACGCAGCGCGCGCAGCGAGGTGGTCAGCACCAGGGTGCGACCACCCAGCGGCGGCGCCAGGCGCGCCACGAGATCGGCCACGGCCTCGCTGTGCCGTGCCTCGCCCGGCTTGGGAAAGGGCCGTGGCACCCAGACCGCCGCCTGGTGCGCGTAGTCAAACGGACTGTCGACCCGGAGCACGCGCGCCTCCTGCAGGCCGCAGGGTTCGGTGAACCAGCTCAGGCGCTCGTCATCGCCCAGCGTGGCCGAGGTGAAGATCCAGGCCCGCTGCGCGGTCTCACCCTCGCGCGGCGCCAACAGGCGGGTACGCACGGCCTCGGCGATGTCCAGCGGCGACTCCACCAGGCGCAGCTGTTGGCTGAGCTCCACCCAGCGCACGGCCTCGCTGGCGCGCGGAGCCAGGAAGAAAGCCGCCTGCTGGGCCAGGGCCCGGGCGCGCTCGGCCAGCCGCAGAAAGTCCGGCCCGAGCTCGCTCACGGTGTCCAGCCCGGCGCAGGCCGCCTCACAGGCGCGCTCCAAGGCCTGCAGGGCGGCGTGCCACGACGCGCCATCCAGCCGCTCGGGTGCCTCGCCATCCCAGGCCAGGCGCGCGCCCCCCGCGGGGGCACGGCCGGCACACAGGCGCAGGTCGCGCGCGGCGCGCTCCACGTCCGCGGTGAGTTGCTGCCAGTCCACCAGGCCGCGCGCCTGCTGCAGGCCGCAGGCCAGCAGGTCACGGCAGAAGTCCAGCACCTGCGCGGTGGAGAGCTGCCGCCCCAGGAACTGCACGCCGGTCTCGTTGAGCTGGTGCGCCTCGTCGAAGATCACGGTGTGCACGCTGGGCAGCAGCTCGGCCATGCCCGATTCGCGCACGGCCAGATCGGCGAAAAAGAGGTGGTGGTTGATCACCACCACATCGGCCGCCAGTGCCTCGCGCCGCGCCAGGTTGACGTGGCAGTCGCGGTGCCGCGGGCAGTTGCTGCCCAGGCAGTTGTCGCGCGTCGATGTCACCAAAGGGATCACGGGTGAGCGTTCGTCCAGACCGGGCAGCTCGGCCAGGTCGCCACTGCGCGTGCCCTGGGCCCAACGCTCCACACGCGCCAGCGCATAGGCCGCCTGGGCCGAAGCCGCCGCATGGTCCTGGCGCGCCAGCTCCATGCGGTGCAGGCAGAGATAGCTCGCCCGCCCCTTGAGCAGGGCGGTGCGCAACGGCAGGCCCAGGGCCTGGGTCAGGCGCGGCAGATCACGCGCAAACAGCTGATCCTGCAAGGTCTTGGTGGCGGTGGACAGCAGCACACGCACGCCACTGAGCAGAGCCGGTACGAGGTAGGCGTAGGTCTTGCCCACGCCGGTCCCGGCTTCGGCCACCAGCACGCTGCGCTCGGCGATGGCATCGGCCACGGCCAGCGCCATCTCGGTCTGGCCGGGACGGGGCTGGAAGGTCTCCACGGTGCGCGCGAGCACCCCCTCGGGGGCGAACGCGGCGCGCACGTCCTCGTGCAGGCGGGTCTCAGGCCGGCTCATCGGGCGTGAGCTCGTGTTCGAGGCGGGCGATCTCGTCGCGCAGTACCAGGCGCCGCTTCTTGAGCCGGCGCACCATCAACTCGTCGACCACCGCCTCGTGGCCGAGGCGGTCGATCATCGCGTCGAGGTCGGCGTGCTCCATGCGCAGCTCGATCAGGCGGCGCTGCGGTGAATGCAGATTGGATTCCAAAAGTCAGACTTGTGAGAAAACTGTCAAAGCGGGAATACTTGTCGGCCCGCTCATGACGTATGCTTTGATAATACGACTTTCGATCGGCCCTCCGGGCGATCCCAGGGGACAGGAAACAGAACCATGAGCAAAGGCTACCGACTCACCGCCGCCACGGGCATCCACAAGGGTGACCGCGAATACCAGCAGGACCAGGTGGCCGTGTACACCCACCCGCGCCATGTGGGCTGCATGCTGGCCGTGGTGGCCGACGGCATGGGCGGACGCAGCGGCGGGCGCAAGGCCTCCGATCAGGTCATGCTGACGGCCAAGCAGCTCTTCGAGCGCTACGCGCCCGAGACGGACGACGCTGCCGCCATGCTGAGCCAGCTGGTCCAGGAAGCCCACATCGTCATCAAGCTCACCGCCATCTCGGCCGAGCAGGAACCGCACAGCACCCTGGCGGCCTTCCTGATCAACCCGGGCGGCGACTGCCACTGGATCCACGCGGGCGATTCGCGCATCTACCACTTCCACGCCAACCGCATGGTCAAGCGCACGCTGGACCACTCCTACGTCCAGACCCTGGTCAATCGCGGCGAGCTCACCGAGGACGAAGCCTCGGTGCACCCGCAATCCAACATCCTCATGGGCTGCCTGGGGACCGAGAGCGATCCGCCACAGGAACCGCATTTCATCCCCCAGCTCAAGCCCGGCGACACGCTCATGGCCTGCAGCGACGGCGTCTGGCACTACTTCAACAACGAGGAACTGGGCTCGGTGCTCTCCAGCCTGTCGGCGCGTGAGGCCTCGGAGTTCCTGATCGAGAAGGCGCGGGTGCGCGCCAGTGGCGGCGGCGACAACCTGTCCCTGGTCATCGTCAAGCTCGAACCCCTGAGCGACCGGCCCTGAGCCGGGCTCAGGGCGGCACCGGCAAGGGTTTGCTGTTGCGCGGCCCCTGCTGGGACTGCTGCCGCTCGTGCTCCTGCCGGCGCTGCTCGGCGCGGCGCTGCCGCTCCTCATAGGCCTTCTGCTGTTCCGCACGGCGAGCCGCTGCGGCTGCGGCATCCGGACTGGGCGTGGGGCCTGGGGCCGTTGCGGGCCCCGTCGAAGGCGTGGCACCGCGCTCGGCCTGGCGTTGCTGGGCCCTCTGCGCCCGGGACTCCTGGGCCTGACGGGCGGCCTCCCGCTCGGCCTGGCTGGCGGCCGCCTCGCGGTCGGCCAGGCGTTGCTCGATACGGCGCTGCTGCTCGGCCGCGACCGCGGCACGCTGGGCGTCGTTGAGGATGATCTCCTGACGGCGCAGTTCGTCGAGCGCCACGCGGCGGCGGCGGCGCACATCGATCAGGCAGTCGTTGACCGCGAAGCGCTGGTAGCAATCGGCCTCTTCACCGCTGTAGCGCTGCACCGCCTGTGCACGCTCGTTGGCGATGCGCTCGCGCTCGCGCGCATCGAAGGCCGGATCGTAGGTGGCCGGCAGCTGCGCCCGCGCCAGCCCCAGCAGGCACAGGCAGCACAGACTCAGCAGGTATTTCATGTCAGGCGGGTGTCGACCACGCGGCGCTCCTGCTCCAGGAACTCGCGCGACTGCATTTCGTTCAAACGTGACACTGTACGCGGAAATTCGTGCACCAGGGGCCCCTCGGTGTAGAGCTGCTCAGGCGGCACGGCGGCCGAGAGGATGAGCTTGACCCGGCGGTCGTAGAGCACGTCGACCAGCCAGGTAAAGCGCCGCGCCTCCGAGGCCATGCGCACCGGCATGTGCGGCACATCGCTGAGGAACACCGTGTGGAACTGGGTCGCGATTTCCAGGTAGTCGTTCTGCGAGCGCGGACCACCGCACAGGGTCTTGAAGTCGAACCACACCACACCACCGGCCTTGCGTCGGGCCTGGATCTGGCGCGCCTCGATGTGCAGCACCGGGTCCTCATCGTGTGCTTCGGCCAGATCGTTGAAGGCCGCCGCCATGGCCGCGTCCGCCTCCGCCCCCAGGGGCGTGTGGTACATCTGCACCTGTTCCATCACGCGGCGACGGTAGTCGGTGCCGTTGTCGACGTTGACGATCTCCATCTCCTGGTTCAGCAGCGCGATCGCGGGCAGGATGCGGTCGCGGTGCAGGCCGTTGGGATAAAGCTCGTCGGGCTTGAAGTTGGACGTGGCCACCAGTCCCACACCGTTCCTGAACAGCGCCGCCAGCAGGCGGTGCAGGATCATGGCGTCGGTGATGTCGGCAACGTGGAACTCGTCGAAACAGATCAGCTTGTACTTTTCAGCGATGCGCTCGCCCAGCGCATCGAGAGGGTTGACCGTGCCCTGCAGATCGGCCAGCTCCCGATGCACCTCGCGCATGAACTCGTGGAAGTGCAGGCGCGTCTTGCGCACCAGGGGCACGGCATTGAAGAAGCAGTCCATCAGGAAGCTCTTGCCCCGCCCCACCCCGCCATACATGTAGACACCCTTGGGGATATCCGGGTGGTTGATGAGCTTCTTCAGGCGGTTGGAGCGCTTTTCCTTGTAGTGCGACCACTCGACCGCACAGCGCTCCAGCGCCTCGACCGCGCGCAGCTGCGCGGGGTCACTGACGTAACCCCGCGTCTTCAGCTCGGCTTCGTAGGCGTCGCGGACGGCTGCCAAGCTTGCGGACTTCAGAAGTTCAGCGTGCGCTTGTCCACGGCCAGCGCGGCTTCCTTGGTCGCCTCGCTGAGCGACGGGTGCGCGTGGCAGATGCGGGCGATGTCCTCGGCGCTGGCCTTGAACTCCATGGCCACCACAGCTTCGGAGATCAGCTCGCTGACCTGCGGGCCCACCATGTGCACGCCCAGGATCTCGTCGGTCTTGGCGTCGGCCAGGAACTTCACCATGCCCGTCGTGTCGCCCAGCGCGCGCGCGCGGCCGTTGGCCAGGAAGGGGAAGGTGCCAGCCTTGTAAGCCACGCCGTCCGCCTTGAGCTGCTGCTCGGTGCGGCCGACCCAGGCGATCTCGGGGCTGGTGTAGATGACCCAGGGGATGGTGTTGAAGTTGACGTGCCCGTGCTGGCCGGCAATACGCTCGGCCACGGCCACACCCTCTTCTTCCGCCTTGTGCGCCAGCATGGGGCCGCGCACCACGTCACCCACGGCCCACACGCCAGGCAGATTGGTCTTGCAGTCGCCGTCAACCACGATGGCACCACGCTCGTCCAGCTGCAGGCCCACGGCCTCGGCGTTCAGGCCCATGGTGTTCGGCACGCGGCCGATGGAAACGATGAGCTTGTCCACGTCCAGCGTCTGGGCCTCGCCCTTGGCGTTGGTGTAGGCCACGGACACGCCCTTCTTGCCGTTCTTGATCTCGCCGACCTTCACGCCGAGTTCGATCTTGAGCCCTTGCTTGTCGAAGGCCTTCTTGGCTTCCTTGGCGATCTGCTCGTCGACGGCGCCCAGGAAGGTCGGCAGACCTTCGAGCACCGTGACTTCCGCACCCAGCCGGCGCCAGACCGAGCCCATCTCCAGGCCGATCACGCCCGAGCCGATCAGGCCCAGCTTCTTGGGCACGGCGCCCACGCGCAGCGCTCCATCGTTGGACAGGATGTTGACCTCGTCGAAGGGTACGCCGGGCAGCGCGCGGGCGTTGGAGCCCGTGGCCACGATGACCTGCTTGCCCACCAGCGTCTCCTCGGCCGCGCCAGCCACCTTGAGCTCATAGCCGCCATCGACCTTCTTCACGAAGGAGGCCAGGCCATGGAAGAACGTGACCTTGTTCTTCTTGAACAGGTAGAGGATGCCGTCGTTGTTCTGCTTCACCACGGCGTCCTTGCGTGCGAGCATCTTGGCCACGTCCATCTTGACGTCGCTGGCCGTGATGCCGTGCTCGGCAAAGTGCTTGTTGGCGTGCTCGAAATGCTCGGACGACTGCAGCAGCGCCTTGGAGGGGATGCAGCCCACGTTGGTGCAGGTCCCACCGGGGGCGGGACCGCCCTTTTCGTTCTTCCAGGCGTCCACGCACGCCACGTTCATGCCCAGCTGGGCGGCGCGGATGGCGGCGATATAGCCGCCGGGGCCGCCACCGATGACGACCACGTCGAATTGTTTGCTCATAGGTATTCCAATCGGTTGTTCAAAGCGTAGCGAGCGGCCTCAGGGCAAGGCGCGGGTGGCGAGCAACCGGAACGTACTTCAAGGTACGTGAGGATTGCTCGAACGGGGCCTGCAACGCCGCCATGAGGTCGCGCAGTCGCTTTTAGATATCAAACAGCAGGCGAGCGGGGTCTTCGAGCGCTTCCTTCATCGCCACCAGCCCCAGCACGGCTTCGCGGCCGTCGATGATGCGGTGGTCGTAGCTCATGGCCAGGTAATTGATCGGGCGGATCACGATCTGCCCGTTCTCCACCACCGCGCGGTCCTTGGTGGCGTGCACGCCCAGGATGGCCGACTGGGGCGGGTTGATGATGGGGGTGGACAGCATGGAGCCGAACACGCCGCCGTTGGAGATCGAGAAGGTGCCGCCGGTCATCTCCTCGATGCCCAGCTTGCCGTCCTTGGCCTTCTGGCCGTACTCGGCGATCTTCTTCTCGATGTCGGCAAAGCTCATCTGGTCGGCATTGCGCACGATGGGCACCACCAGGCCGCGCGGCGAACCGACGGCGATGCCGATGTCGAAGTAGCCGTGGTAGACGATGTCATTGCCATCGACCGAGGCGTTGAGCACCGGGTACTTCTTGAGCGCGTGCACCGCGGCCTTGACGAAGAAGCTCATGAAGCCCAGCTTGACGCCGTGCTCCTTCTCGAACTTCTCCTGGAACTTCTTGCGCATCTCCATCACCGGGGCCATGTTCACTTCGTTGAACGTGGTCAGGATGGCGTTGGTCGATTGCGACTGCAGCAGGCGCTCGGCCACGCGCGCGCGCAGGCGCGTCATGGGCACGCGCTGCTCGGGGCGCTCGCCCAGGTGCAGCGAGCTGGTCGGCGCAGCGACCTGCGGCAGGGCCTTAGTCGGCACGCCGGTCGGGATGACCGCAGCGGGAGCGGCCCCGCCGCCGGCCACGGCCGCCAGGACATCGCCCTTGGTCACGCGGCCGTCCTTGCCAGTGCCCGGCACAGAGCCAGCGGCCAAGTTGTTGTCGGCCATGATCTTGGCGGCAGCGGGCATGGCCACGCCGGCCTTGGAGGCCGAAGCAGCAGCGGCCGCGGCCGGCGCCGCAGCGGCCGGGGCGGCGGCTGCCGGGGCTGCAGCTGCGGGAGCGGCGGCGGCCTTGCCATCGGTGTCGATGCGGGCGATCAGCTGGTCGGCCACGACGGTGCCGCCGTCAGCGACGACGATCTCGGCCAGCACACCGGCGGCGGGGGCCGGCACTTCGAGCACGACCTTGTCGGTCTCGATGTCGATCAGGATCTCGTCGGCAGCCACCAGCTCGCCGACCTTCTTCTTCCATTGCAGCATGGTGGCTTCTGCCACCGATTCGGACAGCTGCGGGACCTTGACTTCTACGATAGCCATTTGAATTCTTTCCGTTTCTTTGTTGCGCGTCGGGACCGGCGCCTGGGCCGGTCCCGTTCTGTTTCATCGAGCGGGGATGCCCCTCACTTGGTCAGCACGAAGCCCTTGAGCTTGGAGAAGGCGGCTTCCACCAGGGCCTTTTGCTGGTCCTGGTGCAGGTGGGCGTAGCCCACGGCCGGCGAGGCCGAAGCGGCACGGCCGGCGTAGCCCAGCTTCTGGCCATCGAGCATGTTCTCGTGGATGTTGTGCTGGATGAAGAACCAGGCACCCTGGTTCTGCGGCTCGTCCTGGCACCACACGATGTCGGTGGCGTTCGGATACTTCTTGAGCTCGGCCGCGAAGGCCTTGTGCGGGAAGGGGTAGAGCTGCTCGATACGGAGGATGGCCGTGTCGTCGTGGCCCTTCTCCTCGCGCTTCTTGACCAGGTCGTAGTAGACCTTGCCCGAACAGGCGATCACGCGCTTGACCTTGTCGGCCTTGATGTCCTTCTGCTCGCCCAGCACGGTCTGGAAACCGCCCTTGGTGAAGTCGGCCAGCGGCGAGGTGGCGTCCTTGTTGCGCAGCAGGGACTTGGGCGTCATGATGACCAGCGGCTTGCGCAGGTCACGGACCTGCTGGCGGCGCAGCACGTGAAAGATCTGGCTGGCCGTGGTCGGCTGCACGATCTGCATGTTCGTGTCGGCGGCCAGCTGCATGAAGCGCTCCAGGCGGGCCGAGCTGTGCTCGGGGCCCTGGCCTTCGTAGCCGTGCGGCAGCATCAGCGTGATGCCGTTGACACGGCCCCACTTCACCTCACCCGAGGCGATGAACTGGTCGATCACCACCTGGGCGCCGTTGGCGAAGTCGCCGAACTGGGCTTCCCAGATCACCAGGGTGTTGGGATCGTTGGAGGCGTAGCCGTACTCGAAGGCCAGCACGGCCTCCTCGGACAGGATGGAGTCGATCACGGTGAACGACGCCTGGCCCTCGCTGACGTTCTGCAGCGGGATATAGGTACCCACGTCCCACTTCTCGCGGTTCTGGTCGTGGATCACGGCGTGGCGGTGCGTGAAGGTGCCACGGCCGCAGTCCTCGCCCGACAGGCGCACCGGGTAGCCGCTGGCCACCAGGGAAGCGAAGGCCATGTGCTCGCCCATGCCCCAGTCCACGGGAATCTCGCCGCGGCCCATGGCCGCGCGGTCGTCCAGCACCTTCTTCACGAGCTGGTGCGGCGTGACGTTGGCGGGGATGGTGGTGATCTTCTCGGCCAGGCGCTTCCACTCGGCCAGCGGAATCGCGGTCTCGGCGGCGTCGGTCCACTTCTTGTTCAGGAAGGGCGACCAGTCCACTGCGAACTTGCTCTTGAAGTTCGTCAGCACCGGGTCCACCGTGTGCTTGCCCGCGTCCATGGCGGCGCGGTAGGTCTTGACCATCTCGTCCGGGCCGTCGGCCGGCAGCACGCCCTGGGTGGTGAGCTTGTCACCATAGAGCTTGCGCGTACCCGGGTGCTGGGCGATCTTCTTGTACATCAGCGGCTGGGTCAGGCTCGGGGTGTCCTGCTCGTTGTGGCCCAGCTTGCGGAAGCAGATGATGTCGACCACCACGTCCTTCTTGAACTCCATGCGGAATTCCAGCGCCAGCTGGGTGGCCAGGACCACAGCCTCGGGATCGTCGCCGTTGACGTGCAGCACCGGCGCCTCGATCATCTTGACGATGTCGGTGCAGTACAGCGTGGAGCGCAGGTCGCGCGGATCGGAAGTCGTGAAACCGATCTGGTTGTTGATGATGATGTGCACCGTGCCGCCCGTGCTGTAGCCACGGGTTTCGGACAGGGCCAGGGTTTCCTGGTTCACGCCCTGGCCGGCAAAGGCGGCGTCACCGTGCACCAGCACCGGCAGCACCTGCTTGCCTTCGGGGTCGCCACGGCGGTCCATGCGGGCGCGCACCGAGCCCTCGACCACCGGGTTCACGATTTCCAGGTGCGAGGGGTTGAAGGCCAGCGAGAGGTGCACCGGGCCACCGGGGGTGGTGACGTCGGAGCTGAAGCCCTGGTGGTATTTCACGTCACCGGCCGGCAGTTCCTCGGGAGCGGTGTGGTCGAACTCGGCAAACAGGTCCTTGGGCATCTTGCCCAGGGTGTTGACCAGCACGTTGAGGCGGCCGCGGTGGGCCATGCCGATCACGATTTCCTGCACGCCCTTGCTGCCCGCGAGCTGGATCAGCTCGTCCATGGCGGCGATGAAGCTCTCGCCCCCTTCGAGCGAGAAACGCTTCTGGCCCACGTACTTGGTGTGCAGGTAGCGCTCCAGGCCCTCGGCCGCGGTCAGGCGGTCGAGGATCTGCTTCTTCTTCTCGGCCGTGAAGTTGGGGTTGGTGCGGATCCCTTCCAGCTTCTGCTGCCACCAGCGCTTCTGCGTCTGGTCGGTGATGTACATGTACTCGGCGCCGATGCTGCCGCAGTAGGTCTCGCGCAGCGCGTTGAGCAGCTCGCGCAGCGACATGGTCTCGCCGGGGAAGAAGGTGTTGCTCGTGTTGAACACCGTCTCCAGGTCGGCATCGGTGAAGCCGTAGAAGGACGGCTCCAGCTCGGGAATGTTGGGGCGCTCGGTACGCTTGAGCGGGTCCAGATCGGCCCAGCGCTGGCCCACGTTGCGGTAGGCGGCAATCAGCTGCTGCGTGGCCACGCGCTTGCGGCCCATCTCGGAGTCGGCACCGGTGGCCATGACCACCTGGGTCACGCCGGCCTTGGCACGCTCGGCAAAGGCGTTGATCACCGGCAGGTGCGGGATGTCGCGGGAGTTCGTGCCGTCGACGGCGGGCACGTTCTGCAGCGCGTCGAAGTAGTCGCGCCAGTTGTCGGGAACGCTGCCGGGGTTGGCGAGGTAGTTCTCGTACATCTCCTCGACGTACGGAGCATTGCCCCCGAACAGATAGGTGTTGTCGCGGTACGTCTGGTACACAGACGCCGCGGCCTTGGAATCGCTCATTGCGCTGACCTCCGTTTCCCTGCAGGAAACTTTGAACTGGTTGAAAAACCTTCCGCGACACGGCTGGACCGGTTGGCGGATGCGACTGTGGCTGGAAGGGCCCAGGGGCAGATCAACCACCCCTCAGTACAGGGGCGATTGTGCCACCGAAAGGGCCCCGGCGCCAGTGAACTTATGTTTCAGGGTGCTGATTCTTATGAATTCACCAGCTCACGCACCTGCTGCAGGGCCGTCGGGTCGTCCAGCGTGGTCAGGTCGCCCGGGTCCCGGCCCTCGGCCACGGCCTGCAAGGCCCGGCGCAGCAGCTTGCCGCTGCGGGTCTTGGGCAGCAGGTTGACGAAAAACACGCGTGAAGGCCGCGCCACGGCGCCCAGCTGGCTGTCCACGACCTTCATCACCTCGCCCTCGAGCTTGAGGCGGGCGTTGGCGTCCGTCAGACCGCTGGTGTCGCGCGCCACGGCAAAGGCCATGGCCACCTGGCCCTTGAGCTGATCGGCCACGCCCACCACGGCCACCTCGGCAATGTTCGGGTGGCTGGCGATGCACTCCTCGATCTCGCGCGTGCCCAGGCGGTGCCCGGCCACGTTGATCACGTCGTCCGTGCGACCCAGGATGAAGAAATAACCATCCTTGTCGCGGATGCCCCAGTCGAAGGTGCTATAGACCAGCTTGCCCGGGATGCTCTTCCAGTAGGTGTTCACAAAGCGCGCGTCGTCACGCCACACGGTCTGCATGCAGCCCGGCGGCAGCGGGCCCTCGATGGCCACCACGCCCTTCTGGTCCGGCCCCACGAGCTCCTCGCCCGTGCTTTCGTTGATCAGCTTCACGTCGTAGCCGTACATGGGCACGCCCGGGCTGCCGAACTTGCTTGGGGCCCTCTCGACGCCATTGGCGATGGTCAGGATGGGCCAGCCGGTCTCGGTCTGCCAGTAGTTGTCGATGATGGGCACCCCCAGCCCCTGGCTGATCCATTGGGCCGTGGGCTCGTCCAGCGGCTCGCCAGCCAGATAAAGCGCCTTGAGGCTGGAGAGGTCGCATTTCTTGAGGAAGGCCGGGTCCTGTTTTTTCAGCACGCGCACCGCGGTGGGCGCCGAGAACATGCGCGTCACCTTGTACTTCTCCACCAGCTGCCACCAGATGCCCGCGTCGGGGCGGATCGGCAGACCCTCGTACATGATGGTCGCCATGCCCGCGATCAGCGGGCCGTAGATGATGTAGCTGTGCCCCACCACCCAGCCGATGTCGCTGGTGGAGAAATAGGTCTCGCCGGGCTGGCCCTCGAAGATGTACTTCATGCTCGCAACCAGGGCCACGGCATAACCGCCCGTGTCGCGCTGCACGCCTTTGGGTTTGCCGGTGGTGCCGCTGGTGTACAGCGTATAGCTGATGTGGGTGGCGTCCAGCCAGGCGCAGGGCACCTGGGTATTCAGATGCTGTTCGCGCAGCGGGCCCCAAAGCTGGTCGCGCCCGGCGGTCAGCTCCATGGGCGACAGGCCGCGGTCCACCAGCAGCACCGATTGCGGCTTGTGCCTGGAGAGGCGGATGGCCTCGTCCAGCAGCGGCTTGTAAGCCACCACCTTGCCGCCGCGCGAGCCCGCGTCCGCGCTCACCACCACCTTGGGTTCCGCGTCCTCGATCCGGCTGGCCAGCGAGCCCGAGGCAAAGCCACCGAACACCACCGAATGGATGGCACCGATGCGCGCGCAGGCCAGCATGGCAAAGGCCGCCTCGGCAATCATGGGCATGTAGATCAGCACCCGATCGCCCTGCCCCACGCCCAGGCCCTGCAGCACGGCCGCCATGCGCTGCACCTCGGCGTGCAGCTCGGCGAAGCTGTAGGTCTTTTCCTGGCCGGTCTCGGTGCTCACATAGATCAGCGCCGGCTGGTTCGCCCGCGCCTGGAGGTGCCGGTCCACCGCGTTATGGCAAAGGTTGGTGGTCCCTCCGACGAACCAGCGCGCAAAGGGCGGGTTGCTGTAGTCGCAGATCTGCTGCGGCGGGGTCTGCCACTCGATCAGCTGGGCCTGCTCGGCCCAGAAGGCGTCACGGTCGGTGATGGACCGGCGGTGGAACTCGGCGTAGGAACTCATCCGGACTCTCCTCGTCTATTTGTCATTAAATTGAATTCATAATTATGGAGACCGATCTTGCGGCAAACTGACGCAGTGCAGCCGGCTCCAGCACGGAAAATGATCCAAATCAAGCTTTCCTGCCACGCAGCGGCTTGCGCGCCCCCCGTGGCGGCCAGCGCCGCCAGAGCCAGAGCACCAGCAAACCGAAGGCCGTGTAGGCCAGCACGAAGACCCAGGGCGGCAGGTCGTAGTACAGCCAGTGCTGCACCCAGTGTTCGATGAAGCTTTTCTCGTAACCCCCCAGGCGAGCCTGGCGGCGCAGCCAGTTCTCCAGCACCGTCAGTGGGCAGGCCTGCCCCAGCCAGGCCTGGGCCACCACCACGGCAATGGCCACCAGATGGGCCCAGCGCAGCGGCGGCGAGCGCACCCAGGCCCAGCCCGCCGGTCCGCCCAGCAGCACGGACAGGGCCACGCCCAACACGAAGAGCACCACCGCGAAATGCACGGTGAGCACGAGATCCGCCAGCACTTGCCACAGCCGCAGTTCGTCCATGATGACCCCATGATAGAGCGCCGCCGCAGCGCGCAGCCCGGATTCATTACACTCGACGGCATGCTGCACAGCCCCATCAAGCACTGTCGCAACTGCGGTACGGCCGTGACCTACCGCATCCCCGACGACGGCGATACCCGCGAACGCGCGGTCTGCCCCGCCTGCAGCACCATCCATTACGAGAACCCGCTCAACGTCGTCGGCACCGTGCCCCACTGGGGCGACAAGGTGCTGCTGTGCAAGCGCAACATCGAACCGCGCAAGGGCAAGTGGACCCTGCCCGCCGGCTTTCTGGAGCTCAACGAAACCGCGTCCCAGGGCGCCGCACGGGAAACCGACGAGGAAGCCGGCGCCCAGATCGAGCTCGAGGGCCTGTACACCATCATCAGCGTGCCGCGGGTTGGCCAGGTGCACCTCTTCTACCGCGCCCGCCTGCTCAGCGACCGCTTCGACCCCGGCACCGAAACCATGGAAGCCCGGCTCTACGCCGAAGACGAGATCCCCTGGGACGAGATCGCCTTTCGCACCGTCAAGGAGACCCTGGAGCGCTATTTCGTGGACCGCCGCGCCGGCCGCTTCCCGGTGCACGAGCTCGACCTGAGCTGAGCGAGCGCCCGGCGCTGATAGAAACCCTTACATCTCCCTGCTTTTCAGGCTTTCGGCGCCCGCCGATTGGCGGTACATTCGGCTGCAGGATGCACCCAGTGTGATTTTTTTCACGCGGCATCCTGGATCGATACCGAGACATGAAAAGGCAAGAGCATTTTTGGAACGTAGACCTGCGGGTCGTCTTCAAGGAGTGGCTCTCCCAGCTGTGGACCTTCTTCCTCACGCTGCTGACCTTCCTCGGCATCGGCCTGCCCGTGCTGATCTCCATCTTCGTTCTGTGGTATCTTGCCGGCTTTCCGCGTCTGACCATGTCGTTCTGACCGATCGCCAGCGCCGTCGCCCCCCGCTCGCCGGGCGACCCGCTTGTTTAGCCTGCAAGAGTTCACGTGAAAGACGAGTCCGCCTTCCTGCAGCCCACGCCGGCTACCCCCACCGGGTTCGAAGAACCGCCGGTGGCCCACCTCCCCCTCTACCGTCCCGGTACCCGCGTGGTCTACCAAGGCCAGTACTGCACCGTCGGCCATGTCGTGATCAGCCGCGGTGACCTGCTGGTGCACCTGCAGGAGCCGGGTGTCTCCGTGACGGCCGACAAGGTGCAACTCGCACCCACACGCATCCTGCTGCAGCGCAGCTGAGCCGTGCAGCGGACAAATTGACTGGGAAAGGGTGGCCTGCCCGGAGGGAATCGAACCCCCGACCCACAGCTTAGAAGGCTGTTGCTCTATCCAACTGAGCTACGGGCAGACGAGAATGAAAACAGGTGGCGGATCATACCGTCCGCCCCTGCGCCCACGAGCGCAGGGCCTCAGACCAGGCCCGAGACTTCCTGCAGCGAGGTCCAGTCGATGATCTTTTCATCGAGCACCAGGCGGCTGTCCAGGTGCAGCGCCGAGGCGATGGTGTCGGGGTAGCTGGCCATCAGCGCCTCCAGCCCCAGGTTCACCTCCTGCCCGCGCGCGCGCCACGCCGCCAGATGCACCACCGCTGCCAGCGGCTCTCTGCACTGGGGCACGGTCGGGTCCACGTGGTAGGCCACCACATCGACCAGCACCTTGGGCAGGCTCCAGGCGCTCGCAAAGGCCGCGCCCACCTGGGCGTAGGAATAGCCCAGCAGCTTCTGCTCGGCCGCGGCGCGCTGCAGATCGAAGACCGACATGGCGGCATCGAGCTCGGCCATCTGCTTGGGCAGGGCGCGGTGCAACACCAGCTCGCCCGCGGCATGCACCAGACCGGCCGTGTAGGCCGCCGAGACATGGGGCGTGTCCATCGAGAGCCGGCGCGCCAGCTTGGCCACGTTGAGGCTGTAGCGCCAGAACTGCGGCATGTTGACCCCGCCCACCTGGCGGAAAGCGCTGGCCACGGCAGCGGCGTAGATCATGTCGCGCAGCTCGTTCAGGCCCAGCAGCGGCAGCGCCTCGGCCACGCTGGTCACGCCGCGGCTCAGGTTGAAGCGGGCCGAGTTGGCCACCGCCAGCAGCCGCGCCGTCATGATCGGGTCTTCCTTGAGCTGCATACCGATCTTGCGCAGATCGGGCTCGTCCGAATCGAGCTCGCTCAGCACCAGCGCCACCACACGCGGAATGCTGGGCAGGGCGCCGGGGGACTGGATGAGTTGCAGGAGTTCCATGGACAGGCGGGGGAAGAAATCGCTGGCGCATTATCCGCTGCCCACGGGAGCCCCCAGTGTCGGCAAGGAAAGCAAAATGGCGCATAATGCGCCAATCAGGAGCCCCGCCATGCCCACCTCGTCCAACGGTTTTGCCTCGATCAAGCTGCCCACCGCCCTGGTGGAACAGGCGCGCGAAGCCGCGCAGCCCCTGCGCCGCTCCGTGGCCGGCCAGGTGGAGTACTGGGCCACGCTGGGCCGCATCGTCGAAGACAGCGGCCTGACCGCGCAGGAAGCCCAGGCCGCCATCGCCCAGTACGAAGCCGCCCTGCAGCAGGCCCGAGCCCCCAAGGCCGCGCCCAAGAAAGCCAAGCCCGCCGGCCCGCAGGCCGACGCCCTGCTCGCCCAGTTCATGCAGGTGGAAGACGACGGCAGCCTGGCCCAGCGCGTGCGCGAAGTGGTGACCGCCAACCGCCGCAAGGCCAGCAAGCCCACCCGCCACTGAAGTGAAACACCCCCAGGCATCGCGCACCGCGTGTCGCTACGCCACCGCCCTCAAGGGGGCAACGCCAGTGGCCCGGCAAAGCCGGTTCCACGGCGTTCCCCACTTAGCTACGGCTGAACGTCACGCATCGCATTCCGGGCGATGAAGCGCAGGCTGATATGGCCATCCCAAACGCGCCTCGCAAACCACGCCGCAACGACAAGCCCGTTCTCTACCTGCTCGCCGGCCCCAACGGCGCGGGCAAGACCACGCTCTACCGCGCCCTGCTGCTCACCGGCACCCTGCCCGCCGACGCCGAGTTCGTCAACGCCGATCATCACGAGGCGCAGCACCTGCAGCACATCGCCGATCCGCTCGCCCGCTCCAAGGCCGCACAGCAATGGGCCGAGGCGCGGCGTGCCGAGCTGCTGCAAACCGGCCAGAGTTTCGTCAGCGAAACCGTGTTCTCGCACCCGTCCAAGCTGGAACTCATCAGCCAGGCCCAGGCCCAGGGCTACTTCGTCATGCTGCTCGTGGTGGCGCTCGAAGACCCGCAGCAGCTGCTGGAGCGCGTGGCCCAGCGCGTGCGCGAAGGCGGCCATGCCGTGCCGCAAGAGCGCATCTTGGCGCGTTACCCGCGCACCCTGGCCCACCTCACGCGCGCCGTGCGCCTGGCCGATGCCGCCGTGCTCTACGACAGCCAGGACGTGACACCCGGCACCCACACCGCCGTGGCCCTGTGCAAAAAAGCCTGGACGCAGGAGCTGGTGGAACCCCTGCCCGGCTGGGCGCAGCGCGTGCTGTGGGGGCGGGACTAGACCCGCGCCATCCAGCCGGCCTCAAGCCGGCAGCAGCACACCCGCAAAAAAGTCTGCCAGCGCCTGGCGCGCGTCCAGCGGCAGCACATGGGCCACGTACTGGTCTGGGCGCACCACCACAAGGCAGCCTTTGTCGCGATCAATGCCACGCATGGCGTAGATATCGCCCAGGCCTTTGTGGTCCACGCAGAACACCTTCTCGAAGTCCTGCAGGCCCAGCTTGCCCGTGCGCGGCTTGAGCAGCGAAGGCATCTGGTCGTAGGCCAGCTGGTCAAAGGTCTGCTGGAACACGGCGCGCACGTCGATCACCGCGTCGATGTCCTCGCCGGGGCGCGTGTGCTTGACCACCGGCGAATTGGCATCCGTCTCCAGCCAATCCACCAGCTGGCGCAGGGGTGAACCCGCCTGGGCGCTGTCGCCCCGGCCGGCAAAGGCGTAGAGGCGCCAGCGCGCGTCGGCCTCGGCCACATGGCCCAGTTGCATCTGCATGGCGTCTGCCACCCGCACCACCGGCGCGGAGTGAAAACGCTTGCCGATGGTCTGGCCCGTGGCCAGCGCCTGCCAGGTGGCCGGTCCGGTCAGGGCCGAGGGCTCGTAGTGCACGGCGAGGCCGCCCGTGAACTCCAGGTTCTGCTTGAAGTTGCGGATGATGCGCGGCTCCTCCAGCCCTTCGCGCTCGGCCTGGGTGGTGGGGGCCGACATGATGCGCGCCCACTTGTGGTCCGTCTCCACCAGGCGCTTGGCCTCGGTCAGCCGCTCCTTGGCATAGCTGCGCAGCAGGCTGGCGTTGGCCCGGCCCTGCAGCACATGCACCAGCTTCCAGCCTAGGTTGAAGGTGTCCTGCATGGAGACGTTCATGCCCTGCCCCGCCTTGGGGCTGTGGGTATGGCAGGCGTCGCCCGCGGTGAACACGCGTGGGTTGCGGCCCGAGCCCTCGGGCGCGTCATCAAACTTGTCGCTGATGGCGTGGCCGATGTCGTAGATGGACCACCACACCACCTCCTTCACGTCCAGGCTGTAGGGCTGCATGATGCGCTGGGCCGCCGCAATCATGTCGTGCTGCGTCAGCTTGCGCTGCGCGGCCTTCTCGTCGGGCCGCAGCTTGTCCATCTCCACGTACACGCGGAACAGGTAGCCGCCCTCGCGCGGCAGGATCAGCAGATTGCCCTCGTTGGCCGAGGAGATCAGGCACTTCTGCCGCACGTCCGGAAAATCGGTGTTGGCCAGGATGTCCATCACGCCCCAGGCCTGGTGCGCGGCATCGCCCTTGAGCTCACCCCCGATGGCCTTGCGCACGGCCGAATGCGCGCCGTCACAGCCCACCACGTAGTTGGCCCGCACGGTGCGCGTGGCACCCCAGTACAGGCCGCTGGCGTCTTTCAGCGTCACCGTCACCGGGTGGTCGTCGGTGCTCGGGTCGATCGTGAGGCCCTGCACCTCCCAGCCGTAATCCGGCT
Source organism: Hylemonella sp. (assembly GCA_046299695.1). Taxonomy (GTDB): domain Bacteria; phylum Pseudomonadota; class Gammaproteobacteria; order Burkholderiales; family Burkholderiaceae_C; genus Hylemonella. The sequence continues at coordinate 49,438 of JBKBHP010000020.1, forward strand.
CCAGGCGCGAGGGGGAGTTTTTCATGACCTCCAGAAAGAGCTCGTGCAGCCGCGCCTGGTTGATCAGGATGTGCGGCATCTCCGAGCTGTCGTCGGCCACGTCCTGCACCCGACCCGCGCGCTTGATGTGCGTGGGGTTCTTCGGGTCCGGCATCCAGAAATTGGTCTGGTTGACCCAGTAGGTCTCGCGTTTGACCTTGTCGGCAAAACCGAAGGCCTGGAACATCTCCATGGAGCGCGTGTTGATGCCGTCGGCCTTGCCCTTGATGATGTTGCTGCTCATGCGCTCGATGATCATCGTGTCGATCTCGGGGAACTGCGCCAGCTGCGCCGCCAGGCACAGGCCCGCCGGGCCGGTGCCTGCAATCAACACATCCACCTGCTCCGGCAGCGGCTCATTAGCGCCCCGGTTGCGCCGGTTCGGCGCAGCGGGCTTGACGTCCGGGTTGCCACCGCGGAAGCCGTGTTTGTAGAACTGCATCGTGATCTCCGTAGATTGAGGGACAGCGCCGACGGCGCGGCTGGCGTGCGGCAAGCCTCATCTGAGCCGCCGAATTCAATAATAGTAAGTATGCATATTATTTTGATGGCCGTCAACATGGACGGCGTCTATCCAAAAATAGATGGAAATATTTCTGGGAGCTCGCTATACTCCCAGACACTGTATATAAAGACATGTCAAAAAAATCAAAGCTGCAAAACCAAGCTGAGCTATCTGCGTTCCCCTCGTCTGAGGACGCAGCCTCGGTACCCACCTATCTCGAAGAACCTCTTCATCACGGCCCGGCTGAGTGGGCTGCTGCCGGTTTCAAAGACACTTTGTTAAGGTGGTCGATGAAACCGGAGGTGGTGTATGGAAATGAGAAGGAAATTCAGCCGCGAGTTCAAGCTTGAGGCGGTGCGGCTGGTCAA
>JBKBHP010000021.1:0-44419 GCA_046299695.1 Hylemonella sp.
ACATCGAGCGGTTCTACAACCCGGTGCGCAAGCACTCCAAGCTAGACTTCCTCAGCCCGGTCCAGTTTGAAGAAGGCTTAAAGGGCTAAGCAAACCGTCCGGGGAATCGGGGGAAGCCCATTTCGATGCTTGCGGTCCTTGCTTTTTCTAGCTCAAGAGCCAATAGAACACCTATCATCGTTGCCGAAATCCCACTGAGTAGTGACAGAAAGTCTTCGGTTTCTCCGGCGAATAAGATGGCAAAAATTGAAATTCCGACAAGACTCGCGGCAAAAAAATACTGACGATTCATTTGATCTCCCTGCGATACGGTGCGGTTAGCGCTTGGATAGCCAGTTAGTCTTCTCCTCCAAACAAATCCCGAAACTTCTGCGCCGCATCCTCGGAGCCGGAAGCCTTGCCCTTCGGCGTCCCCTTCGGATACTCCTCCGCAATCCGGCCCTCCCAATAGGTCGTCGGGTTCGGCGCGGCGCACAGGCGGCGGAACACTTCCTGCGGCACCTGCTTGTAGGCCAGCACGGTTTGGCTGTCCCAGTGCAGGTCCAGCTGCTGGGTCTTCTCGTCGTAGTCGGCGCGGCGGATGCGGCCGCTGGTGAAGGTCTTGCTTTGCATGGCCCATTGTTACGGGCGGCCGGCCCGGATGCAAGGGGACTTCAGCCGCCGTCGCCCACCGGCGTGAGCAGGGTCTCGCCCGTGGCGACGAGTTTCTCCTCGCCGTTCTGCACGGCATACAGCTCGCAGGCGGTGAAGACCTGGGTCTTGCCGGGTTTGACCACCCGGGCGCGGGCGATGAAGCGCTCGCCCACCGCGGGGCGCAGGCAGTTGACGCTGTAGTGCACGGCCAGCACGCGGCCGGCCACCGTGGCCGCGGCAAAGCCGCAAGCGGTGTCGATGAGCGCACCCACCATGCCGGCGTGCATGAAACCTGCGTACTGGCCAAACTCGGGGTGCCAATCGAGCGAGAGTTCGGTGCGGCCCGCTTCGGCCTGGGTGACGTCCATGCCGGCCCACTGGTTGAAGGCCGCCAACTCGTTGATGGCGCGCAGTTGCGCGAGGGTGATGATCTGCTTCATGGGGGCTCCTGCGATGGAGCCACCAATCTAGTCAGCGTTGCGGCGGCCCGGCGTCACGGCGGTGACGCGGTGTCACCTGCGTTCATTTGGCCGTGCTGGTGTTCACGGTGGTCGCGGTCTCGGCGTTGCCCGCGGCGGTCTCGGGGGCGACACGCGCGGGGCGCGTGCGCTGCAACTGCGCCAGTGCGGCGCCCCGGGCCTCGCCCAGCAGGTAGCGCAGCTCGGCGCTGGCCCAGGGGCCGCTGATCTGCAGCGGCACGCTGATGCCCGCAAGCTCGGCCAGTTCGCCGCCCGTGGCGCGCTTGAGGCCGGGCAGGACCTGGGCACTGAGTTGCGCTTCCACCTCACCGCTTTCCAGCGTGTAGAGCGCTTCGCCCCGGCAGTGGAGCGTGGGGGTCTTGAACAGCAGGTCGCTGCTGCGGGCCTGGCCATCGGCGATCTGCCAGCTGGCCTTGAGTTCGTTGTAGGCCGTCTCTTCCGTCAGACGCAGCCTGTCCTGTTGCACCATGTCGTCCTGGCCCAGCAGATCGCGCGCGGCCAGCAGGGCCTCGGGCAGGTCGATGCCGGCGAGCGTGCCGCGCGTCAGCGCCACGCTGGCCGTGCCCGTGAGCGACTGGCGCAGCGCCACCAGGTCGGCGCCCTGGGCCTGCAGGTCCAGCGTGAGCTGACCCTTGCCGCTGAGGCGTCCTTCGCCGCCGGGCAGCAGGGCCAGCAGGGCTTCGGCGGGCAGGTTGCTGAATTTCTGCCGCGTGGCCAGGTGCACGGCGCTGGCCGGTCCGGTGACATCGGCGATGGCGCCCAGGCTGAGTTCACCCTGGAAGGTCCCGCCGTAGAGTTGCGCTTCCACGGGCTCCACCGTGAGCGTGCCCGCCGCGGCACGCAGGCCGAGGTTGACCGCGCTGGCTTGCAGGCGGGCCGCGCGCAGTTCTTCGGCGCGCAAGCGGCCGCGCAGGTTCAGGCCCTGCAGCGCGCGCCAGTCCTGCACCTGGGTGCTGGCCTGCAGGCGCGCGGGCCAGTCGTTGACGAGGTGGCGGTCCAGGTCGAGCCGGGTGGCGCTGAGGTCGAAGGTCCAGGCCGGCGTGGCAAAGTCCTGCAGTTGCACCTCGCCGCTGAGTGCGCTGTCCTCGATCTCGGTCTTGAAGTCCAGGCGCGCGCGCTGCCGGCCCCAGTCGGCGAGCAGCTGGCCGTTGAAGCGCGTGGCGATGAGCTTGCCCGCGAGCAGGGCATGGCTGGCGTTCCACAGGCCGTTGAGCTGGGGCAGCTGCAGCTGGCGCGTGGCGTAGTCGAGCACAGCGGGGCCGGCGAGCTGGGCCTGCAGGCGCGTGCTGCCCTGCTCCAGCGCAAGCGTGGCCTGCAGGCTCTCGCTGCGCAGGGTCTGCTCGCGGCTCTGCAGGACGGGCAGCTCCAGCGCGGCCTGCAGCTGGCGGCCCTCCTGCTGCAGCTTCGCGTCGAGCTGGAGCGCCTTGCCCTGCCACTGGCCGGCTTCGAGGCGCAGCTGGTCGGCGCGCAGGCGCAGCTCGGCACGCTGCCCGGCCCAGGGGCCGCGCACGATGGCGTCGAGCTGCTGCAGCGCCAGCAGGTGCAGCACGGGCTGCGCGCTGAGTGAGCCGCGCAGGTCCAGGTCCAGCGCGCTCCAGCCGGCCACCTGGCCCTGGGCGCGCGCCTCGACATCCTTGAACTGGTAGCGTTGGCCCAGATGCTCGTAGAGCAGGTGGCCGCCCAGGCGCACGCGCGTGTCCAGGCGCGGCTGGTCGGAGACGAGCTGGAAGCGCGCGTCGATGCGGCCGGCGGTGGCGTCGGCCAGGCGGCCGGTCTCGAGCTCCAGGTCCTGCAGCGCGAGGTTGAGGCCCGCGGCCTCGTCGCGGTAGTTCACATGGGCGCGCTGCACGCGCACCTTTTCCACGGCGAAGTCCACGTCGGCCAGCTTGGCGGCCGAGACTAGCAGGTCGTCAAAGTTGCTGCGGCCGTCGGTGTGGCGCACCACGTCGGCGTGCAGGCCGTCGAGCACCACGCGCTCGACCTGCAGGCGCCCGCGCAGCAGCGGCCACCAGGCGATGTAGAGCCGCGCGTTGTCCACGGCGGCGAAGGTGCGGCTGCTGTTGCGCTGGCTCAGGCTCATCTTGCCGGTGTCCAGGCCCAGCTGGGGGAAGAAGTCGAGCTGCAGATCGCCTTCGAGCACCAGGTCGCGCTGCTTGTTGGCCTTGACGTAGTCGACGATCTGGCCCTTGAAGTCGTTGGCGTCGAGCAGGTAGACCGTCAGGCCCACGATGCCGCCCACCAGGGCCAGGGCCAGCAGCAGGCTGCCCAGGGCGTGGCGCCAGTATTCCTTGGCGTAGCCCTCGGCGAAGGGCAGGCGGAACGGCAGCACATAACTCAACACCATGCCGACCACGCCGTACCAGCCCAGCAGGACCTGGTACAGCGAGCCGGTGGGGGCGGGTTCGGTCGCGGCGGGGGCTTTCTTGCCGAGTCTGGCCATGGGAAGCAGCTGACGGGGAGGGGGTATCCATTCTTGATGAAGCCCGCAGCGTCGTCTGTAAGTTGTGGTAACGGCTGCGTAGAATCCGGGCCTCATTCCACGGAGATTCCCCCATGCTGGAACGCACCTTCCAACTGTCTGCCCATGGCACTACCGTCAAGACCGAGCTGCTGGCCGGGCTGACGACCTTCCTGACCATGGCCTACATCATCTTCGTGAACCCGGACATCCTCTCGGCCGCGGGCATGCCCAAGGACGCGGTCTTCGTGGCCACCTGCCTGGCCGCGGCGCTGGGCTCGGCCATCATGGGGCTGTACGCCAACTACCCCATCGCGCTGGCGCCGGGCATGGGGCTCAACGCCTACTTCGCCTTCGCCGTGGTGCAGGGCATGGGCTTCACCTGGCAGCAGGCGCTGGGTGCGGTCTTCATCTCGGGCGTCCTGTTCATCCTGATCAGCCTGTTCAAGCTGCGCGAGGCCATCGTCAACGCCATCCCGCGCTCGCTCAAGTTCGCCATCTCCGCGGGCATCGGCCTGTTCCTCGCCATCATCGGCCTGAAGAACGCGGGCCTGATCGCCGCGCATCCGGCCACCTTCGTCACGCTCGGTGACCTGCACCAGCCGGGGCCGGTGCTGGCCGTGATCGGCTTCTTCATCATCGTGGCGCTGGAGCAGCGCAAGGTGCCGGGCGCCATCATCATCGGCATCCTGGCCGTGACCGTGGCGGCCGTGCTCATGGGCCTGACGCCTTTCGTCGGCATCGTCGCCGCGCCGCCCTCGCTCGCCCCCACCTTCATGCAGATGGACCTGGCCGGGGCGCTCAACATGGGCCTGCTGACCGTGATCCTGACCTTCTTCCTGGTCGAGCTCTTCGACGCCTCGGGCACGCTGATCGGCGTGGCGCACCGCGCGGGCCTGCTCGACAAGGATGGCAAGCTGCCGCGCCTGAAGAAGGCCTTGTTGGCCGACTCCACCGCCATTGCCGCCGGCGCGGCGCTGGGCACCTCGTCCACCACGGCCTACATCGAATCCGCGGCCGGCACCGCCGTGGGTGGGCGCACCGGCCTGACGGCCGTGACCGTGGCCGTGCTCTTCCTGGCCGCCATCATCTTCGCGCCGCTGGCCGGCACCGTGCCCGCCTACGCCACGGCGCCCGCGCTCTGCTATGTGGCCGTGCTCATGCTCAAGGGCCTGGCCGAGATCGCCTGGGACGACCTGACCGAGGCCGCGCCCGCGGTGGTCACGGCCATCACCATGCCCTTCACCTTCTCCATCGCGCATGGCATCGCCTTCGGCTTCATCTCCTACGCAGCCATCAAGATCCTGGCGGGCCGCGTCAAGGAACTGCCACCCATGGTGGCCGTGATCGCCGTGGTCTTCGTGCTCAAGTTCGCCTTCCTCTGACATGGCACGCATCGTCTTCGAGCTGCCGGCGAAGTTCAGCTTTGCCACCGAGCTGCAGGTCTACATCAGTCATGTGAACCAGGGCGGGCACCTGGACAACGCCCAGCTGCTGAGCCTGGTGTCCGAGGCGCGGCTGCGCTTCTTCCAGTCCCTGGGCTATGCCGAGGCCGATGTGGAAGGCGTCTCCACCGTGGTCGGCGACATGGTGGCGCAGTACAAGTCCGAGGCCTTCCACGGCGAGACGCTGCGCGTGGAGATGGTGCCGGCCGACTTCAACAAGTACGGCTTCGATCTGGTCTTCCACATGACCGAGAAAAGCCAGGGCCGCGAAGTGGCGCGCGGCAAGACCGGTGTGGTCTTCATCGACCGCGCCACGCGCAAGGTCGCACCCATCCCTAAGGTGATTGCCGAGCGCCTGCATACGGCGCGGGTCTGATTCTGCAGTGGTCGGCCTCAGGTGGCCGTCAGTGTCTTGCGCAGCACGACGATGAACTGGCGTGCCGCCGGCGAGAGCGAGCGGCCCTGCTGGAGGACGAGGCTGATGTCGCGTGAGACCTTGGGCGCGGTGAGCGCCTTGGCGACGAGATGGGGGTCGCGCGAGTAGGTCAGGTAGGCGGCGGGCATGATGGACGGCGCGAGACCGTTACCCGTCATCCACAGTGCGGTGGCGAGAAAGGTCACTTCCTGCGTGACGTTCAGGCGCACGCCCGCGCGCGCGGCCGAGAGCTCGATGAGCGGGCGGATGCCGTAGCCCGGCCTGACCGTGGTGACGGGCAGGCCGTCGAGATCTTTCCAGCGTACGGTGCGGCGCTGCGCCAGCGGGTGTTCGCGCGGGCAGACCAGGCTCAGGTGGTCGCGCAGCAGGGTCTGCAGCTCCACGCCCGCGCCCAGGCGCTCGGGCGTGCCGATGCCGAAGTCGGTCTGTTCGTTCATCACGCGGGAATAGAACTGGTCCGGGGCGCAGTCGTCGATCGCGATCTGGATGTCGGGGTGCTGGTCCCGGAAGGCGCGGATCACTGGCGGCAGCAGGATCTCGGCCAGCGTGGGGGTGACGGCCACGGTGACGCGTCCGCGGCGCAGCCCGGTGAGGTCCTGCAGGCCCGAGCCCAGCGCTTCGAGATCGCGCAGGATGCGTTCGGCCACGGGAATCGCTTCGTGGGCGGCGGGTGTGGGCTGGAGCGAACGCGTCGTGCGGTCGAACAGGCGTGCCCCCAGCCCTTCTTCCATCTGCCGGATCAACACGCTGACCGCGGACTGCGTGATGAAGAGCTGGGTGGCCGCAGCGCTGAGCTTGCGCAGGTGGTACACCGCGACGAAGGCGCGCAGCTGCTTGAGGGTGGGCGAGAAAGTGCGTTCCTTATTCATAAAGAAAAATCATATTTGATTCTGAAAATTTCGATTTACGAAAGAATCAGATTTGATTCAAATCAAACCGACGCGGGACCACCTGCGCACCCGATACCTACACAAGGAGACCACCATGACCTCTACCGCCCGTCGGCTCGCACTTCTGGCCGCCCTGGCCGCCACCCTGTTGCCGGTCACTGCGTCGGCGCAGAAGTCCGACTACCCGAACAAGCCTATTCGCGTGGTGGTGACCTTCCCGCCCGGCGGCAGCTCGGATGCGATGCTGCGCCTGCTGGCGCCGCGCGTGAGCGAGAAGCTGGGTCAGCAGATCGTGGTGGACAACAAGCCCGGCGCGGGCGGCAACATCGGCCTGTCGCTCGTGGCCAAGGCGCCGGCCGACGGCTACACGCTGGGCCTGGGCGCGGCGGGCGGCCTGTCGGCCAACGCCAGTCTCTACCCGCAGATGCCGTTTGATGTGCTCAAGGATTTCCAGCCCATCACGATGGTGGCCGCGATTCCCTTCGTGATCGTGGGTTCGCCCGACAACCCGGCCAAGACCCTGCAGCAGGTGATCGCCATGGCCAAGGCGCAACCGGGCAAGCTGTCCATGGCGCATGGCGGCAGCGGCACGGCCATGCACCTGTCGACGGCGCTGTTCGAGCAGATGGCCGACATCCAGCTCGTGCAGGTACCCTACCGCGGCACGGGCCCGGCCACGCTGGACGTGCTCGGCGGCCAGGTGCCGCTGGCCATGTCGGACCTGCCGGCTGCGCTGCAGCACATCAAGGCCGGCAAGCTCGTAGCCTATGCCGTGACCAGCCCGCAGCGCCTGCCCATGCTGCCCGACGTGCCCACCGTAGCCGAGGCCGGACTGCCGGGCTACGACTCCACGGGCTGGTTCGGCCTGGTGGCACCCGCCGGCACGCCCGCGGCCATCGTGGAGCGTCTCAACGCCGAGTTCGGCGCTGCGCTGCGCGACGAGCAGATCCAGGCCACCATGCGCGGCATGGGCATGGAGCCCGTGCCCGGCAGCGTCAAGTCCTTCGATGCCTATATCCGCAGCGAGACCCAGAAGTGGGCCCGCGTGATCCGTGCCGCCAACATCAAGCTGGATTGAGAAAGAGCGAAGAGAGATGACGACTTCCTACGACACCGAAGTTCTGATCGCAGGGGCCGGCCCTGTGGGGCTGAGCATGGCCATGGATCTCGCGGGCCGCGGCATCCCCGTGACCGTGATCGAGCAGCGCCACTATGCCGAGCCGCCGCCCGTGAAATGCAACCACGTGTCTTCGCGCACCATGGAGCAGTTCCGCCGACTCGGCGTGGCCTCGCAACTGCGTGCGGCGGGCCTGCCCGAGGACTATCCGAACGACGTGGTGTTTCGCACCAGCATGACGGGCTTCGAGCTCACGCGCATTCCGATCCCCTGCCGGCGCGACCGCTACACGGCGACGCAGGGCCCCGACACCTGGTGGCCCACGGCCGAGCCGCCGCACCGCATCAACCAGATCTACCTCGAGCCCATCCTGCTGCAGCATGCCGCCACCCTGCCCGGCGTGACGCTGCGCAACCGTACGCAGCTGCTGGACTTAGAGCAGGAGCCGGACGGCGTGCGCGTGCGGCTGCGCGATCTGGACAGCGGTGCGGAGTACGCCTTGCGCACGCGCTACCTGGTGGGCTGCGACGGCGGGAGTTCCACGGTGCGCAAGCAGATGGGGGCACAGCTCGAAGGCACGGCGGTGATCCAGCGCGTGCAGTCCACCTACATCCGTGCCCCGGGCCTTAAGGCCCTGCTGCCCGGCGAGCCGGCCTGGTGCTACTACTCCGTCAACCCGCGCCGCTGCGGTACGGTGTTCGCGATCGACGGCCAGGAGAACTGGCTGGTGCACAACCACCTGAACGCCGACGAGCCTGACTTCGACTCGGTGGACCGTGATGCCTCGATCCGCCACATTCTCGGTGTGGGTGACGATTTCCGCTACGCCATTGTCTCCAAGGAGGACTGGGTGGGGCGCCGCCTGGTGGCCAACCGTTTCCGCAACGGCAACGTCTTCATTGCCGGCGATGCGGCCCATCTGTGGGTGCCCTATGCGGGCTACGGCATGAACGCGGGCATCGCCGACGGCCTGAACCTGTCGTGGTTGCTGGCCGCGCGCCTGCAGGGCTGGGCCGAGGAGTCCATCCTTGACGCCTATGAGGCCGAACGCCAGCCCATCACCGAGCAGGTATCCCACTTCGTGATGAACCATGCGCAGAAGATGATCAAGGCCCGCCGTGCCGTGCCCGATAACATCGAGGCGCTCGACGATGAGGGCGCGCAGTCGCGCACCCTCATCGGGCAGGAGGCCTACGATCTCAACGTGCAGCAGTTCTGCTGTGCAGGCCTGAACTACGGCTACTTCTACCAAGGCTCACCCATCCTGGCGGACGATAAAGAATCGTCACCAGGCTACACCATGGGCGACTTCACGCCTTCCACGGTGCCGGGCTGCCGCGTACCGCATTTCTGGCTGGCCGACGGGCGCTCGCTCTACGATGCCTTCGGTCCGGTCTATACGCTGCTGCGGCTCGACGCACGCGTCGATGCGGGGCCGCTGCTGGCGGCCGCCCAGGCGCGCGGTGTGCCCGTGGAGTTGCTGGATCTGCAGGGGCAGCCCGGTCTGCCGGAGGCTTATCGCCATGCACTTGTGCTGTGCCGCAGCGACCAGCACGTGGTCTGGCGTGGCGACGCCGTGCCGGCCGAGCCCGGCGAACTCGTGGAGATGATGCGCGGTGCCCGGCCGCGTCAGCCGCAGGCGCTCGCGGCCTGAGCCAGGGCGCAGCCGTTCACCAGGCCATCCAGAGGATGGTCAGGCCCGAGACCGCCATCACCGCTTCCATGAGCTGCAGGAAGCGGTGCTCGGGCAAGTGCAGCACGAGGCGTTTGGACAGCGTGGAGCCGGCAAACACAAAGACGCCGATGAGCAGGCCCTGGGTGATGGCGCGCGCATCGATCACGCCGAGCTGGTGGAAGGCCGCGCCCTTGGCCAGGAAGACGGCCAGTGAACTCGCGGCCTCGGTGCCGATGTAGGCGCCCTTGAGCAGACCATAGGCCAGGAAGAAGGGCGTGTTGACCGCGCCGGTGGAGGCCACGATGCCCGTGAGGTAGCCGATGACCGCGCCGACGATCGCCATATGCCTCAGGCGCGGCTTCCAGTCCATGCGTCGCAGCCAGCGCCGCACCGGGATCATGAGCAGCAGGAAGCTGCCAAGGATGAGCTCGATCAGGCGGGCGTTGAACTGCACCAGGGTGTGCGCCCCCAGCACCACGGCGGGCACGCTGGTGGCCGCGTAGACGCCGCAGAGTTTCCAGTCGATCTCGCGCCACCAGAGCGCCACGCGCGCAAGATTGGCCACGATGGCCACGAGGGCGATCACGGGCACGGCGGTCATCGGGCCATAGAAATAGACCAGCGGCGGCATCAGCAGGATGGTGGTGCCAAAGCCGATGACGCCGCCGAGCACGCCCGCGCCCAGGCCAACGGCGCAGATCAGCAGCATGGGCAGGAGATCGCTCATGATCGTGCGATTCAGCCGCGCTCGGTGCCGTCGACGAGATAGCGCCGCACCACAGGTGGCGACTCGCCGACGTGGAAGGCGCGGGCGCGGTTGCGCAGCTCGGCGTCATCGGCCGTCATGCGCGAGATGCGGCGCAGGTGCTCGGTCCACGATTCATCGAGGATGTGCTCGGTGAAGACGCCCGGGTGGCCCAGGTCGTGCAGCAGCTCCCACTTGAGCGCGCCGCGGCGCAGGCGGCTGCGGCGGTAGTCCTGCATGACCGCGCGGAAACCCTCTTCCTGTGCCGGGTCGATGCGGTACTCGATGGTCACGAGCACGTGGCCGGTGGCGGGCGGGTCGGCCAGCACGGGCGCGGCCAGTTCGTTGCTGGGCGTGAGGTTCTCCTCGCGGATGCGCGGTGCGCTGCTGCGTCCGACCCAGAACAGGGTGAGGGTGGTGGACAGCGCGGCGATGCACAGGCTGGCGCCCACGCTGCTCCAGGTGGCGACCTGGCCCCAGACCGCGGCGCCCAGCGCGCCCGAACCCATGAGGGCCATCTGGTAGAGCGACATGCCGCGGGCGCGCACCCAGTCGGGCAGGGCCTGCTGGGCCGAGACGCTGAGCGAGTTGGCCACGGTGATCCAGGCCATGCCGCCGACGAACATCACGGGTACGGCGACGTAGAGATGGGGCGCCCAGGCCATCAGCGCCATGGCGACGGCTTGCACCACGATGCCGCCGTTGACGCGCTGGTCCTGGCTGTAGGCCTGGCGCAGGCGCGGCATGAGCAGCACGGCGAAGATGGCGCCCAGGCCCATGGCCGCCAGCAACAGGGTGAAGACGCCGGCATCGCCCGCGTGCAGGCCGCGCGCCACCAGGGGCAGCAGGGCCAGCAGCGCGGTGGAGTGTCCATAGAACAGCGCGATGCGCAGCAGCACGCGGCGCAGCCGCGCCGAGTGCATGACGAACTGCAGCCCGGTGCGCATGGCGCTGAAGAGTTTCTCGCGGCCCAGCGGGTTGGGCTTGTGCTCGCGCCGCCAGCGCATGATGACGAAGCCCGCCAGCACCGAGAGTACGGCGTTGAGCGCGAAGACGTAGAGGGTGCCGGCGCTGGCGATCAGCGCGCCCGCGGCCAGCGGCCCGACGATGCGCGAGGCGTTCATCGCCGCGCCATTGAGCGCCAGCGCAGCCGGCAGCTGCGTGCGCGGCACGAGCTCGGGCACGATGGCCGCGAACACCGGCCAGCGCATGGCCAGGCCGATACCGTTGGCGAAGGTGAAGAGCAGCAGCAGGGCCGGGGTCATGACGTCGGCGAGCAGGGCGACGCAGGTCAGCACGGCCACGGCGGCGACCCAGAACTGGGTCGCGATGAAGTAGCGCCGCCGGTCCAGGATGTCGGCCATGGCACCGCTGGGCAGGCCCAGCAAAAACACAGGCAGGGTGGAGGCGGTCTGCACCAGCGCGACCCAGATCGGCGTGGTGGCCAGCGTGGTCATCATCCACGCGGCGGCCACGTCGTTCATCCACATGCAGATATTGGCCACCAGCCAGGTGCCCCAGAGCATGCGGAACACGGGGCCGCGCAGCGGCGCGAGGGCGGAGGCGGTTTCCGGCGGCGCTGTGCCGGCAGGCGGTTCTCGGGACGGGGGCATGGCGCTATTGTGGAGCAGGCCCGCGCCGCGACACGCCCTCAGCGGCGCCAGAAGCCGGCGGTGAAGAGCACCAGCACGCTGAGCAGCTCCAGGCGGCCGAGCAGCATGGCGAAGGACAGCACCCAGAGCTGGAAGGGGTGCAGGCCCCCGAAGTTGCCGGCCGGCCCGACCTCGCCCAGGCCCGGGCCGATGTTGTTGACGGTGGCCACCACGGCGGAGAAGGCCGTCACGATGTCCAGCCCGCTGATGAGCAGCAGAAAGGTCAGGCCCATGGTGGCCGCGCCGTAGATCAGCATATAGCCGAGCACCGAGGCCATCACGGCCGGCGGCACGGTCTTGCCGCCGAGGGTGACGGGGTTGACGACGCGCGGGTGGATGATGCGCACGAGCTCGCGCCGCGCCTGCTTGATCAGCAGCACCATGCGCACCATCTTGATCCCGCCGCCCGTGGAGCCGGCACAGGACACGAAGCAGCCCAGGAAGAGCAGCAGCACGGGCGCGGCCACGGGCCACTGGGCGTAGTCGGTGGAGGCGTAGCCCGTGGTGGTGGCCAGCGAGATCACGTGGAAGGCACTGGCGCGCAGCGCGGCCTCCCAGTCGCTGTGCTGGCGATGCACCAGCAGCATCAGCGTGAGTGCGACGATGGAGGTCAGCAGCACGATGACATAGGTGCGGATCTCGCGGTCGGCCGTGATGGGGCGCAGGCTGCGCGAGCGGATCACGACGAAGTAGCGCATGAAGCTGATGCCCGACAGGGCCATGAAGACCATGGCCACGCCTTCGATGGCGGCCGAGTTCCAGTGGCCGAAGCTCGCGTCGTGCGAGGAGAAGCCGCCCAGACCCATGGTGGAGCACATGTGCATGAAGGCGTCGGCCCAGCTCATGCCGGCCCAGCGGTAGGCCAGCAGGCAGGCCACGGAGAACACGAAGTACACCGTCCACAGGCCGCGCGCGGTCTCGGCGATGCGCGGCGTGAAGCGTGTGTCCTTCATCGGTCCCGGAGTCTCGGCCTTGTAGAGCTGCACACCGCCCAGACCCAGCAGCGGCAGGATGGCCACCACCAGCAGCATGATGCCCAGGCCGCCGATGAGCTGCAGGAAGCAGCGCCAGACGTTGACCGAGACCGGCAGCGCGTCCAGCCCCTGCAGCGCGGTGGCGCCGGTGGCGGTGAGCGCGCTCATGGCCTCGAAGTAAGCGTGGCTCCAGCCGATGCCGGGCACGGTGTAGTACAGCGGTACCGCGGAGTAGGCGGTCAACACCACCCAGACCAGGTTGACGAGCAGGAAGCCGTCCCGCGCCTGCAGCTCGCGCCGGTGCCGCCGCGTGACCAGCCACAGCGCCCAGCCGCTGACCAGGGTCAGCGCGCCGCTGACGGCCCAGACGTTGCGCAACGCGGGCGTGTCTTCGGCCCAGGCCCAGGCCAGCGGCACCAGAAAGGCCAGCGAGAAGGCCATGAGGATGCGCGCGAGCAGCGCCAGGGCGGGCAGGAAGATCTGCATGTGAAATCGGTGTGAACAGGGCCTCAGCCGAAGAAGGTGGCGCTGACCTGGAACAGGCGCTCCACCTCGCGCACCAGGCGCTTGTTCGGGATGAAGATCACGATGTGGTCGCCGTCCTCGATCAGGGTGTCGTGGTGCGGCATCAGCACCTCGGACTTGCGGCCTTCGCCGCGCACGATGACGCCGAAGCGCGCGCCATCGGGCAGCCGGATCTCCTCGATGCGCCGGCCCACCAGGCGCGAGGTCTTGACGTCGCCGCGCGCGATGCCCTCCAGCGCCTCGGCCGCGCCGCGGCGCAGGCTGTGCACGGCCACCACGTCGCCGCGGCGGATGTGGGTGAGCAGCTCGCCGATGACGGTCTGCGCGGGCGAGATGGCGATGTCGATGGTGGAGCCCTGCATCATGTCGGCGTAGGCGCGCCGGTTGATCAGCGCCATCACGCGGCGCGCGCCCAGGCGCTTGGCCAGCATGGCCGACATGATGTTGTCCTCGTCGTCGCTGGTCAGGGCGAGAAAGAGGTCCATCTCGCTGACGTTCTCCTCCAGGAGCAGGTCTTCCTCGACGGCGTCGCCGTTGAGCACCAGCATCTGGGTCGGCAGCTGGCTGGCCAGGTAGTCGCAGCGCTGGGCGTTCTGCTCGATGAGCTTGACCTGGCACTGGTTCACGAGGCTGCGCGCCAGCCGCAGGCCCACCTTGCCGCCGCCGGCGATCATGACGCGCTGCACGGGCTGGTCCAAGTTGTGCAGCGCCGCCAGTACCAGGCGGATCTGGTCGGCCGCGGCGAGCACGAAGATCTCGTCGCCAGGCAGCACGCGCGTGCCGGCGTCCGCAGGCATCTCGGTGTCCATGCGGTAGAGCGCGACCACGCGCATCTGCGCCACGGGCAGGCGCTCGCGGAACTCCGCGATGGTCCGGTTGGCCAGGATGCTGCTGCCCGTGACGCGCACCGCGGCCAGGCAGACCCGGCCGTCGGCGAAGGACAGCACCTGCAGCGCCTCGGGGTAGTCGATGAGCTGGTGGATGTAGCGCATCACCGATTCCTCGGGGCAGATGACATGGTCCACCGCGAAGCCGTTCTTGGACAGCAGCGCATCGCCCTCGGCGAACTCGGGC
This sequence comes from Hylemonella sp., assembly GCA_046299695.1. Lineage (GTDB taxonomy): Bacteria > Pseudomonadota > Gammaproteobacteria > Burkholderiales > Burkholderiaceae_C > Hylemonella. Next base: position 14,104 of record JBKBHP010000021.1, read on the forward strand.
GAGCGCACGCGCGCGATGGTCACCGGCACATTGAAGAGGTCGTGCGCGACCTTGCACACGACGAGGTTGGACTCGTCCAGCGCGGCGCAGGCGATCAGCATGTCCGCGTCCTGCGCGCCGGCCTCGCGCAGCACCGAGGGCTGGATGCCGTTGCCCACCACGCCGCGCAGATCGAGCCGCTCCTCGAGCTGGCGCAGGCGCACCGGGTCCTGGTCGATGACGGTGATGCCGTTCTGTTCGGAGCTCAGGCTCTCGGCCACGCTCTCGCCCACGCGACCGGCGCCAAGGATGATGATGTTCATGGGTTGCGGGTCTCAGCCAGCGTTCACTCGGCCACCGGCTCGTGGCGGCCGGCGCCATCATAGAGGTCCAGGCAGCGTTCGCGCCAGGCGTGCACGGGGTCGTCCTCGGCCAGCAGCACGAAGGGGCTGCTGGTGCGCGCCCACATGAAGGCGCCGAACGCCAGGTAGTCCGCATAGCCGGGTTGCTCGCCGCTGAGGTAGGCGTGGTGGCCCAGGGCCAGCCGCATGGGCTGCAGGCCGCGGCGGAAGGCGTCGAGGCGGTCTTCGCGGCCGGCCTGCAGTTCCTCGAGCGTGGTCTTGTAGCTCTTCTCACGCGACGCGCGGAAGTAGGCCTGGTCGGCCGGGTCCAGGCGATCGTGCAGGTCCTTGAGAACGAGCCGCGCGATCGGGCCGTGCAGGCTGGTCTGCGCCCAGTACTGGAAGAACTTGAGCACGGACGCCGACGCGGGCGTGAGCAGGCGCGGCGTGTCGGGGAAGGCTGCGTCCAGGTGCTGCACGATGGCCCAGCTGTCGGTGATGAGTTTCCCCTCGTGCCCGATGGTGGGGATGGTGAGCTTGTCGCCGCCGCTGGCCAGGCTGGGGATGTCGGTGAAAAGCACGTCCTTCACCTCGAAGGGGATGCCCTTGTGCAGCAGGGCCATGCGCACGCGCCAGCTGTTGGGGGAGAAGTGGGCGCGCCGGGCGTTGACGAGGTCGTAGAGCAGCATGGTGTTTCGTGTGGTTGGAGAAATTCAGGAAGCGTCCTGGCGGCGCGGCGCGGGTTGACCCCCCCAGCCATGGCAGATGAAGAGGCGAAAGCGCGAGATGACACGCCCGGCGTGCTGTGTGCTCCAGCTGTCGCCGAGCTCGCAGCGCTCGAACAGGCCTTCGCCCACAGGGGTCTGGTAGGACTGCTGTGACCAGTCGAGCACGATGGCGCTGTAGTAGCGGCGCAGCGGGCCGTGCCACTGCTCCAGCTGGTCGGGCTCGGGGGTGAGCACGTAGACCGGCAGGGGCTGCGCGTACCAGGCCAGGCGGGTGCCCAGGCTGCGGTGCTGCACGGCCAGGCGCGGAATGCCGTGCTCGCGCGCGAGCCGCTGGGCGTGGAGGCCGGCCGTACGCCAGCCATAGAACTCGGCGAAGGGGTTGATCCGCTCGGGCTCGCCGCTGCCCGGCTCCTCGCTGGCCAGCCAGGGCGGGCCGCCGAGGGCCAGCAGCAGGTAGAGCAGCAGGGTGCACAGGGCCTGGGCCCCGCCGAGCACCCAGATCAGCTGGCGCCGACCGCGGGTCCAGAGCGCCGCCAGGCCCAGGCCGGCAAAGGGCGCCAGCGCCGTCCAGGCGGGCGCGGTCCACAGCGTGAGGCTGGTGTTGCTGCCGGCATAGATGGCCAGCACCACCAGGGGGATGGCGAAGAAACCCAGCAGCCAGGTCTGGGGCCGGTTCAGGCCCAGGCCGCCGAGCACGCCGTGGTGCAGGCCGCAGACCCCCCAGATCAGCAGCGGGTAGAGCAGGGCCTGGGCGAGCAGGAAGAGCAGCAGGCGGCCCGGCTCCCAGGGGTTGCCAACCAGCTGCTGCAGCGGCTCCAGCAGCAGGGGCCAGCCCTGTTGCGCGTTCCACAGCAGCAGGGGCAGCAGCATGAGCAAGGCCAGCAGCACAGCCTGCCCGGGGCCGCGCAGGCGCAGCAGACGTGCCCCGTGGGCGCTCAGCAGCCCGCCGAGCGCGGGCAGCACGACGAGCCAGGCGGTGTAGCGCGCCAGACCGGCCAGGCCCAGCAGGGCGCCGAGCAGCAGCCATTCACTGCGCCGCCGCGCGGTTTCCTCGTCGTACAGGCGCAGGGTCTGCCACAGCAGGGCGGCGGTGCAGAGCATGAGCAGGCTGTCGGGCAGCAGGGCGATGCCCATCAGGTGCAGCAGCGGTGCAAGGCTGTAGGCCAGCACGGCCCACAGGCCCGCGGCGTCGGGCGTGATCGAGGCGGGCACCAGCAGGTAGTGCAGGCGGCGCGCGATGTCGTAGACGAAGAGGGCCGACAGCGCCCACAGCGCTTCGGGCAGCAGGCGCAGCCAGCCCGCGGAGGCCTCGACCTGCACCAGGGGCCAGAGCAGCCAGCCGATCAGCGGCGGGTGGTCCGCGTAGGCCCAGTCGGGATGCACGGCATAGAGTGCGTGCAGGGCCTCGTCGGGCGACAGGCCCAGCATCGCCCCGAGGACGAGATGCAGCAGCGCATGCCCGCCCAGGAGCAGGGCCAGCAAGGTGGACGGACGGGTATGGAGGACTTGCACGGACAGGCAGGTGGAACAGTGCGCAGTCTAAACCCCGTGCCGCAGGGCTACACTGCAGGAAATCCCGGCCATGCCCACCGCCATGCCTGTTTCCACCCCGCTGGTCGATCCCTGCCGCTGCCCGCTGTGCGGCCAGCCCAATGCCTGCGCCAACGAGATCGCCCGCGCCACGGGCCAGGCGCAGCCGCCCTGCTGGTGCACCACGGTCGATTTCACGCCCGAGCTGCTGGCGCGCGTGCCGGCCGAGGCGCAACGACAGGCCTGCATCTGCGCGGCCTGCGCCCGAGCGGCGGCGGGCTGACGCCTATTTCGCGCCTTCAATGAGCCAGCGCATCAGCGTCTCGCAGTCGGCGGGGCTGAGGCGCTCGTGCGCGGCGATATGGGCAAACAGGCCGCCGGCGCGCAGTTTCTCGGCGAGCTGGCGCGGCGCGTCGGGCTGGCCGCGGTAGCGCGCGTAGTCGGCCGCGAGCTGCGCCATGCTGGGGGCGTGGCGACGCGGCGGTTCGCCGTGGCAGCTGTAGCAGCCCTGGTCGAGCGCGAGCTGCGAACTCGCCTGGGCCGGCAGGCCGGACGCCAGCAGCAGGGACAGCAGGACGAATGCGCGCATGTCGCCATCCTGCCAGTAAATTGGGCCTGTCGACACTCATTTCGCGTCAGCAGGCCGTGGCGGCCTGCTAGCATGCACACCGAGAAAGAACACATGGTCCGCAGCACCGAAGAACAACGCCAGGCCCTGCGCTCGACCTGGGTCAGCGTCTGGGTCAACCTCGTCCTGGCGTCAGCCCAGGTCGTCATCGGCGTGTACGCGCGCTCGCAGGCCCTGGTCGCCGACGGCCTGCACTCCCTGTCCGACCTCGTGGCGGATGGCGTGGTGCTGGTGGCCGCGCGTCATTCGCACGCCGAGGCCGACGAGAACCACCCCTACGGCCACGCGCGCTTCGAGACGGCCGCCTCGCTGGCCATCGGCCTGATCCTGCTGGGCACGGGCGTGGGCATGGTGTGGGCCGCGGGTGTCAAGCTGCATGGTGGCGAGAGCCTGGGCGCCGTGCATCCGCTGGCCCTGGTGGCGGCAATGGTCACGCTGGTGGCCAAGGAGGGGCTGTTCCGCTACATGCGCCGTATCGGCGAACGGCTCAAGAGCGCCATGCTGATCGCCAACGCCTGGCATGCACGGGCCGACGCGGCCTCGTCCCTGGTGGTGGCGGTGGGCATCGCGGCCAACCTGGCCGGTTGGCACAGCATGGACGCGGTGGCCGCCATCATCGTGGGCTTCATGATCGTGAGGACCGGCTGGGGCTTCTCGGTGGATGCCTTCCACAGCCTGACCGATCACGCCCTCGATCCGCAGGAAATCCACCGCATCCGCCAGACCGTGCGCGGCGTCGGCGGTGTGCGTGGCGTGCACAAGCTGCGCACCCGCCGCATGGGCGACTGGGCCGTGGTGGACATGCACGTCGAGGTCGATGCGCACCTCTCGGTCTCCGAGGGGCACTACATTGCCGAACAGATCGCTGCTCGCGTGAAGGACGCGCACCGCGTGGCCGAGTGCACGGTGCACGTGGATCCGGGCACCGTGCGCCATCTGCCGCACCTGCTGGCCTTGCCGCCGCGTGCCCAGGTGCAGGCCTGCGTGCAGCAGGTGCTCGGGGGCACGCCGGTGGCGCTGCGCCTGCATTACCTGGAGAGCGGGCTGGAGCTGGAGTTGGAGCTGGCCGACGCCCTGCCCGCGACCGAACGCATGCGCGTACGGCTGGCCCTGCAGGCGGCGCTGGCGGGGCTCACCTCGCAGCCGGTGCGCGTGACGCTGCAGGCGCACGAGAAAGACTGAAGGCGTGACGCATCCCGCCACCCTGCCCGAGATGCAGGCGCGCTACGGCGAGCGCTACCGCTGGCTGCTGCTGCTGGCCGTGATGGTGGGCACCATGGCGTCCATCATGTCGTCCACCATCATCAACGTGGCGATTCCCGACATGAGCCACCAGTTCGTGCTGGGCCAGGAGCGCGCGCAGTGGGCCACCTCCGGCTTCATGGCGGCCACCACCGTGGCCATGCTGTGCACGCCCTGGCTGCTGGGTGCTTTCGGCTACCGCCGCACCTATGTGGCGGCCATGCTGCTGCTGCTGGCCGGCGGCGTGGGCGGGGGGCTGGCAAACAGCTTTGACGGGGTGCTGGTGGCGCGCGTGGTCGAGGGCCTGGCCGCGGGTGTGGTGCAGCCCATCCCGGCCATCATCATCATGCGCGCCTTCGCCGCGCACGAGCGCGGCCGGGCCGGCGGCATCTTCGGCATGGGCGTGGTGCTGGCGCCGGCGCTGGGCCCGAGCATCGGCGGCCTGCTGGTCGACGGGTTCGGCTGGCGCTCGATCTTCTTCATGGTCGTGCCCTTCTGCCTGGCCTCGATCTGGCTGGCCTTCCGCTACGTTCCCACGACCTCGCCCGGCGGTGCTGCGGCGGACCGGCGTGCCCACCGCCTCGACTGGCAGGGCCTGCTGCTGGCCACCGCCGGCACGCTGGCGCTGCTCAATGGCATGGTCGAGCTGCATGGCCCCTCGGGTGCGCAGGCCTGGGGCCTGCTGGCGGTGTCCTTGCTGAGCTTCACCGCCTTTGTGCTCTGGCAGCGCCACCAGGCCCGGCGCGGCGACATGCCGCTGGTGCACCCGGATCTGTTCACGGTCCGCGCCTTCGCCATGGGCAGCCTGGTGGCCTTCATCTACGGCATCGCGATGTTCGGCTCCACCTACCTGCTGCCGCTTTACATCCAGATGGCGCAGCAGTTCTCGGCCTCGCATGTGGGCACCATCATGCTGCCCGCCGGGCTGGTGCTGGCCGTCACCATCCCGTTGGCCGGGCGCCTGTCGGACCATTGGCCCATCCGCGTGCTGATCTGCCTAGGCCTGGCCCTGCTGGCCCTGTCCTTCGCGCTGATGCTCACGCTCGGCCCGGGCCTGGCGCGCGCCACCCTGCTGGCGCTGCTCGTGGCCTGGGTGATCGTGGGGCGCATCGGCCTGGGCTTCATCCTGCCCTCGCTGAACAACGGGGCGATGGCAGGGCTGGAGCCGCGCCTGATCTCGCAGGCCTCGAGTGCCATCAACTTCCTGCGCATGCTGGGCGGTGCGGTGGGGGTGAGCCTGTGCGGCATCGTGCTCGAATGGCGCGTGGCCGTGCATGGCGACGCGCTGACCCGGCCCGAGACCAGCCCCGGGCGCATCGTCGCCTTCGACGAAACCTTTGTGATGCTGGCCGTGGTCTGCGCCCTGGCCATGCTGGCGGCCTGGCAGATGCGCGGCGCGTTGCGCCAGCCGAAGGAGACCTGAGCCATGTGCCAGCTGCTGGGCATGAACTGCAATGTACCCACCGACGTGATGTTCAGTTTCGCGGGTTTTGCCGAGCGCGGCGGCCGCACCGACCACCACGGCGACGGCTGGGGGATCGCCTTCTTCGAGGACAAGGGCCTGCGGCATTTCGTCGACCATCAGTCGGCCGCCGAGTCACCCGTGGCCGAGTTGATCCGCCGTTACCCGATCAAGAGCCGCAACGTGATCTCGCATATCCGCAAGGCCACGCAGGGCGCGGTGACGCTGGAGAACTGCCACCCCTTTGTGCGCGAACTCTGGGGCCGCTACTGGGTGTTCGCACACAACGGCGACCTCAAGAACTATGCGCCCCGGCTGCACGGCAGCTTCCACCCGGTGGGGCACACCGACAGCGAGCGCGCCTTCTGCTGGCTGCTGCAGGAACTGGCCAAGTCGCATGCCACCGTGCCACCCGTGGCCGAGCTCACGCTCACGCTGCGCGAGCTGGTGCCGCAGATCGCGCAGCACGGCACCTTCAATTTCCTGCTGAGCAATGGCGAGGCGCTGTGGGCCCACGCCAGCACGCACCTGTGCTACGTGGTGCGCCAGCACCCCTTCGGCAGCGCCACGCTGCACGACGAGGACCTGAGTGTCGATTTCGCGCAGCACGCCGCACCGGGCGACCGCGTGGCCGTGGTGGTGACCACGCCGCTGACCCGCAACGAGGCCTGGACCTCGCTGGCGCCGGGCGAACTCAAGGTCTTCGTGGACGGCGCACCCGCCTGAGCAGCCCCTAGCGCCCGGTGAGGGCCGCCTCGAGGGCGTCGATATACATCGCCGCCACGTCGAAGCCGCTCTGGTCGGTGATCTCCTGGAAGCAGGTAGGACTGGTGACGTTGATCTCGGTGAGGCTGTCGCCGATGATGTCCAGACCCACGAGCAGCAGGCCGCGTGCGGCCAGGACCGGTCCCAGGGCTTCGGCGATCTCGCGGTCGCGTGCGCTGAGCGGCTGGGCCACGCCCTTGCCGCCGGCGGCCAGGTTGCCGCGTACCTCACCGCCTTGCGGGATGCGGGCCAGGCAGTAGGGCACGGGCTGGCCGCCGATGACCAGCACGCGCTTGTCACCCTGGGCGATGGCGGGCACGAACTTCTGCACCATCAGGGTCTGCTCGCCGTGGCGGTTCAGCGTTTCGATGATGCTGCCCAGGTTCAGGCCGTCTTCCCGGACGCGAAAGATGCCCATGCCGCCCATGCCGTCGAGCGGCTTGAGGATGATGTCGCGGTGTTCGGCATGGAAGTCGCGCACGGCCTGGGCCTCGCGCGTGACCAGGGTGGGCGCGGTGTATTGGGGAAACTCGAGCAGGGCGAGCTTCTCGGGGTGGTCGCGCAGTGCGCGCGGCTTGTTGAGCACGCGCGCGCCCTCACGCTCGGCCTGCTCCAGCAGGTGGGTGGCGTAGAAGTACTCGCTGTCAAAGGGCGGGTCCTTGCGCATGAGCACGGCGTCGAACTCGCGCAGCGCCGCCAGGCGCTGGGCCGGCGCCAGCGGCGACTCGTGGAACCAGGGCGCTTCCTGACCGGTCAGGCGGATGCGCCGCACATGCGCGCTGACCTGGCCGCCGGACTGCCAGTGCAGGTGGCGCGGCTCGCAGGCGGCCAGGGTGTGGCCGCGGCGCTGCGCCTCGCGCATCATGGCGTAGGTGCTGTCCTTGTAGGTCTTGAAGGTTTCCAGCGGATCGGCAACGAAGAGCAGGTTCATGAGGCGTGCGGCGGAGGGGACGTGGCGGGAAGTCTCTCATGAATCCCCAGCAGCTCCTGGGGCTGGTCGGCAAGCACGCGCACCGTTCAGGGGCAAAAGCAAAAGCTGGACCAGCACGCTGACCCGATTACAATGCCCTGCATTCCCGAGAGCAAGATTCGTGCCTTTCAAGAAATCCTTATTCCCCTGGCTGCTGCTGTGCGCAGGTCTTGCGCTGGCCGGCCTTGCGCACGCCGAGAAGGGTGACCGCCAGCAGCCCATGAACGTCGAGGCCGATGCCTTGCGTTACGACGATCTCAAGCAGGTGAGCATCTTCACAGGCAATGTGGTGCTCACGCGCGGCACCATCGTGATCAGGGGCGCGCGCGTCGAGGTGCGGCAGGACCCGCAGGGCTACCAGTTCGGCGTGGTCACGGCGGCCGAGGGCCAGCGCGCTACCTTCCGGCAGAAGCGTGACGGCGAGGACGAGTTCGTCGAGGGCGAGAGCGAGACCATCGAGTACGACGGCCGTGCGGACGTCTTCAAGCTGATCAAGAACGCCCAGCTGCGCCGCCTGCGCGGCACCCAGGTGAGCGACGTGGTCACCGGCAATGTCATCCAGTACAACAGCCTCACGGATGTCTTCACCGTGGACGGCGGCGCCCAGAAGGGCAGCGGGCGCGTGCGGGCCACACTGACGCCGCGCAGCGCGGCGCCGGCCACCGCGAACCCCGGCCTGCCCCTGCGCAGCGAGGACGGTGTGGGCGGAGGACGCAAGTGAGCGAGAACCTGCAGCCCGGGCCGACCCCGCCCGACACCCAGCCCGGCCCGGCCAGCGGCCACGATTCCCAGCCGGCGCAGGAGCCCAGCCGGCTCGAAGCCCGTCACCTGAAGAAGTTCTATGGCAGCCGCGAGGTCGTCAAGGACGTCTCGCTGACGGTGCGCAAGGGCGAGGTTGTGGGTCTGCTCGGCCCCAATGGCGCGGGCAAGACCACGTCCTTCTACATGATCGTGGGCCTGGTGCGTGCCAGTGCCGGCGAGATCAACATCGATGACGAACGCGTCGAGCACATGCCGATCCACCAGCGGGCGCGCATGGGCCTGAGCTATCTGCCGCAGGAAGCGTCGATCTTCCGCAAGCTCAACGTCGAGGACAACGTGCGCGCCGTGCTCGAGCTGCAGCATGACGAGCACGGCAAGGCCTTGCGCAAGGACGAGATCGACCGCCGCCTCACCGACCTGCTGCAGGATCTGCGCGTGGAGAAGCTGCGCCTGTCGCCCGCGCTGGCCCTGTCGGGTGGCGAGCGCCGCCGGGTGGAGATCGCACGTGCCCTGGCGACGCAGCCTCGCTTCATCCTGCTGGACGAGCCCTTTGCCGGCATCGACCCGATTGCGGTGATCGAGATCCAGCGCATCATCAGCTTCCTCAAAGCGCGCGGCATCGGTGTGCTCATCACCGACCACAACGTGCGCGAGACCCTGGGCATCTGCGACCACGCCTACATCATCAGCGAGGGCCGCGTGCTGGCGCAGGGCACACCCGCCGAGATCGTCAACAACGCCGACGTGCGCCGGGTCTACCTGGGCGAGCACTTCAAGATGTAAGGGGTTCCCCCTGCATATCGGACTGCCATCATGAAACAGGGACTGTCGCTGCGGGTTTCCCAGCATCTGGCGCTCACGCCCCAGCTGCAGCAGTCCATCCGCCTGCTCCAGCTCTCGACGCTGGAGCTCAACCAGGAGGTCGAGCAGCTGCTCGACGAGAACCCTTTCCTGGAGCGTGCCGATGACAGCGTGGAGCGCGAGGCCCATGGCCTGGAGCGCGTCGACACACCCGCGGCGCGTGATGACACCGAGGACGACTACGGCAGCAGCGCCTCGTCCGCAGACATCGCGGAAGAGTCCGTTCCCTCGGTCGACCTGGAGCGCGACGGCGACTGGGACGGTGACGGCACGGTCGACCTGGCTCCTGACGACAGCGAATGGGGCGGCGATGCGCCAGCGCGCAATGGCGCGCGCGAGGACGACGAGGCCGATGCCACGGAACTGGCGCGCAGCCAGGAGTCGCTGCAGGACTTCCTCAAGCGCCAGGCCCTGTCCCTGCGTCTGGGTGACGAAGACCGTGCCGCCCTGTTCTTCCTGATCGAGTCGCTCAACGACGATGGCTATCTGGAAGACCCGCTGGATGCGCTGGCGCAGAGCCTGGCCGGGGACGATCTGGAGCAGCGCGAGGCCGTGCTCGCGCATTTCGAGGTGGCGCTGCGTCTGCTGCAAAGCCTGGAGCCAGCGGGGGTGGGCGCACGCCACCTGGCCGAATGCCTGCGTCTGCAGTTGCAGGCCCAGCAGGCCGAGGCGGTCCGGACCGGGATCGATGAGGAAGACGCGGACGTCCTGGCTCAGGCCCTGCGCCTGGTGGCGCAGCCCACCGAGCTGCTCGCCCGGCGCGACCTCAAGAAGCTGGCCCAGCTCACCGGCGCCAGCGAGGCGCTCACTCGCGAGGCCCTGGCCCGGGTGGCGCGGCTCGAGCCCAAGCCGGGGCGGCGCTTCGTCAATGTCGAGCGCAACATCGTTATCCCCGACGTGCTGGTGCTGCGCAGCGGCAATGGCGCGGGCACACGCTTTCGCGTGCAGCTCAACCCCGATGTGATGCCGCGCCTGCGCGTGCACGACATCTATGCCAACGCGCTCAAGGGCCACAAGTCCGGGGGGCACGCCGCGCTGCAGCAGCGCCTGCAGGAGGCGCGCTGGTTCATCAAGAACATCCAGCAGCGTTTCGACACCATCCTGCGCGTCTCCAGCGCCATCGTCGAGCGGCAGAAGAACTTCTTCATGCACGGCGAGCTGGCCATGCGCCCGCTGGTACTGCGCGAGATCGCCGACGAGCTGGGCCTGCACGAGTCCACCATCAGCCGCGTGACCACCGCCAAGTACATGGCCACCCCCTTCGGCACCTACGAGCTCAAGTACTTCTTCGGCTCGGGCCTGGGCACGGAATCCGGCGGCAACGCATCGAGCACCGCGGTGCGCGCGCTGATCAAGCAGTTCGTCAGCGCCGAAAGCGCCAAGAAGCCCCTGTCCGACAGCCAGCTCTCCGAGATGCTGAAGGAGCAGGGCATCGAGTGCGCGCGCCGCACGGTGGCCAAGTACCGCGAGGCGCTCAAGATCGCGCCCGCGAACTTGAGGAAGGCGTTATGAACGCCTTTACCCCCCAGGCTGCGCGCCGGGCTGCGCTCCGCCACCCCCCCGCTGCTACGCGAGGAGGGCGCACCCGGCGGCCTGGCGAAGCCAGTTCCGCGGGTGCCCGCGCACGAAGCAAGACATGAACCAATTGACGCTTTTCCTGCCCTGCGCCGCCGGCGTGGAGGACTACCTGGCGCCCGAGATCCTGCGCATCACGGGCCTGCCGCCGGGTTGCATCACCAAGCAGCGTGGCGGCGTGGCGGTGCGCACCTCGTTTGCCCACGCCATGCTGCTCAATCTCTGGAGCCGCCTGGCCCAGCGCGTGCTGGTGCTGGTCTCGCACACCGAGTACCGCAGCGAGCAGGACCTCTACCGTGCGGCCATGGCTGTGCCCTGGGAGCAGTGGTTCACGCCCAAGGAAAGCATCAAGGTCGAGATCACGGCCCAGCACAGCCCGCTGACTTCGCTGAACTTCGCGGCACTCAAGGTCAAGGATGCGGTCTGCGACCGCTTTCGCGAGACCTCGGGTGGCGTGCGCCCCGATGTAGACACCCAGTGGCCCGATGTGCGCATCTACGCCCACCTGACCACCGACCAGTGCTCGCTCTACATCGATACCTCGGGCGAGCCGCTGTTCAAGCGCGGCTGGCGTGAGGACAAGGGCGACGCGCCGCTCAAGGAGACCCTGGCTGCGGCCATGATCGCGGCCAGCGGTTGGGCCGACGGTGAGGGCGATCTGCTCCCGCTCTACGACCCCTGCTGTGGCAGCGGTACGGTAGTCATCGAGGCGGCGCAGATCGCCTGCCATATCGCGGCGGGGTCGTTGCGCCGTTTTGCCTGCGAGAAGTACAAGCCCTTCCGTGCTGCCGAGTGGAAAGCGATGAAAGCCGAGGCCGCAGAGGGCGTCGTCAAACCTGAGCCGGGCCAGGCCACGCTGATCTACGGCAGCGATGTCTCGCACCGCATGGTGGACTTCGCTCAGCGCAATGCCGAGCGTGCCGGCGTGGCCGACGTGATCGAGTTCCGCGGCGGCGATGCACTGCAGCGCATGCCGCCCTGCGCCACCCCGGGCGTGATGCTGGTCAACCCGCCCTATGGCGAGCGCATCGAGACCGGCGGCTTTGCTGGCAAGGCGCGCTTCGGCGCGCGCGAACTGCCCGAGACCGGTGCCGCGGATGACAACGAATTCTTCAGCAAGCTGGCCACGCACTGGAAGAAGAACTACAGCGGCTGGACGGCCTGGATGCTCACGCCCGATCTCAAGCTGCCGGGCAAGATGCGGCTCAAGGAGTCGCGCCGGGTCCCGATGTGGAACGGCCCGATCGAATGCCGGCTCTTCAAGTTCGAGATGATTAAAGGCTCGGCACGCGCCCGGCCGGAAGCGCCCGCCGCATGAGCCCGTCCATCGTGCTCGACACCAATGTGGTGCTGGACCTGCTGGTCTTCGACGATCCGGCCACGCCGGCCCTGCAGCAGGCGCTGGCCGATGGCGCGCTGCGCTGGATCGCCACGCCCGTGATGCGGGAGGAACTCGCGCGCGTGCTGCTCTATCCGCACCTGGTTGCCCGGCTCGACTACTACCGCCTCCGTGCCGAAGATGTACTGGCCGCCTTCGACCGCCAGGTGCAGCGCGTGGACGTGGCGCCCAAGGCGCCCATGGTCTGCCGCGACCCCGACGACCAGAAGTTCATCGACCTGGCCGTCGCCCACCGCGCCGCGCTGCTGAGCAAGGACCACGCCGTGCTCAAGCTGCGCAAGCGCCTGACCCTGCAGGGCGTGGCGGTGGCCACGCGCCTTGACGCCCTGCCTGACCTGGAACCCCTGACATGAACGACACCCCCGCCCGCCTGCAGCCCGAGGAGTTCGACGAACTCGAGGCCCTCCTCGACGACCTGCGCACGCGCGACGAGGAGATCCCGCAGTGGGAGTTCTGTGAAGGCGTGCTCGCAGCCCTGGTCTGCTGCCGCCGTGCCATTCCGCAGGACGAGTACCTGCCCATGCTGCTGGGCGGCGGCGAGCCGGGCGCGATCGAGCCTTTCGCCGATGCCACGCAGCGCGCACGTTTCCTGGCCCTGTGGCAACGCCGCTGGCAGGAGGTGGTGAGCGCGCTGGACGCCGAAGTCGAGAGTCTGGAGGACGAGGCGGCCTACCAGCCCGAGGTGATGGACGTGCGCGGTGCCCTGCTGGCCCTGCCGCCCGCCGAGCGTGCGGCCTATGGCGACGAGGCCCTGCCCTCTTTCGCCCAGGTCTGGGCCCTGGGCTTCATGTACGTGGTGGAGAACTGGCCCGAGGAGTGGGCCGCGCCGCGCGACAAGGAAGCCGCCGAGTGGCTCGATGTGTCCTTGCAGGCGCTTGTCGCCATGACCGAGGACGACACCGGTGAGCCCGCCATCTCGCCCTTCGGCGACGACACGCCGCCTTCGGTCAGCGTGGAGCGTCTCAACGCTTTCGGCGACGCGATCTGGGCGGTCTACGACCTGCGCGAACTCTGGAAGAGCATCGGCCCGCGCGTGGAGACCGTGCGCAAGGCCGCGGAGCCGGGTCGCAACGACCTGTGCCATTGCGGCAGCGGGAAGAAGTACAAGAAGTGCCACGGCGCCAATTAAGCTGCGCCAACTTCGCTAGCAGAAGAAGTTCTTCAGCGCCGCCGCTGTTTCGGCCGGCCGTTCCTCAGGGATGAAATGTCCGGCCGGCAGCAGCTGGCCGCTCACGTTGGCGCTGCACTGGGCCTGCCAGAGTTCCAGCGGCTTGAAGAGCCGGTGCACCACCCCGCGCTCGCCCCAGAGCACCAGCGTGTCGCAGCTGATCTTCTGGCCCCGGGCGCGGCTGGTCCGGTCGTGCTCCAGGTCGACGCCGGCGCTGGCGCGGTAGTCCTCGCAGGCGCCGTGGATGGCTTCGGGGTGACAGAAGCAGCGTTCGTACTCGGCCAGGGCCTGCGGCTCGATGTAGGCCAGGCCTTGCGATCCCCAGCCGCCGAGCTTGGCGTGCAGATAGGTCTTGGGGTCGGCACCGATCATGCGTTCGGGCAGGGGCCAGGGCTGGATCAGGTGGAACCAGTGGTAGTAGGCACGCGCGAAGTCCAGGTTCGTCGCGTTGTACATGTCCAGCGTGGGCGCGATGTCGATCACGCAGAGCTTGTGCACCTTTTCCGCGTGGTCCAGCGCCAGGCGGGCCGACACGCGTCCACCGCGGTCGTGACCGGCCAGATAGAAGTCGGGGCAGCCCAGCTGGTCCATCAGATCCACGAGGTCCTGCGCCATCGTGCGCTTGCTGTAGTTGCTGTGGTCCGGCAGGCCCGCGGGCTGGGCTGAGTCGCCATAACCACGCAGGTCGGGCAGCACGATCCAGTAGTCGTTCTGCAGCTGTTGCACCACGCGGTGCCAGAGCACATGGGTCTGCGGGAAGCCGTGCACCAGCAGCAGGGCCGGCCTGTCGCCGCGGGCCGCGCTGGGCACCCGCGCGTGGAGGTGCACGCCGTTGACCTCGAAACGACGGGCTTCGAAACCGGAGAACCAGGTGCTCATGCGGTCAGTTCCACGAGGCGGCGCAGCGCGTGCTGCACGGTGGCCGAACGCACAGCCGCGCGATCACCGGCAAAGTTCATCTTTTCCGTCAGCACCTGCCCCCGCAGCGCCAGGCCGAACCAGACCAGTCCCACGGGCTTGTCGGTTGTGCCGCCCGTGGGGCCGGCCACGCCAGTCACGGCCACGGCCACCTGGGCGTGTGAGTGCGTGAGCGCACCGGTCGCCATAGCCTGCGCCACCTCGGGGCTCACAGCGCCGTGCCGTTCGATCAGGGTCGCGTCCACGCCCAGCAGCTCGGTCTTGGCCGCATTCGAATAGGTGACGAAGCCGCGCTCGAACCAGTTGCTTGATCCGCTGAGGTCCGTGCAGGCCCCGGCGATCAGTCCGCCCGTGCAGCTCTCGGCCGTGACCAACATCCACTGGCGTTGCTGCAACTGCTGTGCGAGCTGTTCCACCAAGGGCTGGCTCAGCTGCGTGTTCATGTGAAGCTGCGCCAGAGGGCGAGCAGGAAGAGTGTGCAGAAGGCCGCGACCAGGTCATCGAACAGGATGCCCCAGCCGGCCTTGGCCCAACCGCGCGGCGTGCGCGCCGGGTCCATGGCGTGGTACAGGCGATCGGCCCAGCCTACGGGGCCAGGCTTGGCGGCGTCGAAGTAGCGGAAGAGGATGAAGGCCAGCAGCTGTTCGGGCCAGGCCGTGGGCATGAGCAGCCACAGCACCAGCCAGAAGGCGACGATCTCGTCGATGACGATGCAGCCCGGGTCGGCCGCCTGCAGGTTGCGTGCCGTGACGCTGCAGGCCCACCAAGCCAGGGGCAGGGCGACGAGCAGCAACAGGCCCCAGCGCGCCTCGTTCATCCAGGGTTGCAGCACGAGGAAGGCCGTCCAGGCCCAGAGTGTGCCCACCGTGCCTGCAGCCCAGGGGCTGAGCCCCGAGCCCAGGCCCAGCGCCAGGGTGTGGGCGGGGTGTGAGAGCAGGAAGCGGCCGGTGGGGCGGGTGCTGGAGACGACAGTCATGCGCAGATTATGCGGGCCGGCCCAGCCACTCGGCCCAGTAGTCGATGCAGGCGCGGATCTTGGGCAGGCGGTGGCGTTCCTGCAGCATCACGGCGTAGATGGGCACGGGCAGGGAGCTGAAGTGGCCCTGCAACACCGGGACGAGTTCGCCGCGTTCCACCATGGGCCGCGCCAGCAGGTCCATGAGGCGGGCGATACCTGCGCCCTGCAGGGCCAGGGCCATGATGACCGAAGAGTTGTCGGTGCGCGTGTGGCCCTGAATCAGCAGCTCCTGGCCTTTGCCGCCGGTGGCCAGGGGCCAGCGGTTGAGCAGGGGGCTGGCGCTGTTGCCGATCAGGCGATGCTGCGCCAGATCCTCCACCCGCTGCGGCGTGCCGTGGGCCGCGAGATAGGCGGGGGCGGCATAGAGCGAGCGCCCGGAATGGCCGATCTCGCGCGCCACCAGGGTGTCGCTGCTGGGTGAGCCGGAGCGGATGGCGATGTCGATGCCGTCGCGCGCCATGTCGGCCAGGCGGTCGTCGGCGTTGATGTCGATGCGCAGCTGCGGGTAGCGGGCATAGAGACCGGGCAGGCCAGGCGCGATCACGACCTGGGCCACCAGGGGGCTGGCGCTGATGCGCACCCAGCCGCTCGGGCCGGCGAGCTTGCCACTGAGTTCGCTGGCCAGCTCGTCGCGCGTGTCGAGCAGGCGGCGTGCGTGGGCGAGGAAGGTGTCGCCTTCGTCGGTCAGGCTCAGGCCATGGGTCGTGCGGTGCAGCAGGCGCACGCCACAGTCGGCCTCCAGCCGCGCCAGCGCGCGCGTGACCTGGCTGACCGGCACATTGCGCTCGCGCGCCACGGCCGAGAGGGTGCCCAGCTCGGTGATGCGGGTGAACAGGGCGACGTCGCCCAACTGCAAATGCATGACCGACAGCATAGTTGGGCTTTGCGATTTTTGCAAAACCGTCTTCGATTTCTTGCTGTTTCCGGGCTTTGCTTACGCCTCTAAAGTGCAAGCCATGCCGATTGTCACCCCGGCAGACAGGAGCGAAGCATGAGCAGCAGTCAACACAGCCTTGAGCGCCTTTACAACGCGGCCGACTGGAACGCCCTGCACGAGCAGGCGCTGCGCGAGGCCCAGGCCCTGCGCCGTGAGGCCTGGGTCGATTTCTGGCGGGGAACCGACAGCGTCTGTTCGGCGGGCATCGCCACGGCGCAGCGCAGTGCCCAGCGCCTGGCCCACAGCCTGAGCCGGCACGCGCAGCTGCGCGGCACACCCGCTCAGGCGAAGTGATCGTAGGAGGCGTAGCGGCCGTCGAGTCGACGGCCCTGCGCGTCCACCAGCCTCAGCCCCGGTTCGGCTTCGAGCCGGCCGATGCGGGTCAGCGTGACACCCGCCGAGCGCCCCGCTGCCTGCACGGCGTCCTGTCGTTCCACCGGCGCGCTGAACAGCAGTTCGTAGTCATCCCCGCCCCCCAGCACCAGGCCCAGGCGTGTCGCTTCGTCCAGTGAGGCGTCGCGTGCAGCCAGCAAGGGGCTGAGCGCGGTAGCGTCGAGTTCCGCGCCGCAGCCCGAGGCCTGCAGCAGATGCCCCAGATCACCGGCCAGGCCGTCGCTGAGGTCCATGGCAGCGCTGGCGATGCCGCGCAAGGCCAGGCCCAGGGCCACGCGCGGTGTGGGGCGTTCGAGGCGCTGGCGTGCCCTTGCCAGTTCTTGCGATGCCAGCGCGCGCCGGCCCTGCAGCACTTCCAGCGCCAGCCGTGCATCGCCCAGCGTGCCGCTGACCCAGAGTTCATCGCCGGGCCGGCCGCCCGAGCGCAGCAGCGCCTGGCCGGCGGGCACTTCGCCGAAGACGGTGAGGCAAAGATTGAGCGGGCCGCGCGTGGTGTCACCGCCCATGAGCGTGCAGCCGTGCGTATCCGCCAGCGCGAACAGGCCCCGGGCGAACGCGGCCAGCCAGGCCTCGTCGGCCTGCGGCAGGGACAGCGCAAGCGTGAAGGCCAGCGGGCGTGCGCCGCTGGCGGCCAGATCGCTGAGGTTGACTGCCAGGGCCTTGTGGCCCAGCGCCTCGGGGTCCACGTCGGCAAAGAAATGCCGGCCCTCGACCAGCATGTCGCTGGAGATGGCCAGCTGCATGCCGGGCGCGGCTTGCAGCAGGGCGCAGTCGTCACCGATGCCCAGGGCCACGGCCGGGTTGCGCGCCGCGTCCTCGCGCTGGAAATAGCGCCGGATCAGTTCGAACTCACCCATGGAACACCGCCGCCGCGACCGCGGGTTCGCGCGGGGGCCAGAAGAAGCTCAGCGGCGCGCGGCGCGCGCGGGCGCGGATGGCGCGGTAGATGCGCACGCGGTCCAGGCCGGTGACGTTGTGCGCGCGCAGGGCGAGGCGAAAGGCGAAGAAGAAGCTCACGGCCACGTTGAGCGCGCCCGTGACGCCGATGGCCGCCACGCACCACCAGAAGACCGGCAGGCGCAACACGTCCAGCCCCAAGGTCACGCTGGCCGCGGCGATCTGGCCGGTGGAGAGCGTGACGTGGCGCACGTCCAGGCCCAGGCCGAAAAACAGCGCGAAGGCCGGCACCAGGCCCAGCATCAGGCCCAGCGAGATGTTGGCCGCCAGGCCGGAGATGTTCTCGCGGGCGAAGACGGACCAGCGCGCGGCGCGTTCCGTGCCCAGCAGGCCCGTGATGCGCGGGTGGTAGCGCAGGGCCGAGTCCATGCGCTGCAGCACGAACCAGTTTTCGGTCCAGCCCGCGATGATGCTGGAGGCAAAGAGCAGCACGCCCGTGAAGGCCGCGTACAAGGCCGTGGGGCCGAGCAGGGTCAGCGAACGCAACACATCGTCGGCTTTCTCGCGGCTCAGTGGCGCCTGACCCAGGAGCAGCCAGAACCCGCCACAGAGCAGCAGCACGCCGGGCACGACCAGGGCCAGGTTGCCGATCACGGCGGCTACCTGCGAGCGCACGAGATGGGTCACCTCGTCGACAAAGTCCTCGACCGCCCCCGGCGCATCCAGGTCCTTGAGCTTCGCCGCCATGGCGGGCGCGGTCATGGCGGGCTGCTTGGTGGCCACGGTCCAGTGCAGCAGCTGGATGAGTACGAAGCTCAGCGCGTAGTTGAGACCGGCGGCGAAGCCGCTCCAGAAGGCCGACAGGCCCAGGCCCAGCAGCGCGAACTTCACGAGCGTGGTGACGGACATCACGGCGCCGCCGCCCGCCGCCTTGCGCACCATGTCGAAGTACTCGGGGCGGCTGCGGGTGATGTAGTGCTCGCCCGTCTCGGCGCTGCGCTCGGCCACCTTGGCGGCCAGCAGCGAGGAGTTGCTGGCGATCAGGGCGCGCAGGCTGCGGTTGTTGTGGCCCGCGAGGGTGAGCTGGGCCAGCAGCTTGCCGGTGCCGACCGCGTCGGGGGCCAGCAGGGTGTCGAGCAGCAGGCGGCAGCGCAGCACGCGCTCGCGCAGCTGGCGCAGGCGGAACACCACGTCGACCGAGATGCCGTGCTCGTCCAGGTGGTCATAGACGGCGTTGGCCGACTGGCGGCAGCCGTCGAGCCGGTCCTTGAAGGCCTGCACGGCCTGATCCAGGGCGGACGGGTCCAGCGGGCGCTGGTGCAGGGCACGCCTGAGCGTCTCGAAGTCGACCAGCAGCTCCCGGTAGGCCTGCAAGTGCGCGCTGTGCTCCATGCGCAGGCGCAGTTCCGGGGCGTAGCCGATGGCGCAGATCTGGCTGACACAGCAGGCGATGGACTCCTCCAGAGCCGCGTGCCAGGACCAGGAGCCCGAGGTCGGCAGCCCAAGGACCGCCGCCAGGCGCCGCTCGGTCTCCGCGTCCAGACGCCCCAGCCAGGCGGCGTCGAAGTCGTGCGGGAACAGCAGGGTGTGGAGCTCGGAGGCGTCGCGCGTCTGCGGCGTCGCAGGCAGCACGTGGTGCAACAGTCGGCTGATGAACTCGCTCAGGAAGACGGGGCGCTGGGCGAAGCCATGGTCGGCCAGCAGGGTGGTGCTGTCCACGCCGCCGAGCAGGGCCCGCCACCAGGCCTGCGCCCGGGTGCGCAGCGCGGCATCGCTTTCGAGCCGCTCGATCAGCAGCTGCAGGCGCTCCAGGGTGGTGGCGACCGAGCTGCGGTCGCCGCGCAACCAGTCCAGCAGGCGGACCAGCCAGAGATGGCGTTCGACCTGCGGTGCGTCAGGGTCGAGGGTGTCGAGCAGGGTGGCGAGCGCGGGCGATGACGCCATGTCAGTGCAGCGTGCGGTTGCCGCCGGCCCCGCTGCCGCTGAGCGCGTCCAGCACGAACAGGGGGATGTCGACGTCGAAGCGTTCGCCGTCCTCGGCCACGAAGAAGTAGCTGCCGTGCATGGTGCCCGTGGGCGTGCGAAGGCGTGTGCCGCTGGTGTACTCGAAGGTGGTGCCGGGCTGCAGCAGGGGTTGCTGGCCGACCACGCCCAGGCCGCGCACCTTCTCGGTGTGGCCGTTGGCGTCGTTGACGTTCCAGCTGCGCGAGATCAGCTGGGCCGGAAGTTCGCCGGTGTTGGTGATGCTGATGGTGTAGGCGAAGACGTAGAGGCCCTGGTCGGGGGCGGACTGCTCGGGCAGGTGGCGCGGCTGGACTTCGACGAGGATCTGATACTTGGCCATATATAGTCCGGCATCCTACCTGCGAAAATAGCGGCATGAGCAAAACCTACCGCATTGCCCCCTCCATCCTCTCGGCCGATTTCGCCCGCCTCGGGGAAGAGGTGCGCAACGTCATCGCCGCCGGCGCCGACTGGATCCATTTCGACGTGATGGACAACCATTACGTGCCCAACCTGACCTTCGGCCCCATGGTCTGCCAGGCGCTCAAGCCCCATGCGAAGACCGCTGACGGCAAGGCCGTGCCCATCGATGTGCACCTGATGGTGCAGCCCGTCGACGCTCTGGCCGCGGCCTTTGCCCAGGCCGGGGCCGACCTGATCAGCTTCCACCCCGACGCCTCCGCCCACGCGCACCGCAGCGTGCAGGCCATCAAGGCAGCAGGCTGTCAGGCCGGCCTGGTGTTCAATCCGGCCGCACCGCTGGACGTGCTGGACTGGCTGATCGAGGACATCGACCTCATCCTCATCATGAGCGTGAACCCGGGCTTCGGCGGCCAGGGTTTCATCGATTCGGCGCTGCGCAAGGTCGAGGCGGCGCGCAAGCGCATCGAGGCCAGTGGCAAGGACATCCGTCTGGAGGTGGACGGGGGCATCAAGACGGACAACATCCGCCGCGTGGCCGATGCCGGGGCTGACATCTTTGTCGCCGGCAGCGCGATCTTCGGCAAGCCGGACTATCGTTCGGTGATTCAGTCCATGCGCCAGGCCCTGGCCTGAGCCTGACGGAGCAAACCGCGGCGGTCTTCATCCGGACGCAGCCAGCCCC
The DNA here is from genome assembly GCA_046299695.1 of Hylemonella sp. Taxonomy (GTDB): domain Bacteria; phylum Pseudomonadota; class Gammaproteobacteria; order Burkholderiales; family Burkholderiaceae_C; genus Hylemonella. The sequence continues at coordinate 34,786 of JBKBHP010000021.1, forward strand.
ACGGCCCCCGGTGCCCAGCCCCCCATGATGCCCAGCGATCCCGCCCGCCCATCCGGTCCCGTGTCCTTCGGACGCCGGGTGGTGGAATGGGTGGTCCACGGCAACAGCGCAGGCGGGGACACGCAGCAGATCCATCGCTGGGTCCGTACCGCGCTGTACGTGGTGCTGCTCGTCGTGGGCGTGCTGGCCTACTGGCAGAGCCGTCAGCTGGCCCAGTCCGAAGGCGTGCGTCAGGCCGACGCCGAGATCATCCGCGTGGCCGCGGCGCAGAGCACGCAGATCCAGCGCATGCTCATGCTGCTGACGCGGCTCGATGCCGGGGCCGGCATTCCCGAGGAGAGCATCAACGCGCTGAGCGAGACGGTGAATCAGACCCAGAACCAGGCCACGCTGCTGGACGAGCTGCTGGCGCGTCAGGGGGCATGGCAGCAGTCCGAGCGCGTGCAGCTGCGCCAGGCCGTTTTCGAGTGGCAGGACCGGCGCGAACGGGTCTGGTACCGGGCCCAGTCCCTGCTCTGGCTGGCGGACCAGACCGACGCGCAACGTCGCCGCACGGCCAGTCAGTTCCTGCAGACCGAGCTTGAATCCTTCTGGCTCACGACCCAGACCCTGGTCGACGAACTCCAGCTGGCGGCCCAGCAGCGCGCCCAGGGCATGCTGCAGGGCATCCAGCTCTCGGCCCTGGTCACGGCCGCCCTGCTGCTGATCCTGCTGTTCGGCGTGGCCGAGCCGCTGGTGCGTTTCGTACGCCGTCAGGGGGAGGACTTCCAGCGCCAGTCGGCCGAGCTGCAACGCCTCGCCCTGGTGGCCGAGCGCACCTCCAACTGGGTGGCCGTGGTCGACCGCGAGCGCCGCGTACTCTGGTGCAACGACGCCTTCCTGCGCGGCAAGGGACGCGCGCGCGACCAGGTGCTGGGCCAGCACTCGGCCCTGCTCAAGGCCAACGAGCACAACGACGCCGACGAGATGGCACGACTGCTCGCCGAGCTGGACATGGGCCTGCCGGTGCGGGTCGAGCTCATGCACCGCGGTCGCGACGGTCAGGAGGTCTGGCTCGATGTCGACTACCAGCCCATCCACGATGTACAGGGTTTCCTGCAGGGCTTCACCATCGTGGCCAGCGACATCACCGACGGCATGAACCAGCGCGTGCGCATGCGTACGCTGCTCGATGCGCTGCCGGTCGGGGTGGTGCTGCAGGACATCGACGGCAAGGTCATGGAAAGCAACACGGCCGCAGCCGACATGCTGGGCATGTCCAGCAGCGAACTGGCGTTGCGCGAGGGGCTGGCGCGGGAAGGTATCGCGGTGCGCGACGATCTCTCCCCCTACCCGTCCAGCGAGCGACCCAGCGTGCGCACCCTGCGCACAGGGCAGGGCCTGCGCGGGGAGTCGATCGGCCTGATGATGCCCGGCGGCGATCTGCGCTGGCTGCTGGTCAATACCCAGCCGCTGCGCGACGCCGCGGGGCATATGACCGGCGTGGTGTCCAGCATGGTCGACGTGACCCAGCAGCGCGACCAGCAGCAGCTGCTGACCCTGGCCATCGAGAGTGCCTCGCTCGGGGTCTGGCACTGGGACATCGCCAGCGGCAAGATGGACGTGAACGACCGGCTCTACGCCCTGTTCGGCTATGGCCCGGGCGAGCTGTATCTGGATTCGGACGTCTTCTATAACCTGATCCACGCCGACGACCGCGAGGGCTGGAAGTGGGCCATCCGTACCAATCTACGCGATTCCCACCAGCCCCTGCATTGGGAGGTGCGCCTGCGCCACGGCAGCGGGCGCTGGATGTGGACGCTGTTCAGCGGCACGGTGGTGGCGCGCGACGGCAACGGCCGCGCGCTGCGCATGGCCGGTATCTGCTACGACATCAATGCGCAGAAGGAGCTGGAGGAGCAGTTGCGCCAGAGCGCACGGACCGACAGCTTGACGCGCCTGCCCAACCGCATCGAGCTGCTCAACCGGGTGCACAGCTCCATCCAGCGCGCCAAGGAGCAGCCTGGCTATTGCTTTGCCGTGCTGTTCATGGACTTCGACCGCTTCAAGCAGGTCAACGACACCCTGGGCCATTCGGTGGGCGACGAGCTGCTGCGCCAGATCGCCGCGCGGCTGGAAGACAGCCTGCGCCCGGGCGACGCCTTCGTGCAGACCAGCGACTTCAGCCAGATGGCCGCACGCATCGGGGGTGACGAGTTTGTGGTGCTGCTCGACAACATTCGCGGCGACCTGGATGCCCAGGTGGTGGCGTCGCGCCTGCTGGAAGTCCTGGCCGAGCCCTACCAGATCGGGCCGCACCGCGTGAGCTCCACGGCCAGCATCGGCATCGTGACCACGGCCCACATGGCCGACGATCCGGACAGCGTGCTGCGCGACGCCGACATTGCCATGTACGAGGCCAAGCGACAGGGACGCGGGCGCTACGAGATGTTCGACCCTTCCATGCGCAAGCGCGTGCACGACGACGTGGAACTGGAGAACGACCTGCGCCAGGCCATCGACAAGGGCGAGATCCACGTGGTGTACCAACCCATGATCGACCTGGCGAATGGGCGGCTGGTGGGCATGGAAGCGCTGGCGCGCTGGTCACATCCTCAGCGCGGGGCCGTGTCGCCGCTGACCTTCATTCCGGTGGCAGAGGCGACCGGCATGATCGGCCGCCTGGGCGAGCACGTGCTCCAGACGGCCTGCCACGAGCTGGTGCGCCTGCGCGCCCTGCTCGGCCCCCAGGCACCCGGGACCGTGTCGGTGAACCTGTCACGCGCCCAGCTGCGCCAGCCGGGTTTCCCAGCCAAGTTGTCGGAGCTGCTCTACGGCAGCGGGCTGACGCCCGGCGCCCTGATGCTGGAGGTGACTGAAAGCCTGGCCGCGCAGGACGAGGGCGTGCAGGCTGTGCTGCGCGAGATCCGGGGGCTGGGCGTGTCGCTTGCGCTGGACGATTTCGGCACCGGCTACTCGTCCCTGTCCTGCCTGCACGAGCTCCCGGTCAACCAGGTCAAGATCGACCGCTCGTTCGTCGGTCTGGCGCCCCGCAGCGACTACCACCGCGTGATGATCGAAGCCACGATCCGCATGGCCCAGACCCTGGGCCTGCAGACCGTGGCCGAGGGCATCGAGACCGCCGAGCAGGCCGCGCTCATGGCCCGCCTGGGCTGTGGCAAGGGCCAGGGCTACCTCTACAGCCGCCCGCTTCTGGCGCGCGACCTGGAGCAGTGGGCGCAGGCGCTCAGGACTTGACGTCCAGCAGCGCGTTCTTGAGCTGCCAGTCAGCCGGCGATTTGCCCAGCCAGATGCCCATGAGGGCGGCGAAGAACTCGGGTTCCTTGAAGGGCGCGCCCTGGGGCTTGCCCTTGACCGAGATCATCAGGCCTTGGTTCGGCACCCAGTCCAGCGTGAAGTTGTCGCCGGCCTGCAGCTTCTTGTGATCTGAAAAGATCTGGCTCATGCGCAGGATGCCAGGGATGAGCTGGGCGAAGGCGGCGCGGTCCATGTTGTCTTCCATGCCGCGGGAAAAGAGCTTGCCCAGTTCGGCCGCGTCGATCTCGCGCAGCATGGTGATGCTCATGCGCTTGGGGCCGGGGGCCTTGAGGATTTCCTCCAGCGAGCCGACCTTGCGCGGGGTATAGAGACCGGCGGCATAGACCTTGAAAACGGCCTTGTAGCGCACTCCGGCGCCGTTGAGCTGCAGCGTGCTGCCCTGGACATCGGTCGAAGGCGGAAAATTGATGCCGCCGACCTCCAGGGCTGACGCCGGCAGGGTGAGACCCAGCAGCAGGGCCAGCAGGGCAGGGCGCAAGAAAGACGCCATCATGAAAAATCCTCCAAATAGAACGACCGTTCGTTTTATTTGATTATTGCAGACCCCCCGGGGTGTTACCTCAGGGTTTGTCTGGGGGTGGGCCGCTCCCCCCGCACTTCGGAGGCGTGTTTAGGGCGCGGGGTTTGCTAAACTGGCTCCCATGTTCATCCACCGCCTCATCAGCACAGGTTGCAGCGACCGGGGAGCCTGGCCCTGGCGTCGCGGGTCTGTCGCGACCTGAGGCCCGCTGGCGCCCGCCGCCAGCCCGGTCTTCCCCTCCGCCCCGTCTGACGGGGTCCTTGAATGAACATGGCACGCAGTGCCAGGCGCCCGGCAAAGCCCGGCGCCAAACCGGAGTGTTTCCGAGATGACCGAATCCGAATTCGAGGAGCGGGCCCGCCAAGGCTACAACCGCATCCCCCTGCTGGCCCAGGCCTTTGCCGACCTGGAAACCCCGCTGTCCCTCTATCTCAAGCTGGCCCATACGCAGGACCTGGGGCGCCACAGCTTCCTGCTCGAATCCGTGGTGGGGGGCGAGCGCTTTGGTCGCTACAGCTTCATCGGCCTGCCCGCGCGCACGCTGGTGCGGTCGCGCGGCTTTGGCGACGAGGCCGTGACCGAGGTGGTGACCGACGGCCAGGTGGTGGAGACGGCCCGAGGCAACCCGCTGGACTTCGTCGCCAGCTACCACCAACGCTTCAAGGTGGCCCTGCAGCCGGGCCTGCCCCGTTTCTGCGGCGGTCTGGCCGGTTACTTCGGCTACGACACGGTGCGCCACATCGAGAAGAAGCTGGTGCACAGCTGCCCGCCCGACACTCTGGGCTGCCCCGACATCCTGCTGCTGCAATGCGAGGAGCTGGCCGTCATCGACAACCTCTCGGGCAAGCTCTACCTGATCGTCTACGCCGACCCGGCCCAGCCGCAGGCCTATGCGAGAGCGCAGGCCCGTCTGGCCGAGCTGCGCGCGCGACTGGGCACCTCGGTGCAGGCGCCGCCCATCAAACCCAGCCAGGTGCATGAGGTCGGGCGCGAGTTCGCCAAGGACGACTACATCGCCGCGGTGGAGCGCGCCAAGGAGCTGATCGCCGCGGGGGACTTCATGCAGGTCCAGGTGGGCCAGCGCCTGCACAAGCGCTACACCGAGTCGCCGCTCTCGCTGTACCGCGCGCTGCGCTCGCTGAACCCTTCGCCCTATATGTACTACTACCACTTCGGGGATTTCCACGTGGTGGGCGCCTCGCCGGAGATCCTGGTGCGGCAGGAGCAGACGCCCGAGGGACAGAAGGTCACCATCCGCCCGCTGGCCGGTACGCGCCCGCGTGGCGCCACGCCGGAGCTGGACAAGGCCGCCGAGGTGGAACTGGTGGGGGACCCCAAGGAGCGCGCCGAGCACGTGATGCTCATCGATCTCGCGCGCAACGATATCGGGCGCATTGCCAAGACCGGCAGCGTCAAGGTGACCGAGGCCTTTGTCGTCGAGCGCTACAGCCATGTGATGCACATCGTGAGCAACGTCGAGGGGCTGCTGAAAGACGGCATGAGCTCCATGGACGTGCTCAAGGCCACCTTCCCGGCCGGCACGCTGACGGGCGCGCCCAAGGTGCACGCCATGGAGCTGATCGACCGGCTCGAACCGAGCAAGCGGGGCCTCTACGGTGGCGCCTGCGGTTACCTGAGCTATGCCGGCGACATGGACGTGGCCATCGCCATCCGTACCGGCATCATCAAGGACGAGACGCTCTATGTGCAGGCAGCGGCTGGCGTGGTGGCCGACTCGGTGCCCGAGATGGAGTGGCGCGAGACCGAGCACAAGGCACGCGCGCTGATCCGCGCGAGTGAACTCGTGGAACAGGGCCTGGAGTGAACACCATGAAGAACATCAAGCTCCTCATGGTGGACAACTACGACTCGTTCACCTACAACATCGTCCAGTACTTCGGCGAGCTCGGCGCCGAGGTCGAGGTGCATCGCAACGACGAGATCACGGTCGAAGAAATCGAGGCGAAGCTGAAAGCTGGGCAACTCGACCGCCTGGTCATCTCGCCCGGCCCCTGCTCGCCAGCCGAAGCCGGCATCTCGGTCGCGGCCATCCGCCACTTCGCCGGCAAGCTGCCCATCCTGGGGGTGTGCCTGGGGCACCAGAGCATCGGTGCGGCTTTTGGCGGTCAGATCGTCCGCGCGCAGCAACTCATGCATGGCAAGACCAGCGAGATCACGACCACCCGTGAGGGGGTGTTCGCCGGCCTGCCCGAGCGCTTCACCGTCAACCGCTATCACTCGCTGGCCATCGCCCGCGCGAACTGCCCGCCCGAGCTCAAGGTCACCGCCTGGACCGAGGACGGCGAGATCATGGGCGTGAAGCACCGCACCCTGGCCGTCGAAGGCGTGCAGTTCCACCCCGAATCCATCCTGACCGAGCATGGCCACGCCATGCTGAAGAACTTCCTGGAGCAAGCCTGATGCCCACCGCACAGCAGATCACCCCGCAACAGGCGCTGCAGCGCGTCATCGAGCACCGCGAGATCTTTCACGACGAGATGCTGCACATCATGCGGCTCATCATGGGCGGCGAGATGTCGCCTGTGCTCATGGCCGCCTTCATCACCGGCCTGCGCGTGAAGAAGGAGACCATCGGCGAGATCACCGCCGCCGCGCAGGTGATGCGCGAGTTCTCGACCAAGGTGAACGTGGCGGATCGCAAGCATCTGGTCGACATCGTCGGCACCGGCGGTGACGGTGCCCACACCTTCAATATCTCCACCTGTGCCATGTTCGTGGCCGCGGCGGCCGGTGCCAAGGTTAGCAAGCATGGCGGGCGCAGCGTTTCCAGCAAGAGCGGCAGCGCCGATGTGATGGAGTCGCTGGGCATCAACATCAACCTCAAGCCCGAGGCGATCGCGCAGTGCGTGGCCGAGACCGGTGTGGGGTTCATGTTCGCTCCCAACCATCATCCGGCCATGAAGAACGTGGCGCCGGTGCGCCGCGAGCTGGGCATCAAGACGATCTTCAACATCCTCGGCCCGCTGACCAACCCCGCGGGTGCGCCCAACATCCTCATGGGCGTGTTCCATCCGGACCTCGTGGGCATCCAGGTGCGCGCGCTGCAACGCCTGGGTGCGGAGCACGCGCTGGTGGTCTATGGCAAGGACGGCATGGACGAGATCAGCCTGGGGGCGGCCACCCTCGTGGGTGAGCTGAAGGGTGGCGAGGTCACCGAGTACGAGATTCATCCCGAGGATTTCGGCCTGACCATGGCCAGCACACGCAACATCCGGGTCGAGACGCCAGAGCAGTCCCGCGCCATGCTGATGGCGGTACTCGAGGGCAAGCCGGGCGTGGCGAGTGACATCGTCGCACTCAACGCCGGCGCGGCCCTGTATGCGGCCAATGTGGTCGACAGCATGGCAGCCGGGGTGGTGAGGGCGCGCGAGGTCATCGCCGGCGGCGCGGCCCGGGCTAAGCTGGAGCAGCTCGTGACGGTGGCGCATCGTCTGGGAGCGGCGGCATGAGCGACATCCTCGACCAGATCGTGGCCGTCAAGCGGCAGGAAGTGGCCGCGGCGGTCAAGAAGAAGTCCCTGGCCGCTGTGCGCGCCGACGCCGAGTCGCGCGTGCTCACGCGCGACTTCGTCGGTGCCCTGCGCCGCAAGATCGCCGCCGGACAGGCCGCGGTGATCGCCGAAATCAAGAAGGCCAGCCCGAGCAAGGGCGTGCTACGCGAGGATTTCATCCCGGCCGACATCGCCCAGAGCTATGCGGAGGGCGACGGCCAGGTGGGTGCCGCCTGTCTGTCCGTGCTGACGGACCGTCAGTTCTTCCAGGGCCAGCCCGATTACCTCAAGCAGGCACGCGCCTCCTGTGAATTGCCCGTGCTGCGCAAGGACTTCATGGTCGACCCCTATCAGATCTACGAGTCGCGGGCCATGGGCGCGGACTGCATCCTGCTGATCGCAGCCTGCCTGGACGACGCGCAGATGCGTGACCTGGAAGCCATTGCCCTGGGCCTGGACATGGCCGTGCTGGTCGAGGTGCACGACGGCGCCGAGCTCGACCGCGCGCTCAAGCTCAAGACGCCGCTGCTGGGCATCAACAACCGCAACCTGCGCACCTTCGAGGTCACGCTGGACACCACGCTGGATTTGCAGGCCCGGGTGCCGGCGGACCGCTTGCTGATCACCGAGTCGGGCATCCTGGGACGTCCGGATGTGCAGCGCATGCGCGCGGCGGGTATCCACGCCTTCCTTGTGGGGGAGGTTTTCATGCGTGCGCCCGAGCCGGGACTGGCCCTGGCCGAGCTCTTTGCCGGATGACGCAAGCCGGGCTTTTCGAGGCGGCGCCTACTGTGGATCGCCTGACGGCCTGGGCGCCTGAGCAATGGCCGGTGGCGTCCGACTGGCAGCCGTTGGTGTCCGGGTTTTTCGACGGCCCTACGGGGCAGGCGCTGGGTCGGCGTCTGAGCGAGCGACTGGCCGCCGGTGCCGTGGTCTACCCGCCGCAGCCTCTGCGGGCCCTGGAGCTGACGTCGCTGAGCGACGTGCGGGTGGTGATTCTGGGTCAGGACCCCTATCACGGGCCCGGCCAGGCCGAGGGCTTGGCCTTTTCCGTGGCGCCCGGGGTCAAGCCGCCGCCCTCCTTGCGCAACATCCACCAGGAGCTGGCCCGTGACCTAGCGCCCTGGCCGGCGCCGACCGACGGCTCCCTGCTGGCCTGGGCCTGCCAGGGGGTCTTGCTGCTCAACTCCTGCCTGACCGTGGAAGACGGAGCGCCTGCCAGCCATGCAGGCTACGGATGGGAAGCGCTTACTGACGAGATTGTGCGGGCGGTGGTGCGGCGAGCTGCGCCGGCGGTCTTCATGCTTTGGGGGGCGCATGCACAGAAGGTGGCCGCCGCCGCGGGCCTGTTGGCCCAGGGCTCGCACCACCTCGTGCTGTCGGCCAATCACCCGTCGCCGCTATCCGCGCGGCGGCCGCCCGTACCCTTTCTGGGCTGCGGCCACTTTGGCCGGGCGCAGGCTTTTTTGCGGGCGCAGGGCCTGGGCGAGGTGGTCTGGTGAGTTCGGCGTTGTCCAGGACTCGGCGGCGTCAAATTTTCATGGCATAATCTGCGGTTCACCTTGGAGAGGTGGCCGAGTGGTTAATGGCAGCAGACTGTAAATCTGCCCTCTTACGAGTACGCTGGTTCGAATCCAGCCCTCTCCACCAAGTGATGGATACGCAGAGCGAGGTCAGGGCGAGCGTCTTGGGCGCCGCGCCTCGGGTCGTGAAGACGATTCGATGCGGGAGTAGTTCAATGGTAGAACCCCAGCCTTCCAAGCTGATGACGCGGGTTCGATTCCCGTCTCCCGCTCCAGGTGTCCGTCGCGCAGGTGATGAGCAGAATACTGCCCATGTGGCTCAGTGGTAGAGCACTCCCTTGGTAAGGGAGAGGTCGCGGGTCCGATTCCCGCCATGGGCACCAATTCAGGTGCGCGGTCTGTGCCGGCGTGTCTTGGTGTTTGAAGTCGTATTGCTTTTCGCATCCTTTCTGGAGATTTGAAACATGGCAAAAGAGAAATTTGAGCGGACCAAGCCGCACGTGAACGTGGGCACGATTGGTCACGTGGACCATGGCAAGACCACGCTGACGGCGGCCATCACCACCGTGCTGGCGGCCAAGTTTGGCGGTTCGGCCAAGGCTTACGACCAGATCGATGCGGCTCCTGAAGAGAAGGCCCGTGGCATCACCATCAACACCGCGCACGTGGAATACGAGACGGCCAACCGCCACTACGCCCACGTGGACTGCCCCGGCCACGCCGACTACGTCAAGAACATGATCACCGGTGCTGCCCAGATGG
>JBKBHP010000022.1:0-42349 GCA_046299695.1 Hylemonella sp.
GACCAGCCGCACCGCCTCAAGCTTGAACTCGCGGCTGAATTTCCTTCTCATTTCCATACACCACCTCCGGTTTCATCGACCACCTTAACAAAGTGTCTTTGAAACCGGCAGCAGCCCAGTCGAGGCGATACTGATTCTTGATGTGGTTGGTATAACCGCACTGTGGACTCCATTTATGAATGGATTAGCTGCACAGTAGCATTTCATCAGTCTGTTCGTGGAGTATCCGCTGATGCATTTGAGATTTTCAGCGCAGCCTCTGTCGTCAATCACTCGATGTCTCATTACTGTTAAAACTAAGCAGTGCCGAGGGCCTTCATGAGGCAATTTCCGTTGTGCGGCGCCTTCACCCTGCTCGAACCCGGCCCCGTGGTGCTCGTCACCACGTTTGACGGCCAGCAGCCCAACATCATGACCATCTCCTGGACCCTAGTGGTGGACTTCACGCCGGTGTTCGCCCTCACCACCGGGCCCTGGAACCATTCCTTTGCCGCGCTGCGCAAGACGAAAGAGTGCGTGATCGCCATCCCCACGGTGGACCTGCTGGACAAGGTGGTGGGCATTGGCACCTGTTCGGGCGCCGACACGGACAAGTTCGAGAAATTCAGGCTCACGCCGGCCAAGGCCAGCCAGGTGAAAGCACCGCAGATCCAGGAGTGCCTGGCGAACATCGAGTGCAAGGTCATCGACTACAACCGCAAGCACGGCGTGGTCTTCCTGCAGGGCGTGGCCGCCTGGGTGGACGCCACGCGAAAAACAGATAAAGAGCGCCGCATGCTGCACGCCGTGGGCGACGGCACTTTCATCGCCGACGGACGCAAGCTGGACCGGCGCAAGGCCATGCGTTCCAAGCTGCCGGCCGGTGTCTGACAGGCTGAGCTCACCTTTCATCCGCACGGAGGTATCCCCATCATGTTGCGATCTGGCCGTCTCCATTTCTTCCTCGTGGGCGTGGTCCCGCTGCTGAACGCGCTCGCCCTGCTGCTCTACGGCCTGCACCTGGCCACCAGCGGTTCGGGCGGGACCGAGCGGGCCGTGCCGGTGCTGCTGGTGCTGGCTGCGGCCGGTGGGCTGGCCTTGTGCGTGGCGGTGGTCCGGCGCGGCCGTGACCTGGGATGGGGTGCGCTGGCATCGCTCGCGGGCCTGGTGCTCAGCGCCGGCCTGGGGCCCATGGTCCTGCTGTATCTGGGCTACCTCTTGTTCAAGAGCGGGCAGCCGGGGGACAACGCCTTTGGCCCGCCCGCACCGGCCGTCACGCTGGCGGCCTGGCTCTGGTCTTTGGTGGTGCTGGTGCTGCCCTGGTTCGTGGCCGTCATGGCGGCGCGGCTGATGTAGGGCGGGCCGCTGGCCTGTCCCGATCGGCAAAAAGTATCGAAATAAGATACCAAAAATCCAAAGTCACGCCACTTGTATCGAAATCAGGCCCCTGTTTGAACACCGCCGCGCACACTGCGCGCCATGTTCAACAACCCCAAGGGGTCTTACATGCAAGTGCTCATCCACCGTGATTCCAAAGCCTGGTCCATGCAGGTCTGGGTGTCTTTCCTGATCTCTGTCTTCCTCTGCGGCGTGGGCCTGGCCTGGCTGCCGGGCAAGGACCTGGACCGGGCCTTCATGGTCATGGGTTACTTCTTCTGTCTCTCGGCGGCCTTCGTGCTGGCCAAGTTCGTGCGCGACAACGAGAAGGCGCGCACCGAGGGCAAGACGGCCGATTCGCCGATGTTCAAGTTCGTGGTCTGGATCGGCTTCTTCCTGGCCATGGCGCTCACGGGCTGGGGCCTGCTGCGCATGGAGATCAGCGAGACCTACAAGGCTTTCCTGGGCGTGAGCTGGCTCTACCTGATCACTACCACCTTCACGCTGGCCAAGACCCTGCGTGACGCGCACGAAGCCGATCTGGCCGAGGCCCGCCTCGAAGCCCGCCGCGCTGCAGCGCGTGGCGAATGAATGACTCACCACACACAGGAGTCGTCATGAAACAAGGCATTGCATCGCTCGTGCTCGCCGTGTCCGTGGCTTTGGGCGGCGTGCCCGCCCGGGCGCACACCGAGGCCTCGGCCCTCAGCACCCTCTCGGCCCTGCCCATCGCCTCGGTGGTGGTGGCGGGCAGCGCGGTGGCCGCCACCGTGGTCGTGATCCCCGTGGCCCTGTCCACCGCGGGTGCGGTGCTGGTAGTCAAGACTGTGGAGTCCACGGCGCGCGGCACGGTCTATGTGCTGGAGCGCGCCTCCGACGGCGCCACGGCCAGCATCGAGATCTCAGGTCGCGGCCTGGGCGCCTCGGCGGTGGGCGTGGGCACGGTGCTCACGGTCAGCGTGATTGGCGCGGGGGTGGTGCTCTCGGCGGCCGGCGAGGCCATTGCCTTCATCCCCAACGCCCTGGGCCGCGCCCTGCTGCACAACGAGAGGGTGACGCCATGAACATCGCACGCAAGTTCTGGGGCGCGCTGTGTGGCGTGGCGCTCTCGGCGCTGCTGCTGGCGGGCCCGGCCCACGCCGGCCGCAGCTGCGAACACCGGCCGCTGCAGGTCTGGACGCTGGAGCGCAGCCTCACGCTGGCCCAGCGCACCAGGGATGCGCTCGATGCCAGCGGCGCGCAGGTGGTGCTGCTGGCGCGCGCGGGGCAGGACCTGAGCAAATATGGCCTGCGCTGGTCGCACCTGGGCCTGGCCTACAAGGCACCGGCCCGTGCGGGCGAGGACGACGGGCGCGGCTACGTCTGGCGCGTGCTGCACAAGCTCAACCACTGCGGCACGCAGGAGGCCGCGCTCTATCGCCAAGGCCTGGGCGACTTCTTCCTCGACGACCTCTGGCGCCTGGAAGCGGCCTGGGTGTTGCCCACGCGCGAGGTGCAGCTCAAGCTGCACGCCCTGCTGCTCGACGAGCGCAAGGCCAAGGCGCTGCACCACGCGCCCTACAACCTGGTGAGCTACCCCTGGAGCCGCAAATACCAGCAGAGCAACCAGTGGGGCATCGAAACCCTGGCCGCCGCGATGGAGCCCAGCGTGTACTCGCGCGAACGCGCACAGGAGTGGTTGCGCTTCCAGGGCTACGAGCCCACGGTGCTGCGCCTGGGGGCCTTCACGCGCCTGGGCGCACGCGTGAGCGCGGCCAACGTGGCTTTCGACGATCACCCGGGTGAGAAACGCTACAGCGACCGCATCGAGACCGTGACGGTGGACTCGGTCTTCGCCTGGCTGCAGCGCGCGGGGCTGGCGGGCGCGCCTGTCACCTTGCGTTACTGACGTGCAGGAGAGGCTCATGCAGAATGCGCAGCACTTGAATCACACAGGGAGTCGATGATGCCGTTCACCTGGATGTTTGCCCTCACGGGCGCGGTGCAGGGCTGGGCGCTCTGGGGCTTGTGGAAGCTCCATCTGACCAAGACCTGGCCCGCCACCGACCCCGTGCTCTCCACCGGCCTGCTCTATGTGGCCCTGGCTCTGCCGCTGCTGGTCTATTGCACGCAGGAGGTGGAAGACCTGTCCCCCCGCGTGCGGCGACTGGCGCTGCTGGGCTTCGGCCTGCTGTTTGCGGCGCTGGGGGCGGCCACGGCCTGGTCGGCCGGGGTGGATGCGCGCGGCCTGGGCGTGCGTTTCCAGGACACGCTGGTGGCCTTGGTGCTGGGCTTCGTGCTGCTGGGCCTGTTCTGTGGCTTCGACTTCGAGGCGCGGCGCTGGCGCTATGAGCGGCTCTTCTATTACGCCTGGCGCAACGGCATCCTGCTCGTGACCGCCGGGGTGATGACGGGCATCTTCTGGGGCGTGCTCTGGGCCGGGGCGGCGCTGATGTCGCTGATCGGCGTGAAGTTCGTGACCGAGCTGATCCGCCAGTCGCTCTTCGTCTTCACGGTCACGGGTCTGGTGGTGGCTGCCGCGGTGGGCCTGGGCCTGGTGCGCGCGGACATGACGGAGACCATCCGCCGCTATGCACTCTCCATCGCGGCCTGGCTGCTGCCCCTCGTGCTGTTCTTCGCCGTGCTCTGGGCCGTGGCCCTGCCCTTCACGGGGCTGGAGCCGCTGTTCAAGACACGCTACGCGGCCAAGCTCATGCTGGGTTTCATGGCGCTGGCCGTGCTGTTTGCCAACTGCGCCTACCAGGACGGCGAGCACGAGGCCTATCCGGAGGGGCTGGCGCGCGCCCTGCAGGGTGCGTGGCTGGCCCTGCTGGTGGTGGTGGGTGTGGCCTGGTGGGCGCTGGGCCTGCGCGTGGCGCAGCATGGCTGGTCCGAGGACCGGTTCTGGGCCGCGCTCGTGGCCACGCTGGCCGCGGTCTATGCCCTGGGCTATGCGCTCTCGTGGCTGAAGCGCGAGCGCTGGATGTCGGCCATGGGGTCGACCAACATCGTCGCGGCACTGTTGCTGTGCGTGGGCTTGCTGATCTACGTGGCGCCGCCGACGCATGTGCGCAAGCTGGCCGTGGCTGCGCATCTGGCGCATGTGCAGCAGCAGAAGGCGGGCACAGACGGCAAGGCGATCGAACCCGACTGGCACTACCTGCGCTGGGAGTCCGGCCGTTACGGCCGCGAGGCCTTGCAGGCCATGGCCGCGGGGCAGGGCGTGCCGGCGGGCCAGGGCTGGGAGCGCAAGGCCGAGCAGCTGCTGACCGAGACCAACCGCTACAACCCGCAACCGCAGAAGCAGATGAACGCCGCGGAGCTGGCACAGAAGTTCCGGGCGCACCCGCAGGGGCGCAGCCTGCCCGAGAGTTTTGTGCAGTACCTCCCCAGTGACAGCAGCTGGGAACTGCGCCACTGCCTGCAGGTTGCGGCGGGCTGCCCTGTGTGGCTGGGTGATCTGGACGGTGATGCGCGTGACGAGTTGCTGGTCTTTGCCAACGGCTGGAGCGGGGCGGTCTTTGTCCAGACTGGCCAGACCAGCGAGGGCTGGCGCCGCGCCGGCAGCTTCAACGTGCCCGGCGCCAAGGGCCGCTTCGACGCCGCCGAGCTGGACCGTGCCCAGGTGCTGCCGCCGCAGTGGCAGGATCTGGCGATCCAGGGGCAGCGGCTGCGGGTGCAGGTTCTGCCTTGAGGCGGGCGACCGTCATCCCCGGTGCCCAGGGGGATGGCGGGTCCCAGCCTGTCCAAAAGTACTCCCGATCTAAAACGCAAGTAGAAATCGTTCTCATTTAGAGTATGATCCTCTCCTTTCGTTTGGAGGGGATCGTGATGTTGGGTCAGTACAAGAAGGTTCGGGGTTTCAGAAAGCATCAAGTGGCGGTCGCGCTGACCGTGCTGTGCGCCGGTCTGGCGCAAGCCCAGCAGCAGGAAGCCACGCTGGGCAGCGTGGAGGTGGTGGCGCCGGCCGTGTTCGGCGTGACGCAGAACCTGGGCGCGAAAGTAGGTGCTGGCGCACTGGGGAACGTGACCCAGAAGGACACCCCCTTTTCCAGTGCCGTGGTGACCAGCGAGCAGATTCAGGAGCAGGGCTCACAGAAGCTCGGCGACCTGTTCATCCAGGACGCTTCTGTCTCCGACAACACGGGTGCCAACACCGCCTGGAGCACCTATCTGTCCGTGCGAGGCATGGACCTGGACTGGCAGACCTCGTGGCGCATGGATGGCAAGCCCTTCCTCGCCTATTCCACGACCCTGCCGTATGAGCATTTCGAGCAGATCGAACTCTTCAAGGGCGCCTCGGGTTTCATGCACGGCTTCGGCGCGCCCGGGGCGATCGTGAACTACGTGACCAAGAAACCCACGGACACGCCGACGCGCAGCGTCAGCCTGGGCTACGCCAGCAGCAGCCTGATGCGTGCCAACGTGGATCTGAGTGGCCGTGCGGGTGAGGGTGCGCTGGGTTATCGCCTGAACGTCACGCGTGAAGATGGCAAGCCGGCCAACGGCGGCAAACTGGAACGCAACTCCATGCTGCTGGCCCTGGACGCCAAGCTCAGCGACCGGCTGACTTGGGATCTGCAGACGCTGTACCAGGACCGACTGGCCAAGGACACCGAGCCCTCGATCCGCACCTCGGGTTGGTGGGATAGCGGTGCGAGTGTGTACCGAAACGTTTTCCCGGACGGCAGCGCCTTGCCCACCCCGATCAAGAACGACCAGACCCTGGTGGGTCCGGGAACCTACACCGACAACAAGTTCGCCCATGTCGCCACCGGTCTGAAGTACGAACTCAGCCCGGACTGGCAGGCCCAGGCCAACCTGAGCCGCAGCTACAGCAAGACGCGCCGTAACGAGCAGGTACTGCACCTGGAGAACTCGGCCGGTGACTACAACGTCGCGCGCGCTGACTCGGGTGAGCGCTATCAGTTCCAGTACGCGGACGTCATGGTGACCGGCAAGGCGCGCACCGGCGCCATGCGCCACAACATCGTGGCCGGCGTGTCCTGGCAGAAGCAGATGAACGACTGGGGCGACGCCAGCGTCTACAGCACCAACTACGGCACGGGCAACATCTACGAACAGAACACCGTGGCCTACAACAGCGCGGGCTCCTTCGGCGATCTGCAGGTTCGTCGCCAATCGGAGATCCTGCAGCGCAGCGCTTTCGTGAGCGATCGTCTCGAACTCAACCCGACCTGGTCTGTGCTGGGCGGCCTGCGCTGGACCAACTACGAGCAGAACAGCCTGGCCGCTTCGGGCGCCGTCACTTCGAGCTATGAGAAGAAGGGCGTGCTGACACCGACCGTGGCCGTGATGAACAAGCTCACGACCGACACCATGGCCTACGCGAGCTACGTCGAATCGCTGCAGCAGGGCGCGATCGTGGGCATCAGCTACGTCAACGCCGGTGCAGTGCTCGACCCGCTGGTCAGCAAGCAGTGGGAGTTGGGCCTGAAGAAGGACAGCGCCATGTGGTCGGGCACGGCCGCCCTGTTCAAGGTGGAGAAGGCGACCGAGTTCGCGAATGGCTCCAACGTGTACGTGCAGGACGGCAAGTCCATCTACCAGGGCGTGGAGCTGGGCGGCACCGCCCGCCTCAACAAGCAATGGAGCGTGGGCAGCAGCCTGATGCTGCTGGACGCCGAATACGTCGAGGGCAGCGGCACCAACAACGGCAACCGTGTGGCCGGCGCACCCGAACAGGTGCTGACCGCCCAGGTGGCCTACCGCGTGCCGCAGGTGCAAGGCTTGCAGGTCCGCCTGGGTGCCAAGCACACGGGTGAAACGCCGCTGCGCGCGTCGAACAAGGTCACGGTCGACAGCTACACGCTGTTCAGCCTGGGCGCCACCTACGACACCACGGTGCAGGGCTACGCCACCACCTTCCGTGCCAACGTGAACAACCTGACCGATCGCAAGTACTGGATGTACCAGTACGCCGACTACATCAAGGCCGGTGACCCGCGCACGCTCAGTGTGAGCGCTACGCTGCACTTCTGATCACACACAGGCAAGGAAAGGGCCGGGCACGCTGCGTCGCAAGGCGCGGTGTGCCGGACGTCCCGAAGGAGGGGGAAAACGATGAAAAGCCAGACCATCCGCACCTGGTCCTTGGTGCACAAGTGGAGCAGCCTGGTCTGCACCGTGTTCATGCTGCTGCTGTGCCTGACGGGCCTGCCGCTGATCTTCCACCATGAAATCGAGCACTTCAGCGCCGACGCGATCACCACCGAGGCCCTGCCCGAGGACACGCCGCGTCGCAATCTGGACGAAGTGGTCGCCCGGGCCCGGGAGCAGTTCCCCGGCAAGTACGTCATGTACATGAGTCAGGAGGAAGACGACAAGACCTTCTGGTACGTTTCGCTGGCAACCAAGCTGACGGAGCGCGAGGTCTTCGACTTTGCCATCATCGACGCCCGCACCGGGGCGTCGCTCAAGGCGCCGGACTTCTACTCCGGCTTCATGTACTGGATGACCCGCCTGCACATCGACCTCTTCATGGGGCTGCCGGGCATGCTTTTCCTGGGCTTCATGGGGCTGCTGCTGGTCGTGGCCATCGTCTCCGGCATCGTGCTCTACGCGCCCTTCATGCAGAAGCTCAGCTACGGCCAGGTGCGCAGGGACAAGTCGACCCGGGTGCGCTGGCTCGACCTGCACAACCTGCTGGGCATCACCACCCTGGCCTGGGCCCTGGTGGTGGGCCTGACCGGCGTGATCAACACGCTGGAAGAGCCCATCGTCAACCACTGGCGTGAGCACCACCTTCAGCCCCTGCTGGCGCGCAGCGGCCAGGGCGATCCGCCGCCCCAGGCCAGCTTTGTCTCGCTCGATGCGGCCGTGCGCCAGGCCGAGGCCGCGCACCCCGACATGACACTGAGCTTCATCGCCTTCCCCGGCGTACTTGGTGGCACATCGCAGCACTACACCATCTACCTGCAGGGCAAGACGCCACTGACCTCCAAGGTCTACAACCCCGTCCTCGTCGATGTGCGCACCGGGGAGAGCGCGGGCATGATTCCGCAGCCCTGGTACGTGCAGGCCCTGCACCTGTCGCAGCCCCTGCACTTCGGTGACTACGGCGGCATGCCCATGAAGATCCTCTGGGCCCTGTTGGACCTGATCACCATCGTCGTGCTGGGCAGTGGCCTGTACCTGTGGCTGCGCAAGCCGGCCAGCCAGGCGGCGAATGCCAGCCTGCCGGCGGATGCGGCCCCGGGCGCGCAACAGGCGGGCGGGACGACATGAGGCCGCAAGACGATAGGGCCGCGCGTCCGGTCTGGCGCATCCCGCTGATCCTCGCCGCGCTCACGGTGGTCGGCCTGGTGGCGGGCTTGCTGGGCGACGGCTGGCTCGACGCCCTGTCGTGGGCGGGCCTGGGCATCCCGGTGCTGATCGGGGGCTGGAAATCCGTTTGGAGCGTGGAGGAGAGGCGGCAGGAGGTAGCGCGCCGCTAGACTCGGGGCATGTCCCTGTTGCTGCTTTTGCTCCTGCCTTTTGCCGGCAGCGTGGTCGCTGCGCTGCTGCCGACGAATGCGCGCAACCTCGAATCGCTCTGGGCGGCGCTGGTCGCCCTGGCGGTGGCCGTGCCGCTGGCCCTGCTCTACCCGCAGGTGAGTGAGGGCGCCGTGTTGACCGAGCGCCTGGCCTGGCTGCCCGGGCTGGGCGTGGACCTCGTGGTGCGGCTCGACGGCTTTGCCTGGATGTTCGCCATGCTGGTCAGCGCCATGGGCCTGCTGGTCATCGTCTACGCGCGCTACTACCTCTCGCCCGAGGACCCGGCCGCGCGCTTCTATTCGCTGCTGCTGGGTTTCATGGGTGCCATGCTGGGCGTGGTGATCTCGGGCAACCTGGTCCAGCTCGTGGTGTTCTGGGAGCTGACCAGCGTCTTCTCCTTTCTGCTGATCGGCTACTGGTACCACCGCAAGGACGCGCGCCGCGGTGCGCGCATGGCCTTCACCGTTACGGCCACGGGTGGCCTGGCCCTGCTCGGCGGCGTGCTGGTGCTGGGGTATATCGTGGGCAGCTACGAGCTGGACGCCGTGCTGAAGGCCGGGGACCGGGTGCGGGCCCACGCTCTGTATCCGCTGGCCCTGGTGCTGGTGCTGCTGGGCGCGCTGACCAAGAGCGCGCAGTTCCCTTTCCACTTCTGGTTGCCGCGCGCCATGGCCGCGCCCACGCCGGTCTCGGCCTATCTGCATTCGGCCACCATGGTGAAAGCTGGCGTCTTCCTGCTCGCGCGCCTGTGGCCCGTGCTGGCGGGCACCGACGCCTGGTTCTGGATCGTGGGTGGCGCGGGCCTCATCACGCTGCTGCTCGGCGCCTACGTAGCCATGTTCCAGAACGACCTCAAGGGACTGCTGGCCTATTCCACTCTGAGCCACCTGGGCCTGATCACGCTGCTGCTGGGTCTCAACAGCCAGATGGCGGCGGTGGCGGCAGTCTTCCACATGATGAACCACGCCACCTTCAAGGCCTCGCTCTTCATGTCGGTGGGCATCATCGATCACGAGACCGGCACGCGCGACATGCGCCGCCTCGATGGCCTCTACCGCGCCATGCCCATCACGGGCACGCTGGCCATCGTGGCCTGCGCGGCCATGGCCGGGGTGCCGCTGCTCAACGGCTTCCTCTCGAAGGAGATGTTCTTCTCCGAGACGGTCTTCGTCAGCGGCCAGCCCTGGCTGGAGTATGGGCTGCCGCTGGCGGCCACGCTGGCCGGCATCTTTGCCGTGGTCTATTCGCTGCGCTTCGGGCACGACGTCTTCTTCGGCCCACCCGCACACGACCTGCCGCACCAGCCGCACGAGCCCGTGCACTGGATGCGCGTGCCGGTGGAGCTGCTGGTGCTGGCCTGCGTGGTGGTGGGCACGCTGCCGGCCTGGTCGGTCGGGCCGCTGCTGGCCACGGCCGCGCTGCCCGTGGTGGGCGGCACCCTGCCCGACTACAGCCTGGCGGTCTGGCACGGCTTCAACACACCCCTGGTCATGAGCCTGGCGGCCACGGCTGGCGGCGTGGTGGTCTATCTGCTCTTTGCGCGGGCCTTCAAGGCGCGTCGCTCGCGTCACGCGCCGCTGCTGGCCCTGGACGGTCAACGTCTGTTCGACGCCAAGCTCGCGGCCGTGAGTGCGGCCGCGGCTGCACTGCGCCGCTGGACCGGCTCGTCGCGCCTGCAGCCGCAGATCGCCGCGCTGCTGGCCGTGAGCCTGGTGGCCGGCGTGGCCTCGGCCCTGGTCGTGCCGCTGGCCTGGGGCGACCGGGCCCGTGTGCCGGTCACGCCCGAGTTCGTGCTGCTCTGGCTCATCGGCGGCATCTGCGCCCTGGGCGCGGCCTGGCAGGCCAAGTTCCACCGCCTGGCCGCGCTGACCATGCTCAGCGTGGTGGGGCTGGCCCTGTGCATCACCTTTGCCTGGTTCTCTGCGCCCGATCTGGCGCTCACGCAGCTGGCCGTGGAGGTGGTGACGGTGGTGCTCTTTCTGCTCGGCCTGCGCTGGATGCCCAAGCGGGTGCTGATGGACGACCCGCGCATCGAGCAGCGTGTGTTCTGGCGTCGCCGGCGTGACCTGGTGCTGGCCGTGCTGATCGGCGCGGGCCTCTCGGCCTTGTCCTATGCGCTGCTCACGCGCCAGGCGCCGCTGTCTATCTCACCCTTCTTCATTGAGCAGGCCCTGCCCGGCGGTGGGGGCACCAACGTGGTCAACGTCATGCTGGTGGATTTCCGCGCCTTCGACACCCTGGGCGAGATCACGGTGCTGGGCATCGTGGGCCTCACGGTCTATGCGCTGCTGCGGCGCTTCCGTCCGCCGCAGGAGGCCATCGAGGTGCCCGAGCAGCAGCGGGTGGAGCACATCGGCACCGACCTCTCGCCTTCCACGCAGGGCGACGGCGTGCCGCACTACATGGGCGTGCCGGCCGTGCTGGTGCGTCTGCTGCTGCCCATCGCCTGGCTGTTTGCCTTCTATCTCTTCCTGCGCGGCCACAACGAGCCCGGTGGCGGCTTCGTCGCCGGCCTGGTGGTGGCCATCGCCTTCATCGCCCAATACATGGTGGCCGGCACGCGCTGGGTCGAGGACCAGCTGCGTCTGCGCCTGCCACGCTGGATCGCCGCCGGCCTGGGCGTGGCCCTGCTGACCGGTCTGGGCTCGCTCACGCTGGGCTATCCCTTCCTCACCACCCACACGGCCCATGTCACGCTGCCGCTGCTCGGCGAGATCCACCTGCCCACGGCGGCGCTGTTCGACCTCGGCGTCTTCGCCGTGGTCGTGGGCGCCACGCTGCTGCTGCTGATCGCCATCGCCCACCAGTCGCTGCGCGCGCACCGGCAGATCGAGGCGGAAGAAGGGGAGGGCCGCTGAGATGGAAGTCGTACTCTCCCTCGCCATCGGCGTCATGGCCGGCTCGGGCGTCTGGCTGGTGCTGCGTCCACGGACTTTCCAGGTGCTGATCGGCCTGTCCCTGCTGGCCTATGCCATCAACCTCTTCATCTTCAGCGTGGGCAGTCTGGCCCTCGACAAGGAGCCCATCGTGCGCGCCGCCCTGGCCCCCACGCTGGAAAACTACACCGACCCGCTGCCGCAGTCCCTGGTGCTGACCGCCATCGTGATCGGCTTCGCCACCACGGCGTTGTTCCTCGTCGTGCTGCTCGCGCTGCGCGGCCTCACGGGCGGCGACCATGTGGACGGCGAGGAGGAAAAGCCATGACGGGCACGCTCTCGCACCTGATCGTCGCGCCCGTGCTGCTGCCCCTGGCCACAGCCGCGCTCATGCTGCTGCTCGGCGAAGGCCGGCGTCCCCTCAAGGCCGTGTTCAACCTGCTGTCCACGCTGGCGGGTCTGGTGCTGGCCCTGGTCCTGCTGTGGCAGCTGCAGGCCCAGGGCACGCCCGCGGCCTTCGGCATCTACTTGCCGGGCAATTGGTCCGTGCCCTTCGGCATCGTGCTCGTGCTGGACCGGCTCTCGGCCCTGATGCTGGTGCTCACGGCCTGCGTAGGCCTGGCCTCGCTCCTCTATGCGCTGGCGCGCTGGCACCAGGCCGGTGTGTATTTCCATGTGCTGTTCCAGCTGCAGCTCATGGGCCTGTACGGCGCCTTTCTCACGGCCGACCTGTTCAACCTCTTCGTCTTCTTCGAGGTGTTGCTGGCGGCCAGCTACGGCCTCTTGCTGCATGGTGGCGGCACCACGCGCGTGCGCATGGGCCTGCACTACATTGCGGTCAACCTTGTGGCCTCGCTGCTCTTCCTGATCGGTGTGGCCGTGCTCTACGGTGTCACGGGCACGCTGAACATGGCCGACATCGCGGCCAAGCTGCCGCTGGTGCCGGCGGCCGACCGCGGTCTGCTGCATGCGGGCGCCGCCATCCTGGCCGTCGCCTTCCTGGCCAAGGCGGCGCTGTGGCCGCTGAACTTCTGGCTGCCCGGTACCTACGGTGCGGCCAGCGCGCCGGTGTCCGCGCTCTTCGCCATCCTCACCAAGGTCGGCGTCTATGCCGTGCTGCGCCTGTGGACGCTCTGCTTCCCGGCCGATGCCGGCGGCTCGGCACTCTTCGGCAGCGGGGCCCTGATCTGGGGCGGCTTGCTCACGCTGGCCTTCGGCGCCGTGGGCATGCTGGCCTCGCAGCAGCTCGGGCGCTTCGCGGCCTACAGCGTGATCACCTCCTCGGGCACGCTGATCGCGGCCTTCGGCTTTGGCGCGCCGCTGCTCGTCGGCGGGGCGCTCTTCTACCTGGTCAGCTCCACCCTGGCGGCGGCGGCACTCTTCCTGCTGGTGGAGCTGCTGGAGCGGTCCCGCCTGGTCGAGCTCGGCCCCGATGCCATCGACCCCGGGCACGACGCGCTGCCCGCCTTCATCAACGACGAGCCGCCGCCGGGCACCAACTTCGACGAAGAGGAAGAGGTGCTGATCGGTCGCGCCATCCCCGCCGCCCTGGCCTTCCTCGGCGCCACCTTCGCGGTCTGCGGCCTGGTGATCAGCGGCCTGCCGCCGTTCTCGGGCTTCGTGGCCAAGCTGGCCATGCTCACGGCCCTGCTGGATCTGCAGCGCCCGGCTGCGTGGACGCTGTTCGCGCTGCTGCTGCTCTCGGGCCTGATGGCTGCCACCGCGCTGCTGCGCATCGGCATGCGCCATTTCTGGACCACCCAGGCCCGGCCCGCGCCGCGTCTGCGCGTGGTCGAGACCCTGCCCATCGGTCTGTTGCTGGCCGCAGGCCTGACTCTGGTGCTGCGCGGCGAAGCGACGCTGGAGTACATGCGGCAGACCGCCTACACCCTGCACACCCCAGCGGCCTACATCGACGCCGTGTTCTCGGTGCGGCCCCTGCCTGCGCCTGTGTCGGGAGGGCGGCCATGAAACGCTGGTTCCCTGCGCCGCTGCTCTCGGCCGGCCTGTTCGCGCTCTGGCTCATGCTCAGCCGCAGCCTGGGGGCCGGCACGGTGCTGCTCGGACTCCTGCTGGCCTTCCTCCTGCCCCTGCTCGCGCGTCCGCTGCGTCCAGCCGGCCCGCCGGTGCGCCGGCCGCTGTTGCTCGCGCGCCTGATCCTGCGCGTGGGTGGCGACGTGGTGCGCTCGGGGATGGAGGTGGCGCGCGGCGTGCTGCGCGGGCCCGCCCGCCCGCCCCGCGGTGCCTTTGTCGTCGTGCCGCTGGAGCTGCGCAACGACCACGCCCTGGCCGCGCTGGCCATGATCACGGCCGTCATCCCGGGCACGGTCTGGTGCCAACTCGCGCCCGACCGCAGCCGCCTGCTGCTGCACGTCTTCGACCTGGACAACGAGGCCGCTTTCATCGCCCACTACAAGGCGGATTACGAACACCCGCTCAAGGAGATCCTGGAATGAGTCCGCTGCTCAGTCTGGCCATCACGGTCACCCTGCTGCTCTATGCCCTGGCCATGGGCATCGGCCTCGTGCGTCTGCTGCGCGGCCCGAGCGCCCAGGACCGCGTGCTTGCGCTGGACTTCCTCTATGTCGTGGGCATGCTGGTCATGCTCGTGCTGGCCATCCGCTACGACAGCAGCATGTACTTCGAAGGCGCCTTCCTCATGGTGCTGTTCGGCTTCGTCGGCTCGCTGGCCATGGCCAAGTTCCTGCTGCGCGGCGAGGTGATCGAATGACAGCGCCCTGGAGCGAGATCGTGGTGGCGCTGTTGCTGCTGGCCAGCGGCGCCGTGGTGCTGGTCGCGGCCCTGGGCCTGTGGCGCCTGCCGGATTTCTTTGCGCGCATGCACGCGCCGGCGCTGGCCTCCACGCTGGCGGCCTGGATCGTGACGCTGGCCTCCATCATCCATTTCTCGGTGCGCGCCGGCGAGCTCTCGCTGCACGTCTGGCTCATCATCATCATCCTGTCCATCACCGCGCCGGTCACCACCATCGTGCTGGCGCGCGCGGCACTGTTCCGCCGCCGCCTGGCCGGCGACGATCTGCCGCCGCCGCTGAGCTGAGGGGCCCGAGGGCGTGCACGTGCTGAACCGGTTACGCCTCCCCCTGCTCGTCGGCCTGGCGCTGGCCGTGGCCTGGGCCGTGCCCGGGCCGCAGGAGCTGCGCGCAGGTTTGCTGCTTTTCGTCCTGATCGCCGGGCTGTGGCTCACGCAGGCCTTGCCACTGGCCGTCACGGCCTTGGCCGTTCCGCTGCTGGCGGTCTTGCTGGGCCTGCTCACGCCGCGGCAGGCCTTGGCCTCGTTTGCGCATCCCATCATCTTTCTCTTCCTCGGCGGTTTCGCGCTGGCTGCAGCCCTGGTGCACCAGGGGCTGGACCGGGCCCTAGCCCGTGCGGTGCTGCGCCTGGCGCAAGGGCGCATCCTGCGCGCCGTGCTGCTGCTGTGCGCCCTGACGGCCCTGCTGTCCATGTGGATCAGCAACACCGCCGCAGTGGCCATGATGCTGCCGCTGGCGCTGGGCCTGCTGCGCGAGGAGGGTGTGCACGCTGGCCCGCGCGAAAAATCCTTCGTGTTGCTGGCCCTGGCCTACAGCGCCAGCATCGGTGGCATGGGCACGCTCATCGGCAGCCCGCCCAATGCCATTGCCGCGGCCCAGGCCGGCATCAGCTTCAGCGAGTGGCTGCGTCTGGGCCTGCCGCTGGTGGTCCTGATGTGGCCGTTGATGTTGCTGGTGCTGGCCCTGCTGCTGCGCCCGCACCTGAGCGGGCAGGTGGGCGTGCCCGACGGACCGCTGGTCTGGACACGTGAGCGCCGACTCGTCGCCGCCATCTTTGCCCTCACCGTGGCGGGCTGGATCGCCGGCGCCCCGCTGGGCCGTTGGCTGGGCATCACCCAGGACATGGACACCGTGGTCGCGCTGGCCGCTCTGGTGGCGGTGTGTGCCACGGGCGTGATCGGCTGGCGCGAGCTGGAGCGCGAGGTGCACTGGGGCGTGCTGCTGCTCTTCGGCGGCGGCCTGGCCCTGAGCGAGGTCATGGGCAGCAGTGGCGCCAGCCGCTTTCTGGCCGAGGCGCTGCTGGTGCAGGTGCAGCAGGCGCCGCTCGTGCTGCTGGTGCTGGGTGTGCTGGCCTTCGTCGTGCTGCTGACCGAACTCGTCAGCAATACCGCCAGCGCCGCCCTGTTGCTGCCGGTCTTCCTCACCGTGGCCGTGCCGCTCGGGCTGCCGCCGGTGCCGGTGGCAGCCGCCATCGCCGTGGCGGCCTCCTGCGCCTTCATGCTGCCGGTGGCCACGCCGCCCAATGCCATCGTCTACGCCAGCGGCGAGGTGAGCCAGGCCACGATGATGCGTTGCGGCGCCTGGCTCAACGTCATGGCCGTGCTCGTGATCGGCGCCTGCGCCGCCTGGGGCTGGTCATGAGCGCGGGTCTGGTGGGTGGCCTGCTCGGTGGCCTCGGCCTGTTCCTGCTGGGCATGACCATGATGACCGACGGTCTGCGTCAGCTGGCCGGCCCGGGCCTGGAACGCATTCTTGCCGGCGCCACGCGCACACGCTGGCATGCCCTGGGTTCAGGCGTGCTGGTGACGGCCGTGGTCCAGTCCTCCAGTGCGGTGACGGTGGCGGCCATCGGCTTTGTCAATGCCGGCCTGCTGGGCCTGACGCCTGCGCTGTGGGTGCTCTTCGGCGCCAATGTGGGCACCACCATGACGGGTTGGATCGTGGCCCTGATCGGCCTGAAGTTCAAGATCGAGGCCCTGGCCCTGCCGCTGATCGGCGCTGGTGTCTTCCTGCGCCTCAGCGGACCGGAGACACGACGCGGGGCGGCGGGCGCCACGCTGGCCGGTTTCGGGCTGCTGTTCCTGGGTATCGGCCTGCTGCAGGGGGCTTTTGCCGGCCTGGCCACGCAGCTCGCGCTGCCGCAGGGCGAGGGCGCGCTGGTCGTGGTCGCGCAGGTGCTGGCCGGCGCGCTGATGACGGTGTTGATGCAGTCTTCCAGCGCTTCCATCGCCATTGCGCTCACGGCCGCACAAGGTGGCCTGCTCACGCTGGAGTCGGCGGCCGCGGTGGTGATCGGCGCCAACATCGGCACGACCGTCACCGCCCTGCTGGCCGTCATCGGCGCCACGCCCAATGCGCGGCGCGCGGCGAGTGCGCACGTGGCCTTCAACGCCTTGACCGGCGCGGTGGCGTTGCTGCTGCTGCCCTGGCTGGTCGGTGCGCTGGCGCTGGGGCGCGAGGGGTTGGGCTTGTCATCTGATCCTGCGGCCCAGCTCGCGCTCTTTCACACCGTATTCAACCTGCTGGGCGTGGTGCTGATGTGGCCGCTGGCCGATGGCCTGTCCCGCTGGCTGCAGGCGCGTTTTCGTGCCCGCGAGGAGGACGAGGCCCGTCCCCGCTACCTGGACGACAACGTGCTGCAGGTGCCCGCGCTGGCCCTGTCCGCGCTGGAGCGCGAGGTAGCGCGCATGGGGCAGGTGGCCGTGCGTATGGCGCAGACTGCGCTGGCCGGCGCCAACGCGCAGGCGCTGCGCGCCGATCATGCGGTGCTCACCCGCCTGGACGCGGCCATCCAGGCCTTTGTCGAGCAGATGAATCGCAGTGCCATGACGCAGCCGGTCAGCGTGCACCTGGCTGCCGTGCTGCGCGTGCAGCGCTACCACGAGACCACGGGTGAACAGGCCTTGCTGGCCGCAGCCCTGCCCTCGCCGCCGGGCGATACGGCTGTGGCCGCCGCGTGGCGAGCTTTCCAGCGCGAAGGGCAGACCCTGCTGGCGCATTGCCAGGCCGAGGACGCAGCCGGGCAGCTGGGCCCGGCCGCCGCCGCGATGGAGGCCGCCTACGACGTGCTCAAGGCCGCGCTCCTGGCCGCTGGTGCGGCCGGCGCCATGCGCCTGGGGGAGATGGAAGAGGCCATGCGGCGCTGCAGCGCCTTGCGTCGTGCTGCGCAACAGGCGGTCAAGGCCGTGCTGCGTCGTCCGGTGGTGGACGACGCGCCGACGCAATAAGCGCTGCGCCCCGCGCTTCAGGCCCGGGCGAGCCCGGCGACCAGCACCACGGCCACCAGCGCAGGGGCCAGGTAGCGCAGGCTGAAATGCCAGAACCGTCCGAACCACGGGCTGCGGATCTGGCTGGCGCGCAGGGACTCCGCGCGCGGCCAGACCCAGCCCAGGAAGAGCGCGAGCAGCAGGCCGTTGACGGGCAGCAGCAGATCGGCGGTCAGGAAGTCCATGCTGTCGAGGATGGAGCGTTCCCCCAGCGGCGTGACACCTGCCCACAGCCCGAAGCCCAGGGAGGCCGGGACGCCGAGCGCCAGAAGGGCGAAGCCGATGGCCAGGGTGGCCCGCAGGCGCGACAGGCCGAACCGTTGCATGCCATAGGCGACCGCCACCTCCAGCAGCGAGACCATGGAGGTCAGGGCGGCGATCGAGAGCAGCCCAAAGAACGCCGCGCCCAGGAGGCGGCCCCCCTGCATCTGCTCGAAGACGCTGGGCAGCGCGACGAAGGCCAGGCCGGTGCCATAGGCCGGGTCGAGCCCGAAGCTGAAGACGGCCGGGAAGATGACCAGGCCGGCGATCACCGCGAACAGCGTGTCGCCCAGCGCGATCGTCGCCGCCGAGCGCGGCAGGTGCTGTGACTGCTGCAGATAGCTGCCATAGGTCACCATCACGCCCATGGCCAGCCCGATGGAGAAGAAGGCCTGCCCGGTGGCGGCCAGATAGACACGCGGATCGCGCAGGACCGACCAGTCCGGGCTGAAGAGAAAGTCGAATCCGCGCTGGAAACCCGGCAGGCTGGCGCTGTGCAGGGCCAGGAAGAGCAGCAGCACCGCCATCGTCGGCATGAGGGCCAGGCTGATGCGCTCGATGCCGCGCTGCACACCCCTGGCGACGATGACCATGGTGAGGGCCAGGCCCGCCGCCTGCCAGGCCAGCGCTTCGGCGCCGGAGGCCACGTGCCCGGAAAACGCGGCCGCATGCCCCGGCTCGGACAGCAGCTGTGTGGTGCCGGTGAGATAGAGGGCAGCGTACTTGAACACCCAGCCCGCGATCACTGCGTAGTAGGCCAGGATCAGACAGGCGACGACGACGCCCAGCAGACCCAGGTGACGCCAGGGCGAGCGTGGCGACAGCACATGGAAAGCCGAGGCTGATTCGCGTTGCGCGCCGCGTCCGATGGAGAACTCCGCCAGCAGCAGCGGAATGCCGATCAGCAGGACCATGCACAGATAGACCAGCAGGAAGGCGCCGCCGCCGTTTTCGCCCGCGACATAGGAGAAGCGCCAGACGTTGCCCAGGCCGACGGCCGAGCCCAGCGAGGCCAGCAGGAAGCCGGCCGTGGAGCGCCAGTGGTCCTGGGCTTGGGGGGCGTTCATGTTCGTGTCCCGGGATGTGGATGGCGCAGGTGGCGCGCCCGCACGATGGCCTTGCGCAGCTCCTCGGCCCACAGCACGGTGCTGGCCAGGGCCACCAGTGGCAGCAGCGAGACCAGGGGCAGCGGCTGGGTGTGGAACAGCGCGTTCATGAAGGGCGCGTAGAGCACCAGCGCCTGCAGCAGGATGGACAGTGCCAGCCCGCCCAGCAGCCAGCGGTTGCGCAGCAGGCCCAGGCCCAGCGCCGAGGCGGTGGACGACTGGCAGTTCAGCACGTTGAACCACTGGCACATGGCCAGGATGGTGAAGGTCTCGGTGCCCACCACAGGCAGGGGCACGCCCTGGCCCAGGCGCCAGGCGAACCAGCCGAAGGTCACGGCCGCGATCATCGGCGTCATCAGCGCCACGCGCAGCAGCAGGGTGCGGCCCAGCAGGCGGTCGTCGCGCGGCACGGGGCGGCGGCGCATCTCGTGGCCGTCGGGCGGATCCATCACGAGGTTCACGGTCACCGTGCCCTCGGTGACGATGTTGATCCACAGGATCTGCACCGCGGCCAGCGGCAGCGGCAGACCCGAGAGCAGGGCCAGCAGCAGCACCAGCACCTCGGCCATGGAGGTGGCGAAGAGGTAGAGGATGACCTTCTTGAGATTGCCGTAGACCACACGTCCTTGCTGTACGGCGCCGACGATGGTCGCGAAGTTGTCGTCGGTGATGACGATCTTGGCCGCGCTCTTGGCCACCTCGGTGCCCGTGATGCCCATGGCCACACCCACGTCGGCGCGCGCCAGCGCGGGCGCGTCGTTGACGCCGTCGCCCGTCATGGCCACGGTGTGGCCCTGGGCCTGCAGCGCCTCGACGATGCGCAGCTTCTGCGCTGGCTGCACGCGCGCGAAGACGGCGATGTCCGGCAGCGCCTCGCGCAGCTCGGACTCGTTCATGCGTTCGAGCTCGGGGCCGTCCACGGCCGCGTCACCCTCGCGCGCGATGCCCAGCTCACGTGCGATCGCCAGGCCCGTGAGCTTGTGGTCGCCCGTGACCATGAGGGGGCGGATGCCCGCGACGCGGCAGGCGGCCACGGCCACTTTCACCTCCTCGCGCGGCGGGTCGATCTGGCCGATCAGGCCCAGCAGGCGCACGCGCCCGGCCAGGGCGTCGAAGCCCGCAGCTTCGTCCAGCACATCGTCGTCCACCTCGGCAAAGGCCAGCACGCGCAAGGCCTGGCTGGCCATGGCCTCGGCGGTGCTGCGCGCCGCGTGGGTCAGGGCGGATTCGGTCGCCGGCAGCAGGCGCAGCACGGCCTCGGGTGCGCCCTTGAGCAGCACGCGCCGCGGCGCGTGCGCATAGCGGTGGCGCGTGGCCATGAGCTTGGTGTCGGAATCGAAGGGGATCTCGGCCTCGCGCGGGGCCTGCGCGCGCAGCGCCTCCAGGTCCAGCCCGGCTTTGGCGGCCAGCACCAGCAGCGCGCCCTCGGTCGGGTCGCCCAGCACGCTCCAGCCGCCGCGCTCGTCGTCGGGCGCGGCCAGGCCGGCGTCATTGCACAGCGCGGCGGCATGCAGCAGGGATTGCACGGCCGGGTCGCTGGCCTCGATGGCGCGGTCGCCTTCCTGCAGGCGGCCGGTCGGTGCGTAGCCGATGCCGTCCACCGCGATGCGACGTCCGCCGGGCAGCCACAGGACCACGGCCGTCATCTCGTTGCGCGTCAGCGTGCCCGTCTTGTCGCTGCAGATCACTGTGGTCGAACCCAGGGTCTCCACCGCCGAGAGGCGGCGGATGATGGCGCCACGCTCGGCCATGCGCTGCATGCCCACAGCCAGCGCGATGGTCATGGCCACCGGCAGACCCTCGGGCACCATGGAGACCATCTGGCTGATGGCCACCATGAGCACCTGGTCCAGCGGCAGCGCCCGCCACAGGCCCAGCAGCACCACCAGCACGAAGAGGCCGAGTGCCGCGCCCACCAGTGCGCGGCCGAACTGCGCCAGGCGTTGTTCCAGCGGGGTCTGCGGTTCCTCGGCGCCCTCGGTCAGGCCGGCGATGCGGCCGACCTCGGTGTGCACGCCCGTGGCCACCACCACGGCGCGCGCGCGGCCGGCGGTGGCGTAGGTGCCTGAATAGACCATGTTGTGCCGGTCGGCCAGGCCCGTGGCCTCGGACACGGGCGCCAGCGACTTGCTCACGGGTACCGATTCACCCGTGAGTGCGGCTTCGGCCAGCTGCAGTTGGGCCTCTTCGATCAGGCGCGCATCGGCGGCCACGGCGTCGCCCGCGGCCAGCAGCAGCACATCGCCCGGCACCAGCTCGCGCGCCTCGACGACCTGCTCCTCGCCCGCGCGCAGCACGCGCACGTGCAGCGCGGCCAGGCGGCGCAGCGCGGCCATGGAGCGCTCGGCACGGCCCTCCTGGAAGCTGCCGATCAGCGCGTTCACGAGCACCACGGCCAGGATGACCGACGCGTCGCCGAGGTGCCCCAGCGCCACGGCCAGCACGGCTGCGACGAAGAGGATGTAGATCAGCGGACTCTTGAACTGGCGTGCAAAGGTGCGCCACAGCGGCTTGGGCGGCGGCTCGGGCAGGGCGTTGCTGCCGTGCGTCGCCAGGCGCTGCTGCACCGTGGCCTCGTCCAGCCCCTGGGCCGGGTCCACCCCCAGCCGGGCCAGGGCTTGGGAGGCTTCAAGCGCGTGCCAGTGCGGGGTGGGGTGCTCGTGGGGATGGGTGGACACGCCGGACGCTCCTGTGAGTGGTTCGCCCATTATGAAAACGGCCTGCGGTGTGGGGATTTGCGAATCGCCCCATGTTTGACACATGTCAAGCAATGGGCCGCACCGGCGCCGCCACAATGCCCCGCATGTCCCTGCATCCGGCCCTCATCTTCCTCGGCGGCCTCGTGGTCCTCGTGCTCGGCGCGGAGCTGCTGCTGCGCGGGGCCACGCGCATCGCGGCGATGCTGGGCGTGCGCCCCATCCTGATCGGGCTGACTGTCGTCGCCATCGGCACCAGCACGCCCGAGCTGGCCGTGGGTCTGACCTCGGTGCGCGAGGGCATGGGCTCGCTCTCGGTGGGCAATATCGCGGGTGCCAATCTCTACATCATCCTGTTCCTGCTGGGCTTGAGTGCCCTGTGGCGACCGCTGCCCCTGCACCTGCAGAGCGTGCGTCTCGACGTGCCGGTGATGATCGCCACCGCCCTGGCCCTGCTGCTCATGACCCTGGACGGCCAGCTCAGCCGCAACGAGGGCCTGCTGCTGCTGTGCGGCGCCGTGGTCTACCTCGTGCTGCTGGTGCGCCAGAGCCGGCGCGAGAGTGTGGCCATGAAGCACGAGTTTGCGCAGGAATACAGCCGCGATGCCCTGAAGACCGAAACCGGCCTCAAGCCCTGGCTGTGGAACCTGCTGCTGCTGGCCGTGGGCATGGCGCTGTGCGTGCTGGGCGCCAACCTGCTGGTGGCCGGCGCGGTCAGCATCGCGCGGCTCTTCGGCGTGCCCGAGGCCGTGATCGGCCTGACCATCGTGGCGTTCGGCACCAATGCACCCGAGGCCGCCACCACCCTGGTGGCCACCTGGAAGAACGACCGCGACGTGGCCATCGGCAACCTCATCGGCAGCAGCATCACCAACATCCTCGTCATCCTCGGCCTGACCCTGGTGGCCTCGCCCGGCCCCATCAGCGTGGACCGCGGCCTGCTCTGGATCGACCTGCCGCTGGCCGCCCTGGTGGCCCTCGTCTGCTACCCGGTGTTTCGCAGCGGGCAGCAGATCTCGCGTCTCGAAGGCGGGCTCTTCGTCTCAGCCTATCTGATCTACCTGGCCTTGCTGCTTTGGCTGCGGGCCTGAGCGCGGCGGGACCATGGTGCCCGGAAATGGCCCGCACTGCGGGCGGGCGCGGGAAATTGGGTTATCTTCAAAGCTCCCTCCCTCCTGCCACCCACTACCTTACCTGCCCCATGCCGCATGACGTCAGCCTGATTGCCACGATCGCCATCGGTTTCGGCCTGGCCATGGTGCTGGGCCTGATCGCGGTCCAGCTGCGCATGCCGCCCCTGGTGGGCTATCTGCTGGCCGGCATCATGGTCGGCCCCCACACGCCGGGTTTCGTGGCCGATGTCGGCCTGGCCAGCCAGCTGGCCGAGATCGGCGTCATGCTGCTGATGTTCGGCGTGGGCCTGCACTTCTCGCTCAAGGACCTGCTGGCCGTGCGCCGCATCGCCGTGCCCGGCGCCATCGTGCAGATCGCCGTGGCCACGCTCATGGGCCTGGGCGTGGCCAGGCTCTGGGGCTGGAGCCTGGGCGGTGCGCTGGTCTTCGGCCTGTGCCTCTCGGTGGCCAGCACCGTGGTGCTGCTGCGCGCCCTGGAAGCCAAGGGCCTGCTCAAGTCCATCAACGGCCAGATCGCCGTGGGCTGGCTGGTGGTGGAGGACCTGGTCATGGTCATGGTGCTGGTGCTGCTGCCGGCGCTGGCGGGCCTGCTCGGTTCGGCCGCCCAGCCGCCGACCGAGGTCGCCACCGCCAGCGACATCTGGGAGACCGTGGGCCTCACGCTGGCCAAGGTCACCGCCTTCATCGTGCTCATGCTGGTGGTGGGGCGCCGGCTCTTGCCCAAGGCCCTGTGGTGGGTGGCGCGCACGGGCTCGCAGGAACTGTTCACGCTGAGCATCGTGGCCGTGGCCCTGGGCGTGGCCTTCGGCGCAGCCAAGCTCTTCGATGTGTCCTTTGCGCTGGGTGCCTTCTTCGCCGGCATGATGATGCGCGAGTCCGAGTTCAGCCACCGCGCGGCCGACGAGTCGCTGCCGCTGCGCGATGCCTTCGCCGTGCTCTTCTTCGTCTCGGTCGGCATGCTCTTCGACCCCCTGGTCATCGTGCAGCAGCCCGTCAAGCTGCTGGCCGTGGTGGCGATCATCCTGATCGGCAAAACCGCGGCCGCCGTGGCCCTGGTGCTGCTGTTCCGCTACCCGCTCAACACCGCGCTCACGGTCGGCGTGAGCCTGGCGCAGATCGGTGAGTTCTCCTTCATCCTGGCTGGCATGGGCGTGGCGCTCAACCTCATGCCGGTCGAAGGCCAGAGCCTGGTGCTGGCCGGCGCGCTGATCTCGATCGCGCTCAACGCCTCGCTGTTTGCCGCCATCGAGCCCGCGCGGCGCTGGATCCTGGCACGCTCCGCGCTGGCGCGCAAGCTCGAGCAGCGCGACGATCCGCTGGCCGAGCTGCCCATGAGCACCGACCCCAAGCTGCTGAGCCGCCAGGTGGTGCTGGTGGGTTACGGTCGCGTGGGCCGGCGCATCGCGCAGGTGCTGCGCGAGCAACACATCCCCTATGTGGTGGCCGAGCAGAACCGCGAGATCGTCGACGCGCTGCGCAAGAAGGGTGTGCCCGCCGTCAGCGGTGATGCGCAGACGCCCGAGGTCCTGATCCAGGCGCACGTTACACGTGCGGCCATGCTGGTCATCGCCATCCCCGATGTCGTGGACGTGCGCAATATGGTGGAGATCGCGCGCACGCTCAACCCCGAGATCCAGGTGGTGCTGCGCACCCACAATGAGGAAGAGGCCGAGCTCCTGCGCAAGGAAAGCCTGGGCGAGGTCTTCATCGGCGAGCACGAGCTCGCGCGCGGCATGTCCGCGCACATCGTGCAGCAGCTGGGCGGCAAGCCCTGAAAGGAAGCAGATGAGCAAGCTCCAACACATCCTGTCCGCCACCGACCTCTCGGCCAGTTCGCTGCAGGCCGTGGACCGCGGCTTCCTGCTGGCGGCCGAGCACGGCGCGCGCTACACCGTGCTGCATGCCCTGGGCCTGGACGCGCTGGCGCCGCTGCGCGCCCTGCTGGGCAGCAAGGCGGCCGGCGTCTCGGCACGGCTCATCGAGCAGGCGCAGGCCGAGCTCACACAGGCCGTGGCCGAATCGACCCAGGCCCATGGCCTGCAGCCACAGCTGCGGGTCGAGGAGGGGCTGGTCAGCGATGTGTTGCCGCTCAGCGCGATAGCCCTGGGCGCCGATCTGTTGCTCGTGGGCGCGCACGGCAGTGGCTTTCTGCAGCGCATGCTGCTGGGTTCCACCACCTCGCAGCTGCTGCGCAAGAGCCGCCAGCCTGTGCTGGTGGTCAAGCAGGAGCCGCGCCATGCCTACCGGCGCGTGCTGGTGCCCATCGATTTCTCCGCCGCCTCGCGCCGCTGCGTCGAGCTGGCGCGCGAGCTGGCACCTGGGGCCGATCTGCTGCTGCTGCACGTCTTCGAGGTGCCCTTCGAGGGCAAGATGCAGTTCGCCGGCGTCGGTGCCGACGTGCTGCTGCAATACCGCAGCGAGATGCGCGAGCGCTGCGTGCGCCAGCTGCACGAGCTGGCCGCGGCTGCGGGCCTGCAGCCCGAGGACTACACCGGCGTGGTGCTGCACGGCGACGCCGTGCGCGAGGTCATCGTGCACGAGGAGCGCGACCACTGCGACCTGATCGTCATGGGCAAGCACGGCACCCATGTGACCGAGGAGCTGCTGCTGGGCAGCGTCACGCAGCGCGTGCTGGCCGAGTCGCAGAGCGACGTGCTCGTGGTCGTCGATCCACAGGCTGCGCCTGTGCCCACCCTGGCCTGAGGACGCAGGCCCTGGCTCTGGGTAAGATGCCCCGCACAACAACACCCGGAGCGCTTCCATGACCCCAGCCCTGACCCACTGGCGTTTCTTCCGTGCCGGCGGATTTGACCAGGTGCGCCTGGACACCGCGGCCGAGCTGCTGCACATCGGGGAGCTCGACCAGAAGCTCTGGATCGCCCTGTCCTGTCCGGTCAAGGGCATCGAGTTCGACGCCCGCACGCTCGCCTTCGTGGACCAGGATGGCGACGGCCAGGTCCGTGCCCCTGAGCTGATCTCGGCGGTGCAGTGGGCGGCCGCGCGGCTCAAGGACCCCGCGGTGCTGGCGCAGAAACTGCCCGGCGTGCCGCTGGCCGCCATCCGGGACGACGACGAGGAGGGGGCGGCCATCGCCACCGCGGCGCGCGAGCTGCTGGCCGACATCGGCAGCGACGATGGCCTGGTCACGGTGGCGGCGGCCAATGCCGCGCAGGCCCGCCACGCGCAGCGTGCGCTGGCTGCCTGGGAGGCGGCCGGTGCCGCCGCGCGTCCGCTGGGCGACGCGACCGCCGCCGCCTATGAGGCGCTGGTCGCCGTGACCGAGAAGGTGGAGGACTGGTTCGTGCGCTGCCGCCTGGCGGCCTACGACGAACGCGCGGGCAGTGCGCTCAACGCGGCCGACGACACCCTGGCCGCACTGGGTGCCACCACGCTCAAGGTCGACGCCGACAACGTGGCCGCGCTGCCGCTGGCACGGGTGCACCCCGGTGCCGCTTTGCCCCTGGGCTCCGGCCTGAACCCGGCCTGGGCCGCGCGCATGGCCGCGCTGCGCAGCGCAGCCGTGCAGCCGCTGCTGGGCGAGCGCGCCCTGCTGACCGAGGCCGACTGGGCCGCGCTCAAGGAAAGGCTGGCGCCCTACGCCGCCTGGCTGGCCGCCAAGCCGGATGCGGCCGTCGAGGCCGATGCCGTGCGTCAGCTCGAGCGTCTGGCCCACTACGTGCGCGACCTGCTGGCCCTGGCCAACAACTTCGTCGCCTTCCGCGATTTCTACACCCGCCAGGGCAAGGCCACCTTCCAGATCGGCACGCTCTATCTGGACGGCCGTTCCGCCGAACTCTGCGTGGCGGTCAACGACCCCGCCCGCCACGCCTCGCTGGCCACGCTCTCGCGCATGTGCCTGGTCTACTGC
The DNA here is from genome assembly GCA_046299695.1 of Hylemonella sp. GTDB lineage: Bacteria > Pseudomonadota > Gammaproteobacteria > Burkholderiales > Burkholderiaceae_C > Hylemonella. The sequence continues at coordinate 26,809 of JBKBHP010000022.1, forward strand.
GACTGCGTGCGCGGTGGCGAGAAGCTCAGCATTGCCGCGGCCTTCACCGCCGGTGATTCGGACCAGCTAATGGTGGGCCGCAACGGCGTGTTCTACGACCGACTCGGCCGCGACTGGGACGCCACCATCGCCAAGATCGTCGACCACCCCATCAGCCTGCGCCAGGCCTTCTGGTCGCCCTACAAGCGCCTGGCGCGCTTCGTCGGCGAGCAGCTGCAGAAGGTCGCCGCGAGCAAGGCCAAGGCCTCGGACGACAAGCTGGCCACGGCCGCCGTCGACAGCGGCAAGAAGGTGGGCACCGTCGCCACGGCGCCGGTCACGCCCCCGGCGCCGCCCGCGCCTTTCGATGTCGCCAAGTTCGCCGGTATCTTTGCCGCCATCGGCCTGGCCCTGGGGGCGATCGGCTCGGCGCTGGCCGCGGTCCTCTCCGGCTTCTTCTCCCTGACCTGGTGGCAGTGGCCGCTTGCCATGGCCGGCCTGGTGCTCGTGATCTCGGGTCCGGCCGTCATCCTGGCCTGGTTCAAGCTGCGCAGCCGCAACCTGGGGCCCATCCTCGACGCCAACGGCTGGGCCATCAACGCGCGCGCACGCATCAACATCCCCTTTGGCACCTCGCTGACCCAGATGGCGCAGCTGCCGCCCAACGCCGAGCGCGCGCTGAGCGACCCCTATGCCGAGAAGAAGAACCCCTGGGCTGTGTACCTTGCGCTCCTGGCCGTGGCCCTGTTCGCGGTCTTTGCGTGGGTGCTGCGCGATCACTTCAAGTAAGTGAAGGGCGCGGCCGCGCTCAGCGCGGTGTCCCGGCCAGGCGTTGGCGGACCCGCTCGCGCAGGGCGGGCGCATCCAGCGCCGACACCGGACGGGTGAGGTTGAACACCTCGGCGAGCAGCCGGTGCAGTTGCGGGTCTTCGGGAATCATGGCCTCCAGCGCAGCGCCATAACGGGCCCGTTCGGCGAGGTCGGGCGGGCGCACGCCGCGGGTCTCGGGAAAAGCCAGATCCTGCCGCGCGGCCAGGGCCCAGGCCCCGTCGATGGCTCCGCTTGCGCGCTGGAAGTAGTCGCGCACCAGGCCCTGGAGCGCGGCGGGCGGGTCACTGGCGGTGCGTACCCGCAGCAGCTCTTGCAGGGCCAGCACCTGCAGGGCGGCCACGCTCATGCCCTGGCCATACAGGGGGTTGAAGCTGCAAATGGCATCCCCCACGGCCAGCCAGTTGAGCGGCAACGCGGGCAGACGCTCGTAATGTCGGCGCAGGCTCAGCGGGACGCGGTAGGTGCTGATCGGGCTGAGGCGCTCGCCTGCGGACAGCAGTTCGTGCAGCGCCGGAGTGGGCAGCCCGCTGGCAAAAGCCAGGAGGCCCGTCTCGTCGGCAGGCGGCACCTCACCCAGGCGCCCCACCAGCGTGACCAGCCATTGGTCGTGCTCGATGCGGGTCAACAGACCGGTGCGCCGGGTCTGCGGCACCGGGCCGCGGTAGAGGACCTGCGGCACGGCCGGTGCCCGGTCGGTCGGGAGCCGGTAGCGCGCGCTGGCATAGGCGATGTCGATGCCCAGCTGTGTCTGCTCGACCGCGGGCCAGCCGGCCGCCTGCAGCCACTGCGCGGACAGGCTGCCACGCCCGCTGGCGTCCACCACCAGATCCGCTGCGCGGGTGAACAGGCCGGCGCCGTTCTCGCAGCGCAGCTCGATCCTGTCATGGCGCTGGCGCGACAGCCCGGTCACGGTGGCCGTCTCGAAGCGCACGTGGGGGATCTGTTGTGTGTGTTCGCGCACGCAGTGCTCGATCAGCTCGCGGCTGGCACTGTAGACATCGAACCCCAGATCGCGAGGCTGCAGCATCGAGCCGCCAGGTGAGTAGGCCAGGCCCTGCGGCAGGTGATACAGCACATCGCGTCCGGCGCGCACCGGCACGGCCCCTGCGGCCCGCAGGCTCGCGGTGAAGCCGGGGTAAAGGCGGGACATGACCTGTTCGCCGGCGAGCAGCAGGCTGTGGGCGTGGGCTCCCTGGGGCACGGCGCGGCGGGGGGCCGGGGCCGCCGGCAGTGCATCGCGCTCGATGACCGTCACCGCCTCGAAGTGGTCGGTGGCGACCCGTGCGGCCATCAGGCCGGCGATGCTGCCGCCGATCACCACAGCCTGTTTGCCGACATATGCCATGGACCTTCTTTGCATCTGTGTTGCAATGGCTCGAAGCCATGGAAGGCAGTGTGGGGACGCGGTGGCGTCTTGTCCTGAAGCAAACCTAAAATGTCCTAAAGCGTGCGTCCAGTACAAGGAGACAAGGCATGCACATCACCGGCCCCGATCGGCATTACTGCTTCGACCGCTTCGAGTTGCGGGTGGGCGAGCGACGCCTGCTGTGCGATGGGCAGGACGTCGGGCTCGGGGGCCGCGCCTTCGAGCTGTTGCTGGTGTTGCTGGAGCACGCGGGCCAACTGCTCAGCAAAGACGACCTGCTCGAACGCGTCTGGCGCGGGCTGGTGGTGGAAGAAGCCAATCTGCATGTGCAGGTTTCGCAGCTGCGCCGTGTGATCGGTGCCCAGGCGATCGCCACGCTGCCGGGGCGTGGCTACAAGTTCACCCGGCCTGTGCAGGCCCATGCCGGTGCGCCGCACCGGCTCTCTGTCATGGTGCTGCCTTTTGTCGAGACCGGCGCGTCCGACGCCGGCCGGCTGGCCGAGGCCCTGGCCGATCAGATCACCGCCGGACTGTCGCGCATGCAGACCACCCATGTGGTGGACAGCAAGGCGGTGCGCGCCAACTGGAACGATGCCGTGGATCTGCGTGTGCTGGCCCTGGGTCTGGGTCTGCGCTACGCGGTGCAGGGGCGTATCGCGCATGCGGCCACCCATGTCGAGGTGGGGGTGCGGCTGACCGACGCCACCACTGGCGGCGTGCTCTGGGCCGACACCCTGCGCATGGAGTCGGGTGAGCCCGGAGCGCTGCGCCGTGTCATGACCGCGCGTGTGCTCAATGCCTTGACGCTGGAGCTCCTCAAGGCCGAAGGCCGGCGCGGTCAGGCCGCATTGGAGGCCGGACCGGCCAGCCGGGATACCGAAGGCCTGCTGTTGCAGGCGGGAGTGCGGGCCCGTACCGCACGCAACGCGGAGGACCTGCGGGCCGCCCTGGATCTGATCGATCAGGCCAGCGCCCGTCAGCCGCAGGACCACAGCCTGCTGGCCTACCGTACCCGGGTGCTGGCCACCCTGATCGCCATGTGGCCGCCCGCCGATATCGATGCCCAGATCGCGCGCGCCGAACACGACATCTGTGCGGCCCTGGCGCAGGGCAGCACGAACGCGCACGTCTATTGCACCCTGTCACGGGTGCGCCAGCTGCAGCTGCGCATGGGCGCGGCGCTGGCAGCGGTGGACCAGGCGCTGGAGCTGGAGCCGGACTTTGCCGAGGCCGTGGCCTGGCGCGGGGCGCTGCTGGTGTTCACCGGCCGGCCGCAGCAGGCCCTGGCCGTGCTGCAGCAGGCGCTGACGCTGGCGCCGCAGGATCCGCATCGCTGGGGTGTGCTGTTCTGGCTCGGCAAGGCCCATCTGATGCAGGGGCGTTACGAAGAGGCTGTGCCGTGGCTGGAGCGCTCGGCCGCCCTTGCGCCCTTCTGGGCCACCCAGGCTTTTCTGGTCGCTGCCTATGCGCACCTGGAGCGCCCGGCCGAGATGCAGGCGGCGCTGGCCACGCTGCAGCAACAGCGCGGTCACGGCGCGCGGCTGAGCAACGAGCCGGCCTACTGCCAGCAGCGCCGCGAGCATTACCTGGCCGGTCTGCTCAAGGCGGGTGCGATTCCCGATCTCGCGGCCGCGGCGTGAGCGCTGCGGTTTTAGAACTCTTTAGACCGTCTTCAGGACAGGTCGGGTACAGGCTCGCACACTGCGTGGGCCGATCCACCCAAGAGGAGACCAAGACATGAAGACGATGCAATGCTGCCGCTTGGCCCTGGCTGCGCTGCTGGCCGGATGGCTGGGGGCGACGGCAGCCCAGCAGAACCCGCCTGTGGAGTTGCGCATGCAGGCCACGGCACCGCCCGGGACCCCCTGGGCGCGCTACGTGACGGAGATGGCGAAGAACCTTGACACGCTGACGCAGGGATCGGTGGTGCTCAAGGCCGGCCCCTACGGCAGTGAACAGGACACCATCCAGCAACTGGCGCGTGGGCGCCTGGACATGGGCACCTGGTCCCTCAACGGCGCGGCCCTGCTGGTGCCCGAGCTGTCCCTGCTGCAGCTGCCTTTCTATTTCAGCGGCCTGGAGGAGCTCAACTGCGTGCTCGACAAGAACCTCAACCAGACGGTGACCGAACTGCTGGCGAAGAAAGGTGTGCGCCTGACCGGCTGGAACGCGGCCGGCGTGGTGCACATCATCGGCAAGAAAGCCTACGTGCAACCGTCCGATCTGGCCGGTCTGAAGTCGGGCACCTTCGGCACCCGCGCCTATGCGACCTTCTGGGCGGCCATGGGCACCAGCCCCAAGCCCGTGCCCACCACCGAAGTCGGTGCAGCGTTCCAGACCGGCCTGATCGACGTGGCGGCCAACGTGCCCATGGTCTATGTGGCCGCAGGCATCGGCAAGGTGGCGCCGGTCATGACACGTGTCTACATCACGCCGGCGCCCCTGCTGTCGCTCATGAGCCAGGAGAGCTGGGAGCGGCTGACGCCGTCACAGCGCGAGGCGCTGGACCAGGCGCGCCCCGCCATGGCGCGTGATGTGGTCAGCGGCTTCGAGGCCGGGCTGCTGGAGCGCCACAGGCAGGGTGGCGGCCAGGTGGTGGACGTCACGCCCGCGCAGCGCGCCGCCTGGCGCACGGCAACGGCGCCGCTGTGGCCCGACATGGTCAAGGAGCTCGGCCCTGAGGGCGAGCGCTTTTTCAACCAGATGGAAGCGGGCCGCGCGGCCTGCCAGAAGCCCGCTTGAACGACGCCCACGCCAGCCCTCCGGTCCCGCCTGCCGTGCGCGCGCTGTTCGCGGCCTGGCACCGGCTGGAGTGCGGTATTGCGGTGGCGGCCCTGGCCGCCATCGCCCTGCTGCTGATCGGTGATGTGGCGGGGCGTGAGCTGCTGGCGCCGTTGCTGCGTCGTTTCGGGGTGGAGATCGGCGCCGGTGGGATCTTCGGTGCGCAGAAGATGGCGGTCTACCTCATGGTGCTGGCGGTCTATTGCGGCATCGGCATCGCGGTGGTGACCGGCACGCAGCTGGTGCCACGTGTGGGCTTTGCCTGGCTGCCAGCGCGCTGGTCTCCCTGGGTGGCGCGCATCAGCGATGCCCTGGGTGGTGTGGTCCTGCTGGTGGCGGGCGGGTATGCACTGGTGCTGGTCGATGCCACCCTGCGCACCGGCGTGCGCATGCCCATCCTGGGCGGGCCGCTGTGGCCGGTGCAGCTGATGGTGCCCCTGGGCCTGTGGTCTGCCGCGTTGCGTTATCTGGGCTATGCCGTCTGGCCCGGCCTGCGCCCGTCCACGCCGCAGGCCGCCGCATGACCCTGCTGCTCGCCGTCTTGCTGGGGGGACTCATCCTGGGCCTGCTGGCGCTGCGCCAGTCGCTGCTGGTGATCCTGTTGCTGGTCTCGGCCTTCATCCATCTGGCCTGGGGCCGCGGCCACCTGGAAGACATCCTGGAAGACATGTGGATCGGTATCGACAAGGAAATCATCCTTGCCATCCCCATGTTCCTGCTCTGCGGCGAAGTCATGACGCGCGGGTCTTCGGTCAAACGGCTGATGCGCATCATGGCCGCGCTCACCCGGCCACTGCCCGGCGGGCTGGCCGTGGCCTGCGTGCTGAGCTGCGCGGTGTTCGCCTCGATCTCAGGCTCCTCGGTGGTGACCATGCTGGCTGTGGGCACGGTCATGGTCCCGTCCATGCTGGCCGCGGGTTATGACCGGCGCTTCACGCTGGGCGCGGTGATGGCCGGGGGCACGCTGGGGATCATCATCCCGCCCACGATCCCGCTCTTGATCTACGGCTTCATCACCCAGACCTCGGTGACGGATCTGTTCCTGGCCGGCGTCGGCCCGGGCCTGCTGCTGGCCCTGGTGCTGGCGGCCTATGCGGTCTGGGCGAACCGGCACATGGCTGCCGAGCCCTGGGACGCGACGGAGATCCTCGCTAGCCTGCGCTCGGGTCTCTGGGCCGCCCTGATGCCGGTGATCCTGCTCGGCGGCATCTACACCGGCTGGTTTTCCGCCACCGAAGCGGCAACGGTGGCCCTGGCCTACGCCCTGCTGGTGGAGACGCTGATCCATCGCGAACTGCGCTGGCCGGCGTTGCACGCGCTCCTGCTGGACACGGCCCGTCTCTGCGGTGTGCTGCTGCCGCTGGTCGCGGTGGCGCTGGGTATCGGCATCTTCCTGGCGGAGTACCAGCTGGCCAGCGTACTGGTCGGATGGTTGCAGGGCTGGATCGTCAGCCCCTGGAGTTTCCTGTTGCTGGTCAACCTGCTGTTGCTGGCGGTGGGCTGTGTGATGGGAACGATCGAGGCCATCTTCATCTTCGCACCGCTGCTGGCGCCGATGGCGCAGGCTTACGGTGTGGACCCGGTCCTGTTCGGACTCATCATGATCCTCAACCTTGAGATCGGCTATCTGACCCCGCCGGTCGGCCTGAACCTCATCGTGGCGATGAGCGCCTTCAAGCAGCCCTTCGGCGAGCTGTGCCGTGCCGCCATCCCCTTCATCCTGCTGATGATGGGCTGCCTCGCGCTGGTGATCTGGCAACCCTGGATTGCCATGGGGCTGGTGCAGCGCTGATCGGCACCCTCCTGTGCCCTGGTCCAGGCCCCCGTCAAATCATGGGCGTGCTGTAAGTTTTTCGGTCCTGCGCCGACTCATGCCCAGGCCGGCTTTCGCCGACCCGGGCGCCGCTGTCCGGCGATGCCCCACCGAACGACTGGAGATGAGCATGAAGACATCCACCCTGGCCACCCTGGCCGCTGGCGCGACCCTGGCGCTGGGCAGCGCCCACGCTGCCACCGGCAACCCCTTCGAGGCCACCCGTCTGGCTGCCGGCTACCAGCTGGCCCAGGCCGACAAGAAGAGCGACGCGAGCTGCGGCGGCAAGAAGGCCGACGCCAAGTGCGGCGCCGACAAGAAAGCCGCGGACATGAAGGGCAGCGGCATGAAAGATGGCATGAAGGACAAGAAGATGGACGCCAGCTGTGGCGGCAAGAAGGGCGAAGCCTCCTGCGGCGCCAAGAAGTAATGGCCCCCGCGCGTCCCCCCATGGGCGCCGGCCTGGGCTGGCGCCGCGAGCTCATCGCCGCGCTGGACGCCGGCGTGCCGCCCGCGCTGCAGTTCTTCGAGCTCGCGCCCGAGAACTGGGCCGGTGCGGGGGGGCGTTCGGCGCGCGAGCTGCGCGCCTGGACCGAGCGCTACCCCTTCGTCTGCCACGGCCTCTCGCTCTCGCTGGGCGGCCCGGGCCCGCTGGACGAGGACTGGCTGCGCCGCATCAAGGGCTTCATGCGCCAGCACGGCATGACGCTCTACACCGAACACCTGGCCTGGTGCGCCGACGAGCACCCGCTCTACGACCTGCTGCCCCTGCCGCTGAGCGAGGAGGCCGTGCGCTGGACGGCCGCACGCATCCGCCGCGTGCAGGACATCCTGGAGATGCGCATCGGCGTGGAGAACACCTCCACCTACCTGCTGCCGCCGGGCACCGAACTCAGCGAAGCCGAGTTCGTGCGCGCCGTGGTGCAGGAGGCCGATTGCCTGCTGCACTTGGACGTGAACAATCTTTACGTCAACAGCCGCAACCACGGCTACGACGCGCAGGCCGCGCTGCAGGCCCTGCCGCTGGAGCGCGTCTGCTACATCCACGTCGCCGGCCATGAGGCCGAGCCCGACGGCCTGCTGATCGACACCCACGGTGCGCCCGTGGTCGACCCCGTGTGGGAGCTGCTGGCCGCGGTCTATGCGCGCACCGGTGGCAGCGTGCCCACCTGCCTGGAGCGCGACTTCAACTTCCCGGGCCTGCCCGTGCTCGCGGCCGAGGTGGCGCAGATCGCGCGCCTGCAGGCAGACGCGCAGCCGGCTCACGAGGCGGTCGCATGAGCGCGGCGCCTGGCCTGCAGGATTTCCAGCGCAGCTTTGCACAGCATCTGCGCGACCCGCGTGGCGTGCCGCGCCCGGCCGGCGTGTCCGCGCGGCCCGCGGTCGTCTATGCCGGCCTGCTGTTCAACAACCTCAGCAGCTTTCTGGACCGCTGCCTGCCCGTGTGCCGCAGCGTGCTGGGCGAGGCGCGCTGGCGCCGCCTGCAGCGCCGCTACTGGCGCGAGGCCCGGCCCGACAGCCCGCTGCACCGCGACATCCCGCGTGACTTCGCGCGCTGGCTGGACAACGGTGGTGCCGCGGACCTGCCGCGCTGGCTGCCCGCGCTCGCGCACTACGAATGGGCCGAGCTGGCCGTGGACCTGATGGATCCGCCGCTGCCCGCGCATGATGCCGGCGGTGATCTCATGCGTGCGAGCGTGGTGCTCAACCCCGCGCACCTGAACCTGGCGTACGACTGGCCCGTGCAGCGCATCGGTCCTGCGTACCGCCCGCGCCGCCCGGCGCCCACCTGGCTGCTGGTCTGGCGCAATGCGCAGGACGGCGTGCAGTTCATGCAGCTCAACGCGGTGTCCTCGCGCCTGCTGGCGCTGCTGGCCACGCTACCGCAAAGCGGTGAGGCGGCCTGCACGCAGCTGGCCGCGCAACTCGGCCTGGCCGATGCGCGCAGCCTGCACCGTCATGCCGCGGCGTTGCTGGACGATCTTCGGCAGCAGGGCGTGGTGCTCGGCACCCGGCCCTGAGCCGCGCGCGCTCCCTCAAGTCGGGGTGTCGTCGTCGCGGCGGAAATAGCCGCGGCTGGCCTGGCGCAGAAAATCGAGCTGCTTCTCGAAGTTGCGGCAGCCCTGGCACATGGCCAGGTGCAGGCGCAGCGGCAGGCGCTCGCGCAGCGCCAGCGGGCGGTCCTGCGCTTCGGAGAGCAGGCGGTTGACTTCCTTGCAGCTCAGCATGGCGCTTCTCCTGGCGCGAACCAGCCGCGCTGCAGGCACAGTCGCAGCGCATTGCGCGCGCGGTGCAGGATGACATTGCAGTTGCTCACCGTGATGCCCAGTTCCCGGCAGACCTCGGGCGTTTCGAAATCCAGGAACTCGCGCATCATGAAGACGCGCGCCGTGTTCTCGGGCAGGTGGTTGAGGCAGGCCTCGAACACGTCCCAGAAATGCTGCTGGCGCAGGCAGGCCTCGGGGTCGCCCCAGCTCTGCGGGCGTGCCGTCGGGGTCCAGTGCCCGCTCTCGCGGAACAGGGTCTCGAAGGTCTGGTCCATGCTTTCCTCCTCGGCTGAGAAAGCCGAGACATTGGTGCTGCGGCTCTGCTGGCGGATCAAGTCCACGATCTTGTGCTTGAGGATGCCGAAGACCCAGGTCTTCATGGCCGCGCGCCCGGCGAACTGCTGCGCGTTGTGCAGCGCGGCCAGCAGCGCTTCCTGCACCACGTCCTCGGCCGCGGCGGCATCGCGCAGCTGCAGGCGCGCAAAGCGCAGCAGGTCGGGGCGCAGGGCGGCCAGGGCGTCGCTGTCGGGCATCGGGTCATTAGAACAGAGTGGTCAGCCGTACCCAGGACTCGGGCAGCACGTCCAGCACCCGTGCCTCGAGCCACTTGTCGGCGCCCGTGAGGATGGCCATGCCGGCGCTCACGATGAGCAGGCCGAAGACCTTCTTCAGCGTCTCCGCATGCGTGAGCACCCAGCCGCGCGCGCGCACGAAGCCGCTGCGCGAGGCATACGCCGCCACCATCAGCGGCACCGCCGCGCCCAGGCCGAACAGGCCCAGAATGAAGGCGCCGCGTCCGGCGCCGCCCTCGCTGGCCACCAGTGTCATGGCCGAGGCCAGCAGCGGGCCCGAGCAGGGGCTCCACACCAGGCCCAGCAGACCCCCGAGCGCCAGCGCTCCGAGCAGCGAGCCGGCATTGAGCCGGCTGCTCGCGGCTTGCGCGCTGCTGGCGATCGGCATCACGGCCTGCGTGAAGCGCTCGTTGAGCACGGGCACCAGCATCACCAGGCCAAAGGCGATCAGCATGGCCGCGCCCAGCGTGCGCACGCTGTCGGCGTCCACCCCCAGGGCGGGGCCGAGCGCGCCCAGCAGCAGGCCGATGCCTGCGAACGAGGCCGTCATGCCCGCGCCCATGGCCAGCGGCGCCAGCGGGTTGGACTGCACGGCGCCGCCCAGCACCAGGGGCAGCAGCGGAAACACGCAGGGTGACAGCGTGGTCAGGCTGCCGGCCACCATGCTGAGGCCGAGATGGGAGAGGGTGATGTCGGTCATCGCAGGCTCCGCTTCAGAGGGCGGACTTCAGTGCATCACGCAGCGCGGCGGCTTCGGTCTCGCCGCCCGAGCGGCGCGTTTCCTTGCTGCCGCGGTAGACGATGAGCGTGGACTGCGCGCGCACCTTGAGCGCGCGCTTGAGTTCGCGCTCCTTGTCGTAGTCCACCACCAGCAGCGTCAGCGGCAGGCTCGCATCGTTCCTGAGGGACTGGAAAACTTTCTCCTGCGCGCGGCAGGTGGGGCACCAGTCGGCATGGAAATGCAGGGCCACGGGCTGGCCGGCCTGCTGCGCGGCCTGCAGGGCGGCGGGGCTGTAGGGCTGGATGTTGAGGGCCTGTGCGCTGCCGAAACTCAGCAGCAGGGCCAGCGCGGCCAGAACATGGCGCAGGGATTTCATGGACAGGTCTCCGTTGACATGCGGGGCCGACCATCGGCCTCGTCTGCAACTTCTGTCGGTGCGGGGGGCGAAATTCTTACAGCCGTAGGGCGGGGTTTCATGCGCGGAACGCCGTGGGGCCGGCTTTGCCGGGCCACTGGCGTTGTCCCCCTTTGGGGGAAGGCGCGTAGCGCCTCAGGGGGACGTCTGTATTACACGCCGCGTGCGCGGTCGGCGTGGAACTGCTGCACGAAGGCGCCGAAGGTGCCCGCATCCAGCGCGGCGCGCACTTCCTTCATGAGGTTCAGGTAATAGTGCAGGTTGTGCACCGTGCTCAGCATGGGGCCCAGCATTTCACCGCAGCGGTCCAGGTGGTGCAGATAGGCGCGGCTGAAACCGGCGCGGCTACCGTCGTTCCAGCTCACGCCGGGCGTGCCCGCACAGGCGTAGCAGGTGCAGGTGGGGTCGATGGGCTGCGGGTCGGCCTTGTGGCGCGCGTTGCGCAGCTTGAGGTCGCCATACCTTGTGAAGATCGTGCCGTTGCGCGCATTGCGCGTGGGCATCACGCAGTCGAACATGTCCACGCCGCACTGCACGCCCAGCACCAGGTCTTCCGGCGTGCCCACGCCCATGAGGTAGCGCGGCTTGTGCGCCGGCAGGCGGTGCGGCGTGTGGGCCATGATCTGGTTCATGAGCTCCTTGGGCTCGCCCACGCTCACGCCGCCCACGGCATAGCCCGGGAAATCCATCTCGACCAGCGCCTCCAGCGATTCCTGGCGTAGGTGCTCGAACATGCCGCCCTGCACGATGCCGAACAGCGCGTTGGGGTTCTCCAGCCGCTCGAACTCGGTCTTGGAGCGCAGCGCCCAGCGCCGGCTCATCTCCATGCTCTTGCGTGCCTCGGCCTCGGTGGTGATGTGGCCGCTGCCCTTCTCGCCCTGCCAGTAGGGCGTGCACTCGTCGAGCTGCATCACGATGTCGCTGTTGAGGATGGTCTGGATCTGCATCGAGACCTCGGGCGACATGAAGAGCTTGTCGCCGTTGACCGGCGAGGCGAAGTGCACGCCTTCCTCGCTGATCTTGCGCATGGCGCCCAGGCTCCAGACCTGGAAGCCGCCGGAATCGGTGAGGATGGGCTTGTGCCACTGCTCGAAGCCGTGCAGGCCGCCGAAGCCCTGCATGATGTCCAGGCCCGGGCGCATCCAGAGGTGGAAGGTGTTGCCCAGGATGATCTGCGCACCCATCTCCTCCAGGCTGCGCGGCATCACGCCCTTGACCGTGCCGTAGGTGCCCACGGGCATGAAGATGGGCGTTTCCACCACGCCGTGGTTGAGCGTGAGGCGGCCGCGGCGCGCCTGGCCTTCGGTCTTGAGCAGGTCGAATTTGAGCATGGTGAGGGGCCCGATTGTAGGTGGCCGGACCGACCGGGGCCCGTTGCGAGCCGATGCGCCGCAGCGAGTACCCGCGGGTTTTCCGCAGCATCACGCAGGGTACGTACGGCTCAATAATCCGCCGAGTCACGCGAGATCAGCCCCGCCACTGAACAGGAGACAAGCATGACCAAGCCCCCCGCCCCCACCCCTGCCGAGCCCCAGAACGACCGCCGCCGTTTTGTGGCCGGCGCCGCCACCCTGCTGTCGGCCGGCTCGCTGACTGCCTGCGCCACCGCACCGGCTGCGGACACACGCCGCCGTTTCGAGTTCGCCCTGATCGGCGACATGCCCTACAACCGAGCCCAGGAGGCCGAGTACGACCGCGTGATGCAGGAGCTCAACGCGCGCGATCTCGCCTTCGTCACCCATGTGGGTGACTTCCAGTTCGACCCGCGACCCTACGAGCGCAACCCCGCCTCGTCCCGTCCGCCGGGTGACGACGCCACCTACGATTACGTGCTGGGCACCTTCAACGCCTCGAAGCACCCGCTGGTCATGACCCCGGGCGACAACGACTGGGCCGACCTCGCGGAGATGCAGTCCCGCAAGATCGACCCGCTGGATCGTCTGGCCAAGGTGCGTTCCCTGTTCTATCCCCAGGGCAGCAGCCTGGGCCAGCGCAGGATGCCCGTGACCAGCCAGGCCGACGTGGACCCGGCCCATGCCGCCTTTCGTGAAAACCTGAGCTGGAGCATCGGCGGCGTGGACTTCGTCACCCTGCACATCATCGGCAGCAACGACAACATGGGCCGTGGCCCGGCGCTGGAGGCCGAGCAGCAGCAGCGCAAGGCCGCCAACCTGAGCTGGCTCAAGCGCGCCTTCGCCCAGGCCCGCGAACGCAAGAGCCTGGGCTTTGTGATCATCGTCCACGCCAACATCGGCTTTGAAAACCTCTGGCCCGCCAGCTACCACGGGCGCTACTACCGCCCGCTCAGCGGCGTCAAGGCACCCAAGCCCGAGCCCACGGTCTACGACGACTACATCCGCGCCCTGGGCGCCGAGATGGAAGGCTTCGACACGCCCACCCTGCTGCTGCACGGTGACACCCATCTCTTCCGCATCGACAAGCCCCTGTTCAGCGCGCGCACGCAGCGGCCCTTCGAACACTTCACGCGCGTGGAGACCTTTGGCTGGCCCGACACGCACTGGGTCAGCATCGAGGTGGACCCGGCCCAGCCCCAGGTCTTCACCGTGCGCCCGCGCATGGTGCCCGGCAACAGCCCCAATCGCCGCGCGGCCAAGGCGGCCTGAACCGCCGCGCCTTGTCACCTGGACCCGGCATGCCGGGTCTTTTTGTTTGTCAAGCGCCGCCAGCACGGCGCAAGGGCATCGGTTGCGGCATGGCAGTGCACGCGCCATCTGGACGACAATCGCCGCCTGATCCGCAACCGAAGAAAGCTCCCCATGAAATCACGTGCCGCCGTCGCCTTTACTGCCGGTCAAGCCCTGCAGATCGTCGAGATCGACGTGGCGCCGCCGAAAAAGGGCGAGGTGCTGGTGAAGATCACGCACACCGGCGTCTGCCACACCGACGCCTTCACGCTCAGCGGTGACGACCCCGAAGGCCTGTTCCCTGCCGTGCTGGGCCACGAGGGCGCGGGCGTGGTGGTGGAAGTGGGCGAAGGCGTGACGAGCGTGAAGCCGGGCGACCACGTGATTCCGCTCTACACCGCCGAATGCGGCGAGTGCCTGTTCTGCAAGAGCGGCAAGACCAACCTCTGCGTGGCCGTGCGCGCCACCCAGGGCAAGGGCGTGATGCCCGATGGCACCACGCGTTTCAGCTACAACGGCCAGCCCGTCTACCACTACATGGGCTGCTCCACCTTCAGCGAATACACGGTGGTGGCCGAGGTCTCGCTGGCCAAGATCAACCCTGAGGCGAACCACGAACAGGTCTGCCTGCTGGGCTGCGGTGTCACCACCGGCCTGGGCGCGGTGAAGAACACCGCCAAGGTGCAGCCCGGTGACACCGTGGCCGTGTTCGGCCTGGGCGGCATCGGCCTGGCCGTGATCCAGGGCGCCAAGCAGGCCCAGGCGGGCCGCATCATCGCCATCGACACCAACCCCAGCAAGTTCGACCTGGCCCGCACTTTCGGCGCCACCGACTGCATCAACCCCAAGGACTACGACAAACCCATCCAGCAGGTCATCGTGGAGATGACCACCTGGGGCGTGGACCATTCCTTTGAATGCATCGGCAACGTCAACGTCATGCGCGCCGCGCTGGAATGCGCGCACCGCGGCTGGGGCCAGAGCGTCATCATCGGCGTGGCCGGCGCGGGGCAGGAGATCAGCACGCGCCCCTTCCAGCTCGTCACCGGCCGGCGCTGGCTGGGCACGGCCTTCGGCGGCGTCAAGGGTCGCAGCCAATTGCCGGGCATGGTGGAAGAGGCCATGAAGGGCGACATCCAGCTCGCGCCCTTTGTCACGCACACGCGCGAGCTGAAAGACATCAACGAAGCCTTCGACCTGATGCACTCAGGCCAATCCATCCGTACCGTTATCCATTACTGAAGCACGAGGAGAAGAGAAGAATGAACCGCGTCGAGCGTCACGCCAGCTTTGGCGGCCGCCAGGAAGTCTGGAAGCATCAGTCCCAGGTCTTGGGCTGTGAGATGAAATTCGGCGTCTACCTGCCGCCGGCCGCGGTGGACGGGCAGAAATGTCCCGTGCTCTGTTACCTGGCCGGCCTGACCTGCAACGAGCAGACCTTCATCACCAAGGCCGGTGCGCAGGAGCACGCCGCTCGCCACGGCTTCATCCTCGTCGCCCCGGACACCAGCCCGCGCGGCCCCGGCGTGCCCAATGAAGACACGTATGACCTGGGCGAAGGCGCGGGCTTCTACCTCAACGCCACGCAAGCCCCCTGGTCGCAGCACTACCGCATGGCCGACTATGTGGCCCAGGAACTGCCCGCGCTGATTGAACAGAACTTCCCCGCCACGGACGCGCGCGGCATCTTCGGCCACAGCATGGGCGGCCACGGTGCCCTCGTCACCGCCCTGCGCAACCCCGGCCGTTACCGCAGCGTCTCGGCCTTCGCCCCCGTGGTCGCGCCCACCCAGGTGCCCTGGGGCCAGAAGGCCTTTACGGCCTATCTGGGTGCGGACGTTTCAGCGTGGAAGGAATGGGATGCGGTGGAGCTGGTGGCCACCGCCACGGAGCGGCTGCCCATCCTGGTGGATCAGGGCGAGACCGATGAGTTTTTGCGCAAGCAGCTGCGGCCCGAGCTGCTGGAAGCCGCCTGCCAGGCGGCGGGCCACCCGCTGACGCTGCGCCGCCATGCGGGGTACGACCACAGCTTGGGCTTCCCCCGGTTTCCCGGACACATTCAATAACATGATGTGTTCAGGAGAAATCAATGACGAGGACAAGAAGGAGCTTCACGGACGAGTTCAAGCGTGAAGCGGTAAAGCTGGTCAA
>JBKBHP010000023.1:0-39346 GCA_046299695.1 Hylemonella sp.
CGATTGGATATATTCCACCGGCCGAAGCTGAGGCAAACTACTTCCGGCAACTCGCCCAGAAGGCTGAGACCACCGTCTCAACTTAAACCAACCAGCCTCCTCGATTCCCGGGGCGATTCAGTCCGCCTGACGACGAGCTACTTGCGGCCGAAGCGCTTCCCGAGGTGCGTGCGCTGCTTGAAAAGTCGAATTCAATCTCGCACGGTCCTGGGTGCCAAGTTTTTGAACTCACTTGGCCCAGCTACGTTGGGTATTCCGTCGAGAACGAGAGCTACGGGTCATCGGAGCCAGCGGAGTCGGTTGGTGAAGGGCGGCTGATGGTTGAGTACACGAAATCCGTTTACCTTAACTACTTGTCGGAGGCCACGTTCGCATCGGAAGACTACCCAGGGCCATTCAAACATTGGGCCTTGTACTGTTTGAATCACACAGTGAACGTCGCTTCTGTCGACAGGCCCCACATCGCCGTCTCGGTAGCGGCTAACCCATCATTCCAGCGGACCGCCTCCAGCGGCCGCTGAATTCAGACGTTAGAACGCAGGAACAGCGAGCATCGAATGAGCGAGAAGGCGGAAATCTACTGTCCGAAGTGCAAATGGTGTCCGGGGCCGCAGGATCGCTGGTGTTGCGTGCCTTCTTGCGGAACGGAGTGGAACACTTTTTGGACGCGTGGGGTTTGTCCGGGATGCTCGGTTCAGTGGCCCATCACCGAATGCTTGTCATGCGCACAGTATTCTCCTCACGAGGCTTGGTATCACTATCGCGAACCCACCGAACCGGTTGAGAAGGCAGAGGAGAGGGAGAAGCATGCGGCATAGCAGGACGGTTAGACCCCTGCAACTGCAGACCTAACTTTACGTTAACTCCTATAGCAATCGCTTTTTCTCATCTCATACGACAAGGGCACGCGATAGCGTGCCCTTGTAGCTTGTGTCTTCGGTTTTTGGTATCACCACCCTTGTGTCTGTGCCGAGAAGCGCAGCGGCGGGCGGATCAAGAGACGCGCATGTCTGAGCGCAGCGAGTTTGCGCGGCTCCCGCCTGGCGCGAACATCGCAGGTTGCCCCGGCGCAGCCGGGGTCACAGACACCAGGGTCGCCTTTCTTTGCTTACTTTCTTTGGCGAGACAAAGAAAGTGAGTCGCCCGCCGGGGCGAGACCCGGCAAGCCACGCCTGCCGGGCATCTAGGCAAAGAAACTCAGAAGCTCAACTGCAACCCCACCTTGAGGCTCCGCCCCGGCAGCGGAACGCCCCCAGGCCGCGTCTGCGTCAGGATCGAAGACGACGAATAAGCCAGGGCGTTGGTCAGGTTGTCCACCCGCGCATACCAGAGCGCCGGCAAGCCCCCCACCTTGTCCCGCAGACTCAAAGCCGCATTCCACAGCGTGTAGCCCTCGGTCGTACGCTGCCCCTCCGGCACCCGGTCTTGGCCTGCATAACGGTCCACGCCCAGACGGGCGTTCCAGGCCGCGCGGCTCCACTGCAGCGAGGCGCCCACGCGGTGCGGGGCGATGCGCGGCAGGGGTTGGCCGGTGCTGGTGTTCTCGGCGCGCACGGTGTCGGCACGCAGGCCCAGGTCCAGCTTGTGCAGCGTGTCGACCAGCCGCACGCTGCCGCTGGTCTCCAGGCCCGTGAAGCGCGCCTGCACCTGGGTGTAGGTGTACTGCGGCGGCGAGGCGGCCAGGTCCGTGCCCTCGAGCGAGATGTAGTTGCTAAAGCGGTGCTGGAAGAGCTGCACCCTGGCCTTGTGCGCGCCACGTTTCCAGGCCGCGCCGATGTCCACATTGGCCGAGCGTTCCTTGGCCAGATTGGGGTTGCCGATCTCTTCCGAATTGGTCGCCACGTGCTCGCCATTGGCGTAGAGCTCGTAATGCCGTGGAGCCCGCTCGTTGAGCGAGACGTTGGACGTCAGCTGCCACTCGGGCGCCACGTTCCACAAGGCGCCCAGCGCGTAGCCGGCCGGGTTGAAGCTGCGCGAGCCCGGCGTGAAGGCGGCGTTGCCATCGATGCCTAGAGACTCCACGCGCACCGACTCCACGCGTGCACCGGCGCTGAGCTTGCCCCAGGACGTGCCCAGTTCCTCGTGCACAAAGGCCGCGCTGCTGCGCGTGCGGCTGTTGGGGGCATAGGCTTCGTCCCCGTTGGCCGAGAAGTCGCTGCTGTCGAACTGCAGGCCGATCACGCCGTCGAGTTTTCCGATGCGCGCGTGCCGGGCTTCCAGGCGCAGGTCCTGGCCCCGGGTCTTGAAGCGCGTGCCGACTTCACTGCCCTCGAACTCGGTGTGGGCGTAGTCCGTCAGACTGTACTGGGCCTTCACGCTCTGGAGGAAAGACCCCAGCTCGCGCAGCTCGCCTTCGAGCGCGTAACGGTTGGAGCGCATGCGGATCGTGACCTCGTCCTCGGCCACGGCGCCGTAGTTCTTGTCATAGGTGGAAAGCGAGGCCCCGAGGTAGCCGCGGTCGAAGAACATCGTGCCGCCGACGGCACCCCCATAGGTTTCGCTGGCGGAGTTGCAGATACGGCGGTCCGTCGTGGTGACGCCGTTCTTGGTGCAATCCAGGCTGACCGGTACCGAGACGTCTTCGGTCTTGCGCGACATGGCGTCCACGTGCAGGGTGTAGCGGTTGGTGCCGGCGTCGAGCACCACGGCGCCGCCCTGCTCCTTGTTGCCGGTGGCAAAGCCGGCGTCGAGACGACCGGCCACGCCGCCCTTTTCGCCGAACAGGGGCTCACGGTGGATGCGGCCGTCGATCACATTGACCACGCCGCCCACCGCGCTGCCGCCGTACTGCAGCACGCCCGGACCGCGCAACACCTCAACGCGTTCGATCAGCAGCGGGTCGAGCGCCACCGCGTGGTCATAGCTCAGCGCCGAGAGGTCCAGGCTGGCGCTGCCGTTGTTGAGGATGGAGATGCGGTCGCTGTCGAGACCGCGGATCACGGGACGGCTGGCGTTGGGGCCGAAATAGGTGCTGCTCACGCCGGGCATGCCGTTGAGCGTCTCACCCAGGGTGGTCTGGCCACGCTGCAGCAGCTCGTAACTGTTGAGCTGGTCCACCGGGGCGATCAGCTCGGTGGCGCCCAGCGGGTTGCCGGTCACGACCACGGTATCGAGCGTGGCGCTGTCGTGGGCCCAGCTGCTGCAGGCCAGCAGGCTGAGGCTGGCGATGGCGCTGAGGCGGAAAGAATGGGAACGGATGGAAGATTTGCGCATGGTTATCTCGTTGAATCGAACAGGCACAACACCGCAGCGCAGGAGCGCAGCGGCGTAGCATCACCGACAGGGGTTCAGCGAGAGAGGGGCGGTGCGCGAGCGGCAAAAGCCGCGCAGGGACGCGGCTGCAGGGTCTGCAGCACGACCCAGGCCGGCAGCAGCGGCAGGGCCGAGGGGATGACAATAGGGGACGCGGCCACCGGGCCGCCCTGGCCCAGCTGGTCATACAAACGGCACTCGCTGTCGCCAGACGCGTGCGCCAGCAGCTGGGCCAGCGAGCCATGCCCGGCATGGGCATGGTCGTGGTCCTGCACGGCAGCCGCGGCGGGACCCTGCACGCCATGGAGATGCAGCACGCCGTGCGCCAGCCCCAGCAGCTGGGCCCAGAGCAGGGCCAGCACGAGCAGCACCGTGCCCGGCAGACGCCGGAGCGGGAGGCGGGTCGTGGGCTGGAAACGGGACATGGACAATGCGGACAAGGGCTGGATTATTTCACGGGCACGGCGTCGGTGATCCGGTAGTACAGGCCGTAGGGGTCGTCGCGCAGGACGGACAGGCGGCCCTGCACCACGACGGGCTCCATGCCGTAGCGGATCGGCGTCTTGGTGCGCACCTCGACCATGCTCTCGGGCCCGCCGGGCAGGCAGAAGGAGCAGGTCAACGGCACCGAACTCAGCAGGAAGTGCGTCTGCTTCTCGCCCGGCTCCAGCGGCATCATGAAGCCTTGCACGCGCTGCGGCTTGCCGTCCAGCGCCTGGATCTCGGGCGGGAAGACCGGCAGCACGCGGTTCTTCTCGATGCGCGTCTTCACGTTGGTCAGGAAGGACCAGGGCAGCACGTCGCCACGCTCCTTGAGCTGCGGGAAAGGGCTGCCGGCGCCATGCACGCCCGCGCCGCTGCCCGGCGGGCCGCTGGGGACGCCACCTTCAATCGGCGGGCTCAGCTGGGCCTGGGCCGTGACGCACAGCGCCAGCAGCAGGGAGGACAGGGCGGCCTTAGTGGACATGACGCATCCCGCAGTACTTGCCCAGGGCCAGTCCCTTGCAGGCAGCCTGCAGCTCCTTTTGACAGACGTCGTGCTTCTTGCCCGATTCGAGGCAGCGCGCGGCGGCCTCGTGCGCCGCGGCCATCGCGCGATGGCGCTGGATGTCCTCGGCCACGGCCTTGGCGTCGTTCTCGTGGGCTTGCACGGCCAGCAGCGGCAGGGCCAGCAGCACGAGGCTCAACAGCTTTTTCATCATCGGTCCTTTCATCGTTCATTGAGCAGCGCCACCGCGCTGCTGCGATAGGCCGCCAGCACCGGCAGAGCCGACGCGAGCGCAGCCACGGTCAGAGCCAGGGCGGGCACCCAGAGTTCCTCGGCCAGCCAGATCGCCCCGCGCAGCGGCACGGACTGATCGTTGTCCAGCATCCAGCCTAGCAGGGCTGTCAAGCCATGGCCGGCCGCCAGGCCCAGCACGGTGGCCAGCGCGGCCAGCCACAGGGCCTCGGCCAGCAGCAGGCCGGCCACGCGGCGCGGCGGCGCGCCGAGCATGCGCAGCAGGGCCAGGTCGGCACGGCGCTCGCGCACCGCGCTCCAGAGCGCGATGAACACGCTCAGGCCCGCGGTCAGCAGCAGCACGGCGGCAAAGCCGCGCAGCACATCGGTGCCCACGCCCACCATGCGCAGCAGGCGCGTGATCTCCAGCGCGGGTGCGGCGGCCTGCATGGAGGTGGCGCTGTTCACATAGCGCGGAAAGGTCACGGCCGCCAGCGGGCTGCGGTAGCGCACCAGGGCCAGGGTGATTTCGCGCTCGGCCTCCAGCGCCTGGCGCTCGGCCTCGTCCTCGGGTTCGCCTTCGTGCACGCGCCAGACCGACTCGCTGGAGGTCAGCACCAGGCGGTCGAGCACGCAGCCGCATGGCGCGAGCACGCCGCTCACGCGGTAGGGCTCGTCGCCATGCTCCTCGCCGCCCGCGCCCAGGCCATGGGCACCGGCAAACTGGCCGCCCACCACCAGTCCGGTGTTGCGCGCCACCTGGGCGCCGAGCACGGCCTCCATGGGTGCCTGCCACCAGGCGCCTTGCGCCAGTTCAGCGCCGTAGTGCGCCGGGTAGTCGCGCGTGGTGCCGACGATGCGAAACCCCCGATAGCTGTCGCCCAGGCTCAGCGGGATCAGTTGGGCCACGCGCGCGTCCTGCGCCAGGGCCTGCGCCTCGGCCAGGGGGATGTTGCCGGTGGGCACGTCCAGATGGAACACGCCGGAGAGGATGAGCTGCAGCGGGCTGCCCTTGGCGCCGACCACGGCGTCGATGCCAGCGAGGTCGCGCTCGAAGGCACGGTCGATCTGGGTACGCACGAGCAGCAGCAGGGTGATGGCGGCCAGGCCCAGGCTGAGCAGCAGCAGGTTGAGCACGGTGGCCAGGGGCCGCGCCCAGAGGTAGCGCCAGGCCAGGGAGAGGGTGCTCACGCCACGGCCTCCCGCGCCAGATCCAGGTCGAGCACCTGAGCCTGCGGCAGCGCGGCGTGGACCCGCGCGTCATGGGTGGCGATGACCAGCGTGGCGCCGCAGCGCTGCGCACTGCCCTGCAGCAGGGCCAGGGCATCGCGCGCGGCTTCGTCGTCGAGGCTGGCCGTGGGTTCGTCGGCCAGGATCACTTTCGGCTGCAGCAGCACGGCACGCGCCAGCGCCACGCGCTGCGCCTGCCCACCCGAGAGCTGCGCGGGCCGGCGCGCTGCCAGCTCGGCCACGCCCAGGGCCTGCAGGGCCGCACGGATGGCCGCACGGTCCACGGGCAGGCCGGCGGCGTAATAGACCAGCGCCAGGTTGTCGGCCACGGTCAGGGCCGTGCTCAGGTGCAGCTTCTGGGGCAGGAAACCGACATGGCGCGCGCGCCAGGCATCACCCTGCGCGGGGCCGAGCGCACCCAGGCACTGGCCGGCCACGATGATCTCGCCCGCAGCCGGCGCCATCAGCGCGGCGGCCAGGGCCAGCCAGCTGGACTTGCCACTGCCCGAACGACCGCGCAGCAGCAGGGTCTCGCCTTGCGCCAGCGTCAGATCGGGAAAGTGGATGTGCGCGCTACCTGCATAGCTGCAGGTCAGGCCTTTGCTGTGGATCATGCCGGCCTGCGGCCAGCCGTGCCTGCCGGCGTGCAATCAGCGCACACCCCGCGCACGGACAGATCCACGCTGAGGCCGTGATGCCCGACCGATTCCAGCGCACGCAGGGCCGAGCGGGCGGCCCGCTCCAGCTGGGCCGCGCTGTCATGCAGCTCGAAATTGCGGTGACAGGCCTGGCATTCAAAGCGAGGGGCCGCCTCCGGCGACTCCGAGACCACACGGTAATGGCGCACGCGGTCCGCATCCACCTGACACAGCAGCAGACCGGCCTGGGCCAGCCGGTCCAGCAGGCGGTACAGCGTGACACGGTCCAGATTGGCACCCTGCTGGGCATGCAGGGCCTCCAGCAGTTCGGCATGGGTCCAGCTGCGGTTGGGATGGGCGTGCAACCACTTCAGAACGGCGCGGGCCGCGTGCGTGCGCCGCAGACCGTGCTCGGACAGCAGTCGGTCGATCGATGCGTCAGTTTCAGGCATGTGGCTACCCCAGTCGCTTATTGCAACTGAATTGCGTTAATATATACCGCAACACAGTTGCAGTATTACATGGCGTCTTGCACCTTGTCCCGCCCAGGCGGGCACAGCCTCGATTGTCGGCGATCCGGCTTTGCGCGGCCACCCCGCGGGCTGACACCCGAGCGGAAGGTGTGGACATGGCGCCATGGCGACCCCGTTTCCATCGCCATCTGAGGACTCAGCCCATGACCCGTCTTCCCTCCTCACGCCCGCCGGAGACCCAGCGGCGACTGCCCGTCACAGTGCTCTCCGGCTTTCTCGGTGCCGGCAAGACCACGCTGCTCAACCACGTGCTGTCCAACCGCCGGGGCCTGCGCGTGGCCGTGATCGTCAACGACATGAGCGAAGTCAACATCGACGCCTCGCTGGTCGAGAGGACGGCTGCCAACGCCGGCGCAACCCTTTCGCGCACCGAT
Organism: Hylemonella sp.; assembly: GCA_046299695.1. Classification (GTDB taxonomy): domain Bacteria; phylum Pseudomonadota; class Gammaproteobacteria; order Burkholderiales; family Burkholderiaceae_C; genus Hylemonella. The sequence continues at coordinate 7,247 of JBKBHP010000023.1, forward strand.
GAGAAGCTGGTCGAGATGAGCAACGGCTGCATCTGTTGCACGCTGCGCGAAGACCTGCTGATCGAGGTGCGCCGGCTCGCCGCCGAGGGACGCTTCGACTGCCTGCTGATCGAATCCACAGGCATCGGCGAACCCATGCCCGTGGCCGCCACCTTCGACTTCCGCGACGAGGCCGGGCTCAGCCTCAACGATGTGGCGCGTGTCGACACCATGGTGACCGTGGTCGACGCGCAGAACCTCTTGCGTGACTACAGCAGCCGCGATCTGCTGGCCCAGCGTGGTGCGGTAGCCGGTGAGGGCGATGAACGCACCCTGGCGGCCCTGCTGGCCGAACAGATCGAGTTTGCCGATGTGGTGGTGGTAAACAAGGCCGACCTGGTCGACGCCGCGCAGCTCGACGAAGTGACTTGTGCCATCCGGGCCCTGAACCCTCAGGCCCAGATCGTGCACGCCGACCACGGCCGCGTGCCGCTGGACCAGATCCTCAACACCGGCCGCTTCGATCTGGAGCGCGCCAGTGGCATGGCCGGCTGGGCCCGTGCGCTCGAAGGCGATCACACACCCGAGACCGAGGCCTACGGCATCTCCAGCTTTGTGCTGCGCAGCCGCGAGCCCCTGCACCCGGCGCGGTTTCACGCGTTCATGGAAAGCCCGCAGGCCGGGCTGCTGCGCGCCAAAGGCTATGTCTGGTTGGCGAGCCGCCCCGAGTGGGTGATCGCCTGCTCGCGCGCCGGCAGCACCGCGACCCACGAGCCGGTGGGGCAATGGTGGGCCACGATGCCCCGCGAGCGTTGGCCTGCACGCAGCGATGCGCAACGCCGAGCCATCGAGGCCATCTGGCAAGAGCCCTATGGAGACCGCCTCAACGAGATCGTCTTCATTGGCCAGGACCTGGACCGCGAAGCGCTCACGGCCGCCTGGCAGGCCTGCCATCTCGACGCCGCCGAACTGGCCCTGGGCCCGTCCGCCTGGCGCCGCCTGCCCGACCCCTTTCCGCTCTGGGTGCGCAACTGATCCCGACCGCCTTTTCACCTTCCGCTCTATCCCTTTGCTCATGAAACCCCGCCTCCGCTCCGCCCGCCCGCCGTCCCGCCTACGCCTGCTCAGCGTACTCACCCTCTGCTCCTGTCTGCCCTGGTCTGCATGGGCGCAAGACAAGACCCTGGACAACGTGGTCATCACCGCGACCACCCAGCCCATCGATGTCGCCGACGCCCCGGCCGCCGTCACCGTCATTAACCGCCACGAGATCGAAGCACGCAACGTGGCGCGCCCGGCCGACGCGCTCAAGGCCGTGCCCAGCCTGTACACCGGCGCGCAAGCCGATGGACAGATCAACCGCAATGCCGGTGGCACCGGGTCGGTCTCGCTGCGAGGTATCCCCGGCGCGCGGACCCTGGTGCTGCTTGATGGTCAGTCACTGCTGGGAGCGAACTCGGGCGCCATCAACTGGCGCGCTATCAATGTCGACGAACTGGAGCGCATCGAAGTGGTGCCCGGCCCCTTTTCTTCGCTTTACGGCAGCGGTGCCATCGGGGGCGTGATCAACATGATCAGCAAACAACCCGACCGGCAGGAATTCATCGTCCGCTGGAAGCGCGGCTACGGCGATGCCGCTGGCGACGACCTGGGCATTTTTTTCCGCGACAAGATGAGCAACGGCCTGGGGGTGCAGGTCAGCGCCAGCCAGATCAGTCGCCAGGACTATGCCAACGACGCGGTGCTCGCAGCACCTTCGGCGGGCGCGGCCGGCACCGCAGTCACCGGCGCCGTCCCCACGCAGACACCCACCGGTGGCTCCACCTATCTGCGCAGTCCGGCCGGCGTGAGCAGCTTCTTCCTGCCCTTCACCGTGACCAATGCCGAGTACATCGGCCTGCAGGACCCGGTGGTGCTCAGCACCAACGAAGGCGGCGAGCTCGTGCCCATGCCCGAGCAGATGCAGTTGCTGGTGGGCAAGGCGCTGCGTCTGGCGCAGTTGCAGATGAAGGCCAACGCCGACAAACGCGTCGCGCTGCTCATCTGGAATCACCCGCCGGGCGAACGCAACCAGGGCGCCTCCAACCTCAACGTGCCACGTTCGATCGAACAGGTCGTCGCCCACTTGCGCGCCGAGGGTTATGCCTTCGACGCGGTGCGCGAGCAGACCCTCATCGACGCGGTGGCGCAGATGCTGCGTCCCAGCTACCGGGCCGGCACCCTGCCCGAGCTGATGAAGACGGTGCACTGGGATTTCCTGCCCCTGGACGACTACCGCCGCTGGTATGGGCAACTGCCCGAGTCGGTGCGCCGCCCCATCGATGCGGCCTGGGGCGCACCGGAAAAAAGCGCCTGGATCGCTCGCCGACGCGGGGTGACTGGCTTTGTCATCCCGCGGCTCGAACTCGGACAGCTGGTCGTGCTGCCCCAGCCAGCGCGCAACGAGAGCGCGGCCAGCGGCCGGGACGAGGGCAAGCTGTTCCACGACACCAAGATGCCGGTGCACCACGCCTATCTGGCCACCTACCTCTGGATACGCGAGCATTTCCGCGCCGACGCCATCGTGCACTTCGGCACCCATGGCACGCAGGAATGGACGCCGGGCAAGGAGCGCGGGCTTTGGGCCTACGACGAACCCAATCTGCTGGTGGGCAACACGCCCGTGGTCTACCCCTACATCGTCGACAACATCGGCGAGGCGCTGAACGTCAAGCGTCGGGGTCGCGGTGTCATCGTGAGCCACCAGACCCCACCCTTTGCGCCGGCCGGTCTGGCCAGCGACTTTGTGCGCATCAACGACCTGATCCGTGAATACCAGGCGCTGGACGAGGGCCTGGTGAAGGACAACAACCGCCGCCTCATCATCGAGCAGGCCGTGAAGATGAACATCCACCGGGATATGAAGTGGAAAGTCGCGGACCTGGAGCGCGAGTTCCCGCGTTTCCTGCGCGAGATCGAGGACTACCTCGAGGACCTTGGCACCAGCATGCAGCCGCTGGGCCTGCACAGCCTGGGGCAGACGGCCGAGGCCGCGCACCGCGTCAGCAACGTGATGCAGATGCTGGGCACGCCACTGCTCGAAGCCCTGGGGCTGAAAGCGGGCAACTTCAAGACCGACTACCGCCAGTTGCAGCAAAGCCGGCCCTACCGCTTCGTCCAGGACCATGTGCTGGACGGCAAGTCGCTGGACACCGCGGACCCGCGGCTGCTTGAACTGGCACAACGCGGCCGTGAGTACTTGCAGAACCTGGAGGCCGGTGTCGAGCTGCAGTCGCTGAGCCGCGGCTTGTCGGCGCGCTGGATCGACCCGTCTTACGGGGGCGACCCGATCCGCAACCCCGACACCCTGCCCACCGGACGCAATCTCTATGGCTTCGACCCCTCGCGCATCCCCACACGCGCCGCCTACGAGGCCGGCCAGCAGGCCCTCAGGCAACTCGCGGCCGACTACCGACAGACCCACGGCCAGGCGCCGCAGAAGCTGGCCTTCACGCTGTGGAGCACGGAGACCCTGCGCCATCTGGGCATGCTGGAATCTCAGATCCTCTACGCCCTGGGCGTGCGCCCCCGCTGGGACGAGGGTGGCCGGGTGGTCGGCCTCGAAGTGATCCCCCCCAAGGAACTAGGCCGACCGCGCATCGACACCGTGATCTCCCTCACGGGCCTGTACCGCGACCAGTTCCCCAACCTCATGGAGCGGCTCAACGAGGCCGTCGCCCTGATCGCGGCACTGGACGAAACGGCGGTGCAGAACCCGGTACGCGCCCACACGGAACGGGTACGCCAGCAGCTGCAGACACGCGGCGTCGCCGCAACGGACGCCCGGGACTTTGCGCTGACCCGCATCTACGGCAACGAAAGCGGTGACTACGGCACCGGGCTGACCGAGGCCACCCTGGCTTCGGAGCACTGGAACGAGGACGATGGCAAGCTGGCCGGCCTCTACCTCAAGCGCATGTCCTGGGCTTACGGGCCCGACCCCGCGCGCTGGAGCCGCAAGCTCAACGACCCGCAGGGACAAGAGATCAACGTCTATGCTGAACAGCTGCGCGGCACGAACGCAGCTGTGCTGTCGCGTTCATCCAACCTGCGCGGCCTGCTCGACACCGACCACCCCTTCGAATACCTCGGCGGCCTGGCACTGGCCGTGCGCCAGCTCGATGGCGCCAGCCCCGCGCTCTACGTGGCCAATCTGCGCGACCCTGGCCGCGCCAAGCTCGAACGCGCGGAGACCTTCATCGCCAAGGAGCTGCGCAGCATCTACCACCACCCGCGCTGGATCGGCGAGATGCAGCGCGAGGGCTACGCCGGCACACTGCAGCTGCTCAACACAGTCAACAACTTCTGGGGCTGGCAGGTCATGGACCGCCAAACCGTGCGGGCCGATCAATGGCAGGCGTTCCACGAGATCTATGTGCAGGACCGCCATCGTCTCGGTCTGCGCCAGTGGTTCGAGCGTCACAACCCCGATGCGATGGCCCAGGTCGTCGAGCGCATGCTCGAAGCCGTGCGCAAGGACTACTGGCAGGCCGACGAACGCACGGTGCGCGAGCTCGTGAGCGCCTACCAGCAGCTGAGCCGCCGGCATGACATCGTCTCGTCCAACGCCACCTTCCGCGCCTACGTGGCCGAACTGGCAACCGGCTACGGCCTGGGTCTGGGCAAACCGGCAGCACCCCAGCGTGCTGCCAGCCCGCCCCAGGCAGCGGTGGCCCCGCCGGTCGATCCCACCGTCCGAGGGCAGGAGCTGCGCGTGGTGCCCCGCACAGCCCAGGCCTTCGAGGAACTGATCTGGACTTATGCGCTGCTGATCGGCCTCATCGTGGCTGGCGGCATCGGCTACCAGGCCTGGCGCACCCGACGTCCCTCCCTCTAGGGCCTGTTCACACTCATCCCGACCTCATCACCATGAACGCCATTGAAACCCTGCTCTACGAAGTCACACGCCTCTTTCTCACCCCGGTGCTGATCCTGCTCTGTCTGATGTTCATCTACGCCCTGTTCACGCTGGGCATGCTGCTGCACGACCTGCTGCGCCGCGCCACCGGCCGGCCTGCGGGCCTGGCCCTGCAGGCGCATCTGCTGCAGCAACCCGGCCTGAGCCAGGACAAGCTGGAGCTGCTGGTGCTGCGCAAGATCGAACTGCAGCGCCTGGTCAGCCGTATTGCGCCCATGCTGGGCCTCGTGGCCACGATGATTCCCATGGGCCCGGCCCTGCTGGCCGTTTCGGCCGGCAACGCCGAGGGCATGGCACGGCATCTGGTCGTGGCTTTCGCTGCGGTCATCGTGGCCCTGGTGGCGGCATCCATCACTTACGGCGTGCAGACGGTGCGCCGTCGTTGGCTGCTCGAAGAACTGGCTCAGATCCTGGAGGACCGCGATGCAAGCGCCCGGATCTGAGCCTCAAGCCCTGTCCCCAGCCCGGCGCCGCCTGCGCCTCAACGTGCTGGACGACGACGATGCGGACGATCCCATCCTCAGCGTGGTCAACATCGTTGATGTCTTCCTGGTCATCATCGCCGTGCTGTTGATCGCGGTGATTGAGAATCCGCTCAACCCCTTTTCCACCGATCACACCATTGTGATCAGGAACCCGGGCCAGCCCAATATGAGCATGGTCATCAAGGAAGGGCAGGAACTGAAACAGTACCAATCCTCCGGCCAGATCGGCGAGGGCCAGGGTCGCAAGGCCGGAACAGCCTACCAGCTGCAGAACGGCACCATGGTGTACGTACCGGAAACCGCCGAAGGCACACCGGCAGCGGCCACCCCCCAACGCTGAGCCCGGATCAGGCCTGGGGTTTGAGCAGCTCCGCAAACTGCTGGCGGAACTTGGCCACCTTGGGCCCGACGACGAAAGCGCAGTAGCCCTGGTTGGGGTGCTGTTCGTAATAGTCCTGATGGTAGGCCTCGGCCGGCCAGTAGTTGGCCAGGGGCAGCACCTCGGTCACGATGGGCGCATCGAAGATGGCGCCCTGCTCCAGCTCGGCGATCAACAGGCGGGCTTCCTGCTCCTGCGCGGGTGTGGTGAAGTACACGGCGCTGCGGTACTGCGTGCCCACGTCATTGCCCTGGCGGTTGAGCGTGGTCGGGTCGTGGGTGGCGAAGAAGATGCCCAGAAGCTGGCGCACGCTCACCTGGGCTGGGTCATAGACCAGGCGCACCACCTCGTTGTGGCCGGTCGTGCCGCTGCAGACCTGCTCGTAGCTGGGACGATCCACGTGCCCGTTGCTGTAGCCGCTCTCGACGTCGAGCACGCCGCGCACGCGATCAAAGACGGCTTCGGTGCACCAGAAGCAGCCGCCGCCGAGAACCAGGATGGGATGATCGTTGGACATGAGCGCACCCGGTGAAGTAGGGCCTGCATCTTAATCAGTGCGCCCTGCCCCGGCCTTTACTGCGGCTTTACAGCCACCCCTCAAGATAACGGCTTGACGCCCCGTCGGGGGCTGAATTACATTACTAACCAATCAGTCATTAATTTCGATCGCCATGATCGGCAAGATCTTTTCCCACAACTGCCCCAAACGCGAGCGGCGCAAGGAAGCCCGCCCAGGCGAGCTGCTGGCCGCGGCACTGGAGCTGTTCGTCGAAAAAGGCTATGCCGCGACGCGCTCGGAAGAAGTTGCACGCCGCGCTGGCGTCTCCAAGGGCACGCTCTTTCTCTATTTCGCCACCAAGGAGGAGCTGTTCAAGGCCGTGGTGCGCGAGAACATCGCGGGCCGCTTCGCCGAGTGGAACACCGAGTTCGCAGCGTTCGAGGGCAGCACACCCGAGATGTTGCGCTACGCCCTGATGATGTGGTGGGAACGCATCGGCAAGACGCCGGCCGCCGGCATCACCAAGCTCATGATGAGCGAGGCGGTGAACTTCCCCGAGCTTGCGGCCTTCTATCAGCAGGAGGTCATCGAGCCAGGTCACGAGCTGATCCGCCGCATCCTGCAGCGCGGTGTGGACCGTGGCGAATTCCGCCCCATGGACATGGAACAGGCCATCTATGGCGTGCTCGCGCCCATGATCTTCCTGATGTCCTGGAAGCATTCCTTTGGTGCCTGCGTGAGCAGCGCCCACCTGCTGGTGCCGGAAAAGTATCTCGAACAGCAGCTGCAGATCCTGCTGTACGGCCTGTGTGCCCCGGACACGACACGCAAGCCCATGTCGCAAGGAAAGACCTGAGCCCATGAAACGCTGGATCACCTGGGGCCTGGGCGCCCTGATCGTTGTGCTGCTGGCCGCAGGCGTACTGCGCGCCATGGGCGCGCGCAAGGCGCAACAGACCGCCTTGACCGAACAGACCGCGCGCAGCGCGCAGACGGTGGTCGAACTCGCGGCGGCCGACGTCCTGGTGCTGCAGCCGCAGGAGCTGCTGCGCGGCCTGCCCGTCTCGGGCACACTCAAGGCCGCGAATTCGGCCTTCGTCAAGGCCCGCGTGCCGGGCGAACTGCAGGGCCTGACCGTGCGCGAAGGCGATGCGGTGCAGGCCGGCCAGGTGATCGCGCGCATCGACCCGTCCGAGTACGAAGCACGCCTGCGCCAGGCCCAGCTGCAGGCCGATTCTGCGCGCGCACAGGTGGAGATCGCCCAGCGCCAGTACGACAACAACAAGGCCCTGGTGGACCGTGGCTTCATCTCGACCACCGCGCTGGACACCTCGCTGTCCAATCTCAACGCGGCGCAGGCCAACCACGCCGCGGCACTGGCCGCCGCCGACGTCGCCCGCAAGAGCATGGCCGACACGACGCTCAAGGCGCCGATGGGTGGACTGGTCTCGCAGCGCCTGGCCCAGCCCGGCGAGCGCGTGGCGGTGGACACGCGCATCGTCGAGATCGTGGACCTGAGCCGCATGGAGCTGGAAGCCGCGCTCAGCGCTGCCGACACGGCCGGCGTGCGCGTGGGCCAGCGTGCCGAGCTCATGGTGGAAGGCCAGGCCCAGCCCGTGCCCGCGCGCGTGGCCCGCATCAACCCCAGCACCCAGGCCGGTAGCCGCAGCGTGCTGGTCTATCTGCAATTGCAGAGCCTGCCGGGCCTGCGCCAGGGCCTGTTCGTGCAGGGCACCCTGGGCACGGAGAAGCTCAGGACCCTGGCCATACCACTGGAAGCCGTGCGGACCGACAAGCCCCAGCCCTATCTGCAGCTGATCGAAGGTGACAAGGTTCGCCATGTCAGCGTGACCCTGGGTCTGCGCGGTCGCGTGGCCGACCAGGAGCTGGTGGCGATCAGCGGCCTGCCGGAGGGCAGCCGCGTGCTGGCCGGCAGCGTCGGCCCGCTGCGCGAAGGCACGCAGGTGAAACTGTCCAACCCGCGCTGAGCGCCCGACAGCACCTCATCCCCCGACACGCCCCTGCTCCCATGTGGTTCACCCGCGTCAGCCTCCAGAACCCGGTCTTCGCCACCATGGTCATGCTGGCCTTTGTGGTGCTGGGCCTGTTCTCCTACCAGCGCCTGCAGGTGGACCAGTTCCCCAACGTCGACTTCCCGGTGGTGGTGGTCAGCACCACCTACCCCGGCGCCTCGCCTGAGATCGTCGAGAGCGAGGTCACCAAGAAGATCGAGGAAGGCGTCAACTCGATTGCCGGCATCAACGCCCTGACCTCGCGCAGCTACGAGAACCAGTCGCTGGTGATCATCGAGTTCCAGCTGCACATCGACGGCCGCAAGGCCGCCGAGGACGTGCGCGAGAAGGTGGCCTCGATCCGCCCCAACCTGCGCGACGAGGTGGAGGAGCCGCGCGTGCTGCGCTTCGACCCCGCCAGCCGGGCGATCTGGTCGCTGGCCGTGCTGCCCGACCCCTCGCTGGGCGCCCCCCCCTCGGCGGTGGAGCTCACCAGCTGGGCCGACCAGGTGCTCAAGAAGCGGCTGGAGAACGTTCGCGGCGTCGGTGCCGTGAACCTGGTCGGTGCGACCAAGCGCGAGATCAACATCTACCTGCGGCCCGAGGCGCTGGAAGCCTATGGCGTCACGCCGGAGCAGGTGGCCAACGCCGTACGCACGGAAAACCAGGACCTGCCGCTGGGGGCGATCCGCTCCAGCAGCCAGGAGCTCGCGGTGCAGATCGACGCACGCATGCAGCGCCCCGAGGATTTCAACCGCATCATCGTGGCGCGCAAGGGCAACACACCCATCCGCCTGGCCCAGGTGGCCACGGTGCAGGACGGCCCGCAGGAGATCGAGACCCTGGCGCTCTACGATGGCACACGCACCCTGCTGCTGTCGGTGCAGAAGGCACAGGATGAGAACACCATCGCCGTGATCGACGGCCTCACGCGCACCGTGGCGGAGATGCGTAGCCAGCTGCCGCCGGGCGTGCGGCTCGAAGCCATCCAGGACGGCTCGCGGCCGATCCGCGTGGCGGTGGACAACGTGCGCCGCACCCTGATCGAAGGCGCCATCCTCACGGTGCTCATCGTCTTCCTGTTCCTCAATTCCTGGCGCTCCACCGTCATCACGGGGCTGACGCTGCCGATCGCGCTGATCGGCACCTTCCTCTTCATGCACTGGTTCGGCTTCACGATCAACATGATCACGTTGATGGCGCTGTCGCTCTGCGTCGGCCTGCTGATCGACGATGCCATCGTGGTGCGCGAGAACATCGTGCGCCATGTGCAGATGGGCAAGGAGCCTTACCAGGCCTCGCTCGATGGCACGCAGGAAATCGGCCTGGCTGTGCTGGCCACCACCTTCTCCATCGTGGCGGTGTTCCTGCCCATCGGATTCATGGGCGGCATCATCGGCAAGTTCTTCCACGAGTTCGGCATCACCATCGTGGCCGCGGTGCTGATCTCGATGTTCGTGAGCTTCACGCTCGACCCCATGCTCTCGTCTGTCTGGCACGACCCAAGCATCCACGCCCACGGCCAGAAGATCGCGCCCGTGACCTTCTACGACAAGACCATCGGTCGCGTCACGGCCTGGTTCGACCAGGCCACCGACCGTCTGGCGGACTTCTACCAGGCCATCCTGCGCTGGTCGCTGGTCCACAAGCTCGCGACCCTGGGCATTGCCCTGGCCATCTTCTTGCTCAGCCTCTTCATGGTGCCGCTGCTGGGCACGGAGTTCGTGCCCAAGGCCGACTTCTCCGAGACCAGCATCAACTTCTACACGCCCGTGGGCTCGTCGATCGAGGCCACTGAGACCAAGGCGCGGCAGGTGCAGGAGATCCTGCGCGAATTCCCCGAAGTGCGTTATTCGCTGGCCACCATCAACACCGGCAACGCCTTGGGCAAGAACTACGCGAGTGTCTACGTGCGCCTGATCGACCGCAAGGAACGGACACGCAACGTGGACCAGATCTCGGCCGAGCTGCGCGAACGGCTGGCCCGCGTGCCGGGGATGACGGTCACGCACGCCGGCCTGCTCGACGCCGTGGGCGGGCAGAAGCAGATCGAGTTCTCGCTGCAGGGCAGCGATCTGCAGGAGCTGGAGCGGCTCAGCCAGCTCGTGATGGAAAAGGTCCGCGACATCCCCGGCCTGGTGGACCTGGACTCCAGCGTCAAGCCGGGCAAGCCCACAGTCGCGGTGCAGGTCAACCGGGAGGCGGCCTCCGACCTGGGTCTGAGCGTGAACCAGATCGCCACCTCGCTGCGCACCCTGATCGCCGGCCAGACGGTGGGCAACTGGCGCGCCAGCGACGACCAGACCTACGACGTCAACGTGCGCCTCGCGCCCGAATCGCGCCACAGCATGGCCGACCTGGAGCGCCTGCCCTTCGCGCTGGGCAGCAACAGCGACGGCAGCTCGCGCGTGATCCGCCTCAACCAGGTCGCGCGCCTGGCACCCGACACGGGCTCCAACCAGATCAACCGGCGCGACCTGATGCGCGAGGTGGCCATCAACGCCAACGTCTACAACCGTTCGGCCGGCGAGATCTCGGCCGACATCCGGCAGGCGCTGGACAGCGTGGCTTTCCCGCCGGGCTATCGCTACCAGTTCGGCGGTTCGACCAAGAACATGCAGGAGTCCTTCGGCTACGCGCTCTCGGCGCTTGCCATGGCCATCATCTTCATCTACATGATCCTGGCCAGCCAGTTCAAGAGCTTCCTGCAGCCCATCGCGCTCATGACCTCGCTGCCCATGACGCTGATCGGCGTGGTGCTGGCGCTGCTGCTGTTCCGCTCCACCCTGTCCATGTTCTCCATCATCGGCGTCGTGATGCTCATGGGCCTGGTGACCAAGAACGCCATCCTGCTGGTGGACTTCGCCATTCGCGCCCGCGAGGACGGCATGGAGCGCGCGGAGGCGCTGCTGATGGCCGCCAAGGTGCGGCTGCGCCCCATTCTCATGACCACGCTGGCCATGATCTTCGGCATGGTGCCGCTGGCCTTCGCGCTGACCGAGGGTTCGGAGCAGCGCGCCCCCATGGGCCAGGCCGTGATCGGCGGCGTCATCACCTCTTCGCTGCTGACCCTGGTGGTCGTGCCCGTGGTCTACTGCTACATGGACGATCTGGGCCGCTGGATGGCCCGCCGCTGGCGCGGTGAGAAATGAGTGCCCGGTAAAATTTTCCAGGACCCCCTACAATACCCCGTGGAGTATCAAGATGAACTATGAACAAGCCCGCTTCAACATGATCGAGCAGCAGATCCGCCCCTGGAACGTGCTCGACGGCGAGATCCTCGACCTGCTGTCGCAGGTGCGCCGCGAGGCCTTCGTGCCCGTCGCCCACCAGTCGCTGGCCTTCGCCGACCTGGAGCTGCCCCTGCGCGGCAGCGGCGAGAACGGGATGTGCATGCTCGCGCCCAAGGTCGAGGCCCGCATGCTGCAGGATCTGGCTGTGCAGAAGCATGAGAAGGTGCTGGAGATCGGCACCGGCTCGGGCTACATGGCGGCCCTGCTGGCGCAGCGCGCCCAACGTGTGATCACGCTGGAGATCGACGCTGAACTGGCGAACCAGGCCCGCAGCAACCTGGGCAAGGCCGGCATCACCAATGTGGACGTGCGCCAGGCCGACGGCGCCAAGGGCATCCCGGCCGACGGCCCCTTCGACGTCATCGTGCTCAGCGGCTCGGTGGCCGAGGTGCCGCACAAGCTGCTTGAGCAGCTCAAGACCGGTGGCCGCCTGATGGCCATCGTCGGTGACGCCCCGGTGATGCGCGCCACGCTGATCACACGCACCAGCGCCGTCGAATACCTGAGCACCCAGGGCTGGGACACGCTGGCGCCGCGCCTGCTGAACTTCCCGGAGCACCCCCGCTTCAGTTTCTGAGCCACCCGACAGGAGCGCATCATGATCGACCATGTCCACCCCGGCGACCTCGAAGCTTGGATCCGCAAGGTCCAGGTGCACGGGCGTCCGCTCGTGCTTGATGTGCGCGAGCCGCAGGAACTGCAGCAGGCCAGCGTCCGGCCCGCTGCCGACTACGACCTGGTGCACATCCCCATGGCCGCCATCCCGCCCCGCCTCAACGAACTGGACCCGGCCCGCCCCGTCGCCTGCCTGTGCCACCACGGCGGCCGCAGCGCGCGCGTGGCCGAATTCCTGCAGCACCAGGGCTTCAGCCACGTGGCCAACATCAGCGGCGGCATCAACGCCTGGGCCGTCCAGCTGGACCCGAGCGTGCCGCGCTACTGAGCACCGGCCTGACCATCCTGCCCCCGGAGTACCCTCTCATGAAGTCTTTTCGTCTGCTGCCCCTGACCCTGGCCATCGGTGCCGCCCTGGCCCTGCCCGCCCAGGCGCAAAGCCTGCAGGAGCTCTACGAGGCAGCACGCGGCCATGACGCGACCTACCAGGCGGCGCGCTCGCAGTACGAGGCCAACCTCTACAAGGCCGACCAGGCCAAGGCCGCCCTGCTGCCCACGGTGAACTTCACGGCCGGGGCCTCGACCTCCAGTCTGCGCACCGAACAGAGCAGCGGCACCAGCGACCGCGAGTTCGACAACCGCAACGTGGGCCTCAACGCCAGCCAGCCCCTGTACCGGCCCAACAACTACGCCAGCTACCAGCAGGGCACGCGCCAGGCCGATCTGGCCGAAGCCCAGCTGCTGGCTGCCGAGCAGGACCTGATCGTGCGCGTGAGCCAGGCCTACTTCGACGTGCTGGCCTCACAGGACAGCCTGACCTTCGTGCAGGCACAGAAGACCGCGGTGGCCGAGCAATTGGCCTCGGCACGGCGCAACTTCGAGGTCGGCACGGCCACCATCACCGACACGCGCGAGGCCCAGGCCCGCTACGACCTGGTCATTGCCCAGGAGATCGCGGCCGAGAACGACCTGCGCGTGAAGAAGCTGGCGCTCGACCAGCTCGTGGGCAAACCCGACGCCCGTCCTCATCCCCTGACCCCGGCCGCCACCCTGCCCGGTCTGCTGCCCGAGGATGTCAACCTCTGGGTGCAACAGGGCCAGGAGCAACACCCGGCCATCCGTCAGGCGCGCATCGCCCTGGACATTGCCGATCTGGAGACCGACAAGGCCATGGCCGGCCACAAGCCCACCCTGGACCTCAACGCCAGCCACACCATCAACCGCAACATCGGCGGTACGGCCTTCTTCCCGACCGACTCCAAGACCTACAACACCACCGTGGGCGTGCAGTTCAACCTGCCGCTGTTCGCCGGCTTCGCCACGCAGAACCGCTTGCGCGAGACCCTGGCGCTCGAGGAGAAAGCCCGCGCCGACCTCGACAACGCCCAGCGCACCGTGGCCCAGGGCACACGCACCGCCTACTTCGGCGTGGTCTCGGGTCTGGGCCAGGTCAAGGCGCTCGAAGCCGCCGAGGCGTCCAGCCAGAGCGCATTGGACGCCAACAAGCTCGGCTACCAGGTGGGTGTGCGCATCAACATCGACGTGCTGAACTCGCAGAGCCAGCTCTACCAGACCAAGCGCGATCTGGCCAAGGCACGCTACGACGTGCTGGTCGGCGGCCTCAAGCTGCGCCAGGCCAATGGCACGCTCAAGAGCGAGGACCTGCTGGGCGTCAACGCGCTGCTGGCGCCGGCGCCCGCATCGGCACCGGCCGCCACGCCCGCGCCGGGCCCTCAGTCCAGATAGACGGCGAGCGCTGCCCGCGTACGCGCGGCAGCGCCGCGGTGCGCCTTGGCAAAGCGGCTGGCCGCACGGGCCATGGCCTCCTGCCGGCCGGGTTCGCGCAGCAGAGCCAGCACGCCGGCCACGGCGGCCGTCATGTCGGCACAGCGCAACGCAGCACCCGCCTCCAGCGCCAGGCTGGCCGCCTCGTCGAAATTGAAGGTGTGCGGCCCCAGGAAGACCGGACAGCCACAGGCCGCGGCCTCGATCAGGTTCTGCCCGCCCAGGGGCGCAAAGCTGCCACCCAGCAGCGCCGCATCGCTCAGGCCGTAGTACAGCGCCATCTCGCCCAGCGAGTCCCCCAGCCACACATCGGCCGACAGCTCCACCAGCGTCGGCTGCTCACCCCACCGGCTGCGCCGGGCCAAGCTCCAGCCCGCCGCCTCGATCCCTTGCGCCACCTCGTCAAAGCGCTGCGGGTGCCGCGGCACGATCAGCCACTGCACCGCGCGCGCCGCTGCGCCAGCGGCCTGCAAGGCCTCCAGCAACATCCGCTCCTCGCCCTCGCGCGCGCTCGCGAACATGACCACCGGCCGGCCCAGAGCCGCACGCCAGGCCTGGCCACGGGACAGCAGGGCCGCGTCGGGTGTGGCATCGAACTTGAGGTTGCCGTAGACCGCCTGCACCGGCGCGTCGAGCTGGCGCAGACGCTGGGCGTCGTCCTCGGTCTGGGCCCAGACCGCCGCCAGGCTGCGGTAGGTCGGCCGCGACAGCCAGGCCACGCGCAGCGCCTGGCGAAGGGATTTCTCGGACAGGCGCGCATTGGCCAGCACCAGCGGCACGCCGGTCGCCGCGCAGGCCGCCGCCAGATTGGGCCAGACCTCGGTCTCCATCAGGATGCCAAGGCGCGGATGGAAATGCGCCAGAAAGCGCTGCACGGCCTCGGGCGTGTCCCAGGGCTGCCAGACCTGCAGATCCCCCTCACGCAACAGCCCTGCGCCTTCGGCGCGGCCCGTGGCCGTGCCATGCGTGAGCAGCAGGCGGTAGCCGGGCCACTGCGCGCGCAACTCGTCCAGCAGCACAGCCGCAGCCCGCGTCTCGCCCAGCGAGACCGCATGCACCCAGAGCGTACGGCCGTCGGCCGGCGGTGCGGGCATGTCGTACTGGCCAAAACGCTCCTCCACCGCCACCCGGTAACCGGGCTCGGCCTGGCCTCGCCGGGCGAGCTTGCGCCGCAGCAGGGGCTGCACGGCACGCACGAGCAGGGAATAGAGGGTCCGAAGCATCAGCCCGCCCGCCCCGTGACCTCGAGCCAAGCCTGGCAGACCGCCTCGACCGAGGGCGTGGGTTGCGCGTAGACGCAGCGCTGGCGCGCACGGTCCACGGGCCCGGTGCGCCAGGCGGTATCGAAGTTGTAGAGCTGCACATGCGGCAGGTCCAGCGCCACGGCGATATGGCTCAGGCCGCTGTCCACGCCGATCACGCCAGCACAGCCGGCCAGCGCGTCGGTCAGGGCGTCGAGTGCAAGGCGTGGCCAGACCACGGCATGCGGCATGGCGCGCGCCATGGCCTCGCTGCGCGCCTGCTCTTCGTCGCTGCCGTGCAGCAGGGCCACGTCGTAGCCGGCCGCGTCCAGCCACTTGGCCAGTGCGATCCACTGCGCGGCGGGCCATTGCTTGTCGGCCCGCGAGGTCCCGTGCACCAGGGCCACGCTGGGCCGGGCCGTGAGGGTACCCAGGACCACGCGCTCGTGCCCGGCCTGCGGGTGCAGACCGTAGATCTCCGGCGCAGGCAACGCGTAGCCCAGACCATGCGCGCACAGCAGGCGCGAGCGCTGCACCGCATGCACATGCGGCGCAATGCGGACCGCCACATCGGCCACCCAGCGCGTGGGGGCCTCGTAGCCCGAGCCTTCGGTGCGGTTGGCCAGGGCGTAGCGCTGGCCGCCGGGCGCCAGTCGCGCCAGCCAGGCCACCAGCGCGGATTTGCTCAGGCCCTGCAGGTCGATGACGGCGTCGTAGGCCTCGTGCTGCAATTCGGCACGAAATGCCTTCCAGGCGGCACGCGTGCTCGCGGCCAGCGGCGCCTTGCGCCAGCGCCGCAGCTCGCAGGGAATGACGCGGCGCACGCCATCGCAGCGCTGCACCAGGGGCGCAAAGCCTTGCTCGACCACCCAGTCGATGTTCGCCTGCGGGAAGGCGCGGCGAAGGTCCTGCACGGCCGGCATGGCGTGCACGACGTCACCCAGCGAAGACAGCTTGACGATGAGAATGTTCAAGCGTGCGATCCGTTCCATCTCAATGCGCGGCGGCCGCGAAGGAGGCGTCGGGCTTGACACTGCGCAGCAGGGCCAGCATCTCGCCTTCGATGCGCCGCAGTGCCTCCGCCGTGTGGCCTTCGAAACGCAACACCAGCACGGGCGTGGTGTTGGAGGCGCGGATCAGACCGAAGCCGTCGGGCCAGTCCACGCGCACGCCGTCGATGGTGTTGACCGCGGCGGGCGCGGCAAACTGCGCCTTCTTCTGCAACTGCTCCACGACCCGGTGCGGCTCGCCTTCGGCGCAGGGCACGTTGAGCTCGGGCGTGGAATGGCTGGTCGGCAGCGCGTTGAGCACCGCACCGACATCGGCCGAGCGGCTCAGGATCTCGAGCAGGCGGCAGGCCGAGTAGGTGGCATCGTCAAAGCCGTACCAACGCTCCTTGAAGAAGATGTGACCGCTCATCTCGCCGCCCAGCGGCGAATCAATCTCCTTCATACGCGCCTTGATCAGCGAGTGACCCGTCTTGAACATCAGGGGTTTGCCCCCTGCAGCCTCGATAGCCGGTGCGAGGCGCTGCGTGCACTTGACGTCATAGACGATGGTGCCACCGGGTACGCGGCTCAGCACGTCGCGCGCGAACAGCATGATCTGGCGGTCGGGGTAGATGTTCTGACCGTCCCGCGTGACGATGCCCAGGCGGTCGCCGTCGCCGTCAAAGGCCAGGCCCAGCTCGGCGTCGCCGCTCTGCAACGCCGTGATGAGGTCGCGCAGGTTCTCGGGCTTGCTCGGATCCGGATGGTGATTGGGGAAGGTGCCGTCCACCTCGCTGTAGAGCTCGGTCACCTCGCAGCCCAGCGCGCGCAGGATGGCCGGGGCTGAGGCGCCCGCCACGCCGTTGCCCGAATCGACCACGATCTTCATGCGTCGCGCCAGCTTGACGTCGCCGACGATACGGTCGCGGTAGGGCGCGTAGACATTGAGGTTCGTGACCTTGCCTCCCTCGTGCAGCTGCCAGGACTCTGCCTCCATGGTCTGGCGCAGACGCTGAATCTCGTCACCGTAGATCGCACGGCCAGCCAGCACCATCTTGAAGCCGTTGTAGTCGGCCGGGTTGTGGCTGCCCGTGACCTGGATGCCGCTGCTGCAGACCGTGCTGGCTGCGAAATAGAGCATGGGTGTCGTCACCATGCCCACGTCGATGACTTCCATGCCCGTGGCGACCAGGCCCCGGGTCAACGCGGCGCTGAGGGCCGGACCACTCAGGCGCCCGTCACGGCCCACCGCCACCCGCGTCTCGCCGGCCTGACGCGCCGCGGTCCCGAAGGCCCGGCCCAGGGCCTCGGCGACGGCTTCGGTCAGGGTGGACGGCACGATGCCGCGGATATCGTAGGCCTTGAAAATCGAGGCGGAAACTTGCATGGTGGACAATCGATTGAAACGAAAACCGGCCCGCGACGCGGGTGGCGCCCATTGTAGGCGGGGCACCGTCGTTCTCCCGTCCACTGGTTGATCCTCAAGACCCCCATGAACTCCGCCCGCAAGACCAAACTCAAGCTCAAGCAGCACCCGCCACGCAACCCGCTGGTCGTGCCGGCCCTGCAGCGCAAGGCGGGCTCGCATCGCAAGTCGAAGAAGAGCGAACGCCAGGCCCAGCAGCGCGCCCTGCGCCAGGATCTGGACGCCTAGAGAACCGCCGGCTGGCGCCACCACCAGGCCATCCAGCCCAGGGCCGCGAAAAAGACGACCAGTTGCCCCAAGGCCATCCAGAGGAAGCGCCGTGCGAGCTGCTCCGGCTCGTGGTTGCTGATCAGGTAGAGGCTGGATGGGGCGCCTTCGACCAGATGCAGCTCGGGCTGGCGACGCAGCTCGCGGTGGCGCTTCTCGACCTCGCCGCGCGCCAGACGCCGCGCGAGTTCCCATTCGCGGTCGTCGACCTGACCGTCGTGGTTGAGGTCGAAGCGCCTGAGCAGGCCGGCCTGGTCACGCTTCCATTCGGCCAGGAGGTCGCGCACATCGACACCGGCGTCCAGGCCCTGGTGCGGATGGCGCGTCACGAAATGGCCCAGGACATAGATGCGGTCCTGCTGGCGCAGCGTCCACTCGACATAACGGTAGTCGCCGCTGCTCCAGCGCCGGCAATGCCGCGTCACGATCTCGGCGCCATCCGGGTCCACCAGGCACAGCCCGCTGCCGTCGTCGAGCACGAAGCTGGCCTGGCTCTGCCCCTGCTCCACGAGCTCCCATTTGTCGTTGTCGGTCCGGTGCTCGACCTGGTAGCGGTACCAGAGACAGGCGGCACCGCTCAGTGGCGACTGCAGGGGATTGAGGTCCAGCGGTCGGCCCGTGCCATGCAGCTCCACATAACCTTGGGCGGCGCTCGCGATACGCGAGGTCGGCGTTCCGGTGATCGCATGGCGTCGCCGCAGGGCCAGCACCCAGCCCAGCAGGGCCAGCAGGGCCGCACTGGCCAGCACCCCAAGCCAGGCTTCACGCTGCCCCGTGTGGAAACCGACGGCCAGTAGCATGAACTGCACGAAGGCAATGCCCGCGTGCAGAGAGCCCAGCCCCCGGCCGAACGAGAGATGCCAGGTCATGACCTGCCGCGACGGCTAGCGCTCAGCTGTTGAAGAGCTGACGCACGTCCACGTCGGCCTTCTCGTGGTCGGCAAATTCGAGCAGCGGATGGTGCGGGAAGCGGAAGAGACGCGCGACCAGCGCGTCGGGAAAGGAGTCGACCCGCACGTTGTTGAGGTTGACCGACTCGTTGTAGAGCTCGCGCCGGTCCGAGATCAGGCTCTCCAGCGAGCTGATGCGCTGCTGCAGCTGCATGAAATGCTCGTTGGCCTTGAGCTCGGGGTAAGCCTCGGCCACGGCGAAGAGCTGGCCCAGGCCCATGCGCAGAGCGCCTTCGGCGCGGCTCAGCGCCGGCACGTCGTGCGCCTCACGCGCGTTCTGCACGCGGCTGCGCGCCTCGATCACCGCCTGCAGCGTGGCCTGCTCGAACTGCTTGTACTGCTTGCAGACCTCGACCAGCTTGGGCAATTCATCATGCCGCTGCTTGAGCGACACATCGATATTGGCCCAGGCCTTGGCTACGTTGTGCTTGAGCTGCACCAGGCCGTTGTAGACCATGATCACGTAGATCACGACGACGACCACGACGCCCCAGAAGATCACGGATGCCATCGACATGCAAACCCTCCTTGAGTGATGGAGGGCCATCATACGAGCGCACCCCGCGCGCAACCGGACCGGGCATGAAAAAAGGGACCGTGCCGGACTGCGCTGTCCCTTTTTGACGACGTTGTGCTGCTTACGCTGCGACGGCTTCGGTCACCGGCGTGCGGATCAAGTGGTCGAAGGCGCTGAGCGCGGCCTTGGCCCCCTCACCCGCAGCGATCACAATCTGCTTGTAGGGCACGGTCGTGCAGTCGCCGGCCGCGAACACGCCAGCCACATTGGTGTGACCCTTGGCGTCGACGACGATCTCGCCGTAGCGGCTGAGCTCCACCGTGCCCTTGAGCCACTCGGTGTTGGGCACGAGGCCGATCTGCACGAACACGCCTTCAAGTTCGATGTGCTTCGACTCGCCGCTCACACGGTCCTTGTAGCCCAGGCCGTTGACCTTGCTGCCGTCGCCCGTGATCTCGGTGGTCTGGGCGTTGAGGTGGATGCTCACGTTGGGCAGGCTCTTGAGCTTGCTCACGAGCACCGCATCGGCCTTGAGCTGGTCGGCGAACTCGATCAGCGTCACGTGCTGCACGATGCCGGCCAGATCGATCGCCGCCTCCACCCCCGAGTTGCCACCACCGATCACGGCCACACGTTTGCCCTTGAACAGCGGTCCGTCGCAGTGTGGGCAATAGGCCACGCCCTTGTTCTTGTACTCCTGCTCGCCCGGCACATTGACGTTGCGCCAGCGCGCGCCGGTGGAGAGGATGACGCTGCGCGCGGCCAGCACGCCGCCGTTGGCCATCTGCACGCGCACCAGACCCCCCGGCTCGTCGGCCGGGATCAGCTTGTCGGCACGCTGCAGGTTCATGATGTCCACCTCGTAGTGGCGCACCTGGGCTTCGAGCGCGGCGGCGAACTTGGGGCCGTCGGTCTCCAGCACGGAGATGTAATTCTCGATGGCCATGGTGTCGTTGACCTGGCCGCCGAAACGCTCGGCCGCCACGCCCACGCGGATGCCCTTGCGTGCTGCGTACACCGCGGCGGCCGCGCCGGCCGGTCCACCACCGACGATGAGCACATCGTAGGGATCCTTGGCGGACAGCTTGGCCGCCTCGCGCTCCTCCGACTTGACGTCGAGCTTGCCGACGATCTCCTCCACCGTCATGCGGCCGGAGCCAAAGACCTGGCCGTTGAGCCAGGTCATGGGCACCGCCATGATCTGGCGCGCCTCGACTTCAGCCTGGTAGAGGCCGCCGTCGATCACCGTGGTCTTGACGCGCGGGTTGAGGATGGCCATCAGGCTGGTCGCCTGCACCACGTCCGGGCAGTTGTGGCAGCTCAGGGACATGTAGACCTCGAAGTTGTAGTCACCGTCGAGGGCCTTGATCTGCTCGATCACCTCAGGCTCGACCTTTGGAGGATGGCCACCGGTCCACAGCAGGGCCAGCACCAGCGACGTGAACTCGTGGCCCAGCGGGATGGCCGCAAAACGTACACCCGTGGTTTCGCCTGCACGGGCGATCACAAAGGAGGGCTTGCGTGCATCCGTGCCGCTGTCGTCGAAACTCACCTGATCGGACAGACCGGCAATCTCCTGCAGCAGACCGCGCAGTTCGGCCGACTTCTCGCCGCCGTCGAGCGAGGCGATCAGGCGGATCGGGCGCTGCAGCTTGGTCAGGTAGGCCTGGAGCTGGGACTTGAGGGTGTCGTCGAGCATGTTCTTCTCCTGGAAATTCTGGTGGACAGGCAATGCCGCCGCGGAATGGGCCGCGGCCCTTGTGGGGCCGCAGCCCATCGGACTGCGGAACTGTCAGGGGTCTGACGTTGCGGGGGGCTTAGATCTTGCCGACCAGGTCCAGCGAGGGGGTCAGGGTCTTGGCGCCTTCGTTCCACTTGGCCGGGCACACCTGGCCGGGGTTGGCGGCGGTGTACTGGGCAGCCTTGAGCTTGCGCAGGGTTTCCTTGACGTCGCGGGCGATCTCGTTGCTGTGGATCTCAGCGGTCTTGATGATGCCGTCCGGGTTGATCACGAAGGTGCCGCGCAGGGCCAGACCTTCTTCCTCAATGTGCACGCCAAAGGCGCGGGTCAGGGCGTGGGTGGGGTCACCCACCAGCGGGAACTTGGCCTTGCCGACGGCGGGCGAGGTCTCGTGCCACACCTTGTGCGAGAAGTGGGTGTCGGTCGTGACGATGTAGACCTCGGTGCCGGTCTTCTGGAACTCGGCGTAGTTGTCGGCTGCGTCCTCGATCTCGGTCGGGCAGTTGAAGGTGAAGGCGGCCGGCATGAAGATCAGCACGGACCACTTGCCCTTCAGGGAGGCGTCGCTCACTTCGATGAACTTGCCATTGTGGAAAGCCGTGGTCTTGAAAGGCTGGACCGGGGTATTGATCAGGGACATGGTGAACTCCTGGATTGGTTGAAGGAAAAACAGCGAAAACAACCGGTTTCTTGGAACCGATGGCATGATTGTAGCTTTTATCTATTTATTTTTCATTTGCGATTTATCAATACTAAGCATAGGCAATCTTTATTGCGGCGCACAAACTTCGCGCATTGCAAGAATGAAAGCCCGGTTATTGCACCGCAAAAGCGCGGCATGCACATGACTGCGCCGGGCCGCCTGCACCACGGACCGGACATCAGCGCCGCCACAATACGGATCTATGTTCGTCCTCGCCAAGCTCCTCGACTTCGTGACCCAGCCGCTGGCCTGGGTGGTGCTGTTGCTCCTGCTGAGCCTGCTGCTGCCCCAGCGCTGGCGTCAGCGGCCGCGCCCTGCTGCGGAGCGCGCTGGCCGTGTTGCTGCTGCAGGGCTGGGAGCCGCTGCCCGACGCCGTGCTGCGGGGTCTGGAGCGCCAGCACCCCGCGCCCGCACAGCCCGACCTCGGCCGCTATGCCGGCGTCATCGTGCTCGGCGGGGCCACCGAGGCATCCTACGTCTGGGAAGGCCACGCGCAGCCCGCCCTCAACCACGCCGCGGAACGCCTGACCGCTGCCCTGCCACTGATGCAGCAGGCCCCGCAACTGCGCCTGCTCTACACCGGCGGCATCGGCGGCCTGCGCAGCGAAGGGCTGACCGAAGCCGAGCGCGCACGCCGCTTCTACGCCGGTCTGGGCCTGCCGCCGGAGCGCCTGCTGCTCGAAGATGCCGCGCGCACCACCTACGAGAACGCCGTGCTCAGCGCCGCCCTGCCCGGCGTCGACAAGACCCGCCCCTGGCTTCTGCTGACCTCAGCCTGGCACATGCCACGCTCCCTGGCCACCTTCGAGAAGGCGGGCTGGAACGTTACGCCCTGGCCGGCCGACTACCGCGCCGGCCTGTCCACGCCCTGGAACGAATACTCCCTGGCCCAGGGCGCGGCCAAATGGCACACCGCGCTGCACGAACTGCTGGGGCTCTGGGTCTACCGGCTCACGGGCCGGGCCTGATACAGACGGCGACAAGTCCGCGTCGGGCCACGCCCTGGCTGCCCTCTATACTTGGTGCGCCGCCTTTTGCGCCATGTCCATCTCCCCCGAAGTCCTCCGCAAACGCACTGACGCCCTGAGCGCCAGCTGGCGCACATTTGCCGCGGCGCCAGGCACCGACCTGCTGCTGGAGTTCGCGGTGTCGATCTCCAGCTTCACGGAGTTCCTGCATGGCCAGGGCCTCTCGGGGCTGCACCAGATCTCCCGCAGCCTGGAACAGCAGGTGCTGGCGCTGTTCGAGAACAGTGCCGCTACGGAGGTCGCACCGGGCACGCTGGCCGAGCTCGGCGCCCGGCTGCAGGAGCTGGCCCAGCGGGTGGGGGACTACATCGAATCGCAGCACCAGCCCGTCGTCGAGCGTCGCGCCCGTACAGAGCAGCCCGCCGCGCTGGACGCGGGCCCCCGCCACCGGGTCTGGCTCTTCGGCAGCAGCGGTGCGAGCTGGCAGGCGCTGGCCCTGCAGCTGGGCTACTTCAACATCGACGCCGAGTTCCACCAGGTCCGCAACCTGCCTCCGCAGACCGAGGAGCCGGCCATCGTGCTGCTCAATGCGACCGGCCTGACCACCCAGCAGACCAGCGAGCAGATCACCCTGCTGCGCGCGCGCTTTGCCGCCGCCACCCTGCTGGTCCATGAACTCGCGAGCGACTTCGACAGCCAGCTGGCCGCGCTGAGCGCTGGCGCCGACTACTGCTTCCCTGTGGGCACGGCCCAGCCCCTGATCCTCGCGCGCCTCATCGAGCTGTGCAGCGGCAAGCTCGAAGAGCCCTACCGCGCCCTGGTGGTCGAGGACTCGATCACCGCGAGCAAATCCATCGAGCGCACGCTGGCCATGTGTGGCATCGAGACACAGGTCATCGCCAAGCCGCACGACGTGCTGGCGCGCCTGGCGCAGTTCCAGCCGGACCTCATCCTCATGGACATGTTCATGCCTGGCTGCACAGGCGTGGAGGCGGCGCGCGTGATCCGCCAGCACCCGGAGTTCCTCTCCATCCCCATCGTCTACCTCTCAGGCGACGCCAACGTGCCCATGCAGGTCGAGGCGCTGCGCCTGGGCGGCGACCATTTCCTCACCAAGCCCTACAACCCGGTCATCCTCAATGCCGTGGTGCAGAGCAAGATTGAGCGCTACCGCACCCTGCGCCGCGCCATGCAGCGCGACAGCCTCACGGGGCTGTACAACCACAGCACGTCCAAGGAAAAACTGGCCACGGCGCTGCAGCAGGCCCGTGCCGACGGCCAGCCACTGGCCGTGGCCATGGTCGACATCGACCACTTCAAGAAGATCAACGACAGCTACGGCCACCCCATGGGGGACCAGGTGATCCGCAACCTGGGCTGGTTCCTGAGCCAGCGTCTGCGCCGTACCGACCTGATCGGCCGCTACGGCGGCGAGGAGTTCCTCGTGGTGCTGCCCGGGGCCGATGCCTCGCAGGCCGTCGAGGTGCTGGACCGCATCCGGCAGGACTTCGGTCGCATCAAGCATCCCTGGCAGGAGACCTGGTGCACGGCCACCCTGTCGATCGGCGTATCCATGCTACAGGACGGCAGCAGCGCTGAGACCCTGATCAACCAGGCCGACGAGGCGCTCTATGCGGCCAAGCGCGGTGGACGCGACCGCACTGTCACGGCGTTGACCTGAGCGGCCAGGCCAGTACCTTGTCGATGCGCCGACCGTCCAGGTCCACCACTTCGAACTCCCAGCCCGCGCAGACAATCTTCTCGCCCGTGCGCGGCAGATGGCCGCTGACGGCCAGCAACAGACCCGCCACCGTGTTGTAGCGGCCCTTGTCCTCGCCGGGGAGATCGCGGATGTCGAGCCGGCTCTTGAGCTCGTCCACGGGGATCGTGCCGTCGAGCAGCCAGGAGCCGTCATCCCGTTCCGTGGCCCAGGCATCGACCTGGGCCACGGGCTGCAACTCACCCGTGATGGCTTCGAGCAGATCGCCCGGGGTCATCAGGCCCTGCACCACGCCGTATTCGTCCACCACAAACACCATGCGCCCCGAGCGTTCGCGGAACTGCTCCAGCAGCTCCATGCCCGAGAGCGTCTCGGGCACGAAGACCGCCGGCAAGACATGGCTCTCGATGCTCCCCTCGGCGTCCGGGCCCAGGGCCAGCAACTGGCCGACGCTGATCAGGCCCAGCACCTCGTCCAGCGAACCGCGGCAGACCGGGTACCAGGAGTGGGCGCCGGCCTGTCCGGCCCGACCCACGTGCTGCAGGCACTGCGCCACGGTCAGCGAGGCATCGAGCCAGTCGATGTCGGCGCGCGGCACCATCAGCGAGGTCAGGGGCCGGTCGTCAAGGCGGAACACATTGCGCACCATCTGGTGCTCCTGATGTTCGATCACCCCGGCGTCCACCCCTTCTTCCAGGCTGTGGCGGATCTCCTCCTCTGTCATGGGACGCTCCACATCGGTCGGGATGCGCAGCAGCGTGAGCACGCCCTGAGTGGTGGCCGACAGCAGCTTGACGAAAGGCTTGGCCGCAATGGCCAGCCAGGCCATGGGTCGCGACATCCAGCGCGCCACGGGCTCGGGGTAGAGCTGGCCGATGCGCTTGGGCACGAGCTCGCCGAAGATGATGGTGATGAAGGTGATGATGGTCACCACCAGGGCCGTGGCCGTGATGGCGGCCGCGCCTTCGCTCAGGCCCAGATGCATGCCCAGCAGCCAGGCGGCCAGGTCATCGCTGAAGGCCGCTTCGCCCACGATGCCGTTGAGCACGCCGATGGAGGTGATGCCGACCTGGATGGTCGAGAGGAACTGGTTGGGCTTGTCCATCAGCTCCAGCGCCTTTTGCGCGCCGCCGTCGCCGCCCTCGGCCATGGCCAGCAGACGCGACTTGCGGCTGGCCGCCAGGGCCAGTTCGGACATGGCGAACAGGCCGTTGAGAACGATCAGCAGCGCGATCAGCAGGAAATCCATGGAGCCGGGAAAGTGATGAACACCCCGGGACTGTACCCTGAGCGACTCAGGGCTGGCCCGGCACCGTGTCGGACCAGCCCTTGCCCGTCCCGGGCGAGCCCGCCGGCACCGTCGCGTCCCAGACCGCCTTCGGCAGGCCGGCCGCGCAGTCGCGCAGGGCCTGGGCCAGTTCGGCGCCACTGGCGTAGCGCTGCTCGGGCGCCTTGGCCAGCACCCGCGCCAGGATGGCCACCAGGCAGGGCGGCAGGTCGGGGCGCACGCTGAGGATGTCGACCGGCGCCTCGTTGGCGATGCGGTACATGAGCTGGGCCATGGAGTCGCCATCGAACGGCAGTTGGCCGCTGGCCAGCTGGTAGAGCGTCACGCCGAGCGAGAAGAGGTCGGAGCGGCCGTCCACCTTGTGCCCGGCCAGCTGCTCGGGCGACATGTAGGAGGGCGTGCCCAGCACCATGCCGGTCTTGGTCTTGTTGGCATCGGTCAGGCGCGCGATACCGAAGTCGGCCACCTTGACGGTGTCGCTGCCCGGGTCGTACATGATGTTGCCGGGCTTGATGTCGCGGTGGACCACGTTCTGCCGGTGCGCGTAATCCAGTGCGTCGGCCACGCGCGCCACGATGCCCATGACGACTGGCAGCGGCAGCAGGGCGCCCGGCTTGACATAAGGCACGAGATCGCGGCCCTTGAGGAATTCCATGGCGATGTAGGCCAGGTCATGCTCCTCGCCGGCGTCGTACATGGTCACGATGTTGGGGTGGTTCAGTCGGCCGGCCGACTCGGCCTCGGCGAAAAAGCGCTGCTTGACCTCAGCCAGGATGTCGAGGTCGAACTCCTGTGCCAGCGCCAGCGTCTTGATCGCCACCTGGCGACCGATCTTGGGGTCGCGCCCCAGGTAGACCACCCCCATGGCGCCCTTGCCCAGCTCCTTCTCCACCTCGTAGCGGCCCAGCATGGGCTTGGCCACGCCGGGCCGGTCCAGCACCAGGGTGCTGTCATTGCCACGCGCGCTGCCGCCCAAGATCACGGTCTCGGCCATGGCCTTGTTCTGCGCCAGACGGGTCTCCAGGTCGCGGAACTTGCGGTCATAGTCGGCCATGTAGCGGAACACCGACTCGGCCTTGTTGAACTGGCGCTTGCGCTCAAAGTCCAGCCCCAGGTTGTACATGAGCTCCATCAGCGCGTCGTCCATCGGCACCTTGCGGAACTTCTCGAACGCCATGTCCAGCGCACCCTGGCCCTGGAAGGCCAGGCCCAGCATGCGGTTGCTCTCGGCCGACTCGGCCTGCGACTTCTCCTTGTGCTCCTCGGTCACGAGGAAGCGCTTGGTGGTCAGCAGCAGGTGGCCCAGCAGCAGCAGGGTGACGGGCAGCATCAGCGGCAGCCACAAAGCCTGCGTGCTCATGAGCCCGAAATGCGCGCCGACCAGCAGCACGAAGAGCCCGCCCGTGACGACCGCGCCCTGCGCAGCCCGCAGACGCGGCAGCAGCAGGATCAGGTACAGCGCCACGGCCATGAAGATGCCCAGTTGCGCCAGCGTGGCCCAGGACGGCGAAACGAAAAAGTGGCCCTGCAGGATGCTGGAGACCGTGTGCGCCAGCGTCACCACCGAAGGCATGCTCGAGGACACGGGCGTGACCTGCAGCGTGCCCACGCCCGCGGCCGAGGCGCCGATGAGCACGATCTTGTCCTTGTACTTGGCCGCCGGGATCTTGCCGCTGAGCACGTCGTAGTAGGAGTCCACCGCAAAGGGCGGGCGGCCCTGGCTGTCCGGGTAGAAATAGCTTTGCATGCGCAGCGAGGCGTCGGTCGTGATGCCCAGCTTGCCCAGCTGCACCGCACCGGGCTGCACGCCGATGTCGCCCACCCCCAGGTTGAGGCTGCGCGCCGCCAGCATCAGCGAGAGCGAAGGATAGAGCTCGCCGTGGTAGTCCATGGCCAGCGGCTCGCTGCGCACGGCGCCATCCACGTCGCGCGAGAAGTTCAGATGCCCCAGGGCCAGGGCCTGGCTGCCCAGCGCCGCGATGGGCATGAGCACACCCTGCGAGAGATCGGGCCGCACACCGGCGCCGACGGGCACGCCGCCCAGGCGGTTGCGCTGCACGAAGTCGGGCAAGGGCTGGTCGGGCTTGCCCTGGGGTTCGCCAGGCTCGAAGTACAGCGACAGCAGCACATTGCGCGCCCGGCCCAGGCTCTCGGCCAGCTTGCGGTCGTTGTCCAGGTTCTGCGTGGCCTCGTCCAGCAGGGCGTCCAGGCGGTCGAGCTCGGTGCCCTTGACGCTGCGGCGCAGGCCCGACTCCTCGAGCCAGGCGCGGACCTGACGGATGTAGTCCAGCCCCGCATCCACCTGCGGCTCGGAGAACAGCACCGTGTGGCCGATGACCTTGGGCTGCCCGGCAGCCAGCGTGTCGATCATGCGCGCATGGATCTCGCGCGGCCAGGGCCAGCGGCCCAGGTTGGCAATGCTCGTGTCGTCGATGGCGATGATGGCGATCCGGTCGCTGGGCGTGTGCTCTGTGGCGCGTACGCCCAGGTCGTAGGCCTTGCGCTCCAGGCTCTGCATCAGGTCGCTGCCCGCGACCAGCAAGAGCACCACGGCCACGGCCAGGCCCACGAGCCAGTCCTTCTGCCACCAAGCGATTCGTTTCATCATCGTCCCCGGGTCTGCGCCGCCGGCCAGTCTAATGCAGGGCACGGCCGGCGCCCAGCACAGGCCCACGGAATGCGAGAATCACTGTGACTCCCCTGAGACACCCATGGCCCACTACCTGATCGGCGACGTGCAGGGCTGCAACGGCGCGCTGCAGCGCCTGCTCGACACCCTGGCCTTTTCCCCCAGCCGCGACACGCTCTGGCTGCTGGGCGACCTGGTCAACCGCGGCCCGGACTCGGCCGGCGTGCTGCGTCGCCTCATGGGCTATGGCGATGCGGCGCGCTGCCTGCTGGGCAACCACGACCTGCACCTGCTGGCCGTGGCCCATGGCGCGCGCCCACCGCACCGCAGCGACACCGTGGCCGACATCCTGCACGCAGCCGACCGTGCCGACCTGCTGGACTGGCTGCGTCGCCAGTCGCTCGCACTGCGCCACGCGCATGCGGGCGAGGAGATCCTGATGGTGCACGCTGGTGTGCTGCCTGCTTGGGATGCTTCAAAAACAATAGCACTGGCCGGCGAGCTGGAAGCAGTGTTGCGCGGCCCCGAGCTGCCTGATTTTCTGACGGGCATGTACGGAAACGAACCCGCCGCTTGGGACGAGCGCCTGCAGGGCGATGCGCGCCTGCGCGTCATCGTCAACGCGCTCACACGCCTGCGCTTCTGCACGGACGACGGCGTCATGGAATTCGCCACCAAGGAGGGCGCGGGGGCCGCGCCAGCGGGCTACCGGCCCTGGTTCGAGCTGCCGCACCGGCGCACGGCCGACGTCACCGTCGCCTTCGGCCACTGGTCCACGCTGGGCCGGCTGGGGCGCGCCGATGTGCTGGCGCTGGACACGGGCTGTGTCTGGGGCGGCTGCCTCACGGCGCTGCGCCTGGTGGGCCCGGGCGCGCATGAACGCATCGAGGTGAAGTGCGAGGCGGCACAGACGCCGGGCACGCCCTGAAAGCAACAGGGGCCCATCGGGCCCCTGGTTCTTGTCTCATTCCGACTTGAACAGCGCCGCAACCTTGCGTTTGGGCTTGATGTTGGCCGAGACCACGCGACCGGCCGGCTTGGCCACCGCCTCCCAGGGGGCGGGCTCCGCCACCTCGGCCGGCGCCTCGTAGGGCTGGTTGAAGAAGGGGTCGGCCGGCTTGACCGGCACGGGGCGCGGCGTGTCACGCGGGGCCGTGCGACGCTCGCGCCGCTCGCCGGTGCGCTCCTCGTTCTGCTCGTACAGGCGCCGGCCCTCGTTGAAGCGGCCCTGGCGGCGGATGTCCGGCTTGTCCTCGTCGTACTCGACGGCCTCGATCTCGATCTTGGTCTTGATCAGCTTCTCGATGTCGGCCACCAGGCGCACATCCTTGGGCGCGACGAAGCTCACGGCCAGACCCGAGGCGCCGGCGCGGCCGGTGCGACCGATGCGGTGCACATAGTCCTCGGCGTTGAAAGGGATGTCGAAGTTGAACACCGCCGGCACGTCCTTGATGTCCAGGCCGCGCGCGGCCACGTCGGTGCAGACCAGCAGATCGACTTCGCCCTTCTTGAAGGCGTCGAGCGCCTTGAGGCGCTCGTCCTGGCTCTTGTCGCCGTGCAGGGCCGTGGTCTTGAGGCCTTCACGCTCCAGCGAACGCGCCAGCCGGGCGCAGCCCAGCTTGCTGTTCACGAAGACGAAGGCCTGCTTCATGCCGCGCTGGCGCAGGATCTGGTGCAGGGCATGGCGTTTGTCGTCATCGCCCACGCTGTAGAAATGCTGCTCCACGGTCGAAGCTGTGGCATTGGAACGCGCGACCTCGATGGTCACCGGGTCCTGCAGGTAGCTGCTGGCCAGGCGCTTGATCTCGGGCGAGAAGGTGGCGCTGAAGAGCAGCGTGGTGCGCTGCTTGGGCAGGTAGGAAAGGATGCGCTGCAGATCGGGCAGGAAGCCGATGTCCAGCATGCGGTCGGCCTCGTCCAGCACCACGTACTCGACCTGGTTGAGCACCGCGTTCTTGGCCTCGATATGGTCCAGCAGACGGCCCGGGGTGGCCACCAGCACCTCCACGCCCTTCTTCAGTTCCGCGGTCTGCGGCTTCATGTCCATGCCGCCGAACACCACCGCGCTGCGGAGATTGGTGTACTTGGCATACATCTTGACCTGCTGCGCCACCTGGTCGGCCAGCTCGCGCGTGGGCAGCAGCACCAGCGCGCGCACGGGATGGCGGGCCGGGGAGGTGGAGGCGTTCTCGTGTTTGAGCAGGCGCTGCAGCAGGGGCAGCGAGAAGGCGGCCGTCTTGCCGGTACCGGTCTGGGCCGCGCCCATCACGTCCTTGCCGGTCAGCACCACGGGGATGGCCTGGGCCTGAATGGGCGTCATGAACTCGTAGCCCATGTCGGCCACGGCACGCCGCAAGGGCTCGGCCAGGGTCAGGTCCGCATAACGCTGGGGCAGGGCTTCGGGGGAATCAGGAGTCATCAGGTCTCGGGGTAGTGGGCCGTCGACGCGACGGCTGCGCAGATCAAGCCCGGGCGCCAGACCCGGACGGCGAATTGCTCAAATTTTGGGCAGGCCCGTATTATCCCTGATATCCACCGCCCGGGCCGGGCTGGCCCAGAGCCCCGCTACAGTGCCGGCATATGCCCGACGACACCCTGCTCAGCCCGGCCCAGACCGCGGCCCGCCTGCCCTACCCGGCCCTGGCCAACGAGATCGCCGCCCTGCTGGCCGATCCCGAGGTACAGGTGCCCCCGCGCCTGGTCCAGCCCCTGCCCGGTGGCGGCAGTCTCTTCGTCATGCCCGCGCACGACGCGCGCGTGGCCATCACCAAGCTCATCAGCTACACCCCGGCCAACTCCGGCACGGGCCGGCCCGCCATCCAGGGCGATGTGGTGGTCTTCGACATCGCCACGGGCGAGCGTTGCCTCGTGCTCGATGGCCCCACGGTCACGGCGCGACGCACGGCCGCGGTGTCACTGCTGGCGGCGCAGACGCTGGCGCCGAATCCGGACGGCCCGCTGCTCATCGTCGGTGCCGGTGTGCAGGGGCGCGCGCATCTGGAAGCCTTTGCCGCCGGGCTGGGCGTGAAGGCCGTCCGCATCGCCTCGCGCAGCGCCGCCAGCGCCCAGGCCCTGGCCGACCACGCTCGCACGCTGGGCCTGCAAGCCGAAGTGGTCGCCAACCCCGATGCTGCGCTGGCCGAAGCTACGCTGGTCGTGACCTGCACGCCCGCCCATGGCGTGGTGCTGCGCGACGCACCACGCCCCGATGCCTTTGTCGCCGCCGTCGGCGCCTTCACGCCCAAGATGGTGGAACTGGCGCCCGAGTTGTGCCAGCACATGGCACAGCAAGGCACGGTGGTGGTGGACACCCGCGACGCCGACCACGAAGCGGGCGATCTGTTGCAGGCCGGGCTGGACGTGACCCGCTTCGATACCTTGCAGGACGTTCTGCTCACAAAGAAAAACCGGTCGCCGGGACCGGTTCTGTTCAAGAGCTGCGGTTGGGCCGGCTGGGATCTGGCGGCGGCGCGGCTGGCGACGCGCTGAGAGGACGCTTACCGTAAAGGAAGCTCAGGTCTTCGGCAGTAGGTGGGCTGAATCGCCCCGGGAATCGAGGAGGCTGGTTGGTTTAAGTTGAGACGGTGGTCTCAGCCTTCTGGGCGAGTTGCCGGAAGTAGTTTGCCTCAGCTTCGGCCGGTGGAATATATCCAATCG
>JBKBHP010000024.1:0-29058 GCA_046299695.1 Hylemonella sp.
AGTTCGCCGTACATGACAAAGACGGTGCCGACGACATGCTGATGGGCCACTGAGAGGAAACCGGATCATGAAAAACGAAAACAAAGTGCTGGCCTGCGTGGATCAATCCCACTTCGCCGATTACGTGGCCGACTACGCTGCCTGGGCAGCTCGGCGCATGGACGCGCCGCTGGAGTTCCTGCACATCATCGACCGCCACCCCGAGTTGGGATCGAGCGAGGATCACAGCGGCGCCATCGGCATCGACGCGCAGGAAAATCTGCTGGCCAAGCTCTCCACCGAAGACGAGGCCCGCACCAAGCATGCCCGCGAGCAAGGCCGCCTCTTCCTCAACCGACTGCGTGAGCGGGCCACCGCTTCTGGGGCCGCACTGGTCGATGTTCGCCAGCGGCACGGCGAACTGGAGGAAACGCTCGCAGAGCAGGCTGAGGGCGTGCGCCTGCTGGTTTTGGGTCGCCGTGGCGAAGCCGCAGAGACCACCCAACGCGACCTCGGCCGCAACGTCGAGCGCGTCGTGCGCGCCCTGCACAGACCGATCCTGACGGTGACAGAGGGCTTCAAGGAACCGCAGCGCGTGATGATCGCCTTCGATGGAGGCACGGTAACCCGAAAGGGTGTCGAAATGGTTGCGGGCAGCCCGCTGTTCCGTGGTCTGCCGATCTATCTGCTGATGGCTGGCAAGGAAAGTCCGGATGCCCCCAAGCAGCTTGACTGGGCCAAAACCACCTTGGAAGTGGCTGGCTTCGATGTGACCGCCTTGCTGATTCCCGGCGATGCGGAAAGCATCATTGCCAAGACGGTGAAAGCGCAGTCCATCGATATGCTGATCATGGGTGCGTTCGGTCACTCACCGCTGCGCAGTCTGCTGTTCGGCAGCAAGACGACTGAGCTATTGCGTTCCTCGACCATTCCTACCCTGCTGCTGCGATAGCGAAGGAGTCGCCTCAATGGACATGGAACACTTCCGCGTTCGACTGCTGATGGAGCAAAAGGAAACGATTGGGGCGATTCAGCAGGCGCAGCAGTCGGCTGCGCCGGTCGAACTGGATCAATCCAGTGTCGGCAGGGTGTCGCGTATAGACGCTCTCCAACAACAGGCTCTCGCTCAAGGATTGTTGGAGCGGCTGACTATCCGTAAACGCAAGGTCGAGGCTGCACTGGCCCGCCTCGACTCTGGCACTTATGGACTGTGCTGCGCCTGTCACGGCAATTTGGAGCTGGAACGGTTGAACGCCGATCCGGCTGTCGTCTTCTGCCAAGAATGCACCGCAGCGCGTCCGTGAAAACGCCAGATTGATGCTCAACGGCAGCGCGGTTTGGCTTCGGTAAGCGGTATCTTGTGTTTGCTGAGGTAACCACAACAAGAAACCATGAGGACAGGGCATGCTCCATTCCATATTTGCCATCAGCGTCGGAGCCTCGCTCGGGGCCGTATCGCGGTGGCTGCTGGGTCTATCGCTCAACACGCTGTTTCCCGCGATCCCACCGGGCACCGTGGCCGCCAACCTGATCGGGGGCTACCTCATCGGCGTCGCACTGGCCATCTTTGCCGCTGCGCCGAACCTGGCGCCCGAGTGGCGTTTGCTGATCATTACCGGCTTTCTCGGTGGGCTGACCACGTTCTCGACCTTTTCCGCCGAAGTCACGACCTTGATCCAGCAGGGGCGACTTGCCATGGCGGCGACGGCCATCACGGTTCATGTCGGCGGTTCGCTGCTGATGACCCTGATCGGCCTTGGCACGGTCGCGGCTTTCAAACGATTCTGATTCAGGAGACCGGCATGCAAGGCTACCAACTGACGTTTTTCACACAGCAGGATCGGCGGCATGGATGCACGCCACTTGGCGAGTGGCTGCTCGAAGAAGCCCGGCGGCTGGGGCTGCGCGGGGCGACCCTGACGACGGCCGCCGAGGGCTATGGGCACGAGGGCCGCATCCATTCCTCACACTTCTTCGAGCAGGCCGACCAGCCGCTGGAGGTCACCATGGCGGTGACCGCCGATGAAGCGGATCGCCTGTTCGCGCGCCTACGGGAGGAGAACGTACGGGTTTTCTACGTCAAGACGCCCATCGAGTTCGGCATGACTGGCGATGCCTGAAGCCGGTTCTATCTGCGGGCGATGACCAGCAATCCCGCCACGATCAGCGCGGCGCCGACCACCATGCGCCAGGTGATGACTTCGCGTAGCAGCAGCCAGGCCAGCAGCATCGCAACGACCACGCTGCCCTTGTCGATCAGCGCCACCGTGGCCACGTCGCCGACCTTGAGCGCCTTGTAGTAAAAAATCCAGGACAGGGCGGTGGTCACACCGGACAGCCCCAGCCACAGCAGATTGCGCTGACCGACCAAGGCCAGCTCCTGAAACGGCACTGCCAGCCAGGCAAAGATCAGCACGAACCCACACACGAAGAGCGTGCGGATGGTAAGAGTTCGCCCGAAATACCTGCCAGGCCCATCTTGGCGATCACCGACGTGAAGCCGGCGAAGAACATCGACACGAAGGCGTAGAAAACCCATTTTTCCATGATGATCCTTACTTGAAGAGGCTGCGGGGCACCCACCACAGGTAGGCCACCATGCCGAAGAGTTCGACCAGCGACTGCACCACGATCACCACCGCCGCCACTTCCCATCCAGCGGGCAGCGACAGGGCAAAGGGCAGCACCACGAAGGAATTGCGCGTGCCCAGGCTGAACGCCAGCGTGCGACCTTGATCGACGGGCAGCTCCAGCCACCAGGCCAGGACCCTGGCGAGCATCGCGGCGAGCAACAGAAACGCCACGAACAGCGGCACGATCACCGGCAGCAAGCCCAGCGCCTGCCGAACGGTGCCCACCTGCGCGGCAGCGATCAGGAACACCACCGCGGCCAGCAAGGGAACGGGCCACCAGGCGAGATGCTCCCGTACCACAGACCGATGGCTGCGCGCTTCGATCCAGCGCTCCGCCAACACCGCAGCAAGGAGCGGCAGCAGGACGACCAGCAAGGCCGGCCACACCTGTTCAGGACGCACCACCCTCGAGAAATCATCGCCCATCATCCCCCACAGGTACAGCGGCAACAGGAGCAACTGCAACAGCAGGTTGATGGGCGTCACCGCGATGGCGCGCGGTACGTTGCCGCCCGCGAGCTGGCTGAACGTGATGAACCAGTCCGTGCAGGGCACCAGCAGGACCAGCAGCACGCCCAGCCGCAGCACCGGTTCGGAGGGCAGATACTGCAGCATGCCCCAGACCAGCAACGGCAGGATGACGAAGTTCCCGGCCAGCACAGCCGTCACGAAACGGCGATCCGCGAAGGCCTCGCGAACATGCAGCAGCGGCACCTGCACAAAGGTGGCGAACAGCAGCAGTGCCAGGGTGGGCCACAGCAATGTTTCGAACAACGCGTGCGTGCTCGACCACAGGCTGCCTACGAGCAGACCGGCCAGGATGGCGCTCAGGTAAATCCAGACCTGCTGCCGTTCGAGTATCAGGCGATCCACGTCCACCTTTCCGAATCAAGACCTGCGTTCATTCCATCAGCGCCACCGATTTGACCTGCACCCAGATCGGCATGCCAACGCCCACGCCCAGCGTGCTCAGGGCCCGCTTGGTCAGGCGTGCCAGCAGCACCGCCTCACCCACCCTGACCCGCACCAAGGCGAGGCCAGGATGGTCATCATCGCCCATCGCGTCCACGGTTCCGCGCAACACGTTCTGGATGCTGCCTTGTCCAGGCTCGATGGCCAGGCTGACATCCCGCGCCAGCACCCGCACCCGGACGCGGCGGCCAACCGATAACCCCTGATCGCGCGCCCACAGGCTGCCGCCGTCGAAGTCCACCCGCGCCAGGTGCCAGTCGCCGTCCACTTCGCCCACCGTACCGTCGAGGATTGCCCCGGCATCCTCGCCGAGCCGGATTGGCAGATCGAGGCGAGCCAGCGTTTCGGCCAGCGGCCCGCTGGCCAGTACCCTCCCGCCTTCCATCACCACCAGGTGGTCGGCCAGCCGTGCCACCTCGTCCGGCGAGTGACTGACGTAGAGCACCGGAATGTCCAGCTCGTCGTGCAGCCGTTCCAGGTAGGGCAGGATTTCCTGCTTGCGCTTCAAGTCGAGCGCGGCCAGCGGCTCGTCCATCAGCAGCAGACGTGGGCTGACCGCCAGGGCGCGGGCAATGCCTACCCGCTGGCGTTCGCCGCCGGAGAGGCGATCCGGCTTGCGGTCGAGCAGATGCCCGATGCCCAGCAGCTCGATGGCGTGGTCGAGGCTCACGCGCTGCGCCTCGCCGTTGCGCTTCATGCCGTAGCGCAGGTTGCCCATCACCGTCAGATGCGCGAACAGGCTGGCCTCCTGGAGAAGCCCGGCCAGTCGAGCCGGAAACATGCATCGATGCCCGCCATCTCAGCCTCCCTTCTTCGGATTGGGCCGCCAGGCGTACAGAGCCAGCAGCACGAGGAAGGAGAAGATCAGCATGACCGCCGAGAGGCGGTGCGCCTGCATGTATTCCAACGCCTCTACGTGGTCGTAAATCTGCACCGAGGCGACCCGCGTCACGCCCGGCAGGTTGCCGCCGATCATCAGCACGACGCCGAACTCGCCGACCGTGTGGGCGAAGGTCAAGATCGAGGCCGTCAGGAAGCCCGGTGCGGCCAGCGGCACCTCCACGGTGAAGAAGGCATCCAGCGGCGAAGCGCGCAGCGTGGCGGCCACTTCCAGCGGCCGGTCGCCCAAGGCCTCGAAGGCCGTTTGCAGGGGCTGAACCATGAAGGGCAGGGAGTAGAACACCGAGGCGATGACCAGACCCCAGAAGGTGAAGGGCAGCGGGCCGAGTCCCAGCGCCTGGGTGAGTTGGCCCACCGGGCCGTTCGGCCCCATCGCCAGCAAGAGGTAAAAGCCCAGTACCGAAGGTGGCAACACCAGGGGCAAGGCCACCACCGCACCGATGGGGCCTTTCCACCAGGTCCTGGTGCGGGCCAGCCACCAGGCGATGGGGGTGCCCACCAGCAGCAAGATCAGGGTGACGATGCCCGCCAGGCGCACGGTCAGCCAGAGGGCTTGGAGATCGCTATCGGTCAGCATGTCACCTCCTGCTCAATGGGTGTGCAGGAAGGTCTTGATGGCCGAGACCAGCAGGACGATGCCGAGCAGCCCCATCAGCGCGCCGGTCGGCACCAGGCCGAGCAGCAGGCCGCCAATGGCCGCGCCAAGGATAGAGCCGCCCGTCATCCAGCCCATCAGCGGCCTTTCCTCGCGCAGCACCTGGAAGGCGTCGGCGCGGGTGTAGCGGGCGAAGCCGACGATCATGGTCGGCAGGCTGACCATCAGCGACAGACTGCCCGCGAGCTTGATGTCCAGGCCGTAGAGCAACACGATGACCGGAATCAGCAGTTCGCCACCGGCCACGCCCAGCAAGGCGGCGGCCATGCCGATGCCCAGGCCTGCAACCAGCCCGGCCACAAAGCGCAGCGGCCCGGCCTCGAACAGCGGCGTGCTGCCTTCATGCACACCGGCCCAGGCTTCCGAGAGCATGACCAGGGACAAGCCGATCAGCAGCACCAGAATGATGCGGTTGAGCCACTGACGCGACAGCGTGATGGCATGGCCTGCCGCCCACCAAGCCCCGACGAGACTGCCCGCGAGCAGGTTCAGCACCACGTCGAGGTGATCGGCCAGCGTGTCCGGCGCAACCGTGCCGCCCCGGAACAGCAGCGCGGCGGCGACCACGACCAGGCTCATGGCCTTGTTGAGGATGACGGCCTCCAAGGTGCCGAGACGGAACACGCCGACCAGCACCGGCAGGCGGAATTCGGCCCCGCCGAGGCCGATCAGGCCGCCCAGGGTGCCGATCAAGGAACCGGCGACGAAGCCTTGGCTATTACGGGTTGGCGCGTTCATGGTCGTGCCTTACTTACCGGCGACTTCGCCCGGCAGGACGAAGCCGTATTGGGTCATCACCGCCCGCGCGAGCTGGCTGCTCATGTAGTCGGCGAAGCGGCGGGCCAGGGTACTGCCTGCGGCCCGCCTGGTGATGACGAAGCCCTGCTCCAGCGGCTCGTGCAGCGTGTCGGGGATCAGCCAGTAGCCGCCGCGCTTGGCCAGCTCTGGATTGACGGCCAAGGCCAGGGCGATGATGCCGACCTGGGCATTGCCGGTCTGCACGAACTGGGCCGTGTGGGCGATGTTCTCGCCATAGACCAGTTTGGGCTCGACCTTTTCCCACAGGCCGGAGGCGCGCAAGGCTTCCTCGGCGCGCTTGCCGTAGGGCGCGTGCTTGGGGTTGGCGATGGCGATGCGGGCGATCTTAGGGTCGGTCAGGCTGGCCAGCGTCATCTTGCTGGCGTCCATGCCCGCGCTCCACAGCACGATGCGGCCGAAGGCATAGGGCTTGACCTCGGAGGCCGCGAAGCCCGCTTTCACCAGCTCGCGCGGGAAGGCGATGTCGGCCGAGAAATACAAGTCATAGGGCGCGCCCTGCTGAATCTGCGTGTGGAACTTGCCCGACGAGCCATAGATAACCTCCACTTCATCGGCGGGGTGGGCCTTCTTGAAGGTGGCGACGATTTCATCCATTGCGAACTTCAGATCGGCCGCCGCCGCGACGGTGACTTTCTCGGCGTGGGCCGTCGCCGCGAACAGCAGCGAGCAGGCGAGCAGCAAGGGGCGTAGGCGTTTCATGGGCAGGTTCCTTTTCATCGAGTCATGGCACAAGAACCCGCTGAACAGTATTTGTCGGGTTCGCTACATCGTTAGGTCAAAAAAGATATAACGATAAGCATACAGCAGCATCCATGCCAAGCCATAACCGAAATCAAGAATGGATCAGTTCGCCAGGTCGCGCAGAGCTTGCAGTTCCTTGCCTGCGCTGGCGTTGAGACTGGCTTCCAGCGTGTCGTAACACGCGATGAGCTGTTGCCCGAGCGTTGTCAGGGATGCGCCACCACCGCCTTTACCGCCTGTGGCCGTTTCGACAACCGGGCGACCAAACCCTTCATTCAGGGAGTCGATCAGCAACCAGGCGCGCTTGTAGGGGACACCGAGCGAGCGGGCCGCCGCCGCAATGGAGCGTGTCTCGCCTACTGCCCGCAGCAGGTCGATCTTGCCGGGGCCGATGGCGATCTCGTCACCGATGTAGATGCGCGGCCGCACCAGGACGGCGCACGGCTTGTTCTTCTTGGAAGTCATGTATCAGAGGCTATCCGAAACAGACCGCTCTCCCAAGCCGTTTAGCGTACCGGCAATTGCCCGTTCGAGACGAACTGATCAAAGCTGTCAAAGCTCTCGCCGTCTTGCCAAGACCGATCCCATGACCGTGGTTCAGCACTTTCCAGTAGCAGAAGGGTCAGGACGCGATCTCCTGTGGTGTAGCTGTGCTTGAACTCGCGCAACTTCATGTGTGGTGCCTCCTCCGGGCACCAGATCGCGGCTGACATCTCTGTGCCGTCCCACTCCTGCGAGACGTTGGCATCGGCCGCCAGCGTGCCCGGCAGCGGTTCCGCTGGGTCGCCATTGCGACGGATGCGCGCCCGCGTCTTGACGGCGCTGCTGCTACGCCATTCGTACTTCACGTAGCCGTTGTCCCAATAGACGAGGATCGCGCGCTGCGTGGTGAACTTGATGAAGCGGATGCACAGCGCCTCGAACGAAACCTGAAACCGCTTGGCGATGGCGCTGAGGACGTGCAGGTCGATGCGCTGGTTCGAAATCCAGTCACGCAGCAGATCGCCGGGCATCAGCAAGTTGCTGGCGAAGTCGTCGGCTTCGCGTTCTATGACGCGGATGGTGTCGACGCCGGAGTAGACGCTTTCCTTGTCGCAGTTGAAGCTCTGCTGCTGGCCGCGATGAAGGATGAAGTGGCCCAGCTCATGGGCGATGGTGAAGCGTCGACGTTCAGGGCTGGCCTTGCCGTTGTAGAAGATGCCCCACTCGGCCGCATCCTTCGGGTTGCGCACCAGCATGCCTTCGCAACTGTCGACGTCGAGCACCATCGGCGCCTTGATCTCCCGCGCGCCTGTGCCGTAGGGCGTGCTCGGCAGCATCTGCCGGACGATCTCCAGATCGATGGCGTCGGGCATGCCCGTGCTGTACCACGCCCGCAACCACTTCTGGACGGTGTTGGCGGCAATGGAGCCAGTGAGGGTCTGCGCTGCGCTCAATCCTCAGTCCCCGCCTTGGCTCTTGTCGGGGAACATGATCTTGAGCGCCTGCCGGTAGCGATCCTTCTCCTCGTCGGTCATCCCGGCGTACTCGCGGAAGAACGCCACATCCTCGGGGCTAGCTTCGGGTGCCTGCTGCATGGGCGTACCCATCACATCCTCCATCGTCACGCCGAGCACCTGGGCGATCTTCTGAATCCGCTCGGCGGTGGGGCGCTGCCCATCCTTCATTTCCAGCTCCCAGATGTAGGCCTTGGTGCAGCCGACCGCGTCGGCGACCTGTTGCAGGGTCAGCTTCTTCGCCTCGCGCAAGCGTCGCAGGCGTGCTCCAAACGCCGAAGCCATGGCGATGCTCCTGTAGTAGGTAAACAGTCAATCAATGAAAATAAGACTCACAGTATAGCTGCGAGATACATAAAAGGTCTAGATGTGCCACGTTGATTGACAAGCGGAAATCCGAGGGGCAGAATCACGCTTGTATCTCGTGGCTTTACTTGTGCGAGTTACGTGTTCAGTAACCCTGTCGCTGGCCCGTGCAGCCCGAACATCGGTCGCAGACCTCCGACGCCGATCCAGAAAGGACGAACAAGATGAAGAAAACCTTTGTCGACGTGATGCTCGAACTGCCGGTGGATGCCACGCTGCGCGACTTCCTGACCACGCATGGCCTGCCGGTGCCCGACGGGTTCGCGTGGGACGACACGCCGGAGACCAGCCATTTCTTGGTGGAGGCGGTCAAGGTGTGGCCCGACACC
This sequence comes from Hylemonella sp., assembly GCA_046299695.1. GTDB lineage: Bacteria > Pseudomonadota > Gammaproteobacteria > Burkholderiales > Burkholderiaceae_C > Hylemonella. The sequence goes on from JBKBHP010000024.1 coordinate 8,891, forward strand.
GCCGCCCGCGACCAGATGATCGCCAACCTCATGGCTGCAGTCCAACTGGGCGACGCGGCGGGCAAGCATGCGATGTTTGAGGCCGTGGTGGCAGACGGTGCCGCACTGGCCGGCCTGACGCTGTGCCGCAGCGACGTCCATCGATCGTTCTGGCTGTACGTCAACCACCCGACGCTGTTCGAGCGGGCCTACGACTTCAGCTTCTGGGAGCACCACGGGCCGCAGACCCAGCAATACGATCTGGGCCTGAAGCGCCAGCCGAACGGTTCGGACACCAACTTGGCCGCGCTGCGCCACACGATCTCGGCCTTCTACAAGCGCGAGATGCAGTGTGGCGACAGCAGCGTGGCGCACTTGGTCGAGCGCAGCCCCGGCGTGTTCCTGCTGACCGTCCACGTCAAGGACATGGCCATGCTGCGGCTGGAGTTCGAGGGCTCGGCCCTGAAGCGCCGCGTCGGCAATCCCAACATCCACATGGTGCTGGAGTACGCCAAGTCCACCGGCGTGGTGCGCACGCTGGTGCGCGGCGGCCAGAAATACCAGCAGATGCTGGTCGAGGCCTTCGCCGAGCATGTGCTGGGCGTCAAGGCGAACGCGCACCGGATCAAGTCGCCGACGCTGAACTTGTCGATGCTGCGCACTGGCTTCGACGTGCCGGAAGCGTTCGAGGACGGTTTCTCGATGGTGCAACTGAAGGCGCTCACGCTCCTCAGCCCGGACGCCGCGCTGAAGATCGAATGCACTGCGATGCAGTCCAGTCAGCAACGCTCGGTGCACGAGCTGCTGAAGGAGAAGCTGCCCGGCCCGCTGGAAGGCCAGTGGGCGGTGACGGCGGCGCAAGTCAATCTCTACTATCCGACCGAGCCGGGCCGCACACGCGCCAAGGTGGTCACCATCGAGGTGACCAGCAAGGGGCGGCTGAACCTGCACAAGTTCGACGCCAAGATGCAGGCGCAGCTGGAAGGCTATCTGGTCTCGGTGGGCATCTTGCAGAAGGGCCAGACCCTGAGCGCGCAGGAGCTTCCGCCGGAAGCCGACGCGATCAGTTCCTCCTCGGCGTTCGAAGACTGATCGATGGCGGCGCACGATGCCTGGGCCTTGGTCTGCCGCCTGTTCGCGGGCGGTACGCCCGTGCTGCAAACCACGCTGCCGCCCCGTGAGGTGGCTGCGCTGTCCGTCCTTGGCAAAGCGGTCAAGCCGACGACGGTGGATCAGTCGTTCGTGCTCTGCCCGCATTGCCAGCAGCATCGGGCGCAGGTGTGGGGTGATGGTCGCGGCGGGCGCATGTGCCGTTGCCCGGATTGCGGGCCGGTGGCGGTCGAAGCGAACGACGGTGCAGCCTTGGCCTTGGACGAGGACTGGTTGCGCCAGAAGTTGCGTCTTGCGCTCGACATCGAAAGCCGCGACGGCATCGATGATCTGGGCGGCCAGGTGTGGCGGCTCGGCGATGCTCGACGGTCGCCCGTCCTGCTGACCCGCGACCTGACGCGGGTGCTGCACGAACCCGCGCTGCTGGATCGCGTGCGCGTGGCGGGCGGCGACATTCGGGTGATCACGCCGAGGCCGAGCACGACTCGCGGCTCGCCTTTCGGTGCGGGCGTCAAGTGGTTGGTGCTGGAGGAACGCTTCACGTTCTACGGCGGCGGGATCACGTTCATCGCCTCGCCGTCGTCTGCGACGCCAGTGGTCGTCGATCTGGCCACGCCGGTCAATGGCCCGTTCTCGGCGGACTTCAAGTGGGCGACGCTGCCGGACATCAGCAGCGTGCCGATCCAGTTCACCGATGGTCAGGCCAAGGTGTTCGAGTCGCTGTGGTCGTTCAAGGGCGAAGCCACGACGGCGGAGCGAATCATGCAGCGCGCGGGCTTGGGAAGCGACAAGCCGATTGACGTCTTCAAGATCAAGGCGAAGGACAAGGGCAAGCCGGAGCCTGCGGCGCAGCACGCGGCCTACGGTGCACTCGTGGTCACGCAGAAGCGCGCAGGCTTGTATGCGATGCCGTGCGCGGCAGCGGGAAGGAGGTCTCCATGACGTGATCTCACCACCCGATGCGCCAAGGCTCGCGCCGACTTCAAGAGCCTGACCTTTTCAATTTTTTTGGAGTGCTTGAAATGAGTGGAAAAAACCAATGGGTCGTACCCATCAACGGCGGCGATCAGTGGGGTGTGCGGGGAGAAGGCAATAACCGTCTCACCTCCATCCATGACACGCAACAACAGGCGATTGACCGTGCGCGGGACATCGCCATCAACTAGCAGAGCGAGATGTTCATCCAAGGGCGTGATGGCCAGATCCGTGAGCGCAACAGCTACGGTGACGACCCGTTCCCGCCCAAGGGCTGACGTGGAGGCTGGCCTCGCGGGTTTGTCGTTCTGCATTGCTCGTGCAAACCCGCGAGGCAACCATTCGCGTCGGCACGCGCACAAGTGGTTGATGAACAACGCCGTCTGCGAGTGCCACGGCGAAGAAGTTGGCGCGGGTTTCGAGAGAAGATAGGGCGGAACAGGGGCGAACCGGGCGCGTCGTGGCCGTCGGACGACCGGCTGGTGGCACCAGCAGAATGGCCGGGAACCCCGCGTGGCGGGCGGATTCCGCAAAGGAAAACGCCCAACCGAGAACGGTTGGGCGCTGAATAGTGGTGGCCTGGGGCGGAATCGAACCACCGACACGCGGATTTTCAATCCGCTGCTCTACCAACTGAGCTACCGGGCCAAGAGAGATGGAATTATAGCAGCAGTTGGACCAGCGCCCGGCCTGGCTCAGGCGCTGTTGCGCTTGCCGCGGCTCAGGTCCACGCCGAGCTGCTTGAGCTTGCGATAGAGGTGGGTGCGCTCCAGACCGGTCTTCTCGGCCACGCGGGTCATGGAGCCGCTCTCGCGGGCCAGGTGGTATTCGAAATAGGCTTTCTCGAATTCGTCACGGGCTTCGCGCAAGGGCTTGTCGAGCTGGAAGTTCTGCTGCGACTGCGGGCCGGTCTCGACAACCGCCATCAAAGGCGCCGCCAGCCCCGCGAGACCGTCGCCAGTCCCCTGTGAGAGCCCCCCCAGAGGCGCCGTGGCGGCAGGCATGGGAGCGTTGCGGGCCAGCCCCTGCTCGACGGCCTTGAGCAGCTTCTGCAGGGTGATGGGTTTCTCGAGGAAGGAGTGGGCGCCGATCTTGGTCGCGGCCACGGCGGTGTCGATGGTGGCATGACCGCTCATCATGATCACGGGCATGGTCAACAGGCCGGCCGTGGACCATTCCTTGAGCAGGGTGACACCATCCGTGTCGGGCATCCAGATGTCGAGCAGAACGAGATCGGGGCGCTCGTTCTGTCGTGCCTGCCGCGCCTGGGCGGCGTTCTCGGCCACTTCGACGCTGTGTCCTTCGTCGTTGAGGATCTCGGACAGCAAGTCACGAATGCCGAGTTCGTCATCGACTACCAGTATGTTTGCCATGGTGTGAACGCTGGGTCTTTCGTGTGGTCCGGAGGGCTCAGGCGGGGGCCGGCTTCTCCACCGCGAATGATAACGATACTTGAGCCCCCACCACCTGCTCCTCGGCCAGCCGGTTGGCCAGGTCGATCCGGGCCCCGTGCTCGTCGGCAATCTTCTTCACCACGGCCAGGCCCAGGCCTGTGCCCTTGGGCTTGGTGGTGACGTAGGGCTCGAAAGCGCGCTTGAGGATGGCCTCGGGAAAGCCTGTCCCCCAGTCGAGCACGCTCAGGCGTACACGGCCGCTGGCCTCGACCCACTGGGTGCGTACGGTGACCGGAAATTCGGGGCCGCTGCGCCCCGCGCTCTCGGTGGCGTCCTGGGCGTTCTGCACCAGGTTGTGCAGCACCTGGCGCAACTGCTGGGCATCGCCCATGACGGGCGGGCAGCGCGCGTCCAGCTCGCTGGCCACGGGAATGCGGGCGGTGGAGCCACCATAGAGCTGCAGCACCTCGCCCACCAGCGCATTGAGGTCCAGCGCATGCAGCTCGGCGGCGGGCAGACGTGCGTAGTCGCGGAATTCGTTGACCAGGCGCTTCATGGCATCGACCTGATCGACGATGGTCTTGACGGACTTGGTGACCACGGCCTGCTCGGCCTCGTTCACCTTGCCCGCGAGTTTGCGCTCCAGCCGCTCGGCCGAGAGCTGGATGGGCGTGAGCGGGTTCTTGATCTCGTGGGCGAGGCGGCGCGCCACCTCGCCCCAGGCCTGGGCACGCTGCGCTGAAACGATCTCGGAGATGTCGTCGAAGACCAGCAGCCAGGCCTTGCCCGGCAGTTCGGCGCCGCGCGCCACCAGGGTCAGGGTGCCGCGGCCGTAGGCGCTGTCGGCTGCGGGCGAGCCCGAGGGCGGGCCGAGCTCGAAGGACTGCTGCCAGTGATCCAGCGCGTGTTCGGCGCGTTCCTCGACGAAACGGTCGAACTGCTGCTTCACGCTGCGCGCGAAGTCCTCCAGGCCCTCGATGTCGGCCAGGCGCCGGCCCTCCCAGGCCGCCATGGGAACGCGCAGGATGCGGGTGGCGCCGGGATTGACAGACTGGATCACGCCATTGGCGTCGAGCACCATGACGCCGGCGGTCAGGTTGTCCAGGATGGTCTGCAGGTTCTCGCGGGCGGCGTTGACCTGCTCCATGCTGACCTCGACCGCCCGCCGCGCGTCGGCCAACTGCTGGGTCATATCGGCAAATGATCGCGTGAGGCCGCCGAGCTCGTCGCGCCCCTGCAGCGCGGCCTTGGGTGTCAGGTCACCCGCCGCCACCTGGCGCACACCCTCGGCCAGCAGCAGCAGCGGCCGTGTGATCTGGTTGCCCAGCACCACGGCCAGCAGCACGGCGCCGAAGACGGCGAGGAAAAGACTGAGCGTGAGCGTGCCGATGTACATGCGCCGCAGGCCCTGGCGGGCCAGCGCGCGCTCCTGGTATTCGCGGTGGGCCTCGGTCACGGCCAGGGCGTTGGCCACCAGGGCCTCGGGCAGGACCTGGGTCACCATGAGAAAGCGCGGCTCATCCAGGATGTCCAGCCCGGTGCGCGGCACCAGCACCATGGCCTTGATGCGGGCCTGGGCTGGCGCCATGGCCGTGCCCTCCTCCAGGCCTTCGATCCAGGTCACGGCGCGCTGGCTGCGCGCCTTGCGCAGTTGCGCCGGTACGGGCCGCTCGGGATTGAGCAGAAAACGAGAGTCGCCGGCACTGGCGAGCAACTGGCCATTGGCGCTCCAGAGGATGGCGTCGCGCACTTCGAGTTGTTCGCGCAGGCGCTCCAGCATCAGGCCGGCCACCACGTCGGGGGCGTCCTGCAAGGCCACGGAGGCCGAGCGCGTCTTGGTGGCCAGGTCGTCGGACAGCGTTTCCAGCGTGGCCCGACCCAGGCCCAGGCCCGCCTCGAGTGCACCCTCGACCTGCACATCGAACCAGCTTTCGATCGAGCGTGAGACGAACTGGTAGGACACCACGTAGATGAGCAGGCCCGGCACAAAGCCCGCCAGTGCAAAGATCATGGCCAGCTTGACCAGCAGACGGCTGCCGAAGCGCCCCTGACGCAGGCGGCGCAGCAGACGCCAGGCCACCCAGGCGATCACACCCGCCAGGGCCAGGGCCACCACGACGTTGAGGGTGAAGAGGCGTGCGTAGTTGCGTTCGTAGAGCTCACGGTTGCCCGTGGCCTGGGTGAGCAGGAACATCAGCACCAGACCGATGGCCACCACGATGGCCAGCACCACCCCGAAGGTCCAGCGCAGGGCCGTGGACTGCGGCGTGAGCCGCCGTTCACCCCCGGCCGCGGGGCTCTTCACTTCAGGCTCTCCGGCTGCAGGCGGCGGCTGGTGCTGGCGGCCAGCACCCAATCGCTCTCACCCAGGGTGCCGATCTGCAGCGGGCGCGGCAGCTGGGCGGTGTCAAGACGAAAACGGAAATCGAGACGGTGGGTGCTGCCGGCCTCGAGCGCACCGAACTCGGCAATGCGCCAGCCGACGAAGCGCCGGATCAGGGCCAGGGCCTCCTCCAGGCTGTCGAAGGTCTGGCCCAGGGCCGCGCCCGCCGACTCACCGGGGCGGCCGGGGCCGCTGCCGATGCTCAGGCGCCAGCGACGCGTGAGCGGCTGGTAGACCAGGCGCATCTGGCGCTGGGCACTGGCCACGCGCTTGTCCAGCCAGTACCAGCGCTCACGGTAGATTTCCGCCTCGGCGACGAAGATCACGGGCAGGCCCTTGTGGAGCGCATCCTGCACCGGTCCCGGCAGCTCGAACTGCAGGCCGACATTGAGCTCCACCGCCTCGCCGTTGCGCCGCAGTTCCAGCTGGCTGACGTCGACCGCGACGGGCTGCGCGTGCAGGGACACCGCCCCCCCCAGCAGGGCACAGGCGAGAAGCGCGGACAGTTCAGCCCGCGCCCTTCTCCAGCAGCGCGTAATAAAAGCCATCGTGGTCACTGCTCCGATTGTCCGTGACCGGCTCCCCCTGCGGCGTCGCCAAGGGCCATAAATGCCCCGGCGCGGTCAGCAAACGGGCTGCTTTGTTGTGCGCAAGAAACGCCTGTACCTGCTCCTCCCCCTCGGCGCGGAAAACCGAGCAGGTGCAGTACACCAATCGTCCACCGGGGGCCAGCAGCGGCCACAGGGTCTGGAGCAGGCGCGCCTGCTGGGCCGCCAGTGCCGCAATGTCCGTTTCCCGTCGCAACCAGCGCACGTCCGGGTGACGGCGCACGATGCCCGAGGCCGTGCAGGGCGCGTCGAGCAGGATGGCGTCGAAGGGCTGGCCGTCCCACCAGGTCTGGGGCGTGCCGGCATCGGCGGCCAGCACGCGCGCCTGCAGGCCCTGGCGCTGCAGGTTCTCGGTGATGCGACGGCAGCGCGCGGGATCGATGTCCAGCGCCGTGACCTCTGCGCCATCCAGCAACTCGAGCAGATGCGCCGTCTTCCCGCCGGGGGCCGCGCAGGCATCGAACACACGCAGGCCCCGGCGATGCGTCAGCCCCTGGACCAGCAGCGGAGCGGCCAGTTGAGCCGCCGCATCCTGCACCGAGACCCGTCCCCGGGCAAAACCGGGGATCGCCGAGACGGGCAAGGCGCTCGCCAGCGTCAGGGCCTGCGGTCCGTTGCGGCGGGCGGTGATGCCGGCTGCGGCAAGCTCGGCCAGATAGTCCTCCACGCTACCCTGGCGAAGGTTGACCCGCAGCGTCATCGGTGCCTGGGCGTTGTTGGCCTGCAGGATGGCCTGCCAGTGCTGCGGCACTTCGCGTTGCAGACGGGCGATCCACCAGGCCGGGTGGTTCCAGCGCGCCACCGGGTCGGTATCGGTCTGGGCGACCAGGGCCTCGCGCTCGCGCAGGAAACGGCGCAGGCAGGCATTGATGAAGCTGGCCTGGGCATGGGTCGCCTCGGTCCGCTTGGCCGCTTCGACCGCCTGGTTGACCAGAGTGTGGACTTCGTAAGGCGCCCCCTCGTCACGCCAGGCCAGGGCCAGCGCCAGGCACAGCAGCGCATCGGCGGCGGGCGGCGGCTTGCGCGGCGCCAGCCGCTTGCGCAGCGCCTCGGCGCGGCCCAGCTGGCGCAGGGCCGCATAGACCAGGGCCTGCACGCCGGGGCGCAAGAGGCTGGGCACAGACTCGATGGCCGCGGTGCCGGAGGTCCCGGCGCGGATGGCCGCCAGCGCGACCGCGGCGGCCTGCAGCTGGCGCCAGAGCGCCGGGGCTAGCTTGTCTTCACTCATGCGGATGGATCATGGGACAAAAAAAAGCCCCAGGCACATTGGTACCTGGGGCACGGGCGCAGGGCAGCGCGGACACGCAACCGGTCTTACTCAGTGGCGGCATCCTCGCTGTTCTGCGCCGCCAGCTCGGCGGCTTCGGCGTCGGCGATGGCGCGACGCTCGGCCTCGTCCATGCCTTCGCGCACCTTGCGGGCGTCGTGGTAGGCCATGCCGGTACCTGCGGGGATCAGGCGGCCGACGATGACGTTTTCCTTCAGGCCGCGCAGCTCGTCACGCTTGCCCATGATGGCAGCTTCGGTCAGCACGCGCGTGGTTTCCTGGAAGGAAGCGGCGGAGATGAACGAGTCCGTGGACAGCGAGGCCTTGGTGATGCCCAGCAGCAGGTTGGTGTAGGTCGAGGGGATCTTGCCCTCCTTGCGCAGCGCGTCATTGGTGTTAAGCATTTCGGAACGCTCCACCTGTTCACCGGCAATGTAGCCCGAATCGCCCGGGTTCTCGACCACGACGCGGCGCAGCATCTGGCGCACGATCACCTCGATGTGCTTGTCGTTGATCTTCACACCCTGGAGGCGGTAGACGTCCTGCACTTCGTCGACGATGTAGCGCGACAGTTCCTCGATGCCCAGCAGTCGCAGGATGTCCTGCGGATCGGCCGGACCGTCGACGATGCTTTCGCCCTTGTTGACCACCTGGCCTTCGTGCACCAGGATGTTCTTCTCCTTGGGCACGAGCTCTTCCCAGACCTTGCCTTCCGGATCGGTGATCTGCAGACGCACCTTGCCCTTGGTCTCCTTGCCGAAGGACACGGTCCCCGTGACCTCCGCCAGAATGCCCTTGTCCTTGGGCGAGCGGGCTTCGAAGAGCTCGGCCACACGCGGCAGACCGCCGGTGATGTCGCGGGTCTTCTGGCCTTCGATCGGGATACGGGCCAGCACTTCGCCGGGGCCCACGTCCTGGCCGTCACGGACCTGGATCAGGGCGCCGACCTGGAAGCCGATGGTCACCGAGTGGTCGGTGCCGGGGATCTTGACCTCGTTGCCCGAGGCGTCGATCAGCTTGACCTGCGGACGCACGACCTTGGCCGAGCCACGACGCTTGGGATCGATCACGACCAGGGTGGACAGGCCGGTGACTTCGTCCACCTGCTTGGCCACGGTCAGGCCTTCCTCGACGTTCTCGAACTGGGTCTTGCCGGCGAATTCCGTGATGATCGGGCGCGTCAGCGGATCCCAGTTGGCCAGGATGGTGCCGGCCTTGATCTGCTGGTCGGCCTTGACCGTCAGCGTGGCGCCGTAGGGCACCTTGTGGCGCTCGCGCTCGCGGCCGTGCTCGTCATGGATGACGATCTCGCCGGAGCGGGCGATCACCACCAGTTCACCCTTGCTGTTGGTCACGTAGCGCATCGTGGCGTTGAAGCCGATGATGCCGTTGGACTTGGCTTCCACGCTGGAGGCGATGGCCGCACGGGATGCGGCACCGCCGATGTGGAAGGTGCGCATGGTCAGCTGGGTACCGGGCTCACCGATGGACTGGGCGGCGATCACACCGACGGCTTCGCCGGTGTTGACCAGGCCGCCACGGCCCAGGTCACGACCATAGCACTTGGCGCACAGACCGAAGCGCGTGGCGCAGGTCAGCGCGGTGCGGACCTTGACCTCATCGACGCCGGCCACTTCCAGCTCCTCGATGGCGTCTTCGTCCAGCATGTTGCCGGCGGGCACCAGCACGGCGCGGGTCTCGGGGTGCAGCACGTCCTCGGCCGCGGTACGGCCCAGGATACGGTCGCGCAGCGACTCGATCACCTCGCCGCCCTCGACGATGGCGCGCATCAGCGAGCCATCGCTGGTGCCGCAATCGCTCTCGGTCACCACCAGATCCTGCGTCACGTCCACCAGACGGCGCGTCAGGTAGCCGGAGTTGGCCGTCTTCAGCGCCGTGTCGGCCAGACCCTTGCGGGCGCCGTGGGTGGAGATGAAGTACTGCAGCACGTTCAGGCCCTCACGGAAGTTGGCCGTGATGGGCGTCTCGATGATGGAGCCGTCGGGCTTGGCCATCAGGCCGCGCATGCCGGCCAGCTGGCGGATCTGCGCGGCGGAACCGCGTGCACCCGAGTCAGCCATCATGTAGATGGAGTTGAAGGACTCCTGGTCCACGGTCTTGCCATGGCGGTCGATGGTCTTCTCGGTGCGCAGCTGGTCCATCATGACCTTGGAGACCTTGTCGCCGGCCTTGCCCCAGATGTCCACCACCTTGTTGTAGCGCTCGCCGGCCGTGACCAGACCCGAGACGTACTGCTGCTCGATGTCCTTCACTTCCTTCTCGGCGCTCTCGATGATCTCGTGCTTTTCCTTCGGGACCAGCATGTCGTCGATCGAGATCGAGATGCCGGCGCGCGTGGCCAGGCGGAAACCGTTCTGCAGCAGCTTGTCTGCGAACACCACGGTTTCCTTCAGACCGCACTTGCGGAAGGACACGTTGATCAGCTTGGAGATTTCCTTCTTCTTCAGCGCCTTGTTGATGTTGCTGAAGGGCAGGCCCTTGGGCAGGATCTCGGACAGCAGGGCGCGGCCCACCGTGGTCTCGACCATGCTGGTCGAGGGCACGAATTCGCCGGAGTCCTTGTCCTTGGTCCACTCGGTCAGACGCACGTTGATCTTGGCCGTCAGCTCGACCTGGCCGTTGTCCAGCGCGCGCTGCACTTCGGAGGTGTCGGCAAAGATCATGCCTTCCCCCTTGCCGTTGGTGCGCTCACGGGTCGTGTAGTACAGACCCAGCACCACGTCCTGGGAAGGAACGATGGAGGGCTCGCCGTTGGCGGGGAAGAGCACGTTGTTGGAGGCCAGCATCAGGGTGCGGGCTTCCATCTGGGCTTCCACCGACAGCGGGACGTGCACGGCCATCTGGTCGCCGTCGAAGTCGGCGTTGAAGGCGGCGCAGACCAGCGGGTGCAGCTGGATGGCCTTGCCTTCGATCAGGATGGGCTCGAAGGCCTGGATACCGAGGCGGTGCAGCGTCGGTGCGCGGTTCAGCAGCACCGGGTGCTCCTTGATCACCTCTTCCAGGATGTCCCACACCACCGGGGTGCCGGATTCCACTTCCTTCTTCGCCGCCTTGATGGTGGTGGCGATGCCCATGGCTTCCAGGCGCGAGAATATGAAGGGCTTGAACAGCTCCAGGGCCATCAGCTTGGGCAGGCCGCACTGGTGCAGCTTGAGGGTCGGGCCCACGGTGATGACGGAACGGCCCGAGTAGTCGACGCGCTTGCCCAGCAGGTTCTGGCGGAAGCGGCCGCTCTTGCCCTTGATCATGTCGGCCAGGGACTTGAGCGCGCGCTTGTTGGCGCCCGTCATGGCCTTGCCACGGCGGCCGTTGTCCAGCAGGCTGTCCACGGCTTCCTGCAGCATGCGCTTCTCGTTGCGCGCGATGATCTCCGGCGCCTTGAGTTCGAGCAGGCGACGCAGACGGCTGTTGCGGTTGATGACGCGGCGGTACAGATCGTTGAGATCGGAGGTCGCGAAACGGCCGCCGTCCAGGGGAACGAGCGGACGCAGATCCGGCGGCAGCACGGGCAGCACTTCCAGCACCATCCACTCGGGCTTGATACCGGACTTCTTGAAGGCTTCCAGCACCTTGAGGCGCTTGGCGTTCTTCTTGACCTTCAGCTCGGAGCCGGTCAGGTCGCCACGCAGACGCTCGATCTCGGTGTCGATCTCGATGCCCTGCAGCAGGTCCTTGATGCCCTCGGCGCCCATCTTGGCGGTGAACTCGTCACCGTACTCCTTGACCTTGGCGTCATAGTCGTCCTCGGACATGATGCTGAACTTCTTCAGCGGGGTCATGCCGGGGTCGGTCACCACATAGGCTTCGAAGTACAGCACGCGCTCGATGTCGCGCAGCGTCATGTCCAGCACCAGACCCAGACGCGAGGGCAGGGACTTCAGGAACCAGATGTGGGCGCAGGGCGCGGCCAGGTCAATGTGACCCATGCGCTCGCGGCGCACCTTGGTCTGCGTGACTTCCACGCCGCACTTCTCGCAGATCACGCCGCGGTGCTTGAGGCGCTTGTACTTGCCGCACAGGCACTCGTAGTCCTTGATGGGGCCGAAGATCTTGGCGCAGAACAGGCCGTCACGCTCGGGCTTGAAGGTGCGGTAGTTGATGGTCTCGGGCTTCTTCACCTCGCCGAAGGACCAGGAACGGATCTTCTCGGGCGAAGCCAGGCCGATCTTGATGGCATCGAAATGCTCATCCGGCGTGAATTGCTTGAACAGGTCGAGTAGGGATTTCATGTGACTCTATCCTTTGCGAATTAGGAGCGCTCGAGCTCGATGTCCAGGCCCAGGGAACGGATTTCCTTGACCAGCACGTTGAACGACTCGGGCATGCCGGCTTCGATGGCATGCTCGCCCTTGACGATGTTTTCGTAGACCTTGGTACGGCCCTGCACATCGTCGGACTTGACGGTGAGCATCTCCTGCAAGGTGTAGGAAGCGCCGTAGGCTTCGAGCGCCCACACTTCCATTTCGCCGAAACGCTGGCCGCCGAACTGGGCCTTGCCGCCCAGCGGCTGCTGGGTGACCAGGGAGTACGGGCCGGTCGAACGGGCGTGCATCTTGTCGTCCACCAGGTGGTGCAGCTTGAGCACGTGCATGTAGCCGACCGTGGTCGGGCGCTCGAACTGCTCGCCGGTGCGGCCGTCAAACAGGCGGGCCTGGGTCCGGGTGTCGGTCAGGCCCTTGGCCTTGGCGACCTCGTCCGGATAGGCCAGCTTGAGCATGGCGCGGATCTCTTCCTCGGAGGCACCGTCAAACACCGGGGTGGCGAAGGTCACACCGGTGGACAGGTTGGTGGCCATCTCGGTGATCTGAGCGTCGCTGAGCTTGCTCAGATCTTCGGTGCGACCCGAGGTGTTGTAGAAGGTCTCGAGGAACTTGCGCAGCTCGGCGGCCTTGGCTTCCTGCTGCAGCATGTCGCCGATGCGCTGGCCGATGCCCTTGCCGGCCCAGCCGAGGTGCACTTCCAGCACCTGGCCCACGTTCATGCGCGAAGGCACGCCCAGCGGGTTGAGCACGATGTCGCAGGGCGTGCCGTCGGCCATGTAGGGCATGTCCTCGACCGGCACGATCTTGGAGACCACACCCTTGTTGCCGTGGCGGCCGGCCATCTTGTCGCCGGGCTGCAGGCGGCGCTTGACCGCCAGGTAGACCTTGACCATCTTGAGCACACCCGCGGGCAGCTCGTCACCCTGGGTGAGCTTCTTGCGCTTCTCTTCGAAAGCCAGATCGAAGCTGTGGCGAGTCTGTTCCAGCGAGTTCTTGATGCTTTCCAGCTGGCTGGCGACTTCGTCGTCGGCCGGGCGGATGTCAAACCAGTGGAACTTCTCGACGGAGGCCAGATAGGCCTTGTCGATCTTGGAACCCTTGGCCAGCTTCTGCGGACCGCCGTTGGCGACCTTGCCGTTGAGCAGCTTCTCGATACGGTCGAAGGCATCGGCTTCCACGATGCGCAGCTGGTCGTTCAGGTCCAGGCGGAAACGCTTCAGTTCGTCGTCAATGATCTGCTGGGCGCGCTTGTCGCGCTGGATGCCTTCACGGGTGAAGACCTGCACATCGATCACGGTGCCCTGCGAGCCCTGGTCCACGCGCAGCGAGGTGTCCTTCACGTCGGAGGCCTTCTCGCCGAAGATGGCGCGCAGCAGTTTCTCTTCCGGCGTCAGCGTGGTCTCACCCTTCGGAGTCACCTTGCCCACCAGCGTATCGCCGGGCATGACTTCGGCACCCACGTAGATGATGCCGGACTCGTCCAGGCGGTTGAGCTGCTGTTCGGACAGGTTGGGGATGTCGCGGGTGATTTCCTCGGCGCCCAGCTTGGTGTCGCGGGCCATGACCACCAGTTCCTCGATGTGGATCGAGGTGTAGCGGTCGTCAGCGACCACACGTTCGGAGATCAGGATCGAGTCTTCGAAGTTGTAGCCGTTCCAGGGCATGAAGGCCACGAGCATGTTCTGGCCCAGGGCCAGTTCGCCCAGGTCGGTCGATGCGCCGTCGGCGATCACGTCACCCTTGGCCAGCTTGTCGCCCTTCTTGACGATAGGACGCTGGTGGATGTTGGTGTTCTGGTTGGAACGCTGGTACTTGATGAGGTTGTAGATGTCCACACCCACTTCACCGGCCACGGCCTCGTTGTCGTTCACGCGGATCACGATGCGGGTGGCATCGACATAGTCGACCACGCCGCCGCGGTTGGCGGTGACCACGGTGCCGGAGTCGACCGCGGAGACGCGCTCGATGCCGGTGCCGACAAAGGCCTTCTCGGGACGCAGCACGGGCACGGCCTGACGCTGCATGTTGGCGCCCATCAGCGCGCGGTTGGCGTCGTCGTGCTCCAGGAAGGGCACGAGCGAGGCCGCCACCGACACGATCTGCGCGGGCGACACGTCCATGTACTGGATGCGATCGGCGCTGCAGAGGATGGATTCGCCCTTTTCACGCGCGGACACCAGCTCGCCGGTTAGCTTGCCGTCCTTGTCCAGCGTGGCGTTGGCCTGGGCGATGACGTACTTGCCTTCCTCGATGGCCGACAGGTAGTCGATCTTGTTCGTGACCTTGCCGTCCTCGACGCGGCGGTAGGGCGTCTCGATGAAGCCGTACTCGTTCAGGCGGGCGTACAGGGCCAGGGAGTTGATCAGGCCGATGTTCGGGCCTTCCGGCGTTTCGATCGGGCAGACGCGGCCGTAGTGGGTGACGTGCACGTCGCGCACTTCGAAGCCGGCGCGCTCGCGGGTCAGACCGCCCGGGCCCAGGGCCGAGACGCGACGCTTGTGCGTGATCTCGGACAGCGGGTTGGTCTGGTCCATGAACTGCGAGAGCTGCGAGGCACCGAAGAACTCCTTGAGCGCCGCGGAGATCGGCTTGGAGTTGATCAGGTCGTGCGGCATCAGGGGTTCCTGCTCCGCCTGGCCCAGACGCTCCTTCACGGCCTTCTCGATGCGGGCCAGACCGGCGCGGTACTGGTTCTCGGCCAGTTCGCCGACGCAACGCACGCGACGGTTGCCCAGGTGGTCGATGTCGTCCACTTCACCGCGACCGTTGCGCAGGTCCACCAGGATCTTGACCACGGCGAGGATGTCCTCGTTGGTCAGGACCATGGGACCGTTCGGGTCGTTGCGGCCCATCTTGGCGTTGAACTTCATGCGGCCCACACGCGACAGGTCGTAGGTGTCCGGGTTGTAGAACAGGCGCTGGAACAGGGCCTGCACGGCGTCCTCGGTCGGCGGCTCGCCGGGGCGCATCATGCGGTAGATGGCCACGCGGGCGGCGAACTCGTCGGTCGTCTCGTCGATGCGCAGGGTCTGGCTGATGTAGGCACCCTGGTCGAGTTCGTTGGTGTAGATGCACTGCAGATCCTGCACACCGGCGGTGCGCAGTTTCTTGAGCAGGGCGTCGGTCAGCTCCTCGTTGGCCTTGGCGATGATCTCGCCGGTGTCCGGATCGACGATGTTGCGGGCCACGACACGGCCGACCAGGAAGTCTTCCGGCACGCTGATGTGGGTGGTCCCGGTGGTTTCCAGCTCGCGGGTGTGGCGCGCGGTGATGCGCTTGTCCTTGGCCACGATGACCTTGCCGCTCTTGTCGGTGATGTCGAAGCGGGCGACTTCACCGCGCAGGCGCTCGGCCACGAATTCCATCTGCGCGCCGCTGTCCATCAGGCGGAAGTTGTCGTTGACGAAGAAGTTCGCCAGGATGGACTCGGGGTTCAGGCCGATAGCCTTGAGCAGGATGGTGACCGGCATCTTGCGACGGCGGTCGACGCGGAAGTACAGCACGTCCTTCGGATCGAATTCGAAATCCAGCCAGGAGCCGCGGTAGGGAATGATGCGAGCCGAGAACAGCAGCTTGCCCGAGCTGTGCGTCTTGCCCTTGTCATGTTCGAAGAAGACGCCGGGCGAACGGTGCAGCTGCGAGACGATCACGCGCTCCGTGCCGTTGATGATGAACGAGCCCTTGGTCGTCATGAGCGGCACTTCGCCCATGTAGACCTCCTGCTCCTTCACTTCCTTGACCACCTTGTTCTGCGGCGTCGAGGACTCGCGGTCATAGATGATGAGCTGCACGCGCGCGCGCACGGCGGACGCGAAGGTCAGGCCACGCGTCTGGCACTCGCGCACGTCGAAGGCGGGCTTGGCCAGGTTGTATTCCAGGAACTTCATCTCGACAAAACCGTTGTGCGAAACGATGGGGAAGGCGGCCTCGAAGGCGGCCTGCAGGCCCTCGGGCGTCCGTTTGGTCGGGGCCAGGTCTGCCTGCAGGAAGGCCGTGTAGGCGTCTTTCTGCATCTGCAGCAGGTAAGGAATGTCGAGCACGCTGTCGCGGCTGCCGAAGCTCTTGCGAATTCGCTTGCGTTCGGTATAGGTATAGGCCATGAGATCTCCGGGCTATTGAGGTCTTTGGCGACTGGCGCGCCGGGCATCACACCCAGCAGGCTTGGTGGTTGGCCGCTACCAACCAATGGCGGACGGCCGCGCATTGCACACGGCCCGAACCAAGGCGTCTTCTGCAGTCGGGTCAGAAAACACTGGAAAGAAGACTTGCGAAAGTCTTCTTTCCAGTGTTTCACCGAGTCACTCCGCCGAGGCGAAGCACCCGGTGAAGGGTGCGCTCTGTAAGCGCCAAAGGCTGGAGGCCTTTTCAGACACTCCAGCCTTCGAGCGGGACTGAATTACTTCAGTTCAGCCTTGGCACCGGCTTCCACCAGCTTCTTGACGGCAGCCTCGGCGTCAGCCTTGGGCATGGCTTCCTTGACGACCTTGGGAGCGCCGTCCACCAGGTCCTTGGCTTCCTTGAGGCCCAGACCGGTGATTTCGCGCACGGCCTTGATGACGGACACCTTGTTGGCGCCGGCTTCAGCCAGAACGACGTTGAACTCGGTCTTCTCTTCAGCGGCGGCAGCGGCGCCACCACCGGCACCACCGGCAGCCGGAGCGGCCATGGCAGCGGCGCTCACGCCAAACTTCTCTTCGATGGCCTTGACCAGGTCGTTGAGCTCCATGACCGACATGCTGTCCAGGGCGGTCAGAAATGCGTCTTTATCGAATGCCATTTTGATTTCCTTCAGATTCCAATAAGTTGGTTAACAGGCCGCGCCGTTTCAGGCGGCAGCCGTTTCGCCTTTTTTCGCCGCCAGGGCACCCAGCACCACGGCGGTGCGGGAAATCGGCGACTTGAGCAAGCCACACAGCTGAGCCAGCAGCACTTCCTTGGAGGGAATGCTTGCCAGCTGCTTCACGCCGTTGACATCCAGGGCCTTGCCGCCGTATGCGCCGCCGCGAATCACCAGCTTGTCGTTGGTTTTCGCGAAATCGGCCACCACGCGAGCGGCGGCCACGGCATCGACGGAGAAGCCATAGATCAGCGGACCGGTCATCTGATCGGCCGCGACATCGAACTGGCTACCTGCCACAGCACGGCGGGCCAGGGTGTTCTTCAGAACACTCAGGCTCACACCCTGGCTGCGGGCGGTGGAACGCAGTTTGGTCATGTCAGCGACCGTGATGCCGCGGTATTCCGCCATCACGAGCGTTTGAGCTTTAGCGGCGAGGCCGGTCACTTCGGTGATGACCGCTTCTTTCTCACTGCGATTCAGACTCAAGGTCTAACTCCTTCAAAATGTGTTCCTGGGCCGGAGGCCTCGGAACACGCCTTTCTTGCAGCGACCAACTGTTTTTGGAACGGTGTCCATCTGCAGCGGGATCGCCATCTACGCTGGCTTTCACTGATTAAGCACAGCAGAACTGTGCGCCAGCGGTCTTGGATGGCCCGTCCGGTCTCGCAACCGGCCGACCCACCACTCCGGGCAGCCGTTGCCGGCTGCCCAAATCTCTCTTCCTCGATTACGCCGAGATGGACTGGGTGTCGACGCGGACACCGACACCCATCGTGGACGAAACCGCCACCTTACGCAGGTACACGCCCTTGCTGGACGTCGGCTTGGCCTTGTTCAGCGCGTCGATCAGGGCGGCCAGGTTGCCTTGCAGCTTGGCGGCATCGAACGAGCGGCGACCGATCGTGCTGTGCACGATACCAGCCTTGTCCACGCGGAACTGCACCTGACCGGCCTTGGCGTTCTTCACGGCCGTGGCCACGTCGGGGGTGACGGTACCGACCTTGGGGTTGGGCATCAGGCCACGCGGACCGAGCACCTGACCCAGGGTACCCACGACGCGCATCGCGTCGGGAGCAGCGATCACCACATCGAAGGGCATGTCGCCAGCCTTCACGCGGGCCGCCAGATCGTCCATGCCGACCACGTCGGCGCCGGCGGCCTTGGCTTCTTCGGCCTTGGCGCCCTGGGCGAACACGGCCACACGCTTGGTCTTGCCGGTGCCGTGCGGCAGCACGACGGCGCCACGCACCACCTGGTCCGACTTCTTGGCGTCGATGCCGAGCTGCACGGCCACGTCGATGGACTCATCGAACTTGGCGGTCGCAGCTTCCTGCACGATCTTCAGCGCGTCGGTCAGGGGATACAGCTTGTTGCTGTCAACCTTGCCCTGCAGGGCCTTGGCTTTTTTGGTGAGCTTGGTCATTTACACGCCCTCCACATTCACGCCCATGGAACGGGCAGAACCGGCGATGGTACGAACGGCGGCGTCCAGATCGGCAGCCGTCATGTCCTTCATCTTGGTCTTGGCGATTTCCTCGAGCTGGGCGCGGGTGATCTTGCCGACCTTGTCCTTCAGCGGATTGGCCGAACCCTTGTCCAGCTTGATGGCCTTCTTGATCATCACGGTCGCCGGGGGCGTCTTGATGATGAAGGTGAAGCTCTTGTCCGCGAACGCGGTGATCACCACCGGCAGCGGCAGACCGGGCTCGACGCCCTGGGTCTGGGCGTTGAACGCCTTGCAGAACTCCATGATGTTCAGACCGCGCTGGCCCAGAGCGGGACCAATCGGCGGCGAGGGATTGGCCTTACCAGCCGGCACTTGCAGCTTGATAAAACCGACGATTTTTTTCGCCATGCTTTACTCCTTACGGGTTGTAACGCCTCGGCCTGTGGCCTCAGCTCCCCGGGGTTGACGACTCATCGAAACAACATCCGCGCCGAGTCGGGAAGCGCGAACTGAAAACCAAAATCAAAAAGACCGTCAGGTCTTTGGGCGAAAGACTTACGTCTTCTCAACCTGCGAGAACTCCAGCTCCACCGGCGTCGAGCGACCGAAGATCGTGACCGCCACGCGCACCTTGCTCTTTTCGTAGTTGACTTCCTCGACGGTGCCATTGAAGTCGGTGAACGGGCCTTCCTTGACACGCACGTACTCGCCCACCTCGAACTCAACCTTGTGACGCGGCTTGTCGGAGCCTTCCTGCATCTGGTTGACGATCTTCATGACCTCCTCTTCGGAGATCGGGGCCGGGCGGTTCTTGGCACCGCCCACGAAACCGGTCACCTTGTTGGTGTGCTTCACCAGATGCCAGGTGTCGTCGTCCATGACCATTTCCACCAGCACGTAGCCGGGGAAGAACTTGCGCTCGGTGGTGCGCTTCTGGCCGTTCTTGACCTCGACCACCTCTTCCATCGGCACCAGGATGCGGCCGAACTTGTCCTGCATGCCGGAGCGGTTGATGCGCTCGAGGATGTTGCGCTCGACCGCCTTCTCCATGCCGGAGTAGGCGTGCACCACATACCAGCGCAGATCGGGATTGGCCGGCTTGGCCGGCACGGACGAAGTATCCAGCACGTCAGTCATCACTTCCTCCAGCCCAGGATCAGGTCAAAGATCACCCACTCGAGCGTCTTGTCGGTCAACCACAGAAAGAGGGCCATGACCACCACGAAGGCGAAGACGTAGGCCGTCATCTGGACGGATTCCTTGCGCGTGGGCCAGACCACCTTGCCGACTTCACGCCAGGCATCGCGACCAAAGGCCCAGAGGTCCCGGCCGGGTTGGGCCGAGAAAAACACAGCGACGGCCGCCACCAGGCCGGCGATCAAGGCACCCCACTGCGCCAGGGCGCCTTGCTTGCCCAGCCAGTAGAAGGCCACGAACCCGGCCAGCAGCAGCAGCACTGCCGCAGCCAGCTTGAGCTTGTCCGCCCCGCTACCTACTGTTTCGACTTGTGACGTTGCCATTTTCAAGAATTCCGCTTAGAGCGCCTACAAAAACCATGCGCCCCTTGAGACGCTGAAGCCCGCCATGGCGATGGCGGGCTTTTTTGAACCATCCGACCCGCGAGGATCAGGTGGCAGGGGCAGTAGGAATCGAACCTACAACCTTCGGTTTTGGAGACCGACGCTCTGCCAATTGAGCTATACCCCTACGAACAGTTAGGCCAGGATCTTGGCCACGACGCCGGCGCCGACGGTCTTGCCACCTTCGCGGATGGCGAAGCGCAGGCCTTCTTCCATGGCGATGGGGGCGATCAGCTTGACGGTGATCGACACGTTGTCACCCGGCATCACCATCTCCTTGCCCTCGGGCAGCTCGATGGCAC
>JBKBHP010000025.1:0-23101 GCA_046299695.1 Hylemonella sp.
GATTGGATATATTCCACCGGCCGAAGCTGAGGCAAACTACTTCCGGCAACTCGCCCAGAAGGCTGAGACCACCGTCTCAACTTAAACCAACCAGCCTCCTCGATTCCCGGGGCGATTCAGGAATTCTTCAAACAAAACAAGCACTTAGCTTGCAACGGGGGAGGCGCGAGGATGACCATCCGTCCATGTAGTTCCGCACGTTTGCGGTCTGTACCAAGTTATGCCTTGTGATACCAAAATGGCAGATCACGAAAAGCTAGAGCGAGCATTGGAGCTGGCTGCCAGCGATCCCGCAAGCCGACCTGAGTTCTATCGCACCCTAATGGAATCGGAGGTCTTTGTAATCGGAAGCTCGGGCGCTGTCACGGGGCAGCGCTCGCTCATTCCGGCAGGTGCAAAGGTTGAGATCGTCCATTGGGAGAAACAAGACGGGACGCCCGTCATTCCGTTCTTTACGAGCTTGGAGGCACTTCGACGTAGTCTGAAGGAAGAAACGGGTTTCATGGCTTTGTCGGCCCGAGGATTCTTTGAGATGGTCAAGGGAAAGACGTTGGTGCTCAATCCAGCGTCACCATACGGCAAAGAGTTTTTCCCAAACGAAATTGAGTCGCTTCTGTCAACGGGGGTCAACCATGCTCCAGTTTCGCGTACGGTCGAAACAGCAACACAAGTACTTCTCGGGCAGCCAAGCGCTTACCCCACGCAGATGGTTTCCTCGCTCAAGGCCTTGCTAGCGAAGCACGCGAATGTGCGTGCCGCCCATCTGTGCCTAATGCAGGAGCCAACGTCTCAGGTGCCTTCACTGGTTGTTGGTTTCGAGGGAGAAGGCGACATTTCGCGAGCCATGGCTGATGCAGGTGCGGTAGCTGCCGACACGGCGCCACGCGGAACGCCAGTAGACTTCATTCGAGTCATACCGGGAGAACCCGGCTTAAGCGAATATTTTCTCAGCACGGGCACGCCGTTCTATCGCAGAACGTTCGGAGCCACACTTAAGAGGCTATTCGGTGGACGCAAGGCATAACAGGTCCTTCGACACGGATGCACAGGTGCTTCCGCTCGTCTCGGTCGCACCTGATTTGTGCGCCGGTCAAGTCCGACGTTAGTCAGCGTAACAGCGCCCCTCACCCTCCACCAGCCATGCAAGTCCAGCACAGCATCCTTGTCCAGGCCCCGGTCGAACGTATCTTTTGCATCTACGAGGATGTCTCCGCCTGGCACACCTGGGATCCCGACACCAAGCGCGCGATGCTGAACGGGCCCTTTGCGGTTGGAACGCGCGGTTCGCTCACCCCCAGCAAGGGCAACACTGTGCCCATGCTCCTCACCCGGGTCGAGCCCAACGCCTGCTTCACCGTCGAGTCCAGGATTCCCCTGTTCCGCATGGTCTTCGAGCACGAGCTGGTACCCCAAGGTCATGCCGTCCAGGTTACCCATCGTGTCACCTTCTCCGGGCCGCTGACGTTTGTGCTGGGTCGCATGCTGGTCAGGCAGCTGAATCAGGGGCTGCCGGTCACGCTCGCCAGCCTCAAGCGCCTGGCAGAGCGTGCCGCCTGATCCTTCGCTACATCGTTGCGCCATCCCCTGATGAGCCTTCCGGGCGCTCCGCAGCCCAGTTACGATGCGCACCATGGATACACCGAAACTGCGGGTCGGCCGGCCCATCACCCCCGAAGAATTCGAGTTGCTCGAAGACGAGCAGCTGCTGCGCCTGATCCCCAAGGCCTACCGTGAATATTTTCCGGGCAAGGACTTCTGCGCCGATGGCTATTTCTATCTGCACGACGGCACGGCCTGGAGTTTCTACAAGGGCGGTTTTCTGGACGAGTAGGTCCTGACCGGGCACAGGGAGGCAACACGATGAGCAAGACCTGGATGGCCCCCGATGGCCAGCCGCGCTGCCACTGGTGCAGCGCGACACCCGAGTACCTGGCCTACCACGATGAGGAGTGGGGCCAGCCCGTGGCGGACGACCGGCGCCTGTTCGAGAAACTCAGCCTGGAGGGCTTCCAGTCGGGGCTGAGCTGGCGCACCATCCTGGCCAAGCGCGAGAACTTCCGTACGGCCTTCCATGGCTTCGATTTCGAGCGCGTGGCGCGCTACACGCAGCGCGACGTGGAGCGTCTGCTGGGCGATGCGGGCATCGTGCGGCACCGCGGCAAGATCGAGGCGGTGATCAACAACGCCCAGCGCGCCTGTGAGCTGGTGCAGCAGGAAGGTTCGCTGGCGGCCTTCATCTGGCGCTACGAGCCCGATCCGAAGACGCAGGGGGCGCCGCAGACCCGGTCCACCTCGCCCGAGTCGGTGGCCTTGTCGAAAGAGCTCAAGAAGCGCGGCTGGAAGTTCGTGGGCCCGACCACGGTCTACGCCTTCATGCAGGCCATGGGCCTGCTCAACGACCATGTGGAGCACTGCGTGGTCCGCGCCCGGGTAGCCAAGGCGCGCCAGGCCTTCAGGCCGCCGCTCTAGCGCCCCACAGATCAGAAGCAAGGAGACCGCATGTCCGCCGGAGACTGGAAAGACCTCTACGCCGCTGCCTCGCAGGGCGATCTGGCCCTGGTGCGCTACCACCTGCGCGCCGGCGTGAACCCCAACTACCAGCACCCCGAGGTGCTGTGCACGCCGCTGGTGGCCAGCATCATCCACGGCCATGACGAAGTGGCGCTGTGTCTGCTGGAGCAGGGGGCGGATCCGCGCCTGCGTTCGGACTTTGACGACATGACGCCGCTGGAGGCGGCCCGCCGGTACGGGCGCAGCGCCGTCGAAGCGCGTCTGCAGGCCCTGGGCGTGAAGCCGGAGCGTCAGCCCTTCTGGCGGCGCTGGCTGCCGGTCTGAACACGAGGGCTCACCGGGAGGCGCGTTAGACTTGCGCTTGACGTGTCCGTTTTCCCGTGCCCTCCATGTCTGATTCCGCGTACCCGTCCGTTGCCCGGCACCCGCTGGAAACCCGCATCCCCGCGCCCGTGATCGCCCTGCTGCTGGGCACGGCCATGCATCTGCTGCCGGCGCTGCCCGCTGACGATGCGGTCTTCTTCGTGCGCAAGGTGGTGATGGACCTGAGCTTCCAGCTCAGCGCCCTGTGCGTGCTGGCCGCCGTGGCCAGCCTCTGGCACTCGCACACCACCATCAACCCGCTGCAGCCCGAGCGCGCCTCGGCCCTGGTGACCGAGGGCATCTACCGCTACACGCGCAACCCCATGTACCTGAGCCTGCTGCTCCTGCTGTTCGGCTATGCCTGCGAACTCTGGAACTGGCCGGCCTTCCTGGCACCCCTGGCCTACGCGGCCTACATCACGCGCTTCCAGATCCTGCCCGAGGAGCGGGTCCTGGAGGCCAAGTTCGGCGAGTCCTATCGGGCCTACAAGCGGAGGGTGCGGCGATGGGTTTGAGATGGCGATGGCGTCTGGTCCTGTGCTTCACGCTGCTTGGGCTGGCGGGGTGTGCCAGCGGCCCGGCCGAAGTGCGCCTGCCGCTGCGCCAGGCCTGGGTCGACGGCCGGCAGGTGGCGTATGTGACCACCGACATTTCGGATGCGACCATGGCGCGCATGGAAGGGGTGAATCATGTGCCACGCCTGGCCCAGGCCCTGGGCGGGCCGGGTCGACCCGCGGTGACCGAGCGCGTCTACAAATTCGTCAACGGTGAGCAGATCACGGTCTTCCAGTCCGCGCCACGGCCTGCGGGCGGCGCCAACGCCGACCCGAACTACAGCCCCCTGTGGCGCATGGTGCTGGTGCGCTGGCTGCGCCCCGCCGCGCTGCGCGAGCTGCGCTCCGAGGAGGAGGTGCTGGCCGCCGAGGAGCGCGGGGACGTGTCGCTGGAGGTGACGGACATCGTGGTGAACTGCCCGGTGGTCCGTTCGGCCGAAGGGCAGGCGCTGCGCGGCGTGCGCTGAGGTGGGGCGAACGCCTTGCCTTGTCGATTCCTCACCCCTTGCTTCGTCGTACAGGCTGAGGGACATTCCTCGGACTGATGGAAAGGAAATAACCATGAGCACGAACACTGTTCGCCTGCACCGTGTGCTGCGCGCGCCCCCTGAGCGCGTCTACCGCGCCTTCCTCGACCCCGGTGCCATGGTCAAGTGGCTGCCGCCGCACGGCTTCACGGGCCAGGTGCATGAGATGGACGCGCGCGTGGGCGGGCGCTACCGTATGTCCTTCACCCACTTTGGTCGGGGGCAGAGCCATGCCTTCGGCGGCGAATACCTGGAGCTGGTACCCAACGAGCGCATCGTGCACACCGACCGTTTCGATGCGCCCGGTCCGGCTGGCGAGATGAAGACCACTATTGCCTTCAAGGCCGTGTTCTGCGGCACCGAGCTGCACGTGGTGCAGGAAGGCATCCCGGCCATGATCCCGACCGAGGCCTGTTATATGGGCTGGCAGGAGTCGCTGCAGCTGCTGACGCTGCTGGTGGAGCCGGAGATTCCCGCCGAGTAGGCCGGTCCACTGAAGCAGGGGTGACAGGTCAGCCGGCGGCCCGCCCGTTACCATGGGGTCAGG
Organism: Hylemonella sp.; assembly: GCA_046299695.1. Classification (GTDB taxonomy): domain Bacteria; phylum Pseudomonadota; class Gammaproteobacteria; order Burkholderiales; family Burkholderiaceae_C; genus Hylemonella. Next base: position 4,503 of record JBKBHP010000025.1, read on the forward strand.
AGGCGACCATGATTTCCGCACACGAACTCAACCAGCGCGGCCAGGCCATGCTGCCGGGGCACCTGGGCATCGTCATCACGCACATGGAGACCGGCGAGGTACGCGCCGAGATGCCCGTGCGCACCGAGCTCATGGCGCCCAACGGCTTCCTGCATGCGGGCAGCATCGTGACCCTGGCCGACACCTGCTCGGGCTATGGCTGCATCACCAGCCTGCCCGAAGGGGCCAACGGTTTCACCACCGTCGAACTCAAGTCCAACCACCTGGGTACGGCGCGTGACGGTGCGGTGCTTTGCGTGGCGCGTGTCGTGCACAGCGGCCGCACCACCCAGGTCTGGGACGCCACCGTCACGCACCGCGAGAGCGGCAAGACGTTGGCGCTGTTCCGCTGCACGCAGATGATTCTCTACCCCCGGGCGGGGGCTTGAGCCCGGCGCTACCGATCGCCGGCGTCGATGGCTGCCCGGCCGGCTGGTACGCCGTGCAGCTACGGCCGGGTCATGGCGAGATCGAGGGGGCGGTGCATGCGCGCTTCGCGCATGTGTTGCGGGTCTGCCCGCCCCCCGCCTGTGTGGCGGTGGACATCCCGATCGGCTTGGGCGAGTCGGGCGAGCGGGCCTGTGACCTGGCCGCGCGCGAGCGGCTCGGGCCGCGCGCCAGCTCGGTGTTCACGGCGCCGCTGCGCGGCGTGCTCGGCGCGACCAGCCACGAGGAGGCGTCCGCACGGCGCCGGGCCATCGAAGGCAAGGGCATGTCGATCCAGGCCTACAACATCCTGCGCAAGGTCGAGGAGGTGGATGCCGCCTTGCGCGCCGCGCCCGTGCAGGCGCAACGGGTGCACGAGACGCATCCCGAGGTCTGCTTCCTGCAGATGAACGCCGGCCAGCCGCTGGCCCACGGCAAGAAGACGGCTGCGGGCCGCGCGCTGCGCCTGGCCCTGCTGGCGCAGCATTTCCCAGGCCAGGCCGAGCGCCTGCTGGACGAGCACCCCCGCCGCGAAGTACAGGCCGACGACGTGCTGGATGCGCTGGCTTGCCTGTGGACGGCGCGGCGCCTGGTGCGCGCGCAGGCTCTGACGCTGCCGGCGCCGCCGCCACGCGACGCCTTTGGCCTGCGCATGGCCATCCACTGCTGAGCGCGGGCTGCGGCTAGAGCTGCACCACCCGGTTGCGCCCCAACTCCTTGGCCGTGTACAGGGCCTTGTCGGCACGTTCCACCACCTCGGCGCTGTCCGTGTCACCCTTGCGGGCGCAACTCAGGCCCACGCTGGCCGTGAGGCGGCCGACGGACGGGAACACGGCCCCGGCGATCGCGGTGCGGATCTTCTCGGCGATGAGACGGCCCTCGTCCTCGTCCTGCACGTCGGGCAGCAGCACCACGAACTCCTCGCCGCCATAGCGCGCCACGAAGTCGGTCACGCGGGTGCATTGCGTGAGCAGGTGGCCCAGGCGGCGCAGCACCTCGTCACCGCTCTGGTGGCCGTACTGGTCGTTGACGGCCTTGAAGTGGTCGACGTCGATCAGCATGAGGCAGAAGCTGCGTTCGGTGCGACGCATCAGCTGGAAGCTCTCGTGCAGGCGGGCGTCAAAGCGGCGCCGGTTGTTCAGGCCCGTGAGGCTGTCGACCGTGGCCAGGCGTTCGAGCTCCTGGTTGGCGATGGACAGCGCCTCGGTGCGTTCGCGCACCTGCTGCTCCAGCGAGGCGTTGACAGCCTCGAGTTCGCGTTCATGTCGCAGCAGGGCGCCGGTCATGGACTGGATCGAGTCGCTGAGCTGGCGGATTTCGGTGACCTGCTCACCGTCGCGTGGGTAGACCGGGGGCTGGTCGCCCCGTTCGATGTGGTGCATGGCCTGGGCCAGCTGTTCGATGGGCTGGCTCACGCGCGTGGCCAGCCGGTAGGCGATGAGGGCGAAGACCAGGGCCGTGATCAGACCGAAGAACAGCAGCTGCTGGTGCAGGATCTGCATGGGCTCCACCGCGACCTGCAAGGGCTGACGCAGCACGATGCGCCAGCCCAGCGGCGTGCTGGTCTGGGCCGACAACTCGGCCATGCTGGTGAGATAGGTCTTGCCATCCTGCCATCGCACCACCTCGTAGGGGGCCGAGGTGCGTTCGCGCGCGGGCAGCTGCAGCGTGGCTGCGTGCCGGAAGGGGTAGAGGATGCGGCCGGCCTTGTCGGCGATCAGCACCTCGACCTGGCGTCGCATTGCGCGCTGGGTCACCACCGACTCCACCGTGTCCGTGACCCAGCTCCAGTGCGCATGGGCACTGAGCACACCGCGCAGGCGGCCGCGTTCATCCAGGATGGGCGCGGCGAAATCGATGAAGCGCAGCGGTTCGCTGAGCCCGCGCTGCGGAAACTGCTTGGCCAGCAGCAGGGCCTCGTGCACATCGCCGGTGTAGGGGCCCTGCAGCGCCGCCTGGAACCAGGGGCGCTGGCTCACGTTCTGCCCCACCAGCAGGCCACCAGTGGCCTGCAGCACGACGCCCTGCACATCCGTGATGCCGATCCAGGCGTATTCGCCCGAGGCCTGGATGCGCAGGTCCAGCGCACGGCCCAGATCCGGGTTGCGCAGGTCGCCGCGTGTGAAGGGCGGCAGCTGGGCAAGCAGGCGGATTTCCTTGTCGCGCTCGTTCAGATTGGCGGCCAGCAGGTCGGCAGCCGAGCGGGCGCTGATGTGCAGGGTCTGGCCGCCGAAGTCGGCCAGTTCCTCGGTGGCGATGTGGCCCACGTAGAGCCCGACGCTGAGCAGCGTGGCCAGCGACAGGCCGCCGAACCAGAGGGTCAGGCGGCCGCGGAAACTGCGGGGGTTGAAGGCGCTGGCCCAGGCAAGTGGCATGTGGCGGCTTTCCTTGCGTGCGTGGTGGGCTCCCTGGCCCGCAGTGTATGCGCATTCGCAGGCCGCAGCCTGTGCCCCGGGCCGTATGCGCAGGGGGCCGCGCCAGACAGGTTCCCCACGCTATGCTGCGAGGTCTGACCATGTGTTGAAGGAGTCCCCATGCCCATTCCCTGGTTGACAGTCCTGCAGGCGGTGCCCTGGGGCGAGGTGATCCGCAATGCACCCAAGGTGGCCGAGGGCGCGCGCACGCTCTGGAACAAGGCCGCGGGCCCTGCCACGCCCGTGCCGCCCGGCCCGGCACAGACGCCCGCCGTTCAGCCCACCGTGGCGCAACTGCAGGACCGCTTGCAGGCCAGTGAAGCGGCCCTGGCCGAAGTGCAGGCGCAGATGCAGACTGCGACGCAACTGATCAAGGAGCTGGCCGACCAGAACACCCAGCTGGTGCGCGCGGTCGAGACGCAACGCCGGCAGCTGCGCTGGCTGGCCGGTGTGTCGGTGGTGATGGGCCTGCTCGTGCTGTCGCTCGGGGTGCGCTGGCTGGCGAACTGAGGTTCAGCTTGGCCGGTACCGGGTGAGCCTCAGGCCGGCGCCAGCGCCTCCTGGCGCGTCAGCAGGCGCTCCACGAGTTCGCGGGCGCTGCGGATCTGCGCACCAAAGGGCAGGGCACCCGAGCCGCTGAAAAACAGGCCCTTCTTCACATCGCCGCGCAGAGCGGCGGCTAGCTGGTTGTCGATGCAGAACTGGCCCCAGCCCGGCAGGCCGTCGCGCAGACCGCACTGGGCCAGGCAGTCGAAGCTCTTGGTGCAGCGGGTCTTGTGGTGCACCACGGCCTGCAGCTTGTGCTCGATCTTGAGGTAGGCCTGGAGCCAGGGCGTGGCCACGGCGCGCGCGGGCAGGCCGGCCACGCTGGTGAACTCCACCAGGTCCTCAGGCTTCGCTTCCGCCAGTACGCGCTTGAACTCGGGATGCGCGTCGCTTTCGGTGGTGACGGCAAAGGGGGTACCCAGCTGCACGCCGGCCGCGCCCAGCGCCTGCAGACGTGCGATGTCGGCGTGGGTTCGGATGCCGCCGGCGGCGATCAGCGGAATCTCCTGTTCAATCCCGGCGGACTTGAGGAAGGCACGTGATTGCGGGATCACGTTCTCGAAGTCGAAGCGCGGGTCGTTGAGGTCGGCGATCTTCGCGGCCCCGAGGTGGCCACCGGCCAGGCGCGGGTGCTCGATGACGATGGCATCGGGCAGGCGCTTCTTGCGCTCCCACTTCTTCACGATGAGCTGCACGCCGCGCGCGTCAGACAGGATGGGAATGAGCGCGGTCTTGGGGTGGTCCTGGGCCAGATCGGGCAGGTCCAGCGGCAGGCCGGCGCCCACGACGACGGCGTCGATGCCTTCCTGCAGCGCCGTGGTAACCGAGGCCGCGTACTCGCCCACCGCGCGCATCACGTTCACGGCCAGCAGGCCGAAGCCCTGCGTCAGTTCACGCGCGGCGCGGATCTCGCGCCGCAGCGCCTCGAGGTTGGCGGCGTTGATGGCCGTCTTGGCGGCGTCACCGGCTTCGAGGTGACCCGTGGCCGCCATCAGGTCGGGGTGATGGCGGCGCAGGTCGACGGACGAGAGCGTGCCCACACCGCCGAGCGCGGCGACGCTGCCGGCCAGGCGGTGCGCCGAGACGCCGATGCCCATGCCGCCTTGCACGATGGGCAGCAGGCTGCGGCCGGCCAGCAGCAGGGGACGCAGGCCGCTGCGCGCCAGCCAGGCGGTGCTGCTGACGGGTATGTGGGGGAAAGGAAGAGCAGGATTCATGGCCGCCATAGACTAAGGGCGAAGCCCGGGCCATTTCTTGCGCTGGGTCAAGCTTTGCTGCCGCCCGGCGCCGTCCCTGCACGGGGGCCGACCTGTGGTGGGCCGGGGCTCAGCGCAGGCGCGGCGCCGGGCGGCCGCTGCCGGCCAGGGTGCGGGCTCGCACTTCGAGCGCGCGGGCCGAGGCGGCTGAGTCCTGCAGGCCGCTGGCCATCTGTTCGAGCTGGCCCAGGGTCAGTCTTAATTCGTCCAGGCCGGCGTCCTGCGCTTTCGTGTGCTGGGTGATCTCGGCCATGGTCTGCGCGACGCGCTGCACTTGCGCCACCACGTCCTGCATGGTCTGGCCCGCCTGCTCCACGAGCTTGCCGCCCTGGGCCACGCTGCTGACCGAGGCTTCGATGAGCTGCTTGATCTCCTTGGCCGCGGCTGCGCTGCGCCCGGCCAGGGCGCGCACCTCGGTGGCCACGACGGCAAAGCCGCGGCCCTGATCGCCCGCGCGAGCCGCTTCCACGGCGGCGTTGAGCGCCAGGATGTTGGTCTGGAAGGCGATGCCGTCGATGGTGCCAATGATGTCGGCGATGCGGTCGGAGGACTTGCGGATGGCCTGCATGGTGTCGACCACCTGGCCCACCACGGCGCCGCCGCGCTCGGCGACCTCGGCCGCCGTCGTGGCGAGCTGCTGGGCCTGGCGTCCGCTCTCGCTGCTTTGCCGGATCGTGCCGGCCAGGGCCTGCATCTGCGTGCCGGCCTGCTGCAGCTGCGCCTGCTGCGGGGCGCTTTGCGCGACTTCGCGTCGCGCGGGCCGGGCCAGTTCTTGTGACTGCTGTTCCAGCTGCTCGGCCTGCTGCTGCATCTGCGCGGCGGTCTCGCGCAGGCGCTGCTGCAGATCGCGCAGCGCGGCCTGCAGCTGGCCGGCCTCGCCCGGGTCGCTCACGGCGATGGGGTTCTCGAGATCGCCCTGGGCCAGGCGGCGTGCGGCCTGCACCGTGCCCTTGAGGCTGCGGTTCACAGGGTGGAGCACCCACCAGGCCCAGAGGGCCGAGAGCAGCATGGCCACCACACCGGCCGCCAGCAGCAGGGTGCGCGCGGTGGCGATGCTGCCGCGCTCGACGCTGCGGCGTTGCTGGGTCGTGAGCGTCTGGATCGAGGCTTGCAGCGCATTGAGCGCGGGCAGGGTCTCGCCGATGAAGAGCAGCGAGGCTTCGGGGCGCAGGTTTTCTTCCACGAGCTTGAGCACGCGCTCGGACGATTCGGTGTGGACGCCGCGCTGCTTCCTGAGATTGGCCAGCAAGGTCGCGTCGGCGCTGCGCTCCAGCGTCGCGAGTGCCGCGTCGAACTGGCGGTTGGCGGCCTGCTGCTGCGCCTGTAGCGGCTGCGGGGGCGCGGCGATGGGCGCCTTGATCACGTCCATGACCACGGCGGACATCGATTCGGTAGCGGCCAGCAGCTGGCCCGCGGCCTCGGCCTGGGCCCGGTCGGCAGCGCTCATGCGTTCGGCGGATTGCTCAATGTTGTGCAGCTGTACCGTGGCCAGCCAGGCATAGCCGGCGAGTAGCAGCAGGGGCAGACCCAGGCCCAGCAGCAGGCGGGTTCCGGTGGACCAGGGGGCGCGACGCATGGTGTTCTGTTCTAGGAATATGAGTCGCGGCCATTGTGGCATTGGCCTGCGCGCAGCGTCCAGTCTCCGAAACCCGGATAAGCACCCGCTTTCCGCAGGAGCACGGCCTTTCAGCTCTGTTGTGGGCGGTAGCTCTCGTCGATCTCGTTGAAGACCGGGCTGTCGCGGTACGGGCCGGTGCCGCTGTGGGTGGCGCTGGAAGCGGGCACGAACTGTCCGCTTTTGACGTCAAACACATGCACTTCACCTTCTTCGATCACATAGTGCCAGCCGTGCAGGGCCAGCTGACCGGCTTCGACGCGCTCGCGCACCATGGGGTAGCCCATGAGGCGTTCGAGCTGCAGGATCACGGCGCGCTGCTCGGTGCGGCGCAGGGCCTCGGGGCTGACTTGTACCGGTAAGGTGGCTTCGCGCCCCAGGTCCAGCCAGGCCTGGAGATTGATCGCGCCCGGGGGCACACCTTCATAGAGCGCGCGGATGCCGCCGCAGTGGCTGTGGCCGCAGACCACGATGTGCGTGACCTGCAGGCTGAGCACCGCGAACTCGATGGCCGCGGCCGTGCCGTGGTAGCCCGTGAAGCGGCGCGCAGCGCCCAGATAGGCGCCTTCGGGTGAGATGTCGCCTGAGGGCGCGGGCAGCATGCCGTCATGCGGAGGCACAAAGGCCGCGACATTGCGCACGATGAAGAGATCGCCCGGCCCCGTGCCCGTGAGCAGATAGGGCACGAGGCGCGAGTCCGAGCAGCCGATGAAGAGGATATGCGGGTGCTGGCCGTGGGCGACCAGATCCTGGAACTGGTCCTGGATGCCGGGGAAGGTCTGTTCGTGGAACCGGCGCAGGCGCTCCAGCAGTTCGTCGGGCATGGTCTGTCTCGTCGTATGCGTCTGCTTGACCGTCAGCCCTGTTCTCTGCGTGCCACGGACCAACCGTGGAACGCCGTGGAGCCGGCTGGGCCGGTCCACTGGCGTTGCCCCCTTGAGGGGGGTGGCGCAGCGAACGTAGGGAGCGGAGCCTGGGGGTGTTTCATTGCACGAGGGGCGTGTCGGCAGCGTCGAGTTCCACACCCTCGATCTCGGCCTGCCCGGCCAGCAGGGCCAGGTACTGGCGCAGCGCGGTGACGTAGCTCTGCTGGCGCAGCGTCATGGCGATGGCACCGTGCACGGCCTCGAAGGGCTGGTCAATGCCGGCCTCGCGCTGCTGTACCTCCACCACATGCAGGCCGAAGCGGCTGTGCACCAGGCGCGGCAGCACGCCCACGTCGCTCTGGCCGAAGATCTCGCGCGCGAACTCGGGCGCGCAGTCCTGGGCCGTGAGCCAGCCCAGCGCGCCGCCCTCGGCGCCGCTGGGGCAGTTGGAGAGCTCGCGCGCTGTGGCGGCAAAGGGGTCGCCCGTGCCGTCGTGGCTGCGCACGTCGAGCAGTGCGTGCTCGGCGCGCTTGCGCAGGGCCACCACGTCCACGCCCGGCGTCACGGCAAAGAGGATGTGGCGTACCAGTGCCCGCTCGCCGATGCAGTAGCGCGCGGCATGGGCCGCGTGATGGCGGCGGCAGGCCTCTTCCGAGGGTTCGGGGATCTGCAGGCTTTGCTCCAGCAGCACCTCGATGGCTTCGGTGGCGGCTTCACCGGAGATGCCATCCAGCGGCGTGTCATCCGCGGCCAGCAGGCCGGCGCGTTGCGCGGCCTGGCGCAGGAGCTCGGTGCAGGCGCGTTGGCGCAGCTCGTCTTCGCCCGGCGTCTCGCCGGTGGCGTGCAGGGCCACGCCATTGACATGGGCCAGGGTCACGGTCGTGTCGGCACAGCCGCAGGTCGGTGAGCAGGGGGTCTTCATACGCGGGCTCCCGGCTGGTTGTGGCCGGCCGGCACGTTGAGCCGACGGCTGCGCACCAGCTGGTAGGGCCGGGCCAGATAGGCCACGGTGGCAAAGCCGCTCCAGACATGCACGAGGCGCGTGAAGGGGAAGATCAGGAAGATGCTCATGCCCAGGGCCATGTGGGCCTTGAAGACCCAGCCGGCCTCCAGCAGCAGCTCGGCGGTGCCGCCACGGAAGGTCACGATGCGCTGCGCCCACTCAGCCAGCACCAGCATCATGCTGCCGTCCAGGTGCTGGGCCGAGAGCGGGATGGTGGCCAGACCGAGCGCGAACTGCAGCCAGAGCAGGAGCAGCAGCACGATGTCGCTTGCTTTGCTGGTGGCGCGGATGCGCGGCTCGAAGAGGCGGCGGTGCAGCAGCAGGGTGACACCGATGAAGCCCAGCACGCCGAAGATGCCGCCCGAGACCATGGCCAGCAGCTGCTTGGCGCCAGCCGTCATGAAGGGCTCGTAGACGAAGTGCGGCGTGAGCATGCCCACGGTGTGGCCGAAGAAGAGGAAGAGGATGCCGATGTGGAACAGATTGCTGCCCCAGCGCAGCTGGCCGGCCTTGAGCAGCTGCGAGGAATCGCTCTTCCAGGTGTACTGGTCGCGGTCGAAGCGGATCAGGCTGCCGAGCAGGAAGACCGTGAGGCAGATGTAGGGATAGATCCCGAAGACGAACTGGTTGATGTAGCTCATTTCACACTCCTTGCGCCGCCCCGGCGGCGGTCTTCCTGACGATGCGCACCGGCTGGGGTTGGCCGGGTCTGGCCTGGCCTTCGGTGGAGCAGCCGCCGAAGACGGCGGGCTCTTCCCAGCTTTCGTCGAGCGGCGGCTCCTCGGCGACCTTGACGGCCTGGGCCTTTTCGCCCGCGATCTCCAGCAGCGCGCCCAGCACGCTGGCGTAGGCGCTCTCGCGCTTGACCAGGGCACTGAAGATGGCGTTGAGGATGTGGGTCATTTCCCCGAGGAAGGCGCGCGCCTCCCTGGCCGGCTGGGTGGAGACAAACTCCAGCACCACGGGCAGGTAGTCGGGCAGCTCGCCTTCGGCAAGATACAGACCGGCCTTCTCGTAGGTCTGGGCCAGGTCGATCATGGCCGGGCCGCGGTCGCGGCTGTCACCGTGCACGTGCTCGAAGAGGTGCAGCGAGGTACTGCGGCCGCGATCGAAGAGCTGCACGTAGTCGGCTTCCAGTTCGATCGGGTCGCGCACGCGCATGGACATGAGCAGCGCGTCCAGCTCCTCCAGGCGACGGGCGCCCAGGGCCTGTTCGCTGTGCAGCGCGGCCCGCAGGTCGCCCAGGTGGCCACGCAGCTCGGCGTCGGGGTAGGACAGCAGGCGTGCGAGCACGCGCAGGGTCAGGGATGAGTTATTTGGCATGGAAAGACTCCTTCGCCGAAAGAAGAAATGTTGATGTGCTGAACGCACCTGCCGCGGAACGCCGTGGAACCGGCTTTGCCGGGCCACTGGCGTTGCCCTCTGCAAGGGGGGTGGCGTAGCGACACGCAGTGCGCGTAGCCTGGGGGTGAGTCATACATTTGCCTTGATGGGAATGGTTCTGCGTTTGCCGCTGCCGAAGAGGCTGGTCTCCGAGCTGCCTTCGGAGCAGCCGTTGCCGAAGGAGAAGCCGCAGCCGCCGCGCACGTCGAAGGTGTTCTCGGCGTACTCGCGGTGGGTGCTGGGGATGACGAAGCGGTCTTCGTAGTTGGCGATGGCCATGATCTGGTACATGTCCTCCACCTCGTCCTTGCTCATCTGCACCTGGGCCAGCACCTCGGTGTTCTCGCGCTGGTCCACGTGCTTGTCGCGCTGGTAGGCGCGCATGGCCAGCATGCGCTCCAGCGCGCGCTCCACGGGCATGGTGTTGCCGGCGGTCAGCAGATTGGCCAGGTACTTGACCGGAATGCGCAGCTGCTTGACGTCCGGGATCTGGCCGTTGACGCCCACGTGGCCCGCATTGGCCGCAGCCGTGATGGGCGAGAGCGGCGGCACGTACCAGACCATGGGCAGGGTGCGGTACTCGGGGTGCAGGGGCAGGGCCACCTTCCACTCCACGGCCATCTTGTAGACCGGGCTCTTGCGCGCCGCTTCCATCCACGCATCGGGGATGCCGTCCTTGCGCGCCTGCTCGATCACCTGCGGGTCGTTGGGGTCGAGGAAGATGTCGAGCTGGGCGTCGTAGAGGTCACGGTCGTGCTCCACGCTGGCCGCTTCCTGGATGCGGTCGGCGTCATAGAGCAGCACGCCCAGGTAGCGGATGCGGCCCACGCAGGTTTCGGAGCATACGGTGGGCTGGCCGGCCTCGATGCGCGGGTAGCAGAAGATGCACTTCTCGGCCTTGCCCGATTCCCAGTTGTAGTAGATCTTCTTGTAGGGGCAGCCGCTGACGCACATGCGCCAGCCGCGGCACTTGTCCTGGTCGATCAGAACGATGCCGTCTTCCTCGCGCTTGTAGATCGAGCCCGAGGGGCAGCTTGCGACGCAGGCCGGGTTCAGGCAGTGCTCGCACAGGCGCGGCAGGTACATCATGAAGGTGTTCTCGAACTGGCCGTAGATGTCCTTCTGCACATCCTCGAAGTTCTGGTCCTTGCTGCGCTTGCTGAACTCGCCGCCCAGGATCTCTTCCCAGTTCGGGCCCCACTCGATCTTCTCCATGCGCTGGCCCGTGATCAGGCTGCGCGGGCGTGCCGTGGGCGCGGCCTTCATCTCGGGCGCCGACTGCAGATGGTCGTAGTCGAAGGTGTAGGGCTCGTAGTAGTCGTCGATCTGCGGCAGATTGGGGTTGGCGAAGATCTTCATCAGGAGCTTCCACTTGGCCCCCTGGCGCGGTTCGATGCTGCCGTTGACCTTGCGGACCCAGCCGCCGTTCCACTTCTCCTGGTTCTCCCACTCCTTGGGGTAGCCGATGCCGGGTTTGGTCTCGACGTTGTTGAACCAGGCGTATTCCATGCCCTTGCGGCTGGTCCAGACGTTCTTGCAGGTGACCGAACAGGTGTGGCAGCCGATGCACTTGTCCAGGTTCAGCACCATGCCGATTTGTGCGCGGATTTTCATTGCGATCTCTCTTTCTTGAGCGGAGAAGGGTTTGAGCCGGGGCTCCCGTGGAACCGGCTCTGCCGGGCCACCGGGAGCGTTCCCCTCAGGGGGAAGACGCGTAGCGGCTCAGGGGGGTCTCTCCATCCAGCCAGTCGACCTTGTTCATCTTGCGCACCACGACGAATTCGTCGCGATTGGTGCCAATGGTCCCGTAGTAGTTGAAGCCGTAGCTGAACTGCGCGTAGCCGCCGATCATGTGCGTGGGCTTGAGCACGATGCGCGTGACCGAGTTGTGGATGCCGCCGCGCGCGCCCGTGATCTCCGAGCCCGGGGTATTGATGATCTTCTCTTGCGCGTGGTACATCATCACCATGCCGGGGTTCACGCGCTGGCTCACCACCGCGCGCGCCGCAATGGCACCGTTGATGTTGAAGAGCTCCACCCAGTCGTTGTCCACGATGCCGGCGCGCCGAGCGTCGTCCTCGCTGAGCCAGATCACCGGGCCGCCGCGATTCAGCGTGAGCATCATCAGGTTGTCGCTGTAGGTGCTGTGGATACCCCACTTCTGGTGCGGCGTGATGAAGTTCAGCAGGATCTCGGTGTTGCCGTTGGGCTTGATGCCGTGGATGCCCGCCGTGGTCTTGAGGTCCACGGGCGGCTTGTAGCTGGACAGGTTCTCGCCAAAGGCCGTCATCCACGGGTGGTCCAGGTAGAACTGCTGGCGGCCCGTGAGGGTGCGCCACGGAATCAGCTCGTGCACGTTGGTGTAGCCGGCGTTGTAGGACACGGTCTCGCTCTCGATCCCGCTCCAGGTGGGGCTGGAGATGATCTTGCGCGGCTGGGCCTGGATGTCGCGGAAGCGGATCTTCTCGTCTTCGCGGTACAGGGCCAGGTGCTTGTGGTCGCGCCCGGTCTGCTTGCCCAGCGCCTCCCAGGCCTTGACGGCGACGTGGCCGTTGGTCTCGGGGGCCAGCTGCAGCACCACCTCGCAGGCGTCGATGTCGCTCTCGATCTTCGGCATGCCGCAGGTGGCACCCTCGGCACGGACGACGCCGTTGAGTTCACCGAGCTGCTTGACCTCGACCTGGGTGTTCCAGGCGATACCCTTGCCCCCGTTGCCCACCTTGTTCATCAACGGGCCCAGGGCCGTGAAGCGTTTGTAGAGGTTGGGGTAGTCGCGCTCGACCACGGCCATGTTCGGCGCGGTCTTGCCGGGGATCAGCTCACACTCGCCCTTCTTCCATTCCTTCACGCCGAAGGGCTGGGCCAATTCGGCAGGAGAGTCGTGCATCAGCGGTGAGAGGACCATCTCGCGCTCCACCCCCAGATGGCCCACGCAGAGCTCGCTGAACTTCCTGGCGAAGCCCTTGTAGATGTCCCAGTCGCTCTTCGACTGCCAGGCCGGGTCCACCGCCGTGGACAGCGGGTGGATGAAGGGGTGCATGTCGCTGGTGTTGAGGTCGTTCTTCTCGTACCAGGTGGCGGTGGGCAGCACGATGTCCGAGTACAGGCAGGTGGTGCTCATGCGGAAGTCCAGCGTGACCAGCAGGTCCAGCTTGCCCTCGGGGGCTTGCTCGTGCCAGACCACTTCTTCGGGCTTGGCTTCATCGTGCCCGAGGTCCTTGCCCTGTACGCCGTGGGCCGTGCCCAGCAGGTGCTTGAGGAAGTACTCGTGGCCCTTGCCGGAAGAGCCCAGCAGGTTGGAGCGCCAGACGAACATATTGCGCGGCCAGTTGGCCGGGTGGTCCGGGTCCTCGCAGCTCATCTTGAGCGTGCCGTCCTTCAGGCCCTTGACGGTGTAGTCCTTGGGGTCCATGCCGGCGGCGGTGGCGTCCTTCACGATCTGCATAGGGTGGGTCTGCAGCTGCGGGGCGCTGGGCAGCCAGCCCATGCGCTCGGCGCGCACGTTGTAGTCGATCATGCTGCCGCCGAAAGCCTTCTTGTCAGCCAGCGGCGAGAGCACCTCGCCCATGGTCAGCTTCTCGTAGCGCCACTGGTCAGTGTGGGCGTAGAAGAAGCTGGTGCTGTTCTGCTGGCGCGGCGGGCGGATCCAGTCCAGCGCGAAGGCCAGGGCCGTCCAGCCGGTCTGCGGGCGCAGCTTCTCCTGGCCCACGTAGTGGGCCCAGCCACCACCGCTCTTGCCGATGCAGCCGCAGAGCATCAGCATGTTGATGATGCCGCGGTAGTTCATGTCGCTGTGGTACCAGTGGTTCATGGCCGCGCCGATGATGACCATGGACTTGCCCTGGGTCTTGTCGGCGTTCTCCGCGAACTGGCGCGCCACCGTGAGCAGCTGCTGGCGCGGCACGCCGGTGATCCTCTCCTGCCAGGCCGGGGTGTAGGGCGTGTTCTCGTCGTAGTTCTGCGCGGCGTTCTCGCCGGGCAGGCCGCGGGCCACGCCCAGGTTGGCGGCCTGCAGGTCGAAGACCGTGGCGACCAGGGCCTCGCGCTTCTCGCCTTCCTTGCCCAGGCTGATGCGCGTCACCGGCACGGTGCGCAGCATCACGCCGCTGCCGCCAGCGCCGCCGGTGTTGTTGGGGAAGTGCTCGTGCTCGATGCCGCCGAAGTAGGGGAAGGCCACCTGCGCCGTCTGTGGCGTGGGCGTGGCTTCCATGGCCGAGAGGCGCAGCTTCACCGTGCCGCCATGGCGGGCTTCCTTGTCCTCGAGGTTCCATTGGCCGGCGTCGGCGCGGCCCTCGGGGCCCCAGCGGAAGCCGATCGAACCCTGGGGCAGCACGACCTTGCCGTCTTCATTGATGGCCACGGTCTTCCACTCGGGGTTGTTGGCCTGGCCCAGCTTGCCGTTGAAGTCGCTGGCGCGCACATAACGGTCGGGCACCAGCACGGTCTGGCCGTCCGGCGTCTGCTGTTCCTTGAGCATGACCAGCATGGGCAGGTCGGTGTAACGACGCGCGTAGTCGTCGAAGTAGGCGCTGCGCTTGTCGAAGTAGAACTCCTTCATGATCACGTGGCTCATGGCCACGGCCATGGCCGCATCCGTACCCTGCTTGGGATGCATCCAGATGTCGGCCAGCTTGGAGATCTCGGCGTAGTCCGGCGTGACGGCCACGGTCTTGGCGCCCTTGTAGCGCACCTCGGTGAAGAAGTGGGCGTCGGGCGTGCGCGTCTGCGGCACGTTGCTGCCCCAGGCGATGATGTAGGTGGAGTTGTACCAGTCGGCCGACTCGGGCACGTCGGTCTGCTCGCCCCAGATCTGCGGGCTGGCCGGCGGCAGGTCGCAGTACCAGTCGTAGAAGCTCATGCACACGCCGCCCAGCAGGCTGAGGTAGCGGCTGCCGGCGGCGTAGCTGACCATGGACATGGCCGGAATGGGCGAGAAGCCGATCACGCGGTCCGGGCCGTGCTTCTTGACGGTGTAGATGTTCGCGGCCGCGATCATCTCGTTGACCTCGTCCCAGCTCGAGCGCACGAAACCGCCCAGGCCGCGCACGCTCTGGTATTCCTTGCGTTTGGCGTTGCTCTCGGCGATGGAGGCCCAGGCTTCCACCGGGGCGTGGGTCAGGCGTGCTTCGCGCCAGAGCTTGAGCAGGCGCCCGCGAACCATGGGGTACTTCACGCGGTTGGCGGAATACAGGTACCAGCTGTAGCTGGCACCGCGGGCGCAGCCACGCGGCTCGTGGTTGGGCATGTCCCAGCGCGTGCGCGGGTAGTCGGTCTGCTGGGTTTCCCAGGTGACGATGCCGCCCTTGACGTAGATCTTCCAGGAGCAGGAGCCCGTGCAGTTGACGCCGTGGGTGGAGCGCACGATCTTGTCGTGGGCCCAGCGGTCACGGTAAGCGTCTTCCCAGGTCCGGTCCTCACCGGTGGTCTGGCCGTGGTCCTTGGAGAAGCTTTCGCGCGGCTGCGAGAAGTAGCTCAGGCGGTCGAGAAAATGGCTCATGTCAGGCCTCCTAGAAATGTGTTGTGACGCTCAGGGGTTCTTCACGTAGGCATTCGCGCGCAGGTAGAACCACCAGTTCAGCACCAGGCACAGGGCGTAGAAGACGGCGAAGCCGTAGAAGGCGTACTGCGGCGTGCCAGCCTTGATCTGGGCGCCGATCACCACGGGCGCGACGAAGGCGCCATAGGCCGCCACGGCCGAGGTCCAGCCCAGCACGGGGCCGGCCTGCTGGCGGTCGAAGATCACGGCGATGGTGCGGAAGGTGGAGCCGTTGCCGATGCCCGTGGCCGTGAACAGCACCACGAAGAGCAACATGAAGGTCAGGAAGTACTGCTCGGGCGTGGCCGACTGGTAGGCCTGCAGCATGATGTAGCCCACGGCCGCCGAGGCCACGACCATCACGGCCGAGATCACCTGCGTGACGATGGAGCCTCCCACCTTGTCCGAGATCCAGCCACCGATGGGGCGCACGGCCGCGCCCACGAAGGGGCCGATCCAGGCGTAGGTCAGGGCGCTGGGTGCGTTGGGGTTCTTGGCATGCACCCAGGCGTTGGTGGCTGGGTCGAAGGTGTGCGTGCTGCCGAAGATCACCGTGATGGACAGCGGCAGGGCCATGGAGAAGCCGATGAAGCTGCCGAAGGTCACGATGTACAGCGCCGTCATGGACCAGGTGTGCTTGTCGCGAAAAATAGCGAACTGCTTGGCGATGTTCTCCTTCATCGGGCCGAAGGCCGCGAGCTTCATGGTGAGCAGCGTGGCCACGATGATCAGCGGCATGGCCACCCACATGTTCAGCAGGCCCAGGCCCGTGGGGGCCGGCAGGTAGAGGTAGAGGCCCACACCGGCCGGCAGGAAGGACAGGGTGTAGAGCCAGATGATCTTGAGGAAGGCGCTGATCGTGCTGCCCAGGCTGTTGTCTGCGTCCGGCGTCACGGTCTTGAGGTTGTTCATGCCGAACCAGCACAGCACCGACAGCGGCACCAGCGAGAGCAGCCAGGCGAAGCCCGCGTTCTGGATCCAGGTGGGCGTGCCCGCGGCGATCTTGCCGAAGATCCAGCCGCTGTCCTTGACCAGCGTCATGGGCTCACCGGCGTAGGCCCCGAAGAGGCTGACCGTCATCACCAGCGGAATCACCACCTGCATGGTCGTGACACCGAAGTTGCCCAGGCCGGCGTTCAGGCCCAGGGCCGTGCCCTGCAGGCGCTTGGGGAAGAAGGTGCCGATGTTGGACATGGAGCTGGCAAAGTTGCCGCCGCCCACACCCGACCACAGCGCCATGAGCTGGAACACCCACAGCGGCCACTCCGGATGCTGCAGCGCGATGCCCGTGCCGATGGCCGGCGCCAGCAGCATGGAGGTGGTGAGGAAGATGGTGTTGCGCCCGCCGGCCAGGCGGATCAGGAAGCTGGCCGGGATGCGCATGGTGGCGCCGGCCAGGCCGGCGATGGCCGTCAGCGTGAAGAGCTCGGCCTGGCTGAAGGGAAAGCCCAGGTTGAGCATCTGCACGGTGATGATGCCCCACATGCCCCAGACCGCGAAGCCGCAGAGCAGCGCGGGCACCGAGATCCAGAGGTTGCGGTAAGCAATCTTCTTGCCCGTGCTCTCCCAGAACTGCTCGTCCTCGGGGCGCCAGTCGGTGAGCGTGGCCCCCGATGCCTTGGTGGTGTTCATGGTGGTTCCTTGGAAAGAAGAGGGTTAGCCCTTGAGGCTGAAGGCGGTGGCCTTGTCGCCCATGACTTCGGTGCGGCGCACCTCGGTCCAGTACATCCAGATGAGGGACACCCAGACCACGCCATACATCAGCATGAAGGCGCTGGAGCGGATGCCCGTGAAGTCCAGCAGGGCGCCGAACAGGATGGGCAGCACGAAGCCGCCCAGGCCGCCGGCCAGGCCCACGATGCCGCTGATGGCGCCGATGTTGCCGGGGTAGTCGTCGCTGATGTACTTGAACACGCTGGCCTTGCCGAAGGCCCAGGCGATACCCAGGATGAACATCAGCGCGGTGAAGGCATAGACGTTGAGGCCGAAGTGGAAGGTCTTGGGGCCGTCGAGCGTGGTGACGGTGAAGTCGAACTGCGGGTAGGACAGCAGGAAGAGGCAGATCCAGCTCACCCACATCACCCACCAGGTCACCGAGTGCGCGCCGTACTTGTCAGACAGCCAGCCACCGATCGCGCGCAGCACGCCGCCCGGCAGCGAGAAGCAGGCCGCCAGCAGAGCCGCAGCGCGGATGTCCAGGCCGTACTCGCCCACGTAGTACTGCACCATCCAGAGCGAGAGCGCCACATAGCCGCCGAACACGATGCTGTAGTACTGGCAGTACTTGAGCACCTTGGGGTCCTTGAGCGCCTTGAGCTGGTCCGTGAACTTCACGTTGCTGGGCACCAGGTGGGCCGGGTCGCTGTGGCTGAAGAGCCAGAAGATGATGACCGTGCCCAGCATGATGGCCGCATAGACCTGCGGCACCATGGTCCAGCCGAAGGCCACGACCAGCGCCGGCGCGATGAACTTGTTGACCGCCGCCCCCGAGTTGCCGGCACCGTACACGCCCATGGCGAAACCCTGGCGGTTCTTGGGGTACCAGCGCGCCACATAGGGCGTGCCCACCGAGAAGGAGCCCCCGGCCAGGCCGACGAAGAGGCCGATGACGAGGAAGTGCCAGTAGGCCGTGGCATAGGCCATGAGGAAGATGGCCGGCACGGTGCTGGCCATGAGGATGGCCATGACGATGCGTCCGCCATAGCGGTCCGTCCAGATGCCCAGCGGCACGCGCACCAGCGAGCCCGTGAGCACCGGCATGGCCGTGAGCAGGCCGAATTCCGTCGCATTGAGGCCCAGCTGCTTCTTGATCGGGATACCGATCACGCCGAACATCATCCACACCATGAAACACACGGTGAAAGCCAGCGTGCTGACGATCAGCACTGAGAGGGCTTGTCTGTTCTTGTCCATCGCACAACTCCTGTCAGGGGTTGGATGGACTGTAGAAATCACCGCACCATGCCGCCATCCTCCGGAGGGAGGGGTGAGGACCTTGGGCATCCTCCGAAAGAACTAGTCGGCGGGTTTAAGTGGTTCGGGGTTGAGGTGGATCAAATGCCTTGGGGTGGTGGCATTCGATCTGGAGCTTCGCGCTGCACCCGGTGGGCGACCGGTATGCAGCGATTGCGGCCGGTCGTCACAGAATCCTGACCGTCCGGTAGCGGCCGTATAGCGGTCACCCATCCCGAGGAGGAGCAGCCCCTCAACGTTTGTGATGAGTGGGAGCCGTAGGCGATCCACTCTCGATTGAAATGTTAGGTCTCATCATGGCGTCTCACGTGTGAAGGATCGTTCACAGGAGTAGTGAACGAGCGATTCCCCCACCAAAACGGTGGCGCAATTGCCAGTACCAGCAAAAGCAAAACCGCGCTCATAACGTACAAGGCGACGATGAATCGCCCCGGATTTTGAGGAGGCTCCGACTCTTAAGAGAATGGAGCCATGAACAAGTCAACCAAATTTTCACCCGAAGTCCGGGAACGTGCCGTGCGCATGGTGCAGGAACACCGAGG
>JBKBHP010000026.1:0-19027 GCA_046299695.1 Hylemonella sp.
TGACCAGCCGCACCGCCTCAAGCTTGAACTCGCGGCTGAATTTCCTTCTCATTTCCATACACCACCTCCGGTTTCATCGACCACCTTAACAAAGTGTCTTTGAAACCGGCAGCAGCCCAGCGCGCGCGCATCGTCGAAGTCGGCCGGCCAGGCGGGTGCGGGCCGGCGCCTGATCCATCTCATGGGGCCGCACCTGGCGGGCCTGGGGCTGGACTGGGTGGTCAGCACGCTAACCCAGGAGCTGCAGCATCTCTTCGTGCGCCTGGGCATCACGCCGCTGGCCCTGGGCGTGGCCGATCCGGCCCTGCTGGGTTCCGCGGCCGCCGACTGGGGCAGCTACTACAACCACCGCCCGGTGGTCGTGGCCGGCCGCATCGACCTGGCCCTGCGCATGCTCGAACGCCGCCGGAGCGCAGCATGAACATCGCCCTGCACGACGGCCAACGCGACTGGAACGCCGCCGAACTGGCGACGGCCAAGGATGCCGCCCAGGCCTGGCTGCAGGCCCAGGGCACACACGTGCTCGCCACGCTGCTGGACAACGGCGCCGCCTTCGTCGTGCTCGACGAGGCGGCCGCAGGCGCCGGCCTGGTGCATGTGCCATTACCACCCTTCTTCACGCCGGCCCAGATCCAGCATGCGCTGCAGAGCGCGGGCGTGGACACCCTGCTCGCGCCGCCCGCGACCGCGGCGGCCTGGCCCACCCTGACCTGGCAGGCTGTAACGCTGGCGGATCAGGCGCTGTGCTGCGCACGCCTGCCGGCGCCAGGCCTGCCCATGCCCCGCGGCACCGCCAAGATCACCTACACCTCGGGCAGCACGGGCGCGCCCAAGGGCGTGTGCCTGCGCCAGAGCGCGATGGAGCGCGTGGCCGAAGGTGTAGTGCAGGCGCTGGGCCCGCTGGGCATCGCACGCCATCTCAGTGCCTTGCCTTTCGCCGTGCTGCTGGAGAACGTGGCCGGCCAGATGGCCGCGCGCCGCCAGGGGGCCACGCTGATCACGCTGCCACTGGCCGAGCTGGGCTGGCGCGGCTCCTCGCAGTTCGACGTGGCCACCTTCCACGCGGCCGTGCTGCGCCACCGGCCCGACAGCCTCATCCTATTGCCGCAGATGCTGCGCGCCTGGGTGGGCCTGCTCCTGCAGAGCGGCCAGCGTGCGCCGGCCGGGCTGAAGTTCGTGGCCGTGGGTGGCGCTGCTGTGGGTGCGCCGCTGATCGCCGCGGCCCAGGACCTGGGCCTTCCCGCCTACGAGGGCTACGGTCTGTCCGAAGGCGCGTCGGTGCAGACGCTGAACCTGCCCGGTGCGCAGCGGGCGGGCAGCGCCGGCCGCCCCCTGCCGCACGCGCGCCTGCGCGTCGCGGCCGACGGTGAGATCGAGGTCGCGGGTAGCCTGATGGCCGGCTACCTCGGCGACACGACGGATACCACGGAGTGGTGGCCCAGCGGTGACCTCGGCCACATCGACGCCGACGGTTATCTGCACCTCCGGGGGCGCAAGAAAAACGTGCTCATCAGCACCTATGGGCGCAACATCTCACCCGAGTGCGTCGAGACCGCGCTGGGCAACCAGCCGGTCATCCGTCAGGCCGTGGTCTATGGCGATAGCGAGCCCAGCCTGTGGGCCGTGCTCTGGCCGGTGCAGGCTGGCACTACCGACGCCGCACTGCAGGCCGCCGTGGATAGCGCCAACGCCACCCTGCCCGACTACGCGCGCATCACGCGCTGGACCCGCGGGCGCGCCGCCTTCAGCGCCGAGACCGGCTATGCCACCACCAACGGCCGTCCGCAGCGCGCCGCCATCCTGGCCGCGCACGCTGACTTCAACGAACCCCTTGCCCTTCCTCTCTGACGGACCTGACCATGAACTTTCACCACCGACTGATCACCGACACCACCGCGGCCCGCTAGGGCCTGCTGTCCGCTCCCATCATCCAGGGCGTGCTGCAACGCGGCGAGGTCTCACTGCCCAGCTACATCGCCTTCCTCACCGAGGCCTATCACCACGTCAGGCACACCGTGCCCCTGCTGCGTGCGGCCAAGGCCGCGCTGCCCGCCCACCATGCCTGGCTCAACGACGCGATGGACGAATACATTGAGGAGGAAGGCGGCCACGACGAATGGATCCTCGATGACATCCGCGCCTGCAACGCGGACGCCGAGGCCGTGCGCCACGGCCGGCCAGCGCATGCCACCGAGGTCATGGTGGCCTATGCCTACGACACCATCGCGCGCGGCAACCCGCTGGGCTTCTTCGGCATGGTGCACGTGCTCGAGGGCACCAGCGTGGCCCTGGCCCTGCAGGCGGCCGACGCCATCCAGCGTCCGCTGGGCCTGCCCGACAGCGCCTTCAGCTACCTGCGCTCGCACGGCACGCTGGACCAGGAACACACGGCGCACTTTGCGCTGCTGATGGACCGCATCACCGACCCCGCCGACCAGGCGGCCATCGTGCACGCCGCGCGCGCCTTCTACCGGCTCTACGGCGACGTGTTCCGCGGCCTGCCCCTGCCGCAGACGACCGCACATGCCGAAGAGGTGGCGGCATGAAGCCCGCCCAAGCACGTGTGCTGATCACCGGCGCCAGCGGCGGCATCGGCCAAGCCATGGTCTCGGCGCTGCGACAGGCCGGCGCCCAGCTGCTGGGTGTGAGCCGCAGCGCGCAGCCGGACGCGCCCGACCTGCGTTGGGTCCAGGCCGATCTCGGTACGGTCGAGGGTATGGAACACATCGCGCGTGCCGCCAGCAGCTGGGGCAGCAATGTCGTCATCCATGCCGCCGGCCTGCCGGGCTTCGGCGCCCTGTCGCAGTTGACACCGGACCAGATGCAGCGCGTGCTGCACACCAATCTGCTCGCGCCCATGCAGCTCACCCAGGCCCTGCTGCCGCAACTGCTGCGCCAACCCAAGGCGCAGATCGTCTTCGTCGGCTCGGCCCTGGGCCGCATCGGCCTGCCGGGCTTCAGCCTCTACTCGGCCAGCAAGGCCGGCCTGCACGGCTTCGCCGAGGCGCTGCGGCGCGAGCTGGCCGACACCTCGGTGCAAGTCCAGCTGCTCGCGCCGCGCAGCACGCGCACCGCCTTCAACACCACCGAAGCCGAGGCCTACAACCGCGCCACGGGCACCGCCAGCGACAGCGCTGAACGCGTCGCGCAGGCGCTGCTGCAACTGATCGACAGCGAGGCCGCGGAACGCTACATCGGCTGGCCCGAGCGCCTGGGTGTGCGCCTGAACGGCGCCTTCCCGCCCCTGCTCGACGGCAGTTTCAAGAAACACCGCCGCCAACTGGCGGCATCGACCCCCACCGAAGGAGTGACACCATGAAAAAGATCCGTCTGGGCCTGCTGGCCCTGGGCCTGGCCCTGCCCCTGCTGGGCTACGCCGCACCCGTCGACGACGCCGTCGCCGAGCTGCAGCGCGACTGGGAAGTGATCCGCTACCAGGCGCCCGCTACCGAGCGCGTCAAGCGCTTCGAGGCGCTGGCCGAGAAAGCCCACCAGGTCAGCAGCACCCACGCCGGGCGCAGCGAACCGCTGGTCTGGGAAGGCATCATCTTGAGCTCGCTGGCCGGAGAAAAAGGCGGCCTGGGTGCGCTGGGTCTGGTCAAGCAGGCCAAGGCGCTGTACGAGCAGGCCATTGCCATCGACGGCCAGGTGCTCGACGGCTCGGCCTACGGCAGTCTGGGCGTGCTGTACTACAAGGTGCCGGGCTGGCCCATCGCCTTCGGCAGCAAGGCCAAGGCCGAGGAGATGCTGAAGAAGGCCCTGGCGATCAACCCCGCCGGCATCGACCCCAACTTCCTCTACGGCGAGTTCCTGATCGAGAACGAGCGCACCACCGAGGGCATCAGCCATCTCGAACGTGCGCTGCAGGCGCCCGCGCGCCCAGGCCGACCACTGGCCGATGCGGGTCGCCGTGAGGAGATCCGCGCGCTGCTGGCCAAGGTCAAGGGGTCTTGAGCCGCCACCGCTGTCAGGCAACGGTCGCAGGCCTGTTCAGCGGGCCTGCCGCAGCTGCTTGAGGTCGGCCACGATCTCGGCCGAATGCTTGTCGCTGTCGATCGAACGGTAGATGCGCGCGATGCGGCCCTGCGGATCAACGATGAAGGTCTGGCGCTTGGCGAACTTGTAGACCCACCAGTCGGACAAGGCACCGTAGCGTGCCGCGAGCTCGCCTTTCGCGTCGGCCAGCAGCGGGAAGGGCAGCTTGTACTTCTGCGCGAAGGCCGCATGCGCGGCACTGGTATCCACGCTCACGCCCACGACGGCGGCACCGAGCTCCTGCAGCAGCAGCCAGTCATCACGGAAATTGCAGGCCTCGGTCGTGCAGCCCGGCGTATCGTTCTTCGGGTAGAAGTAAAGCACCAGCCACTTGCCGCGCCAGTCAGCGAGCTGGCGGGTCTTGCCGTCCTGATCGGGCAGCACGAAATCAGGGGCGCTTTGACCGACCTCGAGCACGGCCGCCTTCACGCTGCCTGCACCGAGGCTGGCGGCGCCCAGCAACAGCTGGCTCAGGACGCGACGGCGGGGGTTCATGCGCGCAGCTCCTTGATGCCACCCATATAGGGCTGCAGCGCAGCGGGAATTTCCACGCTGCCATCGGCACGCTGGTAGTTTTCAAGGACGGCCACCAGGGTGCGCCCCACGGCCAGGCCCGAACCGTTGAGCGTGTGCAGCAGCTCATTCTTGCCCTGGGCGTTCTTGAAACGCGCCTGCAGGCGACGGGCCTGGAAGGCCTCGCAGTTGGAGACCGAGCTGATCTCGCGGTAGGTGTTCTGCGCCGGTAGCCAGACCTCCAGGTCATAGGTCTTGGCCGCGCCAAAGCCCATATCACCGGTGCACAGGCTCATCACGCGATAGGGCAGGCCCAGCTTCTGCAGGATGGCCTCGGCATGGCGCGTCATTTCTTCCAGCGCCTCGTAGCTCTTCTCGGGGTGCACGATCTGCACCATCTCGACCTTGTCGAACTGGTGCTGGCGGATCATGCCGCGTGTGTCACGGCCATAAGAGCCTGCTTCCGAGCGGAAGCAGGGCGTGTGGGCCGTCAGCCGGATCGGCAGATCGGACTCGGCCACGATCTCGTCGCGCACGAAGTTGGTCAGCGTGACTTCGCTGGTGGGGATCAGATACAGCGCCACGTCCTCGGCCGCGCCTTCCTGGCCGCCCTTATTGGCGGCGAACAGGTCTTCCTCGAACTTCGGCAATTGGCCGGTGCCGCGCAGCGTGTCGGCGTTCACGATGTAGGGCGTGTAGCACTCGGTGTATCCGTGCTCCTGCGTCTGCACGTCCAGCATGAACTGGGCCAGTGCGCGGTGCAGACGGGCGATGCCGCCTTTCATGACCGTGAAGCGCGAGCCCGTGAGCTTGGTGCCGGTGTCGAAGTCCAGTCCCAGGGGCTCGCCGATGTCCACATGGTCCTTGACGGCAAAGTCGTAGGTCTTGGGCGTCCCCCAGGTCCGCGCGACCACATTGCCATGCTCGTCGGCGCCCACGGGCACACTCTCGTGGGGCAGGTTGGGCACAGCCAGCAGCATCGCCTGCATCTCGGCCTGGATCTGGTCCAGCCGTGCAGCCGAGCTGTCCAACTCACCCTTGAGCGCATTGACCTCGGCCTTGGCGGCTTCGGCTTCGTCCTTCTTGCCCTGGCCCATGAGCGCGCCGATCTGCTTGCTCAGGGTATTGCGCTTGTTCTGCAGCTCCTCGGTGCGGGTCTGGATCGTCTTGCGCTCGCCTTCGAGGGCGCGGAACTTGGCGGCATCCAGGAAAGGCTGGGGTTTCTTGCGCGTCTCCAAGCGGGCGAGGACGCCGTCGAGGTCTTTGCGGAGGAGGGTCAGGTCTAGCATTGGGGTATTGTAGTTTTCGTTTTCTTGTCTTTGTCTTCTTGCCTTATTGCCTGCTGGCGCTTTTGTAGTCCCCCCCTATCCCCCCCGCCCCTGAGCACTCGCTATGCGATTGCGGGGCTATTCCCCACCATGGGTGCGCAACGGCGTAGCCGTTGCTTAGCACCCCCGCCGGGGTGGAAAGGGGAGCTTGGACTTTGTTTTTGGTGCTCTGGCTACGCTTCTACGGCGCGGACCGTCGCGGTCTGGGCTTGGACGCCTGCACTTAGCGCAGACGGTCGTAGTGAACGGCTACAGGCTTGTACGCCACCGGCTGGCAGCTACGCGCCAGCAACGAGAAAGAGGCCCGGACTCGTTTGCGGCAGGTCGGAACGACCGGCGCCGTTGGCATGCCCTCACAGAGCCGTTGACTACGACCGGCTCCCCGAAGTCTCGGTATCAAGTGGTGGTGGCGACAGCTCGCGCCATAGAAGCGTAGCCGGCGTGAAGAGATCAAATGAAGGCTCCCCTTTCCACCCCGGCGGGGGTGGAAAGGGGCGGGGGGGATAGGGGGGGGAAGAAATAGCGCCGTCAGGCAAAAAACCAAGAAGACAAAAACTCAAGCATCCAGCTTCAAACCCTTGGGCAAAGGAAACTTGATCGTCTCCTCGATCCCGTCCATCTTGCGCACCGCCACGGCGCCCAGCGCACGGATGCGTTCGATCACCTGCTGCACCAGGATCTCGGGGGCTGAGGCGCCAGCGGTCAGGCCCACACGGGTCTTGCCATCGAACCACTCGGCCTTCAGCTCGTCCGCGTTATCCACCATGTAGGCGCTGGTACCCAGCTTGTGGGCCACCTCGCGCAGGCGGTTGCTGTTGGAACTCGTGGGGCTGCCCACGACGATGACCACGTCCACCTGCGGGCTCAGGATCTTGACCGCGTCCTGGCGGTTCTGCGTGGCGTAACAGATGTCCTGCTGCTTGGGTTCGCGCACCTGCGGAAAGCGCGCTTTCACCGCTGCCATGATGCTGGCCGCATCGTCCATGCTCAAGGTGGTCTGCGTCACCACGGCCAGCTTGCTCGTCTGCGCCGGTTGCACGCGTAGCACATCGGCCTCGTCCTCCACCAGATGGATGCCGGAATCGAGCTGGCCCATGGTGCCTTCCACCTCCGGATGCCCCTTGTGGCCGATCATGATGAACTCGTAACCTTCCTTGTGCAGCTTGGCCACCTCCACGTGCACCTTGGTCACCAGCGGACAGGTGGCGTCGAAGATCTGGAAGCCACGTCGCTCGGCCTCCTGCTGCACGGCCTTGCTCACGCCATGGGCGGAGAAGACCAGGGTGGCGCCGGGCGGCACGTCGGACAGTTCCTCGATGAAGATCGCGCCCTTGGCCTTGAGATCGTTGACCACATAGGTGTTGTGCACGATCTCGTGGCGCACATAGATCGGTCGGCCGTATTTGGCCAGCGCGCGCTCCACGATCTCGATGGCACGGTCCACGCCGGCGCAGAAACCGCGCGGCTCGGCCAGAATGATCTCTGCCTGCGTACTCATGGTCATAGCACCCCGATCAGCTGAACTTCAAAGCTCACGGGCTGGCCTGCCAGCGGGTGGTTGAAGTCGAAAAGCACCGATTGCTCGCCGAGCTGCACCACCACACCACCAAACTGGCCCTTGCGGTCAGGCGTGGGAAAGTGCACCACGTCGCCGATGCGGTATTCCTCGTTCGGGTCACCCAGCTCGCGCAGTTCCTTGCGCGACAGCCACTGCTGCATGTCCGGGTTCTTCTCGCCGTACGCACCGGCTGGCAGCTGCAGCGTGGTGTGCGTCCCCTCCTCCAGCCCGATCAGCGCCTGCTCCACCGCCGGTGCCAGTTCGCCCGTACCTACGGTCAGCGTGGCCGGCTTGCCGCCAAAGGTGTTGATGATGTCACCCGCCGGACCGGCCAGGCGGTAATGCAGGGTGAGGAAGGAGCCGGGCTGGACCCGGGCAGGGGTGGAGGTCATGGAAGTCCCGATAAACTGGGCTCCATTGTAAAAACCTGGCGTTTCAGCCTCTGGCATGCCGCTCAAAGACCTTCCCGTGGACGCGCAACCGCGCGAAAAGCTGTTGGCCCGGGGCCCGGGGGCACTGTCGGACGCCGAGCTGCTGGCCCTGCTGCTGCGCACCGGCCTGCCCGGCAAGGGCGTGCTGCAGCTGGCCCAGGAGCTGCAGGACAGCTTTGGCGGCCTGGCCGGCCTGCTGCACGCCAGCGCCGAAGACCTGAAACGCATCAAGGGCCTGGGGCCCGCCAAGCGCGCCGAACTGGTGGCCGTGCTGGAGCTGGCGCGCCGTGTGCTCGCCGAACAATTGCGCGAACGCGCGGCCCTGGACTCGCCCCAGGCCGTCAAGGACTACCTGCAGCTGCAGCTCGCGAGCAAGAAGCACGAGTGCTTTGCCGTGCTCTTCCTCGACAACCAGCACAAGCTGCTGGCCCTGGAGGAAATGTTCCGCGGCACGCTCGCGCAAACGAGTGTCTACCCGCGCGAGGTCGTGCTGCGCGCCCTGCACCACCATGCCGCGGCGGTCGTGCTGGCGCACAACCACCCCAGTGGCACCGTCCAGCCTTCACGCGCCGACGAAACCCTGACCCAGGCCCTCAAGGCCGCGCTGGCCCTGATCGATGTGCGCGTGCTGGACCATGTGATCGTGGCGCCGGGCCTGGCGTTGTCCATGGCGGAAAAAGGACTGATTTGATAGTGAAAGTCCATACGCTGGCCGACCTCAAGCAGGTCAAGAAAGCCATCGAGGCCCAGGCGAAAGCGGAGGCCGAACGCAAGGCCGAGGCGGCGAAACGGGGCCGCCAGGCCACGGCCGACCGTGACCTCTTCCTGCAGGCCGCCGGCAAGGTACAGCCGCTGGCGGTGCCTGCGAAGGCTGCGCTCAAGACCGAGAAGCCCAAGCCGCTGCCCCTCCAGCGCCAGCGCGACGAGGAAGCCGCGCTGCAAGAGACGATCAGCGACGAATTCGATGCCAGCACCCTGCTGGAGACCGACGAACACCTGAGCTACCGCCGCCCCGGCATCGGCCCCGACGTCACGCGCAAGCTGCGCCGCGGCGACTGGGCCATTCAGCGCCAGCTCGACCTGCACGGCCTGCGTACCGAGGACGCGCGCGAAGCCCTGGGTCAGTTCATCCGTGAAGCACAGAAGCACGGCCTGCGCTGCGTGCGCGTGGTCCACGGCAAGGGCCTGGGTTCACCGGGCAAGACGCCGGTGCTCAAGGGCCGCGTGCATGGCTGGCTGGCGCAAAAGAAGGAAGTACTGGCTTTTGTCCAGGCCCGCCCAGCCGAAGGAGGCGCGGGGGCGCTGGTGCTGCTGCTGCAGCCTGGCGGCTAGGGCCACCATACGGGCGACAACAAGACAGG
Organism: Hylemonella sp.; assembly: GCA_046299695.1. Lineage (GTDB taxonomy): Bacteria > Pseudomonadota > Gammaproteobacteria > Burkholderiales > Burkholderiaceae_C > Hylemonella. The sequence goes on from JBKBHP010000026.1 coordinate 9,227, forward strand.
GGGAGGCAGAATGAAAGAAGTGGCCATCAGCCTGAGGTTCAGGCTCTTGCTGGCCGTGGCTGCACTGGCCGCAGGCTGGATGATCATGGGGCCATTCGGCCTGGTCTTCTTCTCGCCGATTGCCGGCATCTGTTTGGCCAGACCTCTGCTCGACAAGATGGCGGGCGTCTATTACGGTGCCCGGGCATCTGCCCTGCAGGAGTTCCAGGGCAAGTACTATGCTTTCCGAGGGGTGCGCTTTGACGTCCATGAGGATGAACAGCGGCAGCTCTGGTTGAAGACCGCCGATGTACGCACCTTGCTGCCCGCCTTCCCGCGTGACGGCGTGCTGCTCAAGGTGTGCGATAGCGGTCTCATGCCGGATCGGACAGAAGAGCAAGGCATGAGGGTCCGCGCAGACACACTGGACCGTTTGCTCTCGACCTCACGACAGCTGGAAACCATCAAATTCCGCAACTGGCTGCAGAAAGAGGTCATTTTTCCTGCCCGGCAAAAGGCCGAGCGGAACATCCATTCCCCAGGCCAGCGTACGCAACCCAAAAAAGCCGGTGAAACCGATCATCATGCTTTGGGTGGAGGGGACTACCACCCACCATCCGATGCCGGGGACGGGGACTGATCCCCAAAGACACCGCTGAACTCCAGGATCGGCTGCGCCCAGCCTTTCAGAGGATCAGCCTTCTTGTCGCCGTTGCAGCCACCACGGCCCGGCCTGGTTGATCACCAGACCCAACAGCACGGCCCCTGTGCCCGCCCACTGCCAGGGCTGCGGTACCTCGCCAAAGGCCAGCCAGGCCGCCGCCAGCCCGACCACGGGCACGAGCAGCGAGAAGGGCGTGACCTTGGCCGCAGGATGGCGTTGCAGCAGGCGGGTCCAAAGCGCATAGGCCAGCAGTGTGGCCAGCAGGGCCAGATAGGCGACCGAGAGCAGCGCGGTCCAGCCCAGCGCCTGCAGCTGCGTACGCACCGGCTCCCAGCCCTCGAAGCCCAGCGCCAGTGCGAAGAAAGGCAGGATGGGGAAGAGGCTGGTCCAGACGATGAAGTCGAAGGGCTGGTAGGCCCCGTGGCGGCTGGCATAACGCACGACGAGGTTGGACACGGCCCACATGAAGGCTGCGCAGGCCGTGAGCACAAAACCGACCAGCGTCATCTGACCCGGACCCTCGCCGTGCGCCATGCCGATCATCAGCAGGCCGCCCAAGGCCACGGCCAGGCCCAGCCACTGCCAGCTGCGCGCGCGCTCACCCAGCAGCGGCGCGGCCATCAGCAGGGTGAAAAAGGCCTGCATCTGCATGACCACCGAGGCCATGCCCGCCGTCATGCCCAGCTGCAGGCCCCAGAACAGGAAGCCGAACTGCCCCAGCCCCTGCGCCAGACCATAGGCCGCAAGGATGCGCCAAGGCAAGGCGGGCCGGCGCACGAAAAGCAGAAAGGGCAAGGACGCCAGGGTGAACCGCAGGGCGCCCAACAGCATGGGGCTGAGCCCTTGCAGGCCGACCTTCATGACGACGAAGTTCAGCCCCCAGATCACCACCACGGCCAGCGCACGCAGCAGATCGCCGCGGCTCAAGGCGGCATCAGCTGCCCCGCTCATCGCGGCCCCAGCAGCGGCCGGCCCTGGGCCGCACGCGCGGCGACAAAGGCGTCAAAGGCCTCGCTGCTGGTCTTGGACGGCACATAGCCGAATTCGGTCTTGAGCGCGGTGTTGAGCAGTACGGGACGGTAGCGCAGGAAGTCCAGCTGCTCGGGACCGTAGCGGCTCAGGCGCAGTGGCTTGCCCACAGCCAGCACGGCCTGCAGCAGCCAGGCCGGCAGGACCAGCAGCGGCTTGTGCAGGCGCTGCGCGATCTCCCGCAGGGTGAGCGCGCCGTCGCCACACAGGTTGTAGCAACCGGTCTTGCGGGTATGCAGGGCGTGCAGCATGGCACCGGTCACATCCCGGTCCCAGACGAAGACAAAGGGGCTCTCACTGCCGCGGATAGCCAGCAGACGCGGCTTCTCGAACAGCGCGGTGATCTGGTTGTCCACGTACTCGCCGAGGATGGTGCCGATGCGCAGTACGGTCTGGCGCAGAGCCGGCGCGGTGATGCGGTAGTCGGCCAGCATCTCCTCGACCTGGCGCTTGTGGTCGGCATAGGCAAAGGCGGGGTGGCCGCGCAGCGCATCGCTCTCGCGCAGCCAGGGCGGGTTGTCGCGGTGGTAACCATAGGCCGCACCGCTGGAGCTCACGATGAGGTGCTGCACGCCCTGGGCCACGCAGGCCTGCAGCACATTGCGGCTGCCCAGCACGTCCACCGAGTATTCCAAGGCGCGGCTGGAGTTGTGCCCTGGCGTGACGATGGAGGCCAGGTGCACCACGGTATCGATACGGTACTTCGCGAGCTGCTCGCCCAGGGCCGGATCGCGCACGTCCTGCTCCAGATAGACCACGCCGGGCCGGCGTCGCTGCATGGGCACGGCACGCACATCGGCGGCGACGATGCATTCAAAGCCCCCCTCGCGCACCAGCTCGGCCAGCAGGCTGCGGCCCAGAAAGCCGTCGGCGCCGGTGATGAGGATGCGACGCGCAGGGGCCACAACATCGTTCACGCGAGCTGCTCCTCGTGCTCGGGCGCACCTACGGCCGGCTTGCGGCCCCACCAGCCGGCCAGGGCCATGCCGGCGATGATGTCCCAGAAGCCCCACACGCCAGCCACCACGGCCATGCCGCCCAGGCCGCCGAAGAAGCTGAAGATCAGCACCAGGCCCAGGCCCGCGTTGCGGATGCCGACCTCGATGGAAACGGCACGGCGGTCGTAATCCTGCAGGCCGCTGGCGCGCGCGCAGACATAGCCCGTGAAGAAAGCCAATGCATCGTGGATGACCACGGCCAGCAGGACGAGGCCCACGTAGTCGAGGAAATAGCGCCAGTTGCCGGCCACCGCGCCGACGATGAAAGCGATCAGGCAGGCAAAGCTCAGGATGCGTGCGGGCTTGCGGATGCGTGCCGTCAATCGGGGCAGCTTCTCGGCACAGGCAATGCCCAGCACAAAGGGAATGCCGATGATGGCCACGATATGGCCCCCCATCTCCAGCGGGTCCAGCGCGATGCTGCGAAACAGCGGCGCGGCCGTGGGGTGCATCCCGGCCCAGAAGGCGAAGTTCAGTGGCATGAGCACGATGGCCAGGGCATTGGAGATGGCGGTCATGGACACCGACAAGGCCACATTGCCGCGTGCGCGGTGGGTGAGGATGTTGCTCACATTGCCCGGCGGGCAGCAGGCCACGAGGATCATGCCCAGCGCGATGCTGGGACCAGGGTTGAGCGCCAGCGTGAGCACATAGGTCACGGCCGGCAGCACGAGGAACTGGGCCGCAATGCCCACGGCCATGGCCCAGGGCATGCGCAGCACGCGCTTGAAATCGGCGATGCGCGTATCCAGTGCGATGCCGAACATCAGGAAGCCCAGCACGACGTTGAGGATGATCAGCGAGGCGGGGTTGAAATTGAGGCGGATCTCGTCGACAGGCAGCATGTGTTCTCCCTTGAGGTCAGCGATGCATCAGGCCAGCGCCGCGCTGGCGGCGCGCACCGCGGCGCGGTAGGTGTCCTTGTGGACGTAATAGGCCATGCGTTCGAGCTTGAGGTACTTGAAGCCGCCGCTGAGGTCGGGCGCGGGGCCGCGCTTGGCGGCGTTGAGCGCCTGCGCGGCCGCCCTGCCCTCGGCCTGCGCCTTGAAATAACGTGCCACCAGCTCCGCCTGCTCGTAGCGGCCCTGCCAGCCGATGCCGCTGGCCTCGATCATGCCCATCACGGCCAGGTTGTCGAAACGCGGCGCGAAGATGTTGAGGTAGAGCTGCGGCGCCATGCCCTGCCAGTTGAGCAGCTCGCGCGCGATGAAGGGGTAGTGCAGCGTGTAGCCCGTGGCGCAGAGGATGAGGTCGTAGTCCTGCGCGCGGCCGTCCTTGAAGTGCACGGTATGTCCATCCAGGCGCGCGATATCCGGCTTGACGTGGATGTCGCCGTGGCCCAGGTGGTGCAGGATAAGCGAGTTCACCACCGGGTGCGACTCGTACATCTTGTAGTCGGGGCGGGGCAGACCGAAGCGCGCAGGGTCGCCCGTGAACCAGCCCAGCACCAGGGCGTCGATCTTCTGCTTGAGCCACACGGGCAGGCGCAGCTTGCCGCCCAGGGTGTCGGCCGGCTTGCCGAACACGTACTTGGGCACGAAGTAGTAGCCGCGGCGCACCGAAATGTCCACGCTCTCGGCCGCGTGCACGGCATCCACCGCGATGTCGCAGCCGGAGTTGCCCGCCCCCACCACGAGCACGCGCTTGCCCCGGAACTGCTCGGCGCTCTTGTAGGCCGCGGTATGGATCAGCTCGCCGCTGAACTGCCCTTCGAACTTGGGCAGATTGGGTTCGGCCAGCGTGCCGTTCGCGACGACCAGGCCCTTGAAATCGGCGCTGTGTTCGCCCTGCGCGTCGCGCCAGCGGATACGCCACAGCGGTGAGGCGCCCTCACCCACCGGCTCGGCACGCAACACCTGGGCCCCGAAGTGGTAGTGGCGTTTGAGATCGAAGTGCTCGGCAAAGGCTATGAAGTACTGCCGCATCTCGCGGTGGCTCGGGTAGTCGGCCACCTCGGGCTTCATGGGGAATTCGCTGAACTCGGTCGTGGTCTTGCTCGAGATCAGGTGGGCCGATTCATAGACCGTACTGCGCGGGTTGTGGATGTTCCACAGGCCGCCGACGTCGGTGTAGGCCTCGAAGCCCTGGAAGGGGATGCCGAGCTTCTGCAGGTTGCGCGCGGCGGCCAGGCCGCTGGGGCCGGCGCCGATCAGGGCGATCTGGGTGCGGGTGTCGGGGGTGCTCATGGCGGACGGATTCAACGTGAGGTATCGGAAGAAGACGGATCGCCGGCCGGCAGACCGGGAATGGCCGTGGCGCCCGCCTCGCCCACGCGCGGCTTGCGCGGCTGATTCAGCAGCAGGCGGTCGTGCCAAGCCGCGGGTAGCAGGGAGAGGGCCCGCGAGAGCCAACCGATGCGACGCGGCAGCACGATGTGCGTGCGCCTGCGCGCCACGCTAGCCAGCAAGGCACGCGCCGCGTCCTCGGGCTCCATCAGCCCGGGCATGGCAAAACGGTTACCCGCGGTCAGCGCGGTGCGCAGATACCCCGGGCTCACGGTGTGCACGCTCAGGCCGGTGCCGCGCAGTTCGGCGCGCAGGCTCTCCAGATAGCGGATCAGACCGCCCTTGCTCGCGCAGTAGGCGCCGTTGCCCGGCATGCCGCGCCAGCCGGCGATGCTGGCCACCCCCACCAGGGCGCCGCGACCCTGCGCACGCATGGCCGCGAGGTGCGGCTGAAAGGTGGTGGCCACGCCCAGCAGGTTGATCTCCAGCATGCGGCGCATCACGGCCAGATCGTCGGCCTGCGCGGTGTCATAGCCGCCGGCCACGCCCGCGTTGGCGATCAGCAGATCGGGCACGCCGTGGCGTGCGGTCCAGTCGCGCGCGCAAGCCTGCATGGCGGTGGCATCGGCCACGTCGGGGGTGTAGACCGTGCAACGCTCAGGCGCCAGCGCAGCTAATGCATCGAGCACCGGGCGGTTCAGCCCCACCAGGGCTACGGCTGCGCCCTGGGCGATCAACTCGCGCGCCAGGGCCTGGCCCAGGCCGCCGCAGGCGCCTGTGAGCACGGCGTTTCGGAACGGGAACGTCATGGTCTCCACTTGTCTTTATTTGCCGCGAGCATAGACTCCGGCACTATTCGATCTCGAAAAATATCCATATTCGTCTCGGATTTCGAAACTATGAGCAAAGAGCCCGACAAGCTGGCCCCCACCCTGCGGGTGCTGGAACTGCTGGACCAGGTCTGCGCCAGCGGTGAGCCCTTCAGCCTGATGGACGCCGTGCGCCACACCGGCTGGCCCAAGCCCAGCGTGCACCGCATGCTCACGCAACTGGAAACCGGCGGCCTGCTGGCGCGTGAGCCGAGCAGCAAGCTCTATGCGCCGGCCCCGCGCCTGGTCACGCTGGCCGAGAACGTGCTGGGCGCCAACACCCAGCGCGGCGTGCGCCATGCCGTGCTGCGCCAGCTGGTCAACGACGTGGGCGAAAGCTGCAACCTCACCGCCCTCAGCGGCGCCGAAGTCATCTACCTGGACCGCGTGGAAGCCGCCTTCCCCCTGCGCATGGAGCTCAAGGCCGGCACCCGTGTGCCCATCCACTGCTCGGCCAGCGGCAAGCTCTTCCTGGCCTACATGCCAGCGGCGCAACGCAAGGCCCTGCTCGACACCCTGCCGCTCACGCGCTACACGCCCACCACGCTCACGGCGCGCGCCGCACTGGAAGCAGAGCTCGCGCAGATCGTTCGCCAGGGCTACGCGGTGGATGCGGAGGAGTTCGTCGAGGGCCTGGTCTGTGCGGCCGTGCCCGTGAAGGCCAGCGGCAGCCGTGCTGTGCGCTCGGCCCTGGCGCTGCAGGCGCCTGCGGCACGCATGTCGCTCGCGCGCGCCGTTGAGCAAGTGCCGCAGCTGCACGCGGCGGCCACGGCCATGGCACGCACGTTGGCCTAGCGAATCAACTGGGGGCGATATTCAAGCCCTCCCCATGTTGGGGAGGGTTGGGTGGGGAGAGCAACAAAGGCGCGTCGCGAAACACACCTGGCTAGCCAGGTGTGTTTCGCATCCAGTCGGCCGTGCCGGCAAACGACTCGCGCAGCTTGCCGCGCAACTCTTCGGCGATGCCGACCTCACCCATGGCCTGGTCCATGCAGGCCAGCCACTGATCGCGCTCCACGATGCCGATCTTGAAAGGCATGTGGCGTGCGCGCAGGCGCGGGTGGCCGAAGCGCTCGATGTAGTGATTGGGACCGCCGAGCCAGCCACAGAGAAACCAGAACAGTTTCTGCCGGGCGTCCGTCAACTCGCTGCCATGGGCCGCGCGAAGCTCACGGTAGCCGGGCTCCAGATCCATGAGGTCGTAGAAACGTTCCACCAGGGCGTGGACTTTGGCCTCGCCACCGATCCATTCGAAAGCGGTGGCGGGTTGGGTTGGCTCTTCGGAGGTCATGCCTGGATTATCCCCGCGATGCGGGAATGCAATTCATAAGCTACCAAATTGATAGCAATCAGGATGCTGCCTGGCGCAGCGTCTGGACCACGGGTCGACGCAGCACGGACTGCAGGCCCCACCAGCCCGCCAGCCAGGCCAACAGCGCCCCGCTCAGCGCCCCGGCGGGCAGCAGCCACCAGCTCACGGCCCACTCGAAATTGAAGGCATAGCGCGCCAGCGCCCAGCCCACCACGCCCGAGACGAGCGCCGCCAGCACACCCGCAAGCAGACCCACCCCCAACAGCTCGGCACGCTGCATCTGGCGCAGCAGACCACTGCCCGCGCCCACGGCACGCATCACGGCGTATTCGCGTGCGCGCTCCTCCCGCGTGGCCGTGACGGCGGCAAACAACACCACCAAGCCCGCGGCCAGCGTGAAGCCGAAGAGGAACTCCACCGCACGGCTCACCTGCTCCAGAACCCGCTGCACCTGGGCCAGCGTGGCACTGAGGTCCACCACCGTGATGTTGGGAAACTGGCGCACCAGCGCGCTGTCGAAGCCTGGCTGCGGCGGCGCCCGCAGGGCCGCGAGGTAGGTGGCCGGCAGTTCCGGCATCTGGCTCATCGGATAGAGCGCGAAGAAGTTGGCACGCATCGAGCCCCAGTCCACCTTGCGCAACGAGGTGATGGTGGTCTCGTGCTGCAGGCCGGCTATGTCGAAGCGCAGCGTGTCACCGAGCTTGAGCCCCAGGGTCTTGGCGATGCCGTCCTCCATGCTGATACCGTCGCGGTCCTCGGCGGTCCAGCGGCCGGCCACGATGGGGTTGTGTGCCGGCGGCTGCGCACTGTGCGAGAGGTTGAACTCGCGCTCGACCAGGCGCTGCGCGCGCTCGTCCGTGTAGTCCTGCGCCTGCACGGGCTTGCCGTTCACGGCCACCAAGCGCCCGCGAATCATCGGAAACCAGTCGTAGCCCTCCACACCGGCCTGCTGCAGCTGGCGCTGGAAGGCCTCGCCCTGATCAGGCTGGATGTTGATGACGAAACGGTTCGGTGCGTTGGCCGGCGTCGCCTGGCGCCAGCTCTGGATCAGGTCGGTGCGCAATAGCACGAGCAGCAAGAGCGCGAGCAGGCCCACGGCCAGGCTGCTGACCTGCAGCACCGCGTAGATGGGCCGCGCCGAGAGCTGGCGCGTGGCCAGCACCAGCCAGCGCGGCGCGGTGTTCTCGCGCACCACACGGCGCAGCACGGCGACCGCGCCCCAGCTGGCCAGGGCAAACACGGCGACCGCACCGGCAAAGCCGCCCACGGTGATGAGCCCGAGCTTCAGGTCGCTGCTCGCCGCCAGCAGCAGGACGGCGAAACCCGCCACACCCAGCGCGAGCACGCCAACAGACATGGGGCGCAGCGTGCCCAGATCACGCCGGATCACGCGCAGCGCCGGCACCTGGGCCAGCTGCAGCACGGGCGGCAGGCCGAAGGCCAGGATCAGGGTCAGCCCCACGCCCAGACCGAAGAACACCGGCCAAAGTCCCGGCGCCGGCAGGGCCGCGTCCACCAGGCCGGCGAGCAAGAGCACGAAGACATGGTGCACCGCCCAGCCCAGGGCCACGCCCAGCAGACCACCGGCCAAGCCGACCAGCAGGAACTCCAGCGCGTGGCTGCGCGCGATGGTGGCCTGCGACAGGCCCAGCACGCGCAGCATGGCGCAGTCGTCCAGGTGCTGGTTGGCAAAGGCCCGCGCGGCGAGGCCCACGGCCACGGCGCTCAGCAGCGCGGCCAGCAGCGCCACGAGGTTGAGGAATTTCTCGGCGCGGTCCAGCGTCTGCGCCATCTCGGGCCGCCCGCCCTGCAGCGCCTCCACGCGCACGCCGCGCAGGTGCTCGGCGGCGATCAGCGCATCGGCCGCCTTGACGAAATCATTCACCCCGCGGTCCGCGCCCGCCACCGCGTAGCGATAGGTCAGGCGGCTGGCCGGCTGCACGAGCTGGGTGGCCGCCAGGTCCGCCTGGTGGATCAGCGCGCGCGGCGCGAAATTGATGAAGCCCGCACCGCGATCGGGCTCGATGCCGATCAGGCGCGTGATGCGGAAGGACGCTTCGCCCAGCAGCAGCGCATCCCCCACCTGCAGGCCCAACGCGTCGAGCAGCGCCGGATCGGCCCAGACCTCGTCCGGCGCGGGAATGTCCCGCGTGGCCCGGGCCGGCTCTCCCGCGCGCAGGCTGACCGTGAGGTTGCCGCGCAGCGGATACCCCGCCTCCACCGCCTTGAGCGACACCAGCCGCGTCGCCCCACCCTGCGCATCGCCGGCGCGCGCCATGGTCGGGAAGCTCAGCGAAGCCGAGGCCTGCAACCCGTTTTTCTTCGCCAGCTCCTGGAACGCCATCGGCGTGGCCTGGTCGCTCACCACCACCGCATCGCCCCCGAGCAGCTGCCGCGCATCGCGCTGCATACCGCCTTTGAGCCGGTCCGCGAAGAAGCCCACGGCGGTGAGCGCGGCCACGGCCAGCGTGACGGCGATGATGAGCAGGCGCAGCTGGCCCGCACGCAGATCACGCCAGAGGGTTTTCCAGGCGAGTTGCCAGAAGGTGATGTTCATGGAGGGGAGCTTAGGTGATTTCGGTGTCTGTGTGCGCTGGCGGGGTTTTTGAATCGCCCCGGATTTTGAGGAGGCTCCGACTCTTAAGAGAATGGAGCCATGAACAAGTCAACCAAATTTTCACCCGAAGTCCGGGAACGTGCCGTGCGCATGGTGCAGGAACACCGA
>JBKBHP010000027.1:0-17822 GCA_046299695.1 Hylemonella sp.
GCCGGCGCAACCATGAACGAGGTGGTCGCCAGTATCCGGCGCGTGACCGACATCATGGGCGAGATCAGCGCCGCCAGCAGCGAGCAGAGCTCGGGCGTCTCGCAGATCGGCGAGGCCGTGATGCAGATGGACCAGGCCACGCAGCAGAACGCCGCGTTGGTGGAGGAGATGGCGGCGGCCGCCAGCAGCCTCAGGAGCCAGGCCCAGGAGCTGGTCAATACCGTCGCGGTCTTCAAGGTATCCGGCCATGAGGGCGTCCTGTCCGCACCAGCGCGTCCCGCCATGGCTGCGGCGCCGCGCCCGGCGGCCAAGCCGGCCGCCCCGGCTGCCCGTCCCGCAGCCGCTGCTGCGCCGGTGCGTCCTGCCGCGGCAGTGCCGGTCGCACCACCGAAGTTGACGGCCAGTAAGGCCGATGACGGCGATTGGGAAACCTTCTGACGGTTCAGTCGGTCTCGCGCAGGGGCGAGTGCCGGTCCAGCTCCTCCACATAGCCGGCCAGCCCTTCGCTTTCACGGTCCAGGAAGCGCTGCACGGCGCTCGCGAAGTCGGGCTGGGCCAGCCAATGGGCGCTGCGGGTACGCACCGGCAGCAGGGCCCGGGCCAGCTTGTGTTCGCCCTGGGCGCCGCCTTCGAAGCGCTGGTAGCCCTGGGCGATGCACCATTGCAAGGGAGCGTAATAGCAGGCTTCAAAGTGCAGGCAGTCGACGCGCTCCAGGGCCCCCCAGTAGCGGCCCCAGGCGACGCGGTCGCCGGCGTCGTGGCTCAACGCGATCAGGCTGCAGGCGATGGGGCGTCCCTGGCGCTCGGCCAGGAACAGCAGCCAGTTCTGCGCCTGTTCCCGGGCGATCTCGCTAAAAAAGGTGCGGCTGAGATAGGGCGGGTTGCCGTGTTCCAGGTAGGTGCGTTCGTAGCAGCGGTAGAAGAAATCCCAGTCCGCCTCCCGGATCTCTGTGCCGAGCAAGGGGCGCAGCGTGACGCCGGCCTCGCGGACCTTGCGCCGCTCCTGGCGGATCTTCTTGCGCTTCTCCTGATGCAGGGCGGCGAGGAAGTCTTCGAAGTCCGCGTAAGGCCGAGGGTGACGGTTCTCCCAGTGGAATTGCACGGTGTCGCGCAGCATGAGACAGGCTTCGCTGCAGGCGCTGAGGTCTTCTTCGCTGCCGAAGAGCAGGTGCAGCGAGGAGAGGCCGCCGGCACGGCATTCGCCCAACAGTGTCTCGATCAGGGTCAGGCGCGCCGCGGCATCGCGGGCCAGCAGGCGGCTGCCGGGCGCCGGCGTGAACGGCACGGCCACCACGCCCTTGGGGTAGTAGGCATAGCCGTGCCGATGGTGCGCATCGGCCCAGGACCAGTCGAACACATACTCACCGCGCGAGTGGCTTTTGACATAGAGCGGACAGCCCGCCTGCAACCGTCCCGCGGCATCCTGCAACGTCAGGAAGCGCGGCGTCCAGCCCGTGGCAGAGACCGCGCTGCCGCTGCGGTGCAGGGCGGCCAGGTACTCGTGCCGCATGAAGGGCGTGGGATGGGATTGACCTGCCAGCAGTTCGTTCCAGGCCGCTGCCTCGATCTGCAGCGGCGAGTCATGGACCTGGATGACATAATTGCCCCTGCTCACACTGCCTTCCAGACTTTTCTTCTCGTCCATGACCCTGCGTATCTGTGTTGCCCAGCTCAATTTCGTCGTTGGCGACCTGGCAGGCAATGCGCAAAAAATCATCTCAGCAGCCCGCCAGGCGCATGCCACCGGTGCTCGACTGCTGCTGACGCCCGAACTCTCGATCTGCGGCTATGCCGCAGAAGACCTGTTCTTCCGGCCCGCCTTCATCGCTGGCTGTGATGATGCCGTGAAAACAGTGGCCCGCGAGCTGGCCGGGTTAAAGGACATGACCGTGGTCGTCGGCCACCCGGCAGCTGTCGAGGCTGGCGGCACGCGCACGCGTTCCGTCTCCACGCCCAACCGCATCAACGCGGCCACGGTGATCCGCGAGGGCCAGTTGCTGGTGACCTACGCCAAGCGTGAGCTGCCCAACTACCAAGTGTTCGACGAGCGCCGCTATTTTGTGCCGGGGCGCGATGTCTGCGTGTTCGAGGCGGGGCCGGAGGGGGCGCGTATCCGGGTGGGTCTGCTGATCTGCGAAGACGCCTGGTATGAGGCGCCGGCGCGTGAGGCACGCGCCGCGGGTGCCGAGCTGCTGGCCGTGATCAATGCGTCGCCCTTCCATGTGGGCAAGGGCAGCGAGCGCGAGGCCATGATGCGCGCGCGGGTCCTGGACTGCGGGCTGCCCCTGGTCTATGCCCACCTTGTCGGCGGCCAGGACGAGGTGGTCTTCGAAGGGCACTCTTTTGCGCTGCAGGACGACGGTGCCCTGGCGGCGCGTGCGCCCAGTTTTGGCGAGGCCCTGTTTGAGATCCGGGTGGAGCGCGATGCCGCGGGTTTGCGCCTGCAGGGCGCTGTCGAACCCGAGCGCAGCGCGGACGCCGATCTCTGGGATGCCCTGGTGCTGGGCGTGCGCGACTATCTGGGGAAGAACGGTTTCCCGGGTGCCATCATCGGCCTGTCGGGCGGCATCGATTCGGCCCTGGTGTTGGCGATCGCCGTGGATGCGCTGGGCCCGGAGCGGGTGCGTGCGGTCATGATGCCTTCGCCCTACACGGCCGACATCAGCTGGATCGACGCACGTGACATGGCGCAGCGTCTGGCCGTGCAGTACGACGAGATCTCCATCGTGCCGGAGTTCGAGGCTTTCCGGGCCTCCCTTGCCCAGGAGTTCCGGGGCCTGCCCGAGGACGCGACCGAGGAGAATATCCAGGCCCGTATCCGAGGCACCCTGCTCATGGCCTTGTCCAACAAGAGCGGGCGCATTGTGCTGACCACGGGCAACAAGTCCGAGATGGCGACGGGCTACTGCACGCTCTACGGCGACATGGCGGGCGGTTTCGCCGTGATCAAGGACCTGGCCAAGACCACGGTGTTCCGGCTGGCACGCTGGCGCAATGCGCACGACCCGCACGGGCGCGGCACCAATCCCATCCCCGAGCGCATCATCACACGCCCGCCCAGCGCCGAGCTGCGGCCGGACCAGAAAGATCAGGACAGCCTGCCCGAGTACGAGGTGCTGGACGCCATCGTCGAGCGCTACATGGAAAATGACCAGGGCATCGAGGAGATCGTGGCCCAGGGTTATGCCCGGGCCGATGTCGAGAAAGTCACCCGCCTCATCAAGCTCAACGAATACAAGCGCCGCCAGGCCCCGGTGGGCATCCGTGTCACCCATCGCAGCTTCGGCAAGGATTGGCGTTATCCTATTACCAACAAGTTCAGGGCCTGACCCGGCCGATTCCCCGTTCCACTGACAACAGAAAGAGCATCCATGAAGCAGATCACCGCCATCATCAAGCCCTTCAAGCTCGAGGAAGTGCGCGAGGCCCTGGCAGAGTGCGGCGTGACCGGCCTGACCGTGACCGAGGTCAAGGGGTTCGGCCGCCAGAAGGGCCATACCGAGCTCTACCGCGGCGCCGAGTACGTGGTGGATTTCCTGCCCAAGGTCAAAGTCGAGGTGACCGTCAAGACCGCGGACGTGGATCGCTGTGTCGATGCCATCGTCAAGGCCGCCCGCACGGGCAAGATCGGCGACGGCAAGATCTTCATTACCTCCGTGGAGCGCGTGGTACGCATCCGTACCGGCGAACAGGACGAGTCCGCGATCTGACGATCCGGCTGTCTGCCCCAGGCAAACTGCGAGCAGGCGCTAGATCTCCTCAAGCCGGGGAGCGGGCGCCAGGCCAGCCGCCTGTACCAGGTTGCTGAGCAGCGCCGCAGGCTCGCTCCCGGACTGGATCAGCTGCATCTGCCAGTCGCTCATGAACTGCTGCTCCACGGCGGTGGCCAGGAAGGCCAGTAGCCCGTCGTAGTAGCCGTCGGTATTCAGGATGCCGACCGGCTTGTCATGGTAGCCCAGCTGGCGCCAAGTCCAGACCTCGAACAGCTCTTCGAAAGTGCCGATGCCGCCGGGCAGCGCCACGAAGGCGTCGGCACGCTCGGCCATCATGCGCTTGCGGTCGTGCATGGTGTCCACGATATGCAGTTCCGTGCAGTCGCGGTAGGCCCATTCCTTCTCCACCAGCGCTTTCGGGATGATGCCGATCACACGGCCACCGGCCTCCAGCGTGGCCTGAGCGACTTCACCCATGAGGCCGGCCTTGCCGCCACCATAGACCAGCTGACCGCCATGGCGGCCGATCCACTGCCCCACCGTGCGGGCGGTGGCGATGTGTGCGGGGTCCAGACCGGGTCGTGAGCAGCAGTAGACGCAAACCGAGAAGTTGGGGTTCATACGAGGAAACGTTGGTAGAGGGCGGCGGCCCAGATGCCGGCGCACAGCAGCAGGCTCAGCAGCACGGCGGCGCTGCCCATGTCCTTGGCGCGCTTGGAGAGGTCGTGCCACTCGGGACCAATCCGGTCGATGGCCGTCTCGATGCCCGTATTGAGCAGCTCGACGATCATGACCAGCAGTACCGAGCCCGCCAGCAGGGCGGTTTCCACCCAGCTACGGCCAAGCCAGAAGGACGCGGGCAGCAGGAGGCAGGCGGCCACGACCTCCTGGCGGAAAGCCGTCTCTTGCCAGCCGGCGCGCAGGCCTTCGATCGAATAGCCCAGCGCATGCAGGATGCGGTTGAGACCGATGCGGTTTTTCTGGGGATTGACGGGGTGTGGGGTCGGTGTCTCGGACATGGGCAGATTGTCCCCCAGCGAGATGACAAGAATCAGGAGGCGCGAGGGCGCGCATCAATCAGGCGTGTGCCGGCCAGCGCGTCGTGCCAGAACTGGCCTTGCGGATGGAAGCGGCTCAGGAGCGCCCAGACCGCGATCCAGCCGAACAGCAGTACCAGAACTTCGAGCACCGGCAGGCCCAGCGTGTAGGCGGCCAGCGGCGGCAGGAACCACAGCCAGCTCAGGAGGTAGCGCAGCAAGGCGCGCCCTTGGCCCACCGGGCCACCTTGGCGATCCACGACACGGATATGCCAGGTCTTCATGGCCAGGGTCTGGCCCTTGGCCCAGAACCACGTGAAGTAGATGCCCAGCACGATGAACAGAAAAGTCTGCTGCAGTGCCCGGTTGTCCAGCGCATGCCGGGTCTGGGACAGCGCACTGAACAAATAGCCGGCCATGAAGACCACGCCGAACAGCAGCATGCCCTCATAGAGCCAGCAGGCCATGCGGCGCCACAGGCCTGGAGCGGGGGGCAGGGGAAGAGTGGAAGGCGGCGGGGACGCCGCGGCGGTGGAAGCGGAACTCACGCGCTGATTTTACTCAGCTGGCTCGTCTGCATTCCGGGAGTGCTCGGTGTTGTGCTGGCGCTCTTCCTGCGCTTCCAGGGAGCGGTAGGGAGGCGTGGTCCCGATATCGGCCAAGCGGGCTCTTGCGGGCGAAGCACGACGCGGCACGGAAGTCAGCTTGGGTTGTACACCCGGCCGGCCGGCGGCCAAGCCGGCGGGCTTGGGTGGGGCCTGGGTGGCCAGCTTGCGTTTTTCGTCCGCGCTCAGCGCCTGGTAGGCCTCCCATTCGGAGGCTTTCTGCTCGGGGCTGAGTTTCTTGATCTCCGAAAAATTCTGGCGCGCCTGGATGCGCTGCTGCTGGCTCAGGGTGATCCATTCATTCATGCGGCGATGCAGCTTGACCTGCTCCGCTGCCGACAGCGACGAGAAGTTCTTCGAGATGACCAGCCACTTACGCTTGCGTTCTTCGCTCAGACGATCCCAGTGCATCGCCAGGGGGCTCAGTGCCTGTTGCTGGGCCGGGTTGAGTTCACGCCAGGTGGGTCGGGTGGCGGCGGGGGCCGCTGCAACCCAAGTACCGGCCTGCCCCTGACGTGTGCTGTCGTAGCGATGGACAGAACGGGTGGTCACTGTCTGGCCTGCCGTGCCTTCCGAGGGCGCCGCCCAGGCCGGCAGGGCCAGGGTCAACAGCAGGGGGGCGCCCCAGAGCAGACGCAGGGGCAGGTGGAAAGTGGCCGGCAGGCGACGCAGCGTCATGGATCAATCCTTCCCGGCTTGAAGGCGGCTCTTGAGGAACTGGGCGAAGCCTGGATCGGCGTAGGCCTGAGGGGGGAGATCGTCCGTCAGGATGGCGGCATCGATGGCGGCCAGTTCTTCGGTCAGGCTGTCATCGCCCTGGATCTGCAGGGCCACCAGCCCGACCAGCAGGGCCAGCAGGGGGATCAGCGACACCAGCCGTGGCCAGAAACCGCGCCCCTCGTCACCGCCCGCCAGCAGGGTGGCGCCGCCAGAGGTGCTGATGGCCGTGACCGCCGGAGCGGCGGCACGGTAGCGGTCCATGGCCTGAAGCCGGGCCACCCGCAAGCGCTCGCTGATGTCGTGGGGAAGTTCCTGGGTGGACGCGTCCAGACGGGCCGCCAGGCGGCGGCCCAAACGATCCACGGCGGAAAGTCTACTGTCTATGGACATCGGTTTCATCATAGTTGTATTCCCTTGGCTCGCAGCGCCTTGTTCAGGGCCTGGACCGCCCGCGAACAGTGCGTCTTGACGCTGCCCTCCGAACACCCCATGGCCGCCGCTGTTTCAGCCACGTCCAATTCCTCCCAATAACGCATCAGGAAGGCTTCCCGTTGACGGGCGGGCAGCTCCTGGATCTCGAGCTCGATTTCCCGCAGGATCTGGGCCCGCTGGGTTGAACTCTCGGCGCTTTCGACCTGGGCCGATGCACCGGTAGTGTCCAGATTTTCCAGCAGATCGAAGCCGCTGTCGTCAGCCGCCGCCTCCAGGTCGCCAATATTGGAGAACAGGGCGTGCCGGGTCTTCTGCCGACGAAACCAGTCCAGGGTGGTGTTGGAGAGGATGCGCTGGAAGAGCATGGGCAGCTCCTCGACAGGCTTGTGGCTGTAGTGCTCGACCAGCTTCATCATGCTGTCCTGCACGATGTCCAGGGCGGCCTCGTCATTGCGGACGTGATAGACCGAGCGCTTGAAAGCGCGTTTTTCCACACTTCTGAGGAAATCGGACAGTTCTTGTTCGGTGGCCAAGGGGGAGGGCTGCGGGGGCGCGCGGTATGTCTCGTCTGGGGTCGCTGGGCAGCGGCTTTTCGCGGGATTATGGCAGTCGGAGCTTGTTTTTTTCCGCGCGTGCCCGCCAAATCCGCATGTTGCGGTGCGATAATGCCGCTGCACATCAAAAAGCAAACGGGTCACGGTCCGGCGCGGCTATCCATGGCGCCCATGTCCCTGACCTCAAGTCCCGACGCGATGCCACAAGCGTTTGTGAAGGGGCACCCAAGGTTTTTCGTCAGAGAAATTCACAAAGGTTGATCATGGAAATTTCCAAGGCTGAAATCACTTCGGCGGCCGCTGCATCTGCGGCCGGCTCCGAAGAACTGCGCGGCGCAGAGATCCTCGTCAAGGCCCTGCAGGCTGAGGACGTCAAGTACGTCTGGGGCTATCCCGGCGGCGCCGTCCTCCACATCTACGACGCGTTTTACAAACAAGACACGATCCAGCACATCCTGGTGCGTCACGAGCAGGCTGCCGTGCACGCTGCCGACGGTTATGCCCGTGCCACGGGTGACGTGGGCGTGGCGCTGGTGACCTCGGGTCCGGGCGTGACCAATGCCGTGACCGGCATTGCCACGGCTTACATGGACAGCATCCCGATGGTCATCATCACGGGGCAGGTGCCCACGGCCGCCATCGGTCTCGATGCCTTCCAAGAGTGCGACACCGTGGGCATCACGCGACCCATCGTCAAGCACAACTTCCTGGTCAAGGACGCCAAGGACCTGGCCGAGACCATGAAAAAGGCCTTCCACATCGCCCGCAGCGGTCGCCCGGGCCCGGTCGTGGTGGACATCCCCAAGGACGTGTCCTTCAAGAAGGTGCCCTACAGCGGCTATCCGGAAACGGTGGAGATGCGCTCTTACAACCCGGTGCGCAAGGGGCATGCCGGCCAGATCCGCAAGGCCCTGCAACTGCTGCTCACGGCCAAGCGCCCCTACATCTACACCGGCGGCGGGGTGTTGCTGGGCAATGCCACGGCCGAGTTGCGCACCCTGGTGGACATGCTGGGCTATCCGGTCACCAACACCCTGATGGGCTTGGGCGCCTATCCGGCGACCGACGCCAAGTTTCTGGGCATGCTGGGCATGCACGGCACGATCGAGGCCAACAACGCCATGCAGAACTGCGACGTGCTGCTGGCCGTGGGCGCGCGC
Source organism: Hylemonella sp. (assembly GCA_046299695.1). GTDB lineage: Bacteria > Pseudomonadota > Gammaproteobacteria > Burkholderiales > Burkholderiaceae_C > Hylemonella. Next base: position 8,222 of record JBKBHP010000027.1, read on the forward strand.
TTCGACGACCGCGTGATCGGCAATCCCAAGCATTTCGCGCAGAACGAACGCAAGATCATCCACATCGACATCGATCCGTCGAGCATCTCCAAGCGCGTCAAGGTCGATATCCCGATCGTCGGCGACGTCAAGGATGTCCTCACCGAGATGATCGCGATGGTCAAGGAAAGCCCGCTGCGGCCTGATCCCCAGGCTCTGGCTGGCTGGTGGGGTGCCATTGACGGCTGGCGCAAGCGCGACTGCATGAAGTACGACCGTGGCAACACCGAGGTCATCAAGCCGCAGTTCGTGATCGAGACCCTGTGGAACATGACCCGGGATGTCGACACCTACATCACCTCCGACGTCGGCCAGCACCAGATGTGGGCCGCCCAGTACTACAAGTTCAATGAGCCGCGCCGCTGGATCAACTCCGGTGGCCTGGGCACCATGGGCGTGGGCATCCCCTATGCCATGGGCATCAAGCTGGCCAAGCCCGAGAGCGAGGTCTACTGTGTGACCGGCGAGGGCTCGGTGCAGATGTGCATCCAGGAACTCTCGACCTGCCTGCAGTACAACACGCCGATCAAGATCCTGTCGCTGAACAATCGGTATCTGGGCATGGTGCGCCAGTGGCAGGAGATCGAATACTCCGGTCGCTACAGCCACAGCTACATGGATGCCTTGCCCAATTTCGTGAAACTGGCCGAGGCCTATGGCCACGTCGGCATGCTGATCGAGAAGCCGCAGGACGTGGAGCCGGCGCTGCGCGAGGCACGCAAGCTCAAGGACCGCACGGTCTTCATGGACTTCCGTACCGATCCCACGGAGAACGTGTTCCCGATGGTGCAGGCCGGCAAGGGCATCACCGAGATGCTGCTGGGAGCGGAAGACCTTTAAGCCGGTGCGGCCGACCCGGTCGCACCACCTCAACTCAAGACGAATCTATTGACCGCCGAGCCAGATGGTTACCGCCATCCGGGGAGGGCGGCGAAAGCGCAAGCTTCCGCGTAGTCGAAAAGAGGAATCCATTCATGAAACACATCATTGCAGTATTGCTGGAGAACGAGCCTGGCGCGCTCTCCCGTGTCGTGGGCCTGTTCTCGGCCCGTGGCTACAACATCGAATCCCTGACCGTCGCACCGACCGAGGATGCGAGCCTCTCGCGCATGACCATCCAGACCACCGGTTCAGATGACGTGATCGAGCAGATCACCAAGCACCTGAACCGTCTCATCGAGGTCGTAAAAGTGGTGGATCTGACCGAGGGGGCATATATCGAGCGTGAGCTCATGATGGTCAAGGTGCGCGCGGTGGGCAAGGAGCGCGAGGAAATGAAGCGCATGGCCGACATCTTCCGCGGACGTATCATCGACGTCACCGACAAGAGCTACACCATCGAGATGACGGGTGACCAGTCCAAGAACGATGCCTTCCTGGAAGCCATCGATCGCGGCGCCATCCTCGAAACGGTGCGTACCGGCAGCAGCGGCATCGGCCGCGGCGAGCGCATCCTGCGCGTCTGAATATCAAGTTTTACCTAGGAGAAAGAACGTGAAAGTTTTCTACGACAAGGACTGTGACCTGAGCCTGATCAAGGGCAAGACCGTGGCCATCATCGGTTACGGCAGCCAGGGACATGCCCACGCCCAGAACCTGAATGACAGCGGCGTCAAGGTCGTGGTCGGCCTGCGCAAGGGCGGCGCTTCGTGGGACAAGGTCGGCAAGGCCGGCCTGACCGTGATGGAAGTCAACGATGCAGTCAAGGCCGCTGACGTGGTCATGATCCTGCTGCCCGACGAGCAGATCGCCGAGGTCTACAAGAACAACGTCGAGCCCAACATCAAGAAGGGCGCGTCGCTGGCCTTCGCCCACGGCTTTAACGTGCACTACAACCAGGTCGTGCCGCGCGCCGACCTCGATGTCTGGATGGTGGCGCCCAAGGCTCCCGGCCATACCGTGCGCAACACCTATACCCAGGGCGGCGGCGTGCCGCACCTGGTGGCCGTGCACCAGGACAAGAGCGGCAAGGCCCGTGACCTGGCCCTGTCCTACGCCATGGCCAACGGTGGCGGCAAGGCCGGCATCATCGAGACCAACTTCAAGGAAGAGACCGAGACCGACCTGTTCGGCGAGCAGGCCGTGCTGTGCGGTGGCGCCGTGGAACTGATCAAGATGGGGTACGAGACCCTGGTCGAGGCCGGCTACGCCCCCGAGATGGCCTACTTCGAGTGCCTGCACGAGCTCAAGCTCATCGTGGACCTGATCTACGAAGGCGGCATTGCCAACATGAACTACTCGATCTCCAACAACGCGGAGTATGGTGAGTATGTGACCGGCCCCGAGGTGATCAACGAGCAGTCGCGCGCCGCCATGCGTAACGCGCTCAAGCGCATCCAGAACGGCGACTACGCCAAGATGTTCATCCTGGAAGGCCGCACCGGCTACCCCAGCATGACGGCCCGCCGTCGCAACACGGCCGACCACAGCATCGAGAAGGTGGGGGCCCAGCTGCGCGCCATGATGCCCTGGATTGCCAAGAACAAGCTGGTCGACCAGACCCGCAACTGATTGGGGGGGGCTTTCCCTTCGGAGAAACAAGGCCACTTCGGTGGCCTTGTTTCATGGACGCCAGGGGGCTGGCTTACACTTGCCGGCATGACACAAAAGAATCGAATTCTCGGGATGACACAGTCGAGTGGGGTAAGCCATGGATGATGCACCGCAGGAGCAGGGCGCTGAACAAGCTGGCGTGGTGGTGCGCAAGCGCCGCAAGGGTATCTACATCCTGCCCAATCTGTTCACGCTAGGCGGCCTGTTCGGCGGCTTCTACGCCATCGTGATGGCCATGAACGGCCGTTATGACCTGGCGGCCATCGGCATCTTCAGCGCCATGGTGCTTGACAGCCTGGATGGCCGGGTCGCGCGCATGACCAATACCCAGAGCGCTTTCGGCGAGCAGATGGACTCCCTGGCCGACATGGTTTCTTTTGGTGCCGCGCCCGCCCTGGTGGCCTATGAGTGGGCCCTGCGGGGCCTGGGGCGCTGGGGCTGGGTGGCCGCCTTCGTGTACTGCGCCTGTGCGGCGCTGCGCCTGGCGCGCTTCAACGTCAACACGGGTGTGGTCGACAAACGCTACTTCCAGGGGCTGCCTTCACCGGCTGCGGCGGCGCTGGTCACGGGTTTCATCTGGATCATGACGGAGTGGGGCGTCGACCCGGCCGTGGTGGCCTGGCCCATGTTCGTGCTGGCGCTCTACGCGGGGCTGACCATGGTCAGCAATGTGCCCTTCTACAGCTTCAAGGACCTGAGCATGAAGAAGAGCGTGCCGTTCGCCGTGGTCATCCTCATCGTGCTGGGCATAGCCGTGGTCACCATCGACCCGGCCACCGTGCTTTTCGGTGTCTTCGTGGTCTATGGCCTGAGCGGCTACGGTGTCTATGTCTGGCGCAAGCTCAAGGGTCAACCGGTCAGCGTGATCAGCACTTCGACAGAAGAGCCGGAAGAGCGGGGCCTGCACCACTAAACGCGGGTATAGGTGATGACTATTGCCTGTCCTCGCTTTTGTGCTACATTGAAGCCATGAAATCTCTCGCGCTAGCGCTACTGCTTACCTGCCAACACGGGCGGTCACGGTAGCGCGCGCGCATTCCAACCCAAGGCCCGTATGCACCCGCAGCGGGCCTTTTGTTTTAGGTTTTCGTTTTTGAACTGCGGGCGTCCAGCGAACAGGAGCAAAAAATGGCTGACAAACTGATCATTTTCGACACCACCTTGCGCGACGGCGAGCAGTCGCCCGGCGCGTCCATGACCAAGGATGAGAAGCTGCGCATCGCCCGCCAGCTTGAGCGTCTGAAGGTCGACGTGATCGAGGCGGGTTTCGCAGCCAGCTCCAACGGCGACTTCGAGGCGGTGCAGGGCATTGCGAATGCGATCAAGGATTCCACCATCTGCTCGCTCTCGCGGGCCAATGACCGAGACATCTCGCGTGCCGCCGAGGCGCTCAAGGGCGCCAACCGGGCGCGTATCCACACCTTCATCGCGACGTCGGCGCTGCACATGGAGAAGAAGCTGCGCATGAGCCCCGAGCAGGTGCTGGAGCAGGCCAAGCTGGCGGTGCGCTTTGCCCGCAACCAAGTGGCAGATGTGGAGTTCAGCGCCGAGGATGGCTATCGCTCCGAGATGGACTTTCTGTGCCGTGTCGTCGAAGCCGTCATCAAGGAGGGGGCGACCACCATCAACATTCCCGATACGGTGGGCTATGCCATCCCCGAGCTTTACGGCGAATTCATCAAGACCCTGCGCGAGCGCGTGCCCAACTCCGACAAGGCCATCTGGTCCGTGCACTGCCACAACGACCTGGGCATGGCCGTGGCCAACTCGCTGGCCGGTGTGAAGATCGGCGGCGCGCGCCAGATCGAGTGCACCATCAACGGCCTGGGGGAGCGTGCGGGCAACTGCAGTCTGGAAGAAATCGTCATGGCGGTGAAGACCCGGCGCGACTATTTCGGGCTGGACGTGGGCATCGACACCTCCCAGATCGTTCCGGCCAGCCGCATGGTGAGCCAGACCACGGGCTTCGTGGTGCAGCCCAACAAGGCGGTCGTCGGCGCCAACGCCTTCGCCCATGCCTCGGGTATCCACCAGGACGGCGTGCTCAAGGCGCGTGACACCTACGAGATCATGCGTGCCGAGGACGTGGGCTGGAGCGCCAACAAGATCGTGCTCGGCAAGCTCAGTGGCCGCAACGCCTTCAAGCAGCGCCTGCAGGATCTGGGAGTGGCGCTGGAGAGCGAGACCGAGCTCAATACGGCCTTCGCCCGGTTCAAGGAGCTGGCGGACCGCAAGAGCGAGATCTTCGACGAGGATATCCTGGCCCTGGTCAGCGATGAAAGTGTCACCAGCGAGAAGGAGCAGTACGGCTTTGTCTCCCTCGCGCAACACAGCGAAACCGGTGAGAAGCCGCACGCCGCCATCGTGTTCACGGTGGATGGCAAGGAGGTGCATGGCGAGTCCGACGGCAATGGACCGGTCGATGCCTCACTCAAGGCCATCGAGACGCACATCAAGAGCGGCGCCGAGATGGTGCTGTATTCGGTCAACGCCATCAGCGGCTCCACCGAGAGCCAGGGTGAGGTGACGGTGCGCCTGCAGAACAGTGGCCGGGTGGTCAATGGTGTGGGTGCGGACCCTGACATCGTCGTCGCTTCGGCCAAGGCCTATCTGAGTGCCCTCAACAAATTGCACAGCAAGGCCGACCGTGTCGCGGCGCAAGGGTAAGCACATTTCGTAACTTGTAAGAATGTGTTGAGAAAACGACGCCAAGTGCTTGATACTGCATGATATTTTCTGTATAACCTTGACCGAGGTGGTGCCATGTTCCCTTGGCACCCGTTTTTTGCGGTGCAAGGGTGTGCGGGTGAAACATTTGCGTCAATTTTTCTGGGTGGGTTCGGTCGCGCTGGCCATGCTGGCGGCCGTTCCCTTGACGGCCACAGCCCAGTCCCAGGGGGCCGGCAAGCACGCGTCTGCCAAGAAGAACACGACCGAGGCCAAGCGCAAGGTGTATGCCAAGCGCAATGCGCGTGTCGTGCGTCCTGCCCGACCGTCCGACGCCATGCGTGCGGGCCTGCATGGCACCCGTGATCCCCTGTCCCTGCGCTCCAGCGTGGCCTACGTGGTTGACCAGGAGACCCAGGAGGTGCTGTTCAGCAAGAACGAAGAGGCTGTGCTGCCCATCGCTTCGCTGACCAAGCTCATGACGGCCCTACTGATCAGCGAAGCCGAGTTGCCGCTGGACGAGGCCATCACCATCACCCGTGATGATGTGGACACCGAAAAGGGCAGCACCTCGCGTCTGCGTATCGGCGCCTCGCTGACCCGTGGCGAATTGCTTCACCTGGCCCTGATGTCCAGCGAGAACCGTGCGGCCCACGCGCTGGGGCGTACCTACCCCGGCGGGCTGGATGTCTTCGTCGAAATGATGAACGCCAAGGCTCAGCTGCTGGGCATGCAGGACACGCGCTTTGTCGAGCCGACTGGCCTGTCCAGCAAGAACCGTTCGAGCGCGCGTGATCTGGCCGTGCTGGTGGACGTGGCGTCGGAAGACGAACTGCTGCGCGACTATTCGACCTCCCGTGCTCATCAGGTGGCCGACGGTCGTCGCAAGCTGATGTTCAGCAACACCAACCGCCTGGTGCTCAACCCGCGCTGGGAGATCGGCCTGCAGAAGACCGGCTACATCTCCGAGGCCGGTCAGTGCCTGGTCATGCAGGCCCGGGTGGCCGGGCGCAATGTGATCATGGTGTTTCTCGATTCCGCAGGCAAGCTCAGCCGCCTGGGGGATGCCGAGCGCGTGCGTCGCTGGGTGGAGTCCATTCCATCCAAGCAGCTCGTGCCGGTGACCGACAACCAGTCGGAACCTCAGGTCACGCGCCTGCTGTGACGCACGGCGTACGCCGGCGGTGATGGAGAGGGGCGCTGCGGCGCCCCTTAGCGTTTCTCGGCGCTGCCGACCTGATAGCCCAGCATGCGCGAGATCTCGCTGGCGACCGCCTGCAACTTGGGGAGCCAGTCCTTGTCCAGCCGGCCGGTCGGGGCCGAGATGGACAGACCCGCGACGAGCTTGCCCTGGTCGTCGTGGATGCCGGCGGCCATGCAGTGCACACCCAGCTCCAGCTCCTCGTCGTCGTGTGCCACGCCGTACTGGCGCACCTTGGAGAGCTCGCGTTCCAGCACCGGCAGCTGCGTGATGCTGTTCTTGGTGTGACCGGCCAGGCCGGTGCGCGTGGCGTAGGCGCGCACCCGTTGCGGATCATCGTCGGCCAGGAAGAGCTTGCCCACCGAGGTCAGGTGCAGCGGGGCCCGGCCACCGATGGCACGCACCACCTGCATGCCCGAGCGCTCGCTGTAGGCGCGCTCGATGTACACGATCTCATCGCCCTGGCGCATGCTCAGGTTCACCGGTTGCTGGATCAGGCGATGCAGCTCGCGCATGGGCGCGATGGCGGCGTCGCGCACGTTCAGGCGTGCTTTGACCAGATTGCCCAGCTCCAGCAGGCGCATGCCGAGGCGGTACGTGCCTGGTTGGGGGCGGTCGACGTAACGCCCGCTGGCCAGATCGTTGAGGATGCGATGGGCCGTGGAGGGGTGCAACCCGGTCTTCTCGCTGATTTCCTTGAGCGAGATGGCGTCTTCGCGCGTCGCCAGCACGTCCATCAGGGTGAACATGCGTTCGATCACCTGCACGGTCGGCGTGGCGACGGCATCCGGGTCTTTTTTCTTCATCGGGGGCGCTCCTGCGTAGGGCTCCCGATTTTATCTCGTGAAATCAATCTTTGGGGCTCGGCATGCCGCTGTTGTGCAGGACCGCGGACTGCCAGCGCCCGTGCAGCAGCAACTCATGGGGCGCATAGCGGGCCTTGTAGTTCATCTTGGGGCTGTCCTGGATCCAGTAGCCCAGATAGACGTGGGACAGGCCGAGCTGGCGCGCCTGCTCGATCTGCCAGAGCACGCTGTAGGTGCCATAGCTGGCCTGCAGATCGGGATCGTAGAAGGTGTACACGGCCGAGAGGCCGTCATCCAGGACGTCGAGGACCGACACCATGCGCAGCGGGCCAGGTTGGCCGTCAGGCAAGGGTTCGCGGAACTCGACCAGACGCGAATTCACGCGGCTCTGCAGCAGGAACTGGGTGTACTGGTCGATGCTGTCCTGGTCCATGCCGCCGCCCGCATGACGGCCGTTCTGGTAGCGCAGGTACAGCTGGTAGTGCTCGGGGACGAAGCACAGGCGCGAGACGCGGACCTGCAGGTCCTGGTGCGCTTTCCAGGCGCGCCGCTGGCTGCGGCTGGGCTGGAAGTCTGGCACGCGTACGCGCAGCGGCACGCAGGCCTGGCAACCATCGCAGTGCGGGCGGTAGGTGAACATGCCACTGCGGCGAAAGCCCTGGGCGACGAGTCCGGAGTAGGTGGAGTTGTTGATCAGATGGCTGGGCGTGGCCACCTGCGAGCGTGCCAGCCGCCCGCCCAGATAGCTGCAGGGGTAGGGCGCCGTGGCATAGAACTGCAGGCTCTGGAGGGGCAGGTCCTTGAGGTGCGTCACGTCGATTCCGTGGGAGGCGTCAGCAGTTGTTGCCAGTATAGGGGCTCGAACTGCCAGCGGGGGGGCGCCAGCCGGCACGCTGCGTCAATGTGGCGCAGAAAATCCACACGGGGGATCTCGTGAGCTCCAAGGGTCGCCAGGTGCGAGGTGTTCTGCTGGCAGTCGATCAGGGAAATCTCATGGGTGCGGCAGAAGGCCACGAGCGCCGCCAGCGCGATCTTGGAGGCATCGCTCGCGCGGGCGAACATCGACTCGCCGTAGACGGCGCGCCCCAGGGACACGCAGTAAAGGCCACCGACCAGCTGGCCGTCCACCCAGGTTTCCACGCTGTGCGCGTGTCCGGCGTGATGCAGGGCGATATAGGCCTGCACCATGGCCGGTACGATCCAGGTGCCATCCTGTCCGGGACGCGGGCTGCCGGCGCAGGCGCTGATCACCTCCTCGAAGGCCGAGTTGAAACGGATCTCGCAGCCCGGCGTGATGAGGAATTTCTGCAGCGTCTTGCGCAGCGACCGGTGCAGGCGGAACTCGTCCACCTTCAGCACCATGCGCGGGTCCGTGCTCCACCAGAGGATGGGCTGGCCCGGACTGAACCAGGGAAAGATGCCGTGCGCGTACGCCCGGCGCAGCGTGTCCACGTCCAGGCTGCCTCCGGCAGCCAGCAGGCCCGGTGCGTCGGAACCGCGGCCCCAGGCCTGCTCAACCGGCGGGAAGTCCTCGCCGGGTTCTAGCCAGGGCAGAGGGAAGGGGCGGGGGCGCATGACGAAACTTTAGCGCATGCGGCCCGTGAAGCCAGCAGGGACCGGTAGAATAGGACCCCAGTCGGGGCGTAGCGCAGCCTGGTAGCGCATCTGCTTTGGGAGCAGAGGGTCGTACGTTCGAATCGTATCGCCCCGACCATCACACGAGATTAATTGCTATCCATTCGATAGCACCCGCCCATGCGGCGGCGGTCGCTCCTCCTCTCACCGATGTGCGGCTGTGCAGGCAGGCTGCTTTTCCACGCCCGTGCCTGGCCCCAGCGCCCCCTCGAGCGTCGCACGGCAAACGGCCCGTGCGTCCCCCCAGGGGCTCACACGGGCCGTTTGCCCTTCGGTAGTGCGTCAGCGCGATCGGGTGGCCATCGTCAGAAGCGCGCCGATCAGGGCGCCCATCGCAGCGGCAATCAGCACGGACTTGACGGGTTCCTTGCGGATGTACTCCACGGTGACCTCGTTGGCATGTTGGGCCTGGTCGAGCAGCTTCTTGCCAGCGCCCTGCACGGTGTCGAGCCCCAGAAGCAGCAAAGCATTGACCTTCTCGGAGGTCTGCGCGAGCAAGGGAGCGTTCTCATGGGCGAGCCCATCCGTGTTGCCGGTGGTTGAGTTCATGGGGGTTCCTTGGGAGGTGATCATGGGTAACTGAATCGCCCCGGATTTTGAGGAGGCTCCGACTCTTAAGAGAATGGAGCCATGAACAAGTCAACCAAATTTTCACCCGAAGTCCGGGAACGTGCCGTGCGCATGGTGCAGGAACACCGAG
>JBKBHP010000028.1:0-13774 GCA_046299695.1 Hylemonella sp.
CTCGGTGTTCCTGCACCATGCGCACGGCACGTTCCCGGACTTCGGGTGAAAATTTGGTTGACTTGTTCATGGCTCCATTCTCTTAAGAGTCGGAGCCTCCTCAAAATCCGGGGCGATTCAGCCGCAAGGTCTACCGAACCCGGGAAGAGGCCCGCTCGGACGTGTTCGACTACATCGAGCGGTTCTACAACCCGGTGCGCAAGCACTCCAAGCTAGACTTCCTCAGCCCGGTCCAGTTTGAAGAAGGCTTAAAGGGCTAAGCAAACCGTCCGGGGAATCGGGGGAAGCCCATACAGCAGGAAAGCCGGCTCGCGCGCCAGCTGCGCATAGGACTGCAGCAGCGCGCGCAGCCAGTGCTGTGCGCTGCGGGCCGGCGCGTGCGGGCCACGCACGGGCAGGCCGCGCCAGGCGGCAATGAAGGCGAGCACGGCCAGGCCGGCCATGAGCGCGAAGTTGAGCTGCCAGCCCAGCCGCTCATGCACCTGGCCGCCCAGCAGCGTGGCCAGCGGCGGGCACAGCCCCATGGTCATGCCGATGTAAGCCATCACCCGTGGACGCTCGCGGCCGTGGAACAGGTCCTGCACCAGCGCGCGGCCCACCACCATGCCCGCTGCACTCCCCGCACCCTGCAGCGCGCGCGCCGCGATCACCGTGTTGAGCTCCGTCGCAAACGCACCGAGCAGCGAGCCCAGTCCTGCAAGCGCCAGGCCGAAGAGCAGCACGGGCTTGCGCCCCAGCCGGTCCGACACCGGCCCATAGATCAGCTGGAGTCCGCCATAGGCCGCGACAAAGGCGCTGAAACTCAGCTGCACATGGGACTGGGTGGCGCCAAACTCCTGCGCCCAGCCGGGCAGCGAGGGCAGGCAGATGGTCATGGCCAACAGGCCATAGGCCAGCTGCAGCAGCAAGTTGGCGGTGAGCCATATGCGGGAGGAAGACGCGGGCGGAACGGAAGCGGAGGTGGATGACATGGAGGGGCGCAGGCCGAGGCCCGCCGATGAACAGGTCAGTGTAGTCAGACCCCGCCCGGGCGGCCACCCCGCTCACGCTCTAGCTGCTAGAGCAAGCCGGAATGATGCCGCCCGGGCCCGGCTGTGGCACCATGACGGCCCCGCCACTCCTCCCACACAACATGCTCCAGCGTGCCCAGACCGACCGCCAAGCGCTCCTGCAGGCCATGCTTCTTGGCGTCCTGCTCAGTGCCGCCGCCCTGCTCGCCGCCTGGCTGACCCAGCATCAGGCTCTTTTCTCGCTGCTGCCGCCCGGAGGCAACGTGGCCGATGTGGGACCCCATCAGCGCTTCGACCTGCACGCCACCTTCTTCACCGTGTGGGCCACCATCTTCCTCGTGACCCCAGCGCTCTGTCTTTTCCCCTTCGCAGGCCAATCAGCGCTCGCCGGCCGCTACTGGCTGGCTTTCTGGACCGTCTCGCTGCTGGCCTTTGCCATCCACTTCTACTGGGCCGTCGTGCTGGTCTTTGGCAACGACTGGTCGCGCATCCTCAACACCCCACGCGTGAGCGCACCGCGGCTCGACACCGTATTTGCCATCTGGTGGGTGGCGGACGTGCTGCTGGCCTGGTTCTACCGCAGCGACGCACTCTGGATTCGGGTGCAGCGTGTGGGGGTGCACCTGCTGGCCTTCATCCTCTTTTTCATGGGCGCCGCGCGCGAAGGCGAGTTACTGCTCTCGCGCGTGATCGGCTACACCATGGCTGCGGCCGTGCTCGTTGCCGTGTTGATCTGGCTCTGGCGCCTACGCCCAGGGGCTGCAACACGCACTTGACGCCGACTGCCGACATAAAAAAGGGAGGCCGCTGGCCTCCCTTTTTCGTCCTCGGCTCAGCGTACCGTCAAGCCAGGCCTTCGGCCTTGAGGGCCGCCTGCACGGCCGGCCGGGCCGCCACACGGGCCAGGTAGGCCTTGAGGTGCGGCAGGCCGCTGATGTCGATCTTCACGAACTTGGTCCAGCCCACCACGGTGAAGAGGTAGGCATCGGCCACGCTGAAATCCGCGCCCATCACATAGTCCTTGCCGGCCAGCTGCTCGTTGACCCAGGCCAGGCGGCGCTCGATGGCGGCGCGGCACTGGGCTTTCCATTCCTCGGGGGCGGTCGGGTTGAACAGCGGGCTGAACTGCTTGTGCAACTCGGTGCCGACGAAGGTCAGCCAGCTTTGCAGCTGGTAGCGCGCCAGCGTGCCGTTGGCGGGCGCGAGCTTCCTGTCGGGGTGCTGGTCGGCCAGGTACTGGACGATGGCCGGGCCTTCGGTCAGCACGGTGCCGTCGTCGAGCTGCAGCGCGGGCACGTAGCCCTTGGGGTTGATGGCCAGGTAGTCACCGCCCGAGCCGGTCTTCTTGCCCTTGAGATCAACGGTGTCGGTCTCGTACTTCAGGCCGAGTTCTTCGAGCACGATGTGGGGAGACAGGGAGCAGGCGCCGGGTTTGAGGAAGAGTTTCATGATGCGTGTCGCATTCCGAGGTAGACAGACAAGCTGCGAAGTGTAGGGAATCGCCGGGACCTTTGCACGGCCCGCCCCGATCAGCCGAGGGTCTTGAGCACCAGGCCGAGCGCAGCGCAGGCGGCCAGCACCTGCATCACGCTGCGCTTGTACCTGAACAGCGCCACCGCCGCACCCAATGCGATCCCGGCCGAGACCCAATCGAAGCGCCCCTCGAAACCCTGGGGCCAGAGCACGTGGTAGCCGAAGAACAGCGCCAGGTTCAGGATCACGCCCACCACGGCGGCCGTGATGGCCGTCAGCGGTGCGGTGAACTTGAGGTCGTCGTGGGTGGACTCCACCAGCGGCCCCCCCGCCAGGATGAAGAGGAAGGACGGCAGGAAGGTGAACCAGGTCACCAGCACGGCCGCCAGCGCACCGGCCAGGAACAGCGCGTCCGGCCCCAGCAGCGCATGGCCCCAGCCGCCGACGAAACCGACGAAGGCCACCACCATGATCAGCGGACCCGGCGTGGTCTCGCCCAGCGCCAGGCCGTCGATCATCTGCTCGGGGGTGAGCCAGCCGTAATGCTCCACCCCACCCTGGTAGACATAAGGCAGCACCGCGTAGGCCCCACCGAAGGTCAGCAGCGCCGCCTTGGTGAAGAACCAGGCCATCTGCGTGTAGTCATGCGGCCAGCCCAGGCCGAGCACGAGCAGGCCCATGGGCAGCAGCCAGAGCAGGCCACCGATCACGGCCACCTGGGCCAGGCGACCCCAACGGAAACGAGCATGGGCCGGGGTCGGCGTGTCGTCGTCGATCAGGGCCCGGCCATAGGACGTCTTGCCGGAGCCATGCCCACCCCCGGCACGGAACTTCTCCGGCAGGTAGCGCCCGCCGAGATAACCGCACAGGGCCGCTCCGCCCACGATGAGCGGAAACGGCACATGCAGCGCGAAGATGGCCACGAAGGCCGCCGCCGCGATGCCCCACAGCCAGGGGTTCTTGAGCGTGCGCGAGCCGATGCGATGCGCGGCCTGCACGACGATGGCCGTCACCGCCGGCTTGATGCCGTAGAACAGCCCCGCGACCAGTGGCGTCTCGCCCCAGGCCATGTAGATCGCCGAGAGAGCGATCAGGATGAAGAGCGAGGGCAGCACGAAGAGCGCCCCCGCGATGATGCCGCCCCAGGTACGGTGCAAGAGCCAGCCGATGTAGGTGGCCAGCTGCTGGGCCTCGGGACCGGGCAGCACCATGCAGTAGTTCAGCGCATGCAGGAAACGCTTCTCCGAGACCCAGCGGTGTTTCTCCACCAGGTCGTGGTGCATGATGGCGATCTGCCCTGCCGGCCCGCCAAAGCTGATGAAACCCAGCTTGAGCCAGTAGCGTGTGGCTTGCGCCAGGGTGACGGGAGATGGGGCGACGCTCGCTTCGGAGCCGACGCCAGTGCTTGCGATGTTCTTGTCCACGGACTCTCCTCTTGGGGTCGGTGCAACCCCAGATCAGAGCAGGCCTTGGACGCGAGCGTCTTGGGGCGGGGAGGCTGCCATGTCCCCGGCAAACGGTGCGGCGATCATAACCCGGCCTCACCCCGCCGCCAGACTCACTTGACCGTGAAACGCACGGTCACCGTCTTGCCGCCCACACCATTGATCACGGCCACAGCGCGCATGCCCTTGGCCAGTTTCACGCCCAGCACCTCGATGCGGTCCACGCCCAGGGCCACGGGGTAGTCCGTCTTCACGCCATCCACCAGCACGGACAGCTTGCCGTTCATGCCTGCGGGCTTGACGGGCTGGCCGTGGTCGTCGATGTAGATGGCGGCGCCCGTGGCATGCGGCACGAGTTCGAACGCCAGATCGTTCACCTCCTGCACCACACCACCGTGCTTGGCCTTGACCTCACCGTGGGCCCAGGCCGGGTGGAAGCCCAGGCTGGCCAGCGCCAGCAGCACCGCCGTCAGAAAATGTTTCATGGTTCAACTCTCCATCCAGTCCGGCGCACTTGGTCGGGGCGGCGCCGGATCTGCCCCGGAACTCAATAACTCTCCTGGCCCTCGCCCTCGGCCTCGCCGCTCAGCACGTGCTGCAGCGGCTTCTCTCCCAGCAGCCAGAACAGCACCGGCGTGAGCAGCGTGTCCAGCAGCGTGGAGCTGACCAGGCCGCCGAAGATCACCACCGCCACCGGGTGCAGGATCTCCTTGCCCGGGGCGTCCGCCGCCAGCAGCAGCGGCGTGAGCGCAAAGGCCGCCACCAGCGCCGTCATGAGCACGGGCGTGAGCCGCTCCAAGGAGCCGCGCACGATCATGGCCTGGCCGAAGCGCTCGCCCTCGAACTTGCAGAGGTTGATGTAGTGGCTGATCTTGAGGATGCCGTTGCGCGTGGCGATGCCCGCCAGCGTGATGAAGCCCACCATGGACGCCACCGAGAGGTTCACGCCCGCGATCCACATGGCGATCACCGAGCCGATCAGCGCCAGCGGGATGTTGGCCATGATGATGCCCGCGAGCACCGCCGAGCGGTAGCGCGTGTAGAGCACGAGGAACATCATGAAGAGCGAGACCAGCGAGAGCGCCGCGATCAGGCGCGTGGCCGCCTCCTGCGCCTGGAACTGCCCCTCGAGGCTCACGAAGGTGCCCGCGGGCAGCGGCATCTGCGCGATCACGCCGCGGATGTCGGCGATCACGTGCGCCATATCCGTCCCGTCGGTGTTGGCGTAGACGATGATGCGCCGGCGCCCGTTCTCGCGTCCGATCTGGTTGGGGCCATCGCCCTCCTCCACCGTGGCGATGCTGCTCACGGGCAGGCGCCCGGCGGGCGTATCGATCAGGGTGCGCGCGAGATCCTGCGGGCTGCGCTGGCCGTCGGGCAGGCGCAGCACCAGCTCGTAACGGCGCGCGCCGTCCACGATCTGCGCCACATGCGCGCCGTCGGTCAGGGCCTGCAGCGCGGCTATCGCCTCGCCCGGCGCCAGCCCGGCCTGGGCCGCGCGTGCATAGTCCAGCCGCACCGTGATCTGCGGAATCAGCACCTGCTTCTCCACCGTCAGGTCCACCAGGCCATGGGCCTGGCCCAGCCCCGCGCGCAGCTGCTCGGCCAGACCGCGCAATGTGTCGAGGTCGTCGCCGTAGATCTTGATGGCGATCTGGGCACGCACGCCCGAGAGCAGGTGATCGAGCCGGTGCGAGATGGGCTGGCCGATGGACACCTGCGCCGGCAGCACCGAGAGCCGGCGGCGGATGTCGGCCAGCACCTCTTCGCGCTCGCGTTCGCTGCGCTTGAGGTCCACGTCGATCTCGGCCGAATGCACGCCCTCGGCGTGCTCATCCAGCTCGGCCCGGCCCGTACGCCGGCCGACCTGGATCACCTCGGGAACCTCGCGGATCAGCGTCTCGGCCACCGCGCCCACCCGGCTGGCCTCAGCCAGCGAGGTGCCCGGGTTGAGCAGCATCGAGATCACCAGCGAACCCTCGTTGAAGGGCGGCAGGAAGGAGCGCGCCAGGAAAGGCACCGACGCCGCCGCCACGCCCACGCCCACGACAGCGGCGATCACCAGCGTGCGCGCATGGCCGAACGACCAGTGCAGCAGCCGCGTGTCCTGCCGCTTGAGCCAGCTCACCATGGGCGAGTCGCCATGGTCCAGGCGCTTCATGTGCGGCAGCAGGTAGTAGCTCAGCACCGGCGTGACCGTCATGGACACGAGCATGGACGCCAGGATGGAGACGATGTAGGCGATGCCTAGCGGCGTGAACAGCCGCCCCTCGATGCCCGGCAGCGCAAACAGCGGCACAAACACCAGCACCACGATGATGGTGGCGTAGACGATGCCGGAACGCACCTCCACACTGGCCTGCCGCACCACCTCGAACACGCTCAGCGGCACGGCGGCCGTGCGGTTCTGCTTGAGCCGACGCAGGATGTTCTCCACGTCCACCACCGCGTCGTCCACGAGCTCGCCGATGGCGATCGCCAGCCCGCCCAGGGTCATCACGTTGATCGACAGCCCCATCAGATGAAAGACCAGCGCCGCCACCGCCAGCGACAGCGGAATGGCCAGCAGCGAGATCAGCGTGGTGCGTGCCGAGAGCAGAAAGGCAAAGAGCACGATGGCCACCATGACGGCACCGTCGCGCAGCGCTTCCGTCACGTTGCCGATGGAGGATTGGATGAAGTCCGCCTGACGGAACAGCACGCGCGGCTCGCTCAGGCCTGCGGGCAGGCCCTGGCGCAGCTCGGTCAGTGCCGCCTCGACGGCCGCCGTCAGCTTGACCGTGTCGGCCGAGGGCTGCTTCTGCACACTGATCACCACGGCGGGCGCGCCGTTGTAGCCCGCATCACCGCGGCGCAGCGCCGGCGCGTAGCGCACGCTGGCCACCTGCTGCAGCTGGATGGGCCGGCCGTTCTTCCAGGCCACGGCCACACCCGCCAGGTCTTCCACGCGCTGGGTGCGACCCACGTGGCGGATCAGGTACTCGCGGCTGTTGAGGTCAATGAAGCCACCGCCCGCATTGGCCGCGAAACCACGCAGCGCCTGCTCCAGCTGCGTGAGGGTCACGCCGAACTGGGCCATGCGCGCGGTATCGGGCTCCACGCGCAGCTGGCGCACCTCGCCACCGATGGGGATGACCTGCGACACGCCGGGGATGGACAGCAGGCGCGGGCGCAGCACGAAATCCGCATACTCGCGCGCCCGCATGGGCAGGCCCTCGGGCACGGCATCGCCCTGAGCCTGCAGCGGCAAGGCCACGAGCATGATCTCGCCCATGATGGACGAGACCGGCCCCATCACCGGCGACACGCCCGCGGGCATGCGATCGCGCACCAGGGCCAGACGCTCGGCCACGAGCTGGCGATTGCGGTAGATGTCGGTGCCCCAGTCGAACTCGGCATAGACGATGGACAGGCCCACGCCCGAGGTCGAGCGCACGCGCGTCACGCCGGGCATGCCGTTGAGCGCGATCTCGATCGGGAAGGTCACGAGCTGCTCCACCTCCTGCGGCGCCATGCCGCCGGCCTCGGTCATCACCGTGACCACGGGCTTGTTGAGATCGGGAAAGACGTCGACCGGCGTGCGCCAGGCGGTCAGCGCGCCATAGGCCAAAAGCAGCGCGGCCAGCGCCAGCACCATGAGCCGGTTGTGCAGGCTGGAACGAACGATCCAGTTGAACATGATCCGTTCCTTATCTGATTTGCGCGATCAGCGGCGCACCCTGCACCACCACGCGCTGGCCGGCCTCCAGGCCCTGGGTCACGAGCACCGTGCGGGCATCGAGCGCCTGCGCCACCACGGGCTGCGGGCGGAAGCGCTCGGCGCTGGTCTTGATCCAGACCACGGGCTCGTTGGCCGGGTTGCGCACCACGGCCTGCGCCGGCAGCACCACACCGCGGCTGCGTTCCTTGAGCTGCACGATCAACTGCACCGGCTGGCCAATGGCCAGCGGCAGCGCCGCGCCGCGCTGCGCGCTCTGCACCGCAAAGCTCAGCGGCAGCAGACCGTCGCGCAGCGAGCGCGCTGCACCCAGCATGCGCAGGCGCGCCTGCGGCACATCGGCCAGCTGCGCCCCGGCGATGCGCGTGCCCAGCGTGGCGTCGGGCGTGCTCGCTTCCACCTGCATGTAGGCCGGGTCCACCACTTCGAACAGCAGGTCACGCGCCTGCACCACCTGACCGGCCACCAGGGCCACGCTGGCCACCACGCCGGAGACGGGCGCCGTCAGGGCCTCGCGCCCCGACAGGCTCGCGCCCACGCTGGCCTCGCGCTCGCGCAGACCCGCCAGCTCAGCACGCGCCGCGTCGATCTCCTTGCGCGGCACCGTGCCTTCCAGGCTCTCAAGCCGCTGCACACGCTGCTCGGCCAGCACACGCTGGGTGCGCAGATCGGTCAGCTGGCCTTGCTGGTTGGCGGCGGCATAGGGCTCGGCCGCGTAACGCACATAGGCCAGCACCTCGCCTCGCTTCACGGCCTGGCCCGCCACCGGCAGGCCGCGCGGCCCGGGCTCGATGCGCCCGCCATAGACGGCCTGTACGCGCCCGCTGCGGTTCGGGTCCATCACCACGCGCGCGGGCAGCTGCAGCGTGGCCGCGGCCTCCCCCACCTCGCTCACCGTGGTGCGTACGGCCAGGCGCCGCTGCGTGGCCTTGGGCACGTTCACGCTGCCATCGGGCAGGCGGGCCAGACCGGCGGCACCCGCCACCGGTGCCTCCTCTTCATGGGCGTGGCCCTCATGCGCATGCAAGGGGGTCTGTACGGATGCCAGCCACAGGGCCAGCAGCATCAAAGGCAGGGTGCGTTTCATACGGGCTCTCCCAGACCGGGCAGCAGACGCGCACGGGCGCGACGCCGCAGATAGACATAAGCCGCCGCCAGCAGCCCAGCAAGTACCACCAGACCGCCCAGGACCTGGCCCCAGGGCAGACCCGCGGCATGCTCGGCGGGCGCCGCCATCACGGGCCGGCGCAGCGTGCCGTCGAGCAGGTCGCTCTCGGCGCCCTGCGTGATCGTGAACACCAGCGCGTGCTCCGCGCCTTGACGCAGCAGCCCGAGCAGGCGTGCGTCCGTCACGGCGTAGTCCCCATGCTCGGCATGGAAGGTCGCCGCGGCCTCGATGCCGCCGGACTCCACCGTCACCTTGGCACCCAGCACCGGCGCGTTGCTGTCATAGCGGTCGATCAGCAGCGACAGGCCATGGCCGTCAAGCTGCCCCACGAGTTCGAAGAGGTCCGAGTGGGCCTCCACGCGCGGCAGACCGGTGGCGTTCACCGCCATGGCCGTGTCGCCATGGTCTTCGCCCCCGTGCGCCCAGGCCAGACCCGAAAGGCCCAGCAGGCCCGTGAGCGCAAGCAGCCGCCCGCGCCTCCCCAACATGTTCCATGTCTTCATGGCAACCATCCCAAAGCTTGTTGATGACGGGCGCGCGCCAGACCCAGCGCGGCCTCCTGACGGGCCCAGGCCCCCTGGGCCTGGTTGGCGGTGTTGAGCGCACGCAGCAGCTCGGGCAGCGCCAGCTCGCCGGCCGCGAAGGCGCGGCGCAGCAGGCCCGCGCGCTCCTGCAGCAGCGCAGCGCGTTCGCGCTCGGCCTCGCGCCGCGTCTCTGCGTTGCGCAGCGCCAGGCGCGCGTTCTCCAGCGCGGCACCCAGTTGTTCGCGCAAACGCTGCTCGCTGGTCTCGGCCACCTCCAGCGCACCGCGGGCGGCGGCCTCGAGCGGCAGGTTGCGGTCCTGCGTGCCGAAGGGCAGGCGCAGCCTCACGCCCAGGCTGTTCTGGGTGTTGCTGGCTGGGCTCTGCTCCTGGCGATAGCCCACGCTAAGCTCGGGCGCATCGCGCCGCGAGTTCTGCACCACGTCCAGCTGGCTGCGGCTGAAGGCCAGGCGGCGCTGCGCGAGGGCGAGCTCGGGGTGCGCTTCGTCCAGGGCCGCCCCCATGGGCGCCTCGGCCTCGGCGGGCTCCGGGTCCAGGGTCTGACCCGTGAGCAGTTGCCAGCGTGTGCGGGCTTCGCTCAGGCGCTGGCGCGCCTCGACCGTCAGCGCCTGCGCCGCCAGCAGCTCCGCCCGCGCGGCCATGGCATCGGCCCGCGCGAGATCGCCCGCGCGCACCCGGCGCGCCACGTCCTCGGCCAGCTCCTGCAGCACCTGCTGCTGGGCCTGCGCCTGTTCCAGCTCGGCCTGCAGGAGCCGCACGCCCCAGGCCTGCTCGCGCAGCTCGCCAGCCAGGCGCAGCTGCAGCGCGCGCGTCTGCTCCTGCACCAGCTGCGTCTGCTGCTCCGCCGCGGTCTGCCGTGCCGAGCGCTGGCCCGGTAGCCACAGCGGCCAGGCCAGGCCCACTTCGTTCTCGGTCTGCCCGCTGGCCACGCCGCGGCCCTCGCGCCGGCCAAGCTCCAACGCCGGCGGGCGGGCCCACAGGCTGTCGGCCGCCGTGCGCGTCGCCTCGGCCCCGCGCTGCTGCGCGCCCGCCTCGCGCG
The DNA here is from genome assembly GCA_046299695.1 of Hylemonella sp. Classification (GTDB taxonomy): domain Bacteria; phylum Pseudomonadota; class Gammaproteobacteria; order Burkholderiales; family Burkholderiaceae_C; genus Hylemonella. The sequence goes on from JBKBHP010000028.1 coordinate 10,396, forward strand.
CCGAGACAGAGCGCAGCCAGGCGGCGTCGAGCGCGGCCTTCAATGAAATGCGTGTGTCGGCCGGCACGGCATCCGTCTGCGCCTGCGCGGCACTCAACGCCGCGCCCAGCGCCACGGCCAGGACACACCTCGATAAGGAATACACCACAAGACCCCCGGAGTGATCTGCACGACCCGCGCGCGCCGGCTCAGCCGCCGCGCACGGACGAACGAACAAACCACGCGCGCACCCCGCAGGGTGCGGCACGCGGCCAGCGTCAGATCAGGCTTCGGGGGGGACGGCGCAGGCCGTCGAGATAAGGCGGGGGTGGCACGGCCTGGGCAGCCTGGGCCACATGCTGGGGCAGCGGCTCCAGCGCCACGACCGCAGGGGCCGCGATCACGCCGAAGTGGTGGAAACAGCAGTCGGCCATCATGTGCTGGATGGACTCTTCTGAATCGTCCTCATGCACATGGCCCTGGCTGTCATGGTGGTGCGCCTCGCCCTGCCAGTGCATGACGGTGTGCTCCAGGGCCTCGCGCTGCTCGGCCCAGAACTGCACCAGACCGGCCGCGGAGGCGACCTGCCAGACGTTCATGAGAACCACAAGGAGGGCAATGAAGCGGATACGCACGGCGGCATCTTAGCAGCAGGCCGAGCGGCCCTGTATGCGCTGGGGGCATGCGTCGGAGGATCATGCCCTCCGGGCGGCCCCGCCTCTCAATCGAACTCGACCCGATAACCCAGCTCCCAGACTGAGTCGGACTGCCGGTCCAGCGGCAGCTTGCCCGTGGCATAGGTCAGCTGCCAGCCCGAGTCCAGGCGCAAGGTTGAGGCCGCGTAGCGGTAGCGGTCCAGCCCGGCCGCTTCGATGGCGCTGGCCGGGTTCTGCTCCTTGAAGTAGCGCCAGCTCCATTCGAACTTCACCTGCCGGCCCTGCACCACGCCCACCGGGCTGGTCATCGCGATCTCGATGTTGCCGCGGTTGTAGTCCGGCGTGCTGCCCAGCAGCGCCGCGCGATCCGGATCCTTGTCGGGCTTCACACGCTCCAGTGCCAGTCGCAGTTTGGGAAAGGCATCGGGCGAAGCCGTCAGCCCCATGGGGTGGCCCGTGAGCCAGCGCACCAGCCGGAAGGGCCAGTCCAGAGGATTGGCCTGGTTGACGAAAGAGCCCGGCGCGGGCCGGTAGACCGTGGTGAGATGCGCGCCAAAGGTCTCGTTGCGACGGTCGAAGCGCTGGTCGGACTCCAGCGAACCCACCAGGCCGGTGAACAGCACCAGCGCGTCACCACCGCGCGAACGGGCCGCTTCCTCACGGCACTGCGGCAGCGTGGCGGGATCGGTCGGATCGCAGCCCGAGCCCGGGCCGCCCAGGGTAACGGCGCTGGCGTACTGGTAGACATAGTTGAGTTCCAGCCCGGTCTTGAGGAAATCGCTGGGGTTGATGTCGCGGTTGAAAGCCACGTTGCCTTCGGCCTTGAAATCCAGATCGAGCTTGTGGAAGGACTCCTTCGACAGCTCCTGCCTGGCCGCGGGCGTGGCCACGGTCTTGTCGATCTTGTAGCTGAAACCCAGGCCGCCCTGCTGGCCCGTGCCCGAGCCCGGCTCGAAGTACTTGGGCGTGAGCACGATGCCCTTGCCCTCGTCTGCCGCCAGCGCGGGGCTGGCCAGCAGGCAGAACGCAAACACTGAAGTGGCGATGATTCTCATGGCGCCTCCTTCAGCTGATGCCCATCTTATGCAGCCGCCGCCTGAGCGGCGCAGACACCGGCTGCTCGGCCACCATGGCCGCCACCGGCACCGCGGCCGTGCCTTCGTTCTTGAAGCGGAAGACCTTGTCCACCGCCTGAGCCAGGTCATGCACCGTCTTGGCCGGGTCCATCAGCACCGGCGTGAACAGCCCCACCAGCTCGGGCACCGTCTTGTTCTCGTGCCCGGCCTCGCGCTGCTGCGTGTAGTAGGTGTGGACGTGCAGGATGAGCATGTGCGCCATCTGCGCCGCCACCGCCTTGAGCATCTCCAGGCTGCCCGCGCCGTTGAAGAAGGTCAGGTCGCGCATCTTCTGCGGGCCCATGCCCGGCTGCTCGCCGGTGGTGACGAAAGGCCGGATGGACTGGCCGTTGATGCCCAGGAACATGAAGACGCTGACGTGCGCCTGGACGGACTTGTTGAGTTCTGCCATGGAAAGGTTCCTTGTTCAAGGCGCCCCTGCTGTTGATCGACAGGCACCAGACCCGGGCGGGCACCCTTGCCCCGGGCGGGCCGTCAACGCTAGCCCTCCTCCTTGGTCTGCGCGTCCTTGCCCAGCAGATAGCCGGCGATGGCGCCAAAAAGTCCGACGATAGGCGTGAGCTGATCGTTGCTGTAGCCGACGATCAGCAGCAGCGCCGAAAAACAAAGGATGGTGATGACGCCGAACACGCGCAGCACATGGTAGGCCGGCGCATGCGCACGCCACAGCAGGGCTGTGGCCAGGATCAGCGCGGCAAAGGCAAACAGCAGCACCCCGATGGCGAGGAACTGCACCAGGTCGGGCGACCAGGGCTGCAACCAGCCCGGCGACGGGGCCTGGGCCAGGGTCTTGTCCAGGTTCTTCTGTGCCGCGTCCAGCGCGGCCATGGCGGCGTCTGTGGCGCTGGCCATCAGCGTGCTCCCCGTTCCAGCTTGAGGACCCGTGCCTCCAGATCGCTCACCTTGCCATGCAAGGCCTGGATGGCCGCGGTCTGTTTGCGCAACAGATCGGCCAGCTCCGCATTGCTGGCCCCCGGCGCCACCTTGTCACCACCCTTGGCCTCTTTGGGAACCTGGGCCTCGTAATTGGTGTGCACGCGCTCTGCGGCACGTGGTGGCGGCGGCAGCTGCGCCAGGACGCTTGCCGCAGCAAGCACAGAGACAAGACCCAGGATCAGCTTCATCACGAGACCTCCCAGAACGGGATGCCCGACCGGCGGCCGGGCCCATCAGCGCCGCATTGTCGGCCGATGCCGGCAAAAGTAAATCCCATAGATGGGGGATGCCCTCGGCGCCCATTTATCAGGCGGCGCCCGTGGTCTGGTTCAAGTCGGCCTCACTCGATCGAATGGGCCCAGGCGGGCGCATCGGTGAGGCGGAGTCTCGGGCCCGATCAGGCCCGAGGCAGATTGATTCGGGACATGCGGGGATTCAGTTGGGTGGTGTATGCAGTGGTATGCATAGCGATGTCCTCTACTTCAGCTCAGCTGGTCTAAAGCAAAGATAGATCGACCACCAACGAGGAAATCAACTGTTCAGATTGAATGGCTGGGCTGCTGCCGGTTTCAAAGACACTTTGTTAAGGTGGTCGATGAAACCGGAGGTGGTGTATGGAAATGAGAAGGAAATTCAGCCGCGAGTTCAAGCTTGAGGCGGTGCGGCTGGTCA
>JBKBHP010000029.1:0-5370 GCA_046299695.1 Hylemonella sp.
TACATCGAGCGGTTCTACAACCCGGTGCGCAAGCACTCCAAGCTAGACTTCCTCAGCCCGGTCCAGTTTGAAGAAGGCTTAAAGGGCTAAGCAAACCGTCCGGGGAATCGGGGGAAGCCCACACTGCTGCCAGGCCCCGGCGAGGGCTGCCGGAACTGATCGTTTAATGTGATCGTTCCAACACCATCGCATCCCCATAACTGAAAAACCGGTAGCGTTGGCTTATCGCATGCTGGTACAGCCCTATGATGTGCTCGTAGCCCGCAAAGGCGCTGACGAGCATCATGAGTGTGGACTTGGGGAGGTGGAAGTTGGTGATCAGCAGGTCCGCCACCTGGAACTCGAAGCCCGGGGTGATGAAGATCTCGGTGTCGCCACTCGCTTGTCCCGTCTTGGCCCAGGACTCCAGCGTGCGGATGGTGGTGGTGCCGACGGCGACGATGCGGCCGCCACGGGCCTTGGTCTCGGCGATGGCCTGCTGCGTGGCGGCAGGCACCTCGTACCACTCGCGGTGCATGCGGTGTTCGGCCAGGTTCTCGGTCTTCACGGGTGAGAAGGTGCCGGCGCCCACGTGCAGGGTGACGTTGGCGCGCTGCACGCCGCGCGCTTCCAGCGCGGCCAGCACGCCTTCGTCGAAATGCAGGGCGGCGGTGGGGGCGGCGGCGGCGCCGGGTTTGGCGGCGAAGACGGTCTGGTAACGCGCCACGTCCTCGGCGCTGTCGCCGTGTTCGATATAGGGCGGCAGCGGCACGTGGCCGTGCTGCTCCATCAACTGGTGCGGTTCCTCGCTGAAGCGCAGGCGGAACAGTTGCCCGTCTTCGTCAGGCCAGCGGCCCAATAACTCCGCGGTGTAGCCACCGGTCATCTGCAGCACCGTGCCCACGGCGGGCTTCTTGCTGACCTTCATGTGGGCCACGACCTCGTGGCCCGGCAGCACGCGCTCCACCAGCAGTTCGAGCTTGCCGCCGAGGGGGAGGGCAGCGCCGGGCCGCCCCAAGCTGTCCTCGCCCCCTGGAGGGGGAGGCACCTTGGTGCCTCGGGGGGGAGCCGGTTTGTGGCCAAAGAGGCGGGCCTTCACCACCTGGGTGTCGTTGAAGACCAGCAGGTCACCCGCCTGCAGCAGGCTGGGCAGCTCGCGGAAGATGCGGTCCACCGGTTGCGCGCCCCGGCCGTCGAGCAGGCGCGAGGCGCTGCGTTCGGCAGCGGGGTGCTGGGCGATGAGCTCAGTGGGGAGCTCGAAGTCGAAGTCGCTGAGGGTGTGGGCGCGCGCGGCGCCGGAGGCTTGAGACATGCGCTTGAGGGCCGGACGGACCCGTTCCAAGTTTTGATGAGGCCTCTATTTTCCCAGAACTTCCTCCTTGCCCGCTTCGGCGGTGTCGAGTTCGGCTTCGGTGGCGGTGAGCAGGCCGCCGGCCAGGCGCTCGAACAGGGCCGCCGGGTCCAGCAGCTGGATGAGCAGCTGGCCGCCGTTGGCCTTGATGAAGTGGCTCACGAGCTTGTGGCCGGTGCCGAAGGGCGAGGGCATGCGCTGGGCCTCGGCAAATTCGGGCACGGCGTGCAGCGCGTCGACCAGCAGGCCCACGGTGTGCAGGCCGTGGCGCACGATGACGATCTGGCTGTTGGCGTCCTGCGTGCTGGGACGGCCCAGCAGCAGCCAGCCCAGGTCGAAGACCCAGACGAAGTGGCGGATCTGGCTGTTGTTCTGCGGGGCTAGCATGCCCACGCGGCCTTGCGGCCCGCCGGGGATGCGGGCCGAGAGGGCGCTCAGGGGCAGGGCCTCCAGCACCTGCACGGCAGGCAGGGCCAGCAGGCCGCCGCCGCACTGGAAGGTGGCGTAGGTCTGGCGTTCCTGGCCGTCGGCGGCGTAGCCCTCGTCCTCGATGGCCAGGCTCTCGGCGGGCTGCAGGCCGCGGTCCTGGCGCACGGCGCCCAGGGGCAGGTAGACGACGGCAAGCACATCCTCCTCGTAGCCGTCGCTGACCTTGAACTCGCGGTAGCCCTGGGAGGCGGCGCAGCCCATGACGGCGTACTGCCCCTCGTGTTCGACGATGCGCGAGACGCTGCGCCCGCGCGGCAGCTGGCGCAGCTGGGGCTCGAGCGCCAGGGCGCCGCCCACGGGCCGTGCGCCGGCTGTGCTGGAGATGATGCGGCCGTCGCGGTTGACGAAATAGGCGGAGATGCCGCTGTCCTGGCTCAGGCTGCCGTGCAGCATGGCCTGGAACTCGCGCGCCGAGTCGAAGACGATGCCGATGCCACCGACGACCTGGCGCTCATGGTCCGGGTGGCGCACGGCCGCGTGGTAGATGTAGGTGGGCTGGCCGCCATAGAGCGCGCTGGGCTCGAAGGCGCTCACGTGATAGGCCTGGTCGTCGCCCAGGGCGCGCACGCGCTCCAGGGTGCCGGCGTCGATCTGCGCCGGGCCGGGCTCGCTGCCGCGGCAGGAGCGCGCAATGATGCGGCCTTCGCGGTCGTAGACGAAGAGCTGGGTGTAGACGGTGTAGAGGCTGTGGATGTAGGCCAGGATGTCCTGCACGCGGCGCGCTTCGGTCTCGGGCACGTCGGGCGCGGCCAGGGCCTGGCGCAGCTCGGGCGTCAGCGCCCACCAGCGGCAGTCGTCGGCCCGCTCGTAGAGGTTGCGGTCCAGCAGGTCCACCAGCAGCTGGGCCACGAACTCGGTGTTGCGCTGCTTGGATTCAAGCACGGTTTCATACAGGTCGCGGATGGACTGCGAGAACAGGGCGTTGCTGCGCGCGCCGGTTTCGCTGATCTGGTCCAGGATGGTCTTGAGCTTCACGCGTTCACCGCTGCGGTCCGCGGTGATGACCTGGCCGTTCCAGACCACGCGGCGTATGGTCTCGGTGGCGGTCATCACCTCGAACAGCGGCGGGCTGAAGTGGCGGGCATGGGCCAGCAGGCCGCTGGCCACGGCAGGGTCCAGGGTCGTCAGGGTCTGGCGTGTGTCGCCCGAGAAGGCCAGGTCCACGGGCGTCATGACCTGGCCCAGCCAGCCCTCGGGGCCCAGATAGCCCTGGTAGCCCTCGGCGCGCGTGGTGCGCACCAGGTACTCGCGGCCCTCGTGGATCATCAGCTGCGGCCGGCCTTCGGGGTTGACGGGCACCGTGGTGCCGGGGGCGATCCAGCGTTCGTCGGCGCTGGCGATGACGCGGTGGTTCTCGTCCAGCAGCAGCATGTTGGCGCGGCCCTCGGGGTCGCGGTGCGAGCGGAAGATGCCGGCCATCTCGGCCTCGAAGTCGAAGCACAGGCAGAGCAGGCCCACCACGGCGCCGGTCTGGGGGTGGTGCATGCGGCGCGAGTAGATCAGCGCCTGCGTGCGGCCGGGGCGCAGGTCGGTGGCGCGAAAGGTCTCGACAAAGCTGTCGCTGGCCAGGGTCTGGGCAATCAGCGGGTCCACGCTGCCTTCGACGGGGGACTCCGGATCGAGCTGCACCAGCACGTTGCCCCGGGCGTCGAGCAGCATGATCTCGTTGTAGACGGTGTACTTGTGGCGGTAGGCCAGCAGGCGCGAGCGGATGGCGTCCACGTCCTCGCTGAGGCCGGCGACGAAGGTGCAGAGTTCGCGGTCGGTGGCGAGAAAGCCCACGTCGGCGGTGCGTTCGTAGAGATTGCGCACCACGATGTCAATCACGTACTGCGCCTTGGTGCCGACGGCGGCCAGCACATTGGCCACCTTCTCGCCCACGAGGCTGTCGACGAGCTCCTGTTCCAGCCGGCTGAAGCCATCGCGCGTGGCGGCCATGATGGGCAGGATGGTCTGCGCTTCCTGCGGGCAGTTCATCTTGGCCGAGGATTCGATCATGCGCCACATCTGGTTGAGTTCGCGCAGCGACTGCTCGCAGCGGCTCACGTCGCGCATATAGGGAAGGTAGGTGTCGGTCTGAAGGCGTGTGGCAGGGGCAGGCATGTCTATGGGTCCAATGGCGTTCGCTTATGAGTTATCTCTCCCTGGACACCAGGAGCTCAGCAAGAGCCGTGCCCGTTGCGGTGATTGGTCGGTCTTGGGCCACAATCGAGACCATGCCCGCACGTTCCCAGACCGGAAGCGAGAAAAAGATCACGAAGAAGCCGGCCGCCAAAGAAGGCGCAGCGCCGGCTGCAAAGTCCGTGTTGGCATCAGGGGCGGCTGGATCCAAGAGCGCGCCGCAGAAGGCGCTGGACAAGCTCAACCTGCGGCGCGACATCGACCTGGCCCTGCACCTGCCCCTGCGCTACGAGGACGAGACACGCATCGTCAAGCTGGCCGAAGCGCGTGAGGGCGACACGGCACAGATTGAGGGCGAGGTCACGGCGCAGGAGGTCGCCTACCGCCCGCGCCGCCAACTGCTGGTAACCATCAACGATGGCACGGACAGCTGCATGCTGCGCTTCTTCAACTTCTATCCATCCCAGCAGAAGGCGCTGGCCGTGGGCACGCGCGTGCGGGCGCGTGGTGAATTGCGTGGCGGTTTCCTGGGCTGGACCATGATGCACCCGCACACGCGCTCTGCCGGCGGCGAGCTGCCCACGGCGCTCACGCCCGTCTATCCCACCACGGCCGCGCTGCCCCAGGCCTATCTGCGCAAGGCGGTGCTCAGCGGCCTGAAGCGCGCCGAACTCTCAGACACCTTGCCGCCCGAGGTGGCGGCCACGCTCAAGCTGCGGCCCTTGTGGACGCTCAAGCAGGCGCTGGAGTTTCTGCACCACCCCACGCCCGATGTGTCGCTGGCTCAACTTGAAGACCATACCCACCCGGCCTGGCAACGCCTCAAGGCCGAGGAGCTGCTGGCCCAGCAGCTCTCGCAGCTGCAGTCGCGCCGTGAACGCGAGCACCTGCGCGCGCCCGTGCTGCGTGTGAACGGCGCGGGTTCCCTGCACGAACGTCTGCTGGCTGCATTGCCTTTTGCGCTGACGAGCGCGCAGCAGCGCGTGTGCCGCGAGATTGCGCAGGACCTGGCGCAGAGCAAGCCCATGCATCGCCTGCTGCAGGGCGATGTGGGTTCGGGTAAGACCGTGGTGGCGGCACTGGCCGCGACGATCTGTATGGACGCGGGCTGGCAGTGCGCGCTGATGGCACCCACCGAGATCCTGGCCGACCAGCATTTCCGCAAGCTCGTGGCCTGGCTGGAGCCGCTGGGCGTGCGTGTGGCCTGGCTCACGGGCAGCCAGAAGAAAAAGGAGCGCACCGCGATGCTGGAGCTGATTGCGCGCGGCGAGGCCGGTCTGGTGGTGGGCACGCATGCGGTGATCCAGGAGCAGGTGCAGTTCCAGAACCTGGCCCTGGCCATCATCGACGAGCAGCACCGGTTTGGCGTGGCACAGCGGTGGGGGTTGGGGGGGGACACCCACCCCGCGCCCCGCGCCGGGGTGGTGGGC
>JBKBHP010000029.1:5380-7104 GCA_046299695.1 Hylemonella sp.
CGCCGGTGGGGGTCGCGGCCCCCCCCCCCCCCAACCCTGCGCCCGGCGCCGATGTGCTCGCCCCCACCCCAACCCTCCCCCGCGCGGGGGAGGGAGACTTCGAACTCGAGCCTCATTTGTTGATGATGACGGCGACGCCGATTCCTCGGACGTTGGCCATGAGCTACTACGCGGACCTGGACGTCTCCACCATCGACGAGCTGCCGCCGGGACGCAGCCCCATCGTGACCAAGGTGGTGTCGGAGCAGCGGCGCGACGAGGTGATTGCGCGCATCCGCAGCCAGCTCGAGCAGGGGCGGCAGGTCTACTGGGTGTGTCCGCTGATCGAAGAGAGCGAGATGCTGGACCTGAGCAACGCGACCGAGACGCATGCGGAGTTGAGCGCGGCGCTGCCGGGCGTGCTGGTGGGCCTGTTGCATTCGCGCATGCCCGTGGCCGAGAAGAAGGCGGTGATGTCGCTGTTCACGGGCGGCCAGATGGGCGTGCTGGTCAGCACCACGGTGATCGAGGTGGGGGTGGACGTGCCCAATGCCACCCTGATGGTGATCGAGCACGCGGAGCGCTTCGGCCTCTCGCAGCTGCACCAGCTGCGCGGGCGGGTGGGGCGCGGGGCGGCGGCCTCGGCCTGCGTGCTGCTCTATTCCACCGGCGACGCGCCACGCCTGGGCGAGACGGCCCGCGAGCGCCTCAAGGCCATGGCCGAGACCAGCGATGGTTTCGAGATTGCGCGGCGCGACCTGGACATCCGCGGCCCGGGCGAGTTCCTGGGCGCACGCCAGTCGGGCGCGGCCCTGCTGCGTTTTGCCGACCTGACGGAAGACAGCCACCTGCTGGCCTGGGCGCGCGAGGCGGCTCCGGTGATGCTGGACCGCCACCCCGCGCTGGCTGAGCGCCATGTCGCGCGTTGGCTCGGAAGTCGTACGGACTATTTAAAAGCCTAGTTGCAAATTAGGTGCACCGCCGCAAGAAAGCGCGTGGCATACGGGCGCGGCTGAATTAGACTCGGGCCAACCACAGGGCAACCCGCATGGCCACGGCCGCTCCCAACCCCCTCGCCTCGGGCGACACCGCCTACCTCTACCGCGCCGCCATCGGCGAGCGCAGTCAGGACTATTACCTGCGCCACTTCGCGCGTTTCGACGGCGAGGGCAAGCCGGGCACGAGCTGGAACTGGGCCGCCTACTGGACCACCTTCAACTGGCTGGTCTACCGCCGCATGTGGGGCTGGGCCCTGGCCTATGTCGCTGCGCTGCTGGGCCTGGCGCTGCTGGTCTTCGGCGTGGGCAAGCTGGTGCTCAACTACTCGGACACCAGCGCCATCCTGCTCTCGTTGCTGCTGCTGACTGCGGCCTTTGTCGTGCCCGGGCTCTATGCCAATGCCTGGTTCTACACCCACTGCAACGAGAAGATCACGGCCGCGCTGAACAAGGCGCCCGAGATCAAGCAGGCCGCCGCGCTGCTGGCGGCTGATGCGCCGCAGTCCCGCCGGCTCTGGGTGCTGGCGCTGGGCAATGCGGCGGTGCTGGCCCTGGCCCTGTCGATGCTGAACTGGTTCCAGACCGCGGAAAGCCCGCTGCCGCAGCTCGCGCGTGAGCAGTCCGGCACCTTGCAGCCGCCCCCGCCTGCGGCGGCCACGCCTGCCCCGGCGCCCGCCGCTGCGGCCAGCGTGCCCGCGCCCGCGGCCGAGCCCGCGACGTCCGTGGCCCAGGCCAGCCCAGCGCCGG
>JBKBHP010000030.1:0-2574 GCA_046299695.1 Hylemonella sp.
CAGCACGACGCTGGGGTTGGCCATCAGCGCGCGGCCGATCGCGCACATCTGCTGCTCGCCGCCGGAGGTGTAGGCGGCCTGGCTGGTGCGGCGCGTCTTCAGGCGCGGGAAGTAGGTGTAAACCTTTTCCAGGTTGGCGGCGATCTCGCCCTTGTCCTTGCGCGTGTAGGCGCCGGTCAGCAGGTTTTCCTCGATCGTCAAGTGGGCGAAGCAGTGCCGTCCCTCCATCACCTGCACCACGCCGCGCTTGACGAGGTCGGCGGGCGTGAGGTTTTCGATGCGCTCGCCGCGCAGCTCGATCGAGCCCTTGGTGACCTCGCCGCGCTCGCCCTTGAGCAGGTTGGAGATGGCGCGCAGGGTGGTGGTCTTGCCGGCGCCGTTGCCGCCCAGGATGGCGGCGATCTGGCCTTCGGCGAGCTGCAGCGAGACGCCCTTGAGCACGAGGATGACGTGGTTGTAGATGACCTCGATGCCGTTGACGGTGAGGACGGGAGCGGGTGTCGTCATGGGGTGACCTCGGTAACGTGGCTGGGTGCGCAGGCACCACACGTCAGCGCCGCGGACCGACGCTGGCGGGTGGTGGCGGGGGCAGCAACCCCCGCCGTCGGGGCGGCCGGCATGGACCGACCGACCCCCGAGCGGGCCATCAGGACTGGCAGTCCTGCGGCGTGCGGCGCTGCAGCTTCTTCTCGGCGGCGTACTTGTCGGCCGCAGCACGCACCATCGGCTTGATGATCTGCTCGTCGGCCTGGTACCAGTCGCTCGTGAACTCCCACTTGCTGCCGTTCCAGGTGTGGATGCGCGCCCAGGCCGCGCCCATGTGGTCCTGGCAGGTGGTGGAGATGGGCCGCATGACGCCCTTGAAGCCGAGTGCGTCGAGTTTGGCCTGCGTGAGGTTGAGGTTTTCCAGACCCCAGCGCACCTGCTCGCCGGTCATGACCTTGCCCTTGCCGAAGCGCTCCTGCGCGGCGCGCACGCCTTCGACGGCGAGCATGGCGCTCATTGCTCCGCGCACATACAGCACCGAGCCGACCTCATCCTTGGGGCCCGTGCCCTGGCCCTTGCCATGCACCTTCTCGAGGATTTCCTTGATGAAGGGGGCGTTGGGCTCGGCGCCGTGCTGCATCGTGATGGCGTTGTAGCCCTTGGCGCCGGCACCGACGTCCTTGACATCCGGCTCGGCGCCGGCCCACCAGACGCCGTACATCTTTTCACGCGGATAGCCGACTGCCTGCGCCTCCTTGATGGCGGTGGAGTTCATCACGCCCCAGCCCCACAGCAGCACGTAGTCGGGGCGCTGCTGGCGGATCTGCAGCCAGGTCGACTTCTGTTCCACGCCCGGGTGTGCCACCGGCAGCAGCGTGAGCTGGTAGCCGTGCATCGCGGCTCGCTCCTGCAGCAGCGGAATCGGCTCCTTGCCGTAGGGGCTGTCGTGGTAGACCAGCGCGATCTTCTTGCCCTTGAGCTTGTCGAAACCGCCCTCCTTCTTGGCGATGTGCTGGATCAGCACGTCGGCGGCGACCCAGTAGGTGCCCGCAAGCGGGAAGTTCCACTTGAAGACGCCGCCGTCCTGCGATTCACTGCGGCCGTAGCCGGCGGTGATGAGCGGAATCTTGTCCACCGGGGCTTTCTCGGTCAGCGCGAACGTCACGCCGGTGGACAGCGGCTGGAACATCGTCGCGCCGCCGTTCTTGCCCTTGAGGCGTTCGTAGCACTCGACGCCGCGGTCGGTGGCGTAGCCGAATTCGCACTCTTCCCAGATGATCTTGACACCGTTGATGCCGCCGCGCGCGTTGGTGAGCTTCAGGTAATCGATGAAGCCATTGGCCCACGGCGTGCCGTTGGGTGCGTAGGCGCCGGTGCGGTACACCAGCACGGGGAAGAATTGTTCCTTGGCCTGGGCGTGGGCCGCGGTGCCGACCAGCGCGGAGGCCAGGGTGGCAGCGGCCACGGCGGTGGCCAGCAGGGTCGAGCGAGGCTTCATGGTGTGTCTCCTTCGGGTTGAAGCACGGGTGGGGAAAGCGACGGGGTCGTCAGTGCGGGAACGGCCAGATGCGCAGCTTCTGCTTGCCGATGCTCCACAGCTTGGCCAGACCGTGGGGCTCGACGATCAGGAACCAGACGATGAGCGCGCCGAAGATCATGTACTCGGCGTGACTGACGGCGGCGGTGGAGACGCTCAGACCGAACAGGCCACCGAGCCACGGCAGGAACTGGTTCAAGAAGATGGGCAGCACGACGATGAAGGCCGCACCGAAGAAGCTGCCCATGATCGAGCCCAGCCCCCCGATGATGACCATGAACAGCAGCTGGAACGAGCGGTCGATCGAGAAGGCTGCCGGCTCCCATGCGCCCAGGTGCACGAAGCCCCACAGCGCGCCGGCCACGCCGACGATGAAGGAGCTGACCGCGAACGCCGACAGCTTGGCGTAGACCGGGCGAATGCCAATGACGGCGGCAGCCACGTCCATGTCGCGGATGGCCATCCACTCGCGCCCGATGGTGGAGCGCACGAGGTTTTTGGCCAGCACGCCGAAGACCACGACGAAGCCCAGGCAGAGCAGGTACTTCTCG